>NZ_JAAIVJ010000062.1 GCF_011008935.1 Tabrizicola oligotrophica | reverse complement strand
CGGTCAGCGGGTCGGTGATCGTCACATTGGTCAGCGTCACGTTGCCGTCATTGGTCACCGTGATCTCGTAGGTGATGATGTCGCCGGCCGCGTCGACCAGACCGTCCGGCCCGTCGCCGCCGACATCCGTCACCACCTTGTCGATCAGCAGCACCGGGTCATAGCAGACCGGCACATCCTCGCTGTCGGAGACCTCCTCGGTCTCGTCGCTGTCGGCGGTGGCGGTGT
>NZ_JAAIVJ010000061.1 GCF_011008935.1 Tabrizicola oligotrophica | reverse complement strand
ACACCGCCACCGCCGACAGCGACGAGACCGAGGAGGTCTCCGACAGCGAGGATGTGCCGGTCTGCTATGACCCGGTGCTGCTGATCGACAAGGTGGTGACGGATGTCGGCGGCGACGGGCCGGACGGGGTGGTGAACGCGGCGGGCGACATCATCACCTATGAGATCACGGTGACCAATGACGGCAACGTGACGCTGACCAATGTGACGATCACCGACCCGCTGACCGGGCTTG
>NZ_JAAIVJ010000060.1 GCF_011008935.1 Tabrizicola oligotrophica | reverse complement strand
ACGGCGACGGCGACGTCGACAACACCGCCACCGCCGACAGCGACGAGACCGAAGAGGTCTCCGACAGCGAGGTGGTGGGCATCGTCTACGATCCGGTGCTGCTGATCGACAAGGTGGTGACCGATGTCGGCGGCGACGGGCCGGACGGTCTGGTCGACGCGGCCGGCGACATCATCACCTACGAGATCACGGTGACCAATGACGGCAACGTGACGCTGACCAATGTGACGATCACCGACCCGCTGACCG
>NZ_JAAIVJ010000059.1 GCF_011008935.1 Tabrizicola oligotrophica | reverse complement strand
TGTCCCAGCAGTTCCCGCGGCGGCTCATGCTGGGAGCCAGATTGTGCTGCTCGAGGAATTCTTGCCACTCATAGCCGGTGAACTGGGACCCTTGGTCAGAATGCACGTAGACCTTGGTCTTTGGTTTGCGTCGCCAGACGGCCATGAGCAGGGCCTGCAGCGGCAGGTCGGTGTAAGTGCGCCCCTGCATAGACCAACCGATGACGCGGCGGGAAAACAGATCGATCACAACCGCAAGATACAAGAACCC
>NZ_JAAIVJ010000058.1 GCF_011008935.1 Tabrizicola oligotrophica | reverse complement strand
CTTTATCAATCGCAATGGGTTGAGATGGTGCGATGCACCGAAGGAGTATGGCCCTCCGAAGACCCTCTACAACCGTTGGAAGCGGTGGAGCGACAAGGGGGTCTTCGCCCGGATGATGGTTGGTCTGAATCGCCCCTAGTTTCCTAGACGCCTCGCAGTTTCAGTTTTTGCTGCTGTTCGAAGGCGATCGGTGACAGCATGCCGTTCCTAACGTGTTTGCGCTGCGGGTTGTAGAAGAACTCGATGTAGTC
>NZ_JAAIVJ010000057.1 GCF_011008935.1 Tabrizicola oligotrophica | reverse complement strand
GGAGCCTATGCCGTTTGATTGCCGGTCAAACCTGCCCACGATCCCGTGGAAAGACTGCCCACCTTCGCGTGGAATCCGCGCCCATCATCCCATGGATTGACTGTCCACCATCGCGTGGAACACGCAGAGTGGCAGATGATCGGCATACTTGCTGACCAGCACATGGGCCAAGAGACCCGGCCCGGGGCGGCCGCGTTCGATGGGCCGCGACGGGAGCGGGGCTTGCACGAAGCGTTCGCAGCACGAGCAGGT
>NZ_JAAIVJ010000056.1 GCF_011008935.1 Tabrizicola oligotrophica | reverse complement strand
GCCTGACTCCATGAAACCGTCGGTCAAACCAGCTGCCCACCTTCGCGTGGAACAGCTGCCCAAGATGCCGTGGAACGAGTGCCCACGATCACGTGGAATAGGCGCCCAGCTTCCGTGGAATGCGCACCATGCAGGCGACTTCGCGGATGGCGCCGGAGCGGTAGAGGTCCTCGAACCCTGCATAGCCGTCGGCATGCATCCAGCCACGGTATCGGGCGAGGTGATCCTTGGGGTGCTGACCTTTGCGGTCGCC
>NZ_JAAIVJ010000055.1 GCF_011008935.1 Tabrizicola oligotrophica | reverse complement strand
GGGTTCTTGTATCTTGCGGTTGTGATCGATCTGTTTTCCCGCCGCGTCATCGGTTGGTCTATGCAGGGGCGCACTTACACCGACCTGCCGCTGCAGGCCCTGCTCATGGCCGTCTGGCGACGCAAACTGACCTGCCCCCCGGTCGTCCCTCGTTCATAACGAGAGTCCTTGGGGTTGATAGGCATCGGTTTCAGGTCTGGCAAGCGCGCCGGGCGCGTTGCCATCAAGTAGCTCAAGCGTCCGGCGCGCTTCT
>NZ_JAAIVJ010000054.1 GCF_011008935.1 Tabrizicola oligotrophica | reverse complement strand
GGGAGCCTATGCCGTTTGATTGCCGGTCAAACCTGCCCACGATCCCGTGGAAAGACTGCCCACCTTCGCGTGGAATCCGCGCCCATCATCCCATGGATTGACTGTCCACCATCGCGTGGAACACGCATGCATGGCCCATGTCAGGCGCAAGTTCGTCGACATCCACCGGTCGCAAGGCTCGCCCATCGCCGAAGAGGCCATCGGCCGGATCGCCCAGCTTTATGCTGTGGAGAAGGAGGCCAGAGGGTCGCCAC
>NZ_JAAIVJ010000053.1 GCF_011008935.1 Tabrizicola oligotrophica | reverse complement strand
AACCGTGCCCATCACCGTGGGCCAGAGATCAAGCAGCCCCTCCCTCCCCATCTGTGCTAAAGCCTCAACGCTTGGGGTGTTTTGGGTTTCCCGAGGCTGCATTTGGTCTTTCGTTCGCTTTGACATCTTAGATCTCATTGCCCGGTTTGAATCGCCCCTAGTTTCCTAGACGCCTCGCAGTTTCAGTTTTTGCTGCTGTTCGAAGGCGATCGGTGACAGCATGCCGTTCCTAACGTGTTTGCGCTGCGGGTTGTAGAAGAACTCGATGTAG
>NZ_JAAIVJ010000052.1 GCF_011008935.1 Tabrizicola oligotrophica | reverse complement strand
CTGCCTCCTGCTCTTTGATCATCCCGATAATCTGCGCTTCGGTGAAACGGCTTTTCCTCATGTCGTCTGCTCCTTCAGGTTGGGCAGACTCTACATCACAGCGAGGGAACTTCCGGGGGGCAGGTCATCAACAGAAAAACCGCAACGGCGCGCATAAGCCTGCGCATTCCACGGAAGCTGGGCGCCTATTCCACGTGATCGTGGGCACTCGTTCCACGGCATCTTGGGCAGCTGTTCCACGCGAAGGTGGGCAGCTGGTTTGACCGACGGTTTCATGGAGTCA
>NZ_JAAIVJ010000051.1 GCF_011008935.1 Tabrizicola oligotrophica | reverse complement strand
CCTAGCTGTGAAGTCTCAGGAGGTTGTTCACCCGGAACGGGGTTAGGCTGCAATCGCCAAACTCCAGCCCAGGACCTCGCAGGATGAACAACCCACACCAGAATGCTCGTCTGACCTTGCACAGTCGAGAGCAGATCGTCGCCCGTGTGATGGGCGGGCAGAAGGCCTCTGACGTCGCGGCCGCCTTTGCGGTGTCTGTCCGCACGGTTCGCAAATGGCTTGCCCGGTTCCGCGCGGGCGGAGGCGCGGCACTTTCCAATCGCGCAAGCGCCCCCGCCCGCGTTGCGGGGCGGCTGACCATGGCGACAGTGGCGCT
>NZ_JAAIVJ010000050.1 GCF_011008935.1 Tabrizicola oligotrophica | reverse complement strand
AACCCCGATCCTCGATCTGGGCCACGGCATCGCGCTTGAACTCGTCTGTGAATTTAGCTCCGGACATCTTGTCCTCCTTGCTTCCAAAATTACCAAGCAAGGCGTCTACAAATCTAGGGGCGATTCAGTTCTCGACTGCAAACCGTAAGACGGGCCCCATGATGCGGGGTATTTGTCCATCGAGGTCCTCGGCTGGAGTTTGGCGATTGCGCCTAGCTGTGAAGTCTCAGGAGGTTGTTCACCCGGAACGGGGTTAGGCTGCAATCGCCAAACTCCAGCCCAGGACCTCGCAGGATGAACAACCCACACCAGAATGCTCGTCTGACCTTGCACAGTCG
>NZ_JAAIVJ010000049.1 GCF_011008935.1 Tabrizicola oligotrophica | reverse complement strand
AGAAGCGCGCCGGACGCTTGAGCTACTTGATGGCAACGCGCCCGGCGCGCTTGCCAGACCTGAAACCGATGCCTATCAACCCCAAGGACTCTCGTTATGAACGAGGGACGACCGGGGGGCAGGTCATTGAGGTGTTGATGTGGCGTTGATGTAGAGCGGAACGCACAAAACCCGACGGTTTACGTCGGGCTCTAAGCATCTGATATATTTATAATTTTTGGTTGCGGGGGCAGGATTTGAACCTGCGGCCTTCAGGTTATGAGCCTGACGAGCTACCGGGCTGCTCCACCCCGCGCCATTGCCTTTCGGCGGTCCCTTCCGGGTTATTTTGGGAAGGGTTTG
>NZ_JAAIVJ010000048.1 GCF_011008935.1 Tabrizicola oligotrophica | reverse complement strand
TCCCGGTCGGCGGCAGCGAGACCTGGACGGCGAGCCATGCGGTCGATCAGGCGATGATCGACGCCGGCGCGGATATCGTGAACACGGCGAGCTTCGAGCCGGCGGAAGCCGAGCCGCAGTCCGACGATGCCACCACCACGATCAGCCAGACTCCGGCCTTCACCATCGAGAAGACGGTGGATCAGGCCAGCCTCTCGGCGCCCGGCACGCTGACCTATACGATCACGGTGGCCAACACCGGCAACGTGACGCTGACGGAGGGCGCGCTGACTGACAGCCTGCCGGTGGACTTCGGCGGTGCGGCGGTGAGCGGGATCTCGATCCCGGTCGGCGGCAGCGAGACCTGGACGGCGAGCCATGCGGTCGATCAGGCGATGATCGACGCCGGCGCGGATATCGTGAACACGGCGAGCTTCGAGCCGGCGGAAGCCGAGCCGCAGTCCGACGACGCCACCACGACGATCAGCCAGACCCCGGGCTTCTC
>NZ_JAAIVJ010000047.1 GCF_011008935.1 Tabrizicola oligotrophica | reverse complement strand
GGGTGGCGCGCTGAGCGACAGCCTGCCGGTGGACTTCGGCGGTGCGGCGGTGAGCGGGATCTCGATCCCGGTCGGCGGCAGCGAGACCTGGACGGCGAGCTATGCGGTCGATCAGGCGATGATCGACGCCGGCGCGGATATCGTGAACACGGCGAGCTTCGAGCCGGCGGAAGCCGAGCCGCAGTCCGACGACGCCACCACGACGATCAGCCAGACCCCGGGCTTCTCCATCGAGAAGACGGTGGATCAGGCCAGCCTCTCGGCACCCGGCACGCTGACCTATACGATCGCGGTGACCAACACCGGCAACGTGACGCTGACGGGTGGCGCGCTGAGCGACAGCCTGCCGGTGGACTTCGGCGGTGCGGCGGTGAGCGGGATCTCGATCCCGGTCGGCGGCAGCGAGACCTGGACGGCGAGCTATGCGGTCGATCAGGCGATGATCGACTCCGGCGCGGATATCGCGAACACGGCGAGCTTCGACCCGGCGG
>NZ_JAAIVJ010000046.1 GCF_011008935.1 Tabrizicola oligotrophica | reverse complement strand
ACCCCGATCCTCGATCTGGGCCACGGCATCGCGCTTGAACTCGTCTGTGAATTTAGCTCCGGACATCTTGTCCTCCTTGCTTCCAAAATTACCAAGCAAGGCGTCTACAAATCTAGGGGCGATTCACCTTGATGCGTATAGCGGCCGACCTCGAGGAGGAGGCGCAGAGTCACGTCTCGCTTGGCTTGACCCAGGAGCAGAAGCCGGTATTTGACTTGCTGATACGTGATGACCTCTCGAAGGAGGAAATCCGGCAGATCAAGTCTGTTTCGGTCGAAATCCTGAAGGCGCTCCAGCGCCGGATGGAGGAAGTGCAGGACTTGTTTGCAAAACAAAGCACCCGTGATGGGCTTCGCCAAGAAATCTATGACCTGCTATACGATGACCGGACGGGGCTACCGGCATCAAAGTATGACGACGAGTGCGTGTTCCACGCGATGGTGGACAGTCAATCCATGGGATGATGGGCGCGGATTCCACGCGAAGGTGGGCAGTCTTTCCACGGGATCGTGGGCAGGTTTGACCGGCAATCAAACGGCATAGGCTCC
>NZ_JAAIVJ010000045.1 GCF_011008935.1 Tabrizicola oligotrophica | reverse complement strand
GGGTCGTGCTGACCGCCGCCATCGTCGGCCTCGGCATGGTGGTGATGACCACCGTCGGCGGCGGCATCGAAGGCCTCGGCACCGCCATCGTGTCGGACCTGGAAGGCCGCGCCGCTGGCTACGAAAATCAGTAATCTGATCTGAAACTCCGATCAGAGCAAGGGCCGCGTCCTGTCCGGGACGCGGCCCTTTCCCCGTCCGGACCGGGGCGCTGACTGTTTCACAACCTGCAATGGTTTGTCCGCGCAAAGCTGCAATTTCCGCGAAATGACCACCGACCCGCCCCAATTCTGCCAGATTTTACCCGCCTACTGACCCCAAGCTTGACGGGAGTGCAGGTTTACCGGCCTGACAGGTGACCCCGCCGGCCAGACCAATACAACACCCGCGAAAGGGCATATCATGAAACTGTTGAACCTCTTCAAAGCCTTCAAGTCCGACGAATCCGGTGCCGTGACGGTTGACTGGGTCGTGCTGACCGCCGCCATCGTCGGCCTCGGCATGGTGGTGATGACCACCGTCGGCGGCGGCATCGAAGGCCTCGGCACCGCCATCGTGTCGG
>NZ_JAAIVJ010000044.1 GCF_011008935.1 Tabrizicola oligotrophica | reverse complement strand
GGTCTGGTCGACGCGGCCGGCGACATCATCACCTACGAGATCACGGTGACCAATGACGGCAACGTGACGCTGACCAATGTGACGATCACCGACCCGCTGACCGGGCTTGACCATTTCGTCGGCGATCTGGCCCCCGGCGGGACGCATACCGTCGAGGCGACCTACACCGTGCAGCAGGCCGACATCGACGGCGACGGCATCGACCTGAACGGGCTGGTGGACGGCGACGGCGACGTCGACAACACCGCCACCGCCGACAGCGACGAGACCGAAGAGGTCTCCGACAGCGAGGTGGTGGGCATCGTCTACGATCCGGTGCTGCTGATCGACAAGGTGGTGACCGATGTTGGCGGCGACGGGCCGGACGGGGTGGTGAACGCGGCGGGCGACATCATCACCTATGAGATCACGGTGACCAATGACGGCAACGTGACGCTGACCAATGTGACGATCACCGACCCGCTGACCGGGCTTGACCATTTCGTCGGCGATCTGGCCCCCGGCGGGACGCATACCGTCGAGGCGACCTACACCGTGCAGCAGGCCGACATCGACGGCGACGGCATCGACCTGAACGGGCTGGTGGACGGCGACGGCGACGTCGACAACACCGCCACCGCCGACAGCGACGAGACCGA
>NZ_JAAIVJ010000043.1 GCF_011008935.1 Tabrizicola oligotrophica | reverse complement strand
CCCCAGTTGCTCCCATCCCCGGCGTCCTCCCTTCGACTGACAATCCCCTAAGCCTGTTCGGCCTCTGGCGCGCAACCCCGCGTCAGGCCGGGCCGTGTTGCCCTTGCAGGGCTGCCCGCGCCACCCCGGCCCTCTGGGGGTTTCCGTCCGGTCCTTTGGCCCAGCCGTGCACGCCTCAACCGACAGGCTTTCTCCGGGTCTTGTCGAAGGGACGGTCCCAGGGACAGAAACCACAGGAGCTTATCATGCAGAACATCGTTATCCTCGCCGGCAACATCGGTCAGAAGCCGGAAGTCCGCACGACCCAGAGCGGCACGACGATCACCAACTTCACCCTGGCCACCTCGCGCCCGCGCCTCTCGGAAGGTCGCGTGATCCGCGACGAGAACGGTTACCGGGTGATGGACACCGAATGGCACCGCGTCACCTGCTTCAATGGCCTCGGCAAGACGGTCGCCGAGCACTGCGACAAGGGCATGAAGGTTCTCGTCCAAGGCCGCATCCACTACACGAAGTGGACCGACGCGGCAGGTGTCGACCGCTACGGCTGCGAGATCATCGCCGACAAGGTCGACTTCCTCAGCCGCCCGAAAGCGGCCGAGGGCGAAAACCCCGAGCTGGTCGACCGCGACGACGAGATCCCGTTCTGAGGAACGGGGTCT
>NZ_JAAIVJ010000042.1 GCF_011008935.1 Tabrizicola oligotrophica | reverse complement strand
TGACCTGCCCCCCGGTCGTCCCTCGTTCATAACGAGAGTCCTTGGGGTTGATAGGCATCGGTTTCAGGTCTGGCAAGCGCGCCGGGCGCGTTGCCATCAAGTAGCTCAAGCGTCCGGCGCGCTTCTGTGGGGGACTTGTTGCCCAGCGAGGAATGCGGCCTGACGTTGTTGTAGTCATATCGCCAGAGAGCCAGTTTGCGGCGGGCATCGGACAGGTTGTCGAAGATCTCCTCGTTGAGGCATTCGTCGCGCAGGCTGCCGTTGAAGGACTCGATGTAGCCGTTCTGCTGCGGCTTGCCGGGGTCGATGTAGTGCCACTCGACGCCGTTTTCGTTGGCCCATTTCAGGATCGCCTTGCTGGTGAACTCGGTCCCGTTGTCAGAAACTATGCAAGCGGGTTTGCCATAGATGCGGACCAGCGCGTCCAATTCCCGAGCGACGCGCGCGCCCGAGATGCTGGTGTCGGCGATCAGGCCGAGGTTTTCGCGGCAGCAGTCGTCATTCACCGCCAGGATGCGGAACTTCCGGCAGGCCCCGAACGTGTCGGACAGGAAGTCCAGCGACCAGCGCTGGTTTGGCCGCAGTGGAACCGGCATCGGCGTGCGACTGCCACGAGCCCGTTTGCGGCCACGACGGCGGCGCACCGACAGGCCCTCTTCCCGGTAAATCCGGTAGAGC
>NZ_JAAIVJ010000041.1 GCF_011008935.1 Tabrizicola oligotrophica | reverse complement strand
CGACTACATCGAGTTCTTCTACAACCCGCAGCGCAAACACGTTAGGAACGGCATGCTGTCACCGATCGCCTTCGAACAGCAGCAAAAACTGAAACTGCGAGGCGTCTAGGAAACTAGGGGCGATTCACTGCGAGTCCTACATCGCCAGCCAGCGTTCCGAGGGCTGGGCGCTAGTGCGCGATCAATACGACGATGGCGGCATCTCGGGCGGCACGCTGGAACGCCCCGGTCTGAAACGGTTGCTTGCCGACATCGAGGACGGGCTGGTCGACGTGGTGGTGGTCTACAAGATCGACCGGCTGTCTCGCTCGCTGATGGACTTCTCCAAGCTGGTCGAGGTGTTCGACCGCAACAGCGTGACCTTCGTTTCGGTGACGCAGTCGTTCAACACCACCACGTCCATGGGGCGGCTGACGCTGAACATCCTGCTGTCGTTCGCCCAGTTCGAACGGGAGGTCACGGCCGAACGGATCCGCGACAAGGTCCGCGCCAGCCGGATGAAGGGCATGTGGATGGGTGGCTGCCCGCCGCTGGGCTACGAGGTCAAGGACCGGAAGCTGGTCGAAAGACCTGCCGATGCCGCGCATGTACGCTGGGTGTTTGCCCGGTTCATCGAGATCGGATCGGGCACGGTGCTGGCTCTACCGGATTTACCGGGAAGAGGGCCTGTCGGTGCGCCGCCGTCGTGGCCGCAAACGGGCTCGTGGCAGTCGCACGCCGATGCCGGTTCCACTGCGGCCAAACCAGCGCTGGTCGCTGGACTTC
>NZ_JAAIVJ010000040.1 GCF_011008935.1 Tabrizicola oligotrophica | reverse complement strand
ACGCGGTCAACCTGACGACCGGGCTGACCAACTTCGCCGGCGAGAGCTTCACCCAGATGGAGAACCTGATCTCCGGCATCGGCCATGACACGCTGACCGGCACCAGTGGCGCCAACGCGATCTACGGCGGGGCCGGCAATGACATCATCCGGGGGCTGGGTGGGGCGGACAGGCTTACCGGGCAGGCTGGTCAGGACGTCCTGATCGGAGGAAATGGTGCGGATGTGTTCGTCTTCACCTCGGAGAGCGATTCCCCGGCAGGAAGTGCCGACCGGATCACTGCGGGCAACGGCGCTCCGGCATTCCAGGGGGCCGGCGTTGCTGGTGGTGATGTGATCGACCTGTCGCAAATAGACGCCGATACCACAGTGGCTGGCAATCAGAGCTTCACCTTTGGTGGTGTCGGGATCGGCAGGATCTCCTGTGTCAACAACGGGACCAATACCGTGATCCGCGGCAACACCGACGCGGATGCGGCGTTCGAGTTCACGATTGTCGTCAAGGATGGCGCCCTGCTGGCCTCGGCCTACGCCGCGGGGGACTTCGTGCTGTAGGGACCTTGGCACTGTCGGAACAAGCCCGGTGAGCGGGACAGGCCGCGTGTGGGCGAAACATTCGGGATGGGGGGCGGTGTTGTGCCGGCCCCCAACTTGCCCTTGCGGCGTGTCCCGGACGAAAGTAAGCGTCCGGCCTGACCGCCCTGCCGCGTGGTGAGAGAGGCGGATAGTGTCCACCATCGATAGTGGACACTATGGTGATGGCGTGGCGCGTCGGACGAAGCGACTTTGGACGGATGAGGAGAAGC
>NZ_JAAIVJ010000039.1 GCF_011008935.1 Tabrizicola oligotrophica | reverse complement strand
CTAGGTGTGAGTTCTTAGGAGGTCATTCACCCTTGAGAAGGGTGATAGGCCGTTAAGGGCTGAGTGTGGTCTTGATTTGTTGAACCAGTCAAGCCAACGCGGCAGGTCGGCGTTTCGTGCGGTTGAGGACGTGTGTGCGAGGCCGTAGGCCCATTCTCGCATGAGCGTCTGGATAAACCTCTCGGCCTTGCCGTTGGTCTTGGGTGTGTAGGGCCGTGTGAAGATGTGGCGGATGGCCAGCAGGCGCAGGGCCTTGGCAAAGCGGCGGGAGCGGTAGGCGCTGCCCCTCGCCATCGGGTTCGAACCGATGGCGCCGCGATGGCTCGATCGGTCATGACCCGTTCGACCCTGATGCCCCGGGTGCGGAACCAGCGCAGGGCACGCAAGAGGAAACCGGTCGTGGTGTCCTTGCGCTCGTCCTTCAGCACTTCGACATAGGCCAAGCGGGTGGCATCATCGACGGCCACATGCACGAAGTCCCAACCCGCACCCCGGTTGCGCCCGCGTCGGTCGCCTGTGACCCTGTGGCCGGGGTGGTCGAACCGGCCCAACTTCTTGATATCGAAATGGATCAGCTCGCCCGGCCGCTCACGCTGAAAGCGGCGCACGGGCGCGGGCGGGTCGATCTGCGCCAACCGCCCCAACCCTTCGCGCCGGAGCCAGCGAGATACGGTGGACCGCCCCAGGCCAAGCTTGGCGGCAATCGCCGCACCCGTCATCCGCAGCGACCGGCGCAGATGCACGATCAGCGCCACTGTCGCCATGGTCAGCCGCCCCGCAACGCGGGCGGGGGCGCTTGCGCGATTGGAAAGTGCCGCGCCTCCGCCCGCGCGGAACCGGGCAAGCCATTTGCGAACCGTGCGGACAGACACCG
>NZ_JAAIVJ010000038.1 GCF_011008935.1 Tabrizicola oligotrophica | reverse complement strand
GTTTGCGTCGCCAGACGGCCATGAGCAGGGCCTGCAGCGGCAGGTCGGTGTAAGTGCGCCCCTGCATAGACCAACCGATGACGCGGCGGGAAAACAGATCGATCACAACCGCAAGATACAAGAACCCCTCATGCGTGCGGATGTAAGTGATGTCGGTGACCCAAAATTGGTCAGGCGCATCGACATCGAACTCTCTGTTCAAGGTATTGTCAGCCACAATGGCAGGGCTGCCACCGTAAGAGCCCGGCTTCTTTTTGTAACCAATCTGGGCCCTTATTCCCGCCAGACGTGTCAGTCGCCAGACCCGGTTCGGGCTGATGTCTTCGCCCATGTCGCACAGATCATCATGCAGCTTGCGATATCCATATACCTCGCCGCTGTCATCCCAAGCCTGCTTCAGAAGCACGGTTTGGCGCTGATCCTCCAGCGCCCGTTGGGAAAGGGGGGCGCGCAGCCACGCATAGAAGCCGCTCGGATGAACCCGAAGCATCCGGCACATGGCCCGGACCGCAAAGATCAGCCGGTTCTCCGCGATGAACGCATACCTCACCGGGATTCCCTGGCGAAGTATGCGGTCGCCTTTTTTAGGATATCCCGCTCCTCCGTGACCCGCGCCAAATCGCGCTTGAGGCGGCGGATCTCGTCGGCCTGAGCATCGACCTCCTGGATCACCTTCGCGGGCCGCGAAAACTGCTTCTGCCACGTGTAGATCGACTTCGTGCTGACGCCCAGCCGCTCGGCCACCTCGCGCACCGGATAACCCCGATCCTCGATCTGGGCCACGGCATCGCGCTTGAACTCGTCTGTGAATTTAGCTCCGGACATCTTGTCCTCCTTGCTTCCAAAATTACCAAGCAAGGCGTCTACAAATCTAGGGGCGATTCA
>NZ_JAAIVJ010000037.1 GCF_011008935.1 Tabrizicola oligotrophica | reverse complement strand
AGCGCCACTGTCGCCATGGTCAGCCGCCCCGCAACGCGGGCGGGGGCGCTTGCGCGATTGGAAAGTGCCGCGCCTCCGCCCGCGCGGAACCGGGCAAGCCATTTGCGAACCGTGCGGACAGACACCGTAAGCGGTGTCCCGATCACACCGTGACGGCGTAATTCCACGGGAGCAGATCGTCGATCTGCCTCTGCCGGTGGCCTTTGACGATGGCGGTGATGGTGGCGGACAGCTACGCATGGGAACCCGCCGCCAATCGAGCCCTGCAAACAGCGCCTCGAACTGGGCATGGTTCATCAGCATCAGCCCATCCTTCACGGCGGGCCAGGTGAAGCTGTGCTCCTCCAGCCGCTTGTAGGCCATCACCAGACCGGTGCCGTCCCAGTAGAGCAGCTTCAGACGATCCGCCTTCCTCGCCCGGAACACGAAGACCGTTCCGGTGAACGGGTCCTTGCGCAGCTCGTTCTTCACCATCGCGGCCAGACTGTCGTGTCCCTTCCTGAAGTCGATAGGCTTCGTCGCCACCATGATCCGCACCCGGTTCGACGGGAAGATCATGAGCAGGCCCGCAGCGCCACAGCCAGTTCCGCAACCCGCGCTGCTGGTGTGGCACTATCCAGCCGCACCGTCACCGGCCCGATGATCAGATCAATCGACGCCATCGTTGCCACTGTCGGGACCACAATCGGCGACGCAACGGGTGCCGCAAACTCTGCCCCCACAACCTCGGGCACAACAAGTTTGCCCTTCCGGGCCAGCGTCCGCCAAGACGACAAGTGGTTGGCCTTCAATCCATGCCGACGCGCCACCTCGTTCACCGTGACGCCCGGCACCAGCGTCTCTGCCACCATCCGACCCTTCGCCTCGTCAGACCATCGCCGCTTGACCGCCGGAGCCGCAAGAAGCTCCACAAACCCGACGGCCTCCATACTGCGCTCCCGATGGACTCCCACTGACGCCTCCCGTGCAAATCTCCACACGAGGGCGCATCGCAGCTTACGGATTCAGCAGGAAGGTGGGGCCAGGACGGCGCTTACCAGACACCGCAAAGGCGGCCGCGACGTCAGAGGCCTTCTGCCCGCCCATCACACGGGCGACGATCTGCTCTCGACTGTGCAAGGTCAGACGAGCATTCTGGTGTGGGTTGTTCATCCTGCGAGGTCC
>NZ_JAAIVJ010000036.1 GCF_011008935.1 Tabrizicola oligotrophica | reverse complement strand
TCGACGGCGGCGT
The DNA here is from genome assembly GCF_011008935.1 of Tabrizicola oligotrophica. GTDB lineage: Bacteria > Pseudomonadota > Alphaproteobacteria > Rhodobacterales > Rhodobacteraceae > Tabrizicola_A > Tabrizicola_A oligotrophica. The sequence continues at coordinate 1,216 of NZ_JAAIVJ010000036.1, read as the reverse complement.
TGCCGTCTTCGCCATGCTGGGCCAGCCCGTCGACCACTTCAACGATCCAGTCGGCGATCTGGCGGAACTCGGCCTCGCCGAAGCCGCGCGTCGTGCCGGCCGGAGTGCCGAGGCGCACGCCCGAGGTCACGGTCGGCTTTTCCGGGTCGAACGGGATGCCGTTCTTGTTGCAGGTGATATGCGCCCGGCCCAGGGCCTTTTCGGTGGCGTTGCCCTTCACGCCCTTCGGCCGCAGGTCGACCAGCATCAGGTGGCTGTCGGTGCCCCCCGTGACGATGTCGAGCCCGCCCTTCATCAGCTGCTCGGCCAGCGCCCTGGCATTGGCCACCACCTGCTTCTGGTAGTCGACGAATTCGGGGCGCAGCGCCTCGCCGAAGGCCACCGCCTTGGCCGCGATCACATGCATCAGCGGGCCGCCCTGAATGCCCGGGAAGATCGCCGAGTTGATCTTCTTGGCAATCGCCTCGTCATTCGTGAGGATCATGCCGCCGCGCGGACCGCGCAGGGTCTTGTGCGTGGTGGTGGTCGCCACATGGGCATGCGGGAAGGGCGAGGGGTAAAGCCCGGCCGCCACCAGACCGGCGACATGGGCCATGTCGACCAGCAGATAGGCGCCGACAGAATCGGCAATCTCGCGCATCCGGGCAAAGTCGATGACGCGCGGAATCGCCGAGCCGCCGGCGATGATGAGCTTCGGCTGGTGCTCGGCGGCCAGCGCGGCGAGCTGGTCATAGTCCAGCCGGCTGTCCTGCGGACGCACGCCGTATTGCACCGCCTTGAACCACTTGCCCGACTGGTTCGGCGCCGCGCCATGGGTCAGGTGACCGCCGGCATCAAGGCTCATGCCCAAGATGGTGTCGCCGGGCTGGATCAGCGCCTGGAACACCCCCTGGTTGGCCTGCGACCCCGAGTTCGGCTGCACATTGGCAAAAGAGCAGCCAAACAGCTTGCAGGCCCGCTCCATCGCCAGGTTCTCGGCGATGTCGACAAACTCGCAGCCGCCGTAATAGCGCTTGCCGGCATAGCCCTCGGCGTATTTGTTGGTCATCACCGAGCCCTGCGCCTCCATCACGGCGCGGCTGACGATGTTCTCCGAGGCAATCAGCTCGATCTCGTGACGCTGACGACCAAGCTCCGACGTCACTGCCCCGAAAATCTCGGGATCGCGCGCAGAAAGGCTGTCGGTGAAAAATCCGGGGGTGACGGGCATGGGCGG
>NZ_JAAIVJ010000035.1 GCF_011008935.1 Tabrizicola oligotrophica | reverse complement strand
GTAAGCGTCCGGCCTGACCGCCCTGCCGCGTGGTGAGAGAGGCGGATAGTGTCCACCATCGATAGTGGACACTATGGTGATGGCGTGGCGCGTCGGACGAAGCGACTTTGGACGGATGAGGAGAAGCGGTCGATCTGTTTCCAGACGGCGGCGCCGGGTGTTTCCGTGGCTCAGGTGGCGCGGCGCTACGCGGTGAACGCGAACCTGATCTTCAAGTGGCTGCGCGATCCCCGTTATGCGCCAGACCCCGCCTCGGTTGCGCCCCCAGCAGAGGAGGCGCGGTTTCTGCCCGTAGAGATCGTCGCGGAGACCAGGTCTACCCCGGCGGCACCTGCCGCCGAGAACCACATCGAGATCGAGCTGGCGGGCGGTCACCGGATGCGGATCAGCGGCCGCTATGATCCTGAGGCGCTGGCGCGGCTGATCCGGGGCCTGACAGCGTGATCCCGGTTCCGGCCAACACGCGGGTCTGGCTGGCGGCGGGCGTTACCGACATGCGCAAGGGCTTTGCCGCGCTCGCGGCACAGGCCGAGGCGGTGTTGAAGCAGGACCCCTTTGCCGGGCATCTGTTCGTCTTCCGTGGCCGTCGTGGCGATCTCGTGAAGGTGATCTGGTGGGATGGTCAAGGCGCCTGCATGTTCCTGAAGCGGCTGGAGAAGGGGCGGTTCGTCTGGCCCTCGGCCAAGGAGGGGAAGGTGGCGCTGACGCCTGCGCAGCTGTCGATGCTGCTGGAGGGGATCGACTGGCGGGCACCGCAGCGGACGTGGCGGCCCCTGGCAGCGGGATAATCTGCAGGGCTTGCAAGAGAAGGATTCCTACAAGGAATACAGTGGGATAAACTTCCCGCATGCTCGATCAGACCCTGACCCTGCCGGAAGATCCCGAGGAACTGCGCAGCTTCACCGCGCGGCTGCTTGCGGAGGTGAGGGCTCAGGCGATCCTGATCGAGAAGCTGCGCCATCAGCTGGCAGGGCACCGGGCGCATCGGTTCGGTGCCTCGTCGGAAACGGCAGAACAGCTTCAGCTTGCCCTTGAGACCAGCGAGATCGCCGCCGCCGCGATGACCGCGCGGATGAAGCTGCCGGACATCGAGGAGAAGGACAAACCGAAGCGGCGTCCGATCCCGGACCATATTCCCCGGATGGAAGTGGAACTCAGCCCCGGCTCGGATGCCTGTGCCGATTGCGGCGGGCGCTTGCGTCGGATCGGTGAGGATGTGACCGAGGAACTGGAATACGTCCCCGGTAGGTTTATCGTGAACCGCATCGTCCGGCCCCGGTTGACCTGCTCGTGCTGCGAACGCTTCGTGCAAGCCCCGCTCCCGTCGCGGCCCATCGAACGCGGCCGCCCCGGGCCGGGTCTCTTGGCCCATGTGCTGGTCAGCAAGTATGCCGATCATCTGCCACTCT
>NZ_JAAIVJ010000034.1 GCF_011008935.1 Tabrizicola oligotrophica | reverse complement strand
CGACCCACGGGCTTGGCGGCCTAAGATATGATCCTGCGCGTCGGGCGCGGGCTGCGGAGTGGAATGTGGCTTTGGCGCTGGTGATCATGGTGGTGATCTTCGAGGTGCTGAACCGGCTGCAGGGGGGTTCGTTCCTGTTCAACCTGCGCGACGGGGTGGACAGCCTGTTCAACATGCAGCGGCTGGACATCATGATGCTGCAGGTGGCCATTGTCGGGATCATCGCGCTCGGGGTGACGCAGGTCATCATCATCGGCGGGATTGACCTCAGCTCCGGCTCGGTGGTGGGGGTCACGGCCATGGTGGCGATGAGTTTTGCCCAGACGGCGCTGGTCAACGGCAACCCCAATCCCAAGGCGATCTTCGGGCCCTGGGCGATGGATCTGCCGGTGATCGTGCCGATTGCCATCGGGCTGGCCTGTGGCGCTTTTGCCGGTCTTGTCAATGGCTTGCTGATTGCCTACACCCGCATTCCGCCCTTCATCGCCACGCTGGGCATGATGGTGGCGGCGCGCGGCGCCTCGCGCTGGTGGTCGAACGGCCAGCCGGTCAGCTTCCCGACGGAAAGCTATGGCAGCCTGTCGAACGGCGATGTGCTGGGCTGGCTGAGCTTTGGCATCCTGAGCTGGCAGGGCCAGAACCCGGCAGTGGTGTTCATCCTGCTGGCGGGGCTGTTCTGGGTCATGATGCGCTTCACGCTGTACGGCAAGCGCACCTATGCCATCGGCTCGAACGAGGCGGCGGCGCGGATGTCGGGGATCAACACCGACCGCCACAAGGTGCTGGTCTATGCCATTGCAGGGCTTCTGGCCGGGGTGTCGGCGGTGCTTCTGACCTCCAAGAACCTGACCGCACAGGCCGGCATGGGCATGATGTACGAGTTGGACGCCATCGCCATGGCGGTGATCGGCGGGGTGTCGCTGTCGGGCGGGCGCGGCTCGATCCTCGGCACGGTGCTGGGGGCGATGATCTTTTCGGTCATCATCTCGGGCTTCACCTCGATCCAGCTCGACGCCTATTACCAGGAGATGGTGAAGGGCGCGATCATCGTCGGCGCGGTCATCCTGGATCAGTGGCGGCAGGGCAAGCGGGCGAGAGGATAAGCCATGAGCAAGATCATTCTGGAAACGCGCGGGCTGACCAAGCGCTATGGCGGGGTGCATGCGCTGGAGGATGCCAATTTCACCTTGCATGAGGGCGAGCATGTCGCCGTCGTCGGCGACAATGGCGCCGGCAAGTCGACCTTCGTGCGGCAGGTGACGGCGGTGGAGCAGCGCTCGGCGGGCGAGGTGTTCTTCGACGGCCAGCCGGTGAACTTCGCGGGGCCCCTGGAGGCGCGCGAGGCCGGCATCGAGACGGTGTTCCAGACGCTGGCGCTGGCCGACGATCTCGATGTGCCGTCGAACCTGTTTCTGGGGCGCGAATTGTTCAAGTTCCGCCTTGGCCCGTTTTCCTGGCTCGACCGCAAGGCGATGCGCGAGCGCACGCTGGAGGCCTTGAAGACGACGGCGGTGAAGATCCCCAATGTCGACAACCCGATCCGCAACATGAGCGGAGGCCAGCGGCAATGCGTGTCGATCGCGCGCACGGCGGCCTTTGCCTCGAAGCTCGTGATCATGGACGAACCGACGGC
>NZ_JAAIVJ010000033.1 GCF_011008935.1 Tabrizicola oligotrophica | reverse complement strand
TGCGTGTTCCACGCGATGGTGGACAGTCAATCCATGGGATGATGGGCGCGGATTCCACGCGAAGGTGGGCAGTCTTTCCACGGGATCGTGGGCAGGTTTGACCGGCAATCAAACGGCATAGGCTCCCGCTGGTGAACAGCCAGGAGCGAGCATGCCCACTGAGAGATTGTCGATGCGCCGAATACGGGATTTGTTGCGTTTGAAGTATGAGCAAGGGCTGAGCGACCGGGCGGTTGCTAGGTCTCTTGGGCTTGGGAAGGGCACGGTCGGGAACTATCTGGCGCGTGCGCGCCATGCGGGTTTGTCCTGGCCTCTTCCGACGGATTTGGACGATGACAGCCTGGAGCTTCTGCTGTTTCCCAGCCCCACGATGGCCTCGCGGCTGGATCGGCCTGTGCCGGATTGGGCGGTGATGGACGTCGAATTGCGCCGACCCGGGGTGACGCGAGCACTGTTGTGGGAAGAGTATCGGGCAAGAGCGCCAGACGGGTTTGGCTATGCCTGGTTCTGCGAGCATTTCGACGGCTGGAAGGGCCGGGTGCGGCCAACGATGCGCCAGACGCATGTGGGTGGCGAGAAGGTCTTTGTCGACTTTGCCGGCGACACCATCGATGTGATTGACCCTGTCACCGGCGAGGCGCGTCCCATGAAGTTGTTCGTGGCGGCCATGGGGGCATCTAATTACACCTATGCCGAAGCGGTTGCCTCGGAGGGGCTGGAGGATTGGATCCTTGCCCATGTCCGAATGTTTGCCTTTCTGGGCGGCGTGCCGAAGGCCGTGGTGCCCGACAACCTGAAGTCGGCCGTGATCAAGGCCGATCGGTTTGATCCGGGGCTGAACCGGACCTATGCCGAGATGGCCGCGCATTACGGCACCGCTGTTCTGCCGGCGCGGCCGCGCAAACCCCGGGACAAGGCGAAGGTCGAGGTGGCCGTCCAAGTGGCGCAACGCTGGATTCTGGCACGGCTGCGGAACCATCGGTTCTTCTCTTTGACAGAGTTGAACGGGGCGATCCGGCGGCTGCTCTATGAGTTGAACATGCGCCTGATGCGTGGATATGGCGCCAGCCGCGCCGATCTGTTCGCCACGCTGGACAGGCCCAACCTGCGATCCCTGCCGCCTGAACCCTATGTCTTCGCCCGGTGGAAGCGCGCTCGCGTGGCACCGGATTACCACATCGAAGTCGACAGCTCCTGGTATTCCGTGCCCTTCGCCCTGATCAAACAAGAGGTCGATGTTCGCATAGCGGGGCAAACGGTCGAGATATTCCATCGCGGTCAGCGGGTTGCGAGCCATGTCCGCACCCCGGGTCGGCGCACTCATGTGACGGTGCCCGACCATATGCCCTCGGCCCATCGCAGGTTGGGAGAATGGACCCCGGCAAGAATGCTGGCGCAAGCGACGAAGACCGGCCCGGCCGTCGCCGCTTTCTGCGAGATGGTGATGGCCGACCGACCGCACCCCGAGCAGGGGTTCCGCACCTGTCTGGGCGTGCTGTCCCTGGTCAAGACCTATGGACCAGAGCGGGTCGATGCAGCCTGCCAGCGTGGCGTCACCATCGGCGCCCGCACAGTGACGTCCATCCGTTCGATCCTCAAGACCGGCCTCGACCGCGCCTTCCTAGAAGGCACCGAAGATGCCGCCCCCCTTCAGCACGCCAACATCCGTGGCGGCGGCTATTACCACTGAGAAAGGACCAAAATGCTGACCCATCCCACCCATGATAGATTGCTGGCCCTCGGCTTGACTGGCATTGCCAAGGCGCTCGAAGAACAACGCAGGTCAACCGCCTTCGACGATCTCTCCTTCGAAGAGCGTCTCGGCATCCTCGTCGACCGCGAGGCGGCCGAGCGTGACGGCAAGAAGCTGGCCTCGCGGCTGAAGTTCGCCGCCCTGCGCCAAGACGCCAGCGTCGAAGACCTGGACCTGCGCACGTCACGTGGCCTGGACCGCGGTGTCATGGCCCATCTTGCGGATGGTGCTTGGATTGCCAGGCATGAGAACCTGTTGATCACCGGACCGACCGGTTTGGGAAAGAGCTGGATTGCCTGCGCCCTTGGTCACAAATCGTGTCGGGATGGGCGCTCGGTCCTTTATCAGCGCGCCCCACGCATGTTCGAAGCCCTCGCACTTGCCCGCGGGGACGGACGCCACGAACGCATCCTCAAGACCATCGCCCGCATGGATGTGTTGATCATCGACGACTGGGGCCTCGCAGTCCTGACCGCCCCCGAGCGACGTGACCTCCTGGAAATCCTCGAAGATCGCCACGGCCGTGCTTCCACCATCGTCACCAGCCAACTGCCCGTCGAACATTGGCACGACGCCATCGGCGA
>NZ_JAAIVJ010000032.1 GCF_011008935.1 Tabrizicola oligotrophica | reverse complement strand
TCCGCCATCCACAATCTTGGGTTGCATATCTCTGCCGCTCCGCGGGTTTTTCTGCGTGGTTTCCGCGGGTTGGCGCCAGGCCTGCATATCAGAGACGCCAAGTCCTACCCGAGTTTGCAGCAACTTCGCCAACAGTCTCTCGGCAACAATTTCGTCCTGCGGTTTTGTGATTTGGGAGAATCCTGCGGGGTGGATTTAGAGGCCGAGCGCCTTGATTTGCTGAGCCCAGTCGGCGGGGAGGTTCAAGCGCAGGATGGCATCGGTGCTCCATTGCGGGCCGAGCGTGCCTTTGAGGATGGCGCGCTGGATCTGCGGGGCGAGGAAGGCGAGCGTGAGGCGGCTGCGAATGGCGCTTTCGGAGCGGCTTTCGGACGAGGCAATTTGCGCGAGGCTTTGACCAGAGCGCAGCGCCTTGGCCCATGCATGGGCACGGGCAAGGTTCTGTTGCAGGGTCGGATCCGGCCGTGGCAGGGTGTTGCCCGAGATCAGCCTGGTTTCCACGCCGCGGCGGCGTTGGGTGAAGGGCTGTTCAAAACCCGTTAAAGCCGGGCTTAACTGTTCGATTTGCAGCCCCAACCTCCGGGCGATTTCGCCGCGGTCCAGTGCAATGCGCAGTCTGCCGGGTTCCAGATGGATGGTTTCGATCAGCGGCCAGAGTTGTCCCGGGTCAGGGTGATCGGCCAGGTCGGCTACAGCTTTGCAAAGCTGCTGTGCCGTCCCCGCCTCCGGTGTGACCATGACATCATGGGCCTGCGCGCGACTGCGCAGATGATCCCGCAGGGCCGCAAGTAACAAGGCCTCAAGCTGCGGGGCGGGAAGCCGCCATCCCGAAGGATCACGTCCCATGGTGATGAGGCGGCGCGAGACATAGTAGCGAAAGCGCCGGTTGTGGCGATTGGTGTGGCTGGGCGTCAGCCGGTCGCCGGTTTCGTCGAAGAGCTTGGTTGCCAAGGGGGCGACGGGTTCAAGGCCCGGTTTGCTTTGGTCTGCCGCGGCCTCCTGAGTGGCTGATGCCGCAATAGTCGTAGCCCGCTTCTGCCGCTTTCGAGCTGCGCCATCCTGCAGCTTTGCCTGAACCGCCTCCCATGTTGCTGCATCGATGATCGGCGCGTGCTGCCCGGGATGCACCAGCGCCTTATGCCGGATCAGGCCGCGGTAGACGGGGTTGGTCAGCAGATAATGCAACTGTCCATAAGAGAAGGGCGCGGGCGTAGCGGCCGCAGCACGGGCATCCGCGGAATGATCGGCCTTGCGGGGGCTTAGGCCCGCAGCGAGGGCAGCGTCGCGCGTGGCCATCAGCGTGCCCGTCTTCAAGTAAAGGTCAAAGAGCGCCTGCACCGTTTTGGCTTCTTCGGAGTTGATCGCCAACACTCGGGCCTTGAGCGGATCTTTCGGTGGATCGTAGCCCAAAGGTAGACTGCCGCCCATCCACAGGCCCTTGCGCTTTGAGGCGGCCACCTTGTCGCGGATCCGCTCTGCCGTCACTTCGCGTTCGAACTGGGCAAAGGATAACAGCACGTTCAGTGTCAACCGGCCCATCGAGGATGAAGTGTTGAAGGCCTGCGTTACCGAGACAAAAGAGCAGCCCTTGCGCTCCAATCGCTCGACCAGCCGGGCAAAGTCAGCCAGCGAACGCGTCAGCCGGTCGATCTTGTAGACGACGATCATCCCCACCCGACCAGCATCGACCTCAGCCAACAGGCGCTGCAACGCGGGCCGTTCCAGCGTGCCACCCGACAGGCCGCCGTCATCGAAACGGTCGGGCAGGAGTTTCCAACCCTCGTGCCGTTGGCTGGCGACATAAGCCGCGCAGGCCTCATGCTGCGCGTCAAGCGAGTTGAAGCCCTGCTCCAACCCTTCGTCCGAAGACTTCCGGGTATAAATCGCGCAGCGCAGGGTTTGAGGACGGGCGGAGGTTCGGCTGGGGGCGTTCATTTCGGCACCCGCTTCTTGTTTGTTGCCGCACTGGCGGCTGCTTTCACGCCAAAGAAGCGTGGCCCAGACCAATGCGCACCAGTGATGGCCTTGGCAATGGCCGACAGGGATGCATGGACGTCGCCGTTCCAGAGATATCCCGCCTCGGTGTGCTCGACGACATGGGTGACACCATTCCATTCCCGCAAGAACCGGCTGCCCTGCGCCATGCGGGCCGTCTTGGCCCGAGAGCTCCCAGCCCCAAGGCGCGCGATCTCTACCAAATCCGCCTTGCTCAGCCCCCCACCAGCATTGACTTGCAATTCGAAAGCCAAAAATCGCCGCAACAGGCCCTGGCTCATGCCACGCGGCACAACCGTGCCCATCACCGTGGGCCAGAGATCAAGCAGCCCCTCCCTCCCCATCTGTGCTAAAGCCTCAACGCTTGGGGTGTTTTGGGTTTCCCGAGGCTGCATTTGGTCTTTCGTTCGCTTTGACATC
>NZ_JAAIVJ010000031.1 GCF_011008935.1 Tabrizicola oligotrophica | reverse complement strand
GGAGCCTATGCCGTTTGATTGCCGGTCAAACCTGCCCACGATCCCGTGGAAAGACTGCCCACCTTCGCGTGGAATCCGCGCCCATCATCCCATGGATTGACTGTCCACCATCGCGTGGAACACGCAGTCCAGCCCGCGCTGCCTGAAAGCCGTTCACGACCTCAAAGTGTTTTCCGCGTTCCATGAGAACACGTCATCGCTTGAAGGTGAGGCTGGAAAGTATCTTCGTCGTGAAGACGGGAACATAAAACGGCTGCGCCAGCAAATAGCGGTCGCTCAGAAACACCGAGCGGCAGGGGCACATAGACACCACCAGATTTGGCAAGATGACCTGATCATTCTTTCGGATGGGAAGCTGACGGCAAAGCTGCTGGCACGTTTTCTGGACGAGGTCATAGGAATTCCATGCAAGCAAGCGGATATCGAAAACGATAGGAAAAAGAAATTATTCACGCCGGGGCAAGTTCCAAACACAACCGAGGCGAGGGAAAAGCTGTCGCTGCTGAAGGAAATGCTATTCCCGGAACTGAAGGTGGAGGAGTTTCTTGCATCGAACGAAGCGGTTTCCCTCATAGGTTGAAGCGACTGGCATCCAACTAGTCATGGATATCCGGGGGAATCTTCACGTCCGGGATATGAAACCGTGAGAACCCTTTGCGCACGGGGCCAGCGGATTGCTGAAGGGCGGTCAACCGCCGTAGGTGATAGAAGGTTGATACTGCCCGTTCATCAAGCTCAAACGGCGTTTTGACCGCGCCTCCAGCCTCGATTTCATAGGCACCGTATCCGCCCCTCAAGAACTTGACGTCGAAGTGCCCCTTGGACGTGAGACCGATCACTTCAAGTAAAGCGTTTGCATCCGTCAGCCGAAGGAATTGGCGGCGTAGTATGTCAACCGTTTCCGACCGTTTTGCGCTCCAAACCCGGTTCAATGCTCGTTCGGCTTGTTCCGTGTAGCCCGGTTCAAACCGTTCTTTCCCACTTTTGAGAAGCTTTTTCTCAACAAGATAGCCCTGTGCAATTGCTGCGAGGAAGTCGTAGTCCGTGTAACTGTAGGTGACATTCCCATCCTCGTTCTCGTCGTCGATTTCGATCAAAATAACGCCGCCACCTCGACCACCCTCGACTGGCGCTTTCCCATAGAATTCAGCCACGTCCGGCCTTGGGCGCAACAGATCGACGCTTATCTGCCAGTAATTTTTGTCGGCACTCGACAGGACGGCCTTCAGTTGAAGGTATCGGGTTGTCTCGCCGTCCTCCACGATTATGTCGAATCCATCCCGATCCACATCAGGCTCGTACAGGTGCATGTGATAGCCGACACGGGCTGCGGCGATTTTCAAGTCGAACGCCAAACGGTTGAAGAAAATTCTCTCACGGGTCGTTTGGTTGAGCGATTTGGAAAGGAACCCCCTCAGAGCAGTTTGGGGCTTCGGAGGTCGGCTCTTCTTCTTGCTCGGGGGCGATCCGTCGAGCTGGTCTTTCGAGTTGGTCACTTCGTCTTCACCTGTCCGTTGCCCTCAGCCCTCTGATCCCTGACGTCCGTCCACGACAGACCAACGTTTGTCGTGGATGGAGGATGCCGATGACCGATTATGTTGTCTACTACCGCGTGTCGACCGAGCGTCAGGGAAGGTCAGGACTTGGCCTTGATGCGCAACGCGCGATGGTTGAGGCGTTCCTTCAGCCCGGCGATACCGTGATCGATGCGTTCACCGAAATCCAATCGGGAAAGAAGGATGATCGCATCAAGCTGTGGAAGGCGATCAACCTCGTCAAGAAGACCAGGTCGAAACTGCTGATCCCCAAGCTGGATCGATTCTCGAGGAAGGTCTCGTTCATCTCGGGGATCATCGATCAGGGCGTTGAGCTGGTTGTCTGCGAGCATCCTAACGTCAACACCTTCTTCCTCCACCTGCTGGCCTGCTTTGCCGAGGAAGAGAGACGACAGATTTCAGAACGGACGAAAGCCGCGCTGAAAGCGGCCAAGAACCGGGGGACGGCACTTGGCCTGAATGCCAGCCAGATCGCCTCGACACGCCGGGAAAATCGCCGGAAATTCGCAATGGAAAATGCCGATACTTTGAGGATGGCTGTCACCAAGGCAGGATCGATTTCAGCGGCTGCCCGATGGCTGAACGATCAAAGGGTGCCAACGGCGACAGGAGGCAGATGGCACCCTCAGACCGTCAAAAACTATCTTGATAGCATCCAAGCGGACGACCAAAGGTCGGCTTTCCTCCAGCAAAGCTGAAGGGAAGCATCTCGAACGTGTTGGATAGCGATCAAGGTCACATCAAAGCCGCCTCAACGCTTCCCTGATGGCGATCTCGACCCTGTCTCTGATGGCGTATCGGTTCAGCCGCATGGTCCTTGGGTTGATGATTTGGGGTCGGGATGTCTCCGAAAGCAATTTGGCTTCATGATCCTTGTAGCCGAGAAGATCTTCCTCGACGCCAAGTTGATCCAATTGGGAAACTTGATGCTGGTCCATATTACCATCCTCCATCAAAACGGTCATGATGGGCCAATAGGGGAGGCAATGGCAGTCCATCATCCTCGTCCTGCTTGGCGGACTGGCGATTGGTTTTTGGTTGTATTGCCGGCTGCTGCAAAGCTGTCCGGCAATAGCCCTCCAAAAGCTGGTTGATGATTGCCGTTCGGCTGAGCCGCTTGGCTTTCGCAATTTCATCCAAGGTGTCTTTCAGACCCGTTGGAATGTTGAAGTTGATCAGTTGGTGGGACATTTGGTTCCTTTCTATTGTTTGATGGACATCGGCTGCGCCGATGTCGACTTCGTCGAGGATCAGGGTTTGTGGTTGATGGGGATCAGGCGAGAGGGAGGTTAGAAGGCCTGACCTGCCCCCCGGAAGTTCCCTCGCTGTGATGTAGAGTCTGCCCAACCTGAAGGAGCAGACGACATGAGGAAAAGCCGTTTCACCGAAGCGCAGATTATCGGGATGATCAAAGAGCAGGAGGCAG
>NZ_JAAIVJ010000030.1:0-2500 GCF_011008935.1 Tabrizicola oligotrophica | reverse complement strand
CGACACCCGTTGAAAAGGGTCCGGATGACTTGTGGCTAGGGGTGAAAGGCTAATCAAACCTGGAGATAGCTGGTTCTCCGCGAAAGCTATTTAGGTAGCGCCTCGGACGAATACCTTGGGGGGTAGAGCACTACATGGATGATGGGGGCCCACAGCCTTACTGAGTCTAAGTAAACTCCGAATACCCAAGAGTACTATCCGGGAGACACACGGCGGGTGCTAACGTCCGTCGTGAAGAGGGAAACAACCCTGACCTGCAGCTAAGGCCCCTAATTCATGGCTAAGTGGGAAAGCATGTGGGACGGCCAAAACAACCAGGATGTTGGCTTAGAAGCAGCCATCATTTAAAGAAAGCGTAACAGCTCACTGGTCTAGATAAGCTGTCCTGCGGCGAAGATGTAACGGGGCTCAAGCCATGAGCCGAAGCTCGGGATGCACAGCGATGTGCGTGGTAGCGGAGCGTTCTGTGATATAGCTCATCATGTTTTATCCGTGCTTGCACGGTGAAGAACATGGAGAGCTTTCTGTGAAGCCGGGCTGTAAGGCATCCGGTGGAGAGATCAGAAGCGAGAATGTTGACATGAGTAGCGACAAAGAGGGTGAGAGACCCTCTCGCCGAAAGTCCAAGGGTTCCTGCTTAAAGCTAATCTGAGCAGGGTAAGCCGGCCCCTAAGGCGAGGCCGAAAGGCGTAGTCGATGGGAATGAGGTTAATATTCCTCAGCCAGTGGGAAGTGACGGATCTCAGAGGTAGTTTGCCCTTATCGGATTGGGTGGGCTGCTGAGAGGTTCCTGGAAATAGCCCCACATCAGACCGTACCCTAAACCGACACAGGTGGACTGGTAGAGTATACCAAGGCGCTTGAGAGAACCACGTTAAAGGAACTCGGCAAAATGCCTCCGTAAGTTCGCGAGAAGGAGGCCCCATATGTGCGCAAGCATGTGTGGGGGGCACAAACTAGGGGGTGGCGACTGTTTACTTAAAACACAGGGCTGTGCGAAGCCGTAAGGCGACGTATACAGTCTGACGCCTGCCCGGTGCTGGAAGATTAAGAGGAGGGGTGCAAGCTCTGAATTGAAGTCCCAGTAAACGGCGGCCGTAACTATAACGGTCCTAAGGTAGCGAAATTCCTTGTCGGGTAAGTTCCGACCTGCACGAATGGCGTAACGATCTCCCCGCTGTCTCTAACGTGGACTCAGCGAAATTGAACTGTGTGTCAAGATGCACACTTCCCGCGGTTAGACGGAAAGACCCCATGCACCTTTACTCTAGCTTTGCACTGGCATCAGGATTGTGATGTGCAGGATAGGTGGTAGGCATTGAAGCGGGGACGCCAGTCTTCGTGGAGCCTCCCTTGAGATACCACCCTTCGCACTCTTGATGTCTAACCGCGGCCCGTTATCCGGGTCCGGGACCCTGCATGGTGGGGAGTTTGACTGGGGCGGTCGCCTCCTAAACAGTAACGGAGGCGCGCGATGGTTGGCTCAGAGCGGTCGGAAATCGCTCGTTGAGTGCAATGGCAGAAGCCAGCCTGACTGCAAGTCTGACAAGACGAGCAGAGACGAAAGTCGGTCATAGTGATCCGGTGGTCCCAAGTGGGAGGGCCATCGCTCAACGGATAAAAGGTACGCTGGGGATAACAGGCTGATGATGCCCAAGAGTCCATATCGACGGCATCGTTTGGCACCTCGATGTCGGCTCATCTCATCCTGGGGCTGGAGCAGGTCCCAAGGGTATGGCTGTTCGCCATTTAAAGAGGTACGTGAGCTGGGTTTAGAACGTCGTGAGACAGTTCGGTCCCTATCTGCCGTGGGTGTAGGAGACTTGAGAAGAGTTGCCCCTAGTACGAGAGGACCGGGGTGAACGAACCACTGGTGGACCAGTTGTCGTGCCAACGGCAGTGCTGGGTAGCTATGTTCGGACAGGATAAACGCTGAAGGCATCTAAGCGTGAAGCCCCCTTCAAAACAAGGTCTCCCTTGAGAGCCGTGGAAGACCACCACGTCGATAGGCCGGAGGTGTAAGTGCAGCAATGCATTCAGCTGACCGGTACTAATTGCTCGATAGGCTTGATTTGATCCAGTAACAGCCAGACATGGCCTTACGGGTGTCACTTTGAAATCAAAGTGACCTAATCAAAAGCAAACACATGGTCGCAAACGCGACCTAGACTTGGAACAACACTGATGTTTGCGGGCGAAAACCCGCATGTCTCTTCTTCGGTTTGGTGGCTATAGCACGAGCAAAACACCCGATCCCATCCCGAACTCGGCCGTTAAGTGCCGTCGCGCCAATGGTACTGCGTCTTAAGACGTGGGAGAGTAGGTCACCGCCAAACCTAAAAAGAGACAACCTCCCTCATAACGATCTCAAAGCAAACCCTTCCCAAAATAACCCGGAAGGGACCGCCGAAAGGCAATGGCGCGGGGTGGAGCAGCCCGGTAGCTCGTCAGGCTCATAACCTGAAGGCCGCAGGTTCAAATCCTGCCCCCGCAACCAAAA
>NZ_JAAIVJ010000029.1 GCF_011008935.1 Tabrizicola oligotrophica | reverse complement strand
GACTACATCGAGTTCTTCTACAACCCGCAGCGCAAACACGTTAGGAACGGCATGCTGTCACCGATCGCCTTCGAACAGCAGCAAAAACTGAAACTGCGAGGCGTCTAGGAAACTAGGGGCGATTCAGGTGATGGAAGATTACCTGTCCCTGCGCTTGTCTTTACGCGCGCATCCTGTGGAACTCTTGCGGCCACGCCTGCCCGAAAGCCTGCCGCATGACCGGCTGTCGCAGGCCAAAGGCCGGGTCACGGTCGCCGGGCTGGTCATCACCCGCCAGCGTCCCGGCACCGCCTCGGGCGTGATCTTCCTGACGCTCGAGGATGAAACCGGCGTGTCGAACGTGGTGGTCTGGTCGCGCGTCTACGAAGCCTTCCGCCGCGCGGTGATCGCGGGGCGCCTGCTGCGCGTCACGGGGCGGATCGAACGCGACGGGCAGGTGGTGCACCTGATTGCAGAGGGGGTCGAAGACATCTCAAGCTGCCTCGCCACTCTCGGCCACGCCCGCCCGGCGCACACCGCTGCAGCCCGTCCTGCCGCAAGCCCGCCGCATCCGCGCAAATTCCATCCTCGCGAACAGGCCAAGGTGCTGTTCCCCAGTCGCGACTTCCATTGAGGGCGCTCCTCGTGCCGGAACGGCTCGATGAGCCTCAGCGGGTGTGGAAGAACTTGCCCGCAGGCGAGAGGGTGAAGATCTCGCAGCCGGCCGCGGTAACGCCGATGGAGTGCTCGAACTGCGCCGAGAGCGATTTGTCGCGAGTAACGGCAGTCCAGTCATCGGCGAGCGTCTTGGTCTCGGGCCGGCCGAGGTTCACCATCGGTTCGATGGTGAAGAACATGCCCTCCTCCAGCACCGCTCCCTTGCCGGGGCGGCCGTAGTGCAGGACGTTCGGCGGGGCGTGGAACACCCGGCCCAGGCCATGGCCGCAGAAATCGCGCACCACCGACATGCGATTGGCCTCGACATAGGCCTGAATGGCATAGCCGATGTCACCAAAGGTATTGCCCGGCTTCACCGCCTGGATACCCCGCATCAGGCTTTCGTGGGTCACCTCGATCAGCCGTTCGGCCTTGCGGGGCGCGGTGCCGGCCACGTACATCCGGCTGGTGTCGCCGAACCAGCCGTCGACGATCACCGTGACGTCGATGTTCAGGATGTCGCCGTCGGCCAGCACCTTGGCGCCCGGAATGCCGTGGCAGACCACATGGTTGACCGAGATGCAGGAGGCGTGCTGGTAACCCTTGTAGCCGATGGTCGCCGAGACGACGCCGCGCCGGGCGATTTCCTCGCGGATGAAATCGTCAAGCGCCGCAGTGGTCACGCCCGGCACCACCAGCGGCCCCAGCATGTCGAGGATTTCCGCCGCCACGCGGCCGGCGGTGCGCATGCCTGCGAAATCCGCATCTTCATAGATGCGGATGCCATCCTTCGTCACACGGCCTCGGGTCTGGTCCACGGGCATTCCTCCGGTTTTGCGCCTAGATAGGCCAAGCGGGGCAGCTTTTCCAGAGGGGTTTGCCTGCGCGTCCGGCGCAGCTATACCGGGTGGGCAACTGGAGAGCTGCCATGACCAATCCTACGGCTGCCATGCTGGTGATCGGCGACGAGATCCTGTCGGGGCGCACCCGCGACAGCAACATGCATTATCTGGCGGGCGAGTTGACGCGGATCGGTATCCGTCTGGCCGAAGTGCGGGTGGTGCCCGATGATTCCGCGGCCATCGTTGCGGGGGTGAATGCGCTGCGCACCGCCTATGATACGGTGTTCACCTCGGGTGGCATTGGCCCGACGCATGACGACATCACCGCCGATTCGATTGCTGCCGCCTTTGGCGTACCGATCAGCCACCGTGCCGACGCCATGGCGCTTCTGGCCGCGCATTACGACCGGCAGGGCCTGCCCTTCAACGAAGCCCGCCAGCGCATGGCGCGCATTCCCGAAGGCGCGCGCCTGATCGACAATCCGGTGTCGATTGCTCCGGGGTTCTCGCTTGGCAATGTGCATGTCATGGCCGGGGTGCCGACGATCTTTCAGGCCATGGTGGCGAGTGTGCTGCCCGGGTTGACCGGGGGACCACCGCTGCTCAGCCAGACCTTGCGCGTGATGCGGGGCGAGGGCGAGATCGCCGCGGACTTTGGCGCATTGGCCGCTGCCTTCCCCGAGCTGCAGATGGGAAGCTATCCCTTCAGCCTGAACGGCGCCTATGGCACCAATCTGGTGATCCGCGGCACCGATCCGGCGCGGCTTGACGCGGCGATGACCCGGCTCTGCAGGTTGTTCGCATGAGTGTTGATCCCGCAATCCTTGCAGAGGTGATGGAAGCCACATGGCCCCCGGCGGCCCGGCAGGCCTGTGGCCCCTTTATGCTCCGCGACGGGCGGGGCGGCGGCAAGCGGGTGTCGGCGGCGACGGTGGAGGGCCCCTGGACCGCCGGCGATCTGGTGCGGGCCGAGGCGGCGATGGATGCGCCGCTGTTCCTGATCCGCGCCGGAGATGAGGTGCTGGATGCCGCCTTGGCGGAGCGGGGGTACCGCTCCATCGACCCGGTCACGGCCTATGCTGCCCCGGTCGATGCCCTCGCAGGGGATGGACCCGCGCGCATGACCACCTTCCCGCATTGGCCGCCGATGCAGATCGCGCGCGCGCTTTGGGCCGACGCGGGGATCGGTCCGGCCCGGCTGGCGGTGATGGAGCGAGCCGAGGGTGCAAAGGCTGTCATTCTGGGCCGCGCCAATGACCGCGCTTCGGGCGTGGCCTTTGTGGCCTGCCACGGGCGGCATGCTATGCTGCACGCGCTGGAGGTCATACCTGCGCTGCGTCGGCAGGGTTCCGCGCAGAATATCCTGCGCGCCGCAGCAATCTGGGCGAAAGGCGAAGGGGCTGATACGCTCTCGGTGGTGGTGACGGTCGCCAACGCCCCGGCGCGCGCGCTTTATGCCGCGATGGGCATGGTTGAGGTGGGGGCCTATCACTATCGCCAAAGGTAGCGAGAACAAAGGCATCCGATGAGACACAGCTTCTTCCCTTCGCCGGTGGCGCTGGCTGTGGTTCTGGCGCTGGGCTGCGCGCCTGCTGCCCGCGCACTGGAGCTGGCCTTTCCCGGGCCTGCCGAAAAGACGGCGGAGCGGGCAGAGGCCTTTGGCAGCCTGCGCCTGCCGATGGGGCCTTTTGCGGCGGGAAGCCTGCCCACCCAGCTTGCCGAGGGGGCGCTGTCGATCACCGCCTTTCGGCTGGGGCTGGACCAGATCTCGACTCTGGAGGTGATGCAGGGTCTGCAGGACCAGATCACGGCGGCGAAATTCGAGGTCCTGTTCACCTGCGAGACCGAGGCCTGCGGCGGCTATGACTTTCGCTATGGCGCCGAGGTTCTGCCCGAACCTGACATGCATGTGAACCTTGGCGACTTCCGCTATCTGCTGGCAAGATCGGCAAACGGTGCTTTCGTGGCACTTCTGGTCAGCCGGACCGGGACGACAGGCTTTGTGCAGGTGACGCGGCTGGGCAAGGCGGTGCCGGTGCGGGCGGCCAGCACCTCGGTCGCGCGCGCGCCGGCTGCCGAACCCGAGGCCACGCGCGCGGATCAGACCGGCAAGGATCAGACCGGCAAGGATCTGATCGCCGGGGTCGAGGCCGGGCGGGCCATGGTGCTGGAGGATCTGGTCTTTGCCTCGGGGTCTTCGGCCCTGGTGGCCGGAGACTACAGCTCGCTTCTCTCGCTGGCTGGCTGGCTTCAGGCCAATCCGGCCCGCAGGGTCGTTCTGGTCGGACATACGGATGCGTCCGGCACATTGGACGGCAATATCAGGCTGTCCCGCCTGCGCGCGGAAAGCGTGCGGCAAGAACTGCTTTATGCGCACAGGATTTCACCTGACCAGATCGAGGCCGAAGGCGTTGGCTTCCTGTCGCCACGCGCGGGCAATCAGACCGAAGCGGGGCGACAGAAAAACAGAAGGGTCGAGGTCATGGCGACCTCGACCGATCTGCTCGCACCTTAGCCGGTCCGGGCAGGCCCCACCCTGCCCGAATGGCTCACCAAAGGTCGGGGCCCTTGTCCATGTAACGGCGGGCAAGGAAATCAATGAAGGCGCGCACCTTGGGCTGGGTGAACCGGCCCGGCGGATAGACTGCGTAGATGCCGAGGGTTTCGACCGGCAGGCCGGGGATGGCCTCTTCCACCAGACCGCCCTTCATCGCATCGGCGTAAAGGAACGAGGGCAGATAGGCGATGCCAAGGCCCGAAACCGCGGCGTTCAAGAGCGACTGACCATCGTTCACCGTCAGCCAGCCGGCGGTGCGGACCTGCCGCTTTTCGCCCGAGGGCGCCGTCAGCTTCCAGACATTGCCATTGGCCTGATTGGAATAGTGCAGCAGCTTGTGGTCGTTCAGATCGTCGATCTTCAGCGGCCGGCCGAATTTCTGGAAATAGGACGGCGAGGCGATCATGCGCTTGGTGGTCTCGGTCAGCTTGCGGGCGCGCAGGGAGCTGTCTTCGAGTTCCCCAACCCGAATGGCCAGATCGAACCCTTCGCTGATGAGTTCCACATAGCGGTTGTTCAGCACCATGTTCACGGTGATGTCGGGGTATTCCAGCAGGAAATCCCCCAGAATGGGCGACAAGAGGTTCACCCCGAAATCGGTCGCCACCGACACCCGCAGTAGGCCCGAGGGCGCGGATTGCATCGAGGTGACCAGCGCATCGGCCTCGCCCGCGTCATTCAGCACGCGGCGGGCCCGGTCATAATAGGCAAGGCCGATCTCGGTTGGCGAGACGCGGCGGGTGGTGCGGTTCAGAAGGCGCGCACCAAGACGGGCTTCCAGGGCAGAGACGTGTTTCGAAACGGCAGATTTCGAAATCCCCATCTTCTTGGCAGCATCCGTGAAGCCGCCCTGGTCCACGACCGTGGCGAAGGCTTCCATTTCGGTTAGTCGGTCCATTGTTTTCCCCAAGCGAGCAGAGTGGGCAGATGAACCGTTATTGGCCTTCAATTCGGGCAGGATCGGGGCGCAGTTGCGTTCTATCCGGGGTAATTGCGCGAATCGTTCCGCAGCCGGAAACGAAACGCAGCGGGCCGCCAACCTGCGGGTCTTTGGGCGGCCTCAGATCCGGAAACGCTCTGGCGGCAGGCGCAGGATCAGGTTGGGGTCGGGGCAGACCGATTGCCAGACATCCCAGAGGCTTTCATGGCCGACGCCAAAGAAATTGCCGCCGGTCTGGTCCAGCATGTCGGTCATGATCTGGAAATGGAGATGCGCAGCCCAGCCGCCGTTTTCATGCCAATCGCCCAGATGGGCGATCAGCTGACCGGGCGACACGCTGTCGCCGACGCGCAGAAGGCCGGGCAAGGTGCCGGCGAGATGGCCATAGAGCGTGTGGAAGCGAAGGCCTTCCGCCTCATGCTCAAGAATGAGCGTATGGCCGTAATCCAGCGGATCGGCGTTATGGGTCACGAAGGCCACCTGGCCGGGCAGCGGCGCATGGACAGCGGTCATCGCCGGGGCAAAGACATCAATCCCGAGGTGGAAGGTGCGGCGTTCGGGGCTGGCGCTGTCGGCGAACTGATCGGTGGCATAGACCGACCGCTTCTCGCCATAGGCGCCAAGGCCGTAAGGCACACCCTTGGCGGCAAACCAGCCATCGAAGGCGCGATCCGAGAAGGCGGGCATGTCGGGATGCTCACCCCGGGTCAGAAGGGCGAGGCTGGGGCCCTTGGCGATTTCCGGCAGGAACAGCGGCGCGGGAGTGGCCTTGGCCAGCCACGCGCGCAGGGCCGTTTCGCCCGCTGCGGCCGGCAGGCCCTTTCCCGCGCGGATCACGGCGCGCAACAGGCCCTGATCCACGCCCATCAGGCGGAGCGCCTCCGGCTCCGGTGCAGCCCGCAGCACCTCGTCCAGTGTCAGGTCCGGCAGAGCGGCGGCCAGCGCACGCAGGGCGGCATAAAGGTCGGTCTTGCAGGAAAGGGCGGTGGCAATGGCTTGGGCGCGGGGCATCGGGGTCTCCGTTTCGGCCTTGCATGGCATGACAAGGGGCGGCGGCGCAACGGTTGGCGAAATCAGCTTGTCGCCGGCTTGCCGCAGCACGGCCACAAGGCTAGCGTCGGCGCACCACTGGGAACCCGCGCGGGAGTCTGCGGGCAAGGGTGGGAAGGGCGAGAGATGAAACAACCATTTGCGCTGCCGGTTCTGGCCGCGATCCTGCTGGCATCCTGTGTCGGAGGCGCCGGGTTCGGGGGCTCGTCGGCAAGGCCGGTCCTGAACGGCGCGCTGAACGTCGGTGTCCCGGCGGGATATTGCGTCGATCCCGAAGCCAGCGGCGAGGCCGAAGATACTGCGATCATCCTGATGGGGCGGTGCAGCAACCAGGCCGCGGTGAAGCCCGCGGTGGTGACGCTTGCAATCGGGCAGGCCGGCTCTGCCGGGGTCATGGCCGCCGGTGGCGCGGAACTTGCAGGCTTTTTCACCTCGCCGCAGGGGCGGGCGACGCTGGCCCCGACCGGCCGGGCCAGTGATGTGCGCGTCGTGACCGCGCTTTCGGCGGGCGATGCCTTTCTGATGCGGGTGCAGGAGGCTGGAGAGCCCAGCTATTGGCGCGCGGTTCTGGGGCTGAAAGGGCGGCTTGTCACCATGTCGGTGAAAGGCGGACCGCAGGAGGCGCTTGCCCCGGAGGACGGTCGCGTCATCATGGACAAGGCCCTGGCGGCGTTGAATCGTGCCAACCCTGCCTGAAGGGCCGCGGCGCATATTCCCGTGGACCGGATCAGGGCAACTCTTTAACCATTTCAACCGATAAACGAATCGTTTCCATACGGGCAACAGTGCTGGAAAACGAGGAAATCTGGGGCAGAACAGGCAGCAATGGCCGGCGTCGTTACAAAGTTTCTCGACAGGGTGATGCACACGCGGGTGTTGCGCCGCTGGGGGCAGGCGGCGGACGGGGCGGCGGGCACCGATCTGGAAAGCCTGCGGTCCTTGCGCGCCCGCGCCCGGGCGCTGCGCCGCAACCTTGACCGGGTGATCCACGAGGCCGAGCATCGCCTTGCGCTGCCGGTGATCGGCTCGAACATCATCCGCAAGCCGCTGGGCACCGATTGGGCCTGGCGGCCGGACCTGTGGAAGGGCGCCATTCCGGTTCCGGGGTTCTCCAGCGTGCCGACCAAGGCCGAAGTCTATCCCGGTGCCACGATCTTCCACGACTGCCGCCGCAGCGAACTGACCGTCCGTCAGATCCGCAACACCCGTGAAGCCGACATCGCGCCCTTCGGCTTTCGCATGGACGTGTTCCGCTTCGATGGCTCGTTCCTGTCGCTGGTCATCGACCTGCCGGACGAGGCGGCGCGGGGATTGCGGCAAAAGCACCTGATCCGCATGGATGTGATCGTGGAAATGGAAAAGCCGCTGGAAATCTTTGCCCGGCTGAACATCAAGCATGGCCCGAACGTCGAACAGATCGTGCGGGAACTGCCGCTGAACGAAGAAGAGGTGATGGTGGAATTCGACCTTGCCTATTCCAAGATGAACGAAAAGCGGGTGGAGCGGCTGTGGGTCGACCTGATCTTCGAAGGGCCGGAAATGAACCAGGTGATTCTGCGCGACGTCACCTTCTCGCGCCGGCCGCGCGCGGAACTGTGAGGGCTAGATGAGCGATTTCACCCTGACCAAAACCCGCATCCGCGCCGGCATCTGGGAAGGTGTGGTGTCGGGCAGCGACACGGCCCCGGCGCTTGCCGTGCTGCATCTGGAGAAGCCGGTGACAGGGGTGGCCGTGACGGCGGTGGCCGACCGGCCCGGCGACTGGCTGGTGCAGGTGCCGATCCCGGCGGAGCTTTTGAGCGAGGGGGTCCAGACCTTTCTTATCACCGAGGCCGGGACGGGCGAGAAGCTGCAGCATTTCACCGTGATCACCGGGGTCGCCATGGAAGATGACATGCGGGCCGAGGTCGATCTGCTGCGGGCCGAACTCGACATGCTGAAACGGGCCTTCCGGCGGCATTGTCTGGAAACCGTGGGCTGACCGCCACGCTTCGGGGAGGGGGCGGGGCGCTTTTCGTCGCGGGAAGATGGGGGTTTTCCACCCCCACGCGGGCTTGGATCAAGCCCGCTTCCCCCGGAGGATATTTCGGCCAGTATGAAAGACCTAGCTGTGAAGTCTCAGGAGGTTGTTCACCCGGAACGGGGTTAGGCTGCAATCGCCAAACTCCAGCCCAGGACCTCGCAGGATGAACAACCCACACCAGAATGCTCGTCTGACCTTGCACAGTCG
>NZ_JAAIVJ010000028.1 GCF_011008935.1 Tabrizicola oligotrophica | reverse complement strand
CCGCTAGGCTGACGAACCTTCAGGAAATATGTGACGGCCGCCTCGATGAATTCGTCTTCTGTCGGAATCGCGCAATTTTTATCAGCTGCCAATGCGAACGGAAACGTTGGTGCGCAGAGTAAAAAAAATATGAAGGCAGCAACTGGCCATCTTTTGGTGTGGCTCCAAGAGCAAAAGCGTTGGACCAGTGAAATAATGGCCCCCTGAATCTTGTGCCGCCCTGCCATTTCACTTTCAGATTGTACTCGCATTTGGGCCACACCCACCGACAACTTCACCACTGCTCCGAACGTTCCATAAAGCAAGTCAATGCGCAACCATTGATTGAAATTTCTTTCATAGGCTTCAGACGTGATGGTCAAAGCCAAAGCGAGACAGGTTGGGTGGCAGGTTGAGAGCAACATTGTGACCCCGACCGCGACAGTTTCACCTGCCTGGAGGGCCACGAGATGCGCCTTCGGAAGGTCGATCTGGCGATGCGGATCAAGCGCTATAGCGCAGACCCGGAAACTTACGGAGCCTGCCCGATCCGCAAAGCCTGTACCGCCGCACCCGCCCGAACGGTCACCCGTCACATGGACGAAGATGCCAGGCAGACCGCCCGCGACATTTCCGGCACCGAACCGTTCAATCTCAGCCGCCGGAAGCGCAAGAAGGTCGAGATGCTGTTCGCCCATCTGAAGCGCAATCTCGGATTCACCCGCCTTCGGCTCAGTGGGTTGCGGGGCGCTAGTGGCGAATTCCTTCTCGCTGCGACCGCGCAGAACCTAAAACGTCTGGCGAAACTGGTCCCGGCGTGAGGTCGTGGCGGCTTTCGCAGCCACATCTTCAATTCAACTGAAAACTAAGCCGATTCAGCGGGTTAAATCGGCTCCAGAGTGGCCGGCACAACATATGGTAGGCCGAGTTTTTCACCTATATCGGTCGTTTCTGGCCCTGCCCCCTGCCATGCCCCAAATCAAGAGCTTAGGCTGGACAAAAACCCATGACAAAACCTTTGCAGTTTTGGGAGGTTTTTGGCACGATGTGGCATGATCATCGGATACGCGAGAGTTTCGACGGACGACCAGAGCCTTGACGGCCAGCTCGATGCCCTGAGGGCCGCCGGGGCCGAGAGGATCTTCGCTGACAAGATCACCGGCATCGTGCGCAGAAGACCCGAGCTGGACCGCTTGCTCGATCAGCTGCGCCAGGGCGACGTGATCACCGTCACCAAGTATGACCGCCTCGCCCGTTCCCTGCGCGATCTTCTCGACATCGTGGACTCGATCCAGGCGCGCGGTGCGGGATTCCGGTCTCTGGCCGAGGACATCGACACCACCACTCCAGCCGGGCGGTTGGTGTTTCATGTCTTCGCGTCCATTGCCCAGTTCGAGCGGGAGCGGATTTCCGAGAGGACGAAAGAGGGATTGGAAGCGGCCCGCAAGCGAGGCCGCGTCGGGGGTAGGCCCCCTGCCCTATCCGCCGCGCAGAAGGTCGAGGTGCGCCGGATGCGGGACCAGGAACTGCGGCCATTGCCTGAGATCGCGCAGCTCTTCCGGGTCAGCGCGAAGACTATCCGGCGTGTCTAACCTACTCGTGATGCGGAGAAAAGTGACAAAAAAAGTAAGCCCCGCACGAAGCGGGGCTGTCTTCAAAAGTGCAACCGGTTCCCAGTTTTCACCTGGCAGCTTTTCAGCCATCAGGATCCGGTATCTCTTCGGCCTTTCGGCCTACTTTACCGCTTTCGCGGTGCATGAGGCGGGCGTTCTCACCTTACACTTCGTCGTACTTCGACAGCCAAGATACGTCACGTGAGGGGCGACTTCAAGGGAAATACTTCTTCGTGACGCGCTTCAGAATCCCTTTGCCTCGCTTCTGATCGACCTCCGCTTGTGTGATGAGGTAGGACGAGCAGACATGATAGTATCCATCGTTGTCATTCTTCTCGACAGTGATCGCGATGAGTGCTGCCTTCCCCGATGTGCCGGGGATGAACCGAACAAGTTCTATCTTTCCCGGATTCTTGAAGTCATCACCCATGTACAAGGGATCAGAAATGACCTGAGAAAGATGCGGAATTATTAATGGAACGTCCTGAGGGTGCCTACTATGGGCGTGCTTTTGTGCGGGTGCGGCAAATTTGACCTCTCCGGGCTCCACTTCTATCCCGAGCGTATCGTAGATCAGGTCATCCGGAAGGGCGCCGGGGAGTATGTCAAATAACTTGTTCTTTTTGTTCATTTT
The DNA here is from genome assembly GCF_011008935.1 of Tabrizicola oligotrophica. Taxonomy (GTDB): domain Bacteria; phylum Pseudomonadota; class Alphaproteobacteria; order Rhodobacterales; family Rhodobacteraceae; genus Tabrizicola_A; species Tabrizicola_A oligotrophica. The sequence continues at coordinate 11,438 of NZ_JAAIVJ010000028.1, read as the reverse complement.
TATCGTTCTTCTTTGCGCGCCCTATTCAAATAGATGTCCCACATCCGCTCGATAAGCTGGCCTTGGGTAATTCCCAGTCGCTCAGCTTCCGCAGAAATAGCCTCTCCGGTTTCGGGGAACACCTTCGGATGTAGCTGGTAAGTGCGCGGACTCGCCTTGCGCCCCGGCTTCTTCCGTGGGGTGCGGTCCAAGAAACCACGAGCTTCCCCTACCTCATCCGCGCGGCGCAAATCATCTTGCGAAGTTTCTTTGGGGCGCGCTGAAAGGCCAGAGAGCCTATTTGAGACGCTCATATACGGCCTCCGTGAACGCCCGTGCGTTCTCTAGTGCTTTGTCGACCTTGCCGCCCGTCACGATTTGAGGATCAGACATCATTGCCGTGAGGTCGCCACCGACAGCAAACAGTTCGGAAAAGGCAGCCCTGGCAACTAGGGACGGCTCGATAACGTCCACCCCTGCCCCACGAAGCTGCGACTCCAGCTCTTTCTGGACCCTGCTCTTGACCGCCGCGCTTGTCTTCGTAAGGACCACAGCATGGCGAATTTTTCGACCGAGCGCTTCTTCCTCTTCACGGACCAGTGCAAGCGCCTCTGAACCTATTTCGGCATCAAGCGCTGTCGGTTGCATAGGTACGATCACAAGATCCGCCTGAGAAATAGCCCGGCTGACGAGCTGCGAGGCAACCCCCTCAAGATCGACAATTACAATCCTGCCGTCTCCATCCGCCTGTCGGATGGCCGGAACAATCTCGGATCGTCCGACGTCTCTCTGTAGCCGCACACCACTAGGTGTACCGTGGGCCGCCCAGCGTGACATCGACTTGTTCGGGTCGCAGTCCAAGACCGTCACGTCAGCGCCCATGCGTGCAAATTCAGATGCGAGAAGGACCGCGCATGTGGACTTCCCGACGCCGCCCTTTGGGCTTGCCAATACGATCACCGGCATCTTTCACCAGCCTTGCTTGAGTGATGGATTAATATCCGGTTATGGATTTGTTTACAATACCAGATTTATTTCTGATACCCGATATAAATCCGTAACCGGTTTTATATCCATCATGGGCGTCCGCGTCGCTCAAACCACTTCCGGCAGAATCCGATGAACGCACCATCGGCGTCACGCGGCGGCTCGATGATCCATTCGCGCCACTCCCTCTCAAGGTGGTAGATATCCCAGCCAGGCGCAGCCTGACGGGCGCGCTCATAGGTATCTGCCTTCAAAGGAGGGACGCTGCCACCGGCAGGGCCGACCAATGCCATCGTTCCACGGTTGGTGAAGATGACCATGTCAGCATCTTCATCGAACGTGACCTGATAATCCGGCAGATGGTCATGTCTGGCCAACAGCTTAATCATCTGTCGGAAGCGCTTCTCTGGGCTTTGCGACCCGGTTTTTGTCAAAAGCTTTGCCAGAGAAATTCGCCACGTCTTCTGTTGCCCGCAGTGCTTGCGGGCAATCTCGTATACACGCCGCTCAATCGGCTTTCTGAGCCTGAAGTAATCCCGATGCAGGGTCAGGACTTCTTCGTTCTTGATCGCATTGAACACCCAATCCGAAAGCTTGACCTCACACCACAAAAGCCGACCGTCCAAGCCGTGCTTCCGCCGTATCGAAGATGCGTCGATGAGGCCGAATCCGTCGATCTGCTCTTCGTCGCCGGTCACGATGTTCGTCCTGATCCTCGTGCCTTCCAACCGATCGAGCGCATCGAGAAGGGCCTGATACTCTCGCCCGCTGGTGCCGCGGTTGGTAAAGATCAGCAGCTCATGTGAGTTGATCCGCACTCGCGACGTTACCGCTTCCCCTTGCTTCAGCTTCGCCATGATCTGGCTGATGCAGTAAATCAGAATGTCCTTGTCATAGATTGTGGCCAAGCCTTTGACGCTAGGCGTAATTTCTAGCCAGTGGGGACCGTTTCGATAGCGCTTTACGGAAGTCTCCGGCTTCTTGGACAGAGAGTAAAAAGGGTGCTCCATATGCTGCATCACGTCCTTAAGGACGGCATCAGAGACATCGCAGATGAACAGATCGTGCTGCGGATGCCGATCAGGGAGCAGGGGGGTTAAAGAGTTCGTGTTTTCAGTTACCATGGCGCGACATTCGTGTTTTCAGTTACCGATGTCAAGATTCGTGTTTTCAGTTACCGAGCAAAGGATTTCAGTTACCAAGATTCGTGTTTTCAGTTACCGGCCTACGTCTAACAACCTGATATGGTTAAGAAAAGGCAGGGGCGTAATCGCCGTAACACTGAATCTAACCCATATTTAACACTTTAGCCTGTGGATAACTTTGCTTCGCAGCACTTTTCGCGTCACCTTGCATAGAACACGCAGGCCTCTTTTCCGCTCTCAGGCCCCCGCAGCCACTCACCCCCAAGGACAGCGCAACCGATGCCGTTGACTGCCAAGAAGCGGGGCAGGGCGATAGTCAGGCCAAGCGCCAGAGCCACCCCGAAGAGGGCTATGAAGGGAATGCGCCGTTTCCAGCGTCCCGCTTCTTCGAGATCGTCCCGAAGGTGCTGAAGAACGGCCTCTTCCTGCCGGACAAGCTCGCCCAGGCTGCGACGGGTTTCCTGCCGATCGGCGGCGAAGCCGGATTGCATGCCTTCGAGTCGGTCAAGGGTCGCATCCAGCGCTCTGTCGAGTTCCTGCCCGATGTGACGCCCGTAACGTTGCGGATCGGAATGGGCCTTGGCCGCCTGTGCGGCGTCCCGGCTTTCGGTGGCGGCCTTCTGGACGTCCGCAAGAATCTGGCCGTGCCGGTCCAGTTTTCCAGCCATGTTGGCGACGACAGTGCCCAGGAGGTCGAGGGTTTCACGAAGGGCGGCGTCGGAAAGGGCAGGGTGGGCGGAACCGGGGTTGGACATTATGATTTCCGTGATCAGGGATAGGCGATAGGGGTTCAGAGATCGGTGTTGCGCGATCAGCGTTCAGATTTGGGACTTATGGCTTGTGCAGCCCGTCGAATTCCCTGTCCGCGAAGTAGCGCAGCTTGCGGGCGATCATCACCGGCTTGCCCTGGACGCGCAGGAGCTGGACATGGGGCGGAATCTGCATGATTTCATCCGGAGTCATCAGGTCGCGCGCCGTCACGTTGTACGAGGTCGAAGGCGCATCGCCGGGCTTGTGGCTTTCCGTCTGATAGCCGGTGGTTTCCCGCCCGATCATCTGGCTCAGCCATCTGGCCGTCTCGAAGTCGTTCACACCGAAGGTTTGCAGCACGCCCGCGTTGGCGACGAAGGTATTGGCCCGTGCGCCGTAGAGGTCTTTCAGCTGGCTCATATCCTGAAGGATCGGCCAGAGTTGCAGCCCATAGCCTGCCATCAACCCCATTGCGCGTTCCACGGCTTCCAAACGGCCCAGAGCGGCAAACTCATCGAGGAGGAACAGGGCGGGCTGTTTCAGGCGCTCTGCGCCTGCTTGGGCGGCTTCCGCGTCCCTTGCGATGTCCTGAAGCGCCTGTGCCACCAGAAGGCGCAGCCAACGGCTGTAGGCATCGAGGCGGTTCGGCGGCAGGACAAGGAAGATCGAGGTCAAATCATGCCGCAGGGCTGAGAACTGGAAGTCTGAGCGCGCCGTGGCGGCCACGATCCGGGGACTGTCGAGGAAATGGGTGTGGCGCTGCGCCGAGGACATCACCGAGGCCGCTTCGCGGTCAGATTTGCCAAAGAAGCGGTTTGCGGCGCGGGCGATCAATCCCCCGGCGGCGGTGCTGTCCTGCATCAGCTCCAGAAGGGCGCGGAACTTCTCAGGCGGCAGGGTCAGATATTCCCGAACCGTGGCGAGGGTTTTGCGGTCCTGATCCTCATGGGCCACGGCGAACATGATCAGCCCGGCCAGCAGCGCCTTGGCCTCTTCGTTCCAATGCGCCTCAGACTGTTGGCCGGGCGGGTCCATCACCAAGGCTTCGGCCAAAGAGGCGGCATCTTCGCCCAGGTCGAGGCTTTTTGCGTCAAGCCGCCCGAGGGGATTATAGGCAGAGGCGGGCCTGCCGGTGACGCCGAAGGGGTCGAGGATGTGAACCGCGCCGAAGCGCTTGCGCGCCTCGCCTGCGATCTTCGCGTTCTCACCCTTGGGGTCGATCACCAGGACCGAGCGTTCGGCCAGCAAGAGGTTCGGGATCACCGTGCCGACGCCTTTGCCTGCCCTTGTGGGGGCGAGGGTCAGGAGGTGCGCCGGGCCGTCATAGCGCAGCGGCTTGCCGGTATCGAGGTCGCGCCCGATCAGGAGGCCGTCGTCTCCTTCGAACGCTGCGCGTTCTTTCCGGGTGGCAAAGCGGGCCGAGCCGTGGCTGTCGCTTGGCCGGCGCCCCCAGAGCTTGATGCCCGTCCGGTTTGACCAGTCGCTGGCCCCGATGATCCAGCCGGTAATGGTCATCGGCCAGAACACGAACCAGTGCCAGAGGGCTTCGCCCATCGGCACGTCCGACAGGATGATGATCACGATCAGCCAGGCGAACCAGGCGAAGGCAGTGGCGATCACCATCCAGACGAAGAACCATCCGGCGAGGATCGGGGTGACGACGACAAAGAGGGACAACCGCGACAGCAGCCCCAGGGCGGAGAATACATACTGCAAGGAAATCAGGTCCAGCTAAGAGGGCAGGGGGCGAGCTGCGCTCCCCCTCTGAAGGAAAGGGGCGGCGATCAGGTCGAGGGCGGCGGAACGGGTGGGGCCGTCGCGGAAGGTGCGGCGGCGGGCTGCTTCGCATCCCAGCCTTCGAAAGCCTTGCGGTCCTGTTCACGGGGTAGGTTGCGGACCAGGCGCTCGATCATTGCGGAGGCATTGGAATCCCGTTCTGCCAGATCGACAAGCGCTCCGCCCAAGATGATCTTGCGCCGCGTATCCAGCTTGCGCGCCTTCGTCGCTTCGCGGTTCTTCAGGGCGAGGAGCCGGGCCTTGGCCTGGGTGTAGCGCTTCTCTGCCCGCTCTAATTCTGTCTCAGCCATTCGTACCTTCACACACGCAAGACATTCAAAACATCTTTGGGTTGCATGGAGCATTGACGGGGCAAGGTCAAGCGGTTACCCGTAGGCCGAATAGGTCAAGGGCGCACTTATGCAAACTCTCCACCGCCTGCGGCGCTTCCGAGATTTGCGTGCGGTCTCTCCGGGGGCATGGCCCCCCGCCGACGGCGTCCCCAGTCCGGCGCTTGTGGCGCCGGATCAGGAAGAGCGTCCCGCCTTCCCGAACCCATCCTGGCCAAGCCTTGCGCGGCTTGGATCACGCCCCGCTGTCCCTGACGCCCACATTGGAACTGGCCCCGAGAGCGGGGCGGTTCCGCGAGGGCGCCCGTGTCAGCGGGCGATCCGGTTCCGCCTATCCCGAGAGCGGGACTGTCTGCCGGATCGGGCTTGCCGCGCTGCGCTTGTCCGGCAAACCATGGCCCATTCTGGCGACGGTCCTGCGCATCACTGGCAGCATGCTTGCCCGCCTGTCGGCGTGGCTGCATGTCTGCCCGTTTGCGAGGTGGCATGCTTGCCTCGATGGCCCGCAGACAGCCTGCCTGTTTGCATGTCTGCCTGTTTGCATGTGTGGCAGTCCGCCCGCCTTTGCCCGTCGCCGGATCCGTAGGGCGCGGCCATGGCCAGCTACCACCTTTCCGTCAAGACGATCAAACGCAGCGCCGGGCGATCCGCCACGGCGGCGGCGGCCTATCGGTCGGCCTCCGTCATCGCGTGCGACCGCGAGGGCCGCATGCACGACTACACCGCCAAGCGCGGGGTCGAGGCATGCTTCATTCTTGCCCCTGCTGATGCGCCCGCATGGGCGCAAGACCGCGCAGCGCTGTGGAATGCTGCCGAGGCGCGCGAGACCAGGTCCAATTCGGTGACCGCCCGCGAATGGGAGCTGGCCCTGCCGTCCGAGATATCGGACGCCGCGCGGATCGAGATCACGCGGGCTTTCGCCGCCCAGCTGGTTGAGCGCTACGGCGTGGCGGCAGATGTGGCGATCCATGCGCCACACCGCGAGGGCGATCAGCGCAATCACCACGCCCACATCCTGACCACCACCCGCGTTTTGTCCGCCGATGGGCTGACCGACAAGACGCGCATTCTTGACGCTGCCAACACCGGCGGGCCGGAGATCGAGGTCATGCGCGGCTACTGGGCGGAGTTGCAAAACCACGCCCTTGAACTGGCGGGGCAGGAGGAGCGCGTCGATCATCGGTCTTTGGAAGTCCAGCGCGAGGAGGCATTGTCCCTTGGCGATGTGATTAAGGCCGAGGAACTGGACCGCGAGCCCGAGCTGAAGCTTGGCCCCGCCGCCAATGCCATCGAGCGCCGCGCGCAGCTGGCCGCCGAAGTCGAGGGCCGGGAGTATGAGCCGCTGACCCAAAGGGGCGCGCGGGTGCATGCGGTGCGCCAGGCCAAGGCCGTATTCGCTGAAATGCGCGAGCGGCTGGAGCTGGCGCGCGACGCCTGGGCCGAGGCCCGGGAAGAGGGGCAGGGCCATGTCAGCGCCGGGCTTGCGGCCTTGCGCGCCGCCGCCGGGCGCCAGGCGAAGGAGCTGGACCCCGACGAGGTCAAGCTGCGCTTGGCACGGATTGCCGGGCGGGAGCTGGGGGCGGATGGAACCGGCCATGATGCAGGGGCCGGGAAGGGTGGGTGGGACATTCGTGGGCGGCTGGCCGATGTGTTGGGCCGGGGGCAGGCGGAAGACTGCGAAGCTGCCAGGAAGAAAGAGCATGCGCTGAAGATCGAGGCCGAACTGCAGCTTGAGCTGGAAAGGCAGCGCGAACGCGACAAGGATCTAGGTTGGGAGTTGTGAGGATAGCGGGCCTTTGGCGAATTTCCAAAGGCCCGCCCGTCGGCTACCCGCACCGTTCCTGTCAGACGAGCAGGAAATCCGTCGCGGCAAGTTGCGTTGCCGCCGTCAGCCCTGTCAGCGTGATCGTGATGTCCGCCGTCCCGTCCCCGTTCGCATCAAACAGGACTTGGTTTCCGACAACGCGCGCCTCAGAATTATCCGACCCGCCCGAGAACGCCGATGTGCCAAGATACGCAAATGTACCAACCGTTAGGCCATCAAACCGCAGCACATCGCCCTCTTCGTTGCCGCCATCCAACTCGTTGAAATCTGCAATCACATCAATGCCGCTTGTCGTGCTGTTGAAGACAAACTGATCCGCGCCAGTGCCACCGTTCAGGGTATCGTTTCCGCCACCACCGATCAAACTGTCGTCACCGACAAGGCCATTCAATGTATTCGCCCCTGCGTTCCCGGTCAGGGTATTTGCGAGCGTGTTCCCGTTTCCAGTCAAGCTGCCGTTACTGTAGAAGAACAGGTTCTCAATATTGCTTCCCAGCGTCCAGTTCACATTGCTTTGCACAAGGTCAACACCACTATCGGCGCCCTCAAAGACAACGTCTTGTGCCGCATTCACGACATAGGTGTCGTTTTCGGCTCCGCCCGCCATGTAGTCTGACTGGGCGCCGCCATTTAGGTAGTCATTGCCATCCCCGCCGTAGAGGCTGTCAACGCCGCCGCTGCCGTAGAGTGAGTCATTGCCATCGAGGCCAGAGAGAGAATTGGCTGCTGCGTTGCCGGTGATCAGGTTGTCAGCGGTGTTGCCGGTCCCGTTGATCGCCGCCGTGCCTGAGAGTGTCAAGTTTTCCACCTCTGCGGCCAAGGTGAAGGTCACCGACGATTGGACGGCATCGAACCCGCCCGAGTCTGTTTCGACAATTGCATCCGCTGCGTTGTCGACGAAATAGGTGTCGTTGCCCAAGCCGCCCGTCATCAGATCTGCTCCGGTGCCGCCATCGAGCGTGTCAGCGCCATCGCCGGCGTAGAGGCTGTCATTGCCCCCAAGGCCAGAAAGCAAGTTGGCGGCAGCATTTCCCGTGAGCGTGTTGCCTGCCGCGTTTCCGGTCCCGGAAATTGTTTCTGCTCCTGTCAGGGTCAGGTTTTCTACGTCAGCCCCCAGGAGGAGGCTGGCGCTTGCTAAAACTAAATCGGTACCTTCACCGGCATTTTCAACAACGAGGTCGGTGGCGGAATCGACGACATAGGTATCATCGCCCACGCCGCCAGACATACTGTCCGTGCCCATGTCTCCGTCCAGCAGGTCATTTCCCACTCCGCCGAACAGCGTGTCGTTTCCGCCTGCACCGAAAATGGTATCGTTCCCGGCATCTCCGTAGATCGCATCCGCAAAGGCCGTCCCGAAAATGCTATCATCCCCCGATGTGATTTGATCTGCAATGGCCCGCGAGCGGATGCCCGCCTCGTCGAGGGTTACATCATTGAACAGGACGACTTCGATGTTCGAGAAGGTATCCCCGAGGTCGTGCAAAACCTGAGAGTTCAGCAGGATCGTCCCGTCACTGGTGATGATTAAGACATCCGATCCAGCAATCTTGAACCGCACGTCGCTTGCATTGAACCTGCGAAGATCAAGCGTGTCGGTGCCTTCGTTGGATGCATCACCCATAATGACGTCATTGCCAGACGCATAGTTGATCCGGTCGTTCCCTGCACCCGCGACGATTGTATCGTTGCCACTGCCGCCTGCCAGTACGTCTCCGTCTGCGGTGCCGGTCAGTGAATCGGCCGCGCTCGTGCCTTGAAGCTGCGCCTGGGCTCCAGCCAGCCAGTCAACTAGTTCGACACCCCGCAGAATTATCGCGCTACCGTCTCCGGCGTAGTCGATAACCACGCTTCCATCGACCTCGCGGACGACGACGCCCGCCGGAAGGTTGGAACCATTGATCGCCTGACCATCGATCACCACCGTATCGGAGACGCTGTTAAAATAGCTGATCTGCTGGGTGCTGTCTGCGCTCGACAGGTTGGATACCGCTTCGGCATAGCCATAGCTGCCGCCGCGAGGTCTGTCGCTGCCCGACGTGCTTGGATCCGGCAGGGTTAGGATGATTGATGCGCCGCCCACAAGCGCGGAGAAGGCCTGCAGATCCATGTCACCAAAGGTGCGCAACTGCGCCCCGCTCGAACTTGCCAACAAGGCTGACCCGTCGAAACTCCCGCCGACCACGAACCAGCCGACCGCGCCGTCGATTGGTGCATCGAGGTAGCGATAGAAGAAATGTTCGCGGGATCCGTAGCTACCATCTTCGGTCGTCCATTGGCTGACGAAGGCAGCGCTTGAAAAATTGTAGTCGCGGTCGATCTCGTAGTCCCAGCCGCTGCCACCAAGGCCGAGACCTTGGGCCAGTGAGATGTCTGAATACACGTGCTCGCCGGTTTCTGGGTCTCCGAGTACTTGGACAAAGGTTTCCCCTTCACTGTCTTTGTACTCGACAATGGTTAAGAAATCTAACATCTGCGCCGGAGCAAAGACTTGGCCAGCATAGCCGCTCAGGAATGTCTGATCGTAGTTCTTGACCTCTCCGTTCAGTGGGATGCTCACATTGGCGAAATCGAGCTCGTCCTCGTATCCGTCATAGATCAGTTGACCATAGGTCTCCGCTACTAGGTCTCCGCTCTCGGTCTGGATGTAACGGATGACCGGCTCCTGCATGGTCGCAACGGCAATCGTGTGTGCGGTCAAGGCATCGGCTAACTGCACCTGGTCCGAGGGATCGGGGTTGATGACGACAACATCGATCTGTGACCAGTCGAAGCTGCTACCGAGACCTAGCGATTCGAGATCGATCAGGTGGAAGTTCTCTTCCGTGATGTTGCTCGATTGTACGACCAGAATTCCGGCCGCCTGGCCGGATTCATCGGCCTGAAGCCTGATCGTGTCGGCCCCCGCGCCGCCCCAGACGATGGTAGGCGAGGTGCCCGACAGGTCGATCTCAAACAGGTCATCGCCGGCCCCGCCCGCTAGCACCGTGACCTGATCGCCGTTGGTAACAAGTGTGTCGCCCTGCGCCGTGCCAAGCACAGCTTCGATTCGTGTCAGCCTGTCACCCTCGGCGGTGCCGCCTGCACCCGTTCCGGCCCCAAGGTTGATGTGGACGGCCTCGGTGCTTTCGGTATAGCTGATGAAGTCGAAACCGCCCCGACCGTTGTAGGTATCAGCACCCGCACCATCGAGAATCAGGTCGTCCTTCGAGGTGCCTGTGACAGTATCTTCGCCACCGCCAGTGACATAGACGATACCGTCGCCCGCTTGCGCTGAAAGCGGAAAATCGACGCTGCCGAACAGTAGGAAGTTGCCGGTATCGCTGATGTCGTAGCCAGCGGCACTCACCGTCCCACTGATGTTGTCATCGCCATCTTCTGTCCCGAACAGGACAGCCTTGTTCTGGTATAACGTTGCGGTCACTCCGCTCGCATAAAGGTTGCCGATAACGGAATTCATGGCGTCGACAAGTTGACCATAGCTTGCGTCATACTGATCGGAGTAGCGATCTAAGTCGGCGAGGTAGTCATTATAGGTGTAAGAGGCATCGAACTGGCCCGAGAAATCTCCGCCATAATTAATTACCAGGGCACGCCCACCTTGGGAGTCAGCCAGATCACTTGGATCAACGCCTGGGCGGAGGCCATTTTCGCTACCGTAGTTGCCAGCGAAGCTTCCGCCTTGCCAGTCGAAATCCTCATTGGAATGGCGCATTTCAATCGAGAAATTTTCGATTGTGACGGTGCCGTCCGCCGAAATGCGGAACACGGCATCGTCAGCGAGCTTGAAGGCCATAGTGCCCCAGATATAGACGCGTTCGGCGTAGTCGTCCGTTCCGTCGATGAAATCCTTGCTGTCGACGTAAATCCCGTTGTCGGTGGAGCCAAGGTCAAATGCCGCGATGGCTTCGGCCTTTGACAGGATGATTTCGCCAGCGGTGTTCTTGAGGTGATCAAGGGCACCGGTTTCCCAATAAGAACGAGCCTCCTCAAAAAAGAACTCTACCAATGGGCTGGTGGCGGCATTCGCGAAGCGCCCCGGACCGGTGAGAGGATTGAAGATATCGGCAAGGTCAACGGTGATCTGGTCCGTGGATCCGCGCGTGAGCACGGCATTGGTGAAGAAATTCACCGGGGTTTCATTCTGACCGTACAGGTATTTTTGGGTGACCTCGTAGATATTGGGCAGGGCCATGGATTGTTACTCTCCGACTAGGGGATGAATCACTGCGCCACAGGAGTTCATCGGGATCCTGTCTCGGCGCTCTCCGGATAGCACGATACCAGTGTCCGTAATGACGCGCAGTGCAGCCCGGATTTCTACTGTCGTTTCAATATCGTGCATCAGTATCTGTTGGCGCGAGTAAAGCGGCCCGTCGCCGTCAGCCAGCCCGGCGACCCGACAGCAATCCGGGTTGACGGAGTGCAGGTCTTCGAAGTTGCGATACGGCAGGAACACCTGCTCAATGGTACTACCATCCGACCGATAGCTGGTTCCGCCGCTAGGCTGACGAACCTTCAGGAAATATGTGACGGCCGCCTCGATGAATTCGTCTTCTGTCGGAATCGCGCAATTTTTATCAGCTGCCAATGCGAACGGAAACGTTGGTGCGCAGAGTAAAAAAA
>NZ_JAAIVJ010000027.1 GCF_011008935.1 Tabrizicola oligotrophica | reverse complement strand
TCAACGCCGTCGATCCCCACGCCTGGCTCGCAGACACCATCGCCCGCATCCCCGACTACAAGATCACCAAGGTCGATGACTTGCTGCCGTGGAAATGGCGCGGGTAGCGGTCAGGCCGGACGCTTACGGACGAAAGGCGGCAGATCTGGTTTCGGCGTCTTTTCCCGGCGCTGAAGTCCAGACGACATCCGGTCACGACCGGATCGGAGCAGCGCTTTGACGGGGAAATATGGCGGAGGGGAAAGGACTGCGGTCCAACCTTCTCTGGAAATCAGGTTTACTATCCGCGCTCAAAGCTCATGCGTACTGATCCGCGGCCGACCTCCTTGAACTTGATGCGATCTTTTTCACTCATTGGATTTGGAAGCTCGAAAACAGCCCACCGATCTTGGGAAAGCACGTAAGGCACATATAGGATCCGATACCTGCGCCGCCCGTCTTTCGCGGCAAGACTAGCGACGCGTATCTCGTTCGCAGTCAGTTCGAATTGGCCGGGGTCCTCGATCGACGACTTGACTTCGAACATCCACTCAACTGTCGGGGTTCGAACGGCAAAATCATAGCCCGCAGCATCGTTTCCTTCGCTACCGCCCAAAATCTTTGCCCTGTTACTTGAGACCCACGCCGTGTCGTCAGCGGCCGCGCCAAACCGGCGCTGCAGGTATTGAAAAGCACGCCATTCACCCAGATAGCCAACCGCTTCACGCTGGCTGTCCGTCAGATGTCTTTCTGGATTTCGACCTTCACCGCTTCCCCTGCCACCCTTGCCCGAACCGGTACGGTCAGTGGAAATCAGATCATTTAGCTTGGGTGCCTGGGCACTGCGCGAATACCATCCCTCATCCTGCGCAAGGAAAGACTCGGCCATTTCCGCTAGTTTCGCAGCAAAGCTCTCATCGGCCGTGTCTAGACGTTGTCCTCCGAATTGAATGCTACGCTTCTCAATTTCGCTTTGCTGCCGTTCAGATTCCCGCGCCCGCTTCTGAGCTTCGATTTCCTCATCACCTAGGCCAAGGTCTTGGCGTACTATTGACAGCGGCATGTTTGCTGGCCAGCAACCGGCAAGTTGGCAAAGCACGGGGAGTTGGTTTGGCTCGATTTCCACGAAATCGAGGAGGCCGGCATTCTCCAAATGGCGCGGAACGCTCTGCGGCTCAGTGCCTGACCAGATTTCTGGCACGTCCGCGCCGTTTTTGCGACACCAAGCGGTAACCAACGAAATCGCATCGACTGCAAAGCTGCGCGCGGCGCGGCGGTTTCGATCGACCAGACTGCGAAGCGGTGGCAAAGTTACTTCGGGAGGACTTCCAACAAGTGCAGCAAGGCAACCAAACGCCCGGTCAGCTACCGTGTTCTGGTCCAAGAAGTCGCGGGCGAGCAACCAATCCGCGTTGAACGTCACGAAGTCGAGGTTTTTGCGTTCCTGATAAATAGCTAGGCTGCGGCCCTCCTTGAAGTCGGCCAGATGTATCTCACGGAGGCGATCAATGAGTTGCGGGCGCAGCGCGGCCAAGTGCCCGTCGAACATGGCGCGCAGTTCCGCATCATAGCCAATCTGCTCCTCACCGAGTGCCAGAAGAACTTCGTTCAATTCTGCTAGATCGAGATTGAGGAGCCGGCGAATATCCCTCAGATCTGTCGCCTTTTTGCAGGCCTCCATGATAGCTGGAGCGTTCGCTCTTTCAGAGGTTAAATTGGCCTCAAGCCAAGATGAAATGTCGACTTCGGGCCCCTGAGTCTGAAGCAGAACTGCGAGATCACGCGCCGCTTCAATGCCGACAAGACAACCGACAACGGGGACCAGCATTCTGATCATGTGAGCGAGGTCTGTTCGAAGCTCCGCCCGCATATCCTGTACGGTCCGAATGTCACATTCCAAGGCTCGAGCAAGTTCGAAATCCCCAGGTGCCAACAGTTGCCTCGGCATTTGACCGATGCCCAAACGCAGAAGTATTCGCTCCAATGACCTCAAATTGGGGTGAATGAGTCTAGTCAGGTCGCAGGACAGGTCTCCTGCCAACGTCGGCCAATCAAGCTCCAGCGCCTCTTTCAAAACTAGGGTTGGATGAGTCGGATCCGGAATAGCATACCAGTCCAACGCCCCTGGTGCGACTTCCTCATCCGCTAGATAAAGCGAAATATTCCGGCACCGCCGAAGCCGCAATGAGCGAATTCGGCGGTCAATCGTCTCTGCGGCTATCGAACGCTCGAGGTTTTCCCCTCGCAACGCGTTCGCTAGCACGGCAACCTCTGGCAGCCAGTCAATTCCCGAAGCGATCAGCAGCGGATCAGCAGGGCCGGGAACAAATACCGTTCCATCGAGCAGTAGCTTCACACCGCCGGAATCGATACGAAGAGGACGATAGGTGCCGGTTTTCTCCAATATTTCAAAGACCTTGCTCAGATCTTCTCCGACTTCCAGCACCGGCTGGCCTGCCGAGGACAATGCACGTACGTCGAATCTGTGACCGTCATCAGCCAAAATGACTGGTAAAGGTGACGAGAGGTCCCCTGTTACGACTTCCCACTGCCCCCGTCGACTGACCACCAACGGCAGATCAGACGGGATTTGTTCCCCTAAGCTGCAAACATCTTTCCAACTGCGCAGAAGCTCGCGCCGGAAGCTGGGGCGCTCGGCCGCTTGGAGATGACCGCAGACAGTTGCAAGTGCCCTGATCCTCTCGAGCGCGGTTTCACGGCTCGTCCAGTCCTGAAGTCCAATCAAGGGTGAGAAAGCGATCTTTGCCACTTGGTCGGTCTCGACAAGGCGCGTCGCATCTGCCGAGGCTCCGAAAACAAACTTCGGGACCTTCGAGCGCCGATCACTCGCGGCCCAGCATTGATTGGGACGAAGAAACCGCTCACCGTCCTGCGTTTCCACGGGAAGCCAAGGCTTAGAACGCACGAATATGGCCAAAGGCGACTGCAGGACGCGTTCATCCTGCTGCTTTTCTGGCCTCTCGTAGCGGCCCAAGCGGAACGTCAGGCAATCATGACCGTGTTCCTTGAGATGATGGATCACAAGGCGGCAGAGGGCATACTTAGCAGTTTCGCTCAGATTCTGGTGCTCTACCTGCCCCGGCAGACGCCACGCTTCTCCCTTCATTGAGTAGCTGGTGTAGCGGTGATGGAAGAATGTTCTCGATGCCGCATGGACCCAATCTTGGTCCATTCCGTCCGCGGGCTTTGCAGAAGCGAGCCGCGTCTCCCACTCACCGCTTGGCGTACCCTCGCGCCGGATATCGGACGCGAAGGGCCGCAGCCCATCGGCAACGCCGACAAGGTCCAGAAACTGAGCCCAGTGGCGCTTCGAGTCGCCACCTGCGTCGGGCCATTCATCCCAAGATGTAAGAAGCGTTTGGCGCGCTTTACGGCAATCAGGCGACACTTCCGCGGCTGCTAAGAGGTAAGTCTCGAGTGCTTGGCCGACCTCCGACCACGACGCCGAAAAGCATGCTGTGGATGCCGGTCCCCATCCATCGACAAGAGGTACATGCAATTTTGCCGTCTTGAGGGCGGCCTCGAGTCGAGAGCCCGGCGATGCACGCCAGAGACGAAAGGCCCAATTGAGCGCGTCTCTTCGCATATTTTCAGTGGCCGTGTCCGACAACGCGCCTCCAAGCCCAGCAAGCGCTTCAACAGGATCGAACTCCAGTACGAGACGAGCTCTAACGAATTCGGCCAACGTTTCGCCCGCCAACTCAACGCGCTCGTGCAGCAATTTGTAGCGGCGTGAAATGGATGCTGGCGGCAGTGGGGCAGCATCCTTTGTGCCACGACTTCCAGAAAGACTGCCACGGACGAAGACCCTGTCGCCTAGATGACTGCCGTGTCCACCAGCGGCTCGCAATTTTTCCTTTCGGTCCAAAAGTATTCGCTTGCCTGTAAGGCTTTGCAGATCACACTTGGCAGCCGAGAACAGAGGCGGGAGGTCTGCATAAAACCTCGACCAGTCGGCAGGAGGAGCACCCCTATTCAGCATATCCTCCGCTAGAGCTTCCACCCACTCGGTGAGTTGCTCCGCCCCAGGCAGCATTGAAGCGAGGCTGTTCCAAGCGCCAAACGACCGCGCCGCCATGTTCCGTAGCCGCTCAAGTCTCTTGGCGTCCAACTCTGGACCGACAATGTGCGCCCCGGTCAGTTCAACGATCTTGCGTTTCACGATGACCGACGGTTTGACTTCGGGCCAAACCCAAGCGTGATTGAGACTCGACCAAGCCTCCCCGTCAGGTGTCTTCAAAATGGGCACGAAGGGAAGATCACGCAGGCCTTGCTCATAGATTGCTGCCGCCCGATCCAATGCCTTAGCTTGCGTTCCAGTCCATGCGATCAGGTCGAAGACAGCACTGCGTCTGACGCTTAACTCATCGGCCAGAATCGTTTGGGCACCAAGAACACAGGTCTTCGCTATTTCGTCGAGCAGGAAATCGTTCAATGGCAGAGTCAGATCGGTATTGCGCCTGTCAATGTCCGAAAAGAACGGCGCATCGAGATGGCCTGCAAAAGGAGATACCGCAGTCTCAGCCATTGGCAGGAAGTTGTAGAGACGGCCCTTGTCAATATGTACGTCAGACAGGCCGACCGCTACGGAAACCGCTGGTTGCCCCTTCCAGTCCAACCAGCGCTCGAGGGCGGGCGCGCGCTTGATGCTGCGCCGCACTGCGTCAAGCACGCCCTCAGACTCGAGCTTGCGCCTCAAGTGAAGAAAACGCGCCTTGGGGCCGACTGTTACCTCCGATACTTCTATGCCGTTGTTCTGCTCTGCTGGATGCAGAACTTTCTTTTGGCGCGTTAGCTTAGTGCGGCGGCTTGGCCCTTCCGGCAGCACGACATCGATCTGAACCTCGGATATCCGATCCAGAAAGAGCAGCATCGGCACTTCTAGGTCAGCGATCGCCTCGATCTGCCTCCGCAACAGATCGATCGCCTCAGCGCTCTTCAGAGGCGCAAAGATGACAGTTGCAAAGCCTTGGGTCGCCCAAAAGTGTATGTCCGCAGGTGCAGTGTCGGCGAGGGGCACAGGAACAAGATAGCGCGGGATGTTTCCTGCAACAGTCGCGGCCTCAGCCGCGCTCAGCCCATTCGACATAACCAGCGCCTCGATTTCATCCAGGTGCCCGAAGCGGAAGCAAAAGCCATCAAACCGCTTGCTATCGTCTCCGTCGCCCCATCGCGAATAGATTTGGACGTCATCGGTTATCGCTTCTATGCTTCGAAAGCCCAATCCTTTGTTTCCGATGCCATCACCGATGTGCTTGCGGCTGGAGGCTAGGTTAATAATCCCTCGGACGTCCTCTTCCCAACGGAAACCACGCCCTCCGTTCGCAACAATCAGATGGCCACTTTGCGGTCCTGTAACGACTAGGCGGATCGCGATTTTACCCTTTTCACCAAACTCGTGCGCGTCATGAGCGTTCTGAATGAGTTCATGCAGAACACGATCACCGTACTCTGTGCCTATGACACGCCCGATGTTATTGAGGCTGCCGTAGACCTCTTGGTTTTTCCGGTACGCGTCCACCGCGTTGGCGACGGCGTCACGACATTGCTGCCAGAGCATTTGCTCCGGGCTGAGGATTGTGTAGCTCGTGTCTGATGGGCGGATTTCCGATAGACCCACGCTGTCAACTCCTCACTCTTAGCCTTGCACAGCATACTTCCCATGCTGCAACATCAAGTTTATCCCTGTCGACTTGAATACTCATTTGCAGCGACCTGGCGCGCCTCATCAATCGAGCGGCTAGCCTCCGGCAATGTTTGCCCCAGCACTTTGACCTCGTAGACGCGATTGCCACTGAGCCGGTGTTGCTCGGTCTTCCGGACGGTCACGACGCATGCACCATCGGCATATCCGAAGGACACATAACCATGGCCGTGAGGTTCGAATAGCAAAGCACCCACCACATCGGATGGCTTCGGGCGGACTCTGCCTCGCTCAATTGCTTCGATCTCGTCCAGCATTTTTCTTGCTGTCTCGACATCTCCGTTTCCGGACCTTGCAATGCGCATGGCAGAGAACCAGAATTTCTTGAGCCGCTCTGGCGGCATGCCATTCAATTGGTTGATGATATTCGCCGAATTCACTTTCGTTCCTCCTGATCCATCGAACCCCCTTTTTGGTCCGATTGCCACAACTTCAGTGCACAGAGCGTATTCACCAGCCGCATCTGCTCGACCGTCTCGCATTTCGCCTCGCGCAGGCGTGGCGCCCCGAACACGAGCGAAAGCCCCTTGGCGCGCGACACCGCCACGTTAATGCGGTTGAGCGAGAACAGGAACTCCATCCCTCGCGATGTTTCCTCGGCCGACGAAGCGGTCATTGACACCAGGCAGACGGGTGCTTCCTGCCCCTGGAATTTGTCCACGGTGCCGACGCGGATGCCATCGGGCAGAGCGTCGCGGAGGGCGTTCACCTGGGCATTGTATGGGGCGACCACAATGATGTCTGTCTGGCGCATCGGTCGGGTTGTGCCGTCTTTCTCCGTCCAAGTGCCCTTCAGTAGATCACGTATGGCGGCTTGAATGGCAGCCACTTCCTCCGGCGCAATCTGGGCATTGCCTTCATGCGAAACCGGCACCCAAAACGCCCCGGCCTCAGGAAAGGCCGTGCCGCTCACACCTTGACGGGCGTTGTCGGGATGGCTGATGAGCCGCCCCTCATAGACCTGATCGGAAATGAAGCGGCAAACGTCGGGGTGCATGCGGCGCGAGACTGGCAGGAAGATGCCCCGATCAGGCGGCACAGTCGCGTGATTGCCCAGCATCCAATCGAGGCACGACAAGTTTGCAGGCGCGGGATGCGCGCCCTGGATCACCTGCGGCAACTGGCGCGGATCGCCGACCAGCACGATGTTTCGTGCCGCCCGCCCCATGGCAACCATATTGGCAAGACCGACCTGTCCCGCCTCGTCCACGAAGAGCCAATCGAAGGCTTGCTCGAACTCAGGGCGCGCGAAGAACCAGGCGGTTCCGCCAACGACATGCGCTTGTTGCAGCGCAGGATCGTCGTTCGATGACGCCCGGGTGATGCCGGTGAATCCGTCAGGATAACCGTCTTCGCCCGCGCTGACCTTGTGGGCCAGTTCGGCGTTTTCGAGGGTGATGTCGGGGTCGCTATCCTCCAGCGCGCTGAGGCATCCCATTAGGACATTGCGAATGGCCTCGTGACTGTTCGACGCCACGCCAACGCGATGCCCTACGCGCACAAGCGCAAGGATCGCTCGGGCGGTCACATAGGTCTTGCCGGTTCCTGGTGGCCCTTGGATCGGCAGCACGGTGCCGTCCATAGCCGCGACAGCGGCAAGCGTGCCTGCAACCGGATCGGCCCCGTTCGGCAGGTCGGACGGCGTGCCGGTGGTCAGGCGCGGAGCGGCGCGTGACAAAAGATCGTCGACTGCTGTAAACCGGCGCGACCCACATTGATCGGCAATCACATCCCGCAGGGCGGCGGCGATCACGTCGGTGTTCAGCGGCCAGTCGGGGTGCAGCGTCAACTGATCGGTCAGAAGATGCGCCTTCGCAGGCCCCGCCTTGACCGTTATCTCGCGCGCGGTGCGGTCCAGCGCCTCGATGCTGACCGTCGCAGGTGCCCCATCAACGACCGGCACGGTCGCTTGCCTGCCGCCACGCAACTTCGTCTCCTGCGGCGGGAAGAGGTAGGTGCGCGCCATTGAACGTTTGACCTGTTCGGCTGGCCCCATGGCTTCTAGCCCGGCAAGCGCATCGAGATCGTCGATCAGATCATCCTCATCCTTGCCCACGCTATCGAACACCGCCCATTGCGCGGGTTTGGCTTCACGCTTGTGGAAAACGCCGAGGTTGAACAAAATCTCCTGTCGGTCCTGGGGCAAGCCCGATGCGGCGAGGGCCGCACGCAGGGCCTGTGTGTCGGCGTCCTCCTCGGCCTCCTTGGTGCCCGCGTCTTGCCCCAGCACCGGCCAAGGTGCGGCCGGTCGGATAACCGCCAGCCAATCACGCAGTTCCTCGGTCGATATGCAGTCGACGCGGTTGTAATCCTCGATCTCGTCAAGGATCTGCCGATCGCCCGTCTCACGCCAGCGTTCATAGGCGACGACCGAACCCCCTGCGGTTTTCACCTCGCCATCGCGCTTGCGGCCATAAAAGGCTTCCATCGACTTGATGGAATAGTTGGCCTCGGACCCGATCAAACTGCCGCGCACCACGGCAAAAAGATCAACGAAACGGCGCTCTCTCAGCAGACGGTCGAGGAAGGCCTCGCCGATCCCATATTTCGTGGTCAGCCGCCTCAGCGCCGTGATTTCGTAAGCGGCGTAATGGTAGATGCGTGCGGCTGGATGCGCGTCGAGGCGGTCACGGAAGAACGCGACCAATTCGGAAAGTGCCTGTGCCTCGGCAGCATGGTCATGGCCCCAAAACGCGCGAAACTCACCGTCGAACCAAACACCATGCAGGTATTCCAGGCCGCCTTCGAAATGCGGATCGCCTTCGATGTCATAGAAGATGTCGCCGGGCTGCGGCTCGGGCAACAGCTCAAATCCCTTGCCAAGCTCGGGCGTACGCAGTTCGAACGTCGGCTCACCGGTCTTGCGAGCGTGCTGCAGCCTGGCTTGCGTGGTAAGTCGCAGCCGGGTGTTTTCCGCCATGCCACGAACCGGATGATCGAGGTTGGCGAGGGCTTCCATCGTGGCGATGCCCGCCGCTTCCAGCTTCTTGACCTGTCCGCGGCTGATATTGGCCACGTTGAACAGGCTGTCCTCTGCCTGCCAGACGCTCTCACAATGATCGGCCCAGCGGCACAGGCCGCAATCGGCACAGAGAATGGGCCTTGTCGGCGTCGGGTTGGCCACAAAACCTTCCAGCCGTGCGCGGGCCATCCTTGCGTAGGCCGAATAGTCAGCAAGCCGCAGCGTTGCACGGGTACCGTCGCCAAGCTCGACATGGGCGAACTCGGGCGCGACCCCCTGAACTTCGGTCAGCAGGTCGGAATAGAGCACCAGTTGAAGGACGTGTTTCGGATGCGGGCGGCGCTTAAGCTTTGTGTCGGCCACTTCATAGCTGAAAGCGCCAAGGGCCGAGGGGCGCTCCACGCGTTCCAGAAAATCCGACCACCCGCCCCAGTTGCCCGATAGGAGCGCCCCCTGAAACACGACCTCCGGTCCGGCAGCAAGTGCAGCGCGGGTTGTGGCGGCGTTCTGCACAAGGTCGCCCCGCGCTACCTCCACGATACCGCGCCCTGCCGCGCCCAGCCGCGCGAGGTGCGCCGCCTCGTGGGCATCGCCCTGCTTTTGCAGCAGGGCGGCGTCCTCACTATCCTCGCGCGGATCCGGCCCCTCTCCCCGTAAACGAGATAGATCCAGTGTGGTCGCATGGGCGCAGCCCATGAACCGCATCAGGTCGGTCGCTGAGAAGAGCATATGGCCGCCAACGTCCCGCATGGTTGCTCCGAATGATCCGAACGCAACCCGCAAGGGAATCGCCTCGACAGATTGCAGGATCATCAATAGCTTGCATGGGTGTCAATCTCTGACACGCTTTAGCATCAAGGTAAGTTCATGTCGTTTTCCAAAGCGCAGGACTTGATCAGGCTCGCGAGGCTGGCGGCATCTCGGCGAAGTGGGATAAGCTTGGATGAAATTTGCGAGGAGTTCGGCATTTCGCACCGGACCGCGCAGCGCATGACCGATGCGCTGGAGACCACCTTCATGAACGTAGAAGCGGAAGATGGCGATGACCGTCGCCGCCGATGGCGGGTAGCGGATCCAATGCTAGACCGGCTGCAACCCCGGCAAGAGACTGCTGTCGAAGCGTTGGACATCGCTGGCCGATCAGCGCAGGCTGATGGCCGCTTGCGCCACGCTTCTGCCCTTGCCGACCTGCGCGAGGGTCTGCTTTCGCGGCTTGCACCAAAGGACGCCGCGCGAACCGAAGCAGATGCAGAAGCCGTCCTAACCGCAATGGGGTCCGTGACCAGACCCGGTCCGAGGGTCAACCTTGCCCCAAGAGTCCTTGATGCGGTGATTGAGGCATTGCGCGGCCCGTTCCGTTTGCAACTGCGCTACGGCGACACCGACGCGCCGGAACGGGTGATCGAACCGCACGGCCTGCTTTTGGGGCACCGCAGCTATCTTGTCGCGCGGCAGCCGTCGCGGGGTGACACGATCCTGAACTTCCGAATGGACCGGATCCACACTGCCGAAGCCTTGGACGAAAGTTTCGCCTTTGCGCCTGGTTTCTCGCTGGAGGATTATGCAGCGCAGGCCTTTGGCGTGTATCAGGATCCCGCGCAATACGGGGAGGTGATCTGGCGCTTTGCGCCTGAGGTCGCTGTGCGTGCGGCCGAGTTCCGCTTTCATCCCACGCAAGCTCTGGAACTGCAGGATGATGGCAGCCTGATCGTGAGGTTCCACGCGGCGGGGTGGCTCGAGATGGCATGGCATCTCTATCAATGGGGCAACAAGGTCGAGGTTGTTGCCCCGGAAGGGCTACGATCTTTGGTGGAAGGCTACCAGCGATCAGATTTTGACGGACTGCCGTGATCGGCTTTCAGAAAAGGAATTGAACGATGAAGGATGCTCTCGACCATGCTGCCCTGAAGACCAAGCAACGCGCCATCCGTGCGGGTTTTCCCGAAACGATGGGATTGCGGGCCCATCGCGCCATCAGTTGGATCGGCCGCGCCGAAGCTTGCGGCGACGATGATGACGCCCGCTTCATTTTCCTCTGGATCGCCTTCAATGCAGCCTACGCCGACGAGCGCGAGTTACAGACGGTGGCTCCCGGCGAACGCGCCGCTTTCGTCGACTTCTTCAGCAAATTGGTGGCCTTGGATGGTGGGCGGCGTATTTATAACGCCGTCTGGCAACGGTTTTCTGGGCCAGTTCGGACGCTCATGGAGAACCGTTATGTTTTCAACCCGTTCTGGCAGCATCACAATGGGATCGATGGGTTCGCGGACTGGGAAGATCGCTTCAAGGTATCGGCACGCGCCTTTGCTCAGGCGTTCCAAGCAGGTGACACGGCCAAGGTGTTGAGTTTCGTGTTCGACCGGCTCTACGTCCTGCGCAATCAGTTGGTCCACGGTGGCTCGACCTGGAACAGCGGTATAAACCGGGCGCAAGTCCGTGATGGCGCCGCGATCCTGACCTTCCTGATGCCGGTAATTGTCGACATGATGATGGAAAATCCGGGCAAAGACTGGGGTAAACCGTTCTATCCCGTGGTCGACTAGTCCGCACCGGCAATCATCGGCGACGCACTTTTGTGCCCACTTCAGGGCCAGACACTTTGATCGCTAGTCGCGCCAATTGCGAGCCACAGATAAGGAGTTGCAAGGGCCCGAGAATTGCGAAGCCCCTACGAATTTCTTGGAGATTCAATCCGCTGATAGAAATTCAGCCCCCCGAAACCCAGGGCAGGCCTTCATTGCATAGTTGTTGTGCCCCGAAACCTTCTGGATCGCCGCGCGACCCTTGATCGCGCCGATCAGCCGTCTCGCAGCCACCGCCTGCGCCGGAGTGAAGTTCCTCTCGAACGGATCGTCCGCCTTCGCCCCATAACCGCCCAGCAGGCAAATCCCGATGGTCCCACGATTGTGCCCCTCGACATGGGCACCGATCTCGGTCTCCCGCCGCCCCGGCGCCACAGCCCCATCCCGGTCGATCACCCAGTGATAGCCGATGTCGCGCCAGCCGCGCTCCTGCACATGCCAGCGCTGAATTTCGGCGACCTTCTCGGCCAGCGGCCGACCGGCCATCCAGTCCGGTCGAGTGTCGGCGCAGTGCAGGATGATTTCAGTGACGGGGTAGCGAGCTTTGCCTTGGTAGATCATAGGTTATCCTTTCGATGGTCAGACGCAGAGGAAGAACAAGAAGCCGACCAGCACCGCGACACCCCAGAACAGGGCCTCGCGGCGGAGGTGGCGGAAGCGGTCAGCCTTGCGCATCGCCATCCCCCTTCGCCCTGGAGGTGCGCGTGCGGATCAGGTCGATGAGCAGACCCGCGATGGAAATGCCGCCCAGTCCCACCAGGAAGGAGGCGAAGCCCGTGCTGTCGCCGTTCGGGGCCAGATCCCCGATCATCGGCTTGATCAGCGGGTTGACGAAGGGGCCGACGTAGAGGGCGCAGATCGAGCCCACGAGTAGGGAGGCCACGCCGTCCTGCCAGCGCTCGCGCAGGGTCACCCAGCGGACAATGCCGCCCGCGGCCCCTGCGAGGGCGGTTTTCGCCTGATCGGTCATGATCCATGACCAGAAGTCGTTCTGGTTTGCCACGAAGGGCTCCTTTTCGGTTTGGTATAGGGAAGGAGGTCAGGACCAGGTGCCGCCCAGCGCGGCGGCGGGTCCGAGGTAGATGCATTCGAAATAGCTGCCCGCGTTGACGACGGCGGCCGCGGCTACATCGAGGGCGATGGAGGGGATGACCGTCCCAGCACTGGTAATCTCGAAGGTGCCGTGGATTGAGGCGCGCAGCGCCGCGGAGGTGGCGGCCGTCGCCAGGACACCGCCGCTGGCCGGAACATCGGAGGCGGTGCCGGACGTCGCCGTCGTGCCGCCGACCGCCACGGTGCCGCGCGAGCCGAAATCCTGCATCGACATCTTGCCGAAGATGGCCGTACCAGCTCCCTTCAAATCGAACTTCGCCGAGCCGCTGGTCGTCGACATCGAGGTCAGGAGGAGCGAACAGGAAAACCGCCAGGTGCCGGCCGCGAGGGTGAGCGCGCCGTTGGCCGACCAATTGAAGAGCTTCTGGGTGGTGATGACGCTGGCCAGCGTGTAGTTCGCCTGCAGCACGCCATAGGCAAGACTGGGCGCAGCGAGATCGATCGAAGCGCCCGCCTGGCGGCCCCTGAACCTGCCCGTCGTGGCATTGTACCAGAGATCACCGTCGGCCACCGTGCCGGGATCGCCGGCATTGGGGTTCAGCTGGATGGCCTGCAGGACGCGGACGCGGCCGGAGGTCCGTTCGAGCTGCAGAGCGTTGAACCAGCTGGCGCCGTCGGGCGAGACCTTGATCTGGAAATCGTCCGATCCGGTCAGCCCGAATTCCGCCCGGCCGGAGAACCCGGTCTGGAACAGGAAGGAGCCGGTGTCGGTGGCCGCGGCCTTGTTGACCTTGACCTGATGCCCGGCGCCCGCGTGGTTGAAGAGGCTGGCCGGGGCGTTGAGAGACAGCCGGTTGGTGGCATCGGCTATGGCGCCGCCGAGCCCGAGATGGAGCGCTGAGACATTGGCCGCCGCCATAGCGATGGCAGAGACGCTGGACCCGAAGGTCACCGTCGGACTGTTGATGGTGAGCGCGCCCAGCGCGCCGGCCACCGCCGAGCCGATGGTGACATTGGTCGTCGAGCCCACAACGCCGGCGGTGCCGATGTTCACGGTCTTGCTGCTGCCATTCAGCGTGGCGCCAGAAGCGAGGTTGGTGGTGCCGGTGCCGGTCGAGGTGCCGAGATCGTTGTTGGCGTTCGACAGTGTCTGCTTGGCGGAAAAGGTCTGGGCCACAGCCAGCCCGGCCAGGGTCGTGTTCGCATCGGGCAGCGTGAACACCCGGGTCGCCGCGGCGGCGAACCCCGCGATCTGGAACCGGGCCTGTTTGGTCGGATCGATGTCGTCCTGCAGCGTGAAGGCCGCATCCGAAAAGACGCCGGTGATCAGCCCGGTCCAGATCCCAGTCCCACCGTTGTAGAGGAGCACCGTGTCGCTGCTGACATCGACGGCGGTCCAGCCGTCGAGTGGAGCGTAGAAGGCCCAGGCCCCGTCCTGCCAGGCAGCAATCTGCCCCGCGTGTCCTGCCCATACGCCGCTCGGCGCAGCCGGGAGGATCCAGCGCTGGCCCTCGGTGGGACTTGCCGGCGGCGTGGCCAGTGCCGCGCTCTGGACGGTGACCTGCACCAGCGCATCGAGGCGCCGCAGCGCCTCGTTCATGGTCACATGCTTCTGCGACTGGTTTGCCGCGAGGTAGGGCAGAACCAGATTTGGCGTATCCGCCATGGGTATTCTCCTAGGGTGTCAGGATGGTCTCGGCCGGAGCGCCACGACCGAGCTGGCCGCTCTGGAAAACGCGCAGGCGCAGGCTGCTGATCAGGCCGCCGAAATCGACGGTCTGCATCGCGGCGGTGTAGGTCCAGGTGGCTGTCGCCAAGCACGGAGGCCGTGCGCACCACCGTTCCGCCGCCGTTCAGGACTTCGAGATCATAGTTTTCGGAGGCCTCTCCAAGAGGCACCTCGGGCGCGTTCCAGCCGGCCTTATCAGTCGCTGTCGGCAATCGCTCGCGCCATCACCGGGACACGCTGGAACGGTTGGGTCTTCTTTGGGCTGAAAAACCATCGGAGGACGGCATGAATAAACCCGTCGTTCGCAAGCTGCGCTGCGCCGTCTACACGCGGAAATCCTCAGAAGAAGGGCTGGAGCAGGAGTTCAACAGCCTGCATGCCCAGCGGGAGGCCTGTGAATCGCCCCTAGATTTGTAGACGCCTTGCTTGGTAATTTTGGAAGCAAGGAGGACAAGATGTCCGGAGCTAAATTCACAGACGAGTTCAAGCGCGATGCCGTGGCCCAGATCGAGGATCGGGG
>NZ_JAAIVJ010000026.1 GCF_011008935.1 Tabrizicola oligotrophica | reverse complement strand
TTCTCCTCATCCGTCCAAAGTCGCTTCGTCCGACGCGCCACGCCATCACCATAGTGTCCACTATCGATGGTGGACACTATCCGCCTCTCTCACCACGCGGCAGGGCGGTCAGGCCGGACGCTTACACACATAAGCGCAAAACACCTCAACGCCACCTCAACGTTTGACGAGTCCCCCCCTGAAACCCAGGGGGCTTTTTTGCGTTTGGGGCAGGAATCAGCCGCCGAGATCATCTCGGAACTGATCCATCTGGTGCATCCGCTCGTGCAGGATGGTCACGATTCCGATGTCGCCGTTGGACAGCCGCCGCCAGTACACGAAATGATGCGCGTGCCGGAAGTAGAACCCCTCGACGCCGAATTCGGCTGGGACGGGACGTGACACCACGCCGTGGCTCTCGATCCGCTCAAAGGCCGCGAACAGATTGGTGATGTAGCGATCAGCCTGGTCAGCGCCCCAGCGGTTGTGGGTGTAGCGAAAGATCTCGTCAAGCCGCAGGGATGCGGCCTCCAGGACGCGCACGGCCATCCCGTCAGCCCCGGTTCCGGGCGATCACTTCCGCCGCGGTCAGCGGGCGGTAGCTTGCCTCGGGCGCGGAGAAGGCGCGCGTCAATTCGGCTTTCAGCCGCTCGAAAGCCTCCCGTTCGGCCCGTTCCTTGTCGCGCCGGATCAGGTCGCGAATATATTCGCTGATGTTCTCATAGGCGCCGTTCTCGCCGACATTCGACGCCACGAACTCGCTCAGCGCGCCACTGATCCTTACAGTCATCGTCGTGGTCTGGGACATGGCGGCCTCCGGGTGGATGTCTTCAAGGTAACCAAGAGTGAATACATGCGCAAGGTTTCTGGCGTCGGGGGAACTTCCTTCGGGAGCCCCCAGACGACCCGCGCGAGTGTCACGGGGCAGCGCTGTCGACCATGCAGAGGTGCTTTGTTCCAGGCACTGCAAGGCTCGATTGACGTCACAGCTCATCCTTGGATCATGTTGGCTGCTTTCTCCGCGATCATGATGATAGGTGCCGTGGTATTCCCCCTCGGCACTTTCGGGATGACCGAGCCGTCAACAACCCGGAGGGCCTCGACCCCGCGTACGCGCAGCTTCAGGTCGACCACGGCACTGGCTTCGGGGCCCATCGCACAGGTAGAGGTGGGGTGCAGTGCCGTTTTGGCGCCGCTGCGTACATAATCCTCTATCGCTTTGCGGTCGTGCCCGACACGAGGCCCGGGCAGGGACTCGCAGTTCAGGTATCTGGCCAGCGACGGGGCGGCGCAGATGCGACGCGACACTTCCAAACCGTTGGCAAGGTTGGCAAGATCCTGGTCGTGGAGGAAATTGGTCCTGACAATCGGGAAATCTCGAACATTGGTGCTGCGCAGCGTGACCGAGCCGCGCGAATGGCAGGTCAGGCACAGCGGCGCGAGCGAAATGCGGTGGCCTTCGGGAAGCGATCGCGATCTACAAGACATTGCTGGTGAACGGTAGACCGACATGAAACGCAGGGGACCACTATGAGCGAGGCTGTGACGGCGGCGTTTGGCGCAACCGACGCCGACCTTCTGGGCTCGGGCTGGGAAAGCACGATCTACGCGCTGGGGAAGACGCAGATCCTGCGCATTCCCCGACCGGAGGCGGGCAGCGAAGATCGGGCTCGCGTCCAGGCAGCATTCACGGCAAGCCTCCCCCCCCGCTGCCTTTTGCCATGTCGCGCGTTCGCGAAATCTCGCGGATCGACGGGCAGTTGTACGTAATCGAGGACCGGATCGGGGGCCTGTCGATGGCGGCATTGCTGCCAAAGCTTTCGGGAGAGCGGCGCGCGCCCGCGCTTCGGGCCTATCTTGCCGCCGCCGAGGCCATGTCTGTCGCCAGCGCGCCCGGCGAAGCTTTTGGAGATCTACTTCTGGATCAGCCAACGCGCTGCGACCGATGGTCCGACTACCTGAGCCCCCCCTGAAAAGCGGGGGCCTTTTGCGTTGGGGGGCGGGCGCCGCTCACGCGATGATCTCGTAATGCGTGCTGCGGCCTCCGCCGTCGCCTTTGCGAAGCAGCCCCAGATCCAGAAGTGCGGCGATGTCGCGGTTCGCCGTGTCCTGCGAGCATTTGGCGATCACCGCCCATTTCGACGAGGTCATCTTGCCCTCGAAGCCGTCGAGCAGGCGATTGAGCACCTTGATCTGGCGTTCGCTCAGCGCCAGTGCCCCGGCCCTTTCCCAGAACCGCGCCTTGGCGATCACGGCCGCCAGGACGCCATCCGCACCATGGATGGCACGACCGAGGCATTCGAGGAACCAAAGAATCCAGGCGGTGACGTCCGTTGCGCCCTTCTGTGTCCGCTCCAGCTGATCATAGTAGGCAGTCCGCTCGGCCCTGATCTGCGCCGACATGCTGTAGAACCGCTGCGGGCTGTTCTCCGACCGCGCGAGCGCCAGATCGGCGATGGCGCGCGCGATCCGGCCATTGCCATCCTCGAACGGGTGGATCGTCACGAACCACAGATGGGCCTGCGCGGCCTTGATCACCGGATCGGTGGTCGGCGGCGAGTTGAACCAGGTGAGGAAGGCGTCCATCTCCGCCGCGACCTGCTTGGCCGGGGGGGCCGCGAAATGTACGCGCTCCCGGCCGAACAGCCCCGACACCACCTGCATCGGGCCCGTGCTGTCAACGCGCCATTCGCCGACCCTGATCCGTGTCATGCCGCTGCGTCCGGTGGCAAACAGCGCGGCGTGCCAGGCGAACAGGCGTTCGGCCGTGAGGGGTTCCTGGTAGTTCCTTGTCGCATCCAGCATCACCTCGACGATGCCTTCGACGTTGCGGTCTGTCGGGGGCAGGGCGCCGATATCGATGCCAAGTCGTCGGGCAAGCGATGACCGGACCTGGGTGGCGTCCAGCTGCTCCCCCTCGATCGCGCTCGTCTTGACGACATCCTGGGTCAGCGTCTGCAGCACCGCCTCCTCGCGCAGCTTCAGGCCCAGCGCCTCCATGCGGCCGATCAGTCGCCCCTGATCGTGGCGTACCGCTGCCAGCGGCGTAGCAATGATCACGTCTTGCCAAGTCTGGTTCGGCCAGCCCGCGTCCTCCCAGATGTACATCGTAATCTCCGCATCAGGTGCGCAGATTGTGTGGCATATTCCCCGCAGATGCAAGATGTAACGCCGCACTTGTTGCGGAGATTGGCGCGGTCATTCTCCGCACCCTGCGGCGGACCGTCTCGGTTTGATGCTACGCGGGACACGCCGAGGCCGTTTGGTGATAGATTATTATCTGATTCTGACATCAAAAGGCGTTGTCGTCAGCAGTCTGCCACCAAATGCAGTTGAACTCCGTTGCCGAGCAGGCGCAGAGCCCGTGCCCGATGGGCCAAACCATCAGCCATCCGACGAAGAGCGGCTTCAGCCGCCGCCGTTGCCGAAAAGGTCGGCGAGATCCGGCGCTGACATGTCCATTGGCGCGGCTGGCGTGACATCGGCCACCATTGGGCAATCGACCGAGATGGTCAGTGGCACTCGGACGGCCGGAAGGGGCCGCCGTGCCTCAAACATTAATTCTGCGGCATCGCCTCGCGTAGCTCGAAATAATATTGACTGAATATTTAGTCTATATATTCTGACATCAGAATCGCGGCCCCGGGACGCTCGCAGAGGCGTGACTATGGCCGAACCAGGGGGGGCACGAATTTGGCTGCAAGCAATCCTGCCATTGAGGCACGGGCTATCACCAAGATCTTCCACAGCGCGGGAAATGCCAGTTTCAAGGCACTGGACCGGGTTTCAGTGGCGATCCGCGAGAACGAGTTCTTCACGCTGCTCGGACCGTCGGGGTGCGGAAAGACCACGCTCTTGCGTCTGATCGCGGGTTTCGAATACCCCGACGAGGGCGAGATCCTGCTCAACGGCCGGGATATCGCGCTTCTGGCACCGCATGAGCGGCCGGTGAACACGGTATTCCAAAGCTACGCGCTGTTTCCGCACATGACTGTCGGCCAGAATATCGGCTTCGGACTGGAGATGCTGGGCAAGCCGCGGCGCGAGATTGCGGCGCGCGTGGACGAGATGCTGCGGCTGGTGCGCATGGAGGCGCTGAAGGACCGTCGGACCAGCCAGATTTCCGGCGGCCAGCAGCAGCGCGTGGCGCTTGCCCGTGCGCTGGCGCCGCAGCCGAAGGTGCTGCTTCTGGACGAGCCGCTGTCGGCGCTGGATTACAAGCTGCGCAAGGAAATGCAGATCGAACTGAAGCGGCTGCAACACGAGACCGGCATCACCTTCATCTTCGTGACCCACGATCAGGAGGAGGCGCTGACCATGTCGGACCGCATCGCCGTGATGTCTGGTGGCAGCATTTTGCAGGTTGGAACGCCGCGCGATATCTACGACCGGCCCGACAAGCGTTTCGTCGCCGACTTCATCGGGGAGGCGAACTTCCTTCCGGCGCAGGTGCTGTCTTCGGCCGGCGATCGAGCCAAAGTCACCCTGGGCGCAGGAGGTGAGATTCTGGCCGGTCTGCCGCATGGCACGCAGCCCCAAGGGCAGATCACAGTGATGGTGCGCCCCGAACATGCCGAGATAGCTGGCACCGATGCCGATGCGACCCTCAGCGGGACGCTGGAAAGTGCGGTCTATTTCGGCACCGACACCCATCTCAACGTCCGGCTCGGCGATGGTTCGAACTTCGTCGTGCGCCGTCAGAACGACCGCTGTGCCGACCACGGATTCGCGCCCGGCATGCCGGTGGGCGTGCGGATCAGGGACGGCGCTGCGCAGGTGCTGAGGGACTGACCATGACCCAGGCACAAGACATCATCCGGGCCGCCGCCCGCCGTGACATCCGCAACCGCTGGTGGCTGTCGGCCCCGGCGCTCGTCATCATCTTCCTCGCGGCCATCGGCCCGCTGTTCGTTGTCGTCCTCTATTCCGTGATGGTGAAGGGCGACTACGGCGACGTGAAATACTGGCAGTTTTCGGGTCAGGGCTGGTTCGAGGTGCTGTTCGAGCGCGATATGTTCGACAATACCGTCTCGTTCGCCGACGCCCATCTGAGCATCCTGTGGCGCTCGGTCAAGCTGGCGGCCATCACCACAATCGTCACGCTGATCCTCGGCTTTCCGACCGCTTACTTCATCGCAACAAGGCCAAGGCACCGGCGCGATCTGTGGCTGTTTCTGATCACCATTCCGTTCTGGACCAACCTTCTGATCCGCACCTTCGCCATTCAGGAAGTGTTCCGCAACGAAGGCTTGCTGAATGTGGCGCTGATGAGGACGGGCCTGATCGACCAGCCGATTCAGATCATGTTCACCGACTTCGCCATCCTTCTGGGCATGGGTTATGTCTACCTGCCGCTGATGGTGCTGCCGCTTTATGCGAGCCTCGAAAAGTTCGACTTCCGCTTGGCCGAAGCCGCCGCCGATCTTTACGCCAACAGCTCCCGCGTGCTGCGCCGGATCATCGTGCCGATGGTTATGCCCGGCATTGTAGCCGGTTCGATCCTGGTCTTCGTCCCCTCGCTCGGCGCCTATGTCACGCCGCGCCTCTTGGGCGGTGGCAAGAACCTGATGCTGGGCAACCTGATCGAATTGCAGTTCGGCCAAGGCCGCAACTGGCCGCTGGGCTCGGCGTTGTCGATCAGCCTGACGGCGATCGTCATGCTGTCACTTCTGGTCTATGTGCGCGCGGCCTCGAAGACGGAGGCGCGTCATGGCTAGGCCCTATTCCGTCCAGCGGCAGCGCGGTTTCACCCTGATCGCGCTGTTCTGCTTCGTGCTGCTCTACCTGCCAATGGTGACGCTGGTGGTCTATGCCTTCAACGCCGGTGCCACCACGAGCGCCTGGGAGGGGCTCTCGCTGCGCTGGTTCCATGCCGCAGCCGCCAACGAGCGGATCATCGACGCCACGCTGCGCTCGCTGACCATCGCACCAATCGCCGGGCTGATCGCCACCGTCGCGGCGACGATGGCGGCGCTTGCCACCACAAGGACCGCGCCTTATCGCGGGCTGACCTTCAAATATGCTTTCATCAACCAGCCGCTGATGGTGCCCGAGATCGTCACCGCCGTGGCGTTGTTGGTGGTGTTTTCCCGCGTGAAGATCTGGACCGGCTATTCCGGCCTTGGCTATCTGATCGCCGCCCACACCGCGTTCTGCATTCCCTTTGCCTATCTGCCGATCCGGGCGCGTCTGGAAACCATGGACCTGACGCTCGAACGCGCGGCGGCGGATCTTTACGCCCGCCCGTGGATGGTGCTTCGCCGCATCACCCTGCCGCTGCTGTGGCCCGGCATCCTTGCGGGCTTCATGCTGGCCTTCGTCGTCTCGCTCGACGACGTGGTGATCACCGAATTCGTGAAATCCGCCGGGCAGGAGACCCTGCCGACCTACATGCTCGGTCAACTCCGCCGTCAGACCACACCCGAGATGAACGCAATCTCGACCGTGTTCCTGGGGCTCTCCGTTGCCATCGTCACCCTGTTCTTTTTCCTGAGCCGCAAGACCGACTGACCTGCAAGCAACCAATCGACAAGGGGAGAATTCATGCGACCATATCTGACCGCCGCCTCGGGCCTCGCGCTCATCGCAAGCATCGGACCCGCCCAGGCCGAAGGCGTGCTGAACATCTTCAACTGGGGGGACTACACCAACCCCGACCTGATCACGAAGTTCGAGGAAACCTATGACATCAAGGTGACGATCACCGATTTCGACTCAAACGACACGGCATTGGCGAAGGCCCGTCAGGGCGGCAACGATTTCGACATCGTCGTGCCGACATCAACCTCGATGCCGATCTGGATCGCCGAGGGCCTGCTTCTGGAAACCCGCCCCGACCAGATGGAGAATTTCAGGAACATGGACCCCCGCTGGGTGGACGTGCCGTTCGATCCGGGCCGCCACTACAGCGTGCCGTGGCAATGGGGCACCACCGGCGTCACCGTCAATACCGAGGTCTACGCCGGCGATCCCAACACCAGCGCCATCTTCTTCGACCCGCCCGAGGAACTGGTCGGCAAGATCAACATCGTGCCGGAAATGAACGATGTCCTCTACATGGCCATCCGTTACTTGGGCGGCGAGGCCTGCACGACCGACATGGAACTGTTGCGCAAGGTGCGCGACAAGCTGGTCGAGGCGCGGCCGAAATGGGTGTCGATGGACTACACCAATATCGACCGCTTCACCGCAGATGACTATGCCGCCGCGATGAACTGGAGCGGCGGGTCGCTGCGCATCCGGCTGGTCGATCCGCGCTTTGTCTATGGCTATCCGAAGGAAGGCTATCCGATCTGGATGGACAATGTGGCGGTCCTGAAATCGGCGCCCAATGTTGAAAACGCCCGGCTGTTCCAGAACTTCATCATGGACCCGGAAAACGCGGCGCTTATCTCGGCCTATGCGCGCTATGCCAACGGGATCATGGGGTCCGAGGCCTTCATGGCCGACGACATGAAGACCGCGCCCGAAATCGTGATCCCGGCCGAATTTGCCGACAAGGGCGAGTTTACCGAGGCCTGCGCGCCGGAAGTGACCGCGCTTTACACGAAGATATGGACCGACCTGCTGAAGTAAGCCGCAAGCCCGACAAGTTGTGCATCCCGGACCGGCTGCCTGCGCGTGGCCGGTCTACGGATCGCCTTTTCCCGACACACAAGACGCCGGAGGCGTAAGATGACCGATCTCGACCTGTGCTACATGCCCGCCCACGAGGCGCTGCGCCGGTTCAAAGCCAAAACCCTGTCGCCGGTGGAGCTGATGGCGGCGACGATCCGCCGCGTCGAGGCGACGGCCGGCACGGTCAACGCCCTGACCTATACCCATTTTGACGAGGCGATGGATTTCGCCCGCAAGGCCGAGGCCAAATATGCCAAGGGCGCAGCGACCCGGGCGCTGGAGGGCCTGCCGGTCGGTATCAAGGATGAAAGCGAGATCAAGGGCAAACCGACCTCTTCGGGATCGCTGATCCTGAAGGATCATGTCGCCGACCGGACCTCGACGATGAACGCGCGCATCATGCGGGCCGGCGGCATCGTCCACGCCCGCACCGCGACGCCGGAATTCTGCTGTTCGGCCACCACCTGGTCGCGGCTCTGGGGTGTCACCCGCAATCCGTGGAGCCTTGAACACACCTGCGGCGGCTCGTCGGGCGGGGCAGGGGCCTCGCTTGCCTCGGGCACCTCGTCGATCGCCACCGGATCGGACATCGGCGGTTCGATCCGCATTCCGGCCGCGGCCTGCGGCGTGGTGGGCTACAAGCCGCCCTATGGCCGCAACCCGGACGACCCGCCCTTCAACCTTGATTTCTTCTGCCATACCGGCCCGATGGCACGCACCGTCACCGATGCGATTCTGTTGCAAAACGTCATGGCCGGTCCCAGCCCGCAGGACATTGCAACCCTGCGCCCCAAGCTGCGGCTGCCCTTGGATTACAAGCCGATCCGTGGCTGGAAGATCGCCTTCTCGATGGACCTCGGGTTTTTCGAGATCGACCCCGATGTGCGCCGCAACACGCTGGCCGCGCTCGACACCTTCCGCGATCTGGGGGCGGAAATCGTCGAGGTCGATCTTGGCTGGAAATGGGAGACGCTTCAGGCCGGGATGACCTATCTTGAGCATCTGTTCGGCGGCTACCTTTCGGCCCTCTTGGCCGAGCACGCCGACGAGATGACGACCTACGCCCGCCAGTTCGCGGAGAAGGGCAACAAGTCCAGGGCGCTCGACTTTGTGAACAGTCTGGAGATCATCAACGAGATGTATCAGAGCTTCGGTCCGATCATGGAGAAATATCAGGCCTTCATCTGCCCGACCAATGCCCTGCCGGCGGTCAGCGCCGATTTCGACCATTCCAAGGATACGCTCACCATCGACGGCAAGACCGTCAATCCGATGCTTGGCTGGGCGATGACAACGCCCTTCAACATGCTCAGTCGCTGCCCGGTGATCTCGGTTCCGTCGGGGCGGGCAAGGAGCGGCGTGCCGACCGGCATCCAGATTGTCGGCCGAAGCTATCGTGACGCCGACGTGTTTCGCGCCGCGATGGCCTATGAAACGGCGCGCGGACTGTGGTATCTGGACAGCCGGAGCCGTCCCTCGCTGTGACGCGCACATCCGGCCCGAGGAGAGGCTGACAATCATGGGCGACCACCTGCTATCCCCTGCGCCGGGCGACCGCGCCGCCGCGCCTGACCGGCGGCGCCAGCGTGGCGATGCCAGCGCCCAGCGCATCATCGACGCGACCATCGACGTGATCGCTGATGAGGGGCTGGCGGCCGTAACCATGCAGCGGGTCGCAGCCAAGGTCGGCTCGTCGAACGCGCTGGTGGTGTTTCACTTCGGCAGCAAGGACAATCTCTTCCGCGCCGTGCTGCAGTTTCTGAGCGACCAGTTCGAACTGTTGTGGTCCGCAACTGTCCGCACCCCGGACAAACCACCGGAGGAGCGGCTACGCGCGGCCATCGACTGCGCGCAGCATTTCAGCCGCGAGCACCCGAAATGGGTCTCGGCCTGGGTTGTGTTCGGCAGCGACCGACGGGCCCTGCAGGTTGACCGGATGATCAGCCTGCCCAACGACCTGACGTACAAGAACGAAGCGCGTGCCCTGGTCGACGAGATCGCCCGCACCTGCGGCTATCCGGATGTCGACGCCGACGCGCTGGCGGAAACCCTCAATTATCTGGTCCAGGGTGCCTGGTATTGGGACAACGCCAATCCTGACGCCGTGCGTCCGGGCGCGATGCGCAAGGGGGCGCTGATGCTCCTCAGCCACGTCTTTCCGCGGCACTTTGCGGTTGACACAACCGGCTAGTCGACGCGTTTGCGCTTTCCGGCGGATGCCCGGCGGGCGGCTTCTGCGACCTTCGGCCGAGGTCGTCGCTCCGCACGAACGTGCTTGACGCTGGGGTAGTTCATGCATATTTGATTGTAGGAACAATCCTACAAGGAAGCCGAATCTGATGGCCGCCGAAACCAAGCAGGGACTATCCCCCCAAGACCTGCCGCCGCCCGGTCTGGCCGTTCGCCGGTTGGTCCATCCCTGGCGCTGGGTTGCCGGTGCCGTGGTGATCGCGGTTCTGGCCCTGCTGGTCCGGGCTTTCGCCAAAGGCCAGATCCGCTGGCCCATCGTTGGTGAGTTTCTGGCCGCCGATGTCATCGTGAAGGGCTTCGGCTGGACGCTGCTCCTGACCTTCGCGGCGCTGGCGCTTGGCATCCTCCTCGGCTTCGTCTTCGGGGTGATGCGGCTGTCGGCCAATCCGGTGCTGCGTTTTGCCGCCTGGCTTTATGTCTGGATCTTTCGCGGCACGCCGGTCCTGCTGCAACTCTTGATCTGGTTCAACATCGCGCTGGTGTTTCCCCGGCTCTACATTCCGGGGCTGGTTGACGTGAAGATGGTCGAGGTGATGACCCCCCTCGTTGCCGCCGTGCTCGGGCTGGGGATGAACGAAGGCTCTTATCTGACCGAGGCGGTACGGGGCGGCATCCTGTCGGTCGATCGCGGTCAGGTCGAGGCGGCGCATACGCTGGGCATGACGCCGGGCCAGACCATGCGGCGGATCATGCTGCCGCAAACCATGCGGCTGATCCTGCCGGTTCTGGGCAACAGCGCCGTCGGGATGCTGAAATTCACCTCGCTGGCCGCTACCATCGCCATGCCGGAAATGCTGAACGCGGCACAGCGGATCTACTTCATCAACGGCGCTGTCATCGAACTCCTGTTCGTCTGCGCCATCTGGTATCTGGCAGGCACCACGCTGTTGTCGATCGGCCAGTATTACCTTGAACGCCATTTCGGCCGCAGCGCAGGAGGCCGGGCATGACCGTCGCCGTCCGTACCGTGGGGGTCAGGAAGGCCTTTTCCGGGCATGAAGTTCTGAAGGGCATCGACCTTGAGGTCAGCTATGGCGAAGTGCTGTGCATCCTCGGGCCGTCCGGCAGCGGCAAGTCGACGCTCTTGCGCTGCATCAACCATCTTGAGATGCCGGACAGCGGCTATGCCTGGGTCGATGGCCAGATCATCGGCTATGAGCTGCGCGGCAAGGCGCTGCACGAGTTGCCAGTGCGGCGTCTCAGGGCGCAGCAAAGCCAGTTGGGCATGGTGTTCCAGCATTTCAACCTGTTCGCCCATCGCACCGTGATTGGCAATGTGATCGAAGGCCCGATGCTGGTGCGCGGCCAGACCCGCGAGGCCGCGACCAAGCGCGGGATGGAGCTTCTGGATATGGTCGGCATGGCCGCCAAGGCCGAGGCATGGCCATCGCAGCTTTCGGGCGGCCAGAAGCAGCGCGTGGCGATAGCCCGTGCCTTGGCGATGGAGCCGCGCGTGATGCTGTTCGACGAGCCGACCAGCGCGCTTGACCCCGAACTTGTCGGCGAAGTGCTGGAGGTGATGAAGCGCCTCGCCGCCGCCGGAACCACGATGATCGTCGTCACCCATGAAATCGGCTTTGCCCGCGAAGTCGCTGACCGGGTTGTGGTGATGATCGACGGAGAAATTCGCGAAGCTGGCCCCGCTGCCCAAGTGCTGGCCAATCCCTCCGACCCGAGGGTGCGGACGTTTCTGGGCAGGGTGCTGGCCTGACGCAGAACATACGGAACCATCAGGGAGGATTGGAAGAATGAAGATGACTGCACGCAACCTTAAAAACCCGGCGCTGGGCGCGCTCTTGGCGCTGACATTGGCCTGGCCCGCTGTCGCCGCACCCGACGCCGCCGCGCAGGCGCTGCTGCCCGAGGCGATCAAAGCGGCGGGCAAGCTGAATGTCGTGATCTCGCTGGCCTATCCGCCGATGGAATACAACGACGCCGGTTCCGAAGAACTGAAAGGCTTCGATATCGACATCGCCCGGGCCGTCGCGGATCGTCTGGGCCTGACGCCCGAGTTTCAGAATGTCGAATTCCCGCAACTGATCCCGCAGGTCGTTACCGGGCGTTCGGACATGATCATCTCGGCGTTTTCCGACAAGGTGGAACGTCAGGCCCAGCTGGACTTCATCGACTATTTCAACACCGGCAACGTGTTCTACTCGACCGCCGATCATCAGGGCGCGATCAAGACCGAGAAGGATCTTTGCGGTCAGACCATCGCCGTCGCCACTGGCACCAGCTGGGTGACCTGGGCCGAGGAGGTTGGCAAGGCCAATTGCCCGGCGGACCAGCTTTACAACGTCATCCAGATTCCGACCCAGGCCGAACATATCATGCAGATCAAGCAAGGCCGCGCGCAGGCTTCGGTGATCGGGGTCGAAGGGCTGGCGGATCTGGCGATCAACGAACCGGGTGCCTATTACCAGATCGGCGAGGCCGGGGATCCGAACCCCTATGGCATCGCTTTCGCCAAGGAAAACACCGGGCTGCGCGATGCGGTGATGGCGGCGCTGAACGGCATGAAAGCCGACGGCACCTATATGCAGATCGTCAGCCAGTATCATCTTGACGTTGGCGCGGTCGATGTCTTCGTGATCAACGGCGCCAAGCAGTAACACACGGAGAGAACGGATGACGGAGTCGGGCGACAAGAATGGGCAGGCGGCGACAGATCCGTTGGCGAAACTGGCGCTCGACTCCTATTCCGGCGAGCAGCTTTACCGCCAGCTTTACCGCGCCCTGCGCGGCGCGATCCTTAGCGGGGCCTGGGCCGAGGGCGAGATCATCCCCTCCGAGAACGAGCTGCGCGACCGTTTTGCCATTGCGCGCACCACCGTGCGCAATGCCATGACGCTGCTGGTCCGTGAAGGGCTGGTGACGCAGGCGCGCGGCAAGGGCACGCGGGTCCAGCATCGGCCGGTCAGCCACAGCATCTGGAACTTTGGCAGCTTCACCGATCTGGCCCGTGCCAACGGGCGGCGGCCAGTGACGCAGGTGCTGGAGCATCGGATCGAGGATGGCATGCTGGTCTTGGTGCGCGCCCGTGGTCTGGGCGGCGTCGAGCCGGTGGAATGGATGAATCTCGACACCTCTTGGTTGTCGCTCGCTCGCTATCCGGGCATCGAGAAATACGACTTCGCCACTCAGTCGCTGTATGCCGTATTGCGCGCCACTTATGGCCGCGAACCGGCGCGGGCCGAGATGCATCTGTCCGTGGTGCCGCCCACGCCGATGCTGCTCAAGGTCTTCGGCAACAACCCCGCCCCGCCCGGCTATCTCTGCGCCATGGGCGATGTGCTCGATTCCGCAGGCGATCCGGTCGAGCGCACCTCGATCACCTACGCGCCGCGGGTCGAAATGAAATTTGCAACGAGCTGGGGCCATGGCGCATCCACCGCTGCGCCGACCGAGGAGAACTGAGAGATGATCGCATTTGGCGATAGCTTTGCCGCAGCGAAACCCATTCTGGGGATGCTGCATCTGGGCGGCGCGGGGCCGCAAGACCGGCTGGCGCAGGCGCTGGAGGAAGCGCGGATCATGGCCGATGCGGGGATCGACGGGCTGGTGGTCGAGAATTACTTCGGCGACGCCGATGATGTGGAACGCGTGCTGGATCGGTTGCTGGCGCTGAACCTTGGCCCGCGTGTCGGGGTGAATGTGTTGCGCGACAATGCCCGCGCCTTTGCGCTGGCACGCCGCTATCCGGTGGCCTTTCTTCAGATCGACTCGGTCTGCGGCCACCTGCCGCCCGAACCTGACAACGCGTTCGCGCGCGATCTGGCGTCCGAACGCGCCGGGGTTTCCGCCCTTCTGTTCGGCGGTGTGCGCTTCAAATATCAGCCTGTGCTGTCGGGCCGATCCGAGGATGAGGACGTGCGCCTGGGGGCCGCCCGCTGCGATGCGCTGGTGGTAACCTCGGACGCCACCGGGCAGGAAACCGATTCCGCCAAAATCCGCCGTTTCCGCACCGCGACCGGTGGGCGCACGCCGCTGTTGATCGGCGCGGGGATGACCGAAGCCAATGTCGGCATCAAACTGGCGCTGGCCGATGGTGCCATTGTCGGCAGCTGGTTCAAGGAAGGCCATGTCGACAAGGGCCGCATGGTGGCCGCCCATGTCGCGGGCTTCATGGCCGCCGTGCGCCGGGCCCGGACGGAAGCGGCATGACAGCCCTGATCGCCCGCCCCATCACGCCGGAAAGCTTCGCGCCTTTCGGTCGTGTCTACGATCTCAGCGGCGCCGCTTCACCTGACGTCAAGGTGATGGCGGGTGAGGGCTGGGCCGACAGTTTCACCCTGCGCCCGTTGATCGACGGCAGCGGACATCTCGGCATGACCCAAGGCCCGGCCGCGCCATGGTCCTGCCGCCAGATGGAGCGTCACCCGCTGACCGAAGAGGCCCTGTTCTGCGCCACCGCCCCGATCGTACTTGCCGTGGCCGCCGCCAGCGATGCCCCGGCCCCTGCGGCCACCACCTTGGCCGCCTTCATCTTGCGGCCCGGCATGGTGGCGGTGATGAAACGCGGGGTCTGGCATGACGCCTGCCGGGGTTTGAACGGACCGGCGCCCTATTACTGGATGGCCCTTTGCGGCCTTGGCAACGATCCTTGGGTTCCGGTTGCAGGCGGCCCGGTCGAGGTGCGCGCATGAGTGTCTTCTTCATCGGTGACGTGGCGGTGGACGAATACTATACCGCCGACCGTTGGCCCGGCATCGCCGACAAGGATTTCATCCGGGAACTGCCCACCGAATGCGGCGGCTCGATCGCCAATGCCGCCGTGGTCCATGCCGGGCTGGGCGGCGTGACCGAATTCATCTCGCTTCTGAACGAAAGCCCGCTTTCCGAACGGCTGATCGCGGATCTGGCCGAAAACGGCGTCTCGACCCGCCACATGCTGCGCCAGCCCGGCATCCCTGAGTCGCGCAATCTGATCTTCCTTGTCGAAGGCGAGCATGTCGTTCTGACGGTCGAAATGGGGCGGCAACCCATGGTCCTGCCGCCCGAGACGATGGCGGCCCTGCGGCAGCCGGGGCTGCTCTACACCACGCTCTATCGCGCTCGCCGCCTGCACGCGGCCGACAGCGTGCTGCGGCAGGCCGCACTCCTCGCCGATCTGCGCCAGCATGGCCGTCGCGCGGTGTTCGATCTGGATGTGGGCGGCGCGGCCGAGGCCGACCTGCCCTATCTGCAGGGCGCCGAAGTGGTGATCTTCAATCAGGTCGGCTTCCGCGCCACCTTTGGTCATGACGATCTGGAGGCCGCCGCTGATTGGCAGCTCGCCAACGGCATCGCCCGGCTGGTCCGCACCGCCGCCGCTGATGGCGCTGCGGCGCTGGACGGCGACCGGATCTTGCGCGCGCCCGGACATAAGGTTGACGTGGTGGATGTCACCGGCGCGGGCGACACCTTTGGCGCAGCACTCGTCTGGGGCCTTGGCCGGGGGCGCGACTTCGGCTCCGCCTTGACCTTTGCCACCGCCGCCGCGTCGCGCGCGGTCACGCGCCACGGCCCACGCGGTGGCCGCGCCAGCGCCGAGGAGGTGGATGCCTGGCGGCAGGCCATGTCGCAAGCAGGGGCCGGGTGATCGGGTCGGGAGGAGGACTCGGGCTGAGGCCGGTCCATTGGCGCGAATGCGTCCGGCGCAGCGGGCGGGCGACTGGACCCTTGGGACCAGCCCTTCATTTCTGCCACCGGCTTCGGCTCGGACGCTGAGTGGAAGCGCGCCAGACCTGTATCATGCAGCATGCCGACATCGGCATTCGCAGCACCGAACGCGATCAAGGTATCCGCAAAGCTGAACGGGCTGCATGTCCAATGGGGCAATGTTTAACGCAGTCAAAATGCCTGCCCTGTCGAATTTCCCAATGCGTTGGAAGGCAGCTACAAGACGCCAAGATCAGGATTGTTTGCGGAGAAATCTTTTTTCGCTTTGTTTTTCCCCGGCAACGCCGAAATCCATGCTGCGCTAGGGTCAGGACCCATTGATCTTGCTTTTACGGCGTGATTCAGGCTCCGCAAGGAGACTGACTGATGAGCAACCTGTTTTGGCTGACGGACGCGCAGATGGCTCGTCTGGAACGCTTCTTTCCAATGAATCGCCCCTAGTTTCCTAGACGCCTCGCAGTTTCAGTTTTTGCTGCTGTTCGAAGGCGATCGGTGACAGCATGCCGTTCCTAACGTGTTTGCGCTGCGGGTTGTAGAAGAACTCGATGTAGTCG
>NZ_JAAIVJ010000025.1 GCF_011008935.1 Tabrizicola oligotrophica | reverse complement strand
CCGCGCCGCCTGACGCCGCGTGAGTGCGCTCGTCTGATGGGCTACGATGACAGCTTCCGCATCCCGGTTTCGGACACCCAAGCCTATAAGCAGTTCGGCAACTCGGTTGCTGTGCCGGTCTTTGCCGAGGTCGCCCGCCTGATGCGGCCACACATTCTGGCGCTGATGGAAGGGCAGGGCCTGCGCAAAGTTGGCTGATGTCCATAACCCCGCCACCCGGAGCCGCAACATGGCGGCAATCCGGGGCCGGGATACGAAGCCTGAGCTGATCATCCGCAAGGGGCTACACGCGCACGGCTTCCGTTTCCGGCTTCAGGGCCGCGACCTTCCCGGCAGGCCCGATCTGATCTTCCCAAAATACCGCGCACTGCTCTGGGTGCATGGCTGCTTCTGGCACGGCCACGACTGCCCGATGTTCCACTGGCCGAAAAGCCGCGAAGAGTTCTGGCGGGCCAAGATCGGACGGAATCGGGAGAGGGACGTTGCCACATGGGCAGCGGCAAGAGCCGCTGGCTGGCGATGCGCCATGGTCTGGGAATGCGCGCTGAAGGGCAGGGGGCGACTACCGCTCGGGCAGGTCATTGACTCGCTGGCCTACTGGATGTCCTCTGATGCAGAAGAATTCTGCATTAAAGGCCAATGGATTGACAACGTCGCTCACCCGCCTGCTTGACCGGATGGCTTCCCATGGGGCTGCCCGGTTCTATGCCAAGCGGCTCGCCCCGAATGACAATTCAAAGAACCAAGTTTATCTGGGTGGTGGCTTCGGGGCGCTGAACATTATTCCACATGGTCCGGTCGAGAGTGACGACAGCAGCCGTGCTGGCAGCGTGCGCGACAGAGCCAAGGCTATGGTGCGCTTTTTCTGGCTGAATGATGAAGGCGTCATGCCTGCGCCGGATGCGCAGCTGATCCTCTATCCGAAATACCCTGAAGTGCGGATGTCCGGTTTCCTGCGCGGGGCAGAGCGCGCACCGAACGTCTTGATGAAGTCACGGGATGAAGGCCGGGTGCTGTTTTTCGGCATCTGTCCGGATGGCAGCGTTCTGGGTCATGTCGTTGCCAGTGA
Source organism: Tabrizicola oligotrophica (assembly GCF_011008935.1). Classification (GTDB taxonomy): domain Bacteria; phylum Pseudomonadota; class Alphaproteobacteria; order Rhodobacterales; family Rhodobacteraceae; genus Tabrizicola_A; species Tabrizicola_A oligotrophica. Next base: position 17,630 of record NZ_JAAIVJ010000025.1, on the reverse strand, counting down.
CGACCCTGTTGCCCGCGCCTTTGATGCTGCGGCGCCCGGCCTCGACGCGACCGGTGTCTTCCTCGATCTGGAAAAGCTGCGCCAAGGCGGAACCGATCCGAAAAAAGCGCTGCTGGCCGCGCTCCAGCGCATCCATGCCAAAGGTTGGATCGCATCGCAAAAAATGGGCAGGGCAGGGGTGCCGGAACCCTATAGCGCCCGCAACGGCGGCGGCTACACGCTGGAGGCTGAGCTGGGCATTTCCCCGAACGGCTACGCTGATCCCGACTTCATGGGCTGGGAGGTCAAGCAATACGGGGTGAGCGACTTCACCAGCTATCGCGCGAAGAGCCCTGTCACCCTGATGACGCCGGAACCGACCGGCGGGCTATACCGGGACGCAGGTGTTTCTGCTTTTCTGAAACGATATGGCTACGCGGACAAATCGGGCAAGGCTGACCGTATCAACTTTGGTGGCGTCTATTCTGCTGATCGGGACTTCCACCCGGAAACAGGCCTCAAGCTACGTCTCATCGGCTTCGACGCGGCCACGGGCAAGATCACTGATCTCGATGGCGGGATCGTCATGCTCGACCGGGACGACAACGTAGCAGCATCTTGGGGATTCCGGGGCATCATCGCGCACTGGAACCGCAAGCATGCCAAGGCCGTGTATGTGCCTTCTCTCATGCGATTTCCGCCCCCGGAGTATAGCTACGGAGCCGTTGTGCAGCTCTGCGAAGGCACAGACGTTCTTCTGTTTCTGGGAGCAGTTTCAGCCGGAAGCGTCTACTATGACCCCGGCATAAAGATCGAGGATGCCGGGACATCAAGGCCTGTCATCAAGCGAAGAAGCCAGTTTCGCGTCCGGCACGATGGGCTAAATGCACTGTATCGATATTCTGGGACCGTGCTTATTGCATGATTCACAGTCAAGAATTTATTTGCTAAGAAAGTCTCCCGTTATGAGTGACGACCATAAAATATTAGAAAAGATCGCCACCGCTGCTCAGGGCTGTTTTCAACAGCACCCCGCCGTTATCCTTGGAAGTGGTGCCTCCGTTGTGCATAAAATTCGCGGTATGGGAGAGCTAGCCCAGTACCTTCTGGATCATGTGGTGCCTGCTGAAGGCGAAGAGACGGATGCTTGGGTTCTCATTAGGACTGCCCTTGCCAATGGCGACGGCCTTGAGGAGACGCTACTGAAAACAGCCGCCCCGCTCTCCCTAGTGCAGAAAATTGTTGGCCTGACATGGAAAGCCATAGCGATGGATGATCTTGCTGTGATGTCTCGGGCCGTACAGGGCCAAGAGAGGTTTCACCTTTCTGATCTGATCCATGGGATGTTCAAAAGTACGCATATGGTTGTCAACATCGTCACGCCGAACTATGATCGTGTTGCAGAGTATGCCTCTGATATTGCAGGATATATACATGCGACCGGCTTTGTTCCCGGCCTAATCCGAAGCCGGGAGGGCGCCGATGCCGTGTCAATCCGCCGAGGGGCGCATCCGGCCAGAACGGTCAGAATTTGGAAGGTTCATGGCTCACTCGACTGGTTTGCTGGGAAGGACGGACAAGTGATTTCCCTTCCGATATCAGTGGACCTTCCAGAGACGTTTGAGCCCCTGATCGTCACCCCCGGCGTCAGCAAGTATGAGCGAACTCATGATGAGCCTTTCCGTTCGGCAATCCAAGGAGCTGACGCCGTACTAGGCGCGGCAGCGTCCTTCTTATGCGTTGGATATGGTTTTCGTGATCGCCATATCCAGCCAAAAATTGTCGAGAGGTGTAGGCAGCGCAATGTTCCGATCGTCATACTGGCGCGCACATTAACAGATGAAGCCAAGAGCTTTCTAGCCAAGAGCGCAGGGCAAGCGTACTTGGCGTTAGAAAAGGATGGAGAGGGAACAAGGGCATTTTTTCCGGAATTTCCAGCAGGAATAACCGTTCCGAATGCCGACATTTGGTCCCTAGAAAGTTTCAACAAGATGGTTCTGTGAGGTAGAGCATGCCAATTTTTGATTACGAAGATGTTGAGGCGCTTGGTAAGATTATCGCCGTAGACACCGCTATTGTGGTCGTTCGCGTCGACGAACTTGAACGATTGAAGCGCGTTCAGGTCAACAGGCTCGTGGCAATCCAGAGTAGCAAAGCCGGGCAGCATCTTGTTGGCGTTGTTTCGCGGATTACCCGGAAGGCATTGGACGTACTTCCCGATAAGGAGGCCACAGAAGCAGAAGAAACCGTCGAGCTTCCTGAAAACAACCTTGTTCGCATTTCACTGATAGGGACGCTGATCGCCAAGCTCGGACTGGCCGAAAACGTCTTCAGGCGCACCCTTGAAACTGTACCCGAGATTGACGCAAACTGCTTTGCTCTTGAAGGAAAGCGTCTCACCGACTTCATGCAGGTCATCTCGAACGTTACAGGTGATGGCCCGCAGCTTGAGCTGGGGAAATACACCCTTGATGAGAACGCAACCGCGTTTCTCAATGGCAACAAGCTCTTCCAGCGGCACGCGATTGTCGTAGGCAGCACTGGCTCAGGAAAGTCATATACAACGGCTCGGATGCTGGATCAGGTGGCTGCTCTGGGGCAAGCCAATGCCATCCTGTTTGACATTCACGGGGAGTACAAAACTCTCGATGGCGCCGAGTTCCGCCACCTGCGGGTGGCTGGCCCAGGCGACCTGGAAAGTGATGTGGGCTTGGATAAAGGCGTGCTCTATCTGCCGTATTGGCTTCTTGGATATGAAGCCATGGTTTCTCTGTTTGTCGATAGATCTGACCAGAACGCGCCAAACCAAGCTATGATCATGGCGAACAGCATTACCGACGCCAAACGTAAGTATCTCGAAGACGGTGCGCACGCAGACGTTCTGGCAAACTTCACTGTTGATAGCCCGGTTCCGTTTCCTATCAAGGCCGTTCTTGATCGACTGCAAGCCCTAGATTCGGAGCGTGTTCCTGGTGCCGGAAAGGACGGCACAAAAGCAGGCGACTTCAACGGAAAGCTTAGTCGTCTGATCGCTCGTTTTGAAGCTAAGCAATCGGATCGTCGACTCGGATTCCTTTTCCAGCCTCATGCCGAATGTATGACGATGGAGTGGCTTCCCAAGCTTGCTCACAAGCTGACTGGGAGTCGCGGTATCCAGCCGGACAAGAGCGGTGGCATAAAGATCATCGACTTCTCTGAAGTGCCGTCAGACATCCTGCCTCTGATGGTCAGTCTGATAGCAAGACTTATTTTCAACATTACTCAGTGGACGCCGGTGGAAGCGCGCCACCCGGTAGCTCTCTTCTGCGACGAGGCGCATCTCTACATTCCTGAGCGTGCAGGGCGGGATGGGGTAGATGACATTTCGGTTGGCATTTTCGAGCGGATCGCCAAGGAGGGTCGAAAGTACGGTATGGGGCTCGTCGTCATCAGTCAGCGGCCCTCAGAGGTCAACCGTACCGTGCTGAGCCAGTGCAACAATGTCATCGCCATGCGCTTAACAAACGGCGACGATCAATCGGTCATTCGACGGCTGCTTCCCGATAGCCTTGGAGGTTTCGGGGACCTTCTGCCTGTCCTGGACGTTGGCGAGGCACTGGTTGTCGGTGATGCTAGCTTGCTGCCGACACGGGTGCGTGTCGGCGAGCCAAAGTACAAGCCAAACAGTGCTACTATTGAGTTCTGGGATCGTTGGGCAGGTGATGTGCCGAAATCAGATATTGGGAAGGCAGTTTTGTCGTGGAGGCGGCAGAGCGCTCGTTAGGCCTAGACACGCCGCACCGTCTTTGTGCTGACCTTGAAGAGCTGCGCGATCTCGGGCAGGGGGCGCAGCTCCTCGTCCCGCATCCGCCGCACCTCGGCCTTCTGTGCTGCGGATAGGGCAGGGGGCCTGCCTCCGACGCGGCCACGCTTGCGGGCCGCTTCCAGCCCCTCCCTGGTCCTTTCCGAAATTCGCTCCCGTTCAAACTGGGCAATGGATGCGAAGACGTGGAACACCAGCCGCCCGGCGGGCGTGGTGGTGTCGATGTCCTCGGCCAGCGACCGGAAGCCCGCGCCCTGCGCCTGGATCGCGTCCACGATGTCGAGAAGGTTGCGCAAGGACCGGGCGAGGCGGTCATACTTGGTGACGGTGATCACGTCGCCCTGGCGCAGCTGATCGAGCAAGCGGTCCAGCTCGGGCCTGCTGCGCGCAGTGCCGGTGATCTTGTCAGCAAAAACCTTCTCTGCGCCCGCCGCCTTCAAGGCGTCGAGCTGGCCGTCCAGGTTCTGGTCGTCTGTGCTGACGCGGGCATATCCGATGATCATGCCGCATGGTGCCAAAAACCTCCCAAAACCACAAAGGTTTTGTCATGGGTTTTTGTCCAGCCTAAGTCCTTGATGCGGGGCAGGGCAGGGGGCCGGGACAGAAACGGCCGTTTTGGGCGAAGAACGCGATCTACCACATGTTAATCCAGACAGCTTTGCGCCGTTTTAACCATCTGAATCTAATTTTCGTCAGAAGGCGGTTGAAGCCGCGATTGAGCTTCAAATGATCGAACGGCATCTCAACATCTCCGGAGAGCAATCTGGCAAGAACAGCTTCAGGGGCCCTCGACGATGGAAAGTTCCCGGTCGGACATTCGTGCGGCAAAGGGAAGGGAGGCCTGATAATCAGGGTCGCGGTAGGCCGCCTGCGCTGTCTCGAAGCTGTCGAAGCGGATGATGAACTGACGCGGAAACGCGGGGCCTTCTACGGTTTCGATGCGGCCCTGGCCCGCGATGATCTCGGCCCCGAAGCGCTGCGCGACAAGAGTATATAGCGCGATATAGGCCTTCTGCGCCTCGGCATCCCTGACCGGGCCAGCTTTCACGATCCAATAGCCTGCCACGGCTCTCTCCTCAGAATGAACGTCCCAGGTCTTGTGCACGATTCAGAAGCGCAAGGCGATCCGCTTCCGACCCAAGCGCGCCATGCAGGAAGTTCAGCCTGGACTCTTCGATGCCGCAATATTTGGCGATGCCGGTGACCAATTGGGTCTGCATCGCCACATCATAGCCGCGTTTGGCGTATTGGTCGGCATCGCTGGCGGCCACACCCAGAAACAGCGCCTTGTGTTGCGCCAGCTTGCGGTCGCCGTAAGCCCAGCCGTTGTTCCAGACCCGGTCGATCCAGCCTTTTGTCGTGGCGGGAACCGACCACCACCAGACCGGAAAGAGGAACACCAGCGCCTCATTTCGGGCGATGCGCTCCTGTTCGACCAGAACGGCAGGGCTGTAGACCTTGCGCGAATTGCCCCAATCCGGTTCATCCTCGGGGGCAAGGCGGGGATCAAAACCTTCGGCGCGAAGGTCGGCGATTTCGGGCTGGTGGCCCGCCTCGCGCAAACCTGCGGCGAAATGGTCCAGCACCGCGCCGCAAAAGCTGTCACGGCGGGGGTGGTCAAAAATGATAAGGGTTTTCATATAGGATTTCCAAACCAGGTGTCGCTGAGAGTGAAGCCATGCTGATAGGGGTCGGTCGGATCCAGGCCCAATTGGGTAAGACCCGCGATCCAGGCTTGCCCGGCAAGGGCGGGCACAATGGCATCATAGGGGCCAACTGTGGCCAGCCCGTCGATGGCGCAGGTAAAGCGGCTGCCGGTGATCGACCGGTGGATGAATGTTTCGCCCAACCCCAGCTCGCCCCGGGCATACAAAAGCGCCATCCGCGCCGAACTGCCCGCCCCGCAGGGCGAGCGGTCGCAGCGGCCGGGAGAGATGACGGCGGTGTTGCGCGCGGTCAGGATGCCTTCCTCGCGCGTCAAGGGTCCGGTGAAAACGGTGGCGCTGATGCCTGCCATTTGCGGGTTGCCGGGATAGGACACCGGCAGCTGTTCGGCCGCCGCGCGGGTGATCTTCTCGCCCAGATCGCACAGCGCGCGGGCCTCGTCCGGCGCAATCGCAAAGCCGAAATCCGCAGCTTCGACCAGCGCAAAGGTCATGCCACCAAAGGCCACATCCACCCGGACCGTGCCCACGCCGGGCACTTCGACCAGCGCATCGCGGCGATAGACAAAGGCGGGCTGGTTGACCAGCCGCACGCCCGTCACCTTGCCATCCTGGCACGCGCAGCGCAGGCGGATCAGGCCGGCGGGGGCCTCAAGGGTCAGGTCCGTCACTGGCTCTGCCATCGGAAGGATGCCGGTTTCCAGCAGCACCGTCGCCACGCAGATCGCGTTCGACCCTGACATCGCCGGATATTCCGTCGTTTCGATGATCAGAAAGCCCATGTCGGCTTCGGGATGGTTCGACGGCAGGATGACATTGGCATTGTGCCAGACCGCACCGCGCGGCTCGAACAGCACGATCTTGCGGATGTCATCCATATGATCTTGAAAATAAATCTTTTTGTCGAACATGGTCTGGCCCGGCACCTGCGCCAGACCGCCGGTGATGACCCGCCCGACCTCGCCTTCGCAGTGGCAGTCGACGACGTTCAGGCTGCGTTTCCAGCGCATCTTATACCCCCCGCATCATGCCGCCATCCACCCGCAGGTTCTGGCCGGTGATGTAGCCCGCACCTTCCGAGGCCAGAAACGCCACCGTCGCCGCAATTTCCTCGGACCGGCCATAGCGCCCCATCGGCACCGCTTGGCGGCGCTCTTCCGTGGCGGGAAGGCTGTCGATCCAGCCGGGCAGGACGTTGTTGATGCGGATGCCTTCGGGGGCATAAGTGTCGGCATAGATCTTGGCAAAGGACGCCAGCCCCGCCCGCGCCACCGCCGAAGTCGGGAACATCGCCGAAGGTTCAAAGGCCCAGGCGGTCGAGATATTGATGATCGACCCGCCCTTTTGAGCCTGCATATGCGGCGTCACCAGACGGATCGGGCGCACGGCGGCAAGGAAGTAGACCTCCATCGCCATCTGCCAATCGGCGTCGGTCAGATCAAGGATCGGCTTGCGCGGGCCGTGACCTGCGCTGTTCACCAGCACATCCACCCGGCCCCATTTCGCCACGGTGCTATCGACCAGCCGTTCCACATCGGCGGCCAGAAGGTTTGACCCGGTCACGCCGATGCCTCCCAGCTCTGCCGCCAGCGCCTCGCCTTTGCCCGACGAAGACAGGATCGCCACCTTAAAGCCATCCGCCGCCAGCCTGCGGGCCGAGGCCGCGCCCATGCCGCTGCCGCCCGCCGTGATGATCGCCACTTTTTCTACAGGCACTGCCGCTCTCCATCCGCTTGGGCCCGCCCGACGCGAGCCATTGCATAACCTTTACCGAATTGACGCGGCGGCGACGAACCATGATACCTGTCATCATCCAGTAGAAAAATTGCACGATGAAAGATCTTGCCCGCCTGCCCTCGCTGAACGGACTGCGCGCCTTTGAAGTGGCGGCGCGGCACCTCAACTTCCGTCTCGCGGCTGAAGAGCTGGGCGTGACGCAAGGCGCTGTCGCCCAGCAGGTCAGGAACCTCGAGGCGCAGCTTGGCCTGCAACTCTTTCACCGCCAGTCGCGCAGCCTGTTTCTGACCGAAGCCGGGCGCGGCTATGTCACCAACATCCGCAAGGCCTTTGACCTGATCGCCGAGGCGACCCGTGTCCTGAGACCCGAACCCGCGCATCTGACCATCAGCGTCGCGCCGACCTTTGCCGCAAAATGGCTGATCCCGCGCTTGCCGGATTTTACCGATGCCCATCCCGATATCGACCTGCGTATCGTGGCCAGTGACCGGATTTCAAATTTCCAGACCGATGCCGTTGATCTTGCCGTGCGGCTTGGCCGTCCACCGTTCGGGCCGGGGCTGGTGGCGGAACACCTGTTCGATCAGGTGGTCATCGCCGTTGCCAGCCCGGCAGCCTTGCAGCGACTGGGTCCAGCCAGCGCGCCGTGTGATCTGCTGGGGCTGGCGCTGCTGCATGATGCCCATGACCTGTGGCCGCAGGCGCTTGACCTGATCTTTCCGGACGGCGCGCCCGCGCCAGCCAAGAACATCCGGTTCAACCAGACCTCGCTTGCCATCGAAGCGGCCATGGCCGGTCAAGGCATTGCCCTGACGCCACAATTTTATGTGTCTCAAGACCTGGCGGCGGGCAAGCTTGTGGCCTGTTTCGATCTGGAGCTGCGGACGGGTGCTGATTTCTATGTCGTAGCACCTCGGAAAGTTCGCAACGTACCGCATGTCACCGCTGTTCGGGACTGGTTGAGGGTGCAGGCAAGGCGAATCTGACATGAACATCCACAGAACCGACGGCAGGCCAATCTCTCACTCGTGAGGCTTGGCGATAACGTGTTCCAAACGACCAGCGAACTGACCGTAGGCGGTATCAAAATCCAACAGGAGATCCTCGCGGCGGTGACAGTACATCTGGAACGCTACTGGCCCCCGCACAACCTCAAGAATGACCGCCTACAGCTCCCACCCGAGATCCCTGTCGAGTTCGCGCTGCCGCCTGCGCTCTTCGTTCAGCTCCTGCTCGCGCTCTTTCTGGCGGGCCTTTTCCCGCTCCTGGTCTTCGGCCCTTGCTTTGCCCAGCACATCGGCAAGCCTGCTGCGTGTATCCCGCCCGCCCTGCCCCGGCTTGTGATCATGTTCCTCGCCCAAATCACGCCCGGCAATCCGTGCCAGGCGTTCCTTGATCTCGTCGGGGTTCAGCTCCTTCGCCTGCCGCCCGGCGGCGGCGCGCAAGGCCGCAAGCCCGGCGCTGACATGGCCCTGCCCCTCTTCCCGGGCCTCGGCCCAGGCGTCACGCGCCAGCTCCAGCCGCTCCCGCATTTCGGCAAACATGGCCTTGGCCTGGCGCACCGCATGCACCCGCGCGCCCCGCTGGGTCAGCGGTTCATACTCGCGGCCCTCGGCCTCGGCGGCCAGCTGCTCCCGGCGCTCGATGGCATTGGCCGCAGGGCCAAGCTTCACCTCCGGCTCGCGGTCCAGCTCCTCGGCCTTCAACGTGTCCCCAAGGGACAACGCCTCTTCGCGTTGTGCCTCCAATGACCGATGATCGACGCGCTCAACCTGCCCTGCCATTTCAAGGGCATGGTTTTGCAGCTCGGCCCAGTAGCCGCGCATGGCCTCGATCTCCGGCCCGCCGGTGCTGGCAGCGTCAAGAATGCGGGTCTTGTCGGTCAGCCCCTCGGCGGACAGGATGCGGGTGGTGGTCAGAATGTGGGCGTGATGATTGCGCTGATCGCCCTCGCGGTGCGGTGCATGGATCGCCACATCTGCCGCCACCCCGTAGCGCTCGACCAGCTGCTGCGCAAAAGCCCGCGCGATCTCGATCCGCGCCGCGTCCGATATCTCGGACGGCAAGGCCAGCTCCCATTCGCGGGCGATCACCGAGTTGGACCGGGTCTCGCGCGCCTCTGCCGCGTTCCACAACGCGGCGCGGTCCTGCGCCCAATCTGGCGCATCGGCGGGAGCGAGAATGAAGCAGGCCTCGACCCCGCGCTTGGCGGTGTAGTCATGCATGCGCCCTTCGCGGTCGCACTCGATGACGGACGCCGACCGATAAGCCGCCGCCGCCGTGGCGGATCGTCCGGCGCTGCGTTTGATCGTCTTGACGGAAAGGTGGTAGCTGGCCATGGCCGCGCCCTACCGATCCGGCGACGGGCAACGGCAGGCAGACTGCCAGGCATGCAAATTGGCAGACATGCAAACGGGCAACCCGGCGGCTAACCATCCGGGCAAGCAGGCTACCGCGCAAACAGGCAGACATGTAGCCAGGCCGACAGGTGGGCGATCATGCTGCCGGGCATACGCGGGACCATCACCAGGATGGGCCATGTTTTGCCGGACAAGCGCAGCGCGGCAAACCCGATCCGGCAGACAGCCCCGCTCTCGGGGCAGGCGGAACCGGATCGCCCGCTGACGCTGGCGCCCTCGCGGAACCGCCCCGCTCTCGGGGCCAGTTCCAACGAGGGCGACAGGGACAGCGGGACGCGATCCAACGGCGAAGGTTGGCTTGGGATGGTTTGGAAGGGGCAGTGCGCCCTTCCATTCCGATGCGGCGCATCGGACGGGGACGCCGTCGGCGGGGGGCCAAGCCCCCGAAGAGACCGCACGCAAATCTCGGAAGCGCCGCAGGTGGTGGAGAGTTTGCATAAGTGCGCCCTTGATCCTTTCGGCTCTACGGGTAACCGCTTGACCTTGCCCCGTCAATGCTCCATGCAACCCTAAGATGTTTGGAATTTCCGGCGTGTGTGAAGGTACGAATTGACAGAGACAGAATTAGAGCGGGCAGAGAAGCGCTATGCCCAGGCCAAGGCCCGGCTCCTTGCCCTGAAGAACCGGGAAGCGACAAAGGCGCGCAAGCTGGACACACGGCGCAAGATCATCCTCGGCGGCGCGCTGGTCGATCTGGCCGAACGGGATTCCAACGCCGCCGCCATGATTGAGCGTCTGGTGCGCAATCTCCCCCGCGAACAGGATCGCAAGGCTTTCGAAGGCTGGGATGCGAAGCAGCCCGCCGCCGCGTCTGCCGCGACGGCCCCACCCGTTCCGACGCCCTCGACCTGATCGCCGCCCTTTTCCTTCAGAGGGGGAGCGCAGCTCGCCCCCTGCCCTCTTAGCTGGACCTGATTTCCTTGCAGTATGTATTTTCCGCCTTGGGGCTGTTGTCGCGGTTGTCCCTCTTTGTCGTCGTCACCCCGATCCTCGCCGGATGGTTTTTCGTCTGGATGGTGATCGCCACGGCCTTTGCATGGTTCGCTTGGCTGATCGTGATCATCATTCTGTCTGACGTGCCGATGGGCGAAGCCCTCTGGCACTGGTTCGTGTTCTGGCCGATGACCATTACCGGCTGGATCGTCGGAGCCAGCGACTGGTCAAACCGGACGGGCATCAAGCTATGGGGCCGCAAGGCGGGCGACAGCCACGGCTCGGCGCGCTTTGCCACCCGGAAAGAACGCGCAGCCTTCGAAGGCGGTGACGGCCTCCTGATCGGGCGCGACCTCGATACCGGCAAGCTCTTGCGCTACGACGGCCCGGCGCACCTCCTGACCCTCGCCCCCACGAGGGCAGGCAAAGGCGTCGGCACGGTGATCCCGAACCTCCTGCTGGCCGAACGCTCGGTGCTGGTGATCGACCCCAAAGGTGAGAATGCGAAGATCGCAGGCGAGGCGCGCAAGCGCTTCGGCGCGGTTCACATCCTCGACCCCTTCGGCGTCACCGGCAGGCCCGCCTCGGCCTATAACCCGCTCGGGCGGCTCGATGCGGAAAGCCCCGACCTGGGCGAAGATGCCGCCTCTCTTGCCGAAGCCCTCGTGATGGACCCGCCCGGCCAACAGTCGGAAGCCCACTGGAACGAAGAGGCCAAGGCGCTGCTGGCCGGGCTGATCATGTTCGCCGTGGCCCATGAGGACGCGGATCGCAAAACCCTCGCCACGGTTCGGGAATATCTGACCCTGCCACCCGAGAAGTTCCGCGCCCTCCTGGAGCTGATGCAGGACAGCACCGCCGCCGGGGGATTGATCGCCCGCGCCGCAAACCGCTTCCTTGGCAAATCTGACCGCGAAGCGGCCTCGGTGATGTCCTCGGCGCAGCGCCACACCCATTTCCTCGACAGTCCCCGGATCGTGGCCGCCACGGCGCGCTCGGACTTCCAGTTCTCAGCCCTGCGGCATGATCTGACCTCGATCTTCCTCGTCCTGCCGCCGAACCGCCTCGATGCCTACAGCCGTTGGCTGCGCCTTCTGGTGGCACAGGCGCTTCAGGACATTGCCCGCGATGCGGAACATCGCACAACGCACGGGAACGACGCGGAAGCCGCTCAGGCAGGTGCTGCGCGCCTGAAACAGCCCGCCCTGTTCCTCCTCGATGAGTTTGCAGCCTTGGGCCGTCTGGAAGCCGTGGAACGCGCCATGGGGTTGATGGCTGGCTATGGGCTGCAACTCTGGCCGATCCTGCAGGACATGAGCCAGCTGAAAGACCTCTACGGCGCGCGGGCCAATACCTTCGTCGCCAACGCGGGCGTGCTGCAAACCTTCGGCGTGAACGACTTCGAGACGGCCAAATGGCTGAGCCAGATGATCGGGCGGGAAACCACCGGCTTTCAGACCGAAAGCCACAAACCCGGCGATGCGCCCTCTACCTCCTACAACGTCACGGCGCGCGATCTGATGACCCCGGATGAGATCATGCAGATTCCGCCCCATGTCGAGCTGCTGCGCGTCCAGGGCAAGCCGGTGATCATCGCCCGCAAGCTGCGCTACTTCGCAGACAGGGAGTTCGACGGGCTGCACCGATCACCGGATGCACAAGTCATAAGTCCCAAATCTGAACGCTGATCGCGCAACACAGATCTCTGAACCCCTGTCGCTTATCCCTGATCACGGAAATCATAATGTCCGACCCCGGTTCCACCCGCTCTGCCCTCTCCGACGCTGCACTTCGGGAAACCCTCGATCTCCTGGGCACGGTCGTCGCCAACATGGCCGGGAAACTGGACCGGCACGACCAGATTCTCGCGGAAGTACAGAAGGTTTCCGCCGAAAGCCGGGACGCAGCACAGGCGGCCAAGGCCCATTCCGATCCGCAGCGCTATGGTCGCCACATCGGCCAGGAACTCGACAAGGCGCTGGACACAACCCTCGACCGACTGGAAGGCCTGCAATCCGGCTTCGCCACCGATCGGCAGGAAACCCACCGCAGCTTGAATGATCTGGTCCGGCAGGAGGAGGCCGTTCTTCAGCACCTTCGGGACGATCTCGAAGAAGCGGGACGCTGGAAAAGGCGCATTCCCTTCATAGCCCTCTTCGGGCTGGCCCTGGCGCTTGGCCTGACTATCGCCCTGCCCCGTTTCCTGGCAGGCAACGGGACAGGCTGCGCTGCTCTTGGCGGTGAGTGGCTGCGGGGGCCTGAGACCGGCAAAGAGGCCTGCGTGTTCTATGCTGGGTGAAGCTCAAGCTGATTGGGTGAGTGTTATATGGTGTTAGAATCTGTGTTACGTTGTGGATAACGCCATGTAAAGCATTGATATAATGCATATATTCCGACTGCCCTGTGTGCAGAGTCACGAAAGAACGTGTGCAGAGTCACGAAAAAACGTGTGTAAAGTCACGAAAGCTGCCTGTGCCGTGTGTGAAATCACGAATGGCCTTGACGGTGTGTGTGAAATCACGAAAGTAGGTGCATGGTGGGTGAAATCACGAACGAAGCCAAATCTCCGCTGCTGCCTGATCGGTTCGAACAGGCAGACCTGTTCGTATGCGATATTTTTGATGCCGCGCCTAAGGGCGATATGGCCTCGATGGCGCACCCGATCTTCTCGCTTTCGACCAAGCCTGACCATCGTATCCGCCGATACGAAGACGAGACCGGCAAGAATTTCGTGGAGGTGAAACCCTCTGCCGAAGGGTTGGCGACCATCCATGACCGCGATGTCCTGATCTACTGCATCAGCCAGCTAATCGCTGCGATCAATGACGGTCAAACGCCCTCCAAGACGCTGAGAATGAAGGCTTATGACTTCCTGAAGGCGACGAACCGCGTAACCGATGGTCGTGGCTATGATGCTTTGCGAAGTGCGCTGATCCGGCTGCAAGGCACGCAGATTGAAACAAACATCGTAACCGGCGAGACGGAACAGCTCGACATTTTCAGCATCATCGACCGAGCAAGGATCGTCCGGCAGACACGCGATGGAAGGATGCAAGAGATCGAAATCCAGCTTTCGGATTGGGTCTTCAACGCTATCCGGGCAAAGGAAGTCCTTACCTTCCATCGGGATTATTTCCGCCTGCGGAAGCCGATAGAGCGCCGCCTGTATGAACTGGCCCGCAAACACTGCGGGCAGAAGAAGGAATGGCGGATCACCCTGCCCGTTCTGCAAAGGAAATGCGGATCTTCATCGACCCTGCGAGAGTTTCGGCGCTTGATTCAGAACATCGTGGATCATGACAACGATCATGCCCACATCCCCGACTATGGCGTCCGGATGGACGAAGACATGGTCACCTTCACCAACCGCGGGACAATGCTGGAAGACCAGCAATCCGCGGGCGTTCCCAGCTTCGCGTCCGTGCGCCTTAGCCCGGACGCCTTGACCGAAGCGCGCTCGGCGGCCCCTGGTTGGGACGTATATGTCCTTGAAAGCGAATGGCGCAGCTGGATGGCTGACGGCGGACTTGATGCGCCGAAGAATCCTGACAAAGCATTCTTGGGCTTCTGCAAAAAGTGGTTTGAGCGGCGTGGACGTCCCTAGCGGCCCCTGCTTTGCAAAAGCAGGTCCAACCCTTCCCAAAGCGTGACATTCTGTTCGGTGCAGAAAGCTCGAAACTGGTCGATGACCCGTTTCGGCCCAGGAATGGAAACCTTGTCCTGCGCTTCCGTTCGCTTCGGTCCAGGCTTGCGCTTGGCGGTCGGCTCCCGACTGACAAAGCCAAGTGTTGTGCCCGCCTCGACAGCCTCCTTCAGCGCTTCTTGGTCGGGAGCAGGACGAGGCTTTGGGCTGTCGATCTTGGGAAGCTCGATACCCCCGCCAAACCCGTATTTTCCGCTCATGCGGCCCTCGCTTTCGTAAGGGTATCAATGACAGCCTGGGCGTAGTCACGGGCGTTCTCAATGGCAGACGCGACCTGCTTCTGGGCCTTGTCGACCACAGAGGCGGTCTTCCCCCTCATCTCCTCGGCTACCAGATCGGGCAACTCCGCCAGCAGGAGGCTATCACGGAAAATCCGCGTGTAGGGGGCACGGCGGGCAATCCGGACGGGCAAAGTGTTGATATTGTTGCTCTCCATTTCCTGCCGGACGTCTCTTTCATCGGTGGTCAGGAAGGCAGCATTAGTGCGCGCGAACAGCAATGTGTAGGCGATTGGGCTTCTAATCATCCGGGCCGTGGTTTCGACAAGGCGCACCGCCTGGGCCGCTTGTCGCGCCTCCATCGGCGAACCATCCATCGGAATGACGCACAGGTCCGTGCGGGACAAGGCAAAGGTGACGATCTGATCCTTCGACCCCTCAAGGTCGATGATGAGATAGTCTGTCCCTGCCTCAAGGCCGTCGATCAGGGCAACAGTGTCTTCCATCTGCGGACGGGCATGAACGGCAAAAGGCACCCCCCTGCCCGCTTCCTCACGCCCCCTTGCCCAGGCAAGGATGTTGGCGTTCGGGTCCAGGTCGAGAATGGCAACCCTGCCGCCCGAAAGGGCGATTTGCTCGGCGAGCAACATGGCGGAAGTGGTTTTCCCCGATCCGCCCTTCGGGTTTGCGAAGGTGATGACAAACATAGGTACAGATTATGCGGCAAATCTATAAAGTCAATGCTATCTTTAGCATTATCGTTAATGGCAATGTTAATGTTAGAGTTTAATTTGCGCCTGCCGCTCTTCGCTAGATACCAAGCAGACATTTGGTCGAAGGGTTGGCTCTGGCCCTACAGGCCAAATTGTGCTTAGATGTGTACACTTGAGCACGGGAGCTTATGATGCCTGCCAGCACCACAATGACGATCCGCATCAGCCCTGACGTAAAAGACAAGCTGGGGCGCTTGGCGCAGGGCACACGACGCAGCAGGGCCTTTTTGGCGAGTGAGGCCGTGGAGGCTTATGTGGATCGGGAACTGGAAATCATCGACGGGATTCAGCGGGGCCTTGCAGACGTCGCCGCTGGTCGCATGGTGCCGCATGACGAGGCTATGGCCGAGCTTCAGGCGGTGATCGACGCCACCCGAGGTGGGAAGGCGTGAAACGTCCTGTCATCTGGTCACGATCTGCCCTGGACGATCTCAAAGCGCAGGTCGCCTACATCGCCGCCGAGAACCCGGCGGCGGCGCAACGTGTCGCTGACGCGATCAGAGCCGCTGCTTCAGCGCTCTCTGACATCCCGACTGGCCGCCCTGGTCGCGTGACCGATACCTATGAAAAGTCGGTAACGCGCCTGCCTTACATCATCGCCTATGCGATCACCTCCAGCCCAGTAGGAGAGGCAATCGCCATCGTTAGGGTGATCCACACGGCGCGGGATTGGCCCGATGAACAGTGGCCGGATGCTTGACCACAAGTGACGTTGAAATCATGGATTACCACTGACGAAAGGAGGTCAGGCCATGTTCATGAGAGCAGTACATCCCGGCCAGGTCCTGAAGGATGAGCTGGAAGAGCTGCGCATCACACCCACCGAGTTTTCGCGGCAGATCGAGGTGCCGCCCAAGCGGGTGAGCCAGATCATCGCAGGAAAGCGCTCGATCACGGGTGATACCGCACTACGGTTCGGTCACTGGTTCGGAAGCGATCCGCAGTTCTGGTTGAACCTGCAAGCGCAGTTCGACTTAGTACAGGCGGACAAGGAAACCGGCGAAATTATCAGGCACCTGCCGACACGAGCTGCACTGCGCCAGCAGTCTCAACAGCCGCGATCAGCCTGACCCCAGGCGCTCCACGCCCGCAAATCCAGAGGACAGACAAGGCAGGGCCACGCCCTGACGAGACGCCGGAGAACTGGCAGTTCAGGCATTTAGTTTCTAGTATGTTCTTGCATTCAGGGAATCTTAACGCCACAATGTCAGAAATATTCCCAGATACATGGGAACATGGGGGGCGGGCAGAATGACCGAATTTGATATGCTTATGCAGCAGACGGGCTGGACTGTGCCTGAAGCCGCGAAGGTTCTGGGGTACTCAGAGGGCCACCTGTACCGATGGAAGCGGGGCGAGGAGACCCCGAGAGAAGGCGTCATCAACCTGCTCAAGATGCAGATTGCCGGGCGCAAGGTGGCCCAGCCGGATGGGGCATTTACCTTCATCGATCTGTTCGCGGGGATCGGCGGCCTACGCAAGGCCATGGAAAGCGCTGGGGGCCGCTGCGTCTTTACCTCGGAATGGGATGGCTTTGCACAGAAGACCTATCACGCCAACTTTCCTGACAACCGGCCTATCGCAGGCGATATCCGCGAAGTTGGTGCGGCCGACATTCCGGAGCATGATGTTCTGGTCGCGGGCTTCCCCTGTCAGCCGTTTTCCATCGCAGGGGTTTCAAAGAAGAACGCCCTCGGGAGGTTACACGGGTTCCAAGATGAAACCCAGGGCACGTTGTTCTTCGATGTGCTGCGTGTCCTGATGCACCACCGCCCGGCAGCGTTCCTGCTGGAAAACGTGAAGAACCTCAAAAGCCATGACAAAGGCCGGACCTTCGACGTGATCCGCCGGAAGCTGACTGAAGAGCTGGGCTACACTTTACATACCCGGATCATCGATGCTGCCAACTTCGTACCGCAGCACCGAGAGCGGATCGTGATAGTGGGATTCCGGGAAAACACCGGGTTTTCTTTCGATGACCTGGTCCTGCAGGGCAGGGCAGGGCGGGGCATGCGCGATGTGCTGCATCCGGAAGACGGCTCAGAAGCCCCTGAGAGCCATTTCACGGTGGGGCCTGAGGCAAAGGTGAGCGATAAGTACACACTTACCGAGAAGCTCTGGCAGTATTTGCAGGGCTACGCGGAAAAGCACCGAGCGGCGGGCAATGGGTTCGGCTTTGGTCTTGTAGATGGCAATAGCATCGCCCGAACACTTTCCGCCCGCTACTATAAGGACGGCTCGGAAATCCTTGTCAGTCGGGGGCAAGGCAAAAATCCGCGCCGCCTGACGCCGCGTGAGTGCGCTCGTCTGATGGGCTACGATGACAGCTTCCGCATCCCGGTTTCGGACACCCAAGCCTATAAGCAGTTCGGCAACTCGGTTGCTGTGCCGGTCTTTGCCG
>NZ_JAAIVJ010000024.1 GCF_011008935.1 Tabrizicola oligotrophica | reverse complement strand
TCTCCGAGGCAATCAGCTCGATCTCGTGACGCTGACGACCAAGCTCCGACGTCACTGCCCCGAAAATCTCGGGATCGCGCGCAGAAAGGCTGTCGGTGAAAAATCCGGGGGTGACGGGCATGGGCGGTTCCTTTGTTCAGCCGGTCCATCCCAGACCGGCGGCTATGCAGTTCATCGATTGCATCAGGGGTACAGTGGTGCCGGATGCCGGTTCGGTCCGGGCCCTGCGCAGCAGTGCCACCTGCAAGCGGTTGATGCGGTCAAGCTGCGGGCGCAGCGTGTTGAAGCGCTCGCGCATGTTGGGAAAGCGCGTGCCGGGCAGGGGGGCGCCGGTCAGGTCGCGCAGTGCCTGCAGCGAAGCGGCATGTTCCTGTTGCACCTTGTCGAAGATCCGCTGGCGCAACTCCTGATCCTCCACCAGACCGGCATATTCGGCGGCAAGGGTCAGGTCGGTCAGCATCAGAGACTTTTCCACCTCGTCCACCATCAGGCGGAACAGCCGGTGGCGGTGGAACATCTCGGCAAGGATGCGGTCTGCCTCGGCGCCGCGCACCTGGCGGAAGGCGCGGAAGGCACTGCCAAAACCATACCAGCCGGTGATCATGTGGCGGTTCTGCGACCAGGCGAAGACCCAGGGAATCGCCCGCAGGTCCGCCAGCGACCGGGCGCCAAAGCGCCGGGCCGGCCGGGAGCCGATTTTCAGCATCGCCAGTTCCTCGACCGGGCTGGCCTGCTGGAAATAGTCGATGAAGCCGGGTTCGGCCATCAGCGCGCAATAGGCGGTCTGCGACAGCCCGGCGAGGGCTTCGAGCGCGGCGCTGTGCTCGGGATCGGCGAGGGGCTGGACCTTGACCGGCAGATGGCCCAGCACCGAGGAGGCGAGAAGCTCCAGCTGTGCTTGCGCCGTGCCGCGGTTGGCGTATTTCGACGACACCACCTCGCCCTGTTCGGTCAGGCGCAGGCGGCCCTGCACAGTGCCGGGGGGCTGGGCGGCAATGGCGCGGCCGGTGGGGGCGCCGCCCCGGCTGACCGAGCCGCCGCGGCCGTGGAAGAACACCGGGCGCAGGCGGTGGCGGGCAAGGCTTTCGGTCAGGCGGCGCTGGGCGCGGTCCAGCTCGTAGGTCGAGCAGAGAAAGCCGCCGTCCTTGTTGCTGTCGGAATAGCCCAGCATCACCTCGACGGTGGCGTCGCGGGTGCGCAGGCTGCGCTGGGCCAGCGGCACCTGCAGGAGCGCGTCAAAGACTGCGGGCGCGCGCCGCAGGTCGTCGATGGTTTCAAAGAGCGGCACCACCCGCAGGTCCAGCTTTTCCGCGCCAAAGCCGGCATGGCGGGCAAGCAGGAAGACGGCCAGCAGATCATCGGCCGAGCGGGTCATCGACAGGATGAAGGGGCCGATGGCCTCGGGGTCGTCCGACATGCGGGCGCGGTACATCAGCGCCAGAAGGTCGAGAAGCTCGCAGGCGTCCGGGCTGAGCCGGCTGCGGCTGGCATGGGTCAGGTCGGGGCGGCCCAGCTCGTCGCGCAGGCGGCGCGACCAGTCGGCGCTGCCGGGCTCGGGCGCCGGGCCGGACAGGCTCCAGATTTCCGCCAGAACGGCGGTGATGACGGTGGAGTTCTGCCGGATGTCCAGCGTCGCCGTGCGGAAGCCGAAGGTTTCCGCCTGCCAGCGCAGCGGCGACAGGTAGCGTGCCGCAAGCCTTTCCGCACCGATGGCACAAAGCGCCTCTTCCAGCGTGGTCAGATCGGCGATGAAATGGTTGACCGAGGCATATCCCGGCCCGGTCCCGTCGCGCATCGCGGCAAGACGCGAGGCGACCGCGGTCAGGCCTTGCCGGAACACCTCGCCGGGGTTGCGGTTGGCCAGACGCTCGGCGTCGGGACTGGCGGCGACGATGGCGCGGATCGCGGCCTCGACCCCGGCCGGCAGGGCCACGATGCGCGAGGTGATCGAGAGCCGGGCAGCGGCGGTTTTCAGGTCGTCGATATAGCGGTCAAGGATCGCATGTCGCGCGCGGTCCAGCGCGTCGCGGGTAACCGCGGCGGTCACGTTCGGGTTGCCGTCGCGGTCGCCACCGATCCAGGAATGGAAGCGCAGGCAGGGCGTGATTGCCAGACCTTCGCCAAAACGGTCGCGCCCGGCGGTGATGAAGCGCTCGAACAGCTGCGGCACCGCGTCATAGATGGCGTCGCGGAAGAACTGCAGGCCCCATTCGATTTCGTCGCGCAGGCTGGGGCGTTCCAGTCTGAGTTCGCCGGTCATCCACAGCAGGTCGATCTCGGATTCGATGTCCTGCAGGATGTCGTCGCGTTCGCGCGGCGTCCAGCGCTGCGCCTCGAGCGCCACGAGGTGGCGGTAGATGCGGCGGTGAATCTCCAGCACGGTGACGCGCTTGGCTTCGGTCGGGTGGGCGGTGATGGTGGGGCCGACCGAAAGCTGGCGGGTGAGATCGGAGAACTCGGCCACGGTCATTTTCGGGTCAAGCTCGGCCAGGGTCTTGGCAAAGCTGCCCTCGACGGCCTCGGGTCCCTGCGCGGCCTCGGTCATCCGGCGCGCGCGCATGGCGGCGTTTTCGTCGATGATGCGGGTCAGGTGAAACCAGATGTTGATCGCCTGCAGGCAGGGCACCGTCGCGGCCTGCCCCGGCAGCGGGGCAGAGGGGTCTTGCACCAGCGCCAGCACCTGCGGCGCGCGGCGGGCAATGACACGGCACCACAGACGGCGCAGGTCATCGGTCAGGCTGGCGGCATAGTCGTCGGGATCGGGGGCCGCTTCGCCAAGGGGTTTCGCTGCCTGTCCCATGGTTCAGGCCACCCGGTCGCGGGGCTGTCGCCCGTCGAAGAAGTCGGTCAGGTTGTCCAGCACGCGAAAGCCCATCGCCTCGCGGGTTTCGCGGGTGGCAGAGCCCAGATGCGGCAGCAGCACCAGATTGTCGGCGCCGAGCAGCGCCTCTGGCACCTGCGGTTCGCGCTCGAACACATCCAGCCCCGCGCCGCCAATGGTGCCGAACCACAGTGCCTGGGCCAGCGCGTGTTCGTCGACCACCTCACCGCGCGCGGTGTTGATAAGGAAAGCCCCGGGCCGCATCAGGTCCAGCCGGTGGCTGTTGATGAGGTGGCGGTTGGCCGCGCCACCGGGACAGTGCAGCGAGACGAAATCGCATTCCGGCAGCAGGTCTTCAATGGTCGGCACCTGCACGGCGTTGTAGCGCGCCAGAACCTCGGCCGGCACCGCAGAGCGGTTCTGCACCAAGATCTTCATGCCAAAGCCGAAATGCGCCCTTTGCGCCATCGCTTGCCCGATGCGGCCAAAACCGATGATGCCCAGCGTCGCACCGGAAACCTTGGTGCCGATCAGATGGGTCGGGCGCCAGCCGGTCCAGCGGCCTTCGCGCAACTCGCGCTCGCCTTCGCTGGCGCGGCGGGCGACCATGAGCATCAGGGTCATGGCAATGTCGGCGGTGCATTCCGACAGCACGTCCGGGGTATTCGTCACCGTGATCGAGGCCGCCTTGGCGGCCTCGGTGTCGATATGGGCGAAGCCCACGCCATAATTGGCGAGGATTCTTGTGCGTGAACCGGCCCGATCGAACACCGCCGCAGGAAGGCGGTCCGTCACGGTTGGCAGGACGGCGTCATATTGGCCCAACGCCGCCTTCAGCTCGGTCACAGTCAGCGGTTTGTCGGCGCGGTTCAGGTCAAGGTCAAAGACCTCGGCCATCTTCGCCTCAACCGCCTGCGGCCAACGCCGCGTCACAAGAACCTTGGGCTTTGCCATCGAAGGTCTCCTTTCAGGCTGCGCGCTTGTTCAGGACCCGCGCCACGGTTTCGCCGATGACCGAGGGGTTCTCGGCCACGGTCACGCCCGCGGCGGTCAGGATTTCCACCTTTTCCGAGGCGCTTTCGCCAAAGGCCGAGATGATCGCGCCCGCATGGCCCATGGTGCGGCCTTTGGGGGCGGTCAGACCTGCGATATAGGCGATGACCGGCTTGGTCATGTGGTCCTGGATATAGGCGGCGGCCTCGGCCTCTTGCGGACCACCGATCTCGCCGATCATGCAGATGATATGCGTGTCGGGATCCGCCTCGAAGCGTTCGAGGATGTCGCGGAAGCTTGACCCGTTGATCGGGTCGCCGCCGATGCCCACGCTCGTGGACACCCCGATGCCACGATCCTTCAGCTGCTGGGCGGCCTCATACCCCAGCGTGCCCGAGCGGCTGACGATGCCGACATTCCCGGGCAGGTAGATATGGCCGGGCATGATGCCCAGAAGCGCCTTGCCGGGGCTGATGGTGCCGGCGCAGTTCGGGCCGGTCAGCACCATGCGGCGTTCACGCGGATAGCGCATCATGTAGCGCTTGACGCGGATCATGTCCTGCGCCGGGATGCCGTCGGTGATGCAGACGCAATAGCGGATGCCGCCATCGGCCGCTTCCATGATGCTGTCGGCGGCAAAGGGCGGCGGCACGAAGACAAGGCTCGTGTCCGCGCCGGTGGCTTCCACCGCCTGTTTCACCGTGTCAAACACCGGGATGCCGAAGACGGTTTCGCCGCCCTTGCCCGGCACTACGCCGGCCACGACATTGCTGCCGTAATCCAGCATTTCCTTGGTGTGGAACTGCGCCATGCGGCCGGTGATGCCCTGCACGACGATACGGCTGGAACGATCGAGGAAAATGCTCATCAGACGGCCCTCACCTTGGTGTTTTGCTTGCGGTCGTTCTTCCAGGCCATGACGGCCCGCTCGGCGGCTTCCATCAGCGAATTGGCACGGATGATCGGCAGGCCGGATTTGGCAAGGATCTTCTGACCCTCTTCGACATTGGTGCCCGACAGGCGGACGATCACCGGCACGTCGACCGGGTTCGCCGTCAGCGCCTGCACCACGCCCTCGGCGACCCAGTCGCAGCGGTTGATGCCGGCGAAGATGTTGACAAGGATCGCCTGCACATTGCTGTCCGACATCACCAGCCGGAAGGCCTTGGCCACCCGCTCGGGCGTGGCGCCGCCACCGATGTCGAGGAAGTTCGCCGGCTCGCCGCCTGCCAGCTTGATCGTGTCCATCGTCGCCATGGCCAGACCGGCGCCGTTGACGATGCAGCCGATGTTGCCGGAAAGCCCGATATAGGCGAGACCCCGGTCCGCGGCATTCGCTTCGCGCGGGTCCTCCTGCGATTTGTCGCGCAGTTCGGAAATCTGCGGATGGCGGAACAGCGCGTTGCCGTCAAAGGTCATCTTGGCGTCCAGCGCCAGAATGCGGTTGTCGGCGGTGATGACCAGCGGGTTGATTTCCACCATGGTCGCATCCAGCTCGCGGAAGGCGCGGTAGCAGCCCTGCAGAGTACGCACCATCTGCTGCGTCAGGCTGGCCGGGATCTTCAGCGCATAGGCGATCTCGCGGGCCTGGAACTCCTGCAGGCCAACCGCCGGTTCCACCGTGGAGCGGACGATCGACTCGGGCTTCTTGGCCGAGATTTCCTCGATCTCCATGCCGCCTTCCGACGAGGCCACGATCATCACCCGCTGCGACGAGCGGTCCAGCACGAAGCCGAGATAGATCTCGCGGTTGAACTCGACGGCGCCTTCGACATAGACGCGGTAGATGCCCTTGCCTTCGGCGCCGGTCTGATGCGTCACCAGCTTGCGGCCGAACATCGCGTTCGTCGCCTCATGGATTTCGTTTTCCGAGGAACAGAGCTTGACGCCCCCCGCCTTGCCACGACCGCCGGCATGCACCTGCGCCTTGACGATCCAGCGGCTGCCGCCGAGTTCCCGCGCCCGGTAGGCGGCCTGTTCGGGGCTGTAGGCCAGCCCGCCCGGCGGTACGGTCACGCCGAAGCGCGAGAGGATTTCCTTGGCCTGATATTCGTGAATGTCCATCTTTGCCTCCGTTTTCGCCGTTATTCCGCAGCCATGTCGCGGCCGTAGTGGCGGCCGAGCGCCGCCAGTGCCGCGCTTGCGTCCACCTTGCCGCCCATCGCGTTCATCGCGGCGGCAAAGCGCGTCACGATGTCGGTGATGGCGGCCTCGCTCAACTGGTTCAGGATGCCGATGCGGACCTGAACCGGCTCCGACAGCGTCGGCCAGATGCCAAACCCGGTGGCGCGGCAGGCCTGCACCAGCTCCTTTTCGCGGCCCGCCAGCGCGGACGGCAGATTCAGCACCACAAGGCTCGTCATGTTCGAGGTGACATCGCAGCCAAGCGCGATGACCGCGGCGCGCAGCGCGGCCTCATGGAAGGCATAGTCGCGGGCCTTCTGCGCCTTGCCGTGTTGCAGGTTGATGCGCAGCGCCTCGTGGAAGGCGGCGACGGCATAGCCGGAATGGGTGCGGTGATAGGTGCCCGCCGCCGCATCCTTGCCATCGATGATCGCCCAGTGCCGGGCTTCAAGGATCGGGTGATGCACATAGGTCGACGCGCCATTGGCCTTCAGATGGGCGATATAGCGATCGGTGAAGCTGACCGGCGCGTAGGTCAGCGGCAGGCAGAGCACGCCCTTTTGCGGGCACGAAGCCCAACCCGCCACGCCGGGGAAATCGTCGATCGCGAAATCCTCGATGCCCAGAGAGGACACCGCATCCACAAGGCCCATCACGCCATGGCGTTCGCAGGCATCCGAAAAGCCGCGCAGGTCGTTGATCCGGCCTGAGCCGGTTTCCCAATGCGCCATGACAGCCCAGGTCGGCTTGTGGGCGGCCAGCGCCGCCTCGACCACCTCGCCCAAGACCGACTGGCCGTGCGGCACGGTGATGACGGTGACATTGGCGGGTTTCGGGTCCAGCGAATTGGCGGCCAGGTTTTCGCGGCTGGCGGCTTTCATCCGCACAGTCAGGGCATCAATGCCGCTGAAGGTGCCGTTGACGAAGGCCACCACCTTGTCGCCCGGGCCGATGGCCGAGAACAGGCAGTCCAGGCCGCTCCAGCCGGTGCCGGCGACGCCGAAGGTGTGGACGTTCTTCGTCCCCCAGATCTCGCGCAGCATCAGCTTGCATTCGATCATGCCGCGCAGGACGTCTGCCTGCATGTGGTCCGCGAGCCCTGCATTGGCAAAAGCCGCCAGCACGCGGGCATCGGTGTTGCCCGGCCCCGGCCCGGCGGCAAGGGTTTCGGGAATCGTCAGGGCTGACGGAATCGCAGTTTGGGTCACGGGCTTTCCTCCCTCGGCTCGTGCAATCAGGAAACGCGCCTTTGACTTTGCCCGCAACATTCCTTACTCCTGCTTTTGGAAGTTCTTTTTGGTGGGATAAAACCTACCCATTTTGGTAAGTATGCGGGTGTATACCGTTTGTTACCCAGCCCATATGGGTAGGTTTTTGACAATTCCCCCAGTTCACGCAGGAGAAACCATGCAGCCCGCCGCCCCCGACCGCATCGACCTCGCGCTTGCCGAAGGCAACCCGCTGGTGTTGCAAGCCCTGTCCGAAGTCTTTGAAAAGGATCGCAGATTCTCGGTTGTCGCCACATCATCAACCGCCGAGGGCTTTCTGGGGGCGGTCATGCGCGTCCCGGTGAAGGTCGGGGTGATCGACTGGCAGATCCCGCAGCTTGGCGGCCAGAAACTGACCGAAGTGCTGCGCGATCAGGAGGGGGCGCCGCGGCTGGTGATCTATGCCGAAGACCCGACCGGGGCGGTCACGCTCAAGGCGATGGCGGCGGGGGCGGCGGGATTCGTCGATCGCAAGTCCCCCGTCGACCGGCTGCTGGAGACCTGCGTCGAGGTTGCGGCGGGCAAGATGGTGTTCCCGTTCGTCGATGTCCGGGGCCTGCAGACCGACCCGATCCACCAGCTGACGCGCCGGGAAAAGGCGCTGCTGGAAGCGCTGGCAAACGGGCTGACCAACAAGGATCTGGCGCGCGAATTCGACATTTCGACGAACACCGTGAAGTACCATCTGTCGAACCTTTTCGACAAACTCGGGGTCGCCAGCCGCACACAGGCGATTGCCTATTACTTCAAGTCGCGCTAGGCAGATTGCATGCAAATGTATACTGTTGGGAAATTATTTTTCTTGACAGTATACATTTTTCCGCCGCCTTCTGACCGAAATTTTGGCAACAGGAAAGGCCCAAAGCATGAGCTTCCACGTCATCACCCAAGCCCCGGCGCGGCTGAACCGCAGTGAATTGGCAGTCCCCGGTAGCGCGCCGCAAATGTTTGAAAAGGCCGCACAATCCGACGCGGATGTGATCTTCCTCGATCTGGAGGATGCAGTCGCCCCGGACGACAAGGCGCAGGCCCGCAAGAACATCATCAAGGCCCTGAACGAGATGGACTGGGGCAAGAAAACCATGTCGGTCCGAATCAACGGTCTCGACACGCATTACATGTACCGCGACGTGGTCGACGTGGTGGAACAGGCCGGCGAACGGCTGGATCTGATCATGATCCCGAAGGTCGGCACGGCGGCCGATGTCTATGCCGTCGACATGATGGTGACCCAGATCGAGGACGCCAGGGGCTACAAGAAACGAATCGGGTTCGAGCACATCATCGAGACTGCGCTGGGGATGCAGAACGTCACCGAAATCGCCGGGGCATCGAAGCGCAACGAGAGCCTGCATTTCGGCGTGGCCGACTATGCCGCCTCGACCCGCGCGCGCACCACGATCATCGGCGGCGTGAACCCGGATTACTCGGTGTTGACCGACAAGCTGGAAGATGGCAGCCGTCAGGTGCATTGGGGCGACATGTGGCACTATGCGCTGGCCCGCATGGTGGTCGCGGCGCGTGCCAATGGCCTGCGCCCGGTGGACGGGCCGTTCGGCGATTTCTCCGATCCCGACGGCTATCGCGCGGCGGCCAAGCGCGCCGCCGTGCTGGGCTGCGAGGGCAAATGGGCGATTCACCCCAGTCAGGTTGCGCTGGCCAATGAGGTGATGAGCCCGTCCGAGGCCGAAGTCACCCGCGCCCAACGGATTCTGAAGGCGATGGAGCAGGCTGCGGCCGAGGGCAAGGGCGCGGTGTCGCTCGATGGCCGGCTGATCGACTATGCCTCGATCCGGCAGGCCGAAGTGCTGGTCCAGAAGGCCCGGCAGATCTCGGGGGCGTGAATGAGTTTGCGCGACAGGGCGAAGGAACTGTTCAAGGTCGCCTGCGAGGCGGCCGACCCTGGCATTGCCCTGTCGCGCGCGCTGCAAGACCATCCCCTGCCGGTGCCCGGCCCCGGCGGCCGGCTGCGGATCGTTGCGATCGGCAAGGCTGCGGTGCCCATGGCCGAGGCACTTCTGCCGCAACTTCACGCGCCTTTCGAGGCGCTTGTCGTGACCAATTACGAGAATGCGCGTCCGGTGGCGGGGGCCGTGGTCCATGCCGCGGGCCATCCGGTGCCGGATGAAAACGGCGAAAAGGCGGCGATAGCGGTGGAGGCACTGCTGCTGAACGCCCGCGCCGCCGACCGGGTGGTCGCGCTGATTTCGGGCGGCGGCTCCGCCCTTTTGCCGGCACCTGTGACCGGCGTGACCTTGGCCGAAAAGGCCGAGGTGAGCCGCCTTCTGCTGGGCGCGGGCGTCGACATCGCGCAGCTGAATCTCGTGCGGCAGGGGCTTTCGCGGCTGAAGGGCGGCGGGCTCTTGCGGGCGGCCCAGCCTGCGCCCGTTACGGCCTATATCCTGTCGGATGTGATCGGCGACGATCTGCGGGTCATTGCTTCGGGGCTGACGGTGGCGCCGGTCGGAAGCCGGCAAGACGCGCGCAACCTTCTGGAAACGCTTGATCTTTGGCCCCGACTTCCTGAAAGCGTGCGCGCGGCGCTGAGCAGGTCGGAGACCGCAACCTCTGCGGTGGCCGCAACGAACCTGTTGATCGGTTCGAACCGCAAGAGCCTTGAGGCGGTGGTGGCAGCGGCAGGGGCTGGGGCGCGGATCGCGTCGGATGCCTTGACCGGCGACGTGGCCGACGCCGCCGCGCAGGTCATCGCGGCGGCAGAGGCCGGGCAGGGCGACACGCTGGTCTTTGGCGGCGAGACGACGGTGATCCTGCGCGGCACGGGCCTTGGCGGGCGCAATCAGGAGCTTGCCCTGCGGGTGGCCTTGACCATGCCCGACCTGGGCCGGCCCTGGGTGTTTCTTTCCGGCGGCACCGATGGCCGCGACGGCCCGACCGAGGCGGCGGGCGGCCTTGTCGACGCCGGAACAGCCGGCCGCATCGTGGCGGCGGGCGGCGATCCTGTGGCGCTTCTGGCCGACAATGACAGCAACCGGGCGCTTGCTCTGGCAGGGGATCTTCTGGTCACCGGGGCCACGGGCACCAACGTTGCCGATGTGCAGATCCTGTTGCTGGGGCCGAAAACCGCCTAGCGCTGCGCCAGAAGCCAGTCGCGCACCCGGGCGGCCTCGGCCGGCAGGCGCACCTCGCGCGACCAGATGACGTGGAAATCCTTGCCCGTGATCAGGCGCTGGTCGCTGAGGCGCACCAGAACCCCCTTGTCCACCAGCCCGCCGATCAGGTGATGCCAGCCAAGCGCCACGCCTTGCCCTTCGATCACCGCTTGCACGACCAGCACATAATCGTTGATGGACAACCCCTTGGGCACCTGACGGCGCGGAATGCCGGCGGCGGCGAACCAGTCGGCCCAGGTGGTGGCCGACCGGAACGGCTCTTCCAGATGGATCAGCTGATGGCCGAGCAGATCGG
Organism: Tabrizicola oligotrophica; assembly: GCF_011008935.1. Taxonomy (GTDB): domain Bacteria; phylum Pseudomonadota; class Alphaproteobacteria; order Rhodobacterales; family Rhodobacteraceae; genus Tabrizicola_A; species Tabrizicola_A oligotrophica. The sequence goes on along the minus strand of NZ_JAAIVJ010000024.1, from coordinate 9,315 downwards.
CCGGCTTCGACGGGGCTGCGTGCCGCGTCAGATAGCCCGCGCTGCACACCGGGTAGATTTCCTCGGCGGCCAGAACTGCGCTGTCATAGCTTGGCCAGTCGCCCGGATAGCCGCCGCGCACGCCCAGAGGGATGCCCTCGCCCACCAAGTCCAGATCGCGGTCGGAGGTCTGGATGCGCAGGTCGACATCCGGCAGCGCCGCGCGGAATTCCTCCATCCGGGGCACCATCCAATAGGCGGCAAAGGCGGTGGAGCAGGCCAGCGTCACATGGCTGCCCGTCGCCACCGCCCGCAGGCTTTGCGCCGAGCGCTGGATATGCGAGAGGCCAATGGTCACGTCGGCGTGAAACCGCTGTCCGGCTTCGGTCAGCCGCACCCGGCGGTATTCGCGCAGGAAAAGCGCGGTTCCGATCTGATCTTCCAGCCGGGCGATGGCATAGGAGACGGCGGCCTGGCTCATCCGCAGCTCGCGCCCGGCGCCGGAAAAACTGGAAAGCCGCCCGGCCGCCTCAAAGACGACAAGGCTGCCAAGCGAAGGCAGAAGCGTGCGCAGGGTATCCATAATCGCAGCTTATCAAATCAATGAAATTTTTCCAGCGTTACAGGGGGAAGGGCAGGGCGTATTTTTGCCGCAGTCGAAAAGGGGATCACCATGGCAGACGGCGACGCAATGAACCCGGAAAAGCGCGTGCGCGGCGGGCGCAACCAGCGGCGCGAAGAGCGGTCAAAGGGCGCGGCGGTGCATCGGCCCTATATCGTGCGCGGTATCCCGACCTATGACATCCTGTCGGAAGAAAACCTGATCCGCATCGAGCAGACCGCCGACCGCATTCTGGCCGAGATTGGCATCGAACTGCGCGAAGACCACGAGGCAATGCGGCTTTACAAGGCCGCAGGGGCCGACGTGACCGAGCAGACTGCCGGCATCTGGCGGGTGAAGTTCGAGCCCGGCATGGTGCGCGAGATTCTGAAAACCGCGCCGGCCGAATTCACCCAGCACGCCCGCAACCCCGCCAACAGCGTGCGGATCGGCGGCAAGAACGTGGTCTTTGCCCCGTCCTACGGCAGCCCCTTCGTGATGGATCTGGACCGCGGCCGGCGCTATGGCACCATTGAGGATTTCCAGAACTTCGTGAAGCTGTCGCAGGCCTCGCCCTGGCTGCACCATTCGGGCGGCACGGTGTGCGAGCCGACTGACGTGCCGGTGAACAAGCGTCACATGGACATGGTCTACGCCCATATCCGCTATTCCGACCGGGCCTATCTCGGCTCGATCACCGCGCCGGAGCGGGCGGCGGATTCGATCGAGATGTCGCGCATCCTGTTTGGCGCCGAATTCGTTGACCAGAATTGCGTGGTGATGGGCAACTTCAACACCACCTCTCCGCTGGTGCTGGATGGCGTCACGGCGGCTGGCATCCGCACCTATGCGGCCGCCAATCAGGGTTCGATCCACCTGCCGTTCCTTCTGGGCGGCGCGGTGGCGCCGCTGACGATTGCCGGGATGGTGGCGCAGGGGCTGGCAGAATCGATGTCGTCCTGTGCGCTGGCCCAGCTGACCCGTCCGGGCGCGCCGACGATTCTGGCCTCGTTCTTCTCGTCGATGAGCCTCAAGACCGGCTCGCCGACCTTTGGCACACCGGAACCGGCCATTGCGTCGCTGGCGATGGGCCAGCTTGCGCGCCGGCTGAACATGCCGCTGCGCTGCGCCGGCAATTTCAGCACCTCGAAACTGCCCGACGGGCAGGCGATGCAGCAAAGCATGATGTCGATGATGTCGGCAGTGCAGGGCGGCGCGAACTATGTGCTGCACTCGGCCGGTTTCCTCGACGGGCTGTTGTCGATGTCCTATGAAAAGCACGTCATGGACACCGACATGTGCGGCGCGCTGCATGCCTATCTCGATGGCATGGCGATGGATGATGACGCCCTGGCCTTTGAAGCCCTGAACGAGCTTGGGCCGGGCCAGCACCTGTTCTCGACCCAGCACACGCTGCGCCATTACGAGACCGCCTATTGGGACTCGCAAATGGACGACAACCAGCCTTGGGAGACCTGGGACGAACAGGGCGGCATCGATTCCGCGAAACGCGCCAACGCCCGCTGGAAAAAGACCCTCGCCGAATTCGAGGCCCCGGCGCTGGACGCCGGCATCGACCAGGCGCTGCAAGATTTCATGGCCCGCCGCAAGGGCGCGGTTCAGGACATGTGGTACTGACCTGACCCCATAGAATTTCCCGGCCCAGGCCCCCGGCAGTCTTGTCGGGGAACGGCCCTTTGCACCCAAAAACTCCGAGCAAATCAGAGAGGATAAGCTCATGACTCAGGATCTGGTCGCAAGACTGGACGACCGCTTGCGCGCGCGCCGCGAAAGCTTTGACCGCATTCCGGTTGTCGACGTGGCGCCGTTGCTGGACGGCAGCGACAAGCTGGGCGTTGCCAGGCAGATCCGCTGGGCGCTGTCGAACACGGGCTTCATGTATGTGAAGAACCACGGCATCGAGCAGGACTTCGTCGATTCCGTGTTCGACGTGACCCGCCGGTTCTTCGATCTACCGATGGAAGAGAAGATGGCGCTGCATGTCTCGAAATCCGGAGTGGCGCTGCGCGGCTATATCGAGCCCTTCGGCGAGAACGTTGATCCGACCAAGACGAAGGATCTGAAGGAGATCATCGACCTCGGTCCGGAGCGCGCAATGGTGGAAGGGCCGTTCTTCGGCCCCAATCCCTGGCCCGCGAGCCTGCCCGAATTCCGTGAACTCGCCTATGGCTATCACACGCGGATGGTCGATCTTTCGAAGAAGCTCCTGAAAGGTATCGCACTCAGCCTGGATCTGCCCGAGACCTTCTTCGAGGCGCTGATGAAGAATCCGATCAGCATCCAGCGTATGTTGCACTACCCATCGCAGAGCGGCCATGTCGGCGAGGATATCATCGGTATCGGCGCCCATACCGACTATGGCAACCTGACGATTCTGGCGCAGGATGACGTGGGCGGCCTGCAGGTGATGAACCGCGACGGCGACTGGATCGAGGGCACGCCCATCCGCGGCGCCTTTGTCATCAACATCGGCGACCTGATCCAGAAACTGACGAACGACGTCTATCTGGCCAACATGCACCGGGTGATCAACACCTCGGGACGCGAGCGCTATTCGATCCCGTTCTTCATCGACGCCGATTTCGACGCCGTGATCGCGCCCTTGCCCTCCTGCGTGTCGGAAAGCAACCCGCAGAAATACCAGCCCGTCACCTGCGGCGCGCACAAGTTCGGCCGCTTCAAGGCAAGCTACGCCCATCTGAAAGAGCCGGCGTAAGGCCGTTCAGCCCTCGTCCCGCAACAGCAGGAGAAGCGCCAGCACCGTCAGCGCCACGCCGCCCAGAACCATCGCGGGCGGCGGGGTGCGCCCCAGGGCGATTTCCCACAGGATCACCCAGGAGGGCACAAGGTAGGTATAGGCCATGACCTTGGCCGAAGGCAGCCGCAGTGTGGCGTATTGCAGCAGGACGAAGGTCATCGAACTGGCCGCAACCGAGACATAGATCAGGCAGATCCAGACGATGCCGGGCAGGTTCGCCCAGTCGGTTTCCACCACGTCGCGCCAACCCCACAGGACCAGCAGCGCAAAGCCCGCGACCATCATGCCGAAAGTGAATACCAACGCGGGCTCGCCCCGGTTCAGCTTGCGCACCATGGGGGCATAGATGGCATGCGCCACGCAGCCCCAGAAATAGATGATCTCGCCGCTGCCGATCTGGAATTTCATGAGTGCCGCCAGATCGGCGCGGAAGATCACCCAAAGCGCGCCCGCCGCCCCGACGACCAGCGCAAGGGCCATGCGCCGGGTGGTGATCTGGCGCAGAAGCAGCCAGCCAAACCCCGCCGCCATGATCGGGGTGAGGGTAAAGACAGCGGCGGTCGAGATGGCCTCGGCTGTCTGCAAGCCTTTGAACATCAAGACGAAATATGCGGCCAGCATGGACCCCAGCACCAGATAGCGCCAGGGCGCGACCCAGGTGGAGCGCGGAATCCCCGTGGTCGCCAGCGCCGCCGCCCCCACCAGCGAACCGGCCAGCGCAAAGCGCAGCACGGTCAGCGCCGCGGGCGAGACGTAAGGGGCGGCCATGGCGCCAAGGCTGAACGATCCGGCGACCAGCGCCGAAAAGGCCAGCATGGCAAGATGGCCTGCCCGCGCCGGGCCTAGCTGCATGTCACGACCCACTCCGCCGCGGCCCGCTTCAGATGGGCAAGGAAGCTTTGCACCTTCAGGGTGCGGTGCAGGTCGACATGGGTGACAATCCACAAGGGCGCCGACCACTCCGGGCGGGCGGGCATGATTTCGACCAGATCGGGGTTTTCCTTGGCGTAATGGGTGTTGCAAAAGCCAAGGCCCAGACCGGCTTTCAGCGCCTCCAGATTGGCGGCGGGTTCGGTGATGCAGAAAGAGATCGCCTCGGCCGGAACCTTGTCGCGCAGCCAGCGGTAGAACGGCGCGCGGCTTTCGGGGCTTTCCGGGCCGATGAAACGGTGCTGCGCCAGTTCCGCCTCCGAGGTCGGCGCCCCGTATTTCTCGACGTAGCTGCGGGCGGCATAAAGACCATTCTTCATGGTCATCAGCGGCTGCACCACATTGTCCGGTTCCTGCGGCGCCCCCCCGGCGCGGATGGCGACATGAGCCTCGCCGTAATCCAGCCGGAACACCCGCATGTCGGTCAGGAAGCGGATCTTCACCGTGGGATAGTCGGCCATGTAGGCCGCGAAGACCGGGGTCATCAGATCGGCGATGCCGGTGATCGCGGTGACCACAAGTTCCCCCGTCACCGTCTCGCCCTGACCCTTGATGCGTGAGGCCAGCTGCCCGAACTGCTCCTCGGTGGTCTGCGCGACCGAGAGCAGGTCGCGCCCGGCTTCGGTCGGGGTATAGCCCCGGGCGTGGCGCTGGAACAGCTTGGAACCAAGCCGCTTTTCCAGCGCGTCGATGTGGCGGATGACCGTGGCGTGATGCACGCCCAGCACATCGGCGGCGCCCGAAACGGTGCCGAGGCGGGCAACCTGAAAGGCAGTGCGGATTTCGTCCCAGTTTTCCATGAGTCCCGGCTTTCCTGTGCGCAGTTGCACAAGGGGAACCCGGTTGCGGGCCGGGATGCAAGAGGGAAACCGGCTTCTGTGCAATCGCGCGGTCCTCGCTTCTTGGTTGCCCGCTTCAAATCAAGGGCGGTCCCGGTATTTTATGCGGGCGGATCGGTGCGTTTTGATCGACGTGGAATGGTTGAAAACCGGCCGCGGCCCGGCGCAAATCCGCAGCGCCCCTTTTGCCGCCAGAAGCCGGTTTTTCCGATTTATCCACCGCCGCAATATCTGGATGCCCGGCTGCAGCGACCTGCGGTTCGGCGAGAGCCGGCCGACGGGATTCAGGCGGAACCCGGGTGGAATGAGCGTCGCGCCGGGCCGGGCCTGAACAACTTCCGGCTTCGGGCGTGATCTGCACTTCTGGCGGGGATTGTTCTCAAAGTCGATACAGCAATGCCTATTCGAAACCAAGACGCTACGCCCCGTTCTTAACCTTGGCTCCGGGGCGGAGGTCGATTCGAATCGAGGCTGGAAGTGGTGGGTTGAACACCCCGGGCGGGTGTGGATTGTGGCAAAACCGTGCCGTGGTGTCGGGCTGATCTGCAACTGCAAGATGCATCTTTTCATGAAAACATCCGCAAAGATTGCTCTGCGTGCGCCCATTTCGTGTCTAATCCTACTACATTTTGTGGGAATGTTTCGCCTGACTGCACTATGGCAAAATTAAGGCCATAATATGAGGTTTGTGGCGGGAATTTGGCGCGAGCGGCTGGTTAGCGGGCAGAATTTTGACTAAAATCGGGCAGAATTGTGCCGCCCATGGCCGTAGTTGTTTTTGAGATTTCGTTCCCTCTGGGTGGCTGGCTTCTCGCGAAGGATGACCGCGATGCAGTTTGAGGCATTGTTTAGCAAATTGGTACTTCGTCTTGCCCAACGCGCAAGAGACGGTGGTCGCACGGGTCGGTCAACGGCCTGGATAAGCATCCTGACAGCCCTGGCGTTTGCCGCCTTTGCCTCGGTCGCCCAGGCGCAGATCTCGACGCCTTACCCGCTCAGTCTGGGGTCCTGCACAAGCAACAACGATGTGTCGGCCACGCTCAGCGGCCTCACGGTAACCGATATCTGCACCTCGCCCTCCGACACTTACACTGTCACGGGCAGCGCGACCTTCACCATGGGATCGAACGGCAAGCGCTATGACCTGCGGCTCGGGTTGCACGACGCGGCAACCAATCAGGTGCTGACCTCGAACTGCTTCAACGCCCCGTCCAGCGCCAATTTCGGCAATCTCGACGGTCAGGGCGACTGTTCCGACATCCAGAACAGCGGCACCTCGGCGACCGGCACGGCCAGCTTTGTCCTGCCCTGCAGCATAAATGGCCAGCCCGTGACCTCGCAGACGGCAACGCTGGTGATCGGCTATGCAATCGCGCCCGGCGTGACCAATACCTCGACCTCGCCCATCACGGTTTCGGCCAACCAGACCTGCAAATCGGTCGCCGGCAGCTTCGACGTGCCTTTCGGCCCGGTGATCCGGCTGAAGAAGCTTGCCCAAGGGGCGTCCGGCTCGTTTGCCTTCACCACGACCAATGTCAACCTGAACCCGTTCACGCTCAATGCCACCACCAGCGTTGGCGCCGGGGCCTTTGAATCGGCGTCGCAGACGCTTTACATCAACGGGGCGCTGTTCAACGGCACCAGCTATGACGCCAGCAAGAACATCACCCTGACTGAAACCGTTCCGGCCAGCGGCTGGGATCTGGAGGGCATCACCTGCGCGACCTCGGCCGGTGCGATCGGCAGCTTCAATGCGGGTTCGGCGACCTATACCATCAACGGGGGCGCGCTGGCGAACAATCAGGTCATCGACTGCGTGGCGACCAATGCGGCCAAGAGCCAGCTTTCGATCACCAAGGCGGTGTCGAACCCGGCCGGGCTGACGATCCCTTCGGCAAACGCCTGGACCATGGGCTTCACCGACGGCGCGGCGATTGACGTGACGGCGACGAACACCGCCACGACGCCGCTGTCGCAGGAAGTCCGCGCCAAGACCTATTCGATCACCGAACAGCTGAGCGGCAACACCCTGGCCTACAGTGTGGCGGTCAGCTGCACCGGCGGCACCTACACCAGCCAGGCGACCGCAGTTACCGGCGGCGGCCGCGTGACGCTCGGCACCGTGCAGGTGACGGGCGATGCGGATGTGTCCTGCACCGTGACGAACACGCCCAGCACCGCGACGCTGACCCTTGCCAAGGTGGTGGACAATGGCGGCTATACCGGCACCGCCGCGACGACCGACAACTTCCTGCTGTCCTACAGTGGCGCCGTTGCCGGTTCCGGCAAGAGCGGCGCGTCCGGCGTCACCAGTGTCACCGTCCCGGTTGGCATCTATACGCTTGCAGAAACCCCCGACGGCGTGCCGGCGCATCTGTCCTATACCCCGGGCCTTGCCTGCACCGGCGCGACCCTGTCGGGCAATCAGCTGACGCTGACTGCGGGCGCTGCCGCCATCTGTACCTTCACCAATACTCTGCAAACCGCGCGGCTGACCGTAACCAAGGTCGTTGAGGCCGGCGGCTATGCCGGCACCATTCCGGCCGCAGACGACTGGACGCTCGGCTATGCCGCAACCGCGGCGAGCGCCGCCTCGGTGACGGGAACCGGCGCGGGCAGCCTTGATGTCGTGGTCCCGGCGGGCGACTACACCCTGACCGAAGCCCTTGGCGGCAATGCGCTGGGCTATTCCGTCGGGCTGAGCTGCACCGATGCCGCCGTCACGGCCGGCGCCACCAGCGTCACTGATGGCTCGACCGTCACAGTCGGGACGATTTCCATCGCCAATGGCGCCACCTCGGCCTGTACGCTGACCAACACGCTCAGCACCGGCTCGCTGCAACTGGCCAAGTCGGTCAATCATGGCGCCGCCACCGTCGGCCTGGCTTCGGCGACCGATTGGCTGCTGAGCTATGCCGGCCCCGCCTCGGGCGACATGACCTCGGGCGCTGCGGCAATCGTGGTGCCGCGCGGCAGCTACGCGGTGAGCGAAGCGGCAAAGGCCGGCTTCCCGAATACGGCAAATTACAGCTTTGACGACCTCGCCTGCACCGGCGGCGCGCTTGCCGGGTCAAGCGTGACGGTCGGCGCCGATCCGGTGGTCTGTACCTTCACCAACACCCGCAGCACCGCAGAGCTGACGCTGGTCAAGTCGGTGGTCAACGACAATGGCGGCACTGCGGCCGCCGACGATTTCACGCTGTCCTATGGCGGCACAGCAGCGGCACAGAATACCGCGATCACCGTGCCCGCCGGCAGCTATGCCCTGACCGAAAGCACGCTTGCCGGCTATACCCCGGCGGCAACCCCGATCACCTGCGACATCGACACCGCCTCGGGGAGCAGCTTTGCCGCGGGCAGCCTGACGCTGAACGCCGGCGGCAAGGCGACCTGCACCTTCGTCAACGAGGATGTCGCGCCGACCTATGACATGGCCAAGAGAATCGGCTATGTCGGCCCGCTGGGTGTCGGCTCCGTCCTGAGCTATGAGTTCGTCTTCACCAACTTCGGCCCTTGGGCGATCAGTGACCTCACCCCGGTCGACACCCTGCCCGGCCTCAGCCCGATCACCTGCCCCGGCGGCGGAACTTCGGTGTCCAGCCTTGCGGCGGGCGCAACGGCAACCTGCACGGCCAGCTACACGATCACTCAGGCCGACATCGACGGAACCGGCAACGGAACGGCAGCGGGTTCCTGCTCCTCGGGCTTTGCCATCATCAACAGCGCAAGCTCGACGGCCACGGAAACCGACGGCACCCTGTTGCGCGAGACCAACGCCGGCAACAACAGCCGCGAGGCCTGTCTGCCGGTGCGCGCGCCCGCCTTCAGCATCACCAAGGATGTGGACCAGTCCACGCTCTCGGCACCCGGCACGCTGACCTATACGATCGCGGTGACCAACACCGGCAACGTGACGCTGACGGAGGGCGCGCTGAGCGACAGCCTGCCGGTCGACTTCGGCGGTGCGGCGGTGAGCGGGATCTCGATCCCGGTTGGCGGCAGCGAGACCTGGAGCGCGAGCCATGCGGTCGATCAGGCGATGATCGACGCCGGCGCGGCGATCGTGAACACGGCGAGCTTCGAGCCGGCGGAAGCCGAGCCGCAGTCCGACGATGCCACCACCACGATCAGCCAGACTCCGGCCTTCACCATCGAGAAGACGGTGGATCAGGCCAGCCTCTCGGCGC
>NZ_JAAIVJ010000023.1 GCF_011008935.1 Tabrizicola oligotrophica | reverse complement strand
AGCCTGACTCCATGAAACCGTCGGTCAAACCAGCTGCCCACCTTCGCGTGGAACAGCTGCCCAAGATGCCGTGGAACGAGTGCCCACGATCACGTGGAATAGGCGCCCAGCTTCCGTGGAATGCGCACGCAGCGTGACGCGCGCCTTGTGGACATGTTCGGGGTGGTCCTCGTCCAGCAGCGCCAGAAGATGGGCGTGAAACGCCGCAGTCAGCTGGTCGGCGAGATGGACAAAGGCCGCCGCGGCGGTCTGGTCGGGCAGGGCGGCGATACGGTCGGCATCGGCGGTCACAGTCGGGGCTCCAGTCTGAAGCGGCGTCGGCACATGGGCCGAGGCCGGGTTCAGATGGTAGCGCTGCACTGTAACATGGCGATGACGGGCAGGTGTCCGGCCCGGCTCCGTCGGCGGGCCTGTGCCGAAGGGGCCGCCGTTTTCGGTCAGGTCACCTCCAGCCAGCGGCCCTCATGGCTGGAGGTCTGGATGGTCTCCACCAGCGTCTGGATGCGCAGGCCCTTGCGGAAGTTGAACGGTTCGGGCGTCCTGCCGGAGATGGCCTGCACAAAGCCAGCAACTTCGATCGCTTTCAGATCGTTGAAGCCGAGTTGATGGCCAGCGGCGACGCAGAACAGGCCATAGGGCGCGTGGTCCGGCCCGGCCTCGATGCGGCGGAAGCCCTGTCGGCCCCTGGGATCCGCGGTGTTGAAGTAATGCAGGACGTTGAAATGCTCCTGGCTGAAGGCAAGCGCGCCCTTCGTGCCGTAGATCTCGAAATCATGCTGCATCTTGCGCCCTGTGGCGATCCAGTTGCCTTCGATCGAGCCGCTGGCGCCGTTTGCAAACCTGAGGAAGGCGCGGCCCAGATCGTCGACCTCCACCGCGCGGCTGCCGCCCTTGCCGTCGGGACGGCTGGCGATCACGGTAAGGCAATCGCCCATGACACGGGTGATCGGACCGCAAAGGAATTCCGCCGTGGCAAGGGCATGGCTGCCGATATCGGCCAGCGCACCGCCGCCCGCCGGGTCATGGCGGAAGGTGAAGGGGCTGGTCGCGTCGGCCATGTAATCCTCGCAGTGAAGGCCGCGATAGCCGCGGATCTCGCCCAGTTCGCCCGCCGCAATCATCTCGCGCGCCAGGCCCAGCATCGGATTGCACAGATAGTTGAACCCGACTTGGGTTTTCACCCCCGCCGCTTCGGCCGCCCCGGCCATTTCCCGGGCATCGGCGGCAAGCGGCGCGAGCGGCTTTTCGCAATAGACATGCTTGCCCGCCCGGATCGCCGCCAGCGCCATCTCCTTGTGCAGGGCGTTCGGGGCGGTGATCGACACAAGGTCGATGCCGGGGTCTTCGATGATATCCTGCCAGCGGGTCGTGGCATGGGCAAAGCCAAACCCCGCCTGCGCCCGCGCCGCCGCCTCGGCCGTCACATCGGCGACGGTATGCAGCTCCAGATCGAAGGCCAGATCAAAGATCCTGGGCGCCGAGGTGAAGCCGAGGGCATGGGCCTTGCCCATGAAGCCGGTGCCGATGAGGCCGATGCGCAGGGTTGGTTTGGTCATGGTCCAGAGTCCTTGCTGGCGCGCTTTGGGGGCGGGGCCGGGGCGGATGGTTGCAGCCATGGAGCGTGATGCGCGAACCTTTGTCAATTTCTCCGCAAGGCAGGGATTGCTGCTGTGGGCCGCACCTCAGCCGCGCGGTGCCTCATCGCGGGCGATGCGCCCGTCCTGCAGGGTCAGGATGCGGTCGGCGCGGTCAAGGATGCGGTTGTCATGGGTGACAAGCAGCGTTGTCGTGCCGCGCGCCCGACCCATGCGCTTCAAGAGATCCACCACCTCGGCGGCGCTGTCCTTGTCCAGCGCTGCAGTCGGCTCGTCGGCCAGCACCAGCGCGGGGTTGCCGACCAGCGCGCGCGCCACGGCCACGCGCTGTTTTTGCCCGCCCGAAAGATTGGCCGGCAGATAGCCGGCGCGATCGGCAAGACCGACAAGGCCAAGCGCATGACTTGCCGCCTGCCGCGCAAGGGGATCGGGAACTCCGCGGCGCACCTGTACGCCCATCATCACATTCTGCGTCGCGGTCAGGCTTTCATGCAGATTGTGGCCCTGAAAGATGAAGCCCAGCCGCTGGCGCAGCGCCACCAGCCCGGCCTCGGTCGCGCCGTTCAACTCGTGGTCCAGAAGCCGTACCGAACCGTCCTGCACCGCGCGAAGGCACCCGACCAGAGTCAGGACTGTGGTCTTGCCCGAACCGGACGGCCCCATCAAGGCGGTGAAACTGCCGCGCGTCAGGCTGAAACTCACCTCGAACAGCGCCTGCTTGCGCGCCTCGCCACTGCCGAACCAGTGGTTCAACCCGCGCACGTCGACAAGGGTGTCCGGGTCCATCCTTGCCCCCTCAGAACAGATCCGCCGGATCGGCGGCGGCAAGGCGGCGGGTGGCGATGGTGCCGGACAGCGACGAAAACAGCAGCGTGCCCAGAAACACGCCGATGGCCATTGCCGGCGTCATGGCAAGGGGCAGGGTGGTGATCTTGCCCATCACAGTCAGGATGGTGGTGCCGACGATCAGGCCGGGGACAAAGCCGAACAGGCCCAGCACCAGCGCCTCTTCCAGGACAATTCCCAGAAAGAAGCGCGGCCCATAGCCCATGGCCTTGAAGGTCGCGTATTCGCGCAAGTGGTCGGCCACGTCGGTGGATAACACCTGATAGACGATCACAAGGCCGACCAGCACGCCGATCAGCACGCCAAAGCCGAAGATGATGCCGGTCGGGCGTCTGGTCTGCTGATAGCGCAGGTCTTCCTGTCCGGCCTCGGCAAAGCTGCGGATGCGCAGCGAGGGGTCCGAGATCAACGCCCTGAGCCGGGCGATCACCGCCTCGGGCGCGGCGCCGGGGCGCAGGGCCAGCAGGATGTGATCGGGCGCAGTCGATGTGCGGGCCGGAAACAGCGACAGGAAAGTCTGGTCCGAAACCAGCATGTAGCCATCGCCGCCAAAGCCGCCACCGCCGGTAAAGCTGGCATAGGCCGTCACCGTGCGGCCCTGGGTTTCAAACGAGAGCGGCGTCTGCGGCCGGATGGCGGCGGCTTCCTCCTTGCCGATGCCGCGGGCCAGCCGGTCAAGCAGGGCGGCATCCTGCACTTCCAGCAGGCCAAGGTCCGCCGCGATGTCGGGCACCATGAAGCCGGGCTTCGCCGGATCGACGCCGAAAGTGGTCAGGCTGATGTCCTTGTCGCCGCGGTCCCAGGGCACGTTGCCCACGAACAGGCCCACCCCGTCGGCCACGTCCGGGTCGGCCATGGCCTGCAGCAGCCACTGCCGCGCGACATTGCCGCCCTCCGACAGGGCGTTGGCATCGCCCGCCGAGATCATCAGGTCGGCCTGAAAGAAGGTGTAGGGCTTCAGTGTCGCCGTGCCCATCGCGTTCATGATGCCAAGCTGGACAAAGACCAGCACATTGGCAAAGGCCACCCCGGCAAGGGCCGCGGCAAAGCGCGTGCGGTTGTGCGTCAGTTGCAGCCAGCCGATCGGCAGCCGCCCGAACAGCGCCTGCAACAGCCGGCTCATGGCGTGGCCTTGGCGGTGGGGTCGATGCGGGCAATCGCCTCGAGGTTGGTGAAACGCGCGGCAATCTTCGAGGAGGGCGCATCAAGCGCCACCTGAATGCGGATCACCCGCGCGTCCTTGTTTTCTGCCGCATCGTCGGAAATCAACCCCTGCCGCCCGACAGTCAGGCCGACGCTTTCCACCCGGCCCTGCAAGGTGGTGCCAAGGGCTGCCGCGGCCAGCTCGACCGGCTGGCCGGGGTGGACGGCGGCAATCCGGTCTTGCCAGATCTCGACCTCGGCCATCATCTGGCTGGTGTCGCCCATGTCCATGATCCCTCCGGCCGGCGGGCGCTGGCCGGGCGTGGCGTTGATCTCGAGAATGGTTCCGGCGATCGGGGCCACCACGTCGGACCGCGCGAGATCAAGCCGCGCCCGGGCCAGATCGGCGCGCGAGGCGTCAAGATTGCGGGTCGCAACGATCACGTCGGGCTGATCGTCCAGTGCCACGGAGGCGAACCGTTTCAGCGTCGCGTCGGCGCGCGCCACCGCCAGCTTCGCCCCCTCTGCCGCGGTGCGCACCGCATCCAGCGTGGCCTGCGTCGCAACGGCGCGTGCGAAAAGCTCTTCGGTGCGCGCCAGCGTCGCCGCTGCCTCGGCGGCATTGGCCACCGCCTGATCAAGCGCGGCCTGTGCCTCGTCGCGGCTGGCTGCTATGGCGGCGCGGGTCTGCATCAGGGTCGCCTCGCGCACGGCAAGGTTCGCCTCCGCCATCAGCACCGCCCCTTCCAGCGCCACCCGGTTGTCGAGCCGCGCCAGAAGCGCCCCCTTTTCCACCCGGTCGCCCACGGCCACCAGAATTTCGGCCAGCCGCGCATCGCCGGCGCCATAGGGCGCTGCCACCACCGAGATGTCGCCGCGCGGCATCATCCGGGCCAGCCCGATCACATCGGTCGGCAGCATGGTTTCGGCCATTTTCGGCGGCAGGTCGATGTCGGGGGGCAGCGCGATCGGGGCATCCGATCCGCCGCCGGGTTGCAGCCCGGTCAGCGCGTAGAACTTCTTCAATCCCGGTGGCTGGAAATACATCCCCAGAACTGCGCCGCTGAACATGAATACCGGAACCAGCAGCACCAGAAGATAGCGTTTGCGAAACCACCCCCGGCCCGAAGCCGGCGGCGTGCTTTCGGCAGCAAGGTCAAGGGGCAGGTCAGCTTTGCCAGGTTCGGTCATGCGCGCGGCCCATGCTCTGTGGTCGACGGCGGCAGACCAGCGACCCAGCGCCGCCCCCGTTGATTTCTGCCCAGCGTAAGTTAGTATTCACTCACTTACAAGAGGACCAGATGCCCAGCCGCAAGCCAGCCGAGGACCGCAAGGCCGAAATTGTCGGGGCGCTTTTGCGTCTGGCCGACCGGATCGGGCCGGACCGGCTGACCACAAATGACATTGCGCGCGAGATCGGCATCACGCAGGCCGCAATCTTCCGGCATTTCCCGACCAAGGCCGAGCTGTGGCTGGCCGTGGCCGAGGTCGTCGCCCAGCGGCTGGAAGCGGCCTGGCTTCAGGCGCTGGCGGAAGCGGCCACGCCACAGGACCGCCTGCGCGCGCTGATCGCAGCCCAGTTGCTGCAGATCGAAACCTGCCCGGCCTTGCCTGCCATCCTGCATTCGCGGGAGCTGAACGCCGAGAATGCCGCGCTGCGCGACCGGTTTCGCGGGCTTCTGCTGCGCTTTCAGGGCCATCTGGCCGATACCATCGACGACATGGCCGCAGCGGGGGCAATCGGCAGCGCGGTACGCTCGCCCGACGCCGCCGTGCTGCTGACCTCGCTGGTGCAGGGCGTGGCCATCCGCTGGAGCCTCGGGTCCCGCGGCTTTGCGCTTCAGACCGAAGGGCTGCGCCTGTTCGAGGTGCAGCTTGGCCTGCTTGCCGGCAAGGTGGGGGCGGGCTGAGGGGGGCGCTTGCGGTCAGGCCGGTGGTGGCGTCCCCGCGGCAATCTTCCCGCCGAGGATCGCACGGGCTCAAGGTTCCCAACGAAAACAAGGGTCGCGACTTAAGAAAGTGAGTTGCAACTCTGCGATTTAGGGGAATTGGAGGCGGGTACCGGAATCGAACCGGTCTTCACGGATTTGCAATCCGCTGCGTAACCTCTCCGCCAACCCGCCGCCTTGAGGTGATCTGTCTCTAGTCGATAGGGCGGGGGGGCGCAAGGGGCGGAGTGCGGAGTCAGACGCGGTAGAAGCCGCGATACCAGTCGACGAAGGCGCGGATGCCGCTTTGAACATCGGTCGAGGGGCAACCGCCGGTCAGGCTGTGCAGAAGGCCCGCATCGGCCCAGGTGGCGGGAACGTCACCGGTCTGCATCGGCAGGTAGTTGCGGATCGCCTTGCGGCCGGTCGCCTGCTCGATCGCCTCGATGAAGTCCATCAGCCGCACCTTCTGGCCGTTGCCGATGTTGACCACGCGGAACGGCGCGGCGGGCGACAGGCTGTCGCCTTCGGCAATCGCGGCGCGCGAGGCGGGACGGGCGGGGACGGCCTCGATCAGGCCGGCGATGCCCTGAACCAGATCGGTGACATAGGTGAAATCGCGCCACATCTCGCCATTGTTGTAGATGTCGATCGGCTCGCCGGCCAGAATCGCCCTGGTGAACTTGAAGGGCGCCATGTCAGGGCGGCCCCAGGGGCCGTAGACGGTGAAGAAGCGGAACATGGTGACCGGCAGGTCGTGGATATGGGCATAGGCATGGCCCATCGCCTCGTTCGCCTTCTTGGTTGCGGCATAGATCGTCAGCGGATGATCGGCCTTGTCGGTCTCGCGGAACGGCATGTCCTCGTTCGCGCCATAGACCGAACTCGTCGAGGCCATCAGGAGATGGCCGACCTTCAGCTCGCGTGCCGCCTCCATCACGTTGAAGGTGCCGACAAGGTTGCTGTCGATATAGGCGCGCGGCGCTTCAAGGCTGTAGCGCACGCCGGCCTGCGCGGCGAGGTGGATGATGACGTCGGCACGGGCGGCGCGGGCGGCCTGCATCACCGCCTCGGCGTCTTCCAGCATCGCTTCGGTCTGGGTGAAGCCCGGGTTCTGTTGCAACAGCGCCAGCCGGGCCTGTTTCAGCGTGATGTCGTAATAGCTGGTCATCCCGTCCAGCCCATGCACCTGCCAGCCTTCGTCAAGCAGAAGCTTCGCCAGATGAAAGCCGATGAACCCCGCCGTGCCGGTGATGAATGCCCGCCGCATATGCCCGCTGCCCTTGTCGTTTTGCGCCGAAGGTAAAGCCGCGGGGCGGGCAGGACAAGCGGGCAAAACACAAAGGGCGCCCCGCGAGGGACGCCCTTTTGTTTTTGGAGCGGGCGATGAGATTCGAACTCACGACCCTAACCTTGGCAAGGTTATGCTCTACCCCTGAGCTACGCCCGCACTCCGTGGGCTGGGTATTAGCCAAAGCCACAGGCGGGTGCAAGAGGAAAGCGGCGGGAATTTGTGCGCGGCGGGGCCAAAGCAAAAGGCCGCCCGAAGGCGGCCTTTGAAGCGATCCGACTGGAGCGGGCGATGAGATTCGAACTCACGACCCTAACCTTGGCAAGGTTATGCTCTACCCCTGAGCTACGCCCGCATACCTGTCGGTTGGCGGTGAGATAGGGGAAGGCGCGGGCGGCCGCAAGAGGAAAAACACGCACCCGCGCAGGATTTATGCCGCAATCCGGCCGCGCACGCTTTCGGCGGCGGCGACCAGGGCGGTGGCGATGAAATCCAGCTCGCCTTCGGTCAGCCGGGTGGGCAGGCGCACGTCGCAGGCTCGCATCAGCATGGCGCGGGTCTGCGGCAGATCGGGCTGCGGGCCGAGGAACTCCCAGTTCCAGAAGGCGCGGGCATTGCCTTCGGACAGGCCGAAGACCTGCACCGAAACGCCGCGCATCTTGGCCTCCGCCTGGAAGGCCAGAGCCTCGGCATCCGACCAGTCGCCGGCAAGGTTGAACTGGATGGAATCGGGCGCGCGGTCTTCCGGGGCAAGGGCCGGCGGCACCGTCAGATGGGCGGAGGTGTTCAGCGTGGCGGCCACCCGGTCATGGCCGTTGCGGCCCTTCTCCACCCGTTCGGCGACCAGCGGCAATTGCGGCCGGATCACTGCGGCCGAAAGGTTCTGCATCCGCATGTTGTAGAGCGGCAGCTTGTTTTGCCACAGCATGTAGCTGTTCTGCATGCCCGGATGCTTCTTCCAGTTCGATTCGTAGGCCCCCGACATGATGACGCAGCGCGCGGCAATCTCGGGGTCATCGGTAATCAGGATGCCGCCTTCGCCGGCGTTCACCAGCTTGTAGGACTGGAACGAGAAGCAGCCGATCTTGCCGATCGTGCCGATCTTGCGGCCATGCCATTCGGTGCCCAGCGAATGCGCCGCATCTTCCACCACCGGGATGCCGCGCGCATCGCACAGCGCCATGATCGCGTCCATGTCCGAGGTATGGCCGCGCATGTGGCTGATCATCACCGCCTGCGCATCGCCAAGCTTGGCTTCGAAATCCGCCATGTCGACGCGGTAATTCGCGCCGACCTCGACCAGAACCGGCACGCAATCGGCATGCACCACCGCCGAAGGCACGGCGGCGAAGGTGAAGGCCGGGATCAGCACGCGCGCACCGCGCGGCAGGTCCAGCGCCTTCAAGGACAGGAAAAGCGCGGCCGAACAGGAAGCGACGGCGAGGGCGTATTTTGCCCCCATCAGATCGGCGAACTCTTGCTCCAGGATCGCCACCGGGGCGCCTTCCGGCGCGGTGTAGCGGAACAGGTCGCCCGAGGCGAGCAGCCGGTCAATCTCGGCGCGGGCCGCCGCGGGGATCGGTTCGGCGTCATAGACATTGGGGGCGAGGGTCTGACCGTCTGCGGACATATGAAGCTTTCCTGAAACTCTTCTTCAGGAAATCTTTAAAGCCTTGCGAGGTGACAGGCCAGTGACAATTCACTCCCCTCGGCAATTTCCCGCGCGTGTTTCTTCTCTTGCGGCCTTTCATACTGGCAAAAATATCCCCGCCGGAGGCTCCCGTCCCCGGCCGCAGGAGCCTTCGGCGACGCGGAATGCCCGCATTCCGCTTTGGATATTTGCACCAGTATGAAAGGGCAGGATCACAGACCCAGCCGGTCGCGCAGCGAGTACCACGTCATCGCCAGCACCAGAAGCGGCCAGCGCAGGGTGGCTCCGCCGGGGAAGCGAGGTTGCGGCAGGCTGGCCATCAGGTCGAAGCCGGCGGCATTGCCGGCCACCGCTTCGGCCATCAGCTTGCCGGCGAGGGTGGCCAGCGCCACGCCATGTCCGGAATAGCCCGAAGCCGACATCACATTCGCCGTGGGCCGGGTGAAGCAGGGCATGCGGTTCAGGGTGATCGCCAGCGTGCCGCCCCAGGCATAGTCGATGCGGGCATCGGCGAGCTGCGGGTAGACCTCGAGCATCGGCTTCGACACAGTGCGGATCACGTCGGGGAAGCGGTAGCCATAGCTTTCGCCGCCGCCGAACAGCAGGCGGTTGTCTTCCGAAAGCCGCCAGTAATTCACCACGAACTTGGTATCAGCCACTGCGACGGGTTCGGACAGGATCTCTGCCGCCCGCGCGCCGAGAGGCTCAGTCGCGACGATGAAGTTGTTGATCGGCATGACTTTTGCCGCAACCTTCGGCTCCAGATCGCCGAGATAGCCGTTGGCCGCCAAAATCACCTGATCGCAGATCACCCGGCCTTGGGCGGTGTGAACCACGGGCTTTGCGCCACTTTCCAGCCGCAGCACTTCCGAGGCCTCGTGGATTACCGCTCCCGCCTTCTGCGCGGCCTCGGCCAGCCCGATGGCATAGTTCAACGGATGCACATGGCCCGCGCCGCGGTCCACCTCGCCGCCCTTGTAGACCTTCGATCCGATCAACGCCCGGATGCCTGCGCGGTCCAGGGGCTCAAGCTGGTCATAGCCATAGTCGCGGTGCAGCTTTTCGGCATAGGCATGGGTGTCGCGCACTTCGGCCTCAGACCAGCAGGCGTGGGCGACACCGGGATGGAAGGTCACGGGCATGGCGTGGCGGGCGATCAGATCCTTGACCAGCGCCTTGGCGTCTTCGGCCAGATCCCACATCCGGTGGGCATCCTCGCGGCCCACAGCCTTTTCCAGCCAGACCTGATCCTGCCGCTGACCCGAACCGACTTGCCCGCCATTGCGCCCCGAGGCGCCAAAGCCGACGCGATGCGCCTCCAGCACCACGACGGAAAAGCCCTTTTCTGCCAGATGCAGCGCCGCAGACAGCCCGGTATAGCCGGCGCCGACTACGCAGACATCGGCCCGCACCTCGCCCATGAGCGCGGGGCAGGGGGCGAATTCGGCCCGCGTGGCGGCATACCAGGACGGGGGGTATTCCCCCGCCCGGTCATTCACATGCAGAAGATTCATCGCCGCCCCTTACACGTTCAGAAGGAGATGCTCACGCTCCCACGGGCTGATGACCTGCTGGAACTCCTTGTATTCGTTCCGCTTTACTGAATCGTAGACCTTGATGAAATCCTCGCCCATCACCTCGATCAGCGCCTTGTCCTCTTCCAGAAGGTCCAGCGCGTCGCCCAGCGTCGTCGGAATCTCGTCGCTGTCGATATAGGCGTTGCCCGAGAACTCGGGCCGCGGCGCGGTCTTGTTGACAAGGCCGAGATAACCGCAGGCCAGCGTCACGGCGATGCCGAGATAGGGGTTGCAATCCATCCCCGGCAGGCGGTTTTCCACCCGCCGCGCGGCGGGCGTCGAGATCGGCACGCGCAGGCCGGTGGTGCGGTTGTCGCGGCCCCATTCCAGATTGATCGGCGCGGCAAAGTCGGGGACGTAGCGGCGATAGCTGTTCACATAGGGCGCGAACAGCGCCACCCCGGCGCCAAGGTGGCGCTGCAACCCGCCGATGAAATGCAGGAAGGCCTCGGTCTCGACGCCGCGCGGACCGGAAAACAGGTTCTTGCCGGTCTTGCTGTCCACCACCGAGGTATGAATGTGCATGGCGCTGCCGGGTTCTCCGGCGATCGGTTTGGCCATGAAGGTGGCAAAGCAATCATGCCGCAAGGCCGCCTCGCGGATCAGCCGCTTGAAGAAGAACACGTCATCAGCCAGCCGCACCGGGTCGCCATGGGCGAGGTTCAGCTCGATCTGGCCCGCGCCGCCTTCCTGCAGGATGCCGTCGATTTCAAGGCCCTGCGCTTCGGCAAAATCATAGATGTCGTCGATGACCTTGCCGTATTCGTCGACCGCCGAGAGCGAATAGGCCTGCTTGCCCGCCGCGCGCCGGCCGGTGCGGCCCATCGGCGGAATGACCGGCTGGTTCGGGTCGATGTTGCGGGCGGTCAGGAAGAACTCCATCTCGGGCGCGACGACCGGGGTCCAGCCCTGATCGTTGTAAAGCTTGACGATGCGGCGCAGCACGTTGCGCGGGGCAAAGCCCACCAGATTGCCCATCTGGTCCTTGGCGTCGTGGATGACCTGCAACGTCACATCCGCCGTCCAGGGCGCGGCGGTGGCCGTCGTCCAGTCGGGTTCCAGGATCATGTCCGGCTCGGTGAAGGCGTCGAACGGGTTGTCAGCCCATTCGCCGGTGATGGTTTGCAGGAAGATCGAGTTGGGCAGGAAATAGTTGGTCTGCTTGGCAAATTTCGCCGCCGGCATCGCCTTGCCGCGCGCCACGCCGGCAATGTCGCCGATCACGCATTCCACCTCATCCACACGCCGGTTGCCAATATATTCACGGGCTGCCTCGGGCAGCTGGTCGGTCCACTTGGACATGAATCACACTATGTTTTTGTTTGGGTTGATCCCGACCCAAGGATCAGGCGGATTTCGCCTGCAAGGACCGGGGGGCCTTGAAGAAAGCCGCGATCTGCGCGGCCATGGTCTTGTCTTGCAGAGGCGCACCCAGCTTGGCGGTGGCCTCTGCCATCACCTCGTCGGGAACCAGCCCCTTGCCCCGGGTCTTCATCAGACCATCGACGAATTCGGGACGAAACTCGGGATGGGCCTGCACTGTCAGCGCCCGGTCATCGTAAAGCAGGGCGGCGTTGGTGCAGAAATCGTTGGTGGCGATCACCGTGGCGGCGGTCGGGGCCTCGGTCACCTGATCGCGGTGCCAGGCGTTCAGCGTCAGCTTCTCGCCGCCGAAATCATAGTCGGTTGCGCCCACGGCCCAGCCGCCGGCATAGCGCTCTACCTTGCCGCCCATCGCCTGCGCGATGATCTGGTGGCCGAAACAGACGCCGACCATCGGCACATGCGCGACAAAACTGTCGCGGATGAATTGCTCCAGCGGCGGGATCCAGGCGTGGTCCTCATAGACCCCATGGCGCGAGCCGGTGATGAGCCAGCCGTCGCAATCGGTGACCGAGGCGGGAAACTCGCCTTCCACCACCTTGTAGGTGCGGAAGGTAAAGCCGTGACCCGCCAGAAGCTTGGCAAACATGTCCGGATAATCGCCCATCGCAGGGGCGAGAGCCTCGGGCGCGAGCCCGGTTTGCAGAATGCCGATCAGCATGAAAGGTCCGTGGTTTCCGTGGTGCCAGCCTAGCGCAAGGCCCCCCGGGGTGGTCAAGGGGGGGGCACTGCGAAATTTGATCAAAGATGCGGTCCCCCGCGGTTTCCTGCAGGAAACCGGGCCGGAGTTCGCGAAAACCCCGGCCCGGAATTTTGCAGAATTCCGGCGTCAGACCGTGTCGAGGTAAAGCTCAACTCGTTCCTGTTCCGTCAGCTCTCCAATATAGTGCAATTCCTGCCGCTTGGTAGAGATCAGGTTCTTGATGATCTCGGGATGCAGGAAGCGCGGCACGATGGTGCTTTGCTCCAGCGCGTCGATGGCATGTTCCCAGGTGTCGGGAATCTGCGGCAGGTCGTCCAGCGCATAGGCGTTGCCGACGATCGGGGTCGGCGGGTCCATCTCGTTCTCGATGCCGTCCAGCGCCGCGCCAAGGATGGCGGCGAGCATCAGATAGGGGTTCACGTCGCCCCCCGCCACCCGATGCTCGATCCGCCGCGCCGAGGTAGAGCCGGCCGGAATGCGCAGCGCCGTAGTGCGGTTCTCATAGCCCCAGGCGATCGAGGTCGGCGCGTGCTTGCCCGGCACCAGACGCTCATAGCTGTTCTGGTGCGGTGCGAAGATCAGCGCGGAATCCTTCATCGCGTTCAGGCAGCCGGCAACGGCATGGCGCATGATGGCGGTGCCTTTCGGGCCGCCCGAGTCGAACACGTTGTCGCCCTTGTCGTCGATCAGGCTGAAGTGGGTGTGCAGGCCCGAGCCGGAATATTCCGGGTAAGGCTTGGCCATGAAGCTGGCGGCAAAGCCGTGGCGCCGCGCCAGACCCTTGACCAGCATCTTGAAGAGCCAGGCATCGTCGGCGGCCCGAAGCGGGTCGTCGCAATGCATCAGGTTCACCTCGAACTGGCCAAGCCCGGTTTCCGACGTGGTGGTGTCGGCCGGAATGTCCATCGCCTCGCAGGCGTCGTACAGGTCGGTGAAGAAGGTGTCGAAGGCATCCAGCGCGCGGATCGACAGGGTTTCGGCCGCCTTGCGGCGCTTGCCCGAGCGGGGCGAGGCCGGAACCTGCATGGTCTTGCCGCTGTCGTCGATCAGGAAGAATTCCAGCTCCATGGCGCAGACCGGGGTCAGGCCGCGGGCCTTGAAGCGGTCGACCACGGCGCGCAGCGCATGGCGCGGGTCGCCCTCATAAGGCGTGCCGTTTTCACGGAACATCCAGATCGGCAGAAGCGCGGTCGGCGCTTCCAGCCAGGGCATCGGCATGAAGCCGCGCTCGGTGGGTTTCAGCACACCATCCTGGTCGCCCTGTTCGAACACCAGCGGGCTGTCGTCGATATCCTCGCCCCAGATGTCGAGATTGAGGACCGAGAAGGGGAAGCGGGTTCCGTCCTTCACGACCTTGTCGGCAAAGCGTGCGGGCACTCGTTTGCCGCGGGCTTGACCATTCAAATCCGCCGCCGCCACCCGGATGGTGCGGACGTCGGGGTGCTTTCTCAGCCAGTCTTTCATCATTTCGCGTTCAGGAAGGGCCATGAACACCCGCGCCAGACCCCCTTGGCCCGGCAGGCAGGTTACGGATCATGCCCTTGATCCTTTCCCTGTTTGTATCAACGCAAGGGGGCCATTGCGGCCCGACCTTAATTTGATCAAATTCAGGATACTACCGGATCAGGTTCGGACGCAAGCGGATTCTGCTTTTCAGGTTTTGCGGCAGGTGGCGGTTGAGGTGGCGGTTCACCCGGCCAAAGGCCCAGGTCACGAAAAGCGTCAGCAGGATGAAGTAGAAGCCGACGATCGGATAGGGGATGAAGGGGTTAAAGGTCTTGTCCGCGAAGTAGTTGGCATAATAGAGCGCGTCGCCCATCTGCCGGAAGGCCGGGAAGCTGGCGAAGAACACCAGCGTCGTGGCATGAAACAGGAAGATCGCCTCGTTGGTATAGGCCGGCCAGCCCAGCCGCAGCATGGTCGGCCACTGGATGCGGCGGAACTTCTGCCAGCCGGTGATTCCATAGGCCTCGGCCGCCTCCAGATCGCCCTTGGGGATCGAGCGCAGCGCGCCGTAGAAGATCTCGGCGGCATAGGCGGCGGTGTTGAGGAACAGGACGAACAGCGCCCCGGCCCAGGCCTTGGTCATCCAGCTGGTCGCCACAGTCAGGCCGAAGATCTCGACCCCGGCGCGCGGCAAGAGGACCAGCGTTTCATAGGCGATGAAGAACTGGATGAACAAGGGCGAGCCGCGGAACACGAAGATGAACCACTCCGCCGGCTTGCGCAGCCAGGGCGAATGCGCCGCCTTGGCCAGCGCCAGCACATTGGCGAGAAAGAAGCCGAACATCAGCGCCAGAGCCCCGAAATAGACGTTCCAGATCATGCCCGACCCGATCAGCGTGAAATGCTGGCAGAGCGTGAAATCGGTCTTGGGCAGCAGGTTCTCGCCATAGCCCAGCGAGCGCAGGCCATAGGCCTGAACGGTTTCCCAGCAGGTCATGGTCATGCTGCGGCCTTTCTCATTGCTTCGCCGGCGGCGGTGGCCTGCCCTTTGGACAGCCGTGCCGCAAGCCGGCCCAGAACGCCTTCGGAGGCCTTGGTCATCAAGAGGTAGAAACACAGCAGCGCCACGAAATACCACAGCCGCCAGTCGGGGTGGGGGTATTCATAGGCCTGGGTCTTCGACCCGCCCAGTTCGCGGGCGTAATAGACGATGTCCTCCACCCCCAGCAGGAACAGCAAGGGGGTGGACTTGATGAGGATCATCCACAGGTTCGACAGGCCGGGCAGGGCAAAGACCCACATCTGCGGCACCAAAACGCGCCAGAACACCTGACCATGGTTCATGCCATAGGCTTCGGCGGTTTCCAGTTGCGCCCGCGGCACCGCCTGCATGGCGCCGTAGAGCACATTGGCGACAAAGGCGCCAAAGACCAGCGCAAAGGTCACCACCGCCAGCGTGAAGCCATAGGCGTCATGCCAGAAGGCATCCGAGGTCGCCAGCGGCACCTTGGCCTCCTTGCAGACCCGGAATTCCAGCCCCTGCCAGGGCCAGGCCGGATCGGAACAGACCGCAAGGCTTTTCACATATTCCACACCCTGATCGAGCGCGATCACGAAGAACATGAAGAACACGATGTCGGGGATGCCGCGCACCATGGCGATATAGGCCTTGCCGAAGATCCGTGCCGGAGCGACGGGCGAGCGCGCCATGGTGGCGCCGCCGAAACCGAAGCCAAGCGCAATCGGCGCAGTGATGGCCAGCAGCAAGAGCACGGTCCCGAAGGACCAGTAAAAGGCAAGGTGTTTTGAGGAGGTGAGATAGCAGGCAAGCCAGCTCAGCCCCTCGATAGCCTTGGGATCGGCGCAGAATGCAAACATCGGTTTGTCCTTGCAGGCGGGGGGCCGCGGAAGGGCAGGGGTTTCAACGCCGGGCGCCCGGAGGGCCGCTTGCGACGAAACGCGAGGGGAAAGGGCCGGGGCGCGCGCAACGCCGCCCCGGCCGGTGTCAGGTCAGCAGCCTTCCTTGCCGGCATCACCCCAGACCAGAGCGGCGGCGCCGAAGTATTCTTCCTTGACGATCATCGCATCCAGCGTGCCGTCGCACTTCATCGACTTGATCGCCGCGTCGAACTTGCCGCGCAGATCATCGTCGCTGTCGCGGAAGCCAAGGCCGACGCCGCCACCCAGGGCGACTTCCTCGGCCAAGAGCACCAGCGCGCCGCCCGATTCAGCGGCCATCGGCACGAGGTAGTCCTTGTCGGCGAACACCGCCACCGCCTCGCCGTTCTTGACGGCGGCGATGGTTTCCTCCGGGGTGGCATATTCCACCAGCGTCATGCCCTGCTCGGCGACATAGCCGGCCTGGATGGTGCCGGTCTGCGCCGCGACCGGGCCGGATTTCAGATCAACATCCGCCGCGGCAGCCAGATAGGCCGACTGGGTCGGCGGCAGGTAGCCCTGGCTGAAGTCGATGACCTCTTCGCGCTCGTCGGTGATCGACATGCCGGCAATGATGACGTCATAGTTGCCCGACTGCAGGTTCGGGATGATCGAGTCCCAGGCGTTGGTGACCCATTCGCAGGTCAGGCCGGCGCGCTTGCAAAGCTCGTCGCCAAACTCGCGCTCAAAGCCCGCGACTTCACCGGCATCATTGATGAAGTTGTAGGGAGGGTAGGCGCCCTCGGTGCCAAGACGCACGACGTCCTGCGCCATGGCAGCACCGGCAAGGCCGGCCAGAGCAGTGGCAAGAAGCAGTTTTTTCATTGTAGTCTCCCCGTTGGGTTGTTGGTTTCGGTTGTCGTCTTTTCGCGCTTCCGATCAGTGACTAAAGCCACCGCGCGGTTATCTCGTCAATGGTGCCATCATCGAGCATGGCCTGCAGCGCCGCGTCGAGCTGGGTCAACAGCCCGGCATTGCCGCGGCAGACGGCCATGGCGGTACCCATGTCGGGCACCTCTTCTTCGTAAAGCGGCTGGAGATCGGGCAGCGCGGCGGCCTCGGTGTCAAAGGCGCCGAACGCGAGGTCGGCCCGGCCCTGCCTGACCGCGTCCAGCGCCGCCGCGGGGGTGCCAAAAGCCTGCACGTCCCAGCCCATCTTGCGGGCATGGGCTTCCTGAATGGTGCCGGATTGCACGGCCACCCGCGCCGCGGCCGGGGCCGGTGCATCGCTGCGACCATAAAGCACGTCGATGTCGCTGGATTCGTTATAGGGAAGCGTGAAGTCCACCAGCGCCATACGCTCGGGCGTCACGGCAAAGCCGCCCAGGATCACGTCGAACTCGCCCGCCATCACCCCCGGCACCAGCCGGTCGAACTGCACGTTCTGCCAGACACATCTCAGCCGGGCGCGGGCGCAGACCTCATCGCCGACCTCGCGCTCAAATCCTGCGATCTCGCCGGCTTCCGTCAGGATCGTATAGGGCGGGAACGGGGCCTCGGTGGCAAAGATCACCGGCTCGCCCGCCGCAAGGGTCAGGGCCAGCCCCGCCGCCGCAATCGCCCCGCTGCACGCCATCTCAGGCCGCCGTGGCCGACAAGAAGCCGCGCAACCGGTCGGTCTGCGGATTGCCGAACAGCCGGGCGGGAGGCCCTTCCTCCTCGATCTTGCCCTTGTGCAGGAAGATCACATGGTCCGACACGTCGGCCGCGAGCTTCATGTCATGGGTGACAAGGATCATGGTGCGGCCCTCGTCGGCCAGCGCCTTGATGACCTTGACCACTTCCTGCTCCAGCTCGGGGTCGAGCGCCGAGGTCGGCTCGTCGAACAACAGCGCCCGCGGCTCCATGCACAGCGCCCGCGCGATGGCGGCGCGCTGCTGCTGGCCGCCCGACAGCATCGCCGGCCAGGCATCGGCCTTGTCGGCAATACCGACCTTGGCAAGGTAATGCCGCGCCTTCTCCTCGACCTCTTTCGGGTCGCGCTTCAGCACCGTCACCGGCGCTTCCATGACGTTTTGCAAGATGGTCATGTGCGCCCAGAGATTGAATTGCTGGAACACCATCGACAGGTTGGTGCGCATCCGCGTGACCTGCGCGCGGTCGGCCGGGTGGCGGTTATGCCCCTCACCGCGCCAGCGCACCGCCTCGCCCTCGAACTTGATCTCGCCCTGCTGGCTTTCCTCAAGAAGGTTGCAGCAGCGCAGGAGCGTCGACTTGCCCGACCCGGACGAGCCGATCAGCGACACCACATGGCCCTTCTCGGCCACCAGATCGACGCCTTTCAGGACCTCAAGCTGGCCATAGCTTTTGTGCAGGTCGCGGATTTCGATAACGGGCGGGTTTTCTGCGGTCATGATGGCCTTGTGGGTTCGAAGATTGATCAAATAGGGCGCAGAATAACCCGCATTGCAACGGCATTTCTGCGCTTTCCGCTGGGTCGAACCACCAAAACGGTCAGCCCGACTGTGCAATCTGCTCAGGCGAGGGCGGGATCGGCACCGCGAGATAGCGCTCGGCGGCGATTCGCACCACACCCCGGAGCGAGAGCGTCTCGCGCTCCCCGGGCGACAGCGCCGCCACTGCGTCCGCCAGCGCGGCAAAGGTCGCCCCGGTGTCCGCGCCCTTGGCCGCGATATAGGGCAGGGCCGGCGTCGGCGCGGTGCGGGCAACCTCGCGCAGCCCGGCCACCGCCGGCTCCCAGCGCTGCAGCATCGTCCAGGTCAGCGCATCGAGACAGGCCAGGTCGGCGCGGCCCTCGGCCACGGCGAGCGCCGAGCCGCGGTGCGACCCGGTCTCAAGGCTGGCGGCAAAGTGGAACCCCATGCTCGCCGCATGGTTCTGCGGCGCGGCCCAGCCCGACTGGCTCAGCCCCTCGTTGAAGGCAAAGCGGGCCGCGCGGAACTCGGGCAGGGTGCGGGCATCGTCGGCGCGGGCGACAAAGACCGAACAATAATAGCCCGGCGGGCAATCCGGCAGCCCGTAATCGGGCGAGGCCACCAGCGCGACCTTGTCATGCAGCCTTGCCCGGTAGGGAAAGCCGCAGGTCTGCGACAGAACCAGCGTGGGGTCTTCCCAAGCCTGCCAATAGGCCCCCGCGCCGCGGGTCAGCGCCTCGGGCGCGGCAAGGCCGCGGGCGCGCAGGCCCTCGCGCACCAAGGCCCAGAGCCGATCATTCGCCGCCATGGTCTCCGCGCGGTCATACATGCCAAGCGAGGCGATCATGGCTGCGCCGCCACATGCCGCGCCTGGGCCGATTCCACATCGGTCAGGCCCAGAAGCCGGCTCAGGACCCGCAACTCGTTGTCCTCGCCCGCGTCGCGCTGGCCATCCGACAGCGCCACTTCCCAAAGCGCCACCGCCAGCGCCTTGCGGTCTTCAAGCGGCACCGCCGCCTTCAGGGCGCGGGTGAAGCGTACAGTATCGGGGGCCTCGGCTTCCAGCTTCTCGGCCTCGGCCCGCATCGCGGCGGCCTCGAAGGCGCCAAGCCCGTGGCGGGCCATCAGGATGCGGTCAATGCGCTCGACCTCCTGAAAGGCGTAGAAGTTGTCGGTCTTGGCAACCCGCACCAGAAGGGCTGCCAGGGCCAGATCGGCATCCGATCCGGGCAGGGCTTCGGGGGCGGGGGCGAACAGGCGGGAGATCAAGTTTAACATGCCCGCCACGATAAGCGCAGGCGGCGCACATGGAAAGCCCCGCGTCTTGCCTTCAATGTGGTGCAAATATCCCGGGGGAGGCGGCTTTGGGACCCAAAGCCGGCGGGGGCAGCGCCCCCCTTACTTCGGAAAACAGGCCGTCAGGCGGGCGGCTTCGGTCTCGATCCCGTAGGGAGGGTTGACGATGAACATGCCGGTGCCGATCATCTTGTGGCCCTCGCGCACCGGGGGAAAGCGCAGCTCGTGGCGGAAGGCTTGCGCGAACTGCGCCGTCAGCGCCTCCAGCATGGCGACATGCGCGCCCGATTGCAGGATCGGATACCACAGCGCCAGAATCCCGACATTCCATTTCTTCGCAATCTGCCCCATCACCTTGGGGATCTGGGCATATTCGTCCTTCACCTCATAGGACGGGTCGATCAGCAACAGCCCGCGGCGCGGGGTGGGGGGCGTCAAGGCGAGGGCCATCTCATAGCCGTCGCGCTTCTGGATGTGCGCCCCCCATGGCCCGAGATGGGCCTGAAGCGCGGCGTTCTCCTGCGGGTGGAGTTCGGCCAGATGCAGGCTGTCGGTCTCGCGCAGGCCCAGGGCCGCGATCAAGGGCGAGCCGGGATAGGCATTTGCCCCGAACATGGCGCGGGTTTCGGCCAGCCGCTGCATATAGGGGTGATCGCCCGGAAACCAGCCCTCGGCCAGATCAATCCCCGCCCGCGCCTCGCCGGTCTTCAGCGCCTCCTCGGAGCCCAGATCGTAAAGCCCGCGCCCGGCGTGGGTCTCGATATAGCTCAAGGGTTTGTCCTTTTGCGTCAGGTAGTCGAGCATCCAGGCCAGAAGCGCGTGCTTCTGCACATCGGCCAGATTTCCGGCGTGGTAGATGTGTTGATAGGACAGCATGGGCACCCCCCGAATGCAAAGGGCGGACCCTTCGGCCCGCCCGGTAACGCCTTGCGCGAAAGGATCAGTCCTTTTCGCGGCCCTGATAGGACAGGTCTTCGGTGTTGATGACGATCCGGGTGCCGGCACCGATATGCGGCGGCACCAGAACGCGCAGGCCGTTGGTCAGCACGGCGGGCTTGTAGCTCGACGAGGCGGTCTGGCCCTTCACCACCGGCTCGGTCTCGGCGATTTCCACCACCACCTTCTGCGGCAGTTCGATCGAGATCGCCACGCCCTCATAGGTGCGCAGGAAGCACTTCATCCCGTCGGTCAAGAGCGCCTTGTCGTCGCCGACGACGTCATGCGACACCGCCACCTGCTCATAGGTTTCGGGGTTCATGAAGTGGAAGCCCTCGCCGTCCTCATAGAGGAAGTCGTATTCGCGCTCGTCCACGGTGGCCTTTTCCACCATTTCGGTGGTGCGCCAGCGTTCGGCCACCTTCACCCCGTCCGAAATGCGGCGCATGTCGACGCTGGTGGTCGGCGTGCCCTTGCCGGGGTGGAAGTTTTCCGACTTCAGCACGGCATAAAGCCGGCCGTCGAGTTCAACGATATTGCCCTTGCGCAAGGACGAGGCGATGACTTTGACCATGGTTTCTTGTTTCCGTTTCGCGGCTGTGCCAAAGCGGCCCGAAGAAATCCGGGCGGCGGGATGGCGCTGCCCTTAACGCAGATTTTCAGGTTTTGCCAGATGAAAGCCGACATGACCGCCGACTGGTCCGATGAATGGTGGCACCCCCGCCGCCATGCCGACCGCCGCCCGGCGCTGCTGGCGCGGAACCGCCTGCAGGCCGGCATCCGCGATTGGCTGGGCGTGCGGGATTTTCTGGAGGTCGATCCTTCGGCCTTGCAGCTTTCCCCCGGCAACGAGACGCATCTGCATGCCATGGGGGTCAACGCGATCGGCAATGACGGGCTGGCCCGCCGGATGTATCTGCACACCAGCCCAGAATTCGCCATGAAAAAGCTGCTGGCGGCAGGCGAGCGGCGGATCTTCAGTTTCGCCCATGTCTGGCGCAACCGCGAGCGCGGCGCGCGGCATTCCCCGGAATTTACCATGCTGGAATGGTATCGCGTGGGTGAGGATTATTCCGTCCTGATGGCCGACACGCTGGCGCTTCTGCGATTGGCCGGGCCGCTGCGCCACCGCGAGGTGGTCTGCGACCCCGCGCTGGAGCCCGAACGGATCTCGGTCGCCGAGGCCTTCCGCGCCCATGCCGGGATCGACCTGCTGGCCACGCTCGACGGCGTGGCGAGCGACCGCGAGGCCTTGGCCGCGCAGGCCGTAGCGGCGGGGGTGAAGGTCGCCGCCGATGATGTCTGGTCCGACATCTTCTCGCGCATCCTGTCGGAAAAGGTGGAGCCGCATCTGGGGCTCGGTCGGGTGACGATCCTTGACCGCTATCCCGCCGCCGAGGCTGCCCTTGCCCGTGCCTGTGAGGGTGAGCCGCGCGAGGCCGAGCGCTTCGAGGTCTATGCCTGCGGGGTGGAGTTGGCCAACGGCTTTGGCGAGCTGACCAATGCCGAGGAGCAGCGGCGGCGGTTTCAGGCCGAGATGGACGAGAAGGAGCGCATTTACGGCGAGCGCTATCCGATCGACGAGAGCTTTCTGGCGGCGCTCACGCTGATGCCCGAGGCCTCGGGCATTGCGCTCGGCTTCGACCGGCTGGTGATGCTGGCGACCGGCGCGCCAAGGATTGACGACGTGATCTGGGCGCCGGTTGGGTGACGGGGCGGTGGGCGAACCCGCGCCAAGGCGCAGAACCGCCCACCCTACAGCATCCGTAGGGTGGGTGATTCACCCACCCATCGCATACCCTTCGACAATGCACAGATCCGCCAGCGACACCCCATCGCGCTTGGCCTTGGCGGCCTGATACTCGGGGCTATGGTAACAGGCCTGCGCGGTGGCCAGATCGGCAAATTCGATCACAACGGTGCGGGGGCGAACGGTGCCCTCCACCACCTCCTGCGCCCCGCGGCGCACCAGGAATTTGGCCCCGTATTTGGCAAAGGCCACGGCATTGGCCTGCCGGTAGTCCTCATAGGCGGTAGGGTCCGAGACGGTAACGTGGCCGATCCAGTAGGCGGGCATGGGGAACGTAAGCGTCCGGCCTGACCGCCCTGCCGCGTGGTGAGAGAGGCGGATAGTGTCCACCATCGATAGTGGACACTATGGTGATGGCGTGGCGCGTCGGACGAAGCGACTTTGGACGGATGAGGAGAAGC
>NZ_JAAIVJ010000022.1 GCF_011008935.1 Tabrizicola oligotrophica | reverse complement strand
GGGGTGGCGCGGGCAGCCCTGCAAGGGCAACACGGCCCGGCCTGACGCGGGGTTGCGCGCCAGAGGCCGAACAGGCTTAGGGGATTGTCAGTCGAAGGGAGGACGCCGGGGATGGGAGCAACTGGGGAGAAGAACCCAAGCAGACGAGTTCAGCCGACCTCAACCGGCAATGTCAGGACCAAGGGGGAATCGTCCCGGAAAGGGAGAAAGAGATCACAGCGCCCACATATGCCCCCGCCCCACCGCCTGGGCTGCCGCGATCCCTGTCGAGCACGTCAACGGGAAGCACACCGATCAGAACCTCGCGCCCTGCTTCAACCTGTGCCGATGTCGATCGCAAAACTGCGGGATTTGAAGAAGTCCGTGGCCAAGGCAATTTCCACCTTCGAAGCACGGTAAAAGGCGGAAGCCCGCGAGAAAGTCGAGATGCTGGCCAAGTAACTCCGCTTCACGCTCGCCGAACTGGCAGACCTCGAGGAGCCGAAGCGAAAGCGTGCGCCCTCGACGAAGACCTACCGGCATCCGGGGAACCCGGCCCTCATCTGGACCGGGCGGGGTCGAACGCCGGGCTGGTTTGCCTATGCTTTAACGCGCAAGCAGAAAATGGGACAAACGGCGATTCCCTTGATTGACTATACCGAGCGCTTTTGCCGCAACTCGTTAACTCAAAGGACTTATTGCCGCTGCCCTGAACGTTCATGCCGTGTGTCGATTACCACAGTGGTATCGCGGTTAAACTTCACCTATTTCAATAAGATAGCGTTCATTTTTGCTCTGCTGCATCTGTAGTTCAAAGAAACTCTTGTATTAGGTTGAATTCCAATTGACTCACCTTTTTATTTCCTTGAAGATATGCTGCGATTTCCTCGAATACTGTTTCAATTTTAGCAAGGTTGGTATCAGTATAGATCAGCGTAGTAATCCGGTGTTTCTGAAAATATTCACGCATTTTCGATGCCTCCTTTTCAAAGTTTGCAAGTGCCTCATCATTAATCTTCTGTTGAGTTTTTCCCGCAGTTCCCTTCAATTGACCGTGAGTGGACCAAGGAGATAACTCGATTCCGACTTTTCTGAGATTCACTGGATCAATAATGCAGAAGTCCAATCTGTACTTGTGTTTCTTGTCCTTCCCGTTGTAGCGCAGTTCGGGAATTAGTAGTGGAACTTCTTCAGGATTGACTTGAGATTTGACGTATTCACAATAACGATATGCGATATCGCGCTCATATTTTGATCCGGAGGGCCTTACTAGAACCTTCATAAAGAAATCCAGGTATGCATCGATCGTCTTGAAAACCATCGGCTTGGGATCACCTTGAACGACAAGTCCAGAGGTCAAAACATGGCCAATAGTCCAGTACAACTTCGGAAAGTGCCGTATTTCACTCTGATCATTTTCCCAGTTCCCATCTTTGAATCTTGGAGTGATCAGTAGTCCATAGTCACTGTTGTTCTGCCCGATCCAAACTTCAGCATCAGCTGCCGAAGGACGTTCTCGAACCAGTTCATCATAGTGCCGTAAGAAGGATCGCTGAAGAAAAAGAAGGAAGTACTCCTTGACGGCTTTCGAAATTGTCAGCGTAGTGTGATTCTTCTTCAGGGTTTCGGCACTAAACGAGGTGCCGCCAGCCGTCCAACCGTCCGTTTCACGTGCTTTTTTAAATCCCGCCAGATAATGCGACGTGTACTCGTCAGCTGATCGGATCACAGTATGCTTGAGGTCTATGAATGTGGCAGCCTTACCGCCTATTAGGGCATTCAAAGACTGCTGATCATCAATACCTGTGTCGGCAGAAACCATGGGCCATAGTGCCTTCAATTTCTCTGTTATCTCTGCGTCCCGCTTATTGCGGGCGGTCTTGTTGGGATCGCGCTTTGCCACTT
This sequence comes from Tabrizicola oligotrophica, assembly GCF_011008935.1. Taxonomy (GTDB): domain Bacteria; phylum Pseudomonadota; class Alphaproteobacteria; order Rhodobacterales; family Rhodobacteraceae; genus Tabrizicola_A; species Tabrizicola_A oligotrophica. The sequence goes on along the minus strand of NZ_JAAIVJ010000022.1, from coordinate 21,222 downwards.
CAGTTCTCCATCGGCCACATAGCTTTGTCGCCCGTGAAGCGAGCTCTTGCAAGCCAAGCCGTTGGGAAGAGGGTCAGATCAGGAGCGATGTCGCAGCTCTTGGTTAGATCCAAATCTACCAACATGCCTTCTCCTTGATTACAAGCGACCCTTCTGCAACGGCTGACGCCTACGAGAACCACGCTTTTCACCCTTCCGCATGACGCTGAAGGCGGTAGGGGGCTCACGCCCCCCTCTTGAACTTGACCACCGGGATACCCAGCTTCTTGGCCTTGTCGGCGAGGTTTTCCTGGATGCCGTTGCCCGGGAAGACGAGGACACCCACCGGCAGGACGTCGAGCATGGCGTCGTTGCGTTTGAAGGGGGCGGCCTTGGCGTGCTTGGTCCAGTCGGGCTTGAAGGCAACCTGGGTGACGCCCCGGGCTTCGGCCCATTTGGCGGCGATGAGTTCGGCACCCTTCACGCCGCCACCGTGGAGAAGAACCATGTCGGGATATTTGGTCCGGACCTGATCGAGCTTGCCCCAGATCAGGCGGTGATCGTTGAAGTCGGTCCCACCGGTGAAGGCGACCTTGGGGCCTGCGGGCAGCATCAGCTCGGTCTCGGCGCGGCGTTTGGCGGCGATGAAGTCGCGGCTGTCGATCAGGGCCGCGGTCAGGTGCTGGTGGTTCACCTTTGAGCCGGTGCGGGGCCGCCAGGTCGAACCCGTGTGATGCCAAAACTCGGAGGCGGCGTGATCGCGCATCATGTCCATGCAGTTCCGCCGTTCGGTGAGGGTCAGGCCCTCGGCCGTCAGACGCTCAAGTTCGGTCGATTTCACCTCAGAGCCGTCCTGCTCGCGCTGGAGGCGGCGCTGCGCCTGTTCGTTGTCGTCGAGCGACCGTTCAATCCGGGCGGTGGCGCGGTGGAAGAGGTTGACCTGGCCCCAGAGCACTTCTTCGAGGTCGGGTTCCATGCGGGTGTCGGCCAGGCTCGCGACAAGGGCGTCGAAGATGTCGGCGACAGCACCCCGAAGGCGGTCTGCGTCGGGCATCGGGCGCGGATCGGGCTCGTCCTCGAAGGGGCGGTAGCCGTAGAGCTGCAGCTCCTCAAGCGCATGGGCGGTCTGTGATGCGGTGTGGCTGGGTTCGTAAGTGTCGTCGCGGGTTTGGAACGTCATCTTCTTCTTGCCTCCGGGCCTGTCTGGTCCGCGCGTCATCCCGCGCGGCCTTCATGGGCTGCGAAAGCCGTCACGGGGGAGGATCCTTCACCCCGCCTTCGGGGGCCGGAACGCATGTGGAGGAGGATGGGGGGCGGCTGATTTGCTTCGCGATGCAAAGGCGGCTCTGCCGCCGGCGGAAATCAGTTGCCCCCCGTCCTTGAAGGGTCGTCCCCTTTGACGGCCACCTGCCCATCTCTTGAAGGCCGCTCGGGGGACGGGTGGACGAGCTGTCCCGAGAAGAGGCAAGGGGTGACGGTCCAAACCTGCGATGGGTTCGTTCCCCCTGCCCCACCCCACTGTCCTGAACAGCCCCTTGCGTGAGGACGCTCAGATTTCCAGGCGCTGCTGATCCTCGGGACCGATCTGCCCTGCCAGATGCTGAAGCAGCACCGCCGGTCCGTCGGCCCGGAGATCGTCGTTAAAGTCCCCGAGCCGTGGCTCGAGCACATGGCAACCAATCCCGACCTCGGTGGCTCTGGCGCTCAACCTCTCTGCCGCGCGCTGCCCCGCCGGATCGCGGTCGATGGCGATGTAGAGGCGCCGCAATCCTTCAGGCAACAGGGCGGCTCCGAGGTGACCCGATGAGAGAGCGGCCCAGACGGGAAGACTGGGGGCGGCCTCACGAACGGACAGCATGGTCTCGATGCCCTCGCCGATGACGAGGATGTCATCACACGACGTCAACCTGACGGCATTGCCGAGAAGGTGACCCATGGCCCGTCGCTGCGTTTCGACAGAAGCCTTGCCTCGGCCATCAGGCGCAAGCCAGGTGCGATGCACGCCCTGAAGGCCCCCTGCCCCATCGGTGACTGCAGCAATCAACGCCGGTCGAGGAATGCTCTTGGTCTGGCCCTCATCCCGATGCCAGCACTTCGGGTGGAAGCGCAGGGCGCTCGTCTTGCCACCAAGCGTGATGCCCCGGGAGCGGAGATAGGTTTCCGCAAGCGTGCCTGCGACCGGCATTGAGGCTGCAAACAAGCGCGCCGCTGCCTCTGGCGTGCCCCCGGGGGACTTCGATTTTCTCGGGGAAGGGCCATCCGGGAGAGCCGGCGCAGGACGACCAAGATGCGCGCGCGCCTCGGCCAGAAGGTCGGGAAAGCGGGAGATCCCCGTCCGCTCGCGGATGATGTCGAGGAGATCGCCAAATTCTGACGTTGCTGAATCAGTCCACTTCCCTGCAGCACCCGGCCCGGAAGTGGGGCCAGTTAGCCGCACGAAGAGCGACCGCCCCGGATTATTCTGGAGATCCCCGACCATCCAATAGGACCCTTCCCGCCGTCCGGCGGGAAGGTAATGACGACAAACGCTTTCGGCATGGGACGAAAGCTCACGCAAGAGGTCTTCTGTTTCCAATGACATGATCACACAATTCAACCATTGCGCGCATGTAGACCAGCGACCGCGAAACGCGCAAGCAGCCGCTCGAGGACCGCGATCCCGGAAGGATCGGTCGGGCAGAAGAGCCGCAGCTTCCAGGCGATAATCTCCGAAAACAAGCCATCCGCCTTGAGGCGATCCTTCTGAGCTTCTGTGAAGCCCGAAAGCTCGATGCGGTTCACCCCCATGACGCGGGACCGGTGCAGCTCCAGACCTTCGGCAAGCCGCACGACGGTCTTGCCCTCGACAACGAGGGCCTGGACCTGCGCCGCCGTCAGCTTCGGCGCATCGGCGGCGAGGGTACTTGCGACCCAGGCCGGGGACACGCGGCGGCCGATGATGCGTTGGCCTTCATCGGTCTGGAGCCGATAGACCCGGGTCTCGTCCTGCGGGAGCTGCTTCCAGATCGGCAGGAGAAGGCCCGCCACGATGTGCAGGGCGGCTTCCGAGAACTCGGGCACTTCGGCCAGTTCCGCCGTCCAGGCGGCGGAGAAGGCTGCGCGGTCGGCTTCCAGCCAATGGGTGTCCTCCATCACCTTGGTTGGAACCGTGCTGGCCTCGGTCGGGCGGATCAGCCGGAGGCGGGGTTCAATGGTGCCGTCGTCCAGCATCAGGCTGGTGGCGGGCACTTGCACCGCGGCACGTCCCGAGCGGGTGTTGACTAGCAGACGCGCCTTCGGGTCGTCGAGCCAGTCGAGGGCATCTGCGAGGGCGGTGGGCGTGTTGCGACGCTTTTCCGCGATGGTCAGGAGCTGGGTTTCGGCGCCAGAGCCGGGATGGGTGTAGATCACCCGGGCGTCCGTGACGCGGAAGCTCTCGGCGCGCAGGGTTTCCAGCCCGAGATCATAAACCCCGGCGGCGATGGCGCCCTCGATCCGCTGGTCGAGCAATTCCTCGAAGGCCGAGAAGAGCACGGCCTGCATGTCGATCGTCAGCGCCAAGAGGCGATTGAGGAAGGTCGTGATCGGCGGCAGGTCGTCTTTGAGGCCATTGTCGTCGGTCAGGCTGAAGCCGGTCGCATCCTCGAACTCGCCAAGCGAACAGCCCGGAACATCGCCGCGATAGAGGCGGCGGTAGAGCTGGCGCAGGGCGTCGCGGGCATAGGGGCTTTCCAGGTTGTCCTCGGGACGGAACAGCCCCTGCCCGCCGGTCTGGCGCTGACCCCGCGTGATGGCCCCGAGCGTGTCGAGGCGGCGCGCGATGGTGGAGAGGAAGCGCTTCTCCGCTTTCACATCCGTGGCCACCGGCCGGAACAGTGGTGGCTGCGCCTGGTTGGTGCGGTTGGTGCGCCCCAGGCCCTGGATGGCGGCATCGGCCTTCCAGCCGGGTTCCAGCAGGTAGTGAACCCGCAGGCGCTGGTTCTTGGCGCCGAGATCCGCGTGGTAGCTGCGCCCCGTACCGCCCGCATCGGAAAAGATCAGGATGCGCTTCTGGTCATCCATGAAGGCGGCGGTTTCCGCGAGGTTGGCAGATCCGGCCCGGCTTTCCACGACAAGGCGAGCCGCGGGACCCTCGCCCTTGCGCACGATGCGGCGCGATCGACCCGTGACCTCGGCCACGAGATCGGTGCCGAAGCGCTGAACGATCTGGTCGAGCGCCCCCGGCACGGGCGGCAGCGAGGCCAGGTGTTCGATCAGAGCATCGCGACGCCGGACAGCCTCACGGCATTCCACTGGCTGGCCATCGCGGGTGACTGGCCGCGAGGAGAGGTTGCCCTCACTGTCGGTGAAGGGCTCGTAGAGTTGCACCGGGAATGAATGCTGCAAATAATCGAGGCAGCTTTCACGCGGCGTAATGTCGACACGCACATCATTCCACTCTTCGGTCGGAATCTCCGACAGGCGTCGCTCCATCAGTGCTTCCCCCGTCGAGACGATTTGGATGACGGCGGAGTGGCCCGCTACCAGATCGGCGTCGATGGCGGCGATCAGGGTGGGCGTTTTCATCGAGGTCAGAAGATGGCCAAAGAAGCGCTGCTTGGCGGATTCGAAGGCCGAGCGGGCCGCTGACTTGGCCTGCGGGTTCAATGTGCCGCTGGTGCTTGTGATGTTGGCGGCCTCCAAGGCAGCGGCCAGGTTCCGGTGAATCACGCCAAACGCGACTGCATAGGCGTCATAGATGCCGCGCTGTTCGGGGGTCAGCGCGTGCTCCAGCATCTCATATTCGACGCCGTCATAGGAAAGCGACCTTGCGGTGTAGAGGCCGAGGGACCGCAGGTCGCGGGCGAGGACCTCCATCGCCGCGACCCCGCCCGCCTCGATGGCCTCAACGAACTCTCCACGCGTTGCGAAGGGGAAATCCTCCCCACCCCAAAGCCCGAGCCGCTGCGCATAGGCCAGGTTGTGGACCGTCGTTGCCCCCGTGGCCGAGACATAGACCACGCGGGCATTGGGCAACTTGTGCTGCAAGCGCAGGCCCGCCCTGCCCTGCTGCGAGGCCTCGGTATCGCCGCGCTCGCCCTTGCCGCCAGCGGCATTGGCCATCGCGTGGCTTTCGTCGAAGAGGATCACCCCGTCAAAATCCGCGCCCAGCCAGTCGACGATCTGGTCGACGCGGGATTTCTTGTCCCCGCGCTCCTCGGACCGTAGCGTCGCATAGGTGGTGAAGAGGATACCCTCGGTCAGCGGGATGTCGCGGCCTTGGGCAAAGCGCGAGAGCGGCGAGACCAGCAGGCGCTCTTGCCCGAGCGCCGACCAATCTCGCTGCGCGTCTTGCAGGAGCTTATCGCTTTTTGAGATCCAGAGCGCCTTGCGGCGGCCTTGCGCCCAGTTGTCGAGCAGGATCCCGGCCGACTGGCGACCCTTGCCTGCCCCAGTTCCGTCCCCGAGGAAGAAGCCGCGACGGAACCGGACGGCATCAGCGGCATCAGCGGACGCGGCGGAAACCACGTCGCCGGTCTCATCGATGCACCACGACCCGGCGAGGTGCGCGCCATGCGCTTCGCCCGCGTAGATGACGGTCTCAAGCTGGGCGTCGGAGAGCAGGCCGTCGCGCAGGACGGCACCGGGCAGTTTGGGATGGTAGCTGGGTTTTGGCGGGGTGACCGAAGCCATGGCTGCCGATTGCACGAGCTTGGTCGGATGCGCGGCGGCGCCGGGGATCTCGATCGCCTGAAGTCGGAAGGTCTCGTAGATCGCATCCGACAAACGCGTGGTGCCGGCGTCTTCGCGCACCTCGCGCAAGGTGAAGGCGAGGTCTTGGGCGTCGATCCGTGTGCAAGAACCGAATGGCGAGGCGGCAACGGCAGCGCGGGATTTGCCGGCGGTGGTCTTTGCGGCGTAGGCTGGAATTCCCGGAAAGGGGGAAGAATGACCCTGCCCGATCGCAGCGCCCAGCATCAGTTCGAGGCGGGGCGGAACTTCGGCGGTGATCCGGGCCACGAGATGGGCAACGTCGGGTGATATCGGCCGCGCCAGATGGGCGGTGATGCCGCCGTTCTCACCGCCCCTGCACTTGTCGAACACAGAAATTCGCGTCTCGAAGCTGGTGCCGTGCTTGGCGAAGGCGGCCCCCGAAACCGCGCCGGTGAAAACCAGATGCGCCGACTCGGTCAGGTGACCGAAGGTATCGACCCAGGCTGGCGCATCCGGAGCGAAATTGGCGCCGGTGATGGCCACAAGGCGCCCGCCGGGCGCAAGCCGTGCCAGCGCGGAGCGCAGATGCCGCGCCGTCGCCTCGGTCGTTCGACCATCGACATTGGCCACTGCTGAGAACGGCGGGTTCATCAGGATAACGCTCGGGCGCAGCGCGGCGCCGAGATGATCGTCGATCTGAGCGGCGTCGAAGGTAGTGACCGGACGCCCCGGAAACAGCAGACGCAGAAGATCGGCGCGCGTATCGGCCAGTTCGTTCAGCGCAAGACTGCCACCTCCGATCTCGGCGAGGATCGCCAGAAGCCCGGTCCCGGCCGAGGGCTCGAGAACCAGATCACGCGGCGTGATCTTTGCCGCTGCCAGAGTGGCAAGCCCCATGGGCAGAGGTGTGCTGAATTGTTGGAAACGCTCCATCTCCTCCGATCGCCGGGTATGGGTCGGCAGGAGGCCTCCCACCTTGGCGAGGATCGGCAGCAGCGCCTGAGGCGAGCCGGCCCGGGCCAGCAGCGCACGGCCGAACTTCCGCAAAAAGAGAACCAGCGCCACCTCGCCCGCTTCATAGGCGAGCTTCCAGTCCCAGGCACCATCGGCATCGGAGCCGCCAAAGGCGCGCTCCATCTCGAGCCGCAAACGCAGCGCGTCGATCTGGAACCCTTGGGCCAGATCGGGCTGCAGCGCCTCGGCCACTGCTAGGATCGCGGGCGCGGGATCAGCGGACGGAACAGGAACGGGAGGCGCAACGGGCGCGAGATAGGTCGTGGAAGAAAGATCGTTCATCAGGGAAACCTCAAGAGAGCCGGAGGGGTCAGTCCCGCACGGCGCTCTCTCTCACCCGCCGGAACCTGATCCCTTCCGGCATCGCTCTCCCTCGTCCTCCCCTTCTTGCGCCAGGGACTGTCGCCCGTATGGGGGGAGACGGCCAAGGGTGGCTCCCGTCCGCAGGACCAAGGCCCGGTCCCGGCGGCACGCCGGGAGGTGCCCAAGACGCCATGCCTTTTCCTTCAGAAGTATGACGGAAGTGACTGCCGCCGTCGCCAACCCTGAGCATGGCGAATACGCCACTACTGCAACTCCAAAGGATTGCTGGTTGAGAATATTGCAAATCTACAGCATTGCGAATTTCAGCAATTCGCCATATCATAGCATAGCGATACCTCCGCTAAGGCAATCTCATAGGTTGGCAAATGTCCGTCTCTCGCGCAAAGCAGCGTCAGGCCCAAGATAGGGTCAACCAAGCCGCCGCCCTGGCGAAGTCCATCGCAAAGCCGTTCGGGGGCTGGATCGCCACGTTCCAGGAGGCGATCGGGATGAACGCTCCAGCCCTCGCTGAACGCCTCGGCATCTCACGCAACAACATCTACGCCGCGATTCAGACTGAACAGGCTGGAACCATCTCTGTGAACCAGTTGGAAAAGATCGCCGAGGCCATGGGTGGCCGCCTCGTCTATGCGATCGTACCGCGTGAGGGCCACGTCGAAGAGATCGTTCTGGCCCAGGCTCGTGCGAAGGCGCGGCGCATCATCCAGCGCACACGCGCCCACATGGCGCTGGAAGAGCAGACCGAGGGGCTACGCAGCGAAACCGAGATGATCGAGGAACTGGCGGCTGACATCATCCGCGAAGGGCGAAGGGATTTCTGGCAATGACCCTCGAGCTTCACGAACCCACCGGCGCGACCCCTCTCACACCGGACGAATTGCTGGGCCTCAAGGCCAAGCACATCGCGACACGCGGCGAGTTGAACGAACTCGAAGGCGAGAACATCATCACAGGTCTGACCTGGCTTGACCGTCGTCCCAAGAGCTTCGACCTGCTGACCGATGCCGCCGTTCGGGAAATCCACAAACGCCTCTTTGGCGAAGTCTGGGATTGGGCTGGCATCTATCGGCTCACCGACAAGAACATCGGGGTGCCGGTCTGGCACATCTCGAGCGAGTTGCGGACCTGTCTCGACGATGCCCGGTATTGGCGCGATCACAAGAGCTTTGACCCGCTGGAAGCAACGGCGCGCCTGCATCACCGCTTGGTCTGGATCCATCCCTTCGCAAATGGCAACGGTCGCTGGGCCCGCATCATGGCCGACGCCTACCTGGCGAGGGTCGATCCGACGGTCTTTCTCGACTGGTCTGGTGGAGGGACGCTCAACGCCGACAGCGCCCACCGATCAGCATACATCGCAGCACTCAGGGCGGCAGACCAACATGATTTCGATCCTTTGGTAACGCTGGTGAAGTCGCTTGCAAGATAATCGTCAGGCGGCTGGGTGTTGTGGCCGCATTGAGGCTTACCCGAACCGCCGCCCAGCTTCTGTGAAGGTATACTCGTTGACGATGATCCCCTCCTCGATGGCCTCGTCCGAGGTGAGGTGGTCGTACTCGGTCTGGAACTGGCGATAGAGCCAACGAGCAAGATCGCGGAAAATCTCGACCACCGTCTCTTCGGCATCCTCCGTCGGCGGCTGGCAGGTCGGGCTGTCCCGGCTGACGTCCACCGACATGGTGTATTCGTGGTAGTAGCGACCGCGATGGCTGGCTTCCGCAACAATCTGGTAGAAGTTCCGCCGCTGGATGGCCTGCAGCCGATCAGCGATACCGTGCAACGTCACATCCCTCGGGGCATAGTACCGGATGCGCGCCGCAGCGCCCTTGGCGTGGCTGAGCCAGCCTTCGAAACAGGCCCCATCCCCTTGGCTCCAGAACCCGGAAAACCAGATGCAGGGCTTCTGGCGCGTGCCGCCGCCCATTAGACGCACCGGCGTGGTCTTGAGGCGGAGACCCAGGATTTCGCAGATGCGCTCAAAGTCGTCGTAGACCGCGTCCCACCAATCGTCATGGGGTCCGAGTTCGCGATACCAGTCCCGGGCCCTTTCCTTGGCCGCGTCCGACAGTTCGGGGAACGAATAGACCGTCGTGCAGATGACTTCAGGCATCGATGTCCTCCCCGTTCAGCGCGACAGCGAGCCAGGTTTGGGTGCTGGTCCAGCCGACGGATTTGCGGGCGCCGAGGTCCACGACATGTGCGCCGCCGCCGAAGGCATCGATCCGGGGCCGCGAGCAGGTGTTGGCATAGTCGAAGCCCCACAAGCCGGTGAGGTCGAAGGTCTCGGTCAGGCGCAGCACGAAGCCGATGACCTGTTCGACATCGCCCGACCCATCTTCGTGAATCCAGAGGAGATGCGCCTCCTCCCCCTCCAGCAGGGTGAGTTCGAACCCGCTGCAGAGCGGTTCGGCGCGGGTCTCATCCTCGTCCCGCAACTCAGTGTAAAGGCGATGCGCGGCGAGCGCGTTCGCGGCACTGCCCAGGTCGAGCAAACAGGAAAATTGGGTGAAGTAATCAGCCATCGGTATCTCCAGATAAGAGGCCACCCGACCGACGGCCGGGTGGCAAGGTTGACGGGGAATGACGTGAAGGTCAGGGATCGCTCAGCGCACCCGGAACTTCGCCCAGTCCCGGGCGGCGTCATGCGAACTCAGCATGTCGCGGTAGAAGCGTCGCCGGGCGAGCCGCTGGCTGCGCTGGCGTCGTATCCACGGGTGCATCGCCTTCGCGACGGCCCGGACGACCTCGCGGGGCCGGGCCGAGAGGGGGAGGTTCAGGCTGTGATAGAACCGATTCATCTCAGCTGACCTCGACCACAGGCGAGGACTGGTGCGGATCGACCAGCGCCTCGATCCTCTCGGTCCGGCCCATCCAGGGTTCGGGGCGGATAGCCTTCACCCAGTCGGCAAAACTCGGAATGAACCCCAGATCTTCGCGGACATACTGCTCGCCGATCCAGCGGGTCGGGATGATCCGGCCGCTGGAGAGGGTGATGGTCGGCCCGAAAATCGCTTCCGATTGCCAGACTCCGCTAGCATGATGCCTCAAAGCCCTGTGTCGAAAATCTGCAATGATTTCGTTGCTTTGGTCGTACCAAGCGTGGATTTCGATGTAGTCCTCGACGGTGCCGCCCCATTTCTTCACCGAGGAAAGGGCGTGATGATACGGATGTGCCATCGCCGCCCCCTCAGAAATCATGGGTGGTGAGTTCGGACGAGGTAAAGCGCTCGTTGAACTCGAGATGGATGCAGCGGGCCGCGGCGTCGAAGCAGAACTCGCCGTAGGCGCCGTCGTTGTTTTCCCAGCCGCCGTGGGTGTCGCTGAGGAAATCGTAGGCGAGCTGCTCGACGACATCCTCGAGCGAGAGGCTCCGCATCTCGACCTCGGGCTTGTCCCAGGTCAGCGCGGCGTAGGAGATCTCTACCGCGGGGAACTCGACCGCGGCCTCGCCGGACCAGGCCGCGATGCTATCGATCTGGCCGCTGTCGCCATAGCCGTCGAAGGTCACGGTGACATGGGTGATGCCGGCGGCCGTCAGGCCGTCGAAGAGGCGCTCCTTGTTGGCGGGGCGCAGCGCGTCGCTTTTGGCCGCGCGCTCGGCTTGGGCCGCGAAGATCGAGGCGAAGTCGATGGCCACGGGCGACATCGGCGCAGGCAGGGTGGGATCAGCTTGGGTCATGGGTGTTCTCCGGAAGGGGGGAAGGGTCGGAGCCAGCGGGGCGCTCTCTTTCACCCCGCAAAGCTCACGACCCCCCTGCCCTCCTCTGACTCTCGGAGGTCATGCGGCCATCTGGAGCGCGCGGGCGGCGAAGGCGCGCCAGAGCGGATCGACGAGACAGGCCTCCAGGAGTTCGGCCCGCTGACGCAGACGGGCCGCCAACTCCGCTTCCTGCCACCCCGTCGCGCGGCGGGCCTGCGCCCGCAACTGGCTCGCCTCGCTGACGACCGCACGCGCCTCGGCGGCGCTGGCGACCGGCGAGCACCAAGCGACGGCGCCAGCGGAAGCGGCACCTGCCAGGACAAGGCGGTCTTCGCGGTCGAGGATCGCCAGCATCTGGGGCGCAGCGCCGGCGCCGAGCCGTTCGGCATGGGCGATGGCGCCCAGCATCGCCTCGGCGAGCAGGGCGAAACGGCCGAGCACGCGCGGACGCGCCTCGCCCGCCATCGCCGCCGCGGCATTGCGCTCCGGCATCGTCAGGGCAAAGCGCAACTCAGGGTCGGGCGCCAGGTTTGGGCAGATCGGGGGCTTGCCAACGGCATGCGGGATCGGCGCAGCCGGAAAGGAATAGTCGAACATGTCAGAGATCTCCGACGGCGCGGAAAGCCTCTCTTCCCGCCTGAGCCGTCAAAGACCAAACCGCCGCCCTCTTCCTCGAAGGGGCGGCGGAGCTTGCAACTGGCCGAAGTCACATCTTGCCAAGGCCGCGCAGCGAGAGTTCGTGGCCGGCGCCGACGATGATGTGGTCATGAAGGGTCAGGCCGAGATATTTGCAGCCCTTCTGGATTTCCCTGGTCATGGTGAGATCGGCCTCCGAGGGCGTCGGATCGCCGGAGGGGTGGTTGTGGATCAGGATCAGGGCGCTGGCATTCAGCATCAGCGCTTGCTTGATCACCTCGCGTGGGTAGACCGGGACATGGTCCACGGTTCCGACTGAAAGCCGCTCGTCCGAAATCACCCGGTTCTTGCGGTCCAGATAGAGGACGTGGAACCGCTCGACGGGTCCGCGCACGGTGAAGGCGCAGTAATCCATCACCGCCTGCCAGCTGCCAAGCACGGGGTTCTGGTTCAGATAGCGGCCGAGGATTTCTCGGGCCTCGAGGATCAAGGTTTCTTCCTGGGGGGTCATGGCGGTCTCGATGACGTGAGGCGCCGAGGCCCCTGCCCCGCTCTGGGTGAGGCCGTCGGCGAAACTGGGGGAAAGGGCAGCGACCGCCACAGGCGCAGACGGTCGCTCTCGGGAAGCAGCGTCAGCCGACCCGGTCGAGGAGCTTCTTGGCGCGCCCTTCCATGTCGAGCCGGGCATCCTGCTGGGTCTTGTCGCGTGCAAGCCGGGTGATGCCCTGCACGAAGTCGAAGATGGACTCCGGCGGGCGGCCCTCTTCCATCAGCACCTTCTCGATGATCTTGCCCGACTCGGCCTTCGAGAAGCCGCGCTTCCTCAGGAAATCATCACGGTCCTCGTCCGTGCGCGCCACGATCTGCTGCCGCGCCGCCTTGATGCCGTTCACGAAGCCCTGCACCGAGGAATTGGCGAAACGGGTGAGTGCGGGTCCGGCCTCATGCGCGAAGCGGAAAGCCGCGTTTTTCGAGTGGCGGATGGTGATCTCCTGGAAATCTTCGACGCCCCAAAGATTCCTGTTTTGACACACAGCGCGGAGGTAGAAGCTGGCGATGCCGAGGGTCTTGGCGCCAACTTCCGAGTTCCAGCAATAGAATCCCCGGAAGTAGAGGTCCGGCGAGCCATCGGCCAGCCGCCCCGCCTCGATCGGATTGTGATCGTCGACCAGGAAGAGAAAGACGTCCCGATCCGAGGCGTAAAGCGTCGTGGTGTCGCGGCTGATCTCGACATCGGGATTGTAGATCCCGGTCGACCAGTCGAGAACACCCGGCACTTTCCAGCGGGTGTCGCCGGTGCCATTGCCCGCGATGCGCTGCACCGCCTCGACCAGCTCGTGGTCATGGATGCGGCCGTAGTCGGGCCCGGTCACCGCGCGCAACTCGGTGCGGCCATCCTCGGTCTCGAAGGTTTTCACCTGCTCGGCGCGGTGGTTCGTTAGACCGTACTGAAGGTTGATCCCCGCCAGCGGCGCAGGCAGCTGCCGCAGGTAGGAGGCCGGGGCACCGACAAGGCTGGCCAGTTGTCCGAAGGCCCAATGCGTCGGCGCCATCGGTTCGTGCGCCTTCGGCAAGACCAGATGCAGCCGCTCGGCGCTGTCGCGCGCAGCCTCGACCCGGATGTCGGCGGTCGGCACCACCCGGCTGCGGCTGCGCTCGGACCGGCGCTTCACATTGGCCCAGAGATCATCGAGCGAGAGGTAGCGCTCGTCGTCGGGCCGGTTGAACCATTCGGACGACACGCGCCCATTCCGCTCGCCCCGGCTTGCATCCACCTTCCAGCCACCGGCCCGCGCCGGCTGCACCGGATCGAGAACTTCCACGACACCCATCGGCATCCCTCCGCGACAGGCGCCGGGAGCCACTCTCCCGATCCTCAACCCGTCACCGGGAAACCGGCCCTCACTCGAACTCTCGGGGCCGCTGGGCGGATCGTCCTCCTATGCCAGCCGTGCCGAGCCTTGCGCGACAGGCTGCCTGCTTCGAGCATTACGCTGCAATGTCGAAGCCAACCGCCGCCGAAAGGTTTGTCAGCGCAATGCCCATCGCCTCCGCCCTTGCAGCAGGATCCGCGCCTTCCGCCGCCCGGAGGAACTCGCCGAGATTTCCGGCAAGTGCTTCTGGTTCCATCTCCAAGCCACTGGTCACCAAGCCGAAGGCAGTGGTGATCTGGGCCTTAAGGTCGTGAGCTGGCACCCCGTTCGGATCAAGGCCCTCGCAGGCAAGGACCAGATCCCCGAAACCGGCTTTCGCCATATAGTGGAGTTCGTGCGCCCATTCTTCTGGGCTGAGGTCGCAGGTCTCACTCATCTGCCGCGCTCCATAGACATGCAATAACGTGAACATATACAGAACACATGACGATTCTGGAAGGACCTGGTTCCGACGCTGCGCTCTCTTCCATCGTGCCAGCATGGGGGTGCACAGAGAACTCCCTGTCGAGGCCGCTTTTCTCGCTGCCAATGTTCTGGCAATGTTCCGAGTTATCCCTTCCCACCCCGATTCCTCGGCTCCAGCGATGTGCAATCTTTACTCCCAGACCAAATCGCAGGATGCGATGCGGCATGTCTTTGACGACATGCTGGAAGAAGACGAGGAGCTGATCGACGATGCTGGCAACCTGCCGCCAATGGCCGGGATCTTCCCCGACTATGCCGCACCGATCATCCGTCACCGGCCGGGCGGAGGCTGGCAGCTGACCAAGGCGCGCTGGGGCATGCCGACGCCGCAGGTGTTTCTGGAGGGCAAGCGCACCGATCCAGGCGTGACCAATATCCGCAATGTGGCCTCGGCCCATTGGAAGCGTTGGCTTGGGGTGCCGCACCGCTGCCTCGTGCCCTTCACCAGCTTTTCCGAGATCGACAGCCGTGCGGCCGCCCCGCGCAATCATCCGATCTGGTTCGCGCTTGGCGCAGATCGGCCACTGGCCTTCTTCGCGGGCATCTGCACCGAATGGACCTCGGTCAGGAAGCTGAAGGAAGGCGAGGTCACTGCGGACCTCTTCGGCTTCCTGACCTGTCCGCCCAACCGCGAGGTAGCCCCGATTCACCCCAAGGCGATGCCGGTCATCCTGACCAAGCCAGAGGAATGGCGGCACTGGCTGACCGCGCCTGTTGCGGAGGCGCACAAGTTACAGCGGCCGCTGCCAGACGGCATGCTTGAGATCGTGGCGGAAGGGGTGCTGGAAGATGCGGCCTGAACCGGCCCCGACCGACTCTTTCGACCTGCGCGCGCGGCGCGTGCATGAGGCCGAGGGGCGCGGTCGCCGCGCCTTTGCACTGTTTCAGGCGGCGCGCCATCCCGGCCCGCTGGTCTGGATTGCCCCCGCCCATATCCCCGAACTGCCCATGCTGCAGGGCTTGCCGCGGGGCGTGGGCGAGCGGCTGCACCTGTTCCGCCCCTCCAATGAGACCGATCTCCTGTGGTGCGTGGAGGAGGCTTTGCGCGTGGCGCCGATCAGCCTGGTCATCGCCGAGCCCCAACAACCGCTGTCCCTGACCGCCGGGCGTCGCCTGCAACTGGCGGCCGAGGCCGGGCGTACCACCGGCCTGATGCTGATCCGCGAGGATGGCGGCAGCAACGCCACCGAGACTCGCTGGAATTGCACGCCACTGGCCAGCCAAGCGCCGGACTCGACTCCGCATCGCTGGAGTCTTATTAAGAACAAAAAGGGAACAATCGGAAGTTGGACCTTGAACTGGAATGGCACGTCGACTGCTGTCCATATGGTTTCCGCGGCTCGCGAGCGACACGAGCCTGCGGGAGCGGCCCGTTGAGGGGCCTTTTGCCCTGACCCATCGGTCGGGCAATGCCGATCATCTGCATTGCCTGAACGTGGCCGCCTCGGCGCGGGGGCTTGCGCGCGGCATGGCGCTGGCCGATGCCCGCGCCATCTGTCCCGATCTGGCCACGCGTTCTGCCGATCTTGCCCGCGAGGCCGCAGCCCTGTCTTCCTTGCGCCGCTGGGCCAGCCGTTACGCCCCGATGGTCGCCACCGACGGTGTAGACGGGCTGGTGGCCGATATCTCCGGCGTGCCGCATCTCTTCGGCGGCGAGGGCGAGCTGCGCGACGATCTGCAAGCCCGACTGGAACGCGCGGGTCTGCATGCCGCCAGCGCCATTGCCGGAACCCGCGGGGTGGCCCACGCCCTCGCCCGTCACGGTGGCGGCATCGTGCCGGATGGGCGGCTGGCCGAGGGCATCGGCCATTTGCCGGTGACGGCCCTCCGAGTGGACCACGACACCGCCGAAGCCTTGGCGCGGGTGGGTCTTTCACGCATTGCCGATCTGGCGCATCTGCCGCGCGCCCCTTTGGCGCGGCGGTTCGGGGCAGGACTGGTGCTGCGGCTGGATCAGGCGCTTGGGGCACAGGCCGAACCGGTGGCGGCGGAACCGGATGCGCCACATTTCGGGGTGCGGATGACCCTGCCAGAGCCGATCGGCAAGCAAGAGGATGTGATGGCCGGGCTCGCGCGACTGCTGGATCGGCTTTGCGCCAAACTTGCCCGGCATCGGATGGGCGCGCGGCGGGTGCGGCTGGAACTTCGCCGGGTGGATCGCGGCACGGCGCAGGTCGAGATCGGCCTTGCGCGCCCGATGCGCGACCCCGCCCGGATCGCAACGCTGTTCGCCAAGGGCGTCGACGAAGTGGATTCCGGTTTCGGCATTGATGCCC
This sequence comes from Tabrizicola oligotrophica, assembly GCF_011008935.1. GTDB lineage: Bacteria > Pseudomonadota > Alphaproteobacteria > Rhodobacterales > Rhodobacteraceae > Tabrizicola_A > Tabrizicola_A oligotrophica. The sequence continues at coordinate 5,221 of NZ_JAAIVJ010000022.1, read as the reverse complement.
TGCGACTGACGGCCCCGGTCACGGAGGCTCTTGCACCGGAACAGATCGGTGGTGGCCCGGCGATCCGGCACGATGACGCGCTGGCTGATCTCTTGTCCTCGGTCGGCAACCGCATCGGCTTTGAACGGGTGCTGCGGCTCCTGCCCGCGACCAGCCTGATCCCTGAACGCAGCTTCCTCCTCGCCCCCGCCGCCTATTCGACAGCCGAGCCGATCCCGCATCGCGCAGGCTCGAAACGACCGATCACTCTTTTCCCGCCAGAGCCGGTGACCGCTGCCTCTGGCACCCCGCCCGCCAGTTTCCGCTGGCGGCGTATGCGCTTCACCACCCTGCGCGCGACGGGCCCGGAGCGGATCACCCCGGAATGGTGGTTTGACGATCCCGCCTGGCGGTCGGGCCTGCGTGACTACTGGCGGATCGAGACGCAGGAAGGCCCGCGGCTCTGGCTGTTTCAAACGCCCCAGGCGCTAGGCGGGCCGGACTGGTACGTCCAGGGGGAGTTCGCATGACCTCCGCCCGCATCCAGCCCTATGCCGAGCTTTGCGTCACCTCGAACTTCACCTTCCTGACCGGGGCTTCCCACCCCGAAGAGCTGGTCACGCGAGCGGCGGAACTCGGCCTTTCTGCCATCGCCATCACGGACCGTAATTCGGTGGCCGGCGTGGTGCGGGCCTTCTCCGCGCTGAAGGAACTGGCCCGGTTGCGCGACGAGGCGCGGGCCACCGCCCAAGCCGCACAGGATGGCCCGACCATCCGCTCGCAGCGCGTGACCGATCATTCCAGCCGCCAAACCGTACTGCATTTCAACGGCGCAACCTCCGCGCCGGCCCACTGCGAAGCGCCTCTGCCGAAGTTGGTCGCGGGCGCGCGCCTGGTACTGACCGACAGCCCAGTGGAATGGCTTGCCCTGCCGACCGATCTGGCCGTCTGGTCGCGGCTGACCCGGCTTCTCTCCCTGGGCAAGCGCCGCGCGCCGAAAGGCGAATGCTACCTGCAGCGGGCTGATCTGACGGAATGGGGGCAAGGCATGGTCCTGATTGCCCTGCCTCCAGACCCGATGGACAATTCCCACCCCAAGACCGCCCGCAGCGATCTGCTGGCCATCGCCCGGGCCTTTCCCGGCCAGTGCTTCCTTGGGGCTGCCCCACGCTATGACGGCCGCGATCAGGCCCGCCTCGACCAGTTGGCTCTGCTGGCCCAAGGGGTGAATCTGCCCATGGTCGCGGTGGGCGATGTGCTGATGCACCGCGCCGCGCGCCGCCCGCTGGCCGATGTGCTGACCTGCCTGCGCCACGGCTGCACCATCGACAACATCGGCGAACACCGGCTGGCAAATGGCGAACGCCGCCTGAAATCCGGGGCCGAGATGGCGCGGCTGTTCCACCGGCATCCCGCAGCCCTGCGCCGAACGCTGGAGATCGCCAACGCCTGCGCCTTCCGCCTGGACGACCTGCGCTATCAATACCCCGACGAGGCACAAGGCGACGAACCGGCGCAAGACCGGCTGGAACGCCTCGCCCGCGCCGGGCTCGACTGGCGCTATCCGTCCGGGCCGCCACCCAAGATCGTCCACCGGGTGGAGAAAGAACTGACCTTGATCCGCGAGGTGGACTATGCGCCCTATTTCCTGACCGTGCATGACATCGTCCAGTTTGCCAGATCGAAGGGCATCCTGTGTCAGGGGCGCGGGTCTGCCGCCAATTCGGTGGTCTGCTACCTCCTGGGCATCACCGAGGTGCCGCCCGAGTCGATCACCCTGATCTTCGAGCGGTTCATCAGCAAAGAGAGGGGCGAGCCGCCGGATATCGACGTCGACTTCGAGCACGAACGCCGCGAGGAGGTCATCCAGTGGATCTATGATCGCTATGGCCGCGAACGCGCCGGGCTGACCGCGACGGTGATCCATTTCCGCAGCCGCGCCGCCATCCGCGAGGTGGGCAAGGTCATGGGCCTGTCGCAGGATGTCATCGCGCGGCTCTCCGGCCAGATCTGGGGCTGGTCCGCCGCCGCCCCCGGCGAGGATCGTCTGCGCGACGCGGGGCTCTCCATCGAGGACCGACGGGTGCAACTGGCTGTGCAGCTGATCGGCGAGATCATCGGCTTCCCCCGTCACCTGTCGCAGCATGTCGGCGGCTTCGTCATCACGCGCGGTCGCCTAGACGAGCTTTGCCCTATCGAGAATGCCGCGATGGAGGACAGGACCATCATCGAATGGGACAAGGACGACATTGATGCTCTGGGACTGCTGAAGGTCGATATCCTCGCACTGGGCATGTTGACCTGCATCCGTAAGGCCTTCACCCTGCTGGAGGATCATCGCGGGCTGGACCTGACCCTTGCCAATGTGCCGCCCGAGGATCCACCGATCTACGACATGCTCTGCCGCGCCGATGCGATCGGGGTGTTCCAGGTCGAAAGCCGGGCGCAGTTGAACTTCCTACCCCGGATGCGGCCGCGCGAATTCTACGATCTGGTCTGCGAGGTGGCCATCGTCCGGCCCGGCCCGATCCAGGGCGGCATGGTGCATCCCTTCATCAACCGCCGTCAGGGGAAGGAAGCCGTCGAAGACCTCGGCCCCGCCATGATGGAGGTGCTGGGCCGCACCTATGGCGTGCCGCTGTTCCAGGAGCAGGCGATGCAGATCGCCGTTGTGGCGGCAGGGTTCACCCCGTCCGAGGCTGATCGGCTGCGCAGGTCGCTGGCCACCTTCAAACGCATGGGCACCATCGGTTCCTTCCGCGACCGTTTCGTCTCCGGCATGCTGGCGCGGGGCTATGACGCTGAATTCGCGGCGCGGTGTTTTGCGCAGATCGAAGGCTTCGGCAGCTATGGCTTTCCCGAAAGCCATGCCGCCAGCTTTGCTCGGCTGGTCTATATCTCGGCCTGGCTGAAGTGCCACCATCAGGCCGTCTTCACCTGCGCGCTGCTGAACTCCCAGCCGATGGGCTTCTATGCCCCCGCCCAACTGGTGCGCGATGCCCGCGATCATGGGGTGGAGGTGCGACCGATCTCGGTCAACCATTCGGTCTGGGATTGCACGCTGGAGCCGCGCCCGGATGGCGCGCTGGCCCTGCGTCTGGGGTTCCGCCAGATCAAGGGCCTGCGCGAGGACGACGCCAATTGGATCGCCGCCGCGCGTGGCAATGGCTATCCCGATGTCGAAAGCCTGTGGCGCCGGGCGGGCCTGCACCCCGACGCGCTGGAGCGGCTGGCCGAAGCCGATGCCTTTGCCACCCTTGGCCTGACCCGTCGCGACGCCCTCTGGGCCGCCAAGGCGCTGAAGGCCCTTGCCCCGCTCCCTCTCTTCGGTGCCGATGGCGAAGGCAGCGTCGAACCTGCCGTCGCCTTGCCGCAGATGACGCTTGGCCAGGAGGTGATCGAGGATTACCTCTCGCTGCGGCTCAGCTTGCGTGCCCATCCGATGGAACTTCTGCGCCCGCGCCTTCCGGAAAGCCTGCCGCATGACCGGCTGGGCCATGCCAAGGGCCGCCTCACCGTCACCGGCCTTGTCATCACCCGCCAGCGGCCCGGCACGGCTTCGGGCGTGATCTTCCTGACGCTTGAGGATGAAACCGGCACTGCCAACATCGTCGTCTGGAAGAAGGTCTACGAGGCCTTCCGCAAGGCGGTGATCGCCGGGCGGCTGGTCCGGGTGACAGGCCGGATCGAACGCGACGGACCGGTCACCCATCTGATCGCCGAGCAGGTCGAGGATGTGTCGCACCTGCTGGCAACCCTCGGCCGCCCGGTGATCATCGACGCCAATGACGGCCGCGCCGACGAAACCAGGCGCCCCGCCGGGGGCAGCATCAGGTCCACCGCCCACCATCCGCGCGAGCAGGCGAAGAAGCTGTTCCCCAGCCGGGATTTCCACTGATTGGAAGGGTATGACTAGAGTTCATCGAGGCCGCACCGGCGCCTCGTCCTCACTTTTCCGCTTCGCCAGGACCATAGCCGATCACGCCGAGAAACTTCCGGTCAAGCTCAGGCTCGTCCCATTTCTTTGAGACCGTCATCCATCGATCCGCCCGTTGCAGGAACCCGGGATCATCGCAACTGACATGAAAGGTGTAGAGACGGTTTACGATCTCGCGCATCAGATCCCGCATCCGGTCATCGTCGAGATGCGAGACCTCGGCCCAGGGAATCCGGCGGCCAGCAGCATCGAGCACGAACACGTCCGCATAGTCCCCGGTCTGGGTGACCGGGACCGTGCCGGCATGGAGGGTCTCCAGCCCGGTATTGCGCACGCACATCATGGCCATGATCTTGGCTAGGCTCGCGGCGATCCGATCTTTGTCTGCGGGGTTCATACGGGGAGCGTAGCTGCGACAGCCCTTTGAGGCCAGTCGTTTGACGTCGGGCCACCAACGCGGTCCCGGCGCCGACAGCTGTGAACCACCGCCCTCCCCTGCCCCTGCCCTCGCCCTCGCACCAGGGACGGGCTACGATCAGACCCGGCGATTGCCCGCGGCCGACGAAATCTTCGAGAGGACCCGAACCCATGACCAAACGACCAACGCGCGACGACTGGAACCGGATGAAGGCCGAACGTCGCGCCCGGGTTTCCGGCACGCCCAATCGGGCGTTTCGCCAACGTCGTCCCCGCGAGACCGATCCCGGGGCGATCTTCTTTCGCGGCCTGGTCCTCGTCGGTCTCCTCGGTTTCAGCGTGTTTGAGGCAACGGAGCGATTCCCGGAATACCTCGGGCCCGTCGTCGCCGCGACCAGCCTGCAAACGATGAAAGGCGAAGTCAGCCATGTTCGGGACGGCGACACGATTGAGGTGAACGGCGTCCCCATCCGCTTCGGCTCCCTCGATTGCGCCGAACGGGACACGCAGGAAGGCCAGCGCGCGACGGCTCGGATGCGCAGCTTGATTTCGGGGGAGACCCTGACCTGCCATCTGAACGGTCGGTCCAGCTATGATCGCAAGATCGGCAGCTGCCAATTGTCCGATGGCCGAGATCTTGCGGCCGCCATGATGGCAGAGCGTCTCTGCGACCGCTTCTGGTGACGGGAGCCCAAAGGCGGTCCAGTAGCCTGTGCAGACAGGCGGAACCCGGCGGGTTTCCCGCCGGGCCCTTTCTGGAGAGACCCCGTTCCTCAGAACGGGATCTCGTCGTCGCGGTCGACCAGCTCGGGGTTTTCGCCCTCGGCCGCTTTCGGGCGGCTGAGGAAGTCGACCTTGTCGGCGATGATCTCGCAGCCGTAGCGGTCG
>NZ_JAAIVJ010000021.1 GCF_011008935.1 Tabrizicola oligotrophica | reverse complement strand
GGGAGCCTATGCCGTTTGATTGCCGGTCAAACCTGCCCACGATCCCGTGGAAAGACTGCCCACCTTCGCGTGGAATCCGCGCCCATCATCCCATGGATTGACTGTCCACCATCGCGTGGAACACGCAGGCACGCGGATCGTCCGCCAGCACTGGCACAGGGGCGGGTTTCTCCTTCGGCGGTGTCGGGTGGATGACAGCCGATAGCGGCGTGTCAGCCTTCGGCTTCAGCAGCCTGAACTGCGCCACAGGCTGCCCCGCCTCCTTTCTGGCCCAATAGCCCCGCGGCGGGACGGGCACATCGAGCCGGTCGCAGATCTTCTTCAGGCCGGTCCCCGAGATCCCGTATCCGGCAGCGAGGCGGGTGATCGGGGTTTCCCAGACAAGGCGGTAGAGGTCTTCACGCGTGACAGTCGTAGCAGGCATTGGGGGGCTCGCGTCTTGTTTGCGTTCCGATGTGGGTTCGGACCAGTCTGGCCAGGTGCGTACGTCCTTTTCCTTGCACCTAACATCGGGGCGGCATGAATGTAGATCCTAGACGACTACTCGCGCTACGTCGTCGGCTGGAAGCTCTGCGGCAACATGCGAGCCGAAGATGTGACCGATACGTTGGATATCGCCTTGGCAGCGTCAGGCTGCGACAGCGCCAAGGTTCTGCATAAACCCAGGCTGCTCAGCGATAATGGTTCGTCCTACATCGCGGCGGATCTGGCCGAATATCTCGAAGACAAGGGTATGAAACACGTCCGTGGTGCCCCGATGCATCCGCAGACCCAAGGCAAGATCGAGCGCTGGCACCAGACCCTGAAAAACCGCATCCTCTTGGAAAACTACTTCTTCGAAGGGGAACTCGAGGCTGCCGTCGCCGCCTTCATCGATCACTACAACCATCGTCGCTACCACGAGAGCATCGGCAATCTGACACCGGCCGACGTCTACTTTGGTCGCGGCGAAACCATCCTTGCCGAAAGGAGGCGCATCAAACACCAAACCATCCAAAACCGCCGCTTGAACCATCAGCGCCAAGCAGCATAACGTGAATCCGATGAGCCCAAGCCATCCGCTACAAAATCAACGAGGCTGTTCCAAATCATTCGACGACGGACAGCCTCGCGTTCCGCTTGGTCCATGACCAGCGCTGCGCCAAGCGGCCTTGTCGCATTTTCCTCCGAATACAGAAACTGTGGTAGACTTGGAAACGGGACCAAGGCTGACGAACGATTCCCTTGATCGCAGTGGCTTTGCCACGTCTGTGTCCGACCGCCACTTACCTGACAATTCCAAGACGCTGCCGCTTATTCGGCGGCCAACCACAAGCAATTCAGGAGGATGCAATGAGTGCCAAGACACCAAGTGATCTCCGTGGACTGATGCGCGGGGAGGTAATTGTTGAAGGCGATGCCGATTACGACACCGCGAGATCGGTCCATAATGGAATGATCGACAAGCGCCCTGCCGTCATTGTCCGGGCGATGAACGCTGGCGACGTGATGACCACGGTCAATTACGCAAGGGATAACGGCCAGAAGTTGTCGATCAGGGGAGGCGGCCACAGTGGCCCGGGATTTGGCACAAACGACGGTGGGGTGGTGATCGACCTGTCAAGAATGCGGGGCGTGCGGGTCGATTCCAGGGCCAGGACAGCTCGAGCCGAGGGTGGCGCAACTTGGGGTGACTTCAACGCCGCCACCAATGCGTTCGGCCTCGCCACGACCGGCGGGGTGATCTCCACAACCGGGATCAGCGGGCTGACGCTGGGCGGCGGCATCGGCTATCTGACCCGCGGACACGGCCTTTCGCTCGACAATCTGATTTCGGCCGATGTCGTGACCGCCGACGGTCGTATGCTTGTCGCGAGCGAGACCGAGAATCCCGACCTGTTCTGGGCCATCCGCGGTGGTGGCGGGAATTTCGGGGTCTGCACCTCGCTGGAGTACAAGCTCCAGCCGGTCAAGACCGTCTATTGGGGGCCGATGTTCTACGAGATCAGCGAGGCGGCCAATGTCCTGCGGTTCTACCGCGATTACATCAAGACCGCCCCCGAGGAGATGGGCGCCTTCCCCGCCTTCCAGATCGCACCGCCCCTGCCGTTCATCCCGGAAAACCGGCACGGCGACATGTTCGCCGCGATCGTGGCCTGCTGGTCCGGCGATCCGGCCGATGGCCCGCGCCAGTTCAAGGCCTTCCACGACGTTGCCGAAGTCAAGGCCGAGATGGTAGGGCCAGTGCCCTATCCCGCGATCAATGCGGCCTTCGACGGACTTTTCCCGACCGGGATCCGGCAATACTGGAAGGGCAATTTCGTCAAGGAACTGACGGACGACGCCATCGCGGCCCATGTCCAGCACGGCCCCAACGCGCCGAACGCCAGCTCGACCATGCATCTTTATCCGATCAACGGCGCCTGCCACCGGGTTGCGCCGGATGCCACCGCCTTCGGACATCGCGACGCAAACTTCTCCATGGTCATCATTTCCGCCTCCCCGGATCCAATGGATGACGCGCGCAACACGAAGTGGGTCCGCGACTATTCCGACGCGGTTGCGCCCCATTCCGAGGTCGGCGGCTATGTCAACTTCATGGACGATGACGATGCCAGTCGGGTGCGGGCGAATTATGGGAGCAACTTCGACCGCCTGACCAGGATCAAACGGCAGTTCGACCCAGACAACCTTTTCCGGGTCAATCAGAACATAGCCCCCTGAAACATCAGGAGGCTCACGTCAGGCGCTGTGCCTGACGGACCAGTCCCTGCTGCCCTCGACAGCCACTCGGACCTTGTCGGTGTGGCCTCTCTCAAGATGTCCAAGCCATGGCTGACCCTTCGACACCGGATCAGCCATGGCGCGCTTGAAGCCCTTGCCCGAACAAGGGACCGGCCATCGCGTGCTTTGTCTGGGAGCTCGGGATGCACCACCGGGTTCGGCCGGCATCTGCGCCAGAACAAAAACGCATCGGCAGCGATCGCACCGCTGCGGTCCACTTCCCTGCTCGGAGAAGGAATTGCCTTGTTCGGCTCGAAAAGTTCCCTGTTCGCGTCGGTAGGGAAATTCCGAATAAGTCTTTGAATAGCTGTGGGGATTTTCGATGGACTTCGCGTCATTTGTCCGAAAGCAGCAGGATTTCGCTGTTATTTTCCCTGTTTGCAGGGAACTATGCAGACGGGATAGCTCCAGACTGGCTCCTCCGCCATCCCCCCGCCCGGAAATCGAACATCGCCACAAGACAGGGTGACTGGCCGGGCTTGGTGGCTCGAAATCATCCGGTTTGCTGCACAAATGGCTGCACATTTTGCCAACTTTGCCCCGCTTGCCCGAAAATGCGGTTGCCGGCTGGTGCGGCGTTTGCCGGTGCGGCCTGTGAAGGGCCGGTCACGCCTGTCCTGTAGACGCTGCGAGGGTCGTGGCCCTGCTGCGGTGGTCCGATGCGGATACTGGTGACTTTCCGGCGCCGGTCGCGGGCAGGCAAGAGGGCGATATGATGGAGCGCCCGCCCTCTGATCGACCTGATGCCGGTTCCCGGGGGGGCGTCGACCTGGGAGCGATCTGCTGCGGCGGGACGGGCGGTCAGCCGAAGGGAAGGGCGCGCGCGCGTTCCTCGGCGGCTTGCTCGTGGATCCAGCTGCGCAACAGCGCGGCCGCCGGGGAAAGCTGATGGCCCTTGTTCCATGTCAGGAAATAGGTTCCGGGGGCCGGAAAGGCCAGATCGGTGAGCCGCACCAGCGCGCCCCTTTCCAGCATCGGGGAAATCATGCGATGCCAGCCGATCGCCACGCCCTGATCGGCGGCAGCGGCCTGCATGGCAAGGCTGAACTTGCCCAGCCGGCGGGCATGGAAGGATCGGCCGCGAAGACCGCCCTGCAACAGCGCCTGTTCCCATGTCACCCAATCCGGCGCGACCCAGTCGATGTCCAGAAGCGGCAGGTCGGGCAGATCGGCCACTGTGGCCCCGGCATGGCGCGCGGCAAAGGCGGGGCTGCAGACCGGGTAAAGCCAATCGTCGAACAGCGGCTCCGCGACATCGTTGATCCAGCCGCCCATGCCGTGCCGGATGCGCAACTGGACCTCCTCGGGGCGGAAATCGCGGTTGTTCTCGGCCAGCTGGTGGTCGATCGTGATCTCGGGATGCCGTCGCCAAAAGGCGGGCATCCGCGGCATCAGCCACATCGTGCCGGTCGTGTCGGTGGTGGCGATGGTCACATTGCGCGACTGGTCGCCGCGCCTGATGTCGCGCGCCACATCGGCGATGCGGGAAAACCCGGCGGCGACCGTGTTGTAAAGCTCGGTCCCGGCAGGCGTCAGCCGCACGCCGCGGCCGGTGCGGATGAACAGTGGCACGCCCAGTTCGCCCTCCAGCGCCTTGATCTGGCGGCTGATCGCGCCTGAAGTGACGTTCAGCTCGGCCGTGGCCGCCTTCAGGCTGGAGAGTCGCGCTGCAGCCTCGAAGGCCTGAAGCCCGGTCAAGGAGGGCAGATCGAAGAAGCGCCGGACCATGCATGCTCCATGAGTTGCATTTGAATCAATTCACAGTCGAATTTTAAGAGTATTGTGCGGAATGAGCAACTCGTCTTTCCATAGCGCCCGATTGACCTGCCAGGAAAGCCCGCCATGACTCATTACTTTCCCGCCACCATGTCCGGCGTCGTGCTGACCGGCCACGGCGGTTTCGACAAGCTGGAATTCCGCACCGATCTGCCTGTGCCGCAGCCGGCAAAGGGCGAGGTGCTGATCCGCGTCGCCGCATCGGCGATCAACAACACCGACATCAACACCCGCATCGGCTGGTATTCCAAGGCGGTGCGCGAAAGCACCGCCGAAGGCGGTACTTCTGAAGATGACGATGCCAGCTGGACGGGCGAGGCGCTGCATTTCCCCCGTATTCAGGGCGCGGATTGCTGCGGCCATATCGTGGCGGTGGGCGAGGGCGTCGATCCTGCCCGCATTGGCGAACGGGTGATCGTCAAGAACCTGTTGCATTCCTATGTGACCGGACCGTTCGCCTGCTGGACCTTCGGATCGGAATGCGACGGTGGTTTTGCACAATATGCCAAGGCTCCAGCGGCAGAAACCTATGCTGTCAACTGCGATTGGACCGATGCCGAACTCGCCTCGATGCCCTGCGCGTGGTCAACCGCCGAAGGCATGTTGCACCGGGCGGGCGTCAAGGCGGGCGAAACCGTGCTGATCACGGGGGCGTCTGGCGGTGTCGGATCGGCTGCCGTGCAACTGGCGCGGCGGCGCGGGGCAACGGTGATCGGCATCTCGAGCAAGGCGAAGGCGGATCAGGTTCTGGCGCTCGGGGCATCGCGTGTTGTCGCGCGGGGCGCAAACCTTGTAGCTGAACTGGGCGCGGACAGCGTCGATGTCGTCATCGACATTGCCGCCGGACCAGGCTTTCCCGAATTGCCTGAGGTGCTGAAACGCGGCGGCCGCTATGCTGTTGCCGGGGCCATCGCAGGGCCGATTGTCGAACTGGATGTCCGCAACCTTTACCTCAAAGATCTGACCTTCTTTGGCTGCACCTATTACGACGATGTCGTGTTCGAAAACCTCGTCTCCTACATCGAGCGCGGCGAAATCCGGCCGAATGTCGGCGCCACCTATCCGCTGGAGCGGATTGTCGAGGCGCAGCAGGAGTTCCTGTCGAAAAATACCGGCGGCAAGATCGTTCTGATCATTCCGCAGACCCTCTGAACCCAAAGGATCAAGCCCATGAAAATCACCGCGATCCATGTCTACGAGGCCGACCTTCCCGTGGTCGGCACCTACCGCATGTCGATGAGCGCCATCACCCGCCTGACCAGCGTGCTGGTCGAACTGGTCACCGACACCGGCCTTGTCGGCTGGGGCGAGGTGTGCCCGCTGGGGTCTGTCTACCAACCGCAGCACCTTTTGGGCGCGCGGGCCGCGGTTGCGGAGATGGCCCCGAAACTGATCGGGCTGGACCCGACGCAGATCGTACAGTTGAACCGCGCGATGAAGGCGGCGCTTGACGGCCACAACTATGCCAAGGCCGCAATCGACACCGCCGCCTGGGATCTGGCGGGCAAACGCTATGGCCGCCGGTTGTGTGACCTTTTGGGCGGCACGAGGTCAGACACGGTCCCGACCTACTATGCCATTGCCGTGGCCGCCCCGGAGGAGCAAGCCCGCGTGGCCGCCGAGCGGCAGGCCGAGGGGTTCCGCCGCCTGCAGATCAAGGTCGGCGGGCGCGACATCGAGGAAGACATCGAAGCTATCCGCCGCATTTCCGAGGTCCTGAAACCCGGCACGCGCCTTGCCGCCGACGGCAATCGCGGCCTGACCGGGCGGGACACGGTGTTCCTGTCGCAGCGCCTGCGCGACCTGGCGCTGATCCTTGAACAGCCCTGCGCCACGCTGGACGAAATTGCCTCCATCAAGCCGCAGCTTTGCCATCCCGTCTATCTCGACGAGGTGACCGAGGATGTGAACATCGTCGCCCGCGCCATCGGCGACCGGCTGGCCGACGGCTTCGGCATGAAGATCACGCGGATCGGCGGCATCTCGGCCATGCTGACGGTGCGCGACCTATGCGAGGCGCGGGGTCTGCCGCACACCGTCGATGACAACTGGGGCGGCGACATCATCGCGGCGGCCTGCGTGCATGTCGGCGCCACCGTCGCGCCGCGCCTGTTCGAAGGTGCCTGGATCGCCGCACCCTATATCGCCGAACCCTACGACGCCGCGCACGGCCCCCGCATCGAGAACGGGCGGATCCGCATTCCCGCCGGGCCGGGCCTTGGCATCACGCCGAGCCCGGCGCGCATCGGCGCTGCGGTGCAAAGTTTCGGCTGAGGCCGTCTTGCCTTTCCGGCGCGGGATGGCGATGGTCCGCCCGCGCCATCAGGAGACTTCCGTGACCCGTCTGCCCCAAGGCCTCTTTGCCATCCTTCCCGCCGTCTTTGCCATGGCGCTGACCGACGCGATCATCAAGAACTGGAGCGCGGGGATCTCGCTTTGGCAGATCTGGGTGCTGCGGTCGGCTCTGGTGCTGCCGGTGCTGTTCGTCATGGCGCGCGGACGGGTGCGGGTGGCGCGGGCGGGATGGGTCGGCTTGCGCTGTCTGGCGCTGATCGGGATGTATCTGACGATGTACCCCGCCTTGCCGCTCATCGACATGGCCCTGGCGGGGGCCGCGTTCTACACCGCGCCGCTGTTCATCGCGGGGCTTTCGGCGCTGGTTCTGGGCCAGCGCATCGCGGGCCGGCAATGGCTGGCCATCCTTGTGGGTTTTGCCGGGCTTCTGCTGATCGTGCGGCCCTTCGGCCTGGCCTTCACGCCGATCGTCCTTTTGCCGGTCGCCGCCGCCTTCTGCTACGCCTGTGCCGCCATCCTGACCCGCGCCCACTGCATGGAGGTGCCGCCGGCCGTGATGGGCTTTTGGCTGAATGTCGCGTTTCTTGGCTTTGGCGGGGTCGCGGCGGCGCTGTTGCAGGCCGGGGTCACGCTGCCGGACGTCGACTTTCCGTTCCTGCTGGCGCCGTGGCAGTCAATGTCCCTTGCCGACTGGGGCACCCTCGCGGTGCTGGCGGTGCTGATGATCGGCATCTCGGTCGGCGTGGCAACGGCCTACAAATCGCCGCAACCCGCCGTCATCGCCGCGCTGGAATACTGTTACATGATCTTCGCCTGCTTCTGGGGCTTTGTCTTCTTCGCCGAAGTGCCGGACGTCTGGACGGTGATCGGAACGGCGCTGATTGCGGCAAGCGGCTGCACCGTTCTCCTGATGCCGAACGGTCGATTGCGGCACCCGAGCCGGACCTGGGCGTCGGACGCTCCGCCTGCGTTGGCCGAGTGACCGCCGAGGGGCGCTTTGACCGATCGGTGTGAGCCCGCGCACAGATCGGGGGAAGCTGGCCGCCGTCTTGCTCCTGAGGCGTCAAGCTGCACGCAGGCCGGAGCCTCCCGCAACGGCCGGTGCAGTTCAGGACCGATGCGGCACTTGCGTCGACGGCCGCTTTTTGCATAGCTGGCAAAGGGGCAGGTCTCTGCGCGGCTGTGCGGCGCGACCGGTCCGGTTCAGCCCGGGGGGGCGTTTTCACGGGGTGGAGCGTGACGGAACAAGCGCGAATTCTGGTGGCCGAGGACGACGAAATCAGTCAGGCCATTGTCCAGCAGATGCTCGGGACGTTGGGCCCGCTTGAGCTTACCATCGTATCAAATGGCCGCGAGGCGCTGATCGAGTGCATGGCGCGGAAGTTCGATCTCTTGATCGTTGACCGCAAGATGCCGCTGATTACCGGTGACCGGCTCATCCGGCAGCTGCGCACCTCGGGCAATCCGAACGCGGAAACGCCGATCATCCTGTTTTCTGCCTCCACCGCCGCCGAGCTGAAGGAGATGGGCATTTCCAACATGGCAGACATGGTTCTTTCGAAACCGATCCGGGGGGGCGAGTTTCTCGGGGCGGTACGGACACTGGTCGGCGCGCGCGCCGGCATCCGGTCCTGACGCAACGTTGGCCTGCTGGCGGCCCGCAAGGGCCATTTCGTTGCCGTGCCGCATCATGGCGAATATCTTGAAAACTCATCACATAGTCGCCAAAAATTCGCCGCTTTTTGACTCGCACTCTGCGCGGGAGCGGTCGATGCCAAAGCGCCGATGTTCAGGTGCGGCGGGCTGGGTCGGCCAGATATGCAGGCAAGGAACATGAGATGAAGATCCTGGCGGTCGATGACGATCCGGTCTTTCTGGAGTTGCTGCTTCGGACGCTTCGGTCGCAGGGCCATGCCGATGTGACCACCGCCGGATCGGCTCGCGAGGCGCTGGCGCTGCTGGCCAACGCGCAGCGCCCCTTCGACTGCCTGCTGCTCGACATCCAGATGCCGGAAATCAACGGGGTCCAGCTGTGCCAGGCGGTGCGCGGGCTTGAGGTCTATCGCCGCACGCCCATCGTGATGATCACCGCGATGTCGGGCAAGAGCTTTGTCGATGACGCTTTCACGGCAGGGGCGACGGATTACATCACCAAGCCGCTTGACCGTCTCGAACTCAAGGCGCGCATGGGCATGGTCGCCCGTCTGCATGACGAGCGTCAGCGCATGGCTGTGCTGGAGCGGCAGACCGCCCCGAACGCCAGCCTGCCGGAGTTCCGGGTGGATTTTGCCGCCCCGCTGCTGATCCCCGGCGTCGATCGCGCCTTCGAATATCTGGCGCTGGAAAACTACCTTCTGACCCTTGGCATCAAGCGGCTCTATTCGGTCGGGGCTTTCGCCATCAACATCGAGAACGCCGACCTGATCTTCAGCAAGACCAATGCCGCGGCCTTCGTGAACATGCTTGGCGACGTGGCGACGGCAATCCTTGACGGGCTGAAGACCGAACAGGTGATGCTGTCCTACGCGGGAGGCGGAAACTTTGTGATCCTTGTCCAGCGCAATTTCTCGATCGACGTGGAAGAGCTTGCGCTGATGATCGACCTCGTTCTGGGGGATTTCGAATCCATCTACACCGCGGACCGCATTCCGATGCCCCGGATCCGGATCGGAGAACTGGTGCGCGGCTCGATCTTTGCCTCGACCAGACCAACCCGCATTCTCGATCAGGCCATCGAAACGGCGCAGCCGAAAGCGGCCGGCAAACCCGGCACGCGCGGACTCGCCGCATGACCCCGCTCAGGCAGAGCCTTGTCCCGGAGCGGCCGGGGTCTGCCCCGCGCGAAGCGGTCGCGCCGGGGCTGGCAGCCATTCAGGCCCGCTTTCTCGAGCTGATCTGCGACAGGGTTCTGGTGTTCGAGACGCTGAAGAAGGATCTTGAGGCCAACCGCAAGCCGGCGCTGGCGCTGACCAGGATCGCGGATCTCGCGCACAAGATTGCCGGCGTTGCGGCGACATTGGGCTTTCCCCATGCCGGAGAGCTCGCCGCCGATGTCGAACGGGCGGTGCGCGATGGCGCGGCCGCCGGGATGCCCGCGCTGCAAACCTGGGAGCGGGTTTCGCCGACGCTGGAGCAGTTTCTGGACGAGCTTGAAAGCCTGCTGGACGATTGATCCGCGGTTTTCGCCGGGCTGAACCCCGCCGCACCCGAAGGCCCGCCGACCGGCTCCTGTCGGGCCGGGTATTGCCTCAGGGCACCAGCGTACGAACCAGCTTGGCCAGATTGGTGATGTTGACGGGCTTGGTGACGCAGGAATCAAAGCCGGCGATCAGATATTCCGCCACCTGATGCGACATGGCATTCGCCGTCACCGCAACGATCGGCGTGGCCGCGCATCCGCTTTCGTCCTCGAGTGCGCGAATCTTGTGAAGCGCGGTCACGCCGTCCATGACCGGCATGGCGATATCAAGCAGCACCACGTCATAGCGGCCGGGCGCCCAGGCCTGCACGGCTTGCTGGCCATCGTTGACGATCGTGACGAGGGCGCCCTTGCGGAGCAGCATCTTTTCGAGAACTTCGCAGTTGGTCTTGTTGTCATCTGCGGCAAGGATGCGCATTCCGTCCAGCGAGATCATTTCGGCGTCGACCTTGTCCGTCTCCAGCGCGGCGTCGCTGACCGGTAGCGGCAGCGAAACTCTGGTCGTGGTTCCCTGACCAAGCTCGGATTCGACGCTGATTTCGCCGCCCATCATCTCGACCAGCGTCCGGGTGATCGCCATGCCAAGCCCGGTGCCGCCAAAGCGGCGGGTCACCGAATTGTCGGCCTGCGAGAAATCCTCATAAAGCCGCAAGACCTGTTCGGGGGTCATGCCGATGCCGGTATCGCGAACCTCGATGACCAGAGGCCTGTCCTTCTTGCCGCTCAGCTTCACCGTCACTTCGCCCTGTTCGGTGAACTTGATGGAATTGCTGACCAGATTGTGCAGGATCTGGCGCACCCGATAGGGATCGCCGATGCGCGGCAGGTCGGCGCCAGAGCCGGTGAGAAGCTCGAAGGTCAGGCCCTTTTCCTCGGCGCGCAGGCTGTGCAGGTCTTCGACGCGCGTGGCCAGCTCGACCGGGTTGAAGGGTTCAGCCTCCAGTTCCATCTTGCCGGCTTCGATCTTCGACATGTCCAGAATGTCGTTGAGGATGTTCAGAAGCGCCTCGCCGGATTCGCGGATCGTGCCGATCATGCGCTTGTGTTCCTGATCCACCAGCGAGGTAGCCAGCAATTCGGCCATGCCAAGCACCCCGTTCAGGGGGGTGCGGATTTCATGACTCATGTTGGCCAGAAACATGGACTTGGCATGGCTTGCCGCCTCGGCCCGCGCCTTGGCGATGTAAAGGTCGGTCACGTCCGATCCGACGCCCCGATAGCCCATGAACCCGCCAGCGATGTCAAAGATCGGCGAGCCGCTGATGCGCAGCCAGTGTTCGTCCTGATTGGCCTCTAACGGGGCGCGATAGACGAAATCCCGGAACGGCTTGCGTGCGTCGATCCTGGCGAACAGCTGGTCCCAGTCGGCGCTGGCGCGCACGTCGGGGTTGGCGGCCACCCTTTCCCTGAAGGTGCTGCCGATCAGGCTTTCCGTCGGGACGCCGATTGAATCCAGCGATTCCCGATGCGACAGGAAGGTAAAGCGCAGATCCTTGTCCTGTTCCCAGAACCAGTCCTCGCTGACCGACGCAATGTCCAGGAACCGCTTTTCGGCCGAAGCGCGATCCGCCATCGACCGCTCCAGATCGGCCTTGGCCCGGATCAGGGCCTCTTCCCGCCCCTTTTGCACGCTCAGGTCGATCTGCACGCCCACGATGAACTCTGCCGCACCATCCGCGCGCCGCGAAATGACCCGGCCGCGGTCCATCACCCACATCCAGTGGCCGGCCTTGTGGCGCAACCGATACTCTGCCTCATAGGTATCGACACCCGCCGTCATGCAACGCTCGATCTTGTCATTGACCGACGCGGCGTCGTCGGGATGCAGCATCCGCTCCCAGATTTCATAGCTCATCGGTTGCAGTTCGTCGTAGGTGTAGCCCAGCATCGTGGCCCATTGTTCGTTGATCTGCTGAACCCCGGTGGAGATGTGCCATTCCCAGGTGCCGAACTGCGAGCCTTCGATCACGTCCAGAAGGCGCTGCTCGGCCGCCTTCATCTCGGTGATGTCGGAATAAAGGGCAACAAGCTCGCCCGCCGGGGTGCGACGCTCGCAGATGCGCACGATGCGGCCGTCGCGCAGCGTCTGTTCGCCGATGATCCCGCCCGACTGATGCGCCGCCATGCGCTCGGCCAGCCAGGCCTCTTCGCGGCCGACCGCTTCGGGCGGCTGGCCCCGTGCCAGCGAGCCGCGCACGATGTCCTCAAAGCGGATGCCCGGGTTCAGCGGCTGGTCGCCCACGGCGTAGAACTCCCGGTAGCGCCCGTTTGCGATCACCATCCGATCGTCGGCATCGAACAGGATAAGCCCGTCGTCCAGCGATTCGATGGCCTCGGTCATGCGCTGCCGCGCCGCGAGCGCTTGCCGGGTTATGGCCTCAAGCTCTGCCGCCTTCTGCTTGCGCTCGGTCAGGTCGATCAGGATGCCGATGAAGCCGGTATGCCGGCCGTCCTTGTCAAGCAGGGGCTTGATGTCCAGCTGGACCCAGTATTCCTCGCCGTTCTTCTTCTGGTTCAGGATCTCGACCGAGACCGGCTTGCAGGCCAGCAGGGCCGCGCTGATCCGCGCCCTGGTGGCGGGATCGGTCTTGTCGGTCTGCAGCACGGCCCCCGGACGCGTGCCGCGCACCTCGTCCAGCGAATAGCCGGTGTGGCGCTCGTAGGTTTCGTTCACCCATTCGATATGGCCTTCGGTGTCGGTCACGATCACCAGATTGCTGGAGCGTTTGGCGACTTCGCTCAGCCGTTCCAGCGTGCGCTGTTCTTCAAACTCGCGGGTCACGTCGCGGCTAATGAACAGATAGCCGTGCCGGTCATCCGGGCCGTACGGAGCGCGCCGCGCCGCAGTCAGGTGGAACCAGTGCATCCCCATGGCCGTGTCGAACGGGTAAAGCCGGCTTTCCGGTTTCAGCCCGGCGTCCAGCTCGCTCATGATCTCGCGGCGCTGGATGGCGATTTCGACCGGCAAGGCCTCTTCAACGGTCTTGCCGAGCATGTCTTCGACCGGGTCCTTCAGTTCTTCCGGGCGGCTGGTGTGCATGTAGGTGTAGCGGCCGTCGGCGTCGACTTCGCTGACGATGTCAGGGATCGCGTCGAGGATCGCCTGCAGGCGGCTGTAGGCCATGGCCCCGGTGGTGCGCGACCTGGCGGCATCCGCACGGCGCAACAGCGCCATCACGCCGGCCGTGACCGGCGCAAGGGCCCGGAAGTCGTTGCCGGCAAGGCTGTTGTCCGCGTGCCGGGCCTGCAAGATCACGAGGCCAGACAGGTTGCCTGCCTCGGCCAGCGGCAACAGGGCCAGAGTACCGTCGGGGGTGCCGTCGGGGGCGGTCCCGGGCGACGCGAGGGGCTGCAAATCCGGCGACAGGGCCGCAATGGCGGGAACGACCACCGGCTCGCCGCCGCGCAGGGCCGACAGCCAGTCGGCGGGTGCGGCCTGCACGATGTCATGACCCCAGCGGTTGCCGCCCTGAACGCCGGTTGCGTCCCAGTCTGCGGCGATCTCCGGGCTGCCCGGGGTCTCCAGGCGGACCAGACAGGCGCGATCGGCGCCAGCAAAGCCGGCAAGCCGGGCCAGTGCCACCGCCGCCGCCGCGTCCGCCTCGGCATCCGGGGTTTGCAGAAGATCGCAGAGCAGGCCTACAGAAAATGCCGTTGCTCGAGAATTCCACGCTTCGGACAATCCGTCTGCCGGTTTTTGCACGCGAAGCTCCAAAATCGACAATCTTCAAGGTACAGTACCGCTTGCATGCATCCATTTCAACGTTGATTGTGCTGGAGAACGACCCGCAATCGAGGGTTGCGACCGCCTGTTGCAACGGCGCTGCGACGTGCCGGGTGACGCGGGCGGGCGGACCTGTCCGCCTGTCAACCAACCGCCGCGGAATTGCGGCGCAAGCGAGGCGCGTTCAGCCGGTGATGGCATCCAGCCGGGCGGCGGCGATGAAATCATTGTCGCTCAGCCCGCCAAGCTCGTGGCTGGTGAAGGTCACCTCGCACCAGCCCCAGCCAAAGCCCACGTCGGGGTGGTGGCCCAGCTTCTCGCCCAGCCAGGCGGCGAGATTGGCCATCTGCACCGCGCGGGCAAAGCCCTTGAAGCCAAAGCGCCGGGTCAGGCGCTGGCCGTCCAGCCGCCAGTCGGGATGCAGCGCGGACAGTCGCGCGGCCGGATCGGCCAGCACTTCGCCTTCGCCCCGGCAGGGCGCGCAATCGCGGTTGGTCAGGTCACAGACAGTCATGCTCAGGCCACCTTTTGCGGGAATTTCGGATCATGCAGCCCAAGGCTGCGGGCCTTGGCCACATCGGCCAGCAGGTCGCGCCGGGCGGCGGCGAACAGGTCGTCAAGGGTGTCGATGACGAAATAGACCGGCTGCAGGATGTCGATGCGATAGGGCGTGCGCAGGATGTCGATCACGTCGAAGGGCCGCAGCTCGGGCTGGCCCGAGACCGCCCATTGCAGCTCGGCAATCGACGAGGCAAGGCCGGAGCCCAGGCCCTTCAGCACGCCGTTCTCGCGCGTCAGGCCGAATTCGATGGTGAACCAGTAAAGCCGGATCAGCCAGGCGTAATCGGCCTTGTCGGCCTTCACGCCGGCCTCGCCGATGGCCTGGCTGAAGGCCGCAAAGCGCGGGTCGGTCAGCAGCGGGGTATGGCCGAAGATCTCGTGAAAGATGTCGGGCTCCTCGATATAGTCGAAATCCTCGCGCCGGCGGATGAACGAGGCGGCGGGAAAGCAGCGGTCGGCCAGCAGCCGGAAGAACCGGCCAAAGGCGATGAGCGCCGGCACCGGCTCCACCCGCCAGCCGGTGGTGGCACGCAGCCGCTCGGACACCTCGCGGCATTGGGCGACGCGATGGGTGGGCAGGTCAAGCCGCGCCAAGCCGTCAAGATAGGGCCGCGCCATGCGGGCCTGAACCGAGGGCATCTGCCGTTCGAGAAGGTCGTGCCAGACGGAATCGTCGGCTGCGGAATAGGGCACATTGCCTTCGGCGTCGGGCGGCATGGCGACATATGTGGTGGATTTCGGCATGACAGCCTCCTTCTCTGTTCGCGCTTGCAGCTTTTGCCGAAGCCGCAGAAAAAGCTTGCCGATCTTCGGGCGCTGCAGTCCTGATGTGAAACAGGATTTCTCATTATACCGCAGGGGCGCAAAATCATGCCAAGAATCGAGCTTGCCGAAGCCGACAGGCGTCTGTTGCGCCTTGTGCAGGCTGACGCCCGCGCCTCGACCCAGGATCTGGCCGAAGCGGCGGGGCTGACCTCGTCTCCGGCCTGGCGGCGGCTGAAGCGGCTGGAGGATCTGGGGGTGATCCGGGCGCAGGTGGCGCTTCTGGATGCGGCCAAGCTCGGGCTGGATGCGCAGGCCTATGTGCAGGTGTCGCTGACCGATCACACCGAGCCGACCGTGGCGCAGTTCGACGCCCTTGTCCGCGCCGCGCCGCAGATTCTGGAATGCGCGCGGGTGACGGGCGGTTTCGACTACATCCTGCGGGTCGTCACCCGCGATGCCGAGGATCTGGAGCGCTTCCTGATGCGGCGGCTTCTGGCGTCGGGCATCGTGCGCAATGCGATGACCAGTTTCGTGCTGCGCCAGACCAAATCCACCACCGAGCTGCCGCTCGACTGAAGCCGCCGTCAGATGTTTTCCCGCGTGTAGATCTCGAACGGCACGATGCTGGTCTGGTTGCCCTCCTGCCCGGTGCTGGCCCGGATCATGCCGCCGATGGCCTCGCGCGCCAGCCGGGCGAGGGGGTGGGAAATCACCAGCGTCATGCTGCCATCGAGCAGCGCCGCGCGGGTCACGTCGGTCAGGTCATAGCCCACCACAACGATCTGCCCCGCCCGCCCGCTGGACCGCAGCGCCGCCAGCGCGCCGCGGATGCCGCCGCCCGAGACGTAAAGCCCGGCCAGATCGGGATGATCGGCCAGCAGCTTCTCGGTCATCTCCTGCGCTACGGCGGCGGCCTCGAAGGTCGAGATCGGCTCCAGCAGGGTAAATCCGGGGGCATGTTCGCGGAAATAGGACCGGAAGCCGGTCTCGTTCATCTCCTGATTGCGATAGCGCGGATTGCCCATCAGGATGCCGATCTTGCCGGGCTCCTTGCAGATATGGGCAAAGGCCCAGGCCGAAGTGCGCCCGACCTTCCAGTTGTCCTGCCCGACATAGTGAAACTGCCCGGTTGCCGACAGCTGCGAGATCAGGGCAAAGACCGCAATGCCCTGCGCCTGGATGCGCTCCAGCGCCTCGATCACGACCGGGTGGACCGCGGTCGTGATGCAGATGGCCTGACAGTGTTCGGCCAGTGCCAGCGCGCGGGCTGCGGTGTTCTGCGGCGACAGGTCTTCCAGAAACTCGACCCGCAACTCGACCTCGGCCGCCGTTGCCTCGGCCGCGGCCGTTTCCAGCGCCTGCGCGACGTTCTGGTAGAACGGCCGGTAGGGTTGCAGCAGAAGCACGCCAAAGCGCAGCCGGGGCCGGGCGGCAGACACCCGGGCCTGAATGCTGCCCAGACCGTAAAAGCCGATCGCCTCGGCCGCCTGCTGCACCCGCTCACGCGTGGCGAGCCGGACATTCGCGGCCCCCGACAGCACGCGGTTCACCGTGGCGATCGACACGCCCGCAGCTTCGGCAAGGTCTGGAATCGTGGGGCGGCGCATTTCAAGATCCTTTTCGTATCATTATCACCCGTGAATGACATGGATGATACGAATTGCATTACCGATATCATGAATACTTGATTTGATCCACGTCAAGGCGTTTATCTCCCCTCAACGCGACGGGCCGGACGCAACGGCCTTCGTCGGCGGAAAAGACGACATCCGACAGATCAAGGCCGCAAAGCATCGGTCCGCTGCCCTTGGGCGCGGGATGCGGGCTGGCCTGGTTCGGGCGGAAGGCAAGGGGAGAGACGCCTATGGACGACCTCAAGTTCGGCAGCCGCAACAAGCGGGGCGACTGGGCGCCCGCCGCCCGGCTGGAGCTGCCGCCGTTCTGGCGCAAACCCTTCAGCCTGCCCAAGGTGCTGGCCTGGATTCCGGAATATCTCTGGCCGTGGAACGCCTTTCACATGGCAACCGCGCTGGCGTGGTGGGTCTTCGTGGTGCCCGATGTCGAGGTGATGCGGACCCTCGGCTGGGGCTGGGCGCTGTGGCTTTACGCGGTCAACGCCGCGGCGATCTTCGTCTTTTACGGCGCGGTAGAGCTGTTTTGGTATGTGAAGAAGAAGCAGGGCACGCGGTTCAAGTACAACGGCAAGTTTCCGGCCGAGCAGCCTTCGGACGTGTTCTGGTTCAAGAGCCAGAACATCGACAACTTCCTGCGGTCGTTCTTCGTCTCGATCCCCTTGTGGACGCTGGTGCAGGTGCTGTTCCTGCACGCCTTCGCCGCGGGCTATGTGCCGTGGCTGTCCTGGTCGGACAACTGGCTGTGGCTGGGGGTGCTGACGCTGATCTCGCCCGCGATCCACGAGGTGCATTTCTTCCTGATCCACCGGCTGATCCATGTGCCGATCCTGTATAAATGGGTGCATTCGGTGCATCACAACTCGGTCAACCCCTCGCCCTGGTCCTCGCTGTCGATGCATCCGGTGGAGGCGTTTCTCTATCACGCGGTGGCCTTCTGGCATCTCGTCATCCCGTCGAACCCGATCGTGGCGCTGTTCCAGTTGCATGTGGCGGGGTTTGGCGCGGTGAACGGCCATATCGGCTTTGACAAGCTGGAACTGACCGAGGACCGGGCGCTCGATAGCCATGCCTATGCCCATTACCTGCACCACAAGTATTTCGAGGTGAACTACGGTGGCGACGGGCTGATCCCTTTGGACAAGTGGTTCGGCTATTGGCACGACGGCTCGAAAGAGGGCGAGGCGCGGATGAACGCCCGCTTCCAGAAGAAGAAGGCCCGGATGAATGCGAAATCGGGGGCCTGAGGCCGCCCAGAGATTTCAGGAATACCCCGACCGGAAACCCCGCAAGAGGAGGCGGGCCGGGACGGGCGCGCGAGACGACAGAAACTGCAACCCGTCGGGAGAGACGGATCAAGGGAGGAGACGACGAATGGCTTTCATGAGAACTTTTGCCAGGGCCTTGGCCACCACTGCGCTGGTGGCTGCCGGTTCGGCGGCGATGGCGGCGGATATCGCGGTGGTGGGCGGCTCGAACGATGACGCCTTCTGGAACATCATCAAGAAGGGCATCGACGACGCCACCCCCGCAGTCGAGGCCAATGGCGGCACTGTCACCTATCTGCGGCTGGTGAACTACGACAACTTCGCCCCCGATGTGGTGCAGCTGATCCGCACCGCGATCAGCATGGAGGTCGACGGTCTGGTGATCCCGAACTGGGTGCCCGAGGCGGAAGATCCGGCGATCAAGGACGCCATGGCCGCCGGCATCAAGGTGATCCTGATGAACGCGGGCGGGGCCGACAAGGCCACCGAGCTTGGCGCCATCAACTATGTCGGCTCTGATGAATATGTCGCCGGGGTCGCGGGGGGGGAATATTTCGCCGGTGCGGGCCAGAAGAACGTGTTGTGCATCAACACCCTGCCCGGTACCGCCAACATCGAGGCCCGCTGCAAGGGCGTGATCGACGGCATCACCGGCAAGGGCGGCAAAGGTGCGCAACTGCCGCTGCCCTCGACTTCGTTCGGCGATGCGACGGCCGTGGCCGAGGCGATCAAGGCCGAACTGCTGAAGGACGAGACCATCGACGGCGTCATCACCATCAGCGCGGGCGATGCCGACAGCGCCGCAATCGCGGTCGAGCAGGCCGGCAAGACCGGGGCGACCAAACTCGGCTCCTTCGACATGAACCAGGCCGGGCTGGACCGGATCAAGGCCGGCACCCAGGCCTTTGCCATCGACCAGCAGCCCTATCTGCAATCCTATCTCGCCGTCAGCCTTCTGGCCGCCAACATCGACTTCGGCACCGACCTGCCGGTCTTTCCGGTGCTGACCGGGCCGGGCATCGTCGATGCCGGCAATATCGACGCCACGCTGGCGGGCGTGAAACTGGGCGCGCGCTGAGGCATTTCGGGGGCGGGAGCGTCGCCCGCCCCCACCCCCGGCCCCTCCCCACCAAGGGGGAGGGGAGGCGCCTTTGCGGCCTTCGTTTTCCCTGTCTTTCAAAGGACCACCCCCATGAGCGCATCATTTTCCCCCGGCGGCCTCTTGCGCCGCCCCGAGGCCGGGGCCGCCCTTGGCCTGATCGCCGTCCTCGTCTTCTTTGCCATCTTCGGTGGCCTGACCTTCCTGAAACCGGCGGGCATGGCCAGCTGGCTGAACGTGGCGGCGAACCTTGGCGTCATTGCCATTCCGCTTGGCCTGCTGATGATTGCGGGCGAACTCGACATTTCGGTCGGCGCCATGGTGCCCTTTGGCGCGATGACGGTGGCGGTCATTTCGGGCCATTACGGCCTGCCGATCTGGCTGGGCGTTGCTGTGGCGCTGTCGTTCGGGGTGATTGTCGGTCTGGTGAACGGCGTCTTGGTGGTGAAGACCGCCGTACCCTCGCTGATCGTGACGCTGGGCAGCCTTTTCGCCGTGCAGGGCATCGTGCTGGGGCTGACGGTGCTCATCACCAAATCCACTTCGGTCGCCCTGACTGTAGAGGGCCCGGCCAAAGCGCTGTTCGGTGATTTCGTCCTTGGCGGGCAGCTGCAGGTCATGGTGCTGTGGTGGCTGGGCCTGAGCGCGCTTTACATCTTCTTCGTTCACGTCTCGCCCTTCGGGAACTGGATCTTCGCCATGGGCGGCGACAAGGTTTCGGCCCGGAATGCCGGCATCCCGACTGACCGGCTGACCATCATCCTCTTTGTGCTGTCCGCCACCTCGGCCGCCTTTGTCGGCATGTGCCAGGCGATCCTTTACAACTCGGCGCAGGTGGCGGGCGGGCAGAGCTTCATCTTCAACGCCATCATCTCGGTCGTGGTCGGCGGTGTGCTCCTGACCGGAGGCTTCGGCTCGGTGGTCGGCATCTTCTTTGGCACCATCACCTTCGCCATCGTGACGCAAGGCATCTATTACACCGATTTCGACCGCAACTGGTCCTCGCTCATCATCGGTGTGCTGCTGCTGGGTGCTGTCCTGATGAACAACACCTTCCGCAAGATGGCGCTGTCGGCCACCACCAAGAAGAAAGGCGCCAAGGTATGACCGCCCCGATCCTGGCCCTGCGGGGTGTGAACAAATCCTTTGGTCCGATTGATGTGCTGCATGACATCACCTTGGAGGTGAAGCCCGGCGAAGTGCTCTGCCTGCTGGGCGACAACGGCGCGGGAAAATCGACGCTCATCAAGATCATGTCGGGGGTGCATCAACCGTCCTCGGGCATGATCGAGATGGACGGCCAACCCGTCAGCTTCCCCACCCCGCGCGTGGCGGCCGAGGCCGGCATCTCCACCGTCCACCAGTTCGGCGGCACCTTTCCCCTGATGTCCATCGGCCGCAGCTTTTTCGTCGGCGTGGAGCCGACCTGGGGCTGGGGGCCGTTCCGGGTCTATGACCGCAAACGCGCCAATGCGATTGCGGTGAAGGCGGTGCAGGACATGGGCATCACCCGCATCTCCGACGGCGACCGGCTGGTCGGCGGGCTGTCGGGCGGGGAGCGGCAATCGCTCGCCATCGCCCGGGCGGTGCATTTCGGGGCGCGGGTGCTGATCCTGGACGAACCCACGGCCGCTTTGGGCGTGAAACAGGCCACCCACGTTCTGCGCATCGTGAACGAGGCCAAGCGCCGGGGCCTTGCCGTGATCTTCATCACCCATCAGGTGATGCATGCCATGGCGGTGGGCGACCACTTCGCCGTGCTGATCCGCGGCGCGGTCGCCGCCGATTTCAAGAAGGGCGAAAAGACCCGCGAGGAAATCACCGACCTGATGGCGGGCGGCGCCTCGATGGCCAGCCTTGAAGCCGAAATCGAGGGTTTCATGGCCAGCCATGACGGCCACCCCCCACCCCCCGCAGAATGACCGGAGCCGACCCATGCCCAACTGGATACGCGCCTGCGCGCCCGATGACATCGAACCGGACGACCTGATCCGCTTCGACCATGGCAGCCAGACCTTCATCATCGTGCGATCGGAAGACGATACCTTTCACGCCATGGACGGCATTTGCAGCCACGAAAAGGTGCATCTCGGCGATGGCCTCGTGATGGACGGCACTGTCGAATGCCCCAAGCACAACGCAACCTTCTGCTACAAAACCGGCGAGGCGAAACGCGCGCCCGCCTGCGTCAACCTGCGCACCTTTCCCGTGAAAGTGGAAGACGGTGCGGTTTACATCGAGATCTGACATGAGCTTCCAACTTGCCGCCTGCGCCGAAATGCTGTGGCGCGACCGCCCGATGGCGTGGCGCGCGGCCCGCCTGAAAGAGATGGGCTTTGGCGTCGGCCTGTGGAACTGGCCCGCCTGGGACGTGGCGGCGCTGGTGAAAACCGGGGCCACCTTCACCATCATGAACGGCTATCTTCAGGGCCGCCTGACCGATGCCGAGGGGGCAGAGATGCTGCTTGCTTCGGCGCGAGAGACGGCCTTGGTCGGCAAGCGCCTTGGCGTGCAGCGGCTGAACCTGCATGGCACGGGTCTGGGCGACATGGGCGTGCCGATCCCCCGGATCGGGTCTTTTGCCCCCGGCATGATGACCCGCGCCCGCGACACCCTGCAGCGCCTCTGCGATCTGGCCGAGGCCGAGGGCGTGACCTTCACGCTGGAAAACCTGAACCCCATCGACCACCCCGGCTGCCCCTTTGGCGCCACCGCCGAGGTGCTGGCGCTGGTGTCGGCGGTGAACCGGCCCGAGTTGCGCATCAACCTTGACCTTTACCACACCCAGATCGGCGAGGGCGACCTGATCCGCTGGACCGAGGCCTGCCTGCCCTGGATCGGCGAGGTGCAGGTCGCCGACAATCCGGGCCGCTGCGAGCCGGGGACCGGCGAGATCAACTATGCCGGTGTTGCCCGCGCGCTGAAAGGCATGGGCTATGCCGGCCCCGTCGGCATGGAGGCCTTCGCCAAGGGCGACGAGGAGGCTGCCCTCGAAGCCTTCCGCACAGCCTTCACGGTGTAACCCATGGTCCACAAAGCCAACCGCCCGACCGTCCACGACATGCGCGCCATGAAGGCGCGCGGCGAAAAGATCTCGATGCTTTACGTCACCACGCCCGAGGAGGCGGCGGCGGCCGATGCGGCGGGCATTCACATGCTGTCGATCGAAAGCCGCTTCTTCAGCCCGGAAATGCGCGCGGCGGCGGGGCGCTGCTTCGTGCAGGTCGGCCTGCCCTTCGGCCCCTATGGCGGGCTGGCCACCGCCGAGGATTACCTGCGCGCGGCCTTCAAATTCACCGCGATGGGGGGCGACTGCTTCTACTGCGCCGCGTCGCTGGACATCCAGAAGGCGCTTTGCGACAACCACATGCCGGTGGTCGCCCATGTCGGGCTGATCCCGAGCTACATCACCTGGACCGGCTGGCGTGCGGTGGGCAAGACCGCGGTTGAGGCGCGGGCGGTCTGGGACCATGTGAAGCGGCTGGAGGCCATCGGCTGCTTCGGAGCCGAGCTCGAGGTGGTGCCGGACCGGCTGGGCGCGCTGATCTCGCAGAACACCCCGATGATCCTGCTGGGCATGGGGGCCGGCCCCGGCGCCGATGCGCAGTACCTTTTCGCCGAGGACGTGCTGGGCTGCACCGATGGGCATCGCCCCCGCCACGCCAAGACCTATCGCAACTTTGCCGCCGAATATGCCCGGCTGCAAACCGAGCGGGTGGCGGCGTTCAAGGAGTTCATCGCCGATGTGAATTCCGGCGCCTATCCGCAGCCGCAGCACAATGTTGCCATGGCGGACGAGGAGTTCGCCGCACTGGTGACGGGGCTGAACCTCTGACCTGTTGCGCCTCCCTCCCCGCTTTGTGGGGCAGGGCTGGGCAGGGGGGCTGACGTTGTGCCCGGCGCCCCCCACCCCCGGCCCCTCCCCACCGTGGGGGAGGGGAGGCGCCTTCTTTTGAAACCGGCGCACGCATGACAGAAAGGACCAACCATGTTGAACGTAGGACTCTTGGGCGCCGGCCGCATTGCGGGCGTCCATGCCACCGCGATTTCCACCCATCCCGGCTCGCGCCTTGTCGCGGTCAGTGACATCAACGCCGAGGCCGCCGCGCGCCTTGCCGCGCAATATGGCGCCGAGGCGCGGGCGACCGAGGCCATCCTGTCCGACCCGGCCATCAATGCCGTGCTGATCGCCACCTCGACCGACACCCATTCCGACCTGATCGAGCGGGCGACGGCGGCCGGCAAGGCGGTCTTGTGCGAAAAGCCGGTGGACCTGAGCCTTGCCCGCGCACTGGCCTGCCAGAAGGCGGTGGGTCCGACGGGCCGGCCGGTGATGATCGGCTTCAACCGCCGGTTTGATCCCAACTTCGCGGCCTTGAAGGCGGCGCTGGACAAGGGCGAGATCGGCAAGCCAGAACTGTTGTCGATCACCTCTTTCGACCCCGCGCCGCCGCCGGTCGCCTATATCAAGGTCTCGGGTGGCCTCTTCCGCGACATGATGATCCATGACTTCGACATGGCCAATTTCCTGATGGGCGCGGCGCCGGTTGCGGTCTCGGCAGTTGGCAGCTCCATCGTCGATCCGGCCATCGGGCAGGCGGGCGATGTCGACACCGCGGTCGTCACCCTCAGCTATGCCGACGGACGCATCGCCGTCATCAAGAACTCGCGCCGGGCGGTTTACGGCTATGACCAGCGCGTCGAGCTGCTGGGCTCGGAGGGGCTGTTGCAGGCGCAGAACATGCTGGAAAACACCGTGGTCAAGTCGACGACGGCGGGCGTGACCGGCGCGAAACCCACCTATTTCTTCCTGGAACGCTACATGCCCGCCTATGCGGCGGAATGGGCGGCCTTTGTCGGCGCGGTGCAGACCGGCTCGGCGCTGCCGGTGACGCTCGCCGACGGGGTGGCGGCGCTTGCCATGGCCGAGGCGGCCACGCAATCGGCCCGGAGCGGCCAGCCGGTGATGCTGGCCAGCGTGCTGGGATAGCGGCCACAGAAAACGCCCCCGCCGGGCATGGTCCGGCGGGAGACATGCTCAGCGGGTTGCCTGATCCAGCCAGTCGCGGAAGGCCGCGACGACCTCGCTGTCGCAATCCACCAGATGTTGCGGCGCGGGATAGTCGCCGTCGTGGATATCGCGGGCAAAGCGGCCCATCGCCTCGACCCGCAGTGCCTGCAGGCGGTCCTGTTCGGCAGCGAAGTCAGCATAGACCTTGGCATGGCGCGGGATACGGACGCGGTTCTGGCCCAGCACGTCATCGCTGAACAGATACTGCGCATGCCCCGCCGCCCCGGCCCCCATCGAGATCAGGAACAGCCCGGTCTTTTCGGCAATCGCCTTGGTGATCGACTGCGGTACCACTTCGATTTCCACGGCAAAGGCCCCGGCCGCTTCGGCCGCCCTGACCTGCTGCCAGACCAACTGCGCGGTTTCCAGCGTCTTGCCCACCGCCTTGAACCCGCCTGTCCAGGTGCGTTTCGACGGGATCAGCCCGACATGGCCGCAGACCGGCAACCCGTGATCGGCCATGGCGCGGATCGTGGCCAGCGCGCCCGAGCAATAGAAGGCATCCGCCCCATGTTTATAAAGCGGAAAGGCCCAGTGCAGGAAATCATCCGTCGTGCCGATCTCATAGAAATTGTCGCCGGGGAAGATGAAGGCGTCGGGTGCCACCTCGCGGAGGCGGCGGTCAAAGACCATGGCAGGCGGCACTGACAGAAGTTCCACCCCCGCCCTGGCCGCCGCCTCGGCCTCGTCCAGTGTTTCGACCCGCAGCATGGCGAACGGATGCTTGCCGCGCTGGTCCAGAAGGTCCCTGACTGTCAGCCGCGCCATCACGCCACCTCGATGAAGACGCGCTCGCCGTCCACCTTCACGGGGAAGGTTCTCAGGTTCACGCAGACCGGGGCGCGCATCGCCTCGCCAGTGCGATAGTCGAACTGGCCGTTGTGTTTCGGGCATTCGATCAGATGATCCATCACCAGCCCGTCACACAGATGCACCTTCTCATGCGAACACATGCCCTCGGTGCAGTAGAACTGCCCGTCGGGCGAGTGGTAAATCGCAAAGGTCTGGCCCGCATGGTCAAAGCGGATCAGGTCTTCCTGGTCGATGTCATCGGTGGCGCAGGCTTCAATCCAGGGCATGTCTTACTCCGCAGCTTTGGGGGTCAGGTTCTGGGCCATCATGCCCGGAACATAGAGGTGGAAATCCTCGCGGTAGGGCTTGGCCGAGGCCGGAAGCTCGCGCTTCAGGAAGTAGTCCTCATAGGCCAACTGGCGCTTCAGCGCGGGCCACATCTCGGCAAAGCCTTCGGCGATGGAGCGGTTCGGCGCCGGCAGGTCGGCCTTGATCGCCGCGTGCAGCCGCGGCAGCGCGTGATAGGGCACCATCGGGAACATGTGATGTTCGACGTGATAGTTCATGTTCCAGTAGATGAAGCGGCTGACGGGGTTCATGTAGACCGTGCGCGAGTTCAGCCGGTGGTCGATCACGTTGTCGGCCAGCCCGCCGTGCTGCAAGAGGCCGGTCATGACATGATGCCAGGCGCCATACATGCGCGGCAGGCCGATCACCATGAGGGGCAGGATCGAGCCAAGCCAAAGCGCCAGCGTGATCGTGGCCAGATAGATCGCCAGATGTACCAGCGCCACCTTCTGCACCTTTCCCCATTCCGACTGCGGCACGAAGGTTTTTTCCGCCGTCGTCGGTCCGGCAACGGCGTTCCGGATCAGGTTCGGGAAGAACTTGAGGACGTCGAGGACACCAAAGAAATTCAGGATCAGCTTGGCCATCTCCGGCGGCCGCATCACGGCGATCTCCGGGTCGCGGCCGACGAAATAGGTCTCGGAATGGTGGCGGGCGTGGCTCCAGCGCCAGGTGGCCGCGTTGCGCATGATCATGAAGCTGGCGATCTGGTAGACCGCATTGTTCATCCAGGGCGTGCGGAAGGCGGTACCGTGGCTGCACTCATGCCAGCGCGAATCCGAGGCCGAGCCGTAAAGCACGCCGTAGGCCAGCCAGAACGGCACAGTCCACAGGCTGCCCCAGGTGGCGATGCCGCCCGCCGCCAAGGCGATCATCAGCCCGTAGAGCAGAAGCGTATCGCGGATGGCGGGGCTGTCCGACCGCGCCATCAGATCCTTCATCACCTTGCGCGGCACCTCGGTGTGATACCACTCTGCCGCCGTCAGGCCGCTTTGCACCGCCTGACGGGCATCGGCGCCGAACGGGCTGTAATCCCTCTTGGCCATCTTGTCTCCTCCCTCGCGGCGCCGCCTTGCCCATCGGCGCGTCTGCCCTGTCGATAGGCACAGCTTGCCGCGATCACAAAGAGGGCGGCTTGCAGAACACATCAAAACCCGTCAGGGTGGCGGGATGAAGTGATTGAATTTCGTCAGGATGGGGAATGGCCGGCAGACCGACGATACAGGACGTTGCCCGCGCGGCGGGTCTGTCCACCGCCACCGTCGACCGGGTGCTGAACGGTCGCGAGGCGGTGCGCGAGGAAACTGCCCGCAAGGTCTATGAGGCGGCCAAGGCCATCGGCTATCACGCTGCCGCCCTGATCGGGCAGCGCATGCAGGCCGATCTGCCGCGCCTGCGGCTGGGGGTGGTGCTGCACAAGGAAAAGCAGGCCTTCTACCAAAGTTTCAAGGCCGAGATCGAACGCGCCGTGGCGCAGGCCAGCGGTGTGCGCGCCACGGCGACGGTGGTTTACGCCCCCTCGCAAAGCCCCGGTGATTTCGTGGCGCAGATGGAGCGGCTGGTGGGCCGCGTCGATGCCATCGCGGCCACGGCGGTAACGCATCCCGAAGTGACAGAGGCGGTCATCCGTCTGAATGCAAAGGGGATTCCGGTCTTTGCCTTGCTCAACGATTTCGGCCAGGGCGTGCGGCAGAACTATCTCGGGCTGAACAATCTGAAAGTCGGCCGAATTGCCGCGCATATGATCGCCACTGCCAGCCATCACGCTGGAAAGATTGCGATTTTCGTCGGTGGCTATCGCTGGCACGGCCATGAGTTGCGCGAAACCGGGGTGCGCAGCTATTTCCGCGAACACGCGCCGCAGTTCCAGGTTCTCGACACTCTGGTCAATCTGGAGACCCGGCAACTGACCTATGAAGCGACGCTGGATCTGCTCAGCCGCCACAAGGATCTGCGCGGCATCTATTGCGCGGGCGGCGGCATGGAGGGGGCGATTGCGGCAATCCGCGAGGCGCGGCCCCCCGGCGAGGTGGCGCTGGTGGTCAACGAACTGACCCCGGAAAGCCGCGCCGCGCTGATTTCGCGCCATGTCACCATGGTCATCGGCACCCCGCTGCCGCGGCTTTGCACCGATCTTGTGGCGCTTGCGGCAGAGACCGTGACGCAGGGCATGCCCCCGGTTCAGGGCCAGCATTTCCTGCAGCCCGATCTCTATCTGCCCGAATCCGTTTGACGTAAAACCATCAAAACCTCCTGCGCCATTTCGTCATGCGTGACGAAAAGCCGCGCCCGGTGATTGACGGAATCACCGCGTTCCTCTCAGGGTCCAGTCGCAACGGCAAAACGGCTCGGGAGGTTCGAAATGGTCCAGTTTGCTCTCAACCACATGACGGTGGCGCGGCTTGGCTTTGTCGGGCTGGTGGATCTTGCGGCAAGCCTCGGCTGCGTCGGCATCGAGCTGCGCAACGACCTGCCGCAGCCGCTGTTCGACGGCATGGCGCCGGAAAGGGCCGGCGAGCTGATCCGCGAAAAGGGCCTGCGCCTGCTGGCGCTGGCCGAGGTCAAGCGCTTCAACGACTGGTCCGGGGACAAGGCCGCCGAGGCGCTGGCCCTGATGCGGATCGCGCGTGCAGCGGGGGCCGAAGCGGTCAGCCTGATCCCGCGCAATGACAATCTGGGCATGGGCAACGGCGAACGCCAGGCGGCGCTGCGCGTGGCGCTGAAGGCACTGAAGCCGATGCTGGAGGACCACGGCCTTGTCGGCATGGTCGAACCCTTGGGCTTTGAAATCTGCGCCCTGCGCCACAAGGCCGAAGCAGTCGAGGCCATTGAGGCGCTTGGCGCCAAGGGCCGGTTCAAGCTGGTGCATGACACCTTCCACCACACTCTGGCCCATGGCGGCCCGTATTTCCCCGAACATACCGGCATCGTGCATGTCTCGGGCGTGACCGACCCCGGCGTCGGCATCGCCGAAATGCAGGACGCCCACCGGGTTCTGGTGACCGAGGGCGACCGGCTGGGCAACATCGCCCAGATCGCCGATCTGCAGGCGCTGGGCTGGAATGGCCCGGTCAGCTTCGAGGCCTTCGCGACCGAGGTCCACGCCTGCGCCGACCCCGCGGCGCAGCTGGCCGCCTCATTCGATTTCATCCGCGCCGGGCTGGCCCGCAAGGCCGCCTGACCCGTGCAGGACTGCGGGCTCTGGGAGAGAGCCCTCCGGCAATATCACGGATGTGCCGGCATCCACCAAGGGAGAGAGAGATGAAAAAGACGCTTCTGGCCGCGGGCTTCGCCGCGCTGATGACCACCACCGCGATGGCCGACGGCATCGGCGTGTCGATGGCAAAGTTCGATGACAACTTCCTGACCGTCCTGCGCAACGGCATTCAGGCCCAGGCCGATACGGCGGGTCTGCAGGTCCAGATCGAGGACGCGCAGAACGACGTGGCCAAGCAACTGGACCAGATCAACAACTTCATCGCCTCGGGGGTGAGCGCGATCGTCGTCAACCCGGTCGACACCAGCGCCACGCAGGCGATGTCGGATGCCGCCGCCGCGGCAAACGTGCCCTTGGTCTATGTGAACCGCCAGCCGGTCAACATCGACAGCCTGCCCGACAACCAGGCCTTCGTGGCTTCGAACGAGGCGGATTCCGGCACGCTGGAAACCATCGCGCTGTGCGACAACTGGGCCGCCGAGGGCAAGACTGAGGTCAATGTCTATGTCATGCAGGGCGAGCTGTCCAATCAGGCCGCCGTGCAGCGCACGCAAGACATCTATGACGTGATCGAGGCCGGCAAGTGCAAGGTCAAGATCAACGTCATCGACCAGCAGACCGCCAACTGGAACCGTGACGAAGCCCAGACGCTGATGACCAACTGGCTCTCGACCGGCGCCGCCTTTGACGGCGTCATCGCCAACAACGACGAAATGGCCATCGGCGCCATTCAGGCGATGAAGGCCGGCGGCATCGACATGGCTACGGTGCAGGTCGGCGGCGTGGATGCAACGCAGGATGCGCTGGCCGCGATGCAGGCGGGCGAGCTGGATGTGACCGTGTTCCAGAACGCCGCCGGTCAGGGCGCGGGCGCGCTCGACGCCGCCACCAAACTCGCCGGGGGCGAGGCGGTGGAGCAGAAGGTCTGGGTGCCGTTCGAACTCGTCACCCCGGCGAATGTCGCCGACTATCTGGCCAAGAACTGATACAGTTCAGACAGGTTTCGGGGGGGCTGGCGACAGCCGCCCCGGCCTTTTGCTTCGGTGTCCGCTGCGGTCGCGGGCATTGCATCGTCTCAATTCAGGGAAGGAACGCGCGGTGGCAGAAGCGACCCACGGGCTTGGCGGCCTAAGATATGATCCTGCGCGTCGGGCGCGGGCTGCGGAGTGGAATGTGGCTTTGGCGCTGGTGATCATGGTGGTGATCTTCGAGGTGCTGAACCGGCTGCAGGGGGG
>NZ_JAAIVJ010000020.1 GCF_011008935.1 Tabrizicola oligotrophica | reverse complement strand
GCCTCGGCACTCCGGCCGGCACGACGCGCGGCTTCGGCGAGGCCGAGTTCCGCCAGATCGCCGACTGGATCGTTGAAGTGGTCGACGGGCTGGCCCAGCATGGCGAAGACGGCAACGCCGCCGTCGAGGCCGCCGTCCGGACCAAGGTCGAGGCGCTCTGCCAGCGCTTCCCGATCTACCCCACGCTCTAAGGCAAACCGCAGGAAGCAAAGGCCCCGGAAAGTCCGGGGCCTTTTTGCTTTGCGGGCTGGCACGGTCAGGTCACGGGCGCAACCAGCGCCCGCCCGGCATGCCTGCGGATGGCCCGGGTCAACGCCGCCGTGGCGGGCGCGGTCAGGCGGGCGAATTGCCAGTGCAGGGCCACATCCAGCGGCGCATCGGGCGACAGGTCGATCAGACGGCCGGCGGCGATGTCGTCGGCGACCAGCGCCTCGGCATTCATGGACCAGCCAAGGCCCGCAAGGCAGGCATCGACAAAACCCCGCGACGAGGCCATGCGGTGGGTCGGGCAGGCCGGGCGTCTGGCGGTTCCCTGCAAGTGCCGCGACACCCAGATTTCCTGCAACCGGTCCTTTTCGGAAAAGGTCAGCGCCGGGGCGCGGGCCAGTGCCTCGGCCGTCGGGCCGTCTGGCATCCAGCGCGCCAGATAGGCGGGCGAGGCGGTGGCGCGGTAGCGCAGGGCGCCAAGGGCGAAGCCGTCGCAGCCCTGCGGCGGTCTTGGATGCGCGGTGATCGCCGCCTGCACCTCGCCGCGCTTCAGCCAGTCCTGGCTGACGTCCTGATCGTCGATCACGAGGTCAAACAGGAACCCCTCCACCTCGGCCAGCGCCGGAATGACCCAGGTGGCAAGGCTGTCGGCGTTCACCGCAATGCGCAGCGTCGCGGCGCGTGGTGACAGCTGCGGCAGGTCGGCGGCCAGTGTGCGCTCCAAAAGCACCACCTCGTCATGGTGGCGGATCATCCTGAGCCCCGCGGGCGTGGCCGTGCAGGGGCTGGCGCGGCGGATCAGCAGGGTGCCGGCCTGATCCTCGAGCGCCTTGATGCGCTGCGAGATGGCCGAGGGCGTGACATGCAGCTCTGCCGCCGCGAGGTCGAAGGAACCGCGGCGGTGGACGGCGGCAAGGGCGGCAAGCTGGGCGGGTTCAAACATTAGCATGGCTAATCCAATTGCAGATTTAGTAACTTTGTTAATCCGGCGCGCTCTGCTAGCCAAGCGGCAATGGAGGGGCATATGACCGCTATTTCAGATCTTTCCCGGCTTCTGGCGACGATGGAGCCAGTCCTGCACGCCGTCCCCTATGGTTTCGCCGTCGCGGCCCGGCCAATTCCGGCGGCCTTTGCGACGGTGGCCGAGGAGGAAGGGACAACCGTCATCGCCCGGCAGGCGGATCTGCAGGCGGCGGGTGTGGACCCCGGCCCGGCCTTTGCCCGGATTTCGCTGACGGTGCATTCCGATCTGGCGGCGGTCGGGCTGACGGCGGCCCTTGCCCGCGCGCTGGCGGACAAGGGCATCAGCGCCAATGTCATCGCCGGTTTCCACCATGACCACATCTTCCTGCCCTGGGATCGACGGCAGGAGGCCTTGGCCGCGTTGCAGGAGTTGTCCCGTGCTTGAAGCTGTCGTGCAGGGGTGGCTGGTGTCCACCAGCCTGATCCTGGCCATCGGGGCGCAGAACGCCTTTGTCCTGCGACAGGGGTTGCGGCAGGAACATGTCGCCGCCGTGGTCGCGGTCTGTGCGCTGTCGGATGCGGTGCTGATTGCGGCGGGCGTGGCGGGGTTTGGCGCGGCGTCCAAGGCGCTGCCCTGGCTTGGGGCGGCGCTGCGCTGGGGCGGCGTGGCCTTCCTGCTGGTCTACGGGGCGCTGCGGTTCAGGGCGGCGCAGCGGGGCGGCGAGGCGCTGGCGCCGGCCGAAGGGCAGGGCGCGCGGTTGGGGCAAGTGCTGACGACCTGCCTGATCCTGACCTGGGCCAACCCGCATGTCTATCTTGACACGCTGGCGCTGATCGGGTCGATCTCGGCGCAGTATGCCCCGCGCGAACTGGCCTTTGGCATCGGGGCGGCGACTGGCAGCCTGACCTTTTTCGGCGCCCTTGGCTTTGGCGCGCGGGCGCTTGCGCCGCTGTTTGCCAGACCGCAGGCCTGGGTGGTGTTGGAGATCGTCGTCGGGGGAACAATGTGGATGATCGCGGCGGGGCTTGCCTTCGGGGGCTGAAAGGCCTTACGCCTGCCAGCCATGACGGCGACGACGATGGACCTTCCCTCTGAGCGGCCCCTGGAGGGCGTGGCGTGGATGCTGGCCTCGGGGCTGGCCTTCGTCGGGGTCAACAGCATCGTGCGGGCGCTTGGCACCGATATTCCGGCGGCGCAATCGGCTTTCATCCGTTTCGCCTTCGGCGTGGTGTTCTTGTTGCCGGTCTTGCCGGGGCTGTGGCGCAACGGCCTGCCCAAGGGCGCGCTGCCGCTCAGCCTCTGGCGCGGCGGGGTGCATGTGGCGGCGGTGCTGTTCTGGTTTTACGCCATGGCCCGCATCCCGATGGCGCAGGTGACGGCCATTGGCTATCTGAACCCGGTGATCCTGTTGATTGCCGGTGCCCTGCTGCTGGGCGAGCGGCTGAGCCGGCGCCGGATCATTGCCGTCGCGCTTGCGCTGTGCGGCACGCTGGTCGTCCTGAGACCGGGTGCGCAGGCGGTGACGGCCGGCCATCTGTCGCAGATCGGCGCCGCGATCTGCTTTGCCGGCAGCTACCTCTTCGCCAAGCGCCTGTCGGCGCTGGTGCCGGCCTCGACGGTGGTGGCGCTCTTGTCGCTGACGGTGACGATCGGGCTCTTGCCGCTGGCGCTCTGGGTCTGGGTGCCGGTGTCGACGCTGCATCTGGCGGGGCTGGCAGTGGTGGCGCTGCTCGCCACCGCCGGGCATTACCTGATGACACGCGCGTTCCGCGTGGCGCCGATGACCGTGACGCAGCCCGTAACCTTCCTGAACCTCGTCTGGGCCGCGCTGGCCGGCAGCCTGATCTTTGCCGAGCCGGTGGACCTGTGGGTGCTGCTTGGTGGCGGGCTCATCATCGGTGCGATTTCCTGGGTGACCTGGGCCGAGCGCGGCCCGGCCCCCGCAAACCCGCAATCCGACAGCTGAGCGTTGCGCCGGCGCCCTTGGGCGCGCGCGCCCCGGAAGCGGGTGTTAAGCCTGCTTTCCTAGCCTTCCGGGCCAAGAGGTTCCCCGCGGAGGTTTGCATGCCCGATCTGTCCCCCATCCTGTCCTTGCCGCTGATGCAGGCGTCACAGGCGCAAAAACATGTCACCCATAACGAGGCGGTGATGCAGCTTGACCTTTTGGTGCAGCTGACCGTCACGGACCGCACCCGCACCGCGCCGCCCGCCAGCCCGGTCGAAGGCCAGCGCCACATCGTGGCGGCCGCGCCCACCGGTGCCTGGGCGGGGCAGGCCGACAAGATCGCGCTCTGGCTGGACGGGCTTTGGCAATTCGTCGCGCCGGTCATCGGCTGGAGGGTCTGGATTGCGACGGAAAGCCTTGAGCTGGTCCATGACGGGGCGGCATGGGTTTCCATGGGGGCGGCCTCGGTTCCCGCCGTTCTGGCGGTGGACCAGCTCGGCGTCTCGGCCAGCTCGGATGCGACGAACCGGCTGGCCCTGTCCTCTCCGGCCTCGCTGTTCGATCACGCCGGGGCGGGCCACCAGGTGAAGGTCAACAAATCCGCCGCAGCCCAGACCGCGAGCCTTTTGTTTCAGAACAACTATTCCGGCCGCGCCGAAATGGGGCTGGTGGGCGACAATCACTTCTCGGTCAATGTCTCGAGCAATGGCACGACCTTCAACACGGCGATGAAGATCACGGCAGGGACGGCCGAAGTCGAGATCTTCAAGCCGGTGCAGCTGACCGGGCAGGCCACCGCCCCGGCTGGTCCGACGGACGGGCTGGTATGGCATGACAGCACGCGCGGACAGGTGTTTGCGCGCGTGGCGGGGCAGACGCGGGTGATCGACCAGCAGGCAGATCTGCCCTGTCTGGTGCCGCCTGTCGGGGAATATGTCATTACCACCATGGGCAGCGGTGGTGCGACGACGGTGCTGACCGGGGCCGCGAACCGGCTGGATCTTTTCCCCTATGTCAGCAGCACTGATCTGACGGTCGATGCGCTGGGCGTCAATTGCACGACGGCCGTGGCCTCGGCGCTCTGCAAGCTGGTGGTCTATGAGGCGCTGGCCAATGGCCAGCCCGGCAGCCTCTTGCTGGAGACGGCGACCGCCGATCTTTCCACCACGGGCAACAAGGTTCTGACTGCCAGCCTGACCCTCCTGCGCGGGCGGACCTATTGGCTCGGGGTGCGGCATTCCTCGACCGCCGTGCTGTCGGCCTGGGCCTTGCAGGCGACGCCCGACATCAACGGCGGCACGACCATGGTGACGACCGCGCGCAAGACCTTGCGCCGCACCGTGACCTTTGCCACCGCGGCTCCGGCAAGCTGGGGCTTTGTCAACTCCGAGATCAACGCGGCGGTCGCCACGGCGATCTGGCTGCGCATGGCCTGAGCCTTTTGGCAACAGCCGCAGGTCCGGGCAGGGGCGATGCCTGCCCGGATTTGACTTGTTTTCAAGGCCTGCCTACACAGGGCAAAACAAGCCCCGAACGGGGCACGACAACAAGTCGGGTAGGCGGGCAGATGAAGATTGCGATGATCGGCACGGGATATGTGGGCCTGGTTTCCGGGGTCTGCTTTTCCGATTTCGGCCATGAGGTTGTGTGCGTCGACAAGGACCCCGGCAAGATCGAACGGCTGCGCGCCGGCGAGGTGCCGATCTTCGAGCCGGGTCTTGATGATCTGATGGCCAAGAACGTCGCCGCCGGGCGGCTTTCCTTCACGCTTGACCTGGCCGATGCGGTGGCGGATGCGGAGGCGGTCTTCATCGCCGTCGGCACGCCCACCCGGCGCGGCGACGGGCATGCCGACCTCAGCTATGTCATGGCAGCAGCGGCCGAAATCGGCCGGGCGCTGACCGGCTATGCCGTGATCGTCACCAAATCCACCGTTCCCGTCGGCACCAACCGCAAGGTGGCCGAGGCGGTGCGGGCGGCCAACCCCTCGGCCGCCTTCGATGTCGCCTCGAACCCGGAATTCCTGCGCGAGGGCGCCGCGATCGACGATTTCATGCGCCCCGACCGGGTGGTGGTGGGCGTCGAGGCCAAGCGCGCCCGCAAGGTGATGGGCGACATCTATCGCCCGCTCTTCCTGCGCGATTTTCCGATCGTCTATACCGGGCTGGAATCGGCCGAGATGATCAAATACGCCGCCAACGCCTTTCTGGCCGCCAAGATCACCTTCATCAACGAAATCGCCGCCCTGTGCGAAAGGGTCGGCGCCGATGTGAAGGATGTGGCCAAGGGCATGGGCATGGATGGGCGCATCGGAAACAAGTTCCTGCATGCCGGGCCGGGCTATGGCGGGTCATGTTTCCCGAAGGATACCAAGGCCTTGGCGCGCATCGGGCAGGAGCATGCCGTGCCGATGCAGATCACCGAAACCGTCATCAAGGTGAACGAGGAAATCAAGCGCCGGATGATCGGCAAGATCGAAGACCTTTGTGACGGGGTGTTGAACGGCAAGACTATCGCCATTCTCGGCGTGACCTTCAAACCCAACACCGATGACATGCGCGACGCGCCCTCGCTGACCATCGTCCCGGCCCTGGTCGGCGCCGGGGCGCGGGTGAAAGTGGTGGACCCGCAAG
Source organism: Tabrizicola oligotrophica (assembly GCF_011008935.1). Classification (GTDB taxonomy): domain Bacteria; phylum Pseudomonadota; class Alphaproteobacteria; order Rhodobacterales; family Rhodobacteraceae; genus Tabrizicola_A; species Tabrizicola_A oligotrophica. The sequence continues at coordinate 28,501 of NZ_JAAIVJ010000020.1, read as the reverse complement.
GCCGCCACGAGGGCGAGGCGTTGCTGCCCGGCGTGAAATGGGTGGAAAACCCCTATCAGGCGGCGCAGGGCGCGCATCTGGTGGTGGTGCTGACCGAGTGGAACGAGTTCCGCGCGCTCGATCTGGGCAAGATCGTCAAGAAGATGGAGGTTCCCCGCATGGCCGACCTGCGCAACGTCTATTCCGAGGAAGAGGCGAAAGAGGCCGGGTTTGAGACCTATGTGGGGATCGGGCGGTAGGGGGGATTCACCCGAATTCCGCTGGCGATTTTCGGGCGGAAATCGCCCGGTTCCCGACTGCCCTGCCTCACCCCTTCGCTCCCTGTCCCCGGGCATAGACATCCTCGTACCGCACGATATCGTCTTCCCCCAGATAGGCCCCGGTCTGCACCTCGATCAGTACCATCGGCAGCTTGCCGGGGTTCTCCAGCCGGTGCTTTTCGCCCAAGGGGATGTAGACCGACTGGTTTTCGCTGACGAGGCTCACTGTCTCGCCGACTGTCACCCGTGCAGTTCCTGAAACCACGATCCAGTGCTCGGCGCGATGGACGTGGCTTTGCAGCGACAGCGCTGCCCCCGGTTTCACCACGATGCGCTTGACCTGAAAGCGGTCGGACAGGGCCAGAGTCTCGAACCAGCCCCAGGGGCGGTGGTCGCGCGGGAAGGTTTCGGCTTGCCGCGCGGCGGTGGATTTCAGCGCGGCGACCGCCAGTTTCACATCCTGCGCCCGGTCACGCGGGGCGAGCAGAACGGCGTCGGGCATGGCAACGGCGATCATGTCGGTCAGGCCGATGCCGACCAGCACCTGCGCCTCGCTTTCCGACCGCAAAAGGCTGTCCATGCAGTCGATCACCACGGTTTGCCCGTGGGTGGCATTGCCTGCGGCATCGCGGGCCGGGGTTTCGCGCCAGACCGCGTCCCAATCGCCCAGATCCGACCAGCCGGCCGAATAGGGCATGACATCAAGGTTGCCGGCCTTTTCCATCACCGCATAGTCGATGGAAATCTCGCGCGCGCCGGCCCAGGGGGTTTCGGCCAGCCGCAGGAAGCCGAGGTCGCGTTCAGCAAGTTCCACCGCATCGCCGACCGGTCCGATCAGGTCGGCGGCATGGGCAGCGCAGGCGGCCAGCAGGGTTTCGGCGGAAAACAGGAAAATGCCGGCATTCCACAGGAAATTCCCGGCCTTCAGCATGGCCCCGGCACGCGTGGCGTCGGGTTTTTCGACAAAGCGGGTCAGCGGCTGGGTCTGGCCGTCGACCGGGGGCGCGGACAGTTCGAGCCAGCCATAGCCGGTCTCAGCCCGGTCGGGCCGGATGCCGAAGGTGACGATCCGCCCGGCTTCGGCCGCAGGGGTTGCGGCGGTGACGGCGGCGCGGAAGGCCGCATCATCGGGCACCACATGGTCGGAGGGCGCGACGAGGATCAGCGCCCCGGGATCATTGGCGGCAATGTGCAGCGTGGCGGCCAGGATGGCCGGCGCGGTGTTGCGCCCTGCGGGTTCGATCAGGATCGCGCCGGGGTCGATCCGGGCTGCGGCCAGTTGCTCGACCACGATGAAGCGAAAATCGCTGTTCGTCACCACCACGGGCCGGGCAAATCCGACGCCCGAAAGGCGCGTCGCGGCCTGCTGGAACAGGCTCCCCTCGCCGGAAATCGCGCTGAACTGCTTGGGATAGCTTTTGCGGGACAGCGGCCAGAGCCGGGTGCCCGAGCCGCCACACAAGAGCAGAGGGGTAATCTTTCCCATCCGGTCCACAACCTTTCACACTGCGTCGCCCGGCTCATTAGCGGCCATTTGTGACGCATTTGAGGAAAAAGCCAATGAAATCACAAGAGGTCATAGCTGGTGTCGCCAAGCCGCAGGAAAACATCGGTCAGGTTCGCGCCGTCCTGCAGGGTGAACAGCACCTGACCGGTCGTGAGGTGAAACACCTGCGCCTCGGCCACCGCCGCGGACCCGACGCCTGCGACATGCTGAAACCGCAGCCCGATATCGCTGCGCGACAGGCCCGCAATCCGGAGATCCAGACTGTCGGCCTCGGCCGGGTTGTAATCGGTGACAAGATCGCCGCCTTCGTCAAGCCGGTGCAGCACGAAGCTGTCGGCACTGCTGCCGCCGGTCAAGGTATCCTGACCGGCGCCGCCCGCAAGCTCATCTGCCCCGCCGCGCCCCGAAAGCTGGTCATTGCCGGCAGAGCCGTCCAGCCGGTTGGCGGCCTCGGAACCATAAAGCCAGTCGGCGTAGAAAGAGCCGCGCAGGCATTCGATGGACAGCCAGACATCGCCCGCGGCATCTCCGGTATTCGCGGCGGGGCTGGCAAGATCGGCAGTCAGGCCCCGGATGTCGCTGGAATAATCGGCCCAGTCCATGCCGTCGCCGCCATCCAGCGTATCGGCGAGCGCGCCGCCGTTCAGCAGGTCATCGCCGCTGCCGCCAGCGAGCCGGTCGCGCCCCCGCGCACCGGACAGCACATCCGCCCCCTCGCCGCCGAAAAGCCAGTCGTCGCCCGTCCCGCCGCTGAGCGTGTCGGCATGGGCCGAGCCGATCAGCCCTTCAATGCCGTCATAACTGTCGCCACGTGCGTCGCCCGCATTGCCGGCCGGGTCGGCAAGCCGGGCCACCACCGCCGAGCCGGCCAGCGCATAGCTGGCAAGGTCGACCCCCTCGCCGCCGAACAGGTGGTCCGCGCCGGCGCCGCCCTCCAATGTGTCATCGCCCGCGCCGCCCGAGAGCCGATCCACCCCGCCGCCGCCCTGCAGCAGATTGGACAAGGCATCGCCCGCCAGATCGTCGGCATGGGCCGAGCCGCGCAGGCCCTCGATCAGGGAATACAGGTCGCCGGCCGCCTCCCCGGTGTTCATTGCCGGCGTGCCAAGGCTTGCCGTCACGCCGGCGGCTGCGTCGCCATAGCTGGCCAGATCCAGACCGCCGCCGCCATGAAGCCCGTCCGCCCCGCCGCGACCCTGCAACAGGTCGTTGCCGCCGCCCCCTAGCAGCAGGTTGCCCGCGCCATTGCCGGAAAGCCGGTCAGACTGCGCCGAGCCCTCGACCTCTTCGATCCCGGAATACCGATCGCCGCGCGCTTCGCCGCTGTTCTGCGTCGGGTTGGCCAGATCGACGGTCACGCCCGCAGCTGCTGCGGCATAGCTTGTCCGGTCGCGCCCGTCGCCGCCCTGCAACAGATCCCCGCCCGCCCCGCCGATCAGCAGATCATCCCCCGCACCGCCGCTCAGGGTATCGGCCCCCTCGCGGCCCTCAAGCCGATCGGCACCGGCAAGGCCGGACAGGCGGTTGCCCTGGTGGTCGCCCGCCAGCGTGTCGTTCTGGCGCGAGCCGATCAGCCCCTCGACTGCAAGGTAGCGGTCGCCAAGCGCGTCGGCGCCAAGGTTGGCCGCCGGGGTGGCCAGGTCGGCCCGGATCGCGGTTGTCGCGGTGCTGTAGGAGGCCACATCCATGCCCGCTCCGCCCGTCAGAACATCGGCCCCGCTGCCGCCGATCAATCTGTCGTCGCCCGCATCGCCGGACAGCCGGTCCGCGCCGCCACGACCCAGCAGGACATCGGCCCCGGCGGCACCGTAAAGTCGGTTGGCCGTGCCGTCGCCTGCCAGCCGGTCGCCAAAGCGCGATCCGGCGAAGGCCTCGATGCCATGGAACCGGTCGCCGGCGGCAAGTCCAGTCGAGGCGGCCGGCGCAGCGAGGTCAAGCGTGATGCGGGTTGCGGCCCCGGCATAATCCACCCGGTCGGAACCAGCGCCACCAGAGTAGAGGTCGGCCCCCGCCCCCGCGATCAGCCGGTCATCGCCCGCGCCGCCATAAACCGTGTCATTGCCCGCGCCATCCGAAAGCCAGTCTGCCCCCGCCCCACCTTCCAGCCAGTTTGCTCCGCCGTCGCCAGTCAGCCGGTCAGCATGGGCGCTGCCCGAAATGCCTTCGATGCCGACATAGCGGTCGCCCTCGGCCTCGATCCCGCGATTGGCCCCCGGATCGGCGAGGCTGGCGGTCACGCCGGCGATGGATTGCGCATAGTCGGCCAGATCAAGCCCCGCCCCGCCGTCCAGCAGATCGGCGCCGGCAAGGCCCGCCAGCCGGTCGTTGCCGGCGCCGCCGTACAGCGCATCTTCGCCCGCGTCGCCGCTCAGCACATCGTTGTCCGCCGTGCCGTTCACCACGCGGGGCGGGCGGTAGTGATAGACCCAAAGCCCGTCGACCCCGGTGTTGCCCGCGGTATCCGCCAGCGCCAGAAGCCGCGCCTCGATGCCGGACGCCCAATGGCCGTTCACCGCACCCGAGGCCGCCAGCCGCCAGCCGATCAGCGCCGGGTCGCCGCCAAGCCCCTGCCAGCCGCCTTCCAGATCGCCCGTAGTCCAGCCGATGCTGTCGTAGCGCAGGACGATGGTGAAGCCGCCCGCGCCGTCGTCGAACAGCTGAAGCTGAAAGGTGTTGGTCCGCGCCGCGTTGCGACGGTAGAACCCGACCTCCTGCCAGGTGATCGTCACCACATCGCCGACCGGGTCGACATCCACCCAGACCGGGCCGCTTTCCGCGCCCTCGCCGTCAAGGCGGGTGTCCACATCGGCGTGGAAGGCGGCGATGAAGGGCCGGGTGATGGCCGAAAGACTGTCGGCCACGCCGTTCACCGCGCCGCCGAAGCTGACCAGCCCATTGGTCGAGACATAAAGCTCGTCCGCCGCGAAATGCGCCCCGCCGAACTGAAAGCCGTCTTCAAAGACCGCGCCAACATCGAGGCGCAGGCTGGCATCATCGGCGCGGGTCAGCATGGTCTCGCCGAACCCGGCTGCCCCGCCAAGCCCGGTCACGGCGCTGCCATTGCCGGTTACCTCCGCCATCGCTGAATCCACCAAAACCCCGGCTCGCAAGATGGCGCCTGCTGCATGAACGGCAGGTTAAGCGCCGTCGCGGGTGCCGGGACAGAATGTCTCGAATGCCAGATTAACTTTCGGGAAAGGTCGCGGGCCTGCCCCAAAGCTGTCACCGCGCGGAACGGTGGTGTCCGGATGCTTGGCATCGGGGCAAGGCGGGGTGGCCGAAGGTGCAAGTTCAGCCGGTGACGATCCTTCAGGGGGCAGAGCTTGGGTTCGGCTTCATCGCCGACGGTCTGGCGGTGGTGCAGGCGGGCGGCTATCTGCGGCTGATCTACGCCGCGCGTGACGACAATCGCCTGGCGGCGGTGACGCTGGCCGATGGCCTGCCGTCGCCCATGCCCGACCCCGCTGCCCCGGTGATCGGCAGCGCGCCGGGGGCCGACATCGCGGTGCAGGACAATGCTGGCTCCGACAGGGTCTATGTGTTTGCCAGCCATGACGGGCTGTTGCGCCACGCCACCCTTGGCGCGACTGGGGCGCCGGGCCTGACCAACGGCACTCTGACCGATCAGGGCTATCTCTTCGGCGTCACCGCGATGGAGATCCTTGAGCGCGGGCCAACCGATATGGCGGTCATCGCGCAGCGCACCGTGGCGGGTCTGCAGGTGTTTTCCATCAGCGAAACCGGCGCGGTTTCGCTGATCGCGACGCTGGCGGACGGGCCGAAATCCTATCTCGCCGATGTTGCCGATCTTGCCTCGGTCGAGGTTGCGGGCCGCAGCTTTCTGCTGGCCGCCTCGGCGCTTGAAAACGGGATCAGCCTGTTCGAGATCGACAGCGCCGGCGCGGCGAGCTTTGTGGATGCCATCGGCGCGGCGGATGGCTTGCCGCTGGGCGGTCCGGCTGCGCTGCAGACCGTCCGCTTCGGCGGCGAGCAGTTCGTACTGGTCGCGGCGACGCTGTCCGCTTCGGTTTCGGTGCTGCGGATCAACGAGATGGGGGTGATCTTTGTCGAAGATCACCTGATCGACGACCGCGCGACGCGCTTTGACGATGTTGCGGCGCTGGATGCCTTTCCCCACGCGGGCCGGGTGTTCGTGGTCGCGGCGGGCAGCGATGCCGGGGTGTCGGTGCTGGAGCTTTTGCCGGGCGGGCGGCTGTCGCATGTCACCTCGCTTGCGCTGGAGACGGGGGCCGGGATCGGTACTGTCACCGGGATTGAGGCCGCCGTGCTGAACGGCAGGGCGGCGATCTTCCTGACCGATGCCGGAGGGACGCGCATCCATCAGCTGGAAATCGCCCTTGCCGGAATCGGCGGTCTTGTCGGGGCGCAGGGGGGGCTCGCCCTGGGGGGCAATCTCGACGAGCGTCTGCTGGGCACAGCGGCGGCGGAAACGCTGCAAGGCGGGGGGGGCGATGATTTCCTGCATGACGGCGCGGGAAATGACCTTCTGCTCGGCGGGGCGGGTGCCGATGTCTTTGTCCTTGACCGCGACGGCAGCGCGGACCGGATCGGCGATTTTCAGGATGGCATCGACCGGATCGACGTTTCGGACTGGGGGCGGATCTATGCGGCTTCGGCGTTGACCATCAACATCACCGCCTCGGGGGCGGTGGTCAGCTATGGCGACGAAAGCCTGACGATCACCCGCGCGGGCAGCGCCGCACTGCAACTGACAGAGGCCGACTTTCTGTTCTGAGCCTGCCGGCCGACCGGGTTTCGGCTTGCGCTTCGCCGTGGCTTCGGGCCAAGAACGCACAGGTTTTGGCAAGGTTTCGGCAAGGGGCTGGCAGGATGCAGCATGTTCTGGTGACGGGAGGGGCGGGCTATATCGGCGCCCATGCCTGCAAGGCGCTGGCGCGGGCGGGCTTTGTGCCGGTGGCCTTCGACAATCTCTCGACCGGCTGGGAAGATGCGGTCAAGTTCGGCCCCTTCGTCAAGGGCGACCTGATGAAGCGCGCCGATCTGGATGCCGCCTTTGCCCGCTATCGCCCGGTGGCGGTGATGCATTTCGCCGCCCTTTCGCTGGTGGGCGAAAGCATGGCCGATCCGGGCCGCTACTGGCGGGTGAACCTTGGGTCGGCCCTGAACCTGATCGAAGCTGCCATTGCGGCGGGTTGCCTGAACTTCGTCTTTTCCTCGACCTGCGCCACCTATGGCGATCAGGACGGGGTGATGCTGGACGAGACGACGGCGCAGCGCCCGATCAACTCCTATGGCGCCTCGAAACGCGCGATCGAGGATATGCTGAACAATTTCAGCGCAAGCCACGGGCTGAACCGGGTGATCTTCCGCTATTTCAACGTCGCGGGTGCCGACCCCGAAGGCGAGGTGGGCGAACAGCACCGCCCGGAAACCCATCTGATCCCGCTGATGCTGGACGCGATCGAAGGCCGCCGCCCGGCGCTGACGCTTTACGGCACCGACTACTCCACCCCCGACGGCACCTGCGTGCGCGACTATGTGCATGTCACCGACCTGGTGGCGGCGCATGTGCTGGGGCTGAACTGGCTTCTGGACGGCAAGGGAAATTCGGAATTCAACCTTGGCTCGGGCAAGGGATTTTCGGTGCGCGAGGTGATTGCCGCCTCGAGCGCCGTCACCAACCGCCCGGTGCCGGTGGTCGAAGGCCCGCGCCGGGCGGGCGATGCGGCGGCGCTGGTGTCGGGCTCGCGCCGCGCAGTTGAGGTTCTGGGCTGGAAACCGCATCATCCCGATCTGGCGGACATGATCCGTCATGCCCATGCCTGGGGACAAAAGCCGGGGTTCGCAAAGTAACCCGGGCCGTGGTGGGCATGCCGTCACTGCGCTTGACACCCCGACGATTTCCCCCGATAAGCCCGCATCCCGGACAGGTGCGAATCTGTCCGGGCAATTTTCATTACGTCCCGAGAGGGGCGCGCTGTCCGAGGCGGGGAAAACCCCGGGAACACCCGAAAGGGGGGCCACAGGGCGCGGCTGACACAGAAGGAAAGACCCATGTTTGCGGTCATCAAGACCGGTGGCAAGCAGTATACCGTTCGTGCGGGCGACGTCCTGCGCGTGGAACTGATTGACGCTGTGGCTGGCGAAAAAGTCCAGTTCAACGAAATTCTCATGGTCGGCGGTGACAAGGTCACCGTTGGCGCTCCGGTTGTGGCTGGTGCGGCGGTTCAGGCCGACGTCATCGACAACATCAAGGGCGAAAAGACCATTCACTATGTGAAGCGTCGCCGGAAGCACTCGTCGCAGCGCACCAAGGGCCACCGTCAGAAGTGGACGCTGGTCCGCGTGTCGGAAATCCTGGCTGCGGGCGCTGACAAGTCGGGCGTCAAGGCCGCCATCGGCACCGCCGATGCCCGCCGCGCCGCGCACGAAACCAAGTAAGAGGAGTACACCCCCATGGCACATAAAAAGGCAGGCGGTTCCTCTCGCAACGGCCGCGATTCCGCGGGTCGTCGTCTGGGCGTGAAGCTGTTCGGTGGCCAGGCGGCCATTCCGGGCAACATCATCGTGCGCCAGCGCGGCACCGAGTGGTTCCCGGGTGAAGGCGTCGGCATGGGCCGCGACCACACCATCTTCGCCGTTGTCGAAGGCAAGGTAACTTTCAAGAAAGGCTTCAAGGGCCGCACCTTCATTTCGGTGCTCCCGACTGCCGAGGCCGCAGAGTAAGCCGGAAACCTTGAGTTGAACATCAACGGGGGATCGGCTGGAAGGCCGGTCCCCCGTCTCGTTTCCGAAGGACACGCGGGGGATCGGTCAGGACGGTCAGGGCAACCTGACCAGCAACTGTCACGAGGAACCGGAACATGTCCGTGACTGGAAACGACCTTTTGGCGCTGGGCCTGCCGCATGGCCCGACCTTCGCCGCAGCTCTGGCCGAGGCCAACCGCCTGCACCTGTCGGGGCCGGCACTGGCAACCTTTGTGCGCGCGATGCTGCCGGAACCCGCCGGCCGCACGGGCAAAGCCTCGCCGGTGCAAGGCCAAGAGGGCTGACATGTCGCATATCACTCCCCATATCCACCCTGTTGCGCCTTCGCGCGGCACGGTAATGCCGGGGCAACCCGGCCCTGCGCTTCAGAGGAGAGAAGCCGTGACCTTTGACCAGTCTGTCGGTTCCGTCGATGCCATCGTGGCGGGACGCTTCGTGTTGCGGCCGATCAGGGTTTCGGATGCCGGGCTTGTGGCGCTTTACGCCTCGGACCCGCGCGTGGCCGAGGCGACGCGGTCGATCCCGCATCCCTTGCCGCCGGGCGCGGTGGAGGCCTTCATCGCCCGCGCCATGTCGGGCGAAACCCGCGGCACGATCTGGGCGATGGACGGGGCTGCCACCGGACTGTCGGAACTTCTGGGCATCATCAGCCTGAAGCCGATGGAAGCCCGCAAATCCGGAGGGGGGCAATCCGAGATCGGCTTCTGGGTGGCGCCGCAGATGTGGAACACCGGCATCGCCTCGGAGGCGGTGCGGGCGCTGGTGGCGGCGAACCCGCTGGGCGACCGGACGCTTTTTGCCGAGGTGTTTCAGGACAACCCGGGGTCGGCCAAGGTGCTGACCAATTGCGGCTTTGAATATCTGGGTGATGCCGAGACCTTCTCGGTGGCGCGCGGCGCCCGCGTGCCGATCTGGACCTATATCCGCAAGATGGGATGAACCCCACCGTTGCACCGGGGGTTTCACACCCCCGGGCCCCCGTGGGATATTTGCGAACAGATGAAGGGCGGGTCACGAAGGCTTGAGACTTGCGGCTTTGTCCTCTATCGCCTTTAGGCCAGGCCAAACGAAAGATGACGCGATGAAATTCCTTGACCTTGCCAAAGTCTACATCCGCTCGGGCGGCGGTGGGGCCGGCTGCGTCTCGTTCCGGCGCGAGAAATTCATCGAGTTCGGCGGCCCGGACGGCGGCGACGGCGGCCATGGCGGCTCGGTCTGGGTGGAGGCGGTCGAGGGGCTGAACACGCTGATCGACTATCGCTACCAACAGCATTTCTTCGCCAAGTCGGGCCAGCCCGGCATGGGCAACCAGAAGACCGGCAAATCGGGCGATGACATCGTGATGAAGGTGCCGCTAGGCACCGAGATCATCGACGAGGACGAGGAAACCGTCATCGCCGACCTGACCGAACCGGGCCAGCGGGTCTGCATCGCCAAGGGCGGCAATGGCGGCTGGGGCAACCTGCAGTTCAAATCCGCCACCAACCGCGCGCCGAACCGGGCCAATCCGGGGCAGGAGGGCGTGGAGCGCACGATCTGGCTGCGGCTGAAGCTGATCGCTGATGCCGGGCTTCTGGGCCTGCCGAATGCCGGCAAGTCGACCTTCCTCGCCGCCGTTTCGAATGCCCGGCCGAAGATAGCCGATTATCCCTTCACCACGCTGGTGCCCAACCTTGGCGTCGTGGGGGTGGATGGCAAGGAATTCGTCATGGCCGACATTCCCGGCCTGATCGAGGGCGCCTCGGAGGGGCGCGGTCTTGGCATCCAGTTCCTCGCCCATGTCGAGCGCTGCAAGGTGCTGTTGCATCTGGTCGATGGCACCTCGTCGACCATCACCAAGGATTACCGTACCATCGTGCATGAGCTGGAGGCCTATTCCGATATCCTGGGCGACAAGCCGCGGATTCTGGCCTTGAACAAGGTCGATGCGATGGATGCCAAGCAGATCAGCGACCGCCGCCGCGCGCTGGAAAAGGCCAGCGGGGGCGAGGTGCATGTGATTTCCGGGGTCTCGGGCCGCGGGGTGCAGGAGGTCTTGCGCGCACTTTATGCCGAGATCGAGGGCGAGGCCCCGCAGGAGGAGCGCGGGACATGGCAGCCGTGATGTCCCTGGCCGCGCCCGATGTCGCGGAGGCGAAGCGGCTGGTCATCAAGATCGGCTCGGCGCTGCTGGTTGACCGCAAGACCGGGCTGAAACAGGGCTGGCTTTCAGCGCTGGCGATGGATGTGGCCGAGGCCAAGGTGCGCGGCGCCGATGTGGTGCTGGTGTCGTCGGGTTCCATTGCCCTGGGTCGCAAGGTGCTGGGTCTGGGCGATGGCGCGCTGACGCTGGAGCAATCGCAGGCCGCTGCGGCCGTCGGGCAGATTCGCCTCGCGCGGGCCTATGAGGAGGTGCTGGCGCCGCATGGCATCACCACGGCGCAGGTGCTGGTGACGCTGGAGGATACCGAGGACCGCCGGCGCTATCTGAACAGCCGCGCCACGATGGCGACGCTGCTGGGTCTGGGCGTGGTGCCGATTGTCAACGAGAACGACACCGTGGCGACTGACGAGATCCGCTTTGGCGACAACGATCGGCTGGCCGCGCAGATCGCGGTGACGGTCGGGGCGGATCAGCTGATCCTGCTGTCGGACGTGGACGGGTTCTATTCGGCCAATCCGAAGGAAGACCCCACGGCGGAGCGCTTTGACATCGTGACCAAGATCACGCCCGAGATCGAGGCGATGGCGGGCGACCCGATTTCCGGCCTGTCGAAGGGTGGCATGAAGACCAAGCTTCTGGCGGCGAAAACCGCCGTGGCGGGGGGCTGTGCCATGGCGATCATGGAAGGCAGCGTTCTGCGGCCCCTGTCGGCGCTGGCAAAGGGGGCGAACCGGACGTGGTTCGTGGCGCAGGGCGACCCACAGGTGGCGCGCAAGCGCTGGATCAATGCGATGAAGCCACGCGGCGAATTGCGGCTGGACGCCGGCGCGGTGACGGCGCTGAAGGCCGGGAAAAGCCTGCTGCCGGCGGGTGTGATCGAAGTGACGGGCAGTTTCGGCCGCGGCGATCCGGTGGCGATCCTGTCGCCCGAGGGCGTGGTGTTGGGCAAGGGGCTGGTGGGCTATGCCGTGGCCGAGGCCCGCGCCATTGCCGGGCACCGGTCGGGGGATATCGCGGCGATTCTGGGCTATCCGGGCCGGGCGGCGCTGGTGCACCGCGACGACATGGTGATCTGAGGGGCTGGTCGCCGGGGGTTTCACACCCCCGGACCCCCGTGGGATATTTGGGCCACATTGAAGGGCGCAGGAGAGGGTTGGGCATGTCCGAGGATTTCAGCGCAATGATGGCCGGGATCGGCACCAAGGCGCGGGCGGCGGCAGCAGAGCTGGCCTATGCCTCTTCCGAGCGCAAGGCGGCGGCCTTGCAAGCGGCTGCGGCGGCGGTCTGGGCACGGCGGGAAGAAATTCTCGACGCGAATGTGCTGGACATGGCTTACGGCGAGGAAAAGGGCCTCACGCCGGCCATGCTTGACCGCCTGATGCTGAACGACACAAGGTTGCGCGGCATTGCCGACGGCTTGCGGCAAGTGGCCGAGCAGCGCGACCCGGTCGGGCGGGTGCTGGACGAATGGGACCGGCCGAATGGGCTGCATATCCAGCGCGTTGCGACGCCTTTGGGCGTAGTCGGCGTGATCTATGAATCGCGCCCGAATGTGACCGCGGATGCCGGCGCGCTGTGTCTGAAGGCCGGCAATGCCGTGATCCTGCGCGGCGGCAGCGAAAGCTTCCATTCGTCGGAGGCTTTGCATGATTGCATGGTGCAGGGCCTGCGCGAGGCCGGTCTGCCGGAGGCGGCGATCCAGCTTGTCCCGACGCGGGATCGGGCGATGGTGTCGGAGATGTTGCGGGCGATGAGTTACATTGATGTCATCGTGCCGCGCGGTGGCAAGGGTCTTGTCGGGCTGGTGCAATCCGAGGCCCGCGTGCCGGTGTTCGCCCATCTCGAGGGCATCTGCCACATCTACGCCGACCGCGACGCCGATCTGGAAAAGGCCCGCCGTGTGGTCCTGAACGCCAAGACCCGCCGCACCGGGATTTGCGGCGCGGCCGAATGCCTGCTGATCGACTGGCAGTTCTACACCAAGCACGGCGCGGTGCTGATCGAAGACCTTCTGAAAGCCGGGGTCGAGGTGCGCACCGAGGGCGAGCTTCTGAAGGTACCGGGCACGGTGCGCGCCGCGCCCGACGATTTTGGCCGCGAGTTTCTCGACAAGATCATCGCGGCGAAGCTGGTCGACGGGGTGGATGCGGCGATTGCCCATATCCGCAAATATGGCAGCCAGCACACCGAGGCGATCCTGACGGAAAACGACGCCACCGCCGCGCGCTTCTTCGAACGGCTCGACAGCGCGATCCTGATGCGCAACGCCTCCACCCAGTTCGCCGATGGTGGCGAGTTCGGCATGGGCGGCGAGATCGGCATTGCCACCGGCAAGCTGCATGCGCGCGGGCCGGTCGGGGCCGAGCAATTGTGCAGCTTCAAATACCTTGTGACCGGCGACGGCACGATCAGAACGTAAGCCGGATTTCCGTCTCGCTGATTTCCACGGTCAGGCGGCGGTGCTGGCGCGCGATCTCGTCCGGCACCAGCATGAATTGCACCTGGCCTGCGCCGACCTCGGCGCCGGCCTGCGGGTTTGACAGGGTTTCCCACAGATCGGGGTCGATGCGCAGACGGGGGGCGCTGCCGGTCAGGGTCCAGCGGGCCTCGCCGCGTTCTACCGTGATGCGCCCGCCCTGACCGAGGGCCGTTTCGAGGCAGAGCAGGCAGAGGAAGGCCAGCTTGGTCTCGCGTCGGGACAGATCGGGCGGCGCGTGCCAGTCAACCGTGATGCGGCTGCCGCGCGCCAGATCGCCAAGGATGCTGCGAACTTCGGCCAGGCCGATGCGCTGATCCATCGAGGTCTGGCCAAAGGCCACCCGGAAAAACCGGATGCGGGCATTGGCATGGGCCACGCTTTCGGCCACCAGCGTCATCTCTGGGCCTTTGGCCATGCCATCCATCAGCAACAACTCCACCCCATTGCTGATCGCGCCGATCGGGCTGATAAGATCGTGACAAATGCGCGAACCGAGCAGGGCGGCGATATCTGGCTTGTCCAGCATCGGGCAATCCTTTGAAACAGGGGGCCAAAATGGCAGCACTTCTGGAACCGGGCATGCTGGTGCGCCATCCCGGCCAGCCCGATTGGGGGCTGGGGCAGGTGCAGTCCAACATCAACAACAAGGCGACCGTGAACTTCGAACACGCCGGCAAGCGGGTGATCGATCTTTCGCTGGTCGATCTGATCCCCGTTTTCGGCATTTGACGCAGTATTGGGTTAACAGCTGATTAATGCAATCTGGGATTGCGTTGCGTTATCTGCCTCACGTCCAGATTGGGTCCGGTTGCAATGCGGCCCGGCCCGGCTTAGAACCCTTGGCGCGTGGGGCGGGAATTGGCCGGGGAATGATTGACGACGACAACGCCTTTGTCTTGCGCCTTGCCCGCGACGAGCGCGACCTGCGCGCGGCCCAGCGGCTGCGGTACCGGGTTTTCGTGCAGGAGCTGGGGGCCGAGGGGCCCATGGTGGACCACGACCAACAGCTGGAAACCGATGCCTTCGACCCGCATTTCGATCACCTGCTGCTGATCGACCCCCGCCGGGACGCCGCCCGGCTTGATGATGTCGTGGGCGCCTACCGGCTGTTGCCCTCGGATCGGCTGTCCGGGCCGGGACGCTATTATTCGGAAAGCGAATATGACCTGACGGCGCTGAAGGCCACCGGGCGCAAACTGGTGGAGCTGGGCCGGTCCTGCGTGCATCCCGCCTATCGCGGCGGCAGCGCCATGTTGCAGCTGTGGAACGCGCTGGCCGGCTATGTGCTGGAGCGCGACATCGAGGTTCTCTTCGGCACGGCCTCGTTTCACGGCACGGATGTGCAGGCTCTTGCGCAGCCCTTGTCCTATCTCGCCCATCACCATCTTGCGCCGCCCGAACTGCGGGTGCGGGCCCTGCCACCCCATGCGGCGGCGATGGATATCGTCCCGCCCGCAGCGCTGGACCGCCGCGCCGCGCTGTCGGGGACGCCCGCGCTCATCAAGGCCTATCTGCGGCTGGGGGGCTTTGTCGGCGAAGGGGCCTTTGTCGACCATGAGTTCAACACCACCGATGTCTGCCTGATCCTTGACACCGCCGGGATGAGCGACAAGCACCGCGAGTTCTGGATCCGCAAGAAGGCCGCGCGGGGATGAGCGCGGCGGGGCATACCGACTGGCGCGAGGTGCCGATCGCGGTTGAACGGCCGGGGGTGATCGGCTGGGCGCGGGTCGGCTTGCGCGGGGGCATGCTGGGCCTTGTCACCTATGGCGGTCTTGTGCTGCTTCTGGTGCTGCGCCTGATCGAGCGGCCGCTGTTCGGGCAGGCCCGGCCCATCACGCCGTTCATCACGCAGGGGGTCTGCAAGCTGGCCTTTGTGCTGATGCGCCTGCCGTTGACCGTTTCCGGCAGGCCGATGCGGCAAAAGGGGGCGGTGGTGGCCAACCATTCGTCCTGGCTGGACATCTTCACCCTGAACGCGGTGCAGCGGGTCTATTTCGTCTCCAAGGCCGAAGTGGCGGGTTGGCCCGCGATCGGCTGGCTGGCGCGGGCGACGGGGACGGTGTTCATCGCCCGCAAGGGGACCGAGGCCAAGGCGCAGCAAGAGCTGTTCGAAGAGCGGCTGCGGGCCGGGCACAAGCTGTGCTTTTTCCCCGAAGGCACATCGACCGACGCGCTTCGGGTCCTGCCGTTCAAGTCGAGCCTGTTTCAGGCCTTCTACAGCCACGGCCTTGACCGGGTGATGTTCATCCAGCCGGTGACAGTGATCTACCATGCCGCGCCGGGGCAGGATCCGCGGCAATACGGCTGGTGGGGTGACATGGCCTTCGGCCCGCATCTTCTGATGACGCTGGCCGCGCGGCGGCAGGGGCGGGTCGAGGTGATCTTTCACCCCGAGGTGCCGGTGGATGCCTTTCCCAGTCGCAAGGATCTGGCACTGCATTGCGAACGGGTGATCCGGGCCAGTCATTCTCTGGCCGTGGAATAGCGCGCCTCTCCTCGGGCGCCTCTGGCTTCTCGTCGAGATCCCCGACGAGCGGCGCAGCCGACGAGGAGGTCAGCCGACGAGGAGATCAGCCCAGGGGGGCGATCAGCGCCTGCAGCGCGGCGACGGGGTCTTCCGCGCCCCAGACTTCTGCACCGATGCCGAAGAAATCGGTGACGGGGCCGAATTTCTCGATCAGCGCCGCCGTCAGCGCGCCCTCGGCAATGCAGGGCACCTCGATCATGGCGCTCCACCATTCGAACAGCTCGAAATCGGCGCGCTCGCCCTTGCCAAGCGCGGTTTCGCCCAGCGGGCCGAAGGCCGCATAATCGGCCCCGGCCTCGGCCGCGCTCATGCCCTCATGCCGGGTGGTGCCACAGAAGGCGCCGACAATGGCGTCCTGTCCGAGATCCTTGCGCACCTTGCGGACCGAGCGTGCGCCATCGGTCAGATGCACGCCGTCCAGCCCAAGCCGCTCCACCATCAGCACATGGTTCTCGACGACGATGGCCACGTCGCGCTCATGCGCCACCACGCGGCAGGCGTCGCCGGCGCGCAGGATTTCGTCCTCGTCGCGCGAGGCCAGGGCCAGACGCAGGCAAGCCACTTCCACCGAGTCCAGAACCCGCGCCAGACGGTCCGGGAACACCTCAAGGTCCAGGGCGGGCGGCGTGATGAGCGTGATCTGCGGGCGGTCTTCGGCGGGCATGGGCGTTCCTTCTCGGCAATCCGCCCCCGCTTATCAGCCTTTCCGCGGCTTGGCTACCTTGGGCGGCAAGGCGCGGGCGGTGGAAAGCGCCAGCTGCATCAGGCGCGCGCGCGTGCTGTCGGTTGCAATGGCATCGTCGGCGACATCGACCATGCCTGCCATCGGCTTGCCGGTGAACAGCATCTGCCCGACGCCGGGCAGTGCGAGGGCCTCGGCCTCATGCGCCTTGCCGACCCGAAACATCGCCCCGCCCTTGTGAATGCCGCAGACCATGTGTCCGTGCAGAAGAAAGGCCAGGCCGCCGAACATCTTGCGTTCGCTCACCGGTTCGCCCGCGAGATCGTCGCGCAGGATCTGGGCCAACCCTTCGTCATAGGCCATGGCGCGCACCTTTCCGTTCTGCCGCGATTAGGGTAACAGGCCGGTCGAGCCATTCCAAAGGGTGTTTGCATGATCCCCCCGGTCCTTATCCTCGTGCGCCCGCAGATGGGCGAGAACATCGGCGCGGCGGCGCGGGCGATGCTGAATTTCGGCCTGGACCGCATGCGGATCGTGGCGCCGCGCGACGGCTGGCCGAACCCGAAGGCCAATGCCATGGCCTCGGGCGCGGGGCGGGTGCTGGATCATGCCGGGCTGTTTCCGGATCTGGGGCAGGCGATCGCGGATTGTGACTTCGTCTTTGCCACCACCGCGCGGTCGCGCGAGCTGGTCAAACCCGTGGTGACGCCCGAGCGCGCCATGGAAATGGCGCGGGCCATGGGAGCCGAGGGCAAGCGGGTGGGCATTCTGTTCGGCCCCGAGCGCGCAGGGCTGGAAAACGAGGATGTCGCCCCGGCCAATGCGATCATCACCGTGCCGGTGAACCCCGATTTCGCCAGCCTCAATCTGGGGCAGTCGGCGCTGTTGCTGGCTTATGAATGGGGGCGGCAGAAGGCCGAGGTCGCGCCGGAAGTCATGGTGATGGGCCGCACCGATTTCGCCACGCGGGAAGAGGTGGAAAAGCTGGGCGATCACTTCGAGGAGCGGCTGGAAGCGGCGGGGTTCTTCTTTCCGCCCACCAAGGCGGCAGGAATGCGGCTGAACCTGCGCAACATGTGGGGGCGGCTGGGGCTGACCCGGGCCGAGGTGCAGACCTTCCACGGCATGTTGCGCCAGATTGCCTACAAGCTGCGCCAGCAGGGCGAGGGCGAATAGCCGGACTGTCCCGGCGCCGGGCGAACCTGAGGACCGCGCGCCGGACCCATCGGCGGGAATTGGATATTTAAGCCAGTATGAAAGCAAATTTGATTCAAGTTGTGCGGGTTCTCGACTAGGCTGGCCGCAAAAGACGGGCAGATGACGAGGCAATGCCATGCAGTTCCTTTCGCGGCGGGCGGCGGTTCTTGGGCTGACGGCGGTCGGACTTTCGGCCTGTGTTGGCGGTGGGCGCGGTCCGGTCGGGGTCGCGCAGGCCGAAGCCGCGCCGCGGCCGGTGCCCAATGCGGGCTTTGACGCCTGGGTGGCGGGCTATCGGACCCGCGCGGCGGCGCGGGGCGTTCCGGGGGACGTGATCGACGAGGCGATGGGCTTTGCCGGCTATCTGCCCGAGGTCATCGAGAAAGACCGCAACCAGACCGAATTCACCCGCACGCTGGAGGACTATCTGGCGATTGCGGCAAAGCCCGAACGGGTGAGTCTCGGCCAGCAGAAGCTGCGGCAATATGGTGGAGTTCTGGGCCAGATCGCGGCGCGCTATGGCGTGGAGGCGCATGTGGTCGCTGCCGTCTGGGGGCTGGAATCCTTTTTCGGCACGCGGCGCGGGGTGGTGCCGGTGGTCTCGGCGCTGGCGACACTGGCCTATGACGGGCGGCGCGGCGCGTTCTTTGAAAGCCAGCTGACGGCGGCGCTGAAGATCATCGCCAACGGCGACGTTTCCGCGCGCGGCATGACCGGAAGCTGGGCCGGGGCGATGGGGCATACCCAGTTCATCCCGACCAGCTATCTGGCCTTCGCGGTGGATTTCACCGGCGACGGGCGGCGCGACATCTGGAGTGAGGATCCGACGGATGCCCTTGCCTCCACCGCGGCCTATCTGGCGCGGAGCGGCTGGCAGCACGGTCTGCCCTGGGGCGGGGAAGTGCGGCTGCCCGCGGGGTTCAATCCGGCGCTGCTCGGCCGGGGCAAGGGCAAGTCGGCGACAGAGTGGTCGGACCTTGGCGTCGGCGCGGCTGGTGGCGGGGCGGTGCCGGCGGGCGGGTCGATCATCGCGCCCAAGGGCGTGGGCGGGCCGGCCTTCCTTCTGACCCAGAATTTCAACGTGATCCTGCGCTACAACAATGCCGAAAGCTATGCGATCGGGGTTGGACATCTGTCCGACCGCCTGCTGGGCCGTCCGGCGGTGCAGGCTGACTGGGGGCCGGATGCTTCGGGCCTGACCATGGCCGACCGGCAGGAGCTGCAGCGCGCGCTGACGGCGGCGGGCTATGATACCGGCGGGTCCGACGGGGTGATGGGGGCCAAGACCCGGGCGGCGATCATCGCCTATCAGCAGGCTTCGGGGCTTGCCGTGACGGGCGAGCCGTCACTGGAGCTGCTTCGTCGCTTGCGCTGACGGCGTCGGTCTTGCAAATCCCTTGACTTGAAACGCGGCCTCGTCATGCTGATGGGCAAGACATTTCCTTCCGCGCGTCATCTCGCGATTGTACCATGATTTTGCTTCTGGCCTTGCTGTCTGTCGGTTTGATGGGCCTTGCCGTGGCCCTTCCGGGTGAGTCTGACCTTCTTTTCATGCTGGCCGCCCCCTGCCTGATCGCCGCGATCTGGCTTTTGATGCTGCGGCTTTCCCGGCCCCGCCCGACGGCGCCGGCGCGTCGGGCGGATATCATCGTCGACGGCTCCAACGTGCTGCACTGGAACGACGGGGTGCCGTCCTTGCGGCCGGTGATGGACGTGATCCGCGAGCTGATGGCGCAGGGCCTGACTGTGGACGTGATGTTCGACGCCAATGTCGGCTACAAGATCGGCACGCGCTATCTGCATGACCGCGACCTGGCCTTGCAGATCGGCCTGCCCGAGGAACAGGTGCGGGTGGTGTCGAAAGGCACGCAGGCCGATCACCATATCCTGCGGGCGGCGCGCAGGTTTCAGGCGCAGGTGGTCAGCAATGACCGGTTCCGCGACTGGCAGGCCGAGTTCCCCGAGGTCGACACCCCCGGTTTCCTCATCCGCGGCGGGATGCGCGAGGGCAGCCTGTGGCTGTCGGGGGTCCGGGCGGCGCCAAAGGTTTTGGCGGCTGCGGGGCCTTGAAGCCCCCCGGCGCCGGGCCTAGTCTCTGGCCCGGAAGCGAAGGGGGTGGCCATGGCCGCAAAGCGCAAGCTGTTTGAGGATGTCGGGGCGGTGGCGCCAGTGGCGGCGACGCCCGGTCTGATCGACGGGCGCAGGGGCGCGCGGCGCGGCATCCGGGTCTGGCTGGTGGCGATTTTCCTGCTGGTTGCCATGATGATCGCGGTGGGCGGCCTGACGCGGTTGACCGATTCCGGTCTGTCGATCACCGAATGGAAGCCGGTGACGGGCGCCCTCCCGCCCCTGTCCGAGACGGATTGGGTGGCGGAGTTTGAAAAATATCAAGCCAGCCCGGAATTCCAGCTGCAAAACAGCCAGATGGGGTTGGAAGAGTTCAAGTCGATCTTCTGGTGGGAATGGGGCCACCGTCAGCTTGGCCGGGTGATCGGGCTGGTCTGGGCGCTGGGGTTCGTCGGTTTTCTGGCCGCGCGGGCCATTCCTGCGGGCTGGAACGGGCGGCTTCTGGGCCTTGGCGCCCTGGGTGGGCTGCAGGGCGCGATTGGCTGGTGGATGGTGAAATCGGGCTTTGTCGGCGAGAATGTCGATGTCGAAAGCTATCGGCTGGCCACGCATCTGGGGCTTGCCTTCGTCATTCTGGGGCTGACGGCTTGGTATGTGTTCCTGCTCGGCCGGTCGGAGACCGATCTGATGCAGGCCCGGCGCGCGGCGGAGCGCAAGCTTGTCGGCCTGTCGACCGGGCTTATGCATGCCGCCTTCCTGCAGATCCTTCTCGGTGCACTGGTTGCGGGGATCGACGCGGGGCGCGGTTTCCCGACATGGCCCGACATGAACGGCCAGTTCTTCCCGGCGGATGCCTTTTATGTGCCGGGGCGCCCGGTCTGGGCGGCTTTCTTTGAAAACCCGGGGCTGGTGCAGTTCATGCACCGGATGGCGGGCTATCTGGTGCTGGCCTTTGGCATGGTGGCGTGGCTGCGCGGCCGGCAATCGGCCCATGGCGCGACGCGCGGGGCATTTCATGGCGTGATGGCGATGCTGGTGGCGCAGGTCGCGCTGGGCATCGCGACGGTCCTGACGGCTGCGCATATGGACGTGGCGATCACTCACCAGATCGGCGCGGTGATCCTGTGGGTTCTGATCATCCGTGCCCGGCATCTGGCGATGTATCCGGTCGCAGGTTCCATCCGGGAGGGCACGGCATGACCAATAACACCGCATTCGCCGAGTTGATGGCCTTCCAGCGCCAGACCGAGGCTTTGGGCAATGTGGCCGAACGGCTGGGCTGGGATCAGGAGACCATGATGCCGCGCGGCGCGGCGGATCAGCGCGGCGAAGAAATGGCGGCGATCGAGGGCGTGTTGCATGCCCGGCGCACCGACCCGCGCATTGCCGGCTGGCTGGCGGCGGCCGAAGTGTCCGACGCGGCCGGGGCTGCGCAATTGCGGCTTATCCGCCGGTCTTATGACCGCAGCGTGAAGGTGCCGGCAGATCTGGCCGAGGCGCTGGCCCGGCTGACCTCGGTGGCGCAGGGGATCTGGGCCGAGGCGCGCGCGGCGGGGAACGTGGCGGCCTTTCTGCCGACGCTGGCCGAAGTCTTGGCGCTGAAGCGGCAAGAGGCGGCGGCACTGGCCGAGGGCGGTGATCTTTATGACGCGCTGATCGACGATTATGAACCGGGTGCGACGGCGGAAAGCCTTGGCGCGATGTTCGGGCGGATGCGGCCGCGGTTGGTGAGCCTGCGCGAGAAGGTGCTGGGCAAGCCCGCGCCACAGAAGATCGAGGGGCATTTTTCGACCGACAGCCAGATGCGCATGGCGCGCGATCTGGGCACGGCCTTTGGCTATGACTGGTCGCGCGGGCGGATGGATCTGGCGGTGCATCCGTTCTCCTCGGGTGGCGGCGATGACAGCCGGATCACCACCCGCATCGTCGAAACCGACCCGTTCAACTGCTTTTATTCCACCATCCACGAGGTCGGCCATTCCAGCTATGAGCTGGCGATCGATCCCGATTACGCCATGACGCCCATTGGCCATGGTTGTTCCATGGGGGTGCATGAAAGCCAGAGCCGGATCTATGAAAACCAGATCGGGCGCGGGCGGGCCTTCACGGGCTGGATGTTCGAACAGATGCGCGAGCGGTTTGGCGAATTCGGCGTCCGCTCCGCCGATGAGTTCTATGCCATCGTCAACCGCGTGCAGCCGGGCTTCATCCGGACCGAGGCCGACGAGGTGCATTACAACCTGCACATCATGATGCGCTTCGATCTGGAGCGGGCGCTTGTGCGGGGCGATCTGGGGGTCAATGACCTTGAAGCGGCGTGGAATGACCGCTTCAAGGCCGATTTCGGCGTGGCGGTCGATCAGCCCGCCCATGGGCTTTTGCAGGACGTGCATTGGTCTTGTGGCCTGTTCGGCTACTTCCCGACCTATACGCTGGGCAATGTCTATGCCGGTTGCCTGCATCAGGCCCTGCGCGTGGCCGTGCCGGATCTTGATGACCAGTTGGCGGCGGGCGATACCTCGGCGGCGACGGGGTGGCTGCGCGAGACCCTGCAACGCCATGGCGGGCTGCGCGAACCGCGCGCCACCATTGCACAGGCCTGCGGCTTTGATCCGCATGAAGGCCCGCTTCTGGACTATCTGGAGGCGAAGTTCGCCGGGCTTTACGGGTTGTGAGCCGGGCACATGCCCCCGGTTCGGCGCCCATCTGGGCTCTGGCCGTCGGGCAGACCCTGACCTATGCGGGTGTCTACTATGCCTTTCCGGCGATCCTGCCGGATTTGCTGGCGGAAACCGGCTGGACCGCCGCAGAGCTGGCGGCAGGGCCGACGCTGGGCTTCATGGTCATGGCGGCGCTGACGCCCTTTACGGGCCGCTGGGTGGACCGGGGCTGGGGCGGCGAGCTGCTGACCTACATGCCGATCCTGGCCGCGCTGGGCGTCGCCGCCCTGGGGTTTGCGCCCAGTCCCGGCTGGTGGTTGGGCATCTGGGCGGTGCTGGGCGTGGCGCAGGCGACCTGTCTGTACGAGACCTGCTTTGCCTTCCTGACCCGGCGTCTGGGGGAGGGGGCGCGGCTGGCGATCACCCGTGTCACTCTGGTCGCGGGTTTTGCCGGCACGCTGACCTTTCCGCTGGGCGACATTCTGGCGCGCGCCTATGGCGGGCAGGGGGCCTTGATCGGGTTCAGCCTGCTGATCCTGTTCGGCGCAGTGCCGGTGAACGCCTGGGCGGTGCGCGCCCTGCGCCGCATGGAGCGGGCCGAGGCGCCCCGCCGTCACCCGCCCGAGCCGGGCGCGCTGCAGGCGGCGCTGCGTCGCCCGGCCTTCTGGGCAATTTCGGCGATCTTCGGGCTGATCTGGCTGAACCATGGGGTGCTGCTGACCTTTATCCTGATGTTGTTTCAGGACCGGGGCGCCAGCGCGGGGATGGCGACGCTTGCCGCTGCCTGCATCGGGCCGTCGCAGGTGGCGGGGCGGGCGGTGCTGCTGGCGTTTGCGTCGCGGATCTCCAACGCAAGGGCGAGCCTGTGGTCGCTGGCCTCGGTTCTGGGGGCGGGCGTCATCTTGTGGGGGGCCGGCTGGCTGCCGGCGCTGATCTTCGTCTTTGCCATGCTGCAGGGCGCGGGCGCGGGGCTGCTGTCGAACCTGCGGCCGATGCTGGTGGCCGACCTGCTGGGTCGGCGGGGCTTTGGCGCCATCTCTGGTGCTGTGGCGGTGACGCCGATTCTGGCCTCGGCGGCGGCCCCGAGTTTCGGGGCAGCGCTTCTGGGGCTTGGCGGGCCGGGGCTGATCTATGGCGCGTGCCTTGCCATGGCGGCGGCAGGGCTGGCGATCGGCGCCGGGCTTCTGGTGCGGCGGGAGGAGGAGGGGGGCTGATCCCGCCCTCAGCCCCAGTTCGGCGGGCGTTTTTCAAGAAAGGCCGAGATGCCTTCGTCGGTATCGGGGGTCAGCATGTTGTCCACCATGGCGCGACCGGCGAGGGCATAGGCTTCGGCCGCAGTGAGGGGGAGCTGATCGTAGAAGGCGGCCTTGCCGATGCGGCTGGCCTTGGCAAGCTTGCCCGCCACGGTCTCGGCCAGCTTGCGGGTCTCGGTCTCCAACGCCTCCGGGGCGGTGACGCGGTTCACAAGGCCGACCTCGCGGGCGCGTTCGGCGCTGATGAACTCTCCGGTCGACAGCATTTCAAAGGCGACAGCGGGGGGCACCTTGCGGCTGAGCGCGACCATGGGGGTAGAGCAGAAAAGCCCGATGTTGATGCCGTTGACACCGAACCGCGTGCCATGGCTTGCCACCACCATGTCGCAGCTTGCGGCCAGCTGGCAACCTGCGGCAGTGGCGATGGTGTGAACCTGCGCGATGGTGATTTGCGGCAGCTTCTGCAGCGCTTGCATCATGGCGGCGCAGGCGGCGAACAGGCTTTGATAATAGACGGCGCCCTTGTCGGCGTCCGCCCGGTGCGACTGCATTTCCTTCAGGTCATGGCCGGCGCAAAACGCCTTGCCCGCGCCCTTCAGGATCACCGCGCGGATCGTGCGGTCCTTGGCAAGCCGGGCGATCTCGGTGGACAGCGCCAGCAGCATGGCGTCGGACAGGGCGTTGAAATTCAACGGGCTGTTCAGGGTCAGCGTGGCGATATGGGCCTGGTCGTTGCGCAAAAGAAGCGGTTCGGTCATTGCAATTCCCTCGATTTCGCCGCCAGTCTAGGCCCGGGCCAGCGCGGAGGAAAGCATGGGATTGGCGATGGACACGGCCGCATTGCAGGCCTTTCTGGCGCGGGACTTCGGGCAGGTGGCCGGCGATTTCACGGTAGACAGCGTGGGGTCCGAGGGGCTTGTGCTGCGCCTCAAGGTGACCGAGCGGCATTTGCGGCCCGGCGGCACGGTGTCGGGGCCGTCGCTGTTCGGGCTGGCCGATGTGGCGATGTATCTGGCGATCCTGGCGCGGATCGGCCCGGTGGCCTTGGCCGTCACCACCAGTTGCAGCATGGATTTCATGCGCAAGCCGGCGGCGGGACGCGACGTGCTGGCGCAGGCCCGCGTGCTGAAGCTTGGCCGGTCTCTGGCCGTGGGCGATGTGTTCCTGTTCAGCGAAGGGGTCCCGGAGCCGGTGGCGCGGGCCGGGCTGACCTATTCCATCCCGCCGGCGAAGACCTGAGGTCAGTCCTTGTTGCGGGTGAAGCGGCCTTCGATCTGCGCGCCGCTTTCGATCACCAGCGTCGAATAGGCGACGTTGCCCGTCACCTGCGCTGCCGCGCGCAATGTCAGGCTTTGGCTGGCGATCTGGCCCGAGAGGCGTCCCTTGATTTCGACGGTGTCGGCGGAAATGTCGCCCGACATCAGGCCATCGCCACCGATGATCAGGCTCTGGGCCTGTATCGTGCCTTCGACCTCGCCCAGAAGTTCGACGCTGCCCGAGGAGCGGATATCGCCGGTGATCTTCAGATCGGCCCCCAGCACCGAGCGGGTGTTGCTGGTCGCACCCGCCGGGGCGCGCGGCGGGGCAGGGGTCTGGTCGGCAGTCTTGGAAAACATTGCTCAAATCCTTGGCAGCAGCGGAACCTCATAAGGAACGAAGGCGGAATATCGGTCAAGGGTCCCGGTGGGACGAGGCCGGGGAATGCGCGGGAAGCGACGCGAGGACGGCGCGGAAAGACTGACAAGAGCGCGGCGATATGATCAAATGGTGGCGGGAATCGGTTGCGGGAGCGCGGAGATGGCGGGCGAAGACGGGTTTTTCAAACCGGTATCGGGTCTTGACCTGCCGCGATTCGCCGGCGTGCCGACCTTCATGCGGCTGCCGCATGTGCCCTTTGACCATCCGCGCTTTGCCGAGGTGCAGATCGGCCTGATCGGCACTCCCTGGGACGGCGGCACGACCAACCGCCCCGGCCCGCGCCATGGCCCGCGCCAGCTGCGCGATCTGTCGACGATGATCCGGGCGCAGAACGGGGCGACCTGGGTTGCACCCTTCGACCTCGCCCGCTGCGCCGATCTGGGCGATGTGGCGCCGAACCCCGGCGATCTGATGGAGTCGATGACGCGGATGGAGGCGTTCTACGACCGGGTGGTCGCGGCGGGCATCCGGCCCTTGACCGGGGGCGGCGACCATCTGTGTTCCCTGCCGATCCTGCGGGCGGTGGCAAAGCCGCGGCCGGTGGGTGTGATCCAGTTCGACAGCCATACCGACCTCAATGACGCCTATTTCGGCACCTCGCGCTATAACCACGGCACCCCGTTCCGCCGCGCGGTGGAGGAGGGGCTGATCGACCCGAAGCGCTATGTCCTGATCGGCATTCGCGGCACGGCCTATGGCCGCGAGGACTGGGATTTTGCCGCCGCCAATGGCATCCGCATCATTCCGATTGCCGAGTTCCACGCCCGCGGGGCCGAGGATGTGATGGTCGAGGCGCGCGAGATCGTCGGGACGGGGGCGGTTTACGTCACCTATGACATCGACTTCGTCGACCCGACCTTCGCGCCGGGCACCGGTACGCCGGAAGTGGGCGGTCCGAATTCATGGCAGGCCTTGCAGGTGGCGCGCGGCTTGCGCGGACTGGATGTGGTGGGGGCGGACCTTGTGGAGGTCTCGCCGCCCTTTGACCCCAGCGGCGGGACGGCATGGCTGGGGATTTCGCTGATGTTCGAGATGCTGTGCGTGATGGCCGAGCGGATTGCAGGCTGAAAGGGCAGGGCGGGGGGCCTGCCCCCCGCACCCCCCGGGATATTTATGAACAGATGAAGGAATGGGCAGATGGCTGCTGAAATGATTGTAACGAATGCGCGGGTGTTGACGATGGACCCGGGCAAGCCCCGCGCCGAAGCGGTGACCTTGGGCGGGGGCAAGGTGCTGGCGGTTGGGGGCCGGGCCGAAGTGGAGGCTCTGGCCGGGCCGGGGTGCAGGGTGATTGACGCCGGGGGGCGCACGGTGCTGCCGGGCTTTGTCGAAAGCCACCTGCATCTGGTGCTGGGCGGGGCGGAGCTGGTGCAGTTGCAACTGGGTGGCGTCGAGGGGTTTGCGGCGCTGAAGGCGGCGTTTCTGGATTATGCGGGACAGAACGGGCATCGCCCGCTCTTGATGGCGCAGGGCGCGGCTTATGAGATTCTGGACCATCCGGTCACGCGGCAGGACCTGGACCGGGTGATTGCGGATCGCCCGATCGCCATGATGTCGCCGGACCATCACACGGTCTGGGCCAATACGGCGGCGTTGCAGGCGGCGGGCCTCTTGCACGGTGCCAAGACCCCGCCCGGCCATATTGTCGTGATGGGCGAGGATGGCACGGCGACCGGCGAATTGCGCGAGTTCGAGGCCTTTGGCCCGATCCTGGCGCTTGGGGGCGAGGCGCATCTGCAACTGGGCATCGCCACGGGCGGCGAGCCTTCGCCCTGGCCTGATGCTGCCCTGCGGGCGGCGGACAAGGACAAGGTGGCGGCGGGGCTGGCGCATTGCGCCGCGCATGGCATCACCGCGATGGTGAACATGGACGGCAACCGCTATACCTGCGTGCTGCTCAAGGAAATGGCGGACGAGGGCCGCCTGACCGCGCGGGTCGTCGTGCCTTTCCACATGAAACCGCATATGGAGCTGGCGGAGCTGGAGCGGGCTTCGGCCATGGCGGATGAGTTCACCGGCGACTGGGTGCGCTCGGGCTTTGTGAAGATGTTCATGGATGGCGTCGTCGACAGCCGCACCGCCTATATGCTGAACGCCTATCCCGGCACCATGGAGCGGGCAGAGCCGCTGTTCGAGCTGGAGCGCTTCAAGGACATCTGCGCCGAGATCGACCGGCGCGGCCTGCAGATTGCGGTGCATGCGATCGGCGATGCGGCGGTGCGCCAGACCATCGACGGCTATGAGGCGGCACAGAAGCGCAACGGCAAACGCGATGCCCGCCACCGCATCGAGCATATCGAGCTGATCGACCGGGCCGATGTGCCGCGTCTGGGCGCCTTGGGCATCACCGCCAGCGTCCAGCCACCCCACCCGCCGGGGGCGATGGATTTCCCGATGTCCACCATGGACCATGTGTTCCACAAGGGACGCTGGCGCGATGCCTATCTGTGGAAGACGCTTGCCGACCATGGCGCGCCCTTGGCCTTTGCCTCCGACTGGCCGGTGACGGATGTCTCGGTGATGCGGGGGATTCAGGCGGCGATGACGCGCAAGCCCTATGACGGCTGCCAGGATGAACGGGTCAGCCTGATGGAGACGCTTCACGCCTATACGGCGGGCGGCGCCTGGGCGGCGCATCTGGAGGAGGTGACCGGAACGCTGAAGCCGGGGATGGCGGCGGATCTGGTGATGATCGACGGCGACATCGAGGCGATTGCGGCGGAAAACATCGGCCAGACCGGAATCGCGCTGACGGTTTCGGGGGGGCGGATCACCCATCAGGCGCCGGGAATCGGCTGAACGACCGCGATTCTGCGCCGATAAGGCGATGATTCTGGAGTGATTCCGGG
The DNA here is from genome assembly GCF_011008935.1 of Tabrizicola oligotrophica. Lineage (GTDB taxonomy): Bacteria > Pseudomonadota > Alphaproteobacteria > Rhodobacterales > Rhodobacteraceae > Tabrizicola_A > Tabrizicola_A oligotrophica. Next base: position 426 of record NZ_JAAIVJ010000020.1, on the reverse strand, counting down.
GCGGAGAGCAGGCAAGACCCGCGTCGCCCCGGAAAGCGCCGCCGCAAAGCGCAAAAAATTTCAGCTGCGGCATCAAGAAAACAAGGGTTTCCGGGGCGGCCGACAAAAAATCGTCACATGCCCTGCTTTTTCCTCTTGCGGCTTCCAGCGCCTCTCCGTAAATACCGCCTCACCGAAGACGACGAGACGCAGCGATGCAGACGGCGCCGACGGGAAGCGAGATGAAACGCTCGTAACGAAATCTGGATGCACGAAGGCAAGACGCCCGAAGTTCGGGTGTGTTGTTTGTTTTGTGTCCGCGCTCTTTGACATTGATGAGAATGAAGGGATATGTGGGCGGTTTGGGCGCATCGGCGTCGAGACAGTTTGCATATCTGCCCAGCAGGGGAGCGGAGTGATCCGCCGACCGATGACCTGGGAAGCTTC
>NZ_JAAIVJ010000019.1 GCF_011008935.1 Tabrizicola oligotrophica | reverse complement strand
AACCCCGATCCTCGATCTGGGCCACGGCATCGCGCTTGAACTCGTCTGTGAATTTAGCTCCGGACATCTTGTCCTCCTTGCTTCCAAAATTACCAAGCAAGGCGTCTACAAATCTAGGGGCGATTCACAAAGAGCCATGGCAAGCCGCGCGTGGATGACCGGCGGGTTCTGAGCGGTATAATCTTCATCAATCGCAATGGCTTGCGATGGTTTGATGCGCCAAAGGAGTATGGTCCGCCCAAGACCCTCTACAACCGTTGGAAACGATGGAGCGACAAGGGAATTTTCGCTCGGATGATGGACGGTCTGGCTGCCGAAGCCGCTGTGCCGAAGACGGTGATGATCGATGCGACCTATCTCAAGGCGCACCGCACGGCGACCAGCCTGCGGTCGAAAAAGGGGGAGCCGGCGACCAGAGGGGCCGTCTGATCGGCCGCACAAAGGGCGGCATGAACACCAAGCTGCATGCCGTCACCGATGCCGATGGTCGCCCGATCCGGTTCTTCATGACGGCAGGCCAGGTCAGCGATTACACCGGAGCCGCGGCCCTGTTGGGCAGCTTGCCAAAGGCGGACTGGCTGCTGGCTGACCGCGGCTATGATGCTGACTGGTTCAGAGAAGCATTGAAAGACAAAGGGATAAAGCCCTGTATCCCAGGCCGGAAGTCTCGCGCCAAGCCCATCAAGCACGACAAGCGCCGCTACAAACGCCGCAACAGGATCGAGATCATGTTCGGGCGCCTGAAGGATTGGCGCAGGGTCGCCACCCGCTACGACAGGTGCCCGAAGGTCTTCCTCTCCGCAGTCGCCCTCGCCGCAACCGTCATGTTCTGGCTATGACCCAAGATCAATGGGTCCTGACCCTAAGGTCCGGATTCCGGACACGGCTTTCGGCATTTTCCGGACACGGGTCAGGGCAAAAACTGGACACGGGTTCTTGCGGATTGCCGTGTGCGATTTCCGGACACGGCTCGGCCAGATCAGCAGGGATGGTGGGGATTTCACATGCGGTTTCAGCATGATGGCCGAAGGGCAAAAACCCGTGTCCGATTTCCGGACATGGCTCCGGATCATGTGGTGCGAAGCCCTCCTCGAACCCCAGGATGTAGCGTGTCGGCAACTGGCGCTTGGTGACGGGATCGATACGCGGCACCCGCCGCAGCAGATGATCCGCCTCCAGCCGGTCGAGATGCTCGTTCAGGGTGGACCTGCTGATTTCGCAATCATGCGCCAGCCGGTCCTGCGACGGGAAGCAACCGAAGTCGGGGTTGAAGCGGTCGCACAGGTGCCAGAGCACGATCTTGGTCGTCGGCTTCAGCCCGCGCCGCTGGATCGCCCAGTTGCTGGCGTCATGGCTCATGGCGCGGCCCGCCGCATGGGGCGCTGCGCGCGGCTGGTGAAGCCGTTGTCGGCTAGCGCGCCCAGCGCATCGTCAACCGAACGCATCAGCGCCCAGCCAAAACCCTGCGCACAGACGGTGTCGCGGAAGACCTCCTGCGATTTGCAATCGGCCGGTTTCGCTTTTGACCTCGAGGAACAGCACGCGGCCGCCGGAGATCACGATCAGATCGGCAAACCCGGCATGAACGCCCATGCCGACCAGGATCGACTGACGCTTTGCGCCGCGGGGCCCGGCCTCGGTCACCTCGTTGGCGCAATGATGGACGATGGCGTCGCGGGGCAGGGCGAAGCGCAGTGCCTGCACGATGGCAACCGATTTGTGCAACAGAGCCCATCGAGGCAACGTTTCGTTTCGGTACCGCAGGCCTTATCGATCACCACCACCTGGCACACAATCTGGACCTTCTGGCTGTGCCAAACCCGTCGGTCCGGCGTAGCAAACTGCTTGGTCAGCGCCAAATGGCCCGGGACTTCGACCGTCAGGTCGCCGAGTTCCAGGTGCGTGTCGCCGTGCTGAACGGCTTCACTGCGCTCGGCATACCCGTCACAGAAGCCGTGGGAGGAGCCCATCCGGAGAAAGGGGAACCACGTCCGTCACAGGATTTGTGCAACAGAGCCCCATACTGACCTAACGAAACTCAATCGGCGAGATCGCGCGACGTGGATTCCGTCTGGATTCCCCGGTGAACGCGCCTGTCGCTAGCGAAACACCGCGCTGCGCCCCCCGCATAGGTTCGGGGCCAGGGAGGAACCGGAGGAGGGGGGCTTCATCCACCGCAAAGAGCGATATGGGCTGACCTGCCATCGCAAGAAAATATTAAATATATCAGTATCTTGCAATGCGCCTTCCTGGGCGGCAGCGTGGACATGGTCTTCCGTTCGGGGGAAGGGAAAGCCCTTGGGGCAACGTCACCAAGCTTCACTCCCCAAAGCCCCATTGTGCATCAACGCCGATCCGGCCTTGCCTCACTCCTTGTCGGACTGGCTCAGCCGGGTCTTCCAGCGGCCGATGTTGCCCAGCCGGCTCGCGGCCATGTCGAAGGCGTCGAAATGCTCGCCCAGCGCCACCATCTCGTCAAAGCGGGCATTTGCGGCTTCGCCCAGACGCCCGGCGGTGAAATGGATCAGCAGGTTGGTGGCAACCGCGAGTGAGGCGGTCGAATCCCAGAACGTGCCGACCAGCGTGTTCATTTCCAGAACCTCGTCGCTGAATTCGCGGGCCCAGTGGCTGAAGCGGTCGGTCATGATCACCATCGGAATGCCGATCTGCTTGGCCTTGCGTGCCAGCAGGACGCCCTCGCGGGCATAGGCCTCGGTGTCGACCAGGAAGATCAGCGAGGTTGCCGGGTCACTTTCCAGCACTTCGGAATAAACCCCGGCCGATCCGCGCGCAAAGCGGATACCGGGGCGCACATATTTCAGCCGGCTGGCGAAATCCATCGCGACGCCCTGAACGGCCTGAAACCCGAGAACGTGAACCAGGGGCGTTTCGGCCAGCCGCGTCACGATCCGCTCCCAGACCGGGCTTGAGGTGATCTCATAGGCGCGGCGCATGGCGTCCAGCTCAAGCTCAAGGCTTTTGGTCAAGGTGCCGAAATCGACCGAACGGCTGGTAAAGCGCTGGGTGACATCATCCAGCGCGGTGGTGTCGGCACCCGGCGGTGGTTGCAGATGTTTCTTCAGGTCGCGCAGATTGCCGTAGCCAAGGCTCCGCAGGAACCGGATCAGGGTCATTTCGCTGACCCCGATGGCCGTGGCGATCTGCACGCCGGTGTTGAAGGGCAGCACGCCGATGTTGTCGCGCAGCCAGGCCGCGATGGCGCGTTCCGACGGCGTCATTGCGGCGTGGCGGTCCTCCAGCGCGCGGAACAGGCCGTCCTGGCCTTGGGGAGGGGCCGGCGGCTGGGTCACGTCACGCCCGCCAGGGCCTGATCAAGATCCGGCGCGGCGGCGATCAGGTCACGGGTGTAAGCGGCCTTGGGATCGGCATAGACCTCGGCGGTGGTGCCGCTTTCGACAAGCTGGCCCGTGCGGAACACCGCCACGCGGTCGCAGAACTTGCGCACCACGGTCAGGTCATGGCTGATGTAGATCACCGTCAGATCCTGTTCTTTCCGAAGCCGGGTCAGAAGCTTCAGTATTTGCGCCTGAATGGTCACGTCAAGGGCAGAGGTCACCTCATCGGCGATCAGCACCCGCGGCGACAGCGCCAGGGCGCGGGCAATGCCGACCCGCTGGCACTGGCCGCCCGAGAGCATGCCGGGCCGGCGACCCGCAAGGCTGCGCGGCAGTTCCACCATGTCCATTAGCTCCAGCGCGCGGTCCATGGCCTCTGCCTTGGTCGCCAGACCATGCCGCCACAAGGGCTCGGCGATGGTGCGCTGGATGCTCATGCGCGGGTTCAGGCTGTCGAATGGACTTTGGAACACCATCTGGACCTTGCGGCGAAAGGCGGTCAGCGCCTCGCCTTTCAAACCGACCACCGACCGTCCCTCATAAAGGATGTCGCCGCCGGTCGGGGCGTTCAGGCCGATCACCGCGCGCGCGACGGTGGATTTTCCCGATCCGCTTTCGCCGACGATGGCCAGGCACTCACCCTGCCGCACCGACAGCGACACCCCGTCCACAGCCCGCACCACCTTGTCGCCCTTGCCCGGGAAATGCAGCGACAGGTCGCGCAGTTCGATCAGCGGGGCGCTATCCGGTCTTTGATCGGTCATCTGCGGCAATCGGCCCGGCTGCGAGGTGATCAAGAGGCGCGTGTAGTCATGCTTGGGCGCGTGGACCAGATCGCGCAGCCTGCCGGATTCGACGATTTCGCCCTGACGCATGACGATCACGCGGTGGCAGATTTCGGCGATCACCCCCAGATCGTGCGAGACCAGCGCCATGGTCAGGTTCCGCTCGCGGTTGAGCGTTTTCAGCAGGGCAAGGATTTCGGCCTGCACCGTGACATCGAGGGCGGTCGTCGGCTCGTCGGCCAGCAAGAGCTTCGGGCGGCAGGCCAGCGCGGTGGCGATCAGCACGCGCTGTTTCATCCCCCCCGAAAGCTGGTGGGGATAGGCGCTCATCCGCCCCGCCGCGTCGCGGATCTGCACCGCGTCCAAGAGCTTCAGGGCTTCGGCGCGCGCTTCGGCGCGGCTCATGCCGAAATGGAAGATCAGCGGCTCTGCCACCTGATCGCCGATGGTCATCAGCGGATCGAGATGCGAGGCCGGGTTCTGGAAGATCATCGCGATATCGCGTCCGCGCGCGGCCTGCATCGCCGCAGGCTGGGTCAGGTCCTGGCCGTGGTGCAGGATCCGCCCGCCCAGCGTAGCGCGGCGTGGCAAGAGCCCCAGCATGGCGCGGCAGGTCACCGACTTGCCCGACCCGCTTTCGCCGACGATGCCAAGGATCTCGCCTTCCTCCAGGTCGAAGGACACGTCCTTCACCGCCTGAACCGGGCCGGCGTCGCCGGGGAAGGTGACGGAAAGGTTTCGAATGGAAATCACGCTCATTGCGAAACCCTCAACCGGCGCGACAGCCCGTCGCTGATCAGGATGAAGCCAAGGCTCAGCGTCACCATTGCAAGGCCGGGAAAGAAGCAGATCCACCAGGCCTGAACGATGTAGGGCTGGCCATCGGAGATCATCACCCCCCATTCCGCCGTTGGCGGCTGCGCGCCAAGACCCAGAAAGCCCAAGGAGGCCCCGGCGAGGATCACCATCACCGCGTCGGTCCAGGCATAGATCGTGATCGAACCCAGCACATTGGGCAGCACATGGCGGAACAGGATGGCCCGGTCAGGAAAGCCAAGGGCCTTTGCGGCCTGCACGAATTCCAGCCGCTTGACCACCAGCACCTCGGCGCGGACCAGCCTTGCATAGGCCACCCAGGCCACCAGCCCCAGCGCCACGAAATAGTTCGCCAGACCCGGCCCCAGCAGGCCGACAATGGCGATCACCAGAATGAAGAACGGAAAGGCTACGGTGATGTCGACAAGGCGCATCAGGATCGTGTCGGTCATCCCGCCATAGTAGCCCGAGACAAGACCCACCAGCACCCCGATGCAAAGCGGCGCCAGCACGCCGATGAAGCCCATCCAGATGTCGATCCGGGCGCCGTGGATCACGCGCGACAGGATGTCCCGGCCCAGATTGTCGGTGCCCATCAGATGCGCCGGTCCGGGTGGCGCCAGCACGGCCGCAAGATCCAGTGCATTGGGGTCAGCGGGGGCGACGATCCCGGCGCCAGCGGCGGCAAGGATCCATGCGCCTACGATCAGGACGCCGATTGCCAGTTCGATCGTGCCCTTCTTCAGGCGCGGCCGGTCGCGGGCGGGCAGGTTGATTGCAGATGTCTCGGTCATCCGACAGTCCTCGGGTCAATGGCGGCGGTCAGAAGGTCGATGACCAGCGTGACCAGCACGGTCACCAGCGCATAGACCAGCGTCAGCCCCTGGATCACGAAATAGTCGCGGCCCAGCACTGCGCCGATCATCAGCGCGCCCAGTCCCGGCACGGCGTAGACGATTTCCACCACGACCGAGCCGCCGATCAGGAAGGCGATCATTACGCCCAAGAGGTTCAGTGTCGGCAGCACAGAGTTCGGCAGGATGTGCCGGCGGAAGATCAGGCGCTCGGGCAGGCCCTTGGCCCGGCAGGCGGCGACATAGTCCGCGTCCATCTGCTGAACCAGCGCGCCGCGCAGGTTCCGCGTCAGCACCGGCGCCAGCCAGAGCGAGGTGGAAACCGCCGGCAGGAAAAGGTGGTGCAGATGGCCAAGGAACCCCTCGCCATAGCCGCTGACCGGGAACCAGCCGAGCTGGATGCCGAAGAGCCGGGCGAAAATGACGGCCAGCCAGAATACCGGGATCGTCATGCCCAGAACCGACAGGAGGCGGATCACCTGATCGGGCCAGTCACCCTCGCGGCGGGCGGCGGTGACGGCCAGCAGCACCGTGACCGGCACTGTCATCGCCAGCACATAGCCGATCAGAAAGGCGGTGCGCGGCAGGTATTGTGCGATCAGATCCCAGACCGGCAGCCGGTACTTGAGAGAGTCGCCCAGATTGCCCTGCACCACATTGCCGACATAGGTCAGGTATTGCGACAGGAGCGACCGGTCCAGGCCCCAGGCCTCGCGCATGGCGGCAACGGCGTCGTCCGTCGCCCGCGGACCCAGAACCAGCCGCACCGGATCACCGGGAACCAGCATGACAAGCAGGAAGGACACCAGGCTGATGCCGATCAGCACCGGCACGATGTGCAAGAGCCGGCGGCCGATGAAAGTCAGATAGTGCATGCGTTGCTCGTCCAAATCCGCTGTGGAACCAGAAACCCCGGCGGGCCAGACTTGTGGCCCGCCGGAGAAAGTCGTCACTTGTCCAGCGTGGCGCCTTCCAGCGTCCATTGCAGGGCCGGCGTCATGCCAAGGCCGTGCAGCGCGGTGCTGTAGGCATTGGCGAAGGGCGGGTAGTAGATCGGGATCTGCGAAACTTCGGTGGTGGTGATGCGCTGCATCTCGGCATAGATCGCGGCCCGCTTGGTCTCGTCCAGCTCGGCGGCGCCCTGTTCGACCAGCTTGTCGACTTCGGGGTTGGCATAGAAGGTGTAATAGGCGTTGTTGCCGCAGGCTCCGCACAGCGCCCACCGCACCGCAAGGTCGGGGTCGGTGGTTTCATTGTAATACCAGGTCGGCGTGGCGTCGTAATCGCCCGACGTCAGCCGCGACCAGAAGGTGCCGGCATCGGCCTTCTCGATTTTGGCCTTCAGGCCGATCTGCGCCCAGAGTGCCTGCATCAGCACCGCCTGCTGTTCGCTTTCTGCGGATTCCGACACGAGGATGGTCAGCTCAGAGCCGTCATAACCCGATGAGTCGATCATTGCCTTGGCGGCGGCCGGGTCGAAGCCATTCACCTTGAGATCGGGATCGTAGTATTTCAGCGTGTTGGGAATGGTGCTGTTGGCCGGTTTGGCCGCGCCGAAGGTGACGGCCTGGGCAATGGCCGCGGTGTCCAGCGCCATCGCGGCGGCCTGACGCACGGCGATGTTGTCGAAGGGCGGGCGCGCATGGTTCAGAAGCCCGACATAGACGACGGTCGACGGCTCCATCGGCATTGCGTAGCCTGGATTGGCCGTCACTTCGGCGACCTGCGACCAGGGCACGTCCCGTACGACATCCAGTTCGCCCGACAGCAGCATCGAGACGCGCGTTGTGGCCGCAGGAATTTCGATCAGCTCGGCGCCTTCGTTCTTGGGAAAGCCTGTCCGCCAGTAATTCGGGTTCGGAGCGATGATGAGCCGGTCGTTGGGAATCCAAGCCTCCACCATGTAGGGGCCCGAGGTCACGACATTCTCGACAAAGGCAGCTTCGCCGCGCGCCTCGACATCCGCCTTCGACACGATGCCGGCGTTGAACACTTCAAGATTGCCAAGGAACGGCGCAAAGGCGTGCTTGAGCGTCAGCTTGACGGTGCTGGCATCGACCGCTTCGGCGGTATCAAGGGTCTGGATCGGGGCCGGATAGGCAGAATCCGGCGTGTCGCGCACCCGCAGCAGCGAGAACACCACGTCCTCGGCGGTGATCGGTTCGCCATTCGAGAACTTGGCGTCCCGCAGCGTCAGGGTGATGATCTTGCCGTCCTCGCTGACCTCCCAGGTCTCGGCCAGGCCCGGCGCCAGCTGTCCGGCCTCGTCGATCCGCAGCAGGCGCGAGTAAAGCTGGCCAAAGGTCTCGATCGAGCCGGCGGCGGCCGAGCGCATCGGGTCCAGCGTGCTGGTCTGATAGGGCGATCCGATCCTGATCTTGTCGGCCAGTGCTGGTGCGGCAATGAACAAGAGGCTGGCCGCCGAGGCGAGCAGCATTCTGGTGAGGGCTGGCTTCATTTGGGACTCCCTGATTCGATGATGATGATTGTTATTAAAATATCCTACTTGTGTTAATGTTAGTTTTCCATAACAATCTGCGCAACCCTGCAACCTTTCGTCGACAGGAGATTCAGTTGACCAAGCCCCGCGCCCGTGACCTCGGCATTCCCTTCGATGGAACCCCCGGCCCGAACAATGCCCTGACAGATATTCCCGGCGTCGAGGTCGGCCTGACCACGATCATTCAGGGCGATGGTCCGGTCGAGCCGGGCAAGGGCCCGGTCCGGACCGGCGTGACCGCCATCCTGCCCCGCGGCAAGACCAAATCCCCCAGCCCGGTCTGGGCCGGCCATTTCAACCTGAATGGCAATGGCGAGATGACCGGAACCCATTGGATCAACGAGGCCGGCTATTTCATCGGCCCGATCTGCATCACCAATACCCATTCGGTCGGAATGGTCCATCACGCTGCAACCCGGTGGATGATCGACACCTACGACAGCCATTTCGTCGGCGATCACGGCTGGGCGCTTCCGGTCGTGGCCGAAACCTATGACGGGCTGGCCAATGACATCTGCGGCCAGCACATCACGGCTGACCATGCGCTTGCGGCGATGAACGGCGCCAGCGGCGGCCGGGTGGCCGAAGGCAATGTCGGGGGCGGCACCGGCATGATGACCTATGAATTCAAGGGCGGCACCGGCACCGCCTCGCGGCGAGTAGGCTTCGGCGACAAGACCTATACCGTCGGGGCGCTGGTCCAGTCCAACTTCGGCAGCCGGCCGAACCTGATGGTGCGCGGCGTGCCGGTGGGCCGCGAATGGCCCGAGGATGCGCCCTTGTCGCGCGGCCACATGCACGAGACCGGCTCGATCATCGTCATCATCGGCACCGACATTCCGCTTTTGCCCAACCAGCTCAAGCGGATCGCCAAGCGCGGGGCCATCGGCATCGGCCGCACTGGCAGTCCGGGCGGACACTATTCGGGCGACATCATCCTGGCCTTCTCGACCGCCAACGACATTGGCTGGCCCCGCATGATTCAGGATGAGCATCCGCTGTTCAACACCATGAGCGCGCTGGGCGACCATTACATCGAGCAGGTCTACAACGCCGCCGTGGACGCGGTCGAAGAGGCGATCCTGAACGCGCTGGTCGCGGCAGAAACCATGTCCATGGTCAAGTTCCCCGGCGTCGCGGACGGCACGGCCAAATGGACAGCAATCGACCATGAGCGCCTGAAAAGGATCATGGCGAAGTATGGTCGTCCGAACGGCGCTCCCTGACTTGAGCTCCCTTGCCGGCGCGACAGGGTGCCGTTCGGCCTTGGTGTCGGCGCATCCGTGAGGTCGCCTGCGACGTGAACCCGGTTCACCGCGGCATCGGGCCCGAACCGATGGCGCGGCATCGGCTTGATCGCCGACAGCCCTCCCGGACCGGCCCTCGACCTCTCCTTCCGGCAGGCAAGCGCGCCGGGGCAGGGTCGCTGTTGCGTCAGGTTGCGTCAGGATTTCGTCGGGCGCGAAGTTCCCTGCCCTTGGGCGATTGAGTACGTCTGCCATGGACAGCGGGAGAATTCGGATGGCGGATGTTGACTACATCATTGTCGGCGGCGGCTCGACCGGCTGCGTCTTGGCCGGCAGGTTGTCCGAGGATCCGGCCTGCTCTGTGGCGCTTCTGGAAGAAGGACCGCGTGACCGCAGCCCGTGGATTCACATTCCCGGGGCCTATTACAAGACGGCGCAGGGCGGCCTCCTGAAACGCTTCCCGTGGGAGCCGGGCGCAGGTCAAGGCCGCACCGATGACCCCGACATGGTGCAGGCCTCGGTTCTGGGCGGCGGCAGTTCGGTCAACGCGATGATCTACATTCGCGGCAACCCGGCAGATTACGCCGCATGGGAGGCACAGGGCGCAGCCGGCTGGGGATATGCCGATGTGCTGCCCTATTTCCGCAAGGCCGAGGACAACAACCGTTTCGCCGGCCCTGCGCATGGCACGGACGGTCCGCTCAAGGTTTCGGACATCGACCGCATCCATCCGCTGAGCCGGGCCTGGCTTCTGGCCTGTCAGGAACAGGGTCTGCCGCTGAACCCCGATTTCAATTCGGGCGATCAGGCAGGGGCGGGGCTGTACCAGATCACCGCGCGCGGGCGGCGGCGGTCATCGGCGGCGGTGGCCTATGTTCATCCCGCGCTGGGGCGGCCCAATCTGGCCCTGCACAGCGGGGCGCGGGTGACGCGGGTGCTGATCGAGAACGGCCGGGCAGTGGGGGTGGAATACATCCGGCGCGGGCGGCTGAAAACCCTGCGCGCCCGGCGCGAGGTCATCCTGTCCGCCGGGGCGATTGCGACGCCGCAGCTTCTGATGCTGTCGGGCATCGGGCCGGCGGCACATCTGGCGCAGCACGGCATTTCTTGCGTTCTTGACCTGCCCGGCGTCGGCCAGAACCTGCAGGACCATATCGAGATTTCGCTGGTCTATCAGCTGAACGGCCCGCACAGCTATGACCGCTACAAGAAGCTGCACTGGCGGGCGATGGCGGGGCTCGAATATCTGCTGTTCGGCAGCGGACCCGCCACCTCGAACCTGATCGAGGCGGGGGCCTTCTGGTGGGGCGACCGGGGCGAGACCCTGCCGGATTGCCAGTTCTTTCTGGTCTGCGGCGCGGGGATCGAGGAAGGCGTCGATGGCGTGCCGGGCGGCAATGGCTGCACCGTCAATCTCGGGCAGATCCGGCCAAGGTCGCGCGGCGAGGTTCTGCTCTCCAGCGCCGATCCGGCCGCCTTCCCGCGCGTGCGGCCGAATTACTTCGGCGACCCGCGCGATCTCGACGCGGTGACAGACGCCACCCTCTTTGCCATGGAGGTGATGGAGCGTCCGGCAATCCGCCGCTTTGTCGCGCGGCGGCACCTGCCCGAGGACCGGGTGATGTCGCGGGCCGAGGTGCGCCGGTTCTGCCAGACCGAGGCCCATGCCGCGCTGCACCCGTCGGGCACCTGCCGGATGGGCAGCGACGAGATGGCCGTCGTCGATCCGCAGTTGCGGCTGCATGGGATTGACGGGCTGCGGGTGGCCGATGCCTCGGTCATGCCGCAACTGATTTCCGGCAATCCGAACGCGGTCTGCATCATGATTGGCGAAAAGGCCGCCGACTTGATCAAGGCCGGCAGTTGAACACCTTTGTAAAAGGACGGACCATGGCGCAGAAACTGATCTATCACGGGCTGGTCTCGCGCCACGCTCCCTTGGCGATTGATCTGGAGATCATGCGCCAGACCGGGTTTCAGGGGCTGGAGGTGTCGGGCGCCAAGATGCGCGCGGCGCTGGAGGGCGGCATCACCGAGGCGGAGCTGGCGGCATGGCTCGCCCCGGTCGATGTGCCGGGGCTGGGGTTCCTGTTGGACATCGAACGGCAGGGGGAAGATCACGCCGCCCTGTTGCAGGACGCCCGCGCGCTGTTCCGGCTGGCGGGAATCGCCGGGGCCAGGGGGGTGCAGGTGCTGACCGGGCCGGTGCAGGTGCAGGCGGTGCAGGCCTTTGCGTCGGGCGGCAGCTCGGGGCTTTACGAGGGCGTGTTGCGCCTGCCGCGCGACGAGCAGGTGCAGATCACCGCCCGCAATCTGGCCGAGCTGGCCGACATTGCCGCCGAAGATGGCCTGCTTCTCTATCTCGAGGCGCTGGCCTGGGCGCCCCTGAACCGGCTGGCCGCTCAGGTCGAGGTGATCCGCCGCGCAAACCGGCCGAACCTGCGGCTGGCGGTGGATTTCTGGCATTGCTACGCTTCAGGCGACCGGCCCGAAGATGTGGCGGCGCTGCCGGGCGATCTGATCTACGGCGTGCATGTCTGTGACAGTCTGGCCTTTGCGGGCGGCATTCCGGACGAATCCGTGCTGCGAGACGTGCCGACCGGGCAGGGGGCGCTGGTGCTGCAAGACTGGGTGGATGCGGTAAAATCGACAGGCTATCAGGGCTGGTGGAGTTGCGAGCTGTTCTGCCGCCGGCAGCAGCAGGACAACAGCTTTGTCGTGGCCCGCGAGTTGCATGGGTTGATGGCCGGGCTGATCGGAACCGGGGGAGGGGGCTGAGCAATGACCATCCGCGTTGCCCATGTGGCGCTGTGGACCCCGGATATCGACCGGCTCTGCGCCTTCTGGACCTTGGCCTTCGGGGCCGAGGTAGGGCCGCTCTATCAAAGCCGCAACCGGCCCGGCTATCTTTCCCGGTTTCTGCGCTTTGGCGACGGGGCGGAAATCGAGGTGATGAGCGGCCCCTGGGTCGGCCCGGCCTTTGTGGCGGAAGCGCAGGGTTATGCCCATGTCGCCCTGTCGCTCGGGTCGAAAGCGGCGGTGGACGCGCTGGCCGAGCGCATGCGCCCGCATGGGGCGCTGAAGGCCGCGCCGCGTTCCACCGGGGACGGGTTCTATGAGGCGATCCTGTGCGACCCGGATGGCAACCTGATCGAGATCACCGCCTGATCAGGCGCCATCGCCCCGTTGCAGGCCGGCCACGACATCCGTCCAGCTTTGACCATCTGCCAGCATTTGCCGGGCCAGCTGCGAGGCGTTTTCATAGCCGATCTCCGGCACCAGCTCGGCAAAATATGCCGTCGACGCCTCCAGATTGCGGCGGCAGCGGTCGGCATCGGCCTCGATCCCGTCGATGCAGCGCAGGCGGAACACCTCGGCGGCGTTGCGCAACAGGGCGACGGATTGCAGCAGCTCGAAGGCCATGATCGGCTCGAAGGCGTTCAGTTGCAGTTGCCCGGCCTCGGCGGCAAAGGAAATCGTGACATCGGCGCCGATGACGTGGAAGGCCACCTGATTGACCATCTCGCAGATCACCGGATTGACCTTGCCCGGCATGATGGACGAGCCCGGTTGCATCGGCGGCAGGCGGATTTCTCCCAGCCCTCCGCGCGGGCCGGAGGACAGCAGCCGCAGGTCATTGGCGATCTTGGACAGTTTCGTCGCCACCCGCTTCAGAACGCCCGAGACATGCACGAAGACGCCGGCGTCCCAGCTTGCCTCCATCAGGTCGGCGGCGGGTTTCAGGGGCAGGCCGGTCAGCGCGACCAGTTCGGCAAAGGCCGCCTCGCGGTAGCCTTCGGGCGCGGCAACCCCGGTGCCGATCGCGGTGCCGCCGAGATTGATCTCGGCCAGCATGCCGACCGTCGCCCGCAGGCGGTCGACATCCTCGCGCAGCGTCGTGCCATAGGCGCGCATTTCGGCGCCCAGCGTCATCGGCACGGCATCCTGCAACTCGGTCCGCCCGAGTTTGGCAATGCCGGCAAAGGCTGCGCCCTTGGCCTCGAAGGCGGCGGCCAGATCCGAAAGGCTGGTCATCAGCAGGGGAATGTCGCTCATCAGGGCGATGCGGATGGCGGTCGGATAGACGTCATTCGTCGATTGCGAGCGGTTGACGTCGTCGTTGGGGTGCAGATGGGCATAGCTGCCGCAGGGATGGCCCATCAGTTCCAGCCCGCGATTGGCGATCACCTCGTTCATGTTCATGTTGGTCGAAGTGCCGGCGCCGCCCTGAAACACGTCCACCGGGAAATGCTGGTGATGCTGGCCGGCGATGATTTCGGCGCAGACCTTTTCGATGGTCGCGGCCTTTTCCGCGGGCAGCGCGCCCAGTCTGGCATTGGCGCGGGCGGCGGCGATCTTGATCCGGGCCAGCGCGCAGAGCAAGCCGGGGAACCGTCCGATCCGCGTGCCCGAGATCGGGAAGTTCACAATCGCCCGCGCCGTTTGCGCGCCATAAAGCGCGTCGAACGGAACTGCGACCGGGCCGAGCGCGTCTGCTTCCTGCCGCACGGCCCCGGCTCCCCTGTGACGGTCGGTCATGGCGATCAGGCCCGCGGGTGCAATTCGACCGCCAGCCAGACCGAATCGGTGTCGGCATAGTAGCGGTGCCACGGATAGGTCCACTGGTTCGGCCCGGTCACGCGGCAGAACGGATCGTGCGAATAGCCGATGCCCATCGGCACGTCTTCGTAAAGCGTCGCCTCGCTGCGGTCGTGGAATTTCTGCATGCGGCCAAGACCGTGGATCTGGGTATGCACCTCAAGGAACGGGTGCTCGTTGTGGATAAAGCAATCGGTGTCACCGGGCGACCACCACAGGTTCAGCCGCATGTCGAAGGTTTGCTCTTCGGTCGGTGCGCTGCGTTCGTTGGTGAACACCCGCGGGTCCGTCACCACCTCGCCGACATGGTCGAAGGCCGAAATGTAAAGTGGCGTGTCGCGCGGGAAGCTCTTGATGCGGTTGCCCAGCCAATCCCAGCCGCGCAAGCCGCAGCCGCCAAGGTTGGTGGCCTTCTTCACCTTGATGAGCGCGGCGCGTTCGGCCGACTTGATCACCCCGCCCTTCAGCCAGGTGGATTTCCACGCCGGAACGATGGCCGGGTGCGCCTCGCCCGTCACCATCGGGCGCGGCGACAGGTTGACGACAACCGCATCGTCAACGGCAAAGTCGCGGGCATCCTCCACCAGTTCGGCGTGGATGAACTCGTCGGCAAAGGCGAGGGGGCGCAGGTGGTTCGGCATGGCTTCACTCCGGTTCGAAGGCTTGCCGTCAAAAGACCACGCGCCGGGGCCTCTGCCCATTTCGCGCCCGGCGTTTTCCTGACGCAACCTGACGCAAGTCAGCTCGGCTTGATCATGTCCGGCGTGTCGCCCAGATATTCGCGCACCTCGCGCGGGATCGAGCTGTCGTTCATGTCCAAGGCCGTGGTCGCGGCCAGATCCTCGCGCTTCAACAGGCCTGGCCGGCGGTAATGCAGCGCGATTCGGGTGGCGAAGGGCTGGCGGAACATGGTCGCCGCGATGCCCGAGGTGATGCCGAACATGAACCGCTTGGTGTTGCGCTGCACCGTCGAATAGATGCCGAAAGTCATCTCGTTGCGCTGCACGGTTTCGAAATCGACGGTGAAGATGCGGTTTTCGATCGGCAGGACAAAGCCGTGATACTTGAAGGTATAGGCGGTCTTCTGCGGGTCGTCGTGGCTGGGGAAGTGTTCGACATAGGTGTGTTGCAGCAGGTCCGAGCCCTGATAGACGCAGAGCGACGCGCGCAGGATGCGGCGCGGGTAGATCGACGAGAACTGATAGCGGTCATAGACCCCCACCAGCGCCTGTTCCACCGCGCCGGGGGCCGACATCACGGTGGCAAGGAATTTCTGCACCTGCGGCGCGGCGCGCATCCGGTTGAAGGCATCAAAGAAGTTGCCGTCGATCAGGGCGCGAAACTCGGCATGCGGGCTGGCCAGCACATCGGGGCTAAGGCCGAAATGATCGGCAATCAGGCGGATATTGGCGGCCGAAGGCATGTGCCGGCCGGACAGGTACTTGTTGAACTGCTGCCGGTTGATCTGGATCTTCCGGCAGATCAGCGAGATCGAGCCGCGCTGGTCGCAGAGGTAGCGCAGGTTCGCGGCAAAGGCTTCGGCCCGGTCGTCGCTTTGCATCCTGCCCCCTTTACGCGCACTTTGTTGCGTCAGTTTGCGTCACTAAACTGCGCCATGCGAAGTTGCTTTGCAAGCCCTCTGCCGCGAACCTTTCCGCAGCAAATGGGGGCACCGGCCCCGGAATTGAGGGGAGAACCACATGAAACTGACGGGTGGTGAGGTCGTTGCACGGGCCTTGAAGGATTACGGCGTGGAGTATGTGGCCGGGGTGCCGGGCCACGGCATCTGGTCCCTGTTCGATGCCTTCATGCAGCCGGACTCGCACATTCCCTTCATTCAGGTGATGCACGAACAAAGCGCCGTCCACATGGCCGACGGCTATTGGCGCGCTTCGGGCCGCCCGATGGCCTGTTCCACCTCGGTCGGGCCGGGGGCGACGAACACGATCATCGGTCTGGCAACCGCTTACACCGACTCGACCGCGCTCTTCTATGTCTCCGGCTCGCCGCAGACCTACATGCACGGTCACGGCACGATGCAGGAAATCGAGCGTCAGCAGGACAATGCCTTCCTGCGCATCACCGAGCAGGTGACGAAACGCGCCTGGGCGGCGAATTCGGTCAAGACCCTGCCGACCATCATGCACCGCGCCTTCAACGAAATGCTCACCGGCCGCCCCGGCCCGGTGCATGTCGAGGTGCCGATGGATGTGCAGGTCGAGGCCGAGGAGGTGACGATTCACCCGCTGGAAACCCGGATGCCGGTGGGCGTGGCCTATCCCGATCCGAAATCCATCGAGGCGGCGATCAAGGTGCTGCTGGCGGCCGAACGTCCGGTGATCGTGGCCGGCGGCGGGGCCATTACGGCCAATGCGTCGAAAGAGCTGACCCGGCTGGCTGAAAAGCTGGGGGCGGCGGTGTCGATCACCTGGAACGGCAAGGGCGCGATTTCGGAAGATCACGCGCTGTTTGTCGGTGCCGTTGGCCAGACTGGCACCACCTGCGGCAACGCCATCACCGCCTCGGCCGATGTGGTGATTTCAGTCGGCTGCCGCTTCACCGACTGGTCGGCCTCGTCCTATGCCAAAGGGGTTTCGTTCTCGATCCCGCCGGGCAAGCTCATTCACATCGACCTTGATCCGCGCGAGATCGGCAAGACCTATCCGACCGAGGTGGGCATCGTCGCCGATGCCAAAGTGGCGCTGGAAGCCCTGCTTGCCATGCTGTCGGATGCCGACTCGAAAAAGGCCCTGTCAAAGCGCGAGACCTTCCTTGCCGATGTCGCCAAGGCCAAGGCGGACTGGCGCGCGCAGGTTGGCCCGCGCGAGGAAAGCCGCGAGACGCCCTTCACCTCGCAGCGCCCGCTGATGGCGCTGCGCAAGGTGCTGGACCGCGACGGCATCGTGGTGGTCGGCTCGGGCAATACCCAAGGCTCGGTGAAGCAAAGCTTCCCGATCTACGAGCCGCGCACGCATCTGACCTCGGGCTCGTTCTCGCCGATGGGCTGGGCGGTGCCGGCGGCGATGGGGGCGAAACTCGCCTGCCCGGACAAGCAGGTGGTGGCCATCGTCGGCGACGGTGATTTCATGATGAGCCTGCCGGAAATGGGCTGTGCGGTGATGAACGGCATCAACGTGGTGTTTCTGGTGCTGAACAACCAGGGCTACATGTCGATCCGCGGCGGGCAGCGCAAGTTCATGGGCCGGCATGTCGCCTCGGAGTTCAACCACCACGCCGGCAACGGCCAGCCCTATTCGGCCGACCTGACGGCAACCGCCCGCGCCTTTGGCCTGGAAGCTTGGAAGGTGGAAAAGGACGAAGATCTGGAGCGCAGCCTGAAAGCCGCGCTGGAGTGCGGCGGGCCTGCGCTGGTCGAGGTGATCGTGTCGCGCGATGCGGCCGGCCCCTTTGCCACCGGCTGGTGGGATTTCCCCTCGCCCGCCTATTACGAGAAAGAACAGGCCGGCTACGCCGAGATGCGCGCCAAAGAGCAGCATCTCTGACCCCGGCAGGCCCGCCGCCCTCCCCGGCGGGCCACAGTTTCCCCTGATCCCACAAGACGGCCCAAGCGGCCGCATGTGAAAGGTTTGCCATGATCCGCTACCTCAAATCCGCGCGTCTGACGCAGGGCGTCACCTCGGACCCCGCCGTTACCCGGACCGTGCAGGACCTGCTGCGCGATGTGGAGGAAAACGGCGATACCGCCGTGCGCCGCCTGTCGGTCAAGTTCGACGGGCTGGACCGTGACAGCTATCGGCTGACCGAGGCGGAAATCCGCGCCTGCATTGACGGGCTGACCAAGCAGGAACGCAAGGATCTCGACTTCGCGCAGGATCAGGTGCGCAACTTTGCCAAGGCGCAGCGCGACACCATGCTGGATCTGGAGGTCGAAACCTTGCCGGGCGTGGTGCTGGGCCACAAGAACATTCCGATCGCCAATGTCGGCTGCTATGTGCCGGGCGGGAAATATCCGCTGCTGGCCTCGGCCCATATGACGGTGCTGACCGCCAAAGTCGCCGGCTGCGACCGCGTCATCACCTGCGCCCCGCCGTTCAAGGGCCAGATTGCCCCCAAGATCGTGGCGGCGCAGGCGCTGGCCGGGGCGGACGAGATCTATGTCTTGGGCGGCGTGCAGGCGATTGCCGCGATGGGCCACGGCACCGAAACCATCCGGCCCGTCGACATGCTCGCCGGCCCCGGCAACGCCTATGTCGCCGAAGCCAAGCGGCTGATGTTCGGGCGTGTCGGGATCGACCTTTTTGCCGGCCCGACGGAAACGCTGGTGATCGCCGACGACACCTCCGACGGCGAGGTGGTGGCGACCGATCTTCTGGGGCAGGCCGAACATGGCGCCAACTCGCCCGCGGTCTTGATCACCAACTCCGAGGCGCTGGCCCGCGACACGCTGCGCGAGATCGACCGCATCCTGCAAATCCTGCCCACCGCGGAAATCGCCGGCAAGGCCTGGCGCGACTTTGGCGAGATCATCCTGTGCGACACGCTGGAGGAAATGGTTTCCGAAGCTGACCGGGTGGCGTCGGAACATGTGCAGGTGATGACCGCGGACCCGGATTATTTCCTGACCAACATGAAGAACTATGGCGCGTTGTTCCTTGGCCAGCGCACCAATGTGTCCTTCGGTGACAAGGTGATCGGCACCAACCACACGCTGCCCACCCTGACCTCGGCCCGCTATTCGGGCGGGCTCTGGGTCGGCAAGTTCCTGAAAACCTGCACCTATCAGCGCATCCTGACCGACGAGGCCGCCGCCATGATCGGCGCCATCGGCTCGCGGCTGTGCCACATGGAGGGTTTTGTCGGCCATGCCGAGCAATCGAACCTCCGCGTGCGCCGCTATGGCGGGCGCAACGTTCCCTACGGTCAGCCCGCCGAGGCGCTCTGACCCCCAACCGCCCGACAAGAGATCATCAGCCGGCGGGCAAATTCCATCACAGAGAGGAGACGACATGTCGAAAGTCACGAAATTCCTGATGGCGACAGCACTGGTGCTGCCGCTGGCTTCCACGGCCCATGCCGAGGGCAAGGTGGAAGGCATCCATCACTGGGTGTCCGAAAGCGAGGTCGGCGCGCTGAAAGTGCTGACCGACAGCCTTGGCGCCAAGGGCTTCACCTGGGAAGACAGCGCTGTCGGCGGTCTGTCGGGCGCCAACGCGACGCAGGCGCTGCGCACCCGCATGGCGGCCGGCAACCCGCCCGCAACCATGCAGCTTCTGGGCTATGAGGGGGTGGAGTGGGCCAATGAGGGCGCGCTGCGTTCGCTGAACGAACCCTACGCCAAGAACGGCTGGGAGGCCGCGATTGCCCCGGCGATCCTGCCCTTCGTCAAGGCGGGCGACGACTATTTCGCGGTGCCGATCAACATGCACCGGCAGAACTGGGTCTGGGCCAACAAGGCGGTGTTCGACGCGCACGGCATCACCGAGCCGAAAAGCTGGGACGAGCTGATTGCCGCCGGCAAGACGCTGAAAGAGGCCGGCGTCACTCCGATTGCGCTGTCGGATCAGAGCTGGCAGATCCTGGAGGTGTTCGAGGCGATCCTGACCGACCAGAACGGCACCGATTTCTATCGCAAGGCGGTGATCGACCTTGACGAAGCCGCGTTGTCGGGCCCGGAAATGCTAAAGGCTTTCGATACCTTGGGCGAAGTGCGCGGTCTGGTGGATGCGGGCTATACCGGGCGTGACTGGGCGGTCGCCACCGGCATGGTTGCTTCGGGCGAGGCGGCGATGCAGATCATGGGCGACTGGGCCAAGGGCGAGTTTCTGGCCAAGGGCATGAAGCCCGGCGTCGACTTCCTGTGCTTCCCGACCCCGGCCGCGACGCCGAACTTCAAGTTTGTGATCGACTCGTTCGGCACCTTCGGCAACGAAGATCCCGCCATCACCGCCGGGCAGGATGCCTGGGTCGAGACTGTGATGGATGCCGAGAACCAGAAGAACTTCAACCTGATCAAGGGTTCGATCCCGGCCCGCACCGATGTTCCGGTGGATGACTTCGACGATTGCGCCAAGCGCAGCTTTGCCGACCGCGAGGCCGCCGTGGCCGCCGGAACCATGGTGGGCGGCCTGACCGAAGGCTTTGCGGCCCAGCCGCAGTTTGCCGGCGTGTTCTTCGACGTGGTCGGCCAGTTCTTCGTGACCGAGATGACCTCGCAAGAGGCTGTCCAGATGCTGGTCGACGGCATCAACAACGCGCGCTGAGCCAAGGCACCAAACGGTCTGCCGGGGTGCCCGGCAGGCCGATTTCCCTTCCCGCCGAAAGACCGAAAAGGACGCTGCCATGCGAAGACCCCTGACCTTCAAGGACCGGCTGGCGGCGCTGCTGCCGAAACTGGTGCTGTCGCCCAGCATTCTGGCGGTGAGCGTCGGCGTCTATCTGTTCATCGTCTGGACGGCGGCGATCTCGTTCAGCTCGTCCAAGATGATGCCGCGCTTCGATTTCGTCGGGCTGGATCAGTATGTCCGCCTGTGGTCCACCCCGCGCTGGATCACGGCGGTGGAAAACCTGTTTCTGTTCACCGCGCTGTTTCTGGCCGTCACCATCGCCATCGGGCTCTTCATGGCGATCCTGCTGGACCAGAAGATCCGCGCCGAGGGCGTGTTGCGGGCGATCTATCTTTACCCCATGGCGCTGTCGTTCATCGTGACCGGCACCGCCTGGAAATGGATCATGAACCCGACGCTGGGCGTGCAGAAGGTGGTGAACGATCTGGGCTGGACCAGCTTCACCTTCGACTGGATCACAAGGCCCGAGGTGGCAATCTACTGCGTCGTCATCGCCGCCGTCTGGCAATCGACCGGCTTTGCCATGGCGATCTTTCTGGCCGGGCTGCGCGGCATCGACAATTCCATCATCAAGGCCGCCCAGATCGAAGGCGCGGGTCTGACACGCATCTACCTCGCCATCATCGTGCCGATGCTGCGTCCGGCCTTCCTGTCGGTGATCGTGCTTTTGTCCTACATCTCGATCAAAAGTTTTGATCTGGTGCTGGCGCTGACCAATGCCGGGCCGGGGTCGGCCACCGAGATGCCCTCGACCTTCATGTTCTCGGCCACCTTCCTGCGCAACCAGATGGGCGTGGGCGCGGCGAGCGCCATGATGATGCTGATGACCGTCGCCGCCATCATCGTCCCTTACCTGTATTCCGAACTGAAGGAGGACCGGAATGGCCACTGATCGCCGCTCTGCCCGCCGCGCACGGCTGATCGGCCGGGCCTTCATCTATGGCGCGCTGATCGCGCTGGCGGCGTTCTATCTGATGCCGCTCTGGGTGATGATCGTCACCTCACTGAAATCGCTGGATGAAATCTATTCCGGCTCCTTCATCGGCATGCCGCAGGCTGTCACCTTCGAGGCCTGGGGCAAGGCCTGGTCCACCGCCTGCATCGGCACCAAATGCGAAGGCCTCCAGCCCTATTTCGTCAACTCGCTCATGATGGTCATTCCGGCGGTGATCCTGTCCTCGGGGATCGGCGCGATCAACGGCTATGTGCTGACGAAATGGCGGTTCCGTGGATCGAACATCGTGTTCGGGATGCTCTTGTTCGGCTGCTTCCTGCCGTTTCAGGCCGTGCTGCTGCCGATGGCGCAGGTTCTGGGCCGGCTGGGGCTGGCCGGCAGCATTCCGGGGCTGGTGCTGGTGCATACGGTCTATGGCATCGCCTTTACCACACTGTTCTTCCGCAACTACTTCATCACCATTCCCGATGAGCTGACCAAGGCGGCGCAGATCGACGGCGCGGGCTTCTTCCGCATCTTCTTTTCCATCATGCTGCCCGCCGCGCTGCCGATCATCGTGGTCAGCTGCATCTGGCAGTTCACCCAGATCTGGAACGATTTCCTGTTCGGCGTCTCGTTCACCGCCGGGGAAAGTTCACCCGTCACCGTGGCCCTGAACAACATCGTCAACGTCACGATGGGCCGCAAACAGTATAACGTCGACATGGCCTCGGCCATGATCGCCGCAATCCCCACCCTTGTCGTCTATGTCGTCGCGGGCCGCTATTTCGTGCGCGGGCTGACGGCGGGCGCTGTGAAAGGCTGATCCCATGGCAACGCTTGAAATCGACCGCGTGAAGAAATCCTATGGCCAGATGGATGTGCTGAAAGAGGTCAGCATCTCGGTCGGCGACGGGGATTTTCTGGTGCTGCTCGGGCCGTCGGGCTGCGGCAAGTCCACGCTTTTGAACATGATCGCGGGGCTGGAGGACATAACCGCGGGCGAGATCCGCATCGCGGGCGAGGTGGTCAATGACCTGTCGCCCAAGGACCGCGACATCGCCATGGTGTTCCAGTCCTACGCGCTTTACCCCACGATGACGGTGCGCCAGAACATCGAGTTCGGCATGAAGATCCGCGGCGTGCCGGCGGCCGAGCGGGCGAAGGCAACGCAGGCGGCGGCCGACATGCTGCAGATGGGGCATCTCCTGGACCGCCGCCCCAGCCAGCTTTCGGGCGGCCAGCGCCAGCGCGTCGCCATGGGCCGCGCGGTGGTGCGCGAGCCAAAGTTGTTTCTGTTCGACGAACCGCTGTCGAACCTTGACGCCAAGTTGCGCGTCGACATGCGCACCGAGATCAAGCGCCTGCACCAGCGGCTTGGCACCACGATCGTCTATGTCACCCATGACCAGATCGAGGCGATGACGCTGGCCACCCGCATCGCGGTGATGAAGGACGGTATCGTGCAGCATTTCGGCCCGCCGCAAGAGGTCTATGACCGCCCCGCCAACACCTATGTCGCGCGGTTTGTCGGCTCTCCGGCGATGAACATCATTCCGGCCACGCTGCATGTCGGCGCCGATGGCCGGGCCGAAGCGGCGGTTTCGCTGCCCTCGGGCGAGGCGCGGATTGCCGGCATTGCGCTGTCGGCGGCGGCCTTGAAAGGCTATCATGGCCAAAAGGTGCTGCTGGGCATCCGGCCGGAACATTTCTCGCTGACCGCGGGCGCTGGGCTGGCCGTGCAGATCGACGTGGTGGAGCCGACCGGCCCCGATACGCTGGCCGTCTTCACCATGGGCGGCACCGAGGTGATTGCCCGGCTGGAACCCTTCGCGGCCGCCGCGGGGGACAGGCTGGCCTTGGCCGTCAAGGAGGACAAGGTCGTGATCTTTGATGCGGCCACTGAAACCCGGCTGGACTGAGGTTGCCGCCATGGACGCAGATCTCATCATCATCGGCTCGGGCATCGGCGGGGCGACCTTGGCCGCCGCCCTTGCGCCGTCGGGTCAGAAGATCCTGATCCTTGAGAAGGGCGAGCGCCTGCTCCCTGCGCCCGAGGCGCGCGACGATGTGGCGATCTTCCGCCGCGGCCATTATGCGCCGACCGAGACATGGATGGGATCGGACGGCACGCCCTTTGTGGCGGGCAATTACTATGTGGTGGGCGGCAACTCGAAATTCTTCGGCGCGGTGATGTATCGCTACCGCGAGACCGACTTTCAGCCCCGCGCACATCTGCAAGGCGCCTCTCCGGGCTGGCCGATGAGTTATGCCGAGCTGGAGCCGTGGTATGGCCGCGCCGAGGCGCTTTACAAGGTGCGCGGCACTGCCGGCGAGGATCCGACCGAACCGCCCCATTCCACCGCTTACGGCTTTCCCCCGGTGCCGGACGAGCCGGTGATGCAAAAGGTCCGCGCGCGGTTGGCGAAGGCCGGGGCGCACCCGTCCTCGCTGCCTTTGGCCATCGACATCGACAGCTGGCTGGCCGAGGGCAAGACCGGCTGGGACGCCTTCCCGAACACCGGCAAGGGCAAGATCGACGCCGAATCCGGCCCGCTGACCGAGGCGCTGGCGCACCCGAACGTCCGGCTGCGGACCGGGGCCGAGGTGCTGCGTCTGGAAACCGACGCCAGCGGGCACAGGGTGGTTGCGGCGATTGTCCGGGCGGGGGGGCGCGAAGAGCGGTTGACGGCGCGCGCCTTTGCGGTGGCGGCCGGGGCGATCCAGTCGGCGGCGCTTCTGCTGCGCTCGGCCAATGCCGCGCATCCGGCCGGGCTGGCCAATGGCTCCGATCAGGTCGGGCGGAACTTCATGAACCACAACTCGTCCGCCATGCTGACCATCGACCCCCGGCTGCGCAACACCTCGGTCTATCAAAAGACCATCAGCTTCAATGACTTCTACGATGCCGACCCCGAAACTGGCCGACCCTTGGGCAATGTGCAGGGGCTGGGCCGCATCACCGCGCCGATCCTGAAGGCCAACATGCCGCTGCTGCCGATGCCCCTTGCGCGGCTGGTGGCGGGCTATGCCTTTGGCTGGTTTCTGCAAAGCGAAGACCTGCCCAACCCGGAAAGCCGGGTGATGGTGCAGGACGGCCAGATCGTCATGCACTGGCAGCGCAGCAACATGGCCGCGCATCAGGCCTTGATCGCCCGCACCAAGGCGGTGATGAAGCGCGCCGGATTTCCCATCGTGCTGGTCCATACCTTCGGCCGCAAGACCACCTCGCACCAATGCGGCACGGCGCGGCTGGGCGATGACCCGGCGCGGTCGGTGGTCAATCCGGAATTGCGGGCGCATCAGATCCGGAACATGTGGATTGCGGATGCCTCTGTCCTGCCCACGTCCGCTGCAGTCAATCCGGCGCTGACAGTGGCGGCCCTGGTGCTGCGTGCCGCGGAGTCCGTCAAGCGCTTCCTGAAAGATGCGGCCTGAATGATCCGCAAGACAACAGAAGGCGCGGGCCTTCGGACCCAAGAGAAGGCGATACGATTTTGACCACCTCGATCGAACAAGATGCCCATGCCGTTTTGCTGCCGGCGTTTGACGGCACAACGCTCAGTGACGCAACGCTGCGCTGTCTGGACAGGGGCGGGGTTTCAATCCTGCTTGGTGAAAGCCGAGCCGAATATGTTGCCCGGCGGATGAGCGCCGACCGCATCGCCGCGGAGACGCCCGACACCTTCCGCAAGGTCACAGCCACGGCCAAGGCGCGCTCCGGGAGATTGCTGAGCTTTGTGGATCAGGAGATGGGGGGCATCTGTCGCCTTCATGACCTCGTGCCGCAATTCCCAGACCGGGCCATGCTGGGCGAGGTAGCGGAAGAGCAGATCGAAAGGACGGCGCAGCGCATCGCCGAAGTTGCCGCGGGCATGGGCGTCAACGGCTTTCTCGCGCCCATCGTGGACGTCCTGATCGGGCAGAACCCCTGGCTGAACGGGCGCACATGGTCAACGAACGCCGAAGTGATCGGTCGCCAGTCAGCAGCCTATGTGCGCGGGGTCCAGCGCGCAGGGGTTGCCGCAACGGTCAAGCATTTCCCCGGTTTCGGTGCGACGACCGGCGATCCCGCGACGGATGCGGAAACGGTCAATCCGTTGGCTTTGCAAGACGTTGAGGCCGGGCTCATCGCATTTGAGGCCCCCATTCGGGCCGGCGCCGAGCTGGTCATGGTCGGGCCCGCAATCGTCTCGGCGCTGGATGCTTCGAAAGCCGCCTTGCGCTCGGGCACGGTCATCGCCTTGTTGCGCCAGCGGATGGGCTTTGCCGGTGTCATCATGGCCGACGATCTGGACTCGGCGGCGACGCTGCAAGGTTCAACTGTGGCAGAGGTCGCCGTCGACGCCTTGAGCGCGGGGTGCGATCTTCTGCTGTTGGCCGATATTGACGACCAGCTCGATCAGGTTGCCGCAGCGATTGCCGCCGCCGCAAGGAACGGCAGGATTTCTGCCGAAGCGCTGGCCGTGTCGGCGCAGAAGGTTCGGGCGCTGGCAGATCGCTATGCGACGGCGTGAGCAGTCGCCGAGCTGATCCACCACGCCGTCCCGGCGCGCAGGATCCGGCCACCTGTCCGGCGCAAGGGCGCCGGACGTCATGTCAGGACGGGCGAGGTGCCGAACTTGCGTCTGAACTTCCTGCGGAAGGTTGCAAGGCAGCGGTGCCCGGTCGAGCGCGCTATTCCGTCGACCCCGAGATTGGTCTGCCGCATCAGCGTCAGCGCAAGCGACAACCGCTTGTGTTCCAGATGCTCGGCTGGGGTACGGTCAAGATGGCGCAGGAACAGCCGCTCCAGCTGACGGACAGACAGACCCACCGTCGGCGCCAGATCGCAGGCCTTGAACCGGCGTGAGATGTTGTCCTCGATCCAGCGGTCGAGCGTTGCAATGCGGGGGGCGATCGGAGCCGGGCGGGCGGCCGGGTGTCCAAAGCCAGCCCGGCCGTCGTCCGGCGTGCGGCGGATCAGGCAGTGGTCCATTGCGCCGATCATGACCTGCTGCCCGCATCGGAGCCGGATGAGGTGCCGCACCAAGTCCGAGACCATGGCCTTGCCGATCGAAGTCAGAACCCGACCGTCATCACGGAAAGACTGCCCGGCAGGGACGAAGTCGGGCCGATGGGCCAGCATTCCGGCCTCCACCAGCGCCACACAGCCACCGCCCCAGGCCCCGACCATGCCGCCCCGGTGCCAGTGCCGGACAAGGGCATCGCGGAACCCGACGGCGGGATTGCCCGGCACCTCGGCATCGGCGATCAGGACAAAGCGCAAGTCCTCCCCGCCGCGGCCTTACCGCCAGAGCGATCTGAACGGCACTGTCATCAGCGGGCCGGGGGGCAGGGGTCTTCGACCCTAGCGTGACAGGGTGTCGACCGGATAGGCAGTGGTGAACTTCATCCGTTCCATCGCGAAATGGCTGGTGACGTTCTTGATCGGCACGGCATCGGTCAGCCGCTTGTAGAGCAGATCGAAGGCCGCCATGTCCGGCACCGCGACGCGCAGGAGATAGTCCATCTCGCCTGCCATCCGGTAGACCTCCATGATCTGCGGCAACTCTCTGGTGGCCTTGGCAAAAGCCTCGCGCCAGTCCGCCGAATGGTCGGCAGCCTCGATGCCGACAAAGACAGTCAGGCCAAATCCCAGCTTGCCCGGGTCGGCCAGCGACACCCGGCCGGTCAGCACGCCGGTTGCCTCCAGCTTCTGGATGCGCTTCCAGCACGGAGTTTGCGACAGCCCCACCTTGTCGGCGACCTGCGCAATCGGCAGCGTGGCATCGCGCATCAGTTCCGCCACGATCTTGCGGTCGATCAGGTCAAGGGCGTCCATGTTCTCTTCTCCAGGGCGACGGCGATCCGGGGCTTCTCTTTCAGCATGCCTTGAAAATACCAAATGTCTATAGTGTTTGTCGTGTTTATTTGCGGCGCGACCTTGGGACATCTTCCCGGCATCTCCCCGTGGCTTGAAACAAGGGCAATCCGGCCCGACTGGGGCAGGGGCGAATCGCGGGCTTTGGCTGAAAGGCGGCGCTCCGGTCTGGCGGAAAACTGGCCAGCGCACTGAATGTCTGTCGCAAGGCTTTGTAATGGAACAGTTTATTCGCAGACTTCAGGGGCCATGCGCCTTGGTCGGCGCGGAGAATTTTCTTCTCTAATCACGACAAACTTTAGCGTGAATATTCCGTTGAAATACTCGACTTCCCGTGTCGTTATTTTGGTATCGGCTGGCAACCGCCACTCCGAGCCACAGAGGAGATCGACATGATCGCACAGACCGCATCGACATTTCACAACCCCGGGCAAGCCGTCGCGCCCATGATGGGGCCGACGATGAGCCTGCGCCGCACCTGCGCCGTGCAGCTGTTTGATCGCCGCACCGGCTCGGTCCACCGCATCAACGGCGCGGCGCTGATCGTCTTTACCCGTGACCCGGAGGCTGCCGTGGCCGATCTGCTGGAGGGCCGCGATCCGGCGCTCTGGGAGGTGCGGGTCAGCGACCTTGAAACCGGGAGGCGCAAATGAGTGCTGCAAGCCTGTCCCATGCCCCCATCTATCGCCCTTTCCCGTCGCATGCACGCCGCGACCCGGACGAACTTGAAAAGGAACACGCCATGATTACCACCATCTCGCTGGCCGGCACTGTCTCGGCGCAAGGTGTCAAACTGCAGGACCATCCCGACGGGCGAGTCACGATCTCGACCGGTGAGGCCCGGCTGACGGGCTGGCCAGTGCTGCGCAGCCGTCTGGGGCGCTATCTGCTTGCCGGGATTTCGGCGGCCTATCTCGGGATCGGTTTCGTGCAGGAAGCACGGTCGGAAACGCTGCTGAACGTCAGCTATGACCCGACCCGCGAGCTTTACCGCGAGGTGAACGAAGTCTTTGCGAAAGCCTGGGAGGCGGCGGGCAATCCGGCGCCAACCCTTGAGGCCAGCCACGGCGGCTCTGGCGCGCAGGCCCGCGCCGTGATCGACGGGCTGGAGGCGCAGGTGGTGACGCTGGCGCTGGCCAGCGACATCGACAAGATCGCGGCGGCGGGCAAGCTGCCGGCCGACTGGCAGGCGAAGCTGCCGCACAACGCGTCGCCCTATACCTCGACCATCGTGTTTCTGGTGCGCGAGGGCAACCCGAAGGGGCTGAAGGACTGGGGCGATCTGGTGGCAGAGGGGGTGGAGGTCATTACTCCGAACCCGAAAACCAGTGGCGGCGCGCGGTGGAATTACCTTGCCGCCTGGGCCTGGGCTGAAAAGAACGGGCAGGAGCCGAAGGCGTTCGTCGGCAAGCTTTACGGCAACGTGCCGGTTCTCGACAGCGGCGCGCGGGGGGCGACCACCACCTTTGCGCAACGCGGCATCGGCGATGTGCTGCTGGCCTGGGAAAACGAAGCCTATCTGGCGCTGAAGGAACTGGGCGAGGATCAGTTCGACATCGTGGTGCCGTCGGTTTCGGTGCTGGCCGAACCCCCGGTCGCGCTGGTCGAGGCCAACATCAGGACCGACGATCAGCGCAAGCTGGCGGAAGGGTATCTGAACTTCCTGTACTCGCCCGAAGGGCAGGCGCTGGCCTTCAAGCATTTCTACCGGGCCTGGGATGCCTCGGCGGCCGATCCCGAGGACGTGGCGCGCTTCCCGCAGCTTGAGCTGGTGGACATCGCCCATTTCGGCGGCTGGGCCAAGGTGCAGCCGGAGCATTTCGGCGACGGCGGGATCTTTGACCAGATCTATGTGCCGAAATGACGCGACGACCGCTGATCCACAAATCCCCCATGCCCGGCCTTGGTCTCAGCATGGGGATCACCCTGACGATGCTGTCGCTCGTCGTCCTGCTTCCCATCGGCGCCCTTCTGTGGAAGGGCGCCACTTTCGGCCTGTCCGGCATCTGGGAAACCGTGAACCGCGAGCGGGTCTGGGCGGCGCTGTTCCTGTCCTTCCGGCTGTCGCTCATCGCGGCGCTGTTCAATCTGGTGTTCGGCCTGCTTCTGGCCTGGGTTCTGGTGCGCTACCGCTTCCCGGGGCGGCGGATCCTTGATGCCGCCGTCGATCTGCCCTTTGCCCTGCCGACGGCAGTGGCCGGCATCGCCCTGACCACGATCTACGCCCCGAACGGCATGTTCGGCGCGCTGGCGAAAGAGATCGGCTGGAAGATCGCCTACACCCAGTCGGGCATTTTCCTTGCGCTGGTCTTTGTCGGGCTGCCCTTTGTCACCCGCACCGTGCAGCCGGTGATCGAGGAGATCGACCGCGAGGTCGAAGAGGCCTCGGCCACGCTTGGCGCGTCGCGCGTGCATACCTTGCGCCATGTGATCCTGCCGATGCTCGCCCCGGCGGCCCTGACCGGCTTTGCCCTGTCGCTGGCCCGCGCCGTGGGCGAATACGGCTCCGTCATCTTCATCGCCGGGAACATCCCGCTGGTGACGGAAATCGCGCCCTTGCTGATCGTCATCCAGTTGGAGGAATTCAACTATGATGCCGCCGCCGCCATTGGAATTTCCATGCTTCTTATCAGTTTTGCGATGCTTCTGCTGATCAACCTCATTCAGGTCTGGAGCCGCCGGAGGATTGGCTATGTCTGACATCCGGTTTGCCGCCGCCACCGAGGAACCCGCCGCGGTCCGCCGCCTGCTGATCGGTCTGGCCGTCGCCGGGTTGGCGACCCTTGTCGCCGCGCCGTTGCTCGTGGTCTTTGCCGAGGCGCTGGCCCAGGGCTGGCTGGCCGCTGTCACCGCGCTGGGCAACCGTGACGCGCAGTCGGCGATCCGGCTGACGCTTCTGATCGCGGGTATCTCGGTGCCGCTGAACGCAGCCTTCGGCATCGCCGCCGCCTGGTTCATCACCAAGTTCGATTTCCGCGGCAAGGCGGTCCTCATCACCCTGATCGACCTGCCGTTCTCGGTCTCGCCCGTGGTGGCGGGGCTGTGCATCGTCCTGATGTTCGGCACCAATTCGCTGGTCGGCGGCTGGCTGGTCGCCAGCGGCCATCCCATTGTCTTTGCCCTGCCGGGGATCGTTCTGGCGACGATGTTCGTGACCTTTCCCTTCGTCGCCCGCGAGTTGATCCCGGTGATGATCGAGCAGGGCAGGGCAGAGGAAGAGGCGGCGCTGACCCTTGGCGCAAGCGGCTGGCGGACCTTCCGGACTGTCACGCTGCCGAACATCCGCTGGGCGCTGCTTTACGGTGTCCTTCTGTGCAACGCCCGCGCCATGGGCGAGTTCGGCGCGGTTGCGGTGGTGTCGGGCAAGATCCGTGGCCAGACCGCGACCATGCCGATCACCATCGAGATGCTTTACAACGAATACCTCTCGGTCGCGGCGTTTTCGCTGGCCGCGGTGCTCACCCTGCTCGCCCTTGTCACGCTTCTGCTGAAAACCGCGCTGGAAATCCGCCACGCCGATCAGCTTTCTGCCACGCATCGCCATTAGGAGGCGCCCATGCACATCGAAATCGACGAAATCTCCAAGGCTTTCGGACCCACCGCGGCGCTGACGCCGGTGTCGCTGGCGATCCCGTCGGGTGCGCTGGTGGCGCTGCTTGGCCCCTCCGGGTCAGGCAAGACCACGCTCTTGCGCATTCTGGGGGGCCTGGAGTTTCCCACCTCGGGCCGGATCCTGTTCGACGGCGCCGACGCGACCGGGCTTGCGGTGCAGGACCGCCGGGCGGGGTTTGTGTTCCAGTCCTATGCGCTGTTCCGGCACATGACGGTGTTTGACAACATCGCCTATGGCCTGAAGACCCGTCCCCGCGCCACGCGCCCGCCCAGGGCCGAGATTGCCCGGCGGGTGACGAAATTGCTCGACCTGATCCAGTTGCCCGACATCGGCGCGCGCTATCCAAGCCAGCTTTCCGGAGGGCAGCGGCAGCGGGTCGCGCTGGCCCGTGCGCTTGCCATCGAACCGCGGATGCTCTTGCTTGACGAACCCTTCGGCGCGCTTGATGCCAAGGTCCGCAAGGATCTCCGGCAGGGCTTGCGCGACATCCATGACGAGACGGGGTTGACCACGGTCTTCGTCACCCACGACCAGGAGGAGGCGATGGAGCTGGCCGATCTGGTTGTGGTGATGTCGGGCTCGCGGTCGGGGGGCAGGATCGAACAGATCGGCAAACCGGCCGATATCCGCGCCCGCCCGGCGACCCCGTTCGTCCGCGACTTCATCAGCGCCTGACCAGGCTGGCGGAGACCGCCCGCATCTGGCGCGAGGGTCGCGCCATGCCGATCCTTGTGCCGCACGGTCCGGAGGAGGCGATCTTCCGTGCCGGTCGCCTGCCGGTCGCGCCAAAGGAGAAAGTCCCGGTCCCCGCCTGATCGATGTCGATCGGCCCCGGCCCAAGGACTGACGCTGCACTGGGTTCGTGGCCTTGCGGCCTGTGCTGATGGCGGAATTCGGGTTGCACTAGAAGGGGAAAGGGGTTGTTTGGCGCGACGCATTTCCCGGCGTCACAGCTAATCGTCCTGTCCCGCCTTGGCTGCAATGGCCCGCCCCGCACGGTCTGGGGCGGGCTTTTCAATATATCGGCCGTGCCGCTGGCCCATGCTGCGCCTTTCCATAGTGGCGTCCCGCCACGCACCTGGCCGGCGCGGCGAGATGTGCTGATTCGTTTGCCGACATTGACCTGTATCAAAGACCGGTGCCCGCCCCGGCGCTATCCAAGAGCCGCGCGAGACAGGAGAGAACCATGCTGCACCCCCCCTGATGGCCCGGACCGGCGGCCTTGCTGCCGCGTGTCGGCGCGTACCGTGGCCTGCTGGCCCGGCCCCTCTCCTGATCGCAGGATCGCTGACTGTCTCTCCCTGTCATACAGGCGGTATCGCGGGTTTCGCCCCCGATCCCTGCCGATGAAGGATCTGCCCATGGCTCAGAACGATACCATCCCCACCCCGCCGCCGACCGCCCGCGAGGAGCGCAACATCTTCCTGTTCCTTGCCGTCTTTCTGGCGCCGATCCTGGCGGTTGCCGGCGTCGGCTCGCTGGGTCTGTCGATCTGGATCTGGCAGATGTTCTTCGGACCGCCCGGATGAGCGGCGCGATCGAATTCCAGCCGGGCCGCCGCGGCTTCCTGGCCGGTTTGCGCCCAAGGCCGGCGCCACAATTCCGTCCGCCGTGGACGGATGAGGCCAGCGTCAGCGCCCGCTGCACCGGCTGCGGTGCCTGCATCAAGGCCTGCGCGGCCGGGCTGCTGGCCGCGGGTCCGGGCGGACTGCCGCGGCTGGTGCCGGGGCAGGGGGAATGCACCTTCTGCCACGCCTGCGCCGATGCTTGCGACGAGGGCGTGTTTCTGGCCGATCTGGCCGCGCCTTGGCCGGTGACGGTGGCCCTGTCCGGCTCCTGCCTGCTCAAGGCGGGCATCAGTTGCCGGCTTTGCACCGATGCCTGCCCCACCGAGGCGCTGCGTTTCGACCTCTCGGTGCGCCCCGCCGGGGCCATTCGAATTGACGCCGAGGCCTGTACCGGCTGCGGCGCCTGCCTTCCCCCTTGCCCGACGCAGGCGCTTGGCCTGCAGGACGGCCGCCAGCTTGAGGCCAGCGCATGACCGATGAGTTACATATCGCCAGCTTCGCGCTGCGCTGCGACCCGGCGCAGACCGGCGATCTGCTGGCGGCGCTGCGCGCGCTGCCCGGCGTCACGATCGGCACCGAAGATGCCGCCAGCGGCAAGGCCGTGGTGGTGATGGAGGCGCCCGACGACCGGACCATCACCCGCACGCTGGCCGAGATCCAGCTCATGCCCGGCGTGGTCAACGCCGCGCTGGTCTACCAACATATCCTGAACACTGACGAACTCACGACCACAGAAGGAAGCCCGACATGACCGACATGACCCGGCGCGACGTTATCAAGGCACAGGCAGTCATTGCCGCCGCGACCGCCATCGGCCTGCCCATCCCGGCCGAGGCGCAGAATCTGGTGACAGAGGCTGACCTGACGCAACTGAACTGGAACAAGGCGCCCTGCCGTTTCTGCGGCACAGGCTGTTCGATCATGGTCGCCACCAAGGGCGGCCGCGTCGTTGCCACCCACGGCGACAGCAAATCCGAGGTCAACCGCGGCCTGAACTGCGTCAAGGGCTATTTCCTGTCCAAGATCATGTATGGCGAGGACCGCCTGACGACCCCGCTCTTGCGCAAGAAGGATGGCCAGTACCACAAGGACGGCACCTTCGAGCCCGTCAGCTGGGACGAAGCCTTCGACATCATGGCCGAGAAGTGGAAAAAGACCCTTGCCGAGAAGGGCCCGAAGGGCATCGGCATGTTCGGCTCGGGGCAGTGGACGATCTACGAAGGCTATGCCGCCGTCAAGCTGATGAAGGCGGGCTTCCTGTCGAACAACATCGACCCCAATGCCCGGCACTGCATGGCCAGCGCCGTCGCGGGCTTCATGCGCACCTTCGGCATCGACGAGCCGATGGGCTGCTATGACGATTTCGAGGCCGCCGATGCCTTCGTGCTCTGGGGCTCGAACATGGCCGAGATGCACCCGATCCTGTGGACGCGCGTCACCGACCGCCGCTTTGCCCATCCGCATGTCAAGGTTGCGGTGCTGTCCACCTTCACCCATCGCAGCTTTGATCTGGCCGACATTCCGGTGATCTTCAAACCGCAAAGCGATCTGGCGATCCTGAACTACATCGCCAATTACATCATCCAGAACGGCGCGGTGAACGAGGCGTTCCTGAAGGAACATGTGAACTTCAAGCGTGGCGCCACCGACATCGGCTATGGTCTGCGTCCCGAAGACCCGCGCGAGGTGAATGCCGCCAACGCCAAGGACCCGACGGTTTCCGAGCCGATGAGCTTTGAGGAATTCGCTGCCTTCGTGTCGGAATACACGGTGGAGAAGGCCGAGGAAATCAGCGGTGTTCCGGCTGAACAGCTGGAGGCGCTGGCAAAGCTTTATGCCGACCCGAACGTCAAGGTGATGTCGCTGTGGACCATGGGGTTCAACCAGCACACCCGCGGCGTCTGGGCCAACAATCTGGTCTACAACATCCACCTCTTGACCGGGAAGATCTCCACGCCCGGCAACTCGCCCTTCTCGCTGACGGGCCAGCCTTCGGCCTGCGGCACGGCGCGCGAGGTCGGCACCTTCTCGCACCGGCTGCCCGCCGACATGGTGGTGACGAACCCCGATCACCGCGCCCATACCGAAGAGCTGTGGAAACTGCCCAAGGGCATCCTGCCCGACTGGCTGGGCTCGCATGCCGTCAAGCAGAACCGCGATCTGAAGGATGGCAAGATCAACTGCTATTGGGTGCAGGTCACCAACAACATGCAGGCTGGTCCCAACATGATGCAGGAAGGGCTGCCGGGCTACCGCAACCCCGACAACTTCATCGTGGTGTCGGATGCCTATCCCACAGTCACCTGCGAGGCCGCCGATCTGGTGCTGCCCTCGGCAATGTGGGTGGAAAAGGAAGGCGGTTACGGCAATGCCGAGCGCCGCACCCAGCTTTGGCACCAGCTGGTCAACGCCCCGGGCGAGGCACGCTCGGACCTGTGGCAACTGGTCGAGTTTTCCAAGCGCTTCACCACCGACGAGGTCTGGCCGGCCGAAATGCTGGCCGCCAACCCCGAGTACAAGGGCAAGACCCTGTTCGAGGTGCTGTTCGCCAACGGGCAGGTCGACAGGTTCGGCCCCGCCGATCTGGCCGAAGGCTTCGCCAACCCCGAGTCCGAGGCCCTTGGCTTCTACCTGCAAAAGGGCCTGTTCGAGGAATATGCCAGCTTCGGTCGCGGCCATGGCCATGACCTCGCGCCGTTCGACACCTATCACGAGGTGCGCGGCCTGCGCTGGCCCGTGGTGAACGGCGAGGAAACCCGCTGGCGCTTCAACGCCGAGCATGACCCCTATGTCAAGAATGGCAAGCCCTTCCATTTCTACGGCAACAAGGACGGCCGGGCCAATATCTTTGCGCTGCCCTACGAGCCGCCGGCGGAATCGCCCGATGCCGAATATCCGTTCTGGCTGTCCACCGGGCGGGTGCTGGAGCACTGGCACTCCGGCTCGATGACGCAGCGGGTGCCGGAGCTGTATCAGGCCGTCCCCGACGCGCTGTGCTACATGCACCCCGACGACGCCGAGGCGCTGAACCTGCGGCGCGGCTCCGAGGTGCGGGTGATCTCGCGGCGGGGCGAAATCCGGGTGCGGGTGGAGACGCGGGGGCGCAACAAGCCGCCGAAGGGGCTTGTCTTCGTGCCGTGGTTCGACGCGCGCCGCCTGATCAACAAGGTGACGCTCGACGCGACCGATCCGATTTCCAAACAGGCGGATTTCAAGAAATGCGCCATCCGCATCGAAGCCGTGTGAGGGGGGATATCATGTTGAAACGCTTTGCCTTCGCCGTAGCCCTTCTGGCAGCCACCGCCGCCATGGCCGAAAACCAGCTGGGCGGCCTTCGCCCCGACACGCCGCTTGCCGAGGAATCCGAGGCGCCGCAGATCCCGGCAGTCGTCAATTCCGATGTCCGGCAGGTGCGCAACTATCCCGACCAGCCGCCGATCATTCCGCACAAGATCGACAATTACCAGATCGACCTGAACGTGAACAAATGCCTGTCCTGCCACAGCCGCACCGCGGTTGAAGCCAGCCAGGCGCCGATGATCTCGGTCACGCATTTCATGGACCGCGACGGGCAGACGCTGGGCACCGTCAGCCCGCGCCGCTATTTCTGCACCCAGTGCCATGTGGTGCAGCACGATGCCGAACCGCCGGTGGCAAACGGTTTCCTGGATGTCGACAGCGTGCTGGATCACATCATCGGCGCCGGTGAGGAGGGTCAGTGATGTTCAGGCTTCTGAAACGGGTCTGGCACATCCTGGTCCATCCGGCCGCGCATCTGAGCCTTGGGTTCCTGACCGTCGGGGGCTTCGTGATGGGGGTGATCTTCTGGGGCGGCTTCAACACCGCTCTTGAAGTCACCAACACCGAGGCCTTCTGCACCAGCTGCCACGAGATGCGCGACAACGTCTATGAAGAGCTGAAGCCGACCATCCATTACACCAACCGCTCGGGCGTGCGGGCCACCTGCCCGGACTGCCATGTGCCGCATCAATGGACCCACAAGATCGCCCGCAAGATGCAGGCCAGCAAGGAGGTCTGGGGCAAGATCTTCGGCACGATCAACACGCGCGAGAAGTTCCTCGACAAGCGGCTGGAACTGGCACAGCACGAATGGGCACGGCTGGAGGCCAATGACAGCCTTGAATGCCGCAACTGCCACTCGATGGAGTCGATGGATATCACCCGGCAAAGCAAGCGCGCCGCCGAAGCGCATGAGCGCTTCCTGTTCACCGGCGAAAAGACCTGCATCAACTGCCACAAGGGCATCGCCCACCAATTGCCCGACATGCACGGTCAGGCGATGTTCGGCCCGACCT
Organism: Tabrizicola oligotrophica; assembly: GCF_011008935.1. GTDB lineage: Bacteria > Pseudomonadota > Alphaproteobacteria > Rhodobacterales > Rhodobacteraceae > Tabrizicola_A > Tabrizicola_A oligotrophica. The sequence continues at coordinate 5,059 of NZ_JAAIVJ010000019.1, read as the reverse complement.
CGGACGCGCCCGAACAGATGAGCGAGAACGTCGAAGCCAGCGGCAGCGCCGAGGTGAAGGCCTATCTGAAGACCGTGACCGAGTGATCGGTCACCCACGCAGCCGGCGGGCGCCTCGGGCGTCCTCCGGCTGTGCATGGCCTGCCGTCGTCCTTGCAGCCTGACCAGATCTGCCAGCGGCGGGAACAGCGGCGCAGGAAGCCGGCGGCAGGCGCGCGGTTTCGAAGGTCAGGATTTTCCGCGCCCGGAACCAAGGCCGCGCGCCATGGGCCGCGGCCGCCCGTCCGGGCTGCCTTGCATCGCCCGCAGACCACCGCCCGGCGCTGTCGCGCCAGGGGCGGGGATGATCTGCTGCGCAAGGGTTTTCGCGGATGCAGGGTCACGGCGTCTGCCCCCGGCCAGACGCCCGGAACGGGGCGAGGCATTGCTTCACCGTGCGGACCGACACCGCAAGAGAAGCGCAGCTTCGGCGGCAAGCTGCCTTGCCTGTCCGCGCGCAAGGATCTTCGCTCGCCTGTCCACGGCGAGACCGGCCCCGTGGTTACCCGCCGCATCAATCACCGTCGTGTCATTGGTGTAGCGATCAAAATCGGCGTCGCCGTCAAGCTTTTGGCTGGTCGTGCGCACCAGCCCATCGGCTGACACCGTCGAATTCGTCTGCGTCACCAGAGAATTGTTGGCATTGCGGATCGTTTCCACCGTGCTGGTGTTGCCGGCAACTCCCAGTGTCGTGACGGATATGATCTTTTGATCATCGGCCCCATCGCCGTTCAGATCAACCGATGTCGTTCGCGTCCGACCATCCGCGCTGATGACCAACGTCTCGCTCACCCGGTCAGAGCCATCCCGGTTGGTCACCGCCGTAATTTCCGTTCGTACCCCCTCCGCATCTTCCGACAATATCTCCGTGGTGATCCGATCCTCACCGCCAGTCCCGTCCAGATTGTCCGAGCGGACCCGGGTCAACCCATCCGCCGTTTGCGTCTCTGTGCTTGACCGGATAACCGATCCTTCATTGGCCAGATCCGAGATCACGACCGTCCGGCTGCCATTCGCCGCTGTCGTGCGAACCTCCGTCTGGTCGAACCAGCCGCCCCCGGTGGTATCGCGCTGGATCGAGACTTGCTTGCCATCGGCGCTGGTCGTCGTCACCACCCGGTCCAACACCACGGCAGTTGTCGCATCGCTGCCCTGACGGTTGATCACCGTCTCCGTCCGGCTGCCATCGGCATTCAGCACGGTCTGCAAGCTTTGCAGCCGGTCCACCACCCCATCACCATCCTGATCGAAGCGGTTGGTGATGCTCAGCCCATTGGCGCTGGTCACCGAGGTGACCACAAACACCCGGTCCCCGGTCTGATCATAGCCCGACTGCGTCACCGTGCGCTTGCCATTGGCGGCCGTCGAGACCACCTCCTCCACCCGGTAGCCCTGCGCCTCCGCCATCAGCCGCGTGTTTGCCAGAACCCGCGTCACCCCGTTCATCACGAAGCTCGACTGCCCGGTGATCGTCGAGCCATCGGGCAGCAGGATCTCCGTGGCATCCGCCGTCAGATCAAGCTCGGTGATCCCCAGCTCGCCCAGCGTCTTGACCTCCTGGCTGCCATCGGCCTTCGTCACCTGCACCCGGAATTCGCCCCAGCGCGCATCGGCGCTGGTCAGTTTGCCGTCGCCGTTCGAGTCAAACGCCCGGCGCAAGCCGTCCAGATCGTCTTTCGCGCCGTCAGCCCATTCGGTGAAGACAAATTCATGGCTGTTCGACAGCTGCCCATTGCCATCCGCGTCAATGAACAACACCCCATCCCCCGCCCCCGCCCAGGCCGTCCGGTGGTCGAGGCCATCCCCCGAGGTGTCCGTGAATACCGTCGATTTGGTGAGTTCGGTGATCTCGATGCCGTCGCCGTCGAGGTCGAGGAGAATGGGGCGTCGGCCTTCCGTCGCCGTGTGGTCGCCGCTTCCCTGACGGTCACGGTTGTTGTTAGAGTTGTGCGACACATCAGATGTATGCGAAGGAGTGCCGTTGGTTGAGCTCGGATTAGCCGCTTGGCCTGACTGCGCCGCACCGCCTCCGGTACCGCTCCAATTGGAATGACCACTCGGCGCATCTACAGAATTGCCCTGATAACCATAGCCCCCTCCTGTGGCAACATCGGTCGCGCGGCCTTGCGCCGCAGAGGATGGCGCGTCTCGACCCTCACCCACAACATTTGAGCCAGCAGGCCTCGAAAAGCCGGGGATTTGATCAATACCCCTCGGGTCGAGCGGATCATTCCCCATACCCGTGGGGCCGCCTGTCCTATCCTCTATGTCCTTCAACATCCGAGAATAGCCAGGCAGAATTGCCCCTGCGACAGCGAGACGAGCGATGTATTCATCGTCTACCTGTTTAATCCCGACTCGCTCTCTCAGGCCCCCAGTTGTCCCGTTTAAAACGTACCCATCTAGAAGATGGGTGATTGGAGCTTGTATCGATCCAAGCGAGAAGAGCGATCCCAACGGTATCGTTATTCCTCCAGCCGCTAGAACACCTTCTACGTGTGACACACAGTTGTTTGAAAAAATTCCATAATCTATTGGCTTTCCAATCAGACTCTTGGCGTAATCAATCATTGCATTTGCTTGCTCTTCGGAAACCGGGATCCTACCTGAAGTTGCTGCTGCTGGTCGCGACATTGCTTCGCTAGATTGCGTTCTATCAATTACGCGCCCGTCGTTTGCTCCGAACTGCCCCAAAACTCCGACTATCGAAGCAGGTACGTCAAACCGCCCTCTGATTGTAGTAAAAGATGTCTCCTGATCAAGATCAATTTGAACTTCTGTGTTACTGTACCCGATTGATGATCGAACTTCTATTGAGACGTGGCCGGTTCTCGAATCGCCAATCCGGGTGTCATAGGCACTTACGACAGCATAGCTGTCACCAAAAAACTTCATCTTCCAAGTCAGTTCTCCCAAAAAGCCGTATATGAGAAATTCTTGCATTCACCCGAGATAATACTGAAGGAACGCTGCACAAATATTCTATCAAAGAACCTTGTTGCGTTTGGCCGGCTTCTCCTTTCAGCTGGAAGCAAAGACATAACTTGCATTTTTAGATCACGCTCATTCAGGGCGGCGCCGAAATCAAGCGGCTTCCCGCTATATATCATGACCCATGGCCTAATCTTAACTCGGAGTGAAATTGACACCGCAGACCCATAAAGATATACCTCATCTGCCTGCGGGGCGCTCGACTCGGCTTGTACTTCGGTTTCACAACTAAAATACTCTGCTAGAATAGCCTTCATACTAGCAGAGGACATCAAATCACGTCGAACGACAACTCTCTTTGGGGGCTCGGATTTATTGGCAGCCAAGACAATAAGAGATCCGAATGCCTCATACCCATCCGCCACGATGCTTTCGCTCAAGAAAAACCTTGACAAACTCAAATAAGAAAAGCCAACCGCCGAAATAACTATACAGAGAATAACAACATTTCTAATCATGCAACTACTCCGTTCTTCCAGCTATCTCGCCAGCTCGCGCAACTTGAAGAGGGAACCTGACTCACCTGCCTGCCGTTAAGATGATACAGCTCCACAACACCCCCTCCTGCGCCGCGCCGACCTAAGTGAAGGGCTGCTACATCCGTACCGAGATTAACATTTTCGTCTTGTCCTTTTGTATAGGTGGTCCTGTGCAGGGTCGGCAACAATTTTGTCCGTAAGCGCCGTCTCTGCCCCATTGATTTCAGGCTTGCGCAGTGGGGTTCTGGGGGGATCTGAGACTTTTTGGTAGCTCAGAAAGGAGTCCTTTATGAGCTCATCCCGGCAGATTTTGCGGCTTGAGCGTAGGCCCAGGGCATCAGGGCGTCGATGTTGTTGGCGAGGTGGCCATTGGCCAGCTTCGTGAAGAGATCGGCCAGATATCCATAGGGTTCGACGGGGTTCATCTTGCATGTGCCGATTAGGCTGGCGAAGCGTGCCCAGTTCCGACCGCCCTCATCATGGCCTGCGAAGAGTGCATTGCGGCGGTTCATGGCCGGGCTGCGGATGGCGTTTTCCACGAGGTTGGAGTCGATGTCGACGCGGCCATCGTCGAGGAACAGCCGGAAGCCATCCTGACGTTTCAGCATATAGGCCATCGCCTCGCCGAGATCGGATTTGCGCGGGACCCGCTTGGCCTGTGCCGCCAACCAGGTGAAGAACGCATCAACCAACGGGCGCGACAATTCCTGCCGGACAGCTACCGCGGCGAAGACGTGGTCGCGACCTTGGATCGGGTGTGCCGGAAGGTCGGCTATCCCAAGACCATCCGTGTCGACCAAGGCACCGAGTTCGTGTCACGGGACATGGACCTCTGGGCCTATCAGCGCGGTGTCACGCTCGACTTCTCGCGGCCGGGCAAGCCCACCGATAATGCCTTCATTGAAGCGTTCAACGGTAGGTTCCGCGCGGAATGCCTGAACGCCCACTGGTTCCTGACGCTTGCAGATGCGGCGGAAAAGTTGGAGGCTTGGCGTAGATACTACAACGAGGAACGGCCGCATGGCGCGATCGGAAACAAGGTTCCGATCACGCTGACAAAATCGGGGGGCGTCACCAGCCCGTCACCCTGAGCAAAGCCGGAAAACTCTGCCTTTGGGCGGTCCAAGGTTGGGGGGCGGATCAGTAGCCGGAAAACTCTGCCTCCGGGCGGTCCAAGGTTGGGGAGCGGATCAATCAACCCAAGGACTCTCCCCATCGCCGGAGGGAAGATGGGGCTCAGGTCAGTGAGTGTCTGCTTTGGAGGTTTTGCTGCAACAGCGATGCTGCATTGCCGTCAGGCGGCTTCCCGCCCTTTCCGACATTCGTCACTGCTTCCAACTCATCATTCCGTCTCGACTTGCAACCTGGAGCAAGCATTGCTGATGGGCGCGAAACATGTCGAACAGCCGGGCAATGAGAACCAGGATGTCAAAGCGAACGAAAGACCAAATGCAGCCTCGGGAAACCCAAAACACCCCAAGCGTTGAGGCTTTAGCACAGATGGGGAGGGAGGGGCTGCTTGATCTCTGGCCCACGGTGATGGGCACGGTT
>NZ_JAAIVJ010000018.1 GCF_011008935.1 Tabrizicola oligotrophica | reverse complement strand
GGGGTGGCGCGGGCAGCCCTGCAAGGGCAACACGGCCCGGCCTGACGCGGGGTTGCGCGCCAGAGGCCGAACAGGCTTAGGGGATTGTCAGTCGAAGGGAGGACGCCGGGGATGGGAGCAACTGGGGGCTCTTGCAGAACCCGCCCTTCCTTGCCGAGGTGACAGGTTTCAAGCCCGTTCAGGCCAACGACCCTGCGGAAGATGTGGCAACACCCCCCTGCCCTATCGCGGTGAACTCCACGGGAGTTGCGGTATCGCAACCGGACGGCTATCCCGGATCGATCATTCTGGACACGAGGGCCCAATGGCTGATTTCAATCTCGAGGCACTGTCGCTCAAAGAACTGCAGCAATTGCAGAAGGACCTCGCCAAGGCGATTTCCACCTACGAGGACCGGCAAAAGGCTGAGGCCCGCGCCAAGCTGGATGCGATTGCCAAGGAAATGGGCTACTCCCTCGCCGATCTGATCGGCGTCGAGGTGAAATCCTCTCGTGCGCCCGCCGTGGCGAAGTACCGTCACCCTGAGAATGCGGCCCTCACCTGGTCGGGCCGGGGCCGGAAACCGCAATGGTTCGCAGACCACATCAACGCCGGCAAAGACCCGAGCGCTCTGGCGGTCTGAAATCGACGCAACGAAGTGCCGGATCAACCTTGGCTTGACGGCTCGGCAACAGGAAACTCGAACCCTGCCACATCGGACTTCGGACCCATCACGCGGGTCGGTAGATTGGGAACTGGCGCGTGACCTCGCTGATGTGCTCTGACCAGAACCACTTTGCCGCTGCGGTAGTGCCGTTCATGCTCGGCAACCCAGTGGCGGATGGGTCCATTCCGCTCGTCTTGTGCCTGACGCTCGAATTCGAGGCGAGCGGTCCTTTCCGTCATGTGCGCAGCAGCCTGAGGACCGATCCGGATCGTCAGATGTGATTTCTGCGCGCCAACGATCCAGGACTTGCCAAACTTCCGGGCAGTCTTCGTGTCTTTGGTGGTGAAGGTCTCGGTTTCCGTGGGAATGATCCCGCCCAGGTCCGGCGAGACCAGCATGGCAAAGAGCGCATAGGGAATGAAAAGGTCATACCCAGTTTCAACCTGATGTACGGTGCGTCGACCGTTGATCATTTCCACCGTATCTCCGCTCCGCACGCAGAAATCGATCATCGAACGGCTCAGTTCAACTTCGACATCGTCATAGTTCAGCTTTCCTGTCGGGGTCCGCTTGACGAGCAAAGCGCATATCGGGTCGACGACTCGTGAACCCTCGCGGCGATGGAACATCGTGATGCGCAGATAGCCCTCGTTGCGGTCATCAAGGAGGTAGCCGCGCAGACCGGTGCCTGCCGGTTTGTTATCGTACCTGGCCACAGGTGAAGCTCGTTCGAAGCGTGCGACGCCCAACTCTCGGTCGTCGAACTCTACCCAAACGACTCCGGCAGGGAGCTTTACCTCACCAAGGATCGCCATGGCCGGCAGACCGGTTTCGGCTGCCTGTTTGGCGACAGCGTCATGAAGCGTATCGGCGTAGGCCGCGGCCAAGTGATCGAGCAGATACACCTTGGCCTGTTGCAGAGCGTCGAGCGCATACTCACGAAATAGCCTCAGGCCCTCGGACGGCGCGAAGTGCCAGACCAAGTCGTCAGTGGGAGCCGATTTGCCCGCCAGCGATGACCCATATAATGAAATCAATGATTTATAGAGCATTCGATGGCACCCTAACCCGACACAGGACAGCTTCCGACGAAGCCCGTCTAAGATCAAGCGGCTTTCATGCAGCCGTCGGTGACGACCGACACTCATGAAGCCGCCGAGGTTGCGAGGCGTATGCTTGCATCCTGTTAGGACAGCCATGCCAACCATTGTTGGCTCATTTTGCCGGTCGGCCGGAACGGTGGACAGGCGAGAGGCCCGGATCGGAGCCTTTGCTCCGACCCTGAGCCCTCTTCGAAACCGTGGGCATCATGCCCACGGGTCGACCTCAGCGATCACCTGAACCTCGTCGCCGTCGATTTCATCGGCGGGGACGGCGCCATAGGTTCCATCCCCTGCTTGGAAGACGACGATCGAGACCATGAGCGTGGCGGCGAGGGAGGCGGCGAAGGCATGAGCATCTTTGCGGGACATCTGTTTCGGCTCCTGTCTTGGAGGCGGGGGACCATCCCCCGCGCGACAGGACCCCGCAGGCCCGAAGACTGGCTGACATCACCGGGTGCGTTCGGGCATGCCCCGAATCCACCTGGCGGCACGGGCTCGCCCGTAGCCCGACCCCTCGCGGGTTGATCTCGAAGACGAGATTCGGGGCAAGGAAGGGAAAGGCGAGCGGGGGGTGGTCCCCCAACGTCAGGAGCCAGTTGTGCCGCGGATGCTTGCGCCCGCCAGCCTCCCGGCCAGTCTCTTGGTGGAAGACCTCCGTCTTGGGGGATGGATCCTTTGGCGCCCCGCGACATCGCGCGACGGGGTTCATGATCGGTGAGAGGCCCGCCCTTCGGCAGGCCCCTCGCGCTTATCCCGGCTCAGGCGGCCAGGTCCGCGCCCCCTGCCCTATCGCCGTGCTCGGCGCCAACGATCTCGAGCCTGGCATTGCGATAGCCCTCCTTCGCGATCCAGAGCTCGGCCGCGGTGATGGATTCCGCCAGATGCAGCAGTTCGGTGTTGCCACCGAAGTCGAGGAGCACGCGGACCTGGCCGGGCTTTGGTTCCTCGGCCACCTCGAAGATCAGCCGGCTGTCGGCCGAATGGCTGCGCATGATGGTGACAAGGATGACGCCATCCGAGGAGAAGTTCCCCTCATGCAGCGTGAAGGAGGCCGGAGCCGTCCAGGTCGGATAGGGCCGGGGCGGTTCCTTCTTCAGGAGGCGGCCGACACCGTTGGAGCGCTCCCAGGCCGCCAGCTTTTTGGTGAACCGCGCAGGCGGCTTCGGACTGCCGTCAGTGTAGCGGATCAGCGCCCCGAGAGGTGCTGTGTCGATGATGATTGTTGCAGACATGATTCCTCATCCAGAATACGAGAATTTGCATTCATCATATTGATATTGCTGTGTTTTGTAGGGAAAGAGGGCGGGTTTCCCCGCCCTCGGATGGCTCAGCTCACTCCGCAGCCATCATCGGAGCGGCGATTTCGGACAAATCGACCGTCAGGAATGCTGGGAGATCGACCTCCTCGGGCTGAACCGCGTCATCCCCCTGCCCTTCTGCGATCTCCTCGCGGTCCAGCGCCACAAGATCGGCGCGGCGCAAGACCTCGGGCAACCAGCCGCTGCCCTTGAGCAGCCGCGCGGCCTCGGTCGCCATCTCGCCCTTCTTCAGGTGGTCGAGGAGCTGAGCGGTTCCCTCCCCCTTCGCCTCGCGCACGGCCTCGAGGATCCGGGCCTTGGGCACGCGGTTGAGATAGCCGTCGACCGTCGGCTCCCAACCGGCCTCGACCATGTCAAGATCGACCGTGCGCGCCACAAGATCGGAATGCGCCATCCGGCGGGTCAGGCCGTTTGCAGAGATCCCTGCACCATAGGGATTCACCTTCTCATGGAGCGCGTTGATCCCGAAGCTGAGGCAATGCGCGAGGAGAGCCAGACGGCTGCCCTGGTCGAGCACCGTCAGATAGTCCCAGAGCGCGGCATCATTGCCGAGGGGCAGATCGGCCTCCCACGCCGCGTGACGCTCGTCGACCAGCTTGGCCACAACGCTGTCCTTCAGATCGGGCGCCTGCGCCGACATGTAGACGTGACGCACCGAGGCCTCGAGGCAGCTGCCCGAGGCATTGGAGGTGCGGAAGGTGTCGGTGACGAGCTTCATCAGAAGGAGCGTCAGCGCCACGTCGGGCGAGCGCCCGATGGCCTCGCGCAGCGCCAGCGTCCGGTGGGCGGTCAGTTCCATGACCAACCGCTCGGGCAGCGGCCTCAGTGCCCCGTCATCCTCATCCTCGGACAGGTCCGCGCCGATCAGCTGACCACCCGAGGTGATGACGGTTCCGCCACCAGACGACGCAGCGGGCTGCCATCCGGAAATACCCGCATCGCCCCCCTGCCCCATCGCATCCGCGTGGGCGTCACGCCCGAGCCGGATCGCGGACTCCTCGCGCGGCTCGTCCTCGGGACGGACGTAGCCGCGGTAGACCGCAAGACCTCCGTCCCGATCCAGCGTCACGAAGACACCCGCACGGGTAACCTCGGTGGGATCGAAGATCAGCGGCCGCTGCTCGATGGCTTCCATCGCCACTTCAAGCTCGCCGAGCCGAGTGTCGATCTCCTCGGGGTATTCGTCTTGGCCCGAGTATTCCTGCTCGAGCGCGCGATACTCCGCGAGCAGCGCTGCATGCGCCGCGCTCTCTTCCTCGCTCATCGGCGCGGAGTCACCCGTCAGGCGGCGCAGCCCGTGGCTGTAGCCATAGGGCAGATCGGTCGAGACCTCGATCCACTTCCAGCCCTCGCCAGCAAGCGCTTCAGCCTCGGTGTGAAGCTTCTCGGCCACCAGCCGGTCAAGCAGGGCAGGGTGCTCGAGCCAGCCACCGTCATCGCCTTGGAAGAGATCGCGCAGCATGCTGCCGCCCGCCGCCTCGTAAGCCTCGATGCCGACGAAGACCGCGCGGCGGTCAGAGGCCCGAACCGCAGTCTCGGTCAGCATGCGCCGGATCGAATAGGGCTCCTTGTTCCAGGAGTTCTTCACCGCGTCCCAGACCTGCACCTGACGCGCGGGATCGGAATTCACGGTGAAGGCCATGAGCTGTTCCAGCGTCATGCCGTCTTCGGCATAGACCTCGAGCAGGGCAGGGGCCACGGAGGCGAGTTTCAGGCGCTGCTTGACGATCTGGGGCGTGACGAAGAAGGCCGCCGCGATCGCTTCCTCGCCCTGACCCTTTTCGCGCAAGGCGACGAAGGCGCGGAACTGGTCGAGCGGGTGCAGAGCGACGCGCTGCATGTTCTCTGCCAGAGAGTCATCCTCGGCAAGGATATCCGACGCGGCGCCCCCGACGATACAGGGGATCGGCGCAGCCTTTGCGAGCCGCTTCTGCTTCACCAGCAGCGACAGCGCCTGAAACCGACGGCCGCCGGCCGGGATTTCGAACATGCCAGTCTCTACACCCCCGGCATCCAGCACGGGCCGGACGTTCAGGCCCTGCAGCAGACCGCGGCGGGCGATGTCCTCGGCCAGTTCCTCGACCGAGACACCGGCATTTATGCGCCGGACGTTGGACTGGCTCAGGACGAGCTTGTCGAAGGGGATGTCCCGCGAAGGGGACAGGGTGACTTTCTGGGCTGGTTTCGCCATCAGATCTTCTCCACGACGGGCGCCGGAAGCCACTCTCCCGATCTTGCTTCCCGTCACCCTCAAACCTTCAATCCTTTCACTCTCGGAACCGGCTGAGCCTGGTCGCTAAGGCTCCGTTGTCCGCGGACAATGCGGTGAGAGACGTGAAGCTTGCCTCACCAGTTGATTGATGAGTTCCCATGGATCAAAGGACTGGCTGCGATTCCCAGAGGTGATCGAGCGGAAATAGGCCCCTAACCTGGCAATTCTGCTCTGCCTTTCCATAAGGCCCCAGATGGTCAATGCGGTCTCGAGAGATCCCAAGCGCCTTTCGGCTGTTTCATAGCAATAGCGGTCGATGCCGATCATTGGTGCCAGTCGTCTTGCGTGAGCTATGACATCCACCGGTGATGAGAGCTTGTCGGTGAGGAACGAGGTTGCTTCTGGACAGGCTTGCGTGAGCTGCTCCAGGTGCAAGCTTCGGTTTGCCGAAGGATGTGTGGGTTCGAGACGGTCAACCTCTTTATCAGTATTTTCTTTTTTTGAGTTATGTTGGTGGCGGACATTTTGGCCGTTGCTGCCGGACATTTCTTCGGTGCTCAGAGGCGTTTCGACGGTGATGTTCTCGAGCGGTTGCATCCGTGCTTCGAGGTCGGTCAAGCAAGATTCGAGCTGATCGACGCTGAGTTGACGACGAAGGATCCGACGAGCTTCGTCAGCGATCTCCGAGAAGCCCAAGTTGGCGAGATGGCGAACGAGGCAGCCGAGTTTTGTGCGCAGATAGTTGGCCCTGTTCATTTCGGCCGCACGTTCCTGAGCCAGTGCGAGCAATCTGTCATAGGCAGAAAAAAGTGGCGCGAGGTTCAGGCCAAAACGTAGCGCTGTGCCCATCAAGGGATCACGTTTTGAATAGCGTTTGCCGTTCGGGCTATCGATGCGGGTCATCAAGCCCAGGGCCACAAGTTCGGCGAGATGTCGCCGCAGGGTTCGATCCGAAATGCCATTGCGGCGAAGGACGAGCGTTGCGTTCGATGCGAAGACCACGTCGTGGGTACGCTTCGGCGGCAAGCAGGAAAGCAGAGCATCTACCGTCGCAACAACGGAAGGACCGAGCCCCAGCCGAGATGCAGCGCGGGACAGGGTTTCCATCAATGTGAAGCGATCAGGTTTTGCATTGTCCACGGACAATGCTTTACTTACCCGCTGCCCAGTGGGTGCGGAGGCATGTTCAAAGGCCATGTTGTTTCACGGCAAACCAAGAGTGTTTGCCCAGACCAAAGGTCGAGCATTTTGCCTTCAGCAGGCAAAAAGGTACCGATCAACCGAATCGGTTGTCTTGACTGGCGTAGAGAGAAGCTGATAAATCTGAAGGTGCGAAGCAACAGATTGGGCTCTCTGGGGGTGACCTTGGAGGGCTCTTTTGTTTCCTCTGGCTGCTGATGTGCTCCCTTGTTGTTGCGTGCTCGATCGGTCGTTGTCGGCTTACTTCGCCGACTTCCAGGCCTCGTAGAGGCGCTGAATCTCTTTTTTCGCGTTGTCCCGCATCCAGTCGGCGAAATCTCCGCTCGAAGCCCGTGCGAACCGAAGCGTCACAGCTCTTGTGGACAATTTCATCTCGCCAATGGGTGTGCCGCTCGCGTCCGTAATGGGTAGGGCAGGGGGGCTGGTCGTCGCCGAAGTTGGCGCAACCAACTTGTTCGCCGCGTCATGCAGAAGACTGAACCGCTCATCCGAAGACAACTCGGGTCTCGACAGCTTCTCGATCAGTGCTTCGAGGTCGATTTCATGATTGCGCGCAAGATCGGCCAATTCCTCCCAGCGACGACGCCCGATGCCGTGGGCGGGGCCAACGAAGCGAATGACCGCCTCGGGAATGGTACGGGTGACCTTCGTCATTCGAGAGAGCATCGGCTTGTCGATGGCTAGCGCATCCAGAATGATCGTTGCATCATAGCCAGAATCTGCCAACTCACTGACAAAGAATGCTTTCTCGACGAAACTCGGGTCGAGCCGCAGGCTGTTTTCCTGGCCTTGCGCCAATATGGCCTGTTCGTCGGTCAAGGTCCGAACCAGTGCTTTGGCCGGCATGCCGATGATCTTCAACGCTTGGAGGCGGCGCCGGCCATAGACGATCCGATACCGCCCGGGACTATCAGGAAGCGGGCGAACCATGATGGGCACTTGCTGGCCGTGCAGGCGAATGCTCTCGGCAAGGTCAGCGACATCAGTGTCCGAAATCACGAGGCGGTCTTTTGGGCCACCGTCGTCAATCAGAGAGGGATCAAGCTCCTTTACGGCATTCGACGACAGGTCCCGCAAAGTTGACTTCACACCTGACATCGTTCCGGTGTTGGGAAACCGAGGGCGCGCTTCGACCGCATCGGCCTCAGCCGGAGCTGGCGGCGGGGGAGGGGGCTGAAAAATGTTTCGACGTGCCATCAGGTCGTCCTCCGTCCCCAGGCTTGCTGGATGATCTTCTCGAATTCATCGGCCATGCCGTTCACGCTTTCCAGGATCCGGTCCAGTGTCTTGCGCACGAGTTGATTGGGATCGAGCTCATAAATCGTCTGTTGTGTCATGCCGGCGTCGGAAATCGCCGTAGACTTCAGCATCGGTGTGGTCAGGACCTGGTCCAGTAGTATCGAGCGCAGGAAACCAGCCATCTGTGCCTGGGGCACGTCTGTGGGTTCATATCGGGCGATCAGGAATTTCAGGAATTTCCAGTCGGTCGGGCCAGTCGATTCTTCCAGTGTGCGGACAGTTTCTCCCGCCATTTCAAGGAATTGTGCCATTGAGGCGACATCCAGCATGCTGGGAACGACGGTTATTAAGAGGCCCGTCGAGGCCAGAAGCGAAGACATGGTAGTGAAGCCAAGCTGTGGCGGGCAATCGATGATGACCAGGTCGTAGTCTTCTTCGATCTCGCCAATCGCGACCGAAAGACGCTGAGTGAATGGTGGCTCCAGCCGATGCTGTAGGGCGTAGGCTGTTTCTGTCTCGTATTCGGACAGGAGCAACCCCGCCGGAACCAGATCGAGGTTATGAAAGTAGGTCTTCCGAACAACTTGGCTCAGCGGCACCGGATCTTCGTAGCGCAGCGCGTCATAGATAGTCCCGGTTTCCGCGAACTCTATCTCAGGACGATAGCCAAACATTGTGGTCAAGCTCGCCTGGGGGTCCATGTCGATTGTCAGGACACGATAGCCGCGCAGCGCATAGCGCTGCGCCAGATGGATGGCTGTCGTCGTCTTGCTGGATCCGCCCTTAAAATTTACGATCGAGATGACCTGCAGACCGTCATGTTCTCGGCGACCGGGCAAATAGGCCTCGCCGTTGCGTCCGGTCTTTGCCATCACATGACGGATCTGATCAATCTCCTCGGCGGAATAGAGACGCCGCCCTCGACCGTCGGTTTCCACATCAGGGAAATCGCCTTCTTGGTGCCGGGTCCGCAGGTTGGACATCGAGATACCGGTGAGTTCGGAAACTTCTGCCGGATGGAACTTGCGCAGCGTCTTTCGGCTTTCAGGCTGAAAGCTATTGCGCATATGGTTGTTCAATGCTTCCGACAACCGTGCGGCATTGGCACTGATAGTGCCTGCGACGGTCCCGGGAGCTGGACTTTCAGTGCTCGCCATAACTTGCCCTCGGTGGCCTCTTGATGGACCATTCTTGATTTCGTCGCGTAAGAGCGTCAAAAGCGAAACCTTGCGACAACTGGAGTGATGGCACGCAACTTATTCCAGAGCAACAAGATTTTGAATGCGCGTTGCGTTCGTGCGTGACACAAGTTCATCAAGACTGCGAACCGGGGCCTCTAAGGCAATGATAACTTGAGAAAATTTGCAGCTCGACTTGCAGTGCGATATCTTGTGATGCCGGAAGACCCCAACACCAGTTGTAGCTTCTGGGTGGCAGCTGGGCGAGTTCTACGTCTCAAAGTGAGTCGGGCAAGGGATTTATGATCGGCGTGAACAAGTATTGTCGGTGGGCGTTTCTCTATAAGTCCACCAACCCCAGCCTCTCCGCTCGTTCCAACAGCATCTTGACCGAGGACGGCTGCCAGCTTGTCCGCCCGCGGGGCGTACGCTCGCGCATCGCTTCCAGCCGGGTGCAAATCGCCTGAAGCGTGATGTCGGGATCTGTACCCTTGATGGCGGCGACGATGGCGGGCAGGCGGTCGTCCGTTTCGCGCCGCCCGGCGCGACCCAGCACCGTTTCGGGCAGGAAGCCGCCGCAGACATAGGCGTTCACCGCGCGGAGAAGCCGACTTTGCGTCCACTGGCGCTCGCGGGGCAGGGCGCCGTTGACTATGCGCAGCACGTCTTCCCAGGCCATGTCGGGCCGCAGGCGGCGCACATTGGGCACCCAGTCCTGCGCCGTCTCGTTCAGCCGTTCCATGTAGCCATCCTGTCGCGCCAACCGCACCTTTCGGAGTGCGGCCGGATCGCGGGCGCGCAGGCCCGGGTTGCCGCCAACCCTGCCTTTGGTCCGTGCGCTGGCCAGCCCAGCCTTGGTGCGTTCGCGGATCAGCGCGCGCTCAAACTCGGCCGCGGCGCCCAGGACCTGCAGGGTGAACTTGCCCTGCGGCGAGGACGTGTCGATCGGATCGGTGAGCGAGCGGAAGAAGGCGCCCTTCGCTTCCAGCCGTTCGATCACCTCGAGGAGATGCGAGAGCGACCGCGCCAGGCGGTCGATGCGCACGACCACCAGCGTGTCACCCTTGCCGATTCGATCCAGCACTCGCGCCAGTACGGGGCGCGCGCGGTTCCCGCCTGATGCTTGCTCCTCATGGATCTCCGCGCAGCCCGCGGATTTCAGGGCCTGCGACTGGGGCAGGGGGGTCTGATCCTCGGTTGAGACGCGCGCATAGCCGATCAGGGGCATCAAAACAGACCGTTTACAATTTCAGATACCATCAATAAACGACCGATTAGCTCCGCGTCCGACGCTTGCTCAGTCGTCCGAGCGCACAATCAACGCCTCGACATCGAGCCCAGCCTCCGCGATCTGCTGGTTGATGTCCATACGGCCATCGAAGATGAACAGGACGAAGGCGGCATCGTCGCGCAGCGTGTAGAAAATGTTGTGACGGCGGCGGAAGATCAGCCGTCGGATGCCGCGCAGAGCATGCCAGACATGGCCAATCTCAGGGTTCGCGCCGATGGCATCCCGGATGAACCGGTCGATGTCGCGCTGAAAACTGTCCGCCAGGCTTTCCGAATAGAGCCGATCATGGTCCCAGATCGCCCAAAGGCAGTCCTCGGCGGCCCGGGTCAGGAAGACCTTCATGCTTCAGGGGGCCGGTTCCGGAAGCGCGCAAGGCGTTGTTCCATCGCGTCATCCGACATCTCGGTGACACGCCCTTCGGCAACATCGGCCAGGCCGGCCGCAACGCCGCGCTCGATGCGCAGGGCAACCAGCTCTTCCCAGTCTGCCACCGAAACCGTGACAGCGACGGGGCGGTCTTTCTTGGTCAGCAAGACGGGTTCACGTTGCGCCGCATCGATGAAGCGGCCGAATTCCTTGCTGGCTAGGGTGGCGGACATGGTTTTCATGGCAGACTCCTGGATCCTTGTTCCGGATTATACGGATATTCCGGATTAAAGAAAGGCACCTGTGCGCATCAGAGTCCCGCGGCCTTGGTCAGGTTGACGCGGAATCTGTCCCTGCGGCGCTGGTAGCGCCGGGTCATTTCGGCGGAGGCGTGGCCAAGCTGCTTCTGGACGTAGCGCTCGTCGACCTCGGCCGAGGAGGCGAGGCCCGCGCGCAGGGAATGGCCCGAGAAGAGGTGGATACGCTCCGCCTCGGGCAGATCCGGGCGCAGGCCCGCCTCGCGGACGCAGGCCTTGATGAGGCGGGCGACATGCTTGTCGGAGAGGCGGTCTGCGGTAGCCTTCAGACCGTTTCGGCTAACGGCGACGAAGACAGGGCCGAAGTCAATCCTGGCATAGTGCAGCCACTGGCTCAGGGCATGGACCGGGCAGGTGGCATCGGCGGAGCCGCGCGCGATCTCCACCTCGCGCCAGCCGGTCTTGCCGCGCAGGGTGAGGAGGGCGCCGTCCTCCAGGATTTCGACCCAGCCGCCAGAGTCGGGCGTGTCGTCCTTGCCATGGTCAAGCGAGACAATCTCTGACCGCCTAAGGCCACCGGCGAAGCCGATCAGCAGGATGGCCCGATCCCTGAGCCCGCGCAGATCATGGGGCAGGGTGGCCAGCATGTCGCGCAGATCCTCCGGCAGGATCGCTTCCTTCTGCGCCGGCGGGCGGGCGTGCTTGCGTTTGATACCGGCCAGCACGCTGGCGATGTGGCGGTCCTGGCGATCGAGCCGCTGCCCGCGCTGCGCATAGCCCCAGGCAAGACCCGACAATCGGCGCTCGATCGAGGCGACCGAGAGGGCAGGGGCCTTTCCCGCCGGCGCCACCAGATCGGCGATGTAGAGGCCGATCAGGGCAGGGGAGGGGGGCAGGGGATCGGCGCCCCGCATCCGGCACCAGCGCGCGAAGGCCGCCCAGTCCTTGGCATAGGCCCGGAGCGTGTTCTCCGAGACCGCCGCCCTGGCATAGTCGCGGGCGGTTTCCACCAGCCGATCCAGCGTGCCGGAGCCAGAGACATTTGAGGGCAGGGCGATCACGCCGCGCGCCGGATCAGCGCTCTCGTCTCCCTCATGGGGATCGGGACCATTTGGCGGCTCTGAAGGCGATTTCTCGGGTGTTTCGCTCATGTCACCGAGGCTATCTTTATGTGTCCGATAATGCAATCTTATTGGACATGAAAACACCGCGCAGACTGCGGCGGTTAGTGCAAGATTATCTGGCCAAAAGCGCCGCGCGTGGATAGGCTCCTGTCATGCCGAACGCTTCCGCGACAGACCCGGGCGACCCTGACAGCATAGCCCCTTTGCCGGGCTGGATCACCTCTGGCCATGGCGAAACCCCCGAAGATGTGCCGTTTTTGTCGGGGGCGGCGCTGGCCCATCTGCATCTTGTGGCGCGGGCGCCAAACCTGCCGCAGGCCTTGTGGCGCGACCGGCTCGCGCTCAACGCAGCCGAGACCTGTGCCGGGTTTGCCGGGCGGCGGGAAGGGCAGGCGGCCCTGCGCGATGCCGCCCATCTGACGCGCCCCGGCGATCATCCAGGGCCGGCCGGCGTGATATTCCGGCAATGGTCGCTCATGGTGGCGCGGCCCATTGCGGGTCAGCATCTGGGCAAGGCCCTTGAGGGGATAGAGCCCGAGCGGATCGCGTTCTGCCTCGATGCGGCGGGGACGCCGGTGGCGCGGGCGGCGATGGCGATCCAGGCGGTGCTGGCCGATGCTCCACGCGCCGAGACCCCGGCGCTGATCCTTGCGGATGCGGTTCTGTCGCAGGCCCTCGGCTGGCGCCACCTCCTGCCGCTTCTCGCCCTCGGCCTCAAGCACCGCGACCTGCGCCTCAGGGGCGACGACCTGCATCTCGCCTGTCATCGGGCGCTGGTCCGCGCGGCGGGGCTGGCGGTGCCGCTCGCCGCCGAATTGACGCGCCGGGCGGCCGGGCTCCGGGCGGTGGCGCCGAAGCTCAGGGCGAAAGGGGCAGGGCGGGCGGTTGAGCTGTTTCTGTCGCGCGATGCGCTGGCATCCTCGGCCTTGGACTTTATGTCGGACCGCGCGGCGCGGCGGCTTTGTGACCGGCTGGTGGAGATCGGGGCCATTCGCGAACTGACCGGGCGGGAGACATTTCGCCTTTACGGGGTCTGATCATGTCACGCGACTGGCACGAAGCAGAATTGGACCGCGAGCTGACCGACCTGCCGCCGGACTTGCGCTGGCGCGAATGGATGCGGCGCATCGAGGCGGTGCTGTTCGCGTCGAGTACGCCGGTTGCGCGGGACGATCTGGCAAGGGTGATCGGGCAGGGGGCATCGATCGACCTGCTGATCGAAGATCTGACGGTCGATCTGGAGGGACGTGCTTTCGAGGTGGCGCGGGTCGGCGCAGGCTGGTGGCTCCGCACGAAACCAGCCTATGCCGCGGCGATCCGCGCCGCGGCGAATGTGGGGGGCCAGGCACTGAATCTGTCGGAGTTCGACCTGGCCGTGCTGGCAGCGATTGCGTTCCACCAGCCGATCAGCCGTGACGGGCTGAAGCACATCTTCGGCAAGGAGATCAGTCGCGATCTGATCGGACGGCTGGCCGAGCGCGACCTGATCGGAATCGGCCCCAGAGAGCCAAGGCGAGGCGCGCCCTACACCTTCGTCACCACCGACACGTTTCTGGCGGTCTTTGGGATGGAGAGCCTGCGCGACCTGCCCGACATGGAGCAGATGGAGGATGCCGGGCTTACCGCGCCTTGACTTCGCACGGGCACGCGAAGTTGCTGCGAATGTCCAGCGGTCGCTGAGTTACATCTTCAGCAAGGCCTTTCAGGCTTCTTGAAGCAAAAGGGGGTATCATGTGCCGTACATGCTTTGAGAGCTTCATTGGGCTTGGCGGAACGAAGACGTTCGTTCTGAACCTCACCAGCCGCCCAACTCTGGAGCTGACGCAAGATGCCCATCCAGGGTGACCAGCGGCATGGATTGCGTGACCAGCATGATGGGCAGAAGGGCCGAGTGAAAGTCGGTGTCGCGCAGCCATTAAATGTGGCATACGAAAGTCAACAAAATCATTGGTTGCTATGCTACCAGACCTTGGTCGGAGAAGATCGAGGAGCGTCTCCACTCAGTGCGGCTCTTGGTCAAGATCATCCAACATCCCGATATGCCCTTGAAACAAGACGACAGCACGCGCCTCGTCTCGGTCGAGCGCGGCGTCCATCAGGGGTGTGTGTTGGTCGATGCCTGAACTGGACCGCAGCGCTGCTAGCAATGCAGCGTCGGTGCGCGGGTCCGACAAGGCGGCCTGGCCCAGGACGATCAGGCGCTGGTGGCGGCGGACTTGGGCGTAGATCTGCGTAAGGAACCGTCCGAGCCACAGGCTGTCACCGCCGCCGACTAAGGCCAGGTGGAAATCCTGGTGCGCGGCCTCAAAGGATTCATAGTCCGCCACCGGCATGCCCTGCGCCAGCACCGGGGCGCGGGCCAAGGTACGATGTGCCAGCAGGACGCGCTTTTGCCATTCGTCATCGCCCTGGTGGATGGAATCGCGCAGCATCTGCGTTTCGATGGCCAGCCGGGCGTGTTGAATATCACGCAGTTCCTTGAAGCTCGCGCCCTTCACCCGGTAACCCCGGTTGCGGACAAGGCTGACCAGATTTTCTCCTTCCAGGCGCGACAGCGAATCACGCAGCGGGGTCCAGCCGAAGCCGTAGCGCGTGGTCAGCGTGGCCACGGTCAGCGGTTCGTCGGGGCGCAAGGCACCTGAGAGGATGTCGCGCTTCAACGTCTCATAGGCTTGATCTGTCTTAGACATTTGCCCTTGCCTTGCCGGTTTCACGCCAATCTGCCGCCTTGAACCAACGGGGTCAACTTCGACTATAGACGTCATATTAGATATAATCTTGACATAGTGTCATAGATTATATTTTATTTGATCGAGCTAGGGAGGCCTTCCCAGGCAAGCCGGCATCGACCGGGGCAAGAACATCCGACCCAACAGCGAGACCTCATGATGAAACACCTTCTTGGAACCCTTCTGATGGGCACGGCTCTTGTGGCCGGCCCCGCATTGGCCGATGACATCAAGATCGGCATCCTGTTCGGGTTTACCGGACCGATCGAATCCCTGACGCCACCGATGGCGGACGGGGCCGAACTGGCGATGAAGGAGGCCGGTGACAGTGGCCTGTTTCTTGGCGGCGACACTGTTTCTTCCGTGCGCGGCGACAGCACCTGCACCGACGCCTCGGCGGCCACGGCGGCGGCCGAGCGGCTGGTTTCGGTGGACAAGATCGCGGCCCTGGTCGGGGCGGATTGTTCCGGCGTGACGACGGCGGTGCTGAACAACGTCGCCGTGCCGAACAACCTTCTTATGATCTCGCCTTCGGCCACCTCCCCCGCCCTCGCGGCGGACACCGACAAGGGGCTGTTCTTCCGCACCGCTCCGTCGGATTCGCGACAAGGCGAGCTTCTGGCCAAGGTGCTAATCGACCGTGGCATCACCAAGGTTGCGGTCACCCATACCAACAACGATTACGGCAAGGGCTTTGCCGAGGCTTTCGATGCGGCCTACACGGCCGCGGGCGGTACGGTGACGCTGGATGCGCCGCATGACGACGGCAAGGCGGATTATTCGGCGGAAGTTTCGGCCCTGTCCGTGGCCGGCGGGCAGGCACTGGTCGTGCTGGGCTATGCCGATCAGGGCGGGCACGGCATTATCCAAGCGTCGCTGGACAGCGGCGCCTTCGACCAATTTGCCGTCGGCGACGGTATGCATTCCGAAAAGCTCATGGCCGATTTCGGGCCGGACCTTAAGATCTTCGGCACCGTGCCGTGGTCGACTGGCGAAGGGGCCGAGAAATTCGCCGCCCTGGCCAAGGCGGCGGGCAAGAACGCCGACAGTTCGTTCGTGCGCGAATCCTACGACGCGGCCGCGCTGATCCTGTTGGCGATGCAGGCGGCGGGCGATCCGGCCAAGGCGGCAGAAAAGGTGATGGATGTCGCCAATGCACCCGGCGAGAAGATTTATCCCGGCGAGTTGGCCAAGGGGCTGCAGATCCTGAAGGACGGTGGTGAGATCGACTATGTCGGCGGTTCGGATGTCGAGATGATCGGCACCGGCGAAAGCGCGGGCAGCTATCGCGAGTTCGAAAACAAGGGCGGTACCTTCGAAACCGCCCGCATGCTGACCGCCGACTGATAGCCCCGCGCCGGGCGGGCCTTTCCGGCCCGGCGCTTGCACCAGGAACTGACTATGCCACAGCCCGATCTTCTTGTCGTGCAGAACCTGTCCATCGCCTTCGGAGGTCTGAAGGCGGTGGACGACATGTCTCTGACCATAAGACGCGGCAGCGTCGCCGGGCTGATCGGGCCGAACGGCGCGGGCAAGTCCACACTGTTCAACCTCATTGCCGGTTACTACCAGCCCGACAGCGGCCGTGTGATGCTCGATGGCGAAGACATCACTGGCCAGCCGCCACATCTCTTGTTCGGCAAGGGCCTGTTGCGCACCTTCCAGATTGCGCGAGAATTCTCCACCCTGACGGCGCGCGAGAACCTGATGATGGTTCCGGCCGGGCAGTCAGGCGAAACTTGGCTTGGCGCCCTTTTGCGCCCCGGGCGGGTGCGCCGCGAGGAACGCGCGCTACGCGAGAAAGCCGACGACATTCTCGACTTCCTACAGATTACCTCCATCGCCGACCTGCCTGCGGGCAGCCTGTCGGGTGGACAGAAGAAGCTTCTGGAGCTGGGCCGCACCATGATGGCCGACCCTAAGATCATCTTCCTGGACGAGGTGGGCGCAGGTGTGAACCGGACGCTGCTTTACACCATCGCTGACGCTATTCGCCGCCTGAACCGCGAGCGCGGCTATACTTTCTGCCTCGTCGAACACGATATGCAATTCATTGCCGAGCTTTGCGACGAGGTGACCTGCATGGCGCAGGGCCGCCTGCTGTCCCGTGGCACGGCGGAAAGCATCCTGTCTGACGAGGCTGTGATCGAGGCCTATCTGGGCCGAGGCCGCGCGGCCAAGGGCACGGGCCTTGCTGGAACCAGGGTGGAGACCATGCCATGAGCTTTCTGAAGGCCGAAGGACTGGTCGGCGGCTACGGCGGCCCGCCCATCCTGAACGGCTGCACCATCGAGGTGGATCGCGGCCAGATCGCCGTCATCGTCGGGCCGAACGGCGCGGGCAAATCCACGGCGATGAAGGCGGTTCTGGGGATGCTGCGGTTGACAGCGGGCCGGGTCACGCTGGACGGACGTGACATCACCTCACTGGCACCGCAGGGGCGGATCCGGGCGGGCCTTGGCTTTGTGCCGCAGACCGAGAATGTCTTCACTGGACTGACAGTGTTCGAAAACCTGCAGATGGGGGCCCTGCTGCGCAAGGACTCGATCGAGGCAACGCTTGACGAGATTTATGCGCTGTTTCCAATCCTTGCCGACAAGCGCCACCAGCCGGCCGGCCAATTGTCAGGCGGGCAAAGGCAGCAGCTGGCAGTTGGGCGGGCGCTGATGACGCAGCCGTCGGTCCTGCTTCTGGATGAACCCACGGCAGGGGTAAGCCCAAATGTGATGGATGAGCTTTTCGACAAGATTACCCGCATCGCGACGCAGGGGCTGGCGGTGCTGATGGTGGAACAGAACGCCGCCGGGGCATTAGAGATCGCCGATACCGGCTTTGTTCTGGTGCAGGGGGCGAACCGTTTCACCGGCACCGGCCGCGATCTTCTGAACGATCCCGAAACGCGGCGCAGTTTTCTGGGGGGACGCGTATGAGCGATGTTCTGAATGGCCTGCTGCACCTGACCAGCATGCTGGTGATCCCCGGTCTGGCCTATGGTAGCCAGTTGGCGCTGGGGGCTCTAGGGGTCACGCTGATCTTCGGCGTCTTGCGGTTTTCCAGTTTCGCCCATGCCGAGGGGCTTTCGTTGGGCACCGCGCTGACCATCCTGTTCACGATCTGGCTACAGGGTCATGGCGTTTCTCTGGGCGTCTTACCCACCGCTCTGCTGGGCATGTTGCTTGCAATGCCGGTGATGGCCCTGATCTTCATCGCCACCGACCGGGCGCTCTACCGCCATTTCCGCCGCATCAATGCAAGGGCCGAGGTTTTCATGATCGTCTCGGCCGGGGTGATGCTGATGATGAACGGGGTTATCCGGCTGATGATCGGAGCCGACGGCCGTGATTTCGAGGATGGCGCCCGCTTCATCGTCTCGGCACGCGGGTTCCGGGACTGGTCGGGACTAGCCGAACCTTTGGTCATCAAGACCTCGCAGATGCTGACCATCGCGGTGGCGGTGCTGGCCACGGCGGGCCTCTTCTGGTTTCTGGGCCGGACGCAGGCGGGCCGGTCGATGCGCGCCTATGCCGACAACCGCAATCTGGCGCTGCTGTCGGGCGTGGACCCTGACCGGATCGTTCGGCTGACTTGGGTGCTGGTCGCGGTACTGTCAGTGTTGGCGGGGGTGCTCTTTGGCCTCGACAAGGGCTATCGCCCGTTCGTCTACCAGCAGCTTCTGCTGCCAATGTTCGCCGCCGCCGTCGTGGGTGGCCTTGGCAGCCCGATCGGCGCCATCGTCGGGTCGATGATAGTGGCGTTTTCCGAACTGGCGCTGACCTTCGCCTGGAAAAAAGCGCTGGCCTACTTCCTGCCCGCTGCAATGGCGCCAGAGAGCATGATGCAGCTTCTGTCCACCGAATACAAATTCGCCGTGTCGTTCCTGATCCTTGTCGTCGTGCTGCTGGTGCGCCCGGCCGGCCTTTACGGAAAGGTTTCCAGATGAGCCGCACTGTTTTGCTTTATGCCGCGATGGCGGCGGCGCTTCTCGCGGTTGGTCTGCTGCAAAGCTGGCCACTTGCCCTGACCATCCTGAATCTGTGCCTGATTTCCGTCGTCATGGCCCTGGGCGTCAACGTGCAATGGGGCGTGGCCGGGATGTTCAACGTTGGCACCATGGGGTCGGCTGCGGCGGGCGGGCTGGCGGTGGTGCTGGTCTCGGCCCCGCCAGTGCGGGCGGCTTGGACGACAGGCGGCGGCAGGCTTGCCATTGCGGCGTCGATCCTGCTGGCGACGACCGCCTTGGCCGTGGTGATCTGGCGCGGGCTTTCCGGCAATCCATTGCTTCGCGGCGTAGCGGTCGCGGCAACGGGTCTGGGCGGCGTGCTGCTGGCTCAGCACTGGTTCCTGCCCGCGACGGCAGCGATCGAGGCGGTGGACGCGGCGAGCGCGGGCTATCTGGGCGGCCTCGGCCTGCCGGTCGCGCTGTCCTGGGTCGTCGGCGGGATTTTCGGCGCGGCGCTGGCCTGGCCGATCGGGCGGCTGACGGCGGGGCTTCGGTCGGATTACCTTGCGGTGGCCACCTTCGGCATCTCGGAAATCATCCTAGCGGTTCTGCGCAACGAGGAATGGCTGGCGCGCGGGGTGAAGAACGTCACTGGCCTGCCGCGCCCGGTGCCCTACGAGACGGACCTGCAAGCCGCGATCTGGGTTCAGGACCTGTCGGCCTGGCTGGGCTGGCCGCTGCGCGACACGGCGTCAGTTCTGGTGAAGCTGGCCTATGCGGCATGGTTTCTGGCCGTGCTGCTGGTGATCTGGTGGGCGTTGGACCGGCTTTCCCACGCGCCCTGGGGCCGGATGATGCGTGCAATTCGCGACAATGAAGAGGCGGCCCGCGCCATGGGCAAGGATGTCGCCCGTCGCCACCTGCAGGCCTTCGTCCTTGGCTCGGCCATCGTCGGCATCGGCGGGGCAATGCTGGTGACGCTGGATGGCCAGTTCACCGCCGGCAGCTATCAGCCGCTGCGCTTTACCTTCCTGATCTGGGTGATGGTGATCGTCGGCGGATCGGGCAACCACCGGGGCGCGATCCTTGGCGCCTTCCTGATCTGGTTCGTCTGGGTCCAGGCCGAAACTGCGGGCCTGTGGCTGGCCGCGACGGGCGCCACCCTGCTTGCCCCCGACAATCCCATCCGCCTAGCACTGGAAGCAGGCCCGGCCCAGTTGCGCTACGTACTCATGGGGCTGATCCTTGTTCTCGTGATGCGTTTTTCCCCGCGCGGGCTGATCCCCGAAGCAACCCCGGAGCCGCCGAAATGACTGCCGATCTTCTGTCTCCCTTCAATCTGACCGGTCGCATCGCACTTGTCACCGGTGGCTCAGGCGGCATCGGCCGCGCCTGTGTCGAGCGTCTGGCGGCCTATGGCGCTACAGTCGCGTTGACCTTCGTGGAGGGCGTGGAAGACGCCGCGCGCGTGCTGGCAGGCTTTGGCGATCTGCCGGTGACGGCGCATCCCTTGGACCTGCGCGACGCAGATTCGATCCGGCGCTGCATCGCTGGCGTGGCGGCACAGCATGGCCGTATTGACATCCTGGTGAACAACGCTGCCGTGGGGACGGCCACGGTCGCGGCGTTTTCCGACGATCCGGGCACGCAGGACAGCCTGATGCTGGCCATCAATGCTGATGGCACGCTGAAGATGTGCCAGGAGTTTCTGGCCCTGCCGGGCGGACCGGGGCGCAAGCTGATCAACATCAGTTCCGTCGGCGGCGGCATCACCGCATTTCCGGGCTTCCGGCTCTCGGACGGCATGAGCAAGGCCGCCGTCGCCTTCCTGACCCGTCAACTTGCCGCCGAGGCGGTGCATGACGAGGTAGATGTCTTTGCCATCTGTCCCGGCGCCACCAATACGCCGATGTTCCAGGCAAGCACCCTGTCGAAACTGTCGACTGAAACCTTGTCTGGTTTTCTGGCAGGCCTTCCGAAGGGCCGGCTGATCGAACCGGCGGAAATCGCGGCACTCGTGCATTTCCTGTCCGGCCCATCGTCGCGGGTGCTGCACGGGGCGGTGCTGGATGCCTCGATGGGGCTGGGTGTGCGACCCGGCCTGCTTTCGGAACAGGCGTAAGGAGTGAACACGCGATGACAACCGATTTCGACGCCACCCGCCGCCTGTTCGATCTGCCCGAGGGGATCGTCTATCTGGACGGCAACTCGCTGGGGCCGCTGCCACGCGGCGTTGCCGACCGGCTTGCCCGAACCGTCAGCGCCGAATGGGGTCAGATGCTGATCACCGGCTGGAACCGCGCGGGATGGATCGGCCTGCCTGCCCGCGTAGGAAACCGGATCGCCAAGCTGGTCGGCGCCGAGCCAGACAGCATCGTTATGGGCGATACCCTTTCGATCAAGGTCTACCAGGCCCTTGCCGCGGCGCTGGAGATGAATGCCCCGCGCGGGATAATCCTGTCGGACACCGGCAATTTCCCTTCGGACCTTTACATCGCCGAAGGCCTGGCGCGCACGCTGGGCCGCGATGTCAAGCTGCGCCTAGTCGCCCCCGAGGATCTGGCCGCGGCGCTAGACGACACGGTTGCGGTCCTGCTGGTCACCGAGGTGGATTACCGCACAGGGCGTCGGCACGACATGCGTAACCTGATCGCCCGCGCGCAGGCGCTTGGCGTCCTGACCGTCTGGGATCTGGCCCATTCCGCCGGGGCTTTCCCGGTGCATCTGGCCGCCTGCAATGCCGATTTCGCGGTAGGCTGCTCCTACAAGTATCTGAATTCCGGCCCAGGAGGCCCGGCCTTCATCTACGTCGCCCCCCGCCATCAGGACCGCGCCCGCCCGGCACTGTCTGGCTGGATGGGGCATGCGGTACCCTTTGCCTTCGACCTTAGCTATCGTCCGGCCTCGGGCATCGAGCGGATGCGCGTGGGCACACCGCCGATCCTGCACCTTGCCGCCCTCGACGCCGCCCTCGACGTCTGGGAGGGCGTTGATCTGAACGACCTTCGCACCCGATCGTTGGATCTGGCCGACCTGTTCATCCGGCTGGTCGAAATGTCTTGCCCCGAATTGATTCTTGCCACGCCCCGCGCCCCGGACCTACGCGGCAGCCAAGTCTCGCTCCGCCACCCGGAAGGCTATGCCATCATGCAGGCGCTGATCGCGGAAGGGATCATCGGCGATTTTCGGGCGCCCGACATCCTGCGCTTTGGTATCACGCCGCTTTATGTCCAAGAGGAAGACATCCGGCGTGCGGCTACGGTCTTGGGCCGCATCATGTCTAACCGCCTTTGGGATCAGCCCGAGTTTCGCAAACCGGTCCGCAACACGGTGACCTGAACAGATTTCAACGCGCACAGTGTGAGGGAAAGCTTAAACTTGGGATGGGCCTGGCAGCCCGACGAGGCGGTGATGCAGGTCTGGGCCATCGTCTACCGCGACCCCGAAGCCCATTGGGAAGCCTATGAACTGGCCGAAAAGCTGGTGGATTTCGAGGATTACTTCCGCCGCTGGCGGTTCAACCATGTGACCACGGTGGAGCGCGTCATCGGCTTCAAGCGCGGCACCGGCGGCACGGCGGGCATTTCCTACCTGCGCCGGATGCTCGAGGTCGAGCTGTTCCCCGAGCTTTGGCACGTCAGGACCGAGCTTTAGACCGGCGGCAAGACATCGGCGCGCGCGGGGCCGTTCTCGCGCGGGCCCCAGCAAGACAGGGCCGGGCCCACGCCCGGCGGCAGACAACACGGGAGTTCTTCATGCTTGGTCCCACGGGGCACATCGATTCCTTTACCCGCGACCGCCTGCCCGCCGCGGCGGACTGGCCCGACATCTTGCCGCCGCCCGTCGCCTATCCCGACTGGCTGAACGCCGGCGTCGAACTGACCGACCGCATGGTCGAGCGCGGTTTCGGTGACCATGTCGCGCTGATCGGCAATGGCCGCAGCCGCACCTACAAGGAGCTGACCGACTGGTCGAACCGCATCGCGCATGCGTTGGTGGAAGATTACGGAGTGAAGCCCGGCAACCGCATGCTGATCCGCAGCGCCAACAACCCGGCCATGGTGGCCTGCTGGCTGGCCGCGACCAAGGTGGGCGCGGTGGTGGTCAACACCATGCCGATGCTGCGCGCGGGCGAGCTGGCCAAGATCGTCGACAAGGCCGAGATCAGCCATGCGCTGTGCGACACCCGGCTGATGGAGGAACTGGTCGCCTGCCAGAAGGAAAGCCGCTTTCTGAAAACCGTGATCGGCTTTGACGGCACGGCGAACCATGATGCCGAACTGGACCGGATCGCGTTGAAAAAGCCGGTGCGCTTTGCGGCCGTGCCGACCGGGCGCGACGATGTGGCACTGCTCGGGTTCACCTCGGGCACCACGGGCGAGCCGAAGGCGACGATGCATTTCCACCGTGACCTGTTGATCATCGCCGACGGCTATGCCGCCGAGGTTCTGGGTGTCACGCCCGAGGATGTCTTTGTCGGCTCGCCCCCGCTGGCCTTTACCTTTGGCCTTGGCGGCCTCGCGGTGTTTCCGCTGCGCTTTGGCGCGGCGGCGGCGTTGCTGGAGCAGGCAAGCCCCCCCAACATGATCGAGATCATTCAGGAGCATAAGGCCACGATCTGCTTTACCGCCCCGACCGCCTATCGGGTGATGCTGAAGGCGATGGACGAGGGGGCTGATCTGTCCAGCCTGCGCGCCGCCGTCAGCGCCGGCGAGACCCTGCCCGCGCCGGTCTACGACGAATGGATGGCCAAGACCGGCAAGCCGATGCTGGACGGAATCGGCGCGACCGAGATGCTGCACATCTTCCTGACCAACCGCTTTGACGACCACCGCCCCGGCTCTACCGGCAAGCCGGTCAAGGGATACGAGGCTCGGATCGTCGGCGAGGACATGGCCGAACTGCCGCGCGGCGAGGTCGGGCGGCTGGCGGTGCGCGGGCCGACCGGCTGCCGCTATCTGGCCGACGACCGGCAGCGCAAATATGTGCGCGGTGGCTGGAACCTGACGGGCGACAGCTTTTGGCAGGATGCCGAGGGGCGTTTTCACTTTGCCGCGCGGTCCGACGACATGATCATCAGCGCCGGCTACAACATCGCGGGGCCCGAGGTCGAGGCGGCGCTCTTGTCGCATCCGGCGGTGCTGGAATGTGCGGTGATCGGGGCGGCCGATGCCGACCGTGGCCAGATCGTCGAGGCGCATGTCGTGCTGGTCGAGGGGAAGGCGGGCGATGCGGCCATGGTCAAGCTGCTGCAGGACCATGTGAAAAAGGTGATCGCCCCCTACAAGTACCCCCGCCGCGTGGTCTTTGCCGCCGTCCTGCCCAAGACGGCGACGTGCAAGCTGCAACGGTTCCGACTGAAGGACGCCTCGGTGGCCGGTCAATGCAGGAGGTGACCACAATGCGGGATTGGGACGACGCCTTCGCCAACAGCGCCTATATCCCTCAGTCCGAGGCGTTGCCTAGGCTTTGGGCGAAACAGGCGCAAGACTATCGCGCCGGTCTGGGGCCGAAATTTCGCGCCGACCTGCGCTATGGACACGGCGCGCGGCAGGTCTTCGACCTTGTGCTGCCGGATCAGGTGCCGCGCGGGCTTATGGTCTTTGTTCATGGCGGCTACTGGCTAGCCTTCGGCAAGTCGGACTGGTCGCATTTGGCCGAAGGGGCGCGGATGCGCGGCTGGGCGGTGGCCTTGCCGCAATATACCTTGGCCCCCAAGGCCGGGCTGCCCGACATGGTGCTGGAGGTGGCGCGGGCAATAGTCCGGGCCGCCGGGGAAATCCCAGGTCCTATCCGCTTGGCGGGGCACTCGGCCGGCGGCCATCTGGTGGTACGCATGATCTGCGACGACAGCCAACTGCCCGACGCGATCCTCGGTCGACTCGACCGAGTGGTTTCGATCAGCGGTCTGCATGAGCTTCGGCCACTTCTGAAGACCCGAATGAACGACACGCTGCAGTTGACGGATAGCATCGCCAGCGCCGAAAGCGCGATCCTGCATCGTCCCCATCCCCTGGCCAGAGACCTGACCTGCTGGGTGGGCGCCGGTGAGCGCCCCGAGTTTCGCCGTCAATCGCGCCTTCTGTCGGAAATCTGGAGCGGGCTGGACCTGCCGGTGCGTCTGGAGGAGGAGCAGGGCAAGAACCACTTTTCGGTCATCGACGGACTTTCCAATCCAAACTCGGCGCTGGTTGGCGCCATTCTATCTCCTGCCGCGAGCTGATGGTCGCGGCAACGGGCGTTCCCTTCCGAAACACCTGCGACAATTGAGAGTTCTGCGCGCCGGGAGATTATTCTACTCGCGCCAACAGGCGTAAATGATGCAACAGGGGTCAAATTTGCGCGTCGAAACACACATGGGAGTGCCAAGACTGATCGGATGCCGCCGCATCTGGCTTCCTTTGGCCTTTCAGAGGGCATTGCCGGTGCTGGCGGGCGGCACCTTCCTGCGGATGAAGGCAAAGCAGCCAATCGCAGCAATTTCGATTCTTGATACCTATGGCGTGGCCCGGCGCATCACTGAGGACACACTGATCGTTTATGAGCCACTGCTGCTCCTTGCCGCAATCTCCATGATCTTGGCTGGGGCAATTGTAGCTGTCTTCCGGAAGCTGGTACGTCGCGAGCCGACCCGTGTGGTATGATGTGCGAAATTATGTGTGGTGGCCCTTCTTTGGGCCCTAGTATCCGTGCTCGACCCATCCCGAGCCTTTTACTCCATAAAGGTTCAATGAATCCAAAGCTATTCCTCAGAGGCGCTTGGGAGGTCACAAGTATTGCCAGAACCTCAATACTCCACCATCTCCGTTCCCTTCGTCCCCTCATAGTCCCGCCACTCCAATCCCACCCCCCGAAACCGCGCATCCGAGCACTGCGCGTAGCTCGTATTGAACACCCAACCGGGCACGTCCTGCACCTTGGCCCGGCGCCAGTCGAAGGCGCCGGAGGCGTCATAGCTGCCGATCGAAAACCTGACATTGACGTTACAGTCGCCATCATGGTTGCGGTGCCGGCTATAGGTCAGGTCATAGACCTTGATCCCCGAGAGATAGCTCTCGATCGTGCTGTCGTAGACCAGCGTGGCATCCGACTGACGGCGCGGCGGGCGAGGGGTGCTCATGACCGCAACCGGGACCACCGGTGCCTGAGTCCTGTCCGGCCCGAAGCCAAAGCTCGCGTGCATCGGACAACGCCAGAGTTGCAGCGGCGGCTCGATGGGCCAGGGCGTGATGCGGCGGATCATTTCGGCCCGGGCGGCGGTGCAGGGCGCGCTCGGCGGGAAACCTCCCGCCATGCACAGCAGGATCGCGCAATCGATCTGATAGGCGCTAGCGGGGGCCGTCGTGGAAATCACCGTTGCAAATGCAGCTGTGAGAAGAAGGGCCTGGGTCCGGACTTGCATCATTTGGGGCTCCGATTGGAGGTCGTGGTCTCCGACCTGTCCGCAGCAGGTTACGGTTGTCGTGGCGTCTCTGCAACATTTGAAGATAACGTATTTGTTTTCATCATTTGCAGTCGCCTACAAGAAGTTTTCACAGAGCGCGGCGCCCTCGGCCATGACGCGCGCCCGCTCTGCGTCAAGACACTGGGTGCAATGTGTTATATCACTGAAATAGCTTTTAAAATCAGAAAAAGGCTCCACTCTGAACCCCTGGAGATCGGCTTGGGGAAGCGCGTTATAGGGCGGCTCGGGCGGAACGCAGCCTTCAGCAATGCCTTGAGCGAAAGAGGGCAGAGGGCCTTGCATCAGGACAACCACGGCGATAGCTTCCGGCCACTGCAATCCACCGAGGCAGCGCGTGACCAGACGCAGGGAATACCTGTAATATGTTGATTGTGCTCTTATTTTGTGAAGTCTGGTCATGCTTTCTCGCCTTTTCTCAGCCATTCGATCCGCTTCCGGGCCGCCGCCATGGCGTAAAGGCCGAATCGCTATCTTCAAATATATCTGTTTTCATCATTCATATTCGAATGATGTATGCCTCTTTCGGCAAGTGGAGCCGAAAGAAGAAATCATCTATGACTTGGGGCCAAAGTCCACTCTTGACCAAAGGCTCCCATGCGCAAGCGAAGGATATTACCCGTGCTTAGGGAAGCAGAGTTCCGCGCTGCCGTGGCTGAGCCCGGCGCGTGGGTCGAGATCGAATGCGTGGAAGCCCCGGATCCGGTCAAGCGCTATCGCGGCCAGTGGGTGTTCTACGTCGTGCGCGGACCCGAGGAGCGCTGTGTGCTGGTCAAGACCAACGCGCATGAGCGGATCATCAATACGATGGAAGGCGTGGTGGCTTTCGCCGCGACCAAGCTGGAACTCGACTCGGTCTCGATTCCTCTGGTTGCTGGCGGCATCAATTCTGGGATGCGCTCCCGCTCGAAGTGAGGTCATCCACTGGGGCGGGAAAGAGGTCGCGGTACCGCCAAGCGATGCCTTCGTGCTGCGCTATGATGACCGTGGTGCGCTGATCCAGCCTGAGCCGACGAAACTTGCCGTTGAGGCGGGGCAGGGGGAAGACGCGGATCTTGTCTCCGATGACCTTCCGGCTCGCAGCGCCCGGCTGGCCGAGGTGATGCCCGCCCTCCGCCTCGTCTCGGCCCGCCATCAGGACGATCCCGCACTGGCGGGCCTCGGACTCAGCCCGACCGAGTGGTCGGCCTTGTTCCAGGCGATGATCCGGGTCGAAAGCGGCTACAACCCGTCTGCCGTCAGTCCGGCCGGAGCCCGCGGTCTCGCCCAGCTGATGCCGGGAACTGCCGCCTATCTCCGCGTCGACATTGACGATCCGCTGCAGAACCTCGACGGCGGTGCCCGCTATCTCCTCGAACAGATGGAAGAGTTCGGCAGCCTCGATCTGGCACTCGCCGCCTACAACGCTGGCCCCGAGGCGGTGCGCGCCTATGGCGGGGTGCCACCCTACAGCGAGACCCAAAATCACATCCGCCGCGTCATGGCGGAATATACCCGCCTTCTCGGCTCAACCTGAACTGGACCCTTTCGCATGAACATGACTTACCGCCAGATCGCTTTCGTCCTCTCAGCTTCCGCCCTTGTGCTGGCCGTCACCCAACCGGCCCTCGCCCAGACCATCGATTTCAGCAAGGCCGAGGGCGTCACCACCGGCGTGCTGACAACGCTGCGCGGCGCCTTCTCGACGGCTTTCTTCGGCATCGCCTTCGTCGTCACTGGCTTCATGGCCGCCTTTAACCGGATCTCCTGGGCCTGGGTGGCGCTGGTGGTCGTCGGCGCCTTCTTCGTCTTCGCCGGTCCCGCCATCGTCGCCAACCTGCGTTCGGCCTTCTCCTGATGGAAAAGACCCCGGTGATTCTCGGGCTTTCGCGGCAGGCCAGGTTCCTCGGCCTGCCCTTGCCCTATGCCATGATGGTCGGCGGGCTGACGGTGATGCCCTTCATCCTCTTCAAGGGCGCCTTGTGGCTGCTGACCTGTCCGCTCTGGTATTTCGGGGCGCGGATCGCGGCGGCGATCAACCCGAACGGTCATCAGGTGCTCGGGGTTGTCCTGATGAAGACCACGCGCGAGACCTTCCGGAAGGGGCGGCTGCATGTGTCCTGATCTGGCGGGCCCGCAACTCTCGGCGCGGGCGAAATCTGTGCAGCGGAAAGACCGCAAGCTTCATGCCCATCTGCCCTATCTGGTGGAAGTGGATGATGAGGTGGTGCGCAGCCGCGACAATGCGCTGATGCTGTCGCTCGAGATCTCTGGCATCGACGGCTTCACCGCGGCGCCGCAGAGCATTGCTGCCCTGCGCAGCCAATTGGCCCAGCTCCTCGACGGCCTCGATGATCGTTTCACTTTCTACATTCATCGCATGATGAAGAAAGCGGAAGTGGGATTGCGGCCCTTGATAGGGCAGGGCTTTGCCGCCGACATCGAGGCAGCCTGGCGCAACCACCTCGCCGCCAACGATCCGCAGGACTTCGTGCTGGTGATCACCATCGTGCGCCGGCAGCAGGTGCCGCTGAAAGTGCCGTTCTTCGCCCGGGCCGCGCGCCGCGCCTTTGCCGAAGATACCCAGCGGCGCCTCGAGGCCTTGCGCGAAGTGACCTCGATCTTGGAAACCGGCCTCGGCATTGCCACGCGGCGGCTGAAGGTCAGCGACGGCTCGTTGATCGGCTTCTATTCGGCGCTGACCTCCGGACTGCTGCGGCCGGAGTTTCGCGGCCGGGCGACGCTGATCGCCGAAGACGCGGCGAATGTCTCCGTCAGCTTCCACAAGGGCCATGTGCAGATCCATGACGGAGCAGGGGAGACGCGCTACGCCGCTGTGATCCATGTCCGCAATTACGCAACGGCAACTTGGCCCGGCATGCTTGATGCGCTCGATGCCAGTATCGGCACGATCATCGCGCACAGCTACACGCCGATTGACCGCAATACGATCTCGGAACGCGCCCGTCGCAAGACCGCGCAGATGAAGGCCGCCGATGACATGGCGGTCTCGATCGAGCGCCAGCTCTATGAGGCAGCCGATGCGGTCGAAAGTGGCCTCATGGGCTTTGGCGATCACCAGATGACGATCACGGTCTTTGCAGAGAGCCTCCGCCAACTCGACGAACAGGTGGCGCGCATCAGGGGCATCGGCCATCAGGCCGGGTTCCGTCTTGAGCGCGAAGTCTTCGGGCTGCCCGCAACCTTCTTTGCCATGCATCCCGGCAACATGGATTACCGGATGCGGGTCATGACAGTGGCCTCGACCAATTTCGCCGACATGGCAGCGTTCCATGCCGCCGACACCGGCAGCAAGGCGGCAAACCTGCCGTGGGGCACACCGATCACCGCCTTCGAGGCGGTGCAGGGCAGCCTGCACCGGTTTTCCTTCCACGAACCGGGCGATCCGAACTCCGAGCCGACCGTGGGTCATACCCTGGTTCTCGGCCGCTCCGGCGGCGGCAAGACCACCACCGTCGCCTTCTTGGTCGCCCAGGCGCAAAGGGCAAGGATCCGCACCATCCTCTTCGACAAGGAAGCCGGTCTGAAGATGGCCGTCACCGCACTTGGCGGTCGCTATGCCGAGATCAAGGCCGGACAGCCGACCGGGCTCAACCCCCTCGCGACCGAAACCGGCGAGCGCGGCGAAGCCTGGCTCCTCGACTGGTTCTCGGCCCTCCTCGATGCCAGCGGCGCGCGGCTGACGCCGCAGCAGTCGGACGAGCTGAAACGCGCGATCCGGCAGAACGCCAATGTGCCCGTAGCACTGCGCAACTTCCGCGACTTCCAGACCCTGCTCGGTGATGTCGGCGACGGCCGCGATCTCGCCATGCGGGTCGGCGAATGGGGGCCGGATGGGCGCTACGCTTGGGTCTTCGGTCCGGCTGCAGCGCCGGTGGTCGATTTTGCCGCCCAGGACATCACGGCGGTCGATCTCACCGAGATTCTCGATCTCAAGACCGAGCGCACAGCGGTGCTCGCCTATCTCTTCCGCCGCATCGAGATGCTGATCGAGGAAAAGCGCCCAACGCTGATCGTGATCGACGAGGCCTGGAAGGTGCTCGACGACGATTACTTTTCCGCCAAGCTC
Organism: Tabrizicola oligotrophica; assembly: GCF_011008935.1. Classification (GTDB taxonomy): domain Bacteria; phylum Pseudomonadota; class Alphaproteobacteria; order Rhodobacterales; family Rhodobacteraceae; genus Tabrizicola_A; species Tabrizicola_A oligotrophica. The sequence goes on along the minus strand of NZ_JAAIVJ010000018.1, from coordinate 21,544 downwards.
GCTGAATGGCTGGTCACCGCGCGGAAGAAGAATGTCGTCGTGGTGATGATGACGCAGTTCCCGAGCCAGATCCGGCAAAGCCGGGCGCGCTCGGTACTGGAGGCGCTGCCGAACCAGCTCCTCTTCCCGAACCCCGAAGCCGATGGCCGCGACTATGAGGATTTCCGGCTGACCGAGGGTGAGCTGGGCTTCGTCCTTTCCGGCGAAATCGGCCGCAGGCTGGTCCTTTGCCGCTCGGCGCGCGGCTCGACGGTTCTCGATGTCGATCTGAAGGCGCTCGGCCCCTTGATCACGGTGCTGGGTGGCGGTCGCGCCGGTCAGGCCGCCTTTGGCGATGACTACGGATCACGCCCGAAATTTTGGAAGGAATGATTATCAAATGAAATCAATATATTACACAAGAACTATTATCGGATTCGGATGTTTGGCCCTTTCCGGCTGTGCCGAGGCCCCGATCGCCAAGACCAATTGTTGGGTTGCGGCGACGCAAACCACTGCCTCCTCCAAGGGCATCGTATCACGCGCTGCAGCTTCGCCAAGTGACCTGAGTGCCGGACCCGATGATGCGGCTGCCTGCGAATAGGGTTGTCTCAATGGCGTTGCGGTTGAGACCGGCAGAGCTCGCGCTGCTGGCGGTACTCTCTTGCGCGCCGCTGGCCGGGCATGCCCAAGGCGTGCCAACGATCGACGGCAAAGCGCTGGTGCTGCAAGGCAGTCAGGTCAGCGAAGAGGCCGCACTGCGCACCAAGCTTGAGGCCGAGAGTCTCAAGCGCGATCGGCTCGGTGAACTCAGCGACGAGCAGGTCGCGGCCCTGGAGCAAACCCTGGCGATGCTGACCGGCTCCTCCGCCTTCATCGGCGATCTCGAAGGTCTGGGCGGCGGTCTCGCCGCTTCCGAGGCCTATGCGATCGACGACAACAACCCCTATGCCGGCAGGCTCTTTGGCGATGCGCGTCAGACCATCGAGGAGATGATCATCGAGACCGCCAAACGCTATGGCAATCACCCAGCCCTCGTCCGTGCCGGGATCAATCCGGTCGAGTTCCGCTGCTGGTTCCAGGGGTTGGTCAAGCAGGAGAGCGGGTTTTCCATCGGGGCGCGCAGCCCGGCGGCGGCCTTCGGCCTGACCCAGATCATTCCCGACACCGCGAAATATCTCGGGGTCTATCCGGCCTATTATGACGACCCGCAGCTGCAGCTCGACGCCGGTGCCCGCTATCTCCTCGAGCAGCTCAGCGCCTTCGGCTCGATGCCCTTGGCGCTTGCCGCCTATAACGCCGGTCCCGGTGCGGTGCAGAAATACGGTGGCATCCCGCCTTATCAGGAGACGCAGGACTACGTCGTCCGCATCACCGCCAATTACAACGCCTATGCCGCCAAAATCGACGGCGTCGATACGGTGGGCTCGCTCGATCCGGCCGATATGGTGATTGCGGAGGCGAGCAACGTTGCCGATGCAGGGCTGCATTACGGCATGGACTCCGCCGCGACGCTCGCCGACGCCATGGGCCGGCTGAAGGCCATCATCGAGAAGATCCCGAACACGACCACCACCAAGGAAGCGCTGGATCTCAACACCTATGCCCGCGCCGAAGTGGTGCGCATCGCCGCCGTGGTCGAACGGCTGAAAGCCGCCCGGGCGAAGGTCGATGCGGCCCGCAATGCCCTGTTGCTGCAGGCCTATGCCGCTGACGCGCAGTTCCTCAAAGTGAAGGAGTGACCCTATGCGATCGAAACCCCTGCCCCGGAAACTCGCGCGCTTCGCTGCCGCCAGCCTTCTCGCGCTCGGACTCGTCGGCAGCCCGGTTCTTGCCCAGGGCGTGCCGACCATCGATACCAGCAATCTTGCCAAAATGATCGAGGTGCTGGCCGAGGCGAAGCTGCAGTTGAAGGAAGCGATCGCCCAGAATCTCAAGCTCGACGACCAGATCCTGAAGCAGATCGAACAGATCAAACTTCTCGGCGATCAGTTGAAATCGCTCACCGAGAGCTTGAGCCAGTTGAAGCTGGAGTTCGACCCCAAGACCTTCCTGCAAGATATCCTGCCGGATTTTTCCGACCTGACCGCCGCCGTCACCGCCGCCAAATCCGGCGACTGGTCCTCTGTGCTGAGTTCCGGCGCCTTCAGCGGAGGCGGCTCGGTCAGCGCCCATGTCGACAGTTTCTTTGAAAGCGCCGGGCTCGACCGCGGCACGGTTGACACGCTGGCGGGCAGCACCGATCCTTCCGTCGCGCGGATCGGCACCGAAGCCAATACCAGCGCCTTCCTCTCGGTCGCGGCCGAAGCCTCGGCGCAGGATGCCAAGGAAAGCCTCGGACGGGTCGACCGGCTGGTGCAGGAGATCCCCGAGACCGAGGGGCTGAAGGCTTCGATCGACCTCAACACCCGCGTTACGGCGGAACTCGCCATTGCGCTTGCCAATATCTGGTCGATGGAGGCGGTGCAGACCGTCGGCATGGGCGAGGCCGGGGTGATGGATGCCGCCAGCGCTGCCGATGAACGCAAGTTCCTGAAAGTGAACGGCGGCGAATGATGCGCGGCAGCCCTTCCCCTTCCCGGTCAATCCTCGGAGCCTTCGCGGTTCTGGCAGGCTTCGCGTCCTGGTCTGGCCCAGCCATGAGTGACGAAACCATCCCTGCCGCCCCAACCGACGAACAGGCCTTCCTCCGGGTCCGCCCCCTGCCCGAGGGTCTGGAGAAGATCGAACCGATCCCGGGAGCGGTCAATGTCCGCTTCCTCGACTGCGCGGCGTCCTGGCCGGAAGGCTACAAAGTGCATCGCACCGCAGGTTCCAAGAGGGAAGGCTATGCCCGCAAGCGCGACATCTATCTCTATCTGCAGGCAAGCCAGGCCTATGAGGCGCGCGATTGCGGTTGCGCCGGCAAGGTAGCGCCCTGGGAGCCGGTCGAAGCGATCTATGCCGGGTTGCAGCACGAGTTCGGCGAAGTGACGCAAGCGCAGACCGCCACCTATGCCTCGGCGGCAGCGCGCCTCATCGATGCCGTCGAAATGATGTGCCAGGGCCGGTTCTGATGGATCTGGTCTCCACCATGCTCGGCCAACTCGATACCGCGATCCTCGCGACCGGTCAGACTTTCTTCGAGACCACCGCCCGCTCGCTCGGCCCCCTCTTCACGGCCTTCCTCACCCTCCTCCTCGTTCTGGTCGGGATCAACTCCGCGCTGAACGTCTACCGGATTTCGATGCGCGATGCGGTCCAGCTCTCGATGCGCATCGTGTTGGTTCTGATGTTCGGCCTCTCCTGGGCCAATTTCTCGACGCTCTACGATGCTTTTTCCACCGCCTCGGGCAATCTGGCGCTCTCCTTCTTCGGCGTCACCGGCCATGGCCTTGCCGGAGGGACCGCCTATCAGGCGATGGACGGGTTTTCCGACCAGATGGCGACCACCGTCGACGCAGTCTCCGAGGCCCAGGGCTCGATCATGCGCGGCGTGATCTCCGCCATGCTCTATGCCGTTCTCGCGCTTCTGATGGCGGCCTATATCCTGATCGTCGCCTTCGCCAAGATTATGATCGCCTTCCTCCTCGGCGTCGCCCCGCTCGCGATCTTGGTCACGATCTTCGAGAAATCGAAGAACCTTTTCGAGGCCTGGCTCTCCGCCTTGATCGGCTACCTGCTGTATCCGATCGCCGCCGCCGCGATCATCGGCACGGTGATTACGGTCGCCGACAAGAATTTCACCGCCGCCAGCGAGGTCGACAATATCGGCGCCATCCTCGGCTTCCTGGTGATGTGTTTTGTCGGTTTCTTCGCGCTTCGCACCATTCCCCAGGCGGTCGCCAATATCACCGGCCAGGTCAACCTTGCGAACCTCGCGCCGCAAGCCCTCCGCGTCGTCGGCAAACCCCTGGTGAAAGCCTCCGAAGTGGCCAGTCCGCGCCTGCGCGAATTCGGCTCGGGCTTCCGCCACGGCATGACCTCCGGCCTCGCCGAGCGGGACCGCGACCGCAGCTATGCCGACCTGGGCCGGGCGGCGCGCGCCAAGCTCGCGGCCTTCGCCAAAGCCAGAGATTGAGAGATCTGATGAAAGACACGACCCACGACACCGAACCCCTTTCGGTGAAATCCTTCCTCGAGGAAGAAATGGCCTTCGGCATCCGCCGGCGCGAGCGGATCGCTTGGATTGTGGCCTCGGCCGGGGTTGCGACGGGCCTCCTCGGTATCGCCGCCGTGGTGCTGATACTGCCCTTGAAGCAGACCGAAGCCTATCTTGCCATCGTCGACAAGGACACCGGCGTTGCCGAGCGTGTGGTCTCGGTCGAGAAGGCCGGCGTCGATCAGGCCGAGGGCATCAAACAGTCGCTGCTCTATTCCTATGTCATCGACCGCGAGACCTTCGACGCCCATGACAACGAGGCCCGCATCCTGCAGGTCTATGCCCGGTCGGAGGGCGCCGCGCGCAAATCGCTGGTTACGCTCTGGAACGAGGGCAACGAGACCTATCCGCCCAAGGTCTATGGCGCCTCGGCCAAGGCCACAGTGGCGATCACCTCGATCACGCCGATCACCGAGACGACCTATCAGGTGCGCTACACCAAGACCCTGGCGCGCGACGCTGATCCTGAGCGGGTCGGCAAGTTCTATGCCACCGTCACCTTCCGCTTTGCCCCCGCCCAGCAAAGCGCCATCAGCCTCGTCTGGGAAAACCCGACCGGCTTCATCGTCACAGATTACCGCGTGACCGCAGAGACCTTCGAGGCCGAACAATGATCCGCATCCGACTTTCCAGTACCCGCACGCTTGCCGCGGTCGTCGCCCTGGCCCTGATGAGCCCCCTGCCCGGCCTGGCCGAAACGGTGCCCTTGCCCGGCAACAAGGACCGCCGCGTCACCTATGCCACTTTCAGCGAAGGTCAGGTCTATGCGATCACGACGCGGCTCCGCACCGTCACCCTGATCGAGCTCGGCGATGGCGAGAAGATCCAGTCGGTCGCCATCGGCGACCTCGAAAGCTTCAAGATCGACCGGCTCGAGGGCCAGAACCTCTTCATTCTGAAACCGGTGATCGCGGGCGCCTCGACCAATGTCACGGTCGAAACCAATCAGCACATCTATTTCTTCTTCGTCACCGAGACGAGTCGCGGCACGCCGAACTTCTCGGTGAAGTTCACCGTCCCTGGCAGCCCGAGTGCCGCCGCCGCATCAAGCATTCCGCCCTCCCAGCCCCTGACCTACACGATCCTGAAGCGCCGCAATCTGCCGGAGTTCACCCCGATCGGCATCTCGGACGATGGCCGCAAGACCTATTTCGACATCCCGCCCGGTGCTGCCATGCCGACGGTGTTCCGCGCCGATGCGCAAGGCCGGGAATATTCGGTCAATGCTTCGGTCAAGGGCACCCGCATCACGGTCAGCACGCGCTCGGCCCGTTGGGTGCTGCGCTATGGCGACGCCTATGTCTGCATCGAGGGGAAGTGATCCATGGCCGAGACCCCGGAAGACAAGAGCAAGCTTGCGGCCCGTCTGGCAGCCCTGGCCGGTCCGCCGAAACCGAAATCGCGGGTGAACCCCTATCTCCTCTCGGCCGTCACCGCCGTCGCAGGCATCGGCCTTGGCGCCTATCTCGTGGCCTTCGCGCCCGAGCCGGATCCGGGTGGGACGCCCGTCGCGGCCAGCACCTCGGCCGAGTTCCAGGACGGTGCCGGGATCGAGGATTTCCAGATCTCCCAGAAATCCGACGCCGTGCCGCAGGTGCCGAGCACCGCGCCCGACCCCGAGTTGGAAAAGCTGCGCGCGACGGTGGCAGCGCTGGAGGCCGAGCTCACCAAGCTGCGCGCCAATCCGGAGACGGTCAAGGTCGCGGATGATGCCGCCCTGCAGGCGCTGCGCGATCAGATCGCTGAGGTTGAGGCCAAGGCCGCCGAGCGCGAAACCGCCCTCTCCACCCTTCAGCAGGAAAACGACCGCCTCCAAGCTCAGATCGAAGCCGGATCGCTCCTGAACGATCAGGCCAATGCCGAAGCCGAGGCGCGGGAGGAGGCGCAGGTCAATTCGGACATGATCGCTTTCCGCGACAGCGCGGGTGGTGGGGAGGAAGCCTCGGACGGGGACGCCGGGCGTTACAGTGGCGATGAGGCCTTCCGCCGGGCCGGGGCAGACAAGGCCGAGGTCCGGCAATCGGAGGTGATCGCCAATCCCGGCCATACCATCATGCAGGGCACCCTGATCGAGGCAGCACTGGAAACGGCGCTCAGTTCCGACCTGCAAGGCAATGTTGTGGCCCAGGTCAGTCATGATGTTTGGTCCTTCGACATGAGCCAGGTGCTGATCCCGCGCGGCTCCAAGCTTTTCGGTCGCTACGACAGTGATGTCGATCTCGGCCAGCGCCGGGTCCTGATCGCCTGGGATCGGCTGGTCACTACCGACGGGCAATCGGTTGAGCTTGCCGCCTACGGCACCGACCGTGTTGGGCGCTCCGGCCTGCCGGCAAAGGTCCGCAGCCATTTCCTGCAGCGCTTCGGGTCAGCCGCGCTGATTTCGATCATCGGTGCGGCACCGGCCGTGGCCGCCAATATCAAGGATGAAGCGGTGTCCGATGCGGCCCAGAATGTCGGCGACGGCTTCACTGATGCCGTCGGCACCGTCGTCGGCGACTATCTGACCATTGCGCCCACCCTCTCGGTCGATCAGGGCGCCATCGTGATGATCCGGGTCGATGCCGATCTCGAGCTGTTCTGAATGAGCTATCTCGCCACTTATCTGAGCCGCCTCGATCCGGTCATCCAGGACGCAAGCGTGATCGAGATCGCCATCAATGCCGACGGCTCGCTCTGGTTGGAAACCGCTGGGGCCGTGCATATGTCCCCTGCCCCGCTGCCGCCGCTCGCGCCGGCCGATGTCCGCAATCTCGCGGCCCAGATCGCCAATTCGACCAACAACCGCTTCACCGAGGCCGACCCGCTGGTGTCTGCGGCGGTCGAGCATAAGGGGGTGATGCTCCGCTGTCAGGTGATCGGTCCGCCTGCCTCCCCCGGTGGCACGATCATCGCCATGCGGGTGTTCCGCGCCCAAGCTGCCGCCCGGGAGCCGAGGCGCTTCGCCTATCTGCGGGGGCAGGGACAATCGCTGGAGGAGGAGCGGCGCCGGTTGATCGCGAAGCTGCGTGGCAAGGGCGATACCGGCGATGTCGAGAGCTTCCTGAAACTCCTGATCGAGCATCGGCTCAATGTGATCGTCTCCGGCGGCACTTCGACCGGCAAGACCGAGCTTGGCCGGCGCCTCCTGGATCTCGTCGCCCCCGACGAGCGCATCGTCACCATCGAGGATTCCCTCGAACTGCTGCCCGGCCAGAAGAATGCCGTGAGCCTCATCTCTTCCCGGGACGACACCTCCGCCCGGTCCGCCAATCACCTCCTCCAGGCCACCCTGCGCCTCCGACCCGACCGCATCATCCTCGGCGAGCTCCGCGGCATCGAGGCCGCGACCTTCCTCGACGCTATCAACACCGGCCATGGCGGCTCCTTCACCACCATCCACGCCCAGACCGCCCGCAAGGCCATGGATCGCCTCGCCCTTCTCGTCATGGCCAACGGCAGCCGCCTCGCCTTCGCCGAGGTCATCCGCTATCTCGAGACCTCCATCGACGTCATCATCCAGATGGGCCGTGAAGGAGATCAGCGCGGGATTATGGAGGTGTATTTCCCGAGGGCGGAGAGTGGTAGCGGCGAGGCCTAGGCAACGACTGGCTTCTGATCGTCAGAGCTTCTGCCGGCACGCGTGCGATGCTTTTTGTTGCGAGCAAACCCGTTTTAAATGATGTTAGCCACGTTGAGCCCGTCGCATCGCGCTAGGGTCAGGACTCGTTCTCGTTTCATAGCCAGAACATGACGGTAGCAGCGAGGGCGACGGCGGATAGGAAGACCTTTGGGCATCGGTCATAGCGCGTTGCGATGCGTCGCCAATCCTTCAGGCGTCCGAACATGATCTCAATCCTGTTGCGACGCTTGTAGCGGCGTTTGTCGTATTTGATGGGCTTTCCGCGCGACTTCCGGCCGGGGATGCAGGGCCTTATCCCTTTGTCTGTCAACGCTTCTCTGAACCAATCGGCATCATAGCCGCGATCAGCGAGCAACCAGTCAGCTGACGGCAGGCTGCCAAGAAGGGCGGCCGCTCCGGTGTAGTCGCTGACTTGTCCGGCGGTCATGAAGAAGCGGATCGGACGGCCATCTGCATCCGTGACGGCATGCAACTTGGTGTTCATGCCGCCTTTGGTTCGGCCGATCAAACGGCCCCGCTGGTCGTCCGGCCCCCCTTTTTCGACCGCAGGCTCGAAGCCGTACGGTGTGCCTTGAGATAGGTCGCGTCGATCATCACCGTCTTGGGGACCGACGCCTCCGACGCCAGGCCATGCATCATCCGGGCAAAAACGCCCTTGTCACCCCACCGCTTCCAACGGTTGTAGAGGGTCTTCGCCGGACCATATTCCTTGGGCGCGTCACACCAGCGCAAGCCATTGCGATTGATGAAGATTATACCGCTCAGAACCCGCCGGTCATCGACGCGCGGCTTGCCATGGCTCTTGGGAAAGAAGGGCTCGAGCCGCGCCATCTGCGCCTCGGTCAGCCAGAAAAGGTTGCTCATCGTTCGGTCTCCTTGCGGAGCCTGAATCATGCCGAAAGAACAAGATCAATGGGTCCTGACCCTAGCCCGATTGCGCCCTGAATCTGCTCGTTTGCCGACTCCTTAGCTGAGGGCTGCTAAACTTCGCGGGGGATGGTTTGGACTGAAGGTCAACTGAGGGCGGAGCGGCATGGAAGGCTCGGCAAATTTGAAGGACCAGTCATTCGTTCATTGCGCAACATTTTCGCCGATGGAGCGACACACAGAACTTTGATGCGGTCACCCCCTATCGGCTGAGAAAACGGTTAAATTGGGGCGGAATTGGGCCTTGGCATTGAGATTTTCAAAGGGGTTGACAGCTATGATAAGGGTTTGGTCATCTTGTATCGAACTTGCGTAGCCGCGTTCTTGATGGAAAATAAGGTGAAAGATGGACGTAAACAACTTCTGGTCAAGCTACGAGGTGGTAGTAGAGAGCTATAAAGACCTGCACGACAGCGTCTTGGTCCTGTCCGAAGCTGCGTCTAAGGCTCGGCGGACCTTGGTATGGCGAGGACAGCAAAATTCAAACTGGGCGCTTTACAGCAAGCTCTACCGAAATTATGTAGTCGGCGCGTCGACAATTACAGAGAATGCATTCTCCCAGTCAGAAAAGAAAATCCTTACAGACTTGCGTCGCTGGGGACTACACTCTCAAAGAGGCATCGGACGGCTATCCGTACTCTCACAGTTGGCTATGCTCCAGCATTTTGGATCTCCCACCCGCCTAATTGATATTACATTCAATGCCCTCGTTGGGGCGTTCTTCGCTACAGAGCAAAACGGGACGCAAGACAGCGCGGATGCCAGATTATTTGCAATTGACGTAACTGGGCGATTGATTAACGAGAACAAATTCCTGAGGTCATGGGAAGATTCTTTAGATACCCCATGGAGTGATAGCTTTATTGAGAGGCAGTTAGTCGCGGTGAAACGCTCACACGCTGATCGCTTTAGTGAAATGAATATCGACGATTTTAAGAGGGACTGGCTGCATGAGTGGAGCAGCAATTTTTATGCTTGGAGACCGCCGGCACTCGATGCGAGAATTGCATCTCAGAATGGAGGCTTCATCTTCGGCGGTGTCGTTGGGTCATCATTGCGAGAAGGCATACTGGATCCAAATCAAAACCTCAGGCGCGGTGGATTTCAGCTTGTGGATCCCGTCGACAAGCTAAAGCGCATTGCAATTGACGATACAAGGTCCCTTACTTGTTTGGCCGTTCAGCCTAAGCCGTTTCCAGTATCATCAATTCGAGATAATGCAAAGGATTCCGTTTACAGCATAAGGATTGCATCAAAGGCAAAGCGAGAAATACGAGAGAAGTTGAGGCAGGTATTTGGATACACTCATGCGACCATTTATCCTGATTTTCCCGGGTTCTCTCTGTTCGGGGAAGGAAAGTCCTGATCTGCCAGACATGGCCAGTGATACGTCCAATGATCTAGGTCGGGCGCTCAAGATGGAGTGCAGGGAGGAAATCGATGGGCATGCTGTTGGTCCTGTACTTCCGCCCCACCCTGTCTTTGACCGAGCCGCGACGCAACACCCTCAGGAGCGAGGCCGCCATGAGAGCGACCCCACGCTGCGGTGCATCAAGCTCAAAGCTGCATGCCAGCCGAAGTGCCAATGAACAACGTCCGTCGGGTCTGGGCGCAGATCATGCTTATAAGGCCCCCCTAGCCGTTCCCGCTTGCCAGGGCCTCACCAGGGAATGGACGCACAAATGCTCGCAGGTGCTTCAGCACGTCCCTGGCGTTGCTTGCCACGATCTGAAGCTCCCGATCCTTGGTCAGTATCTCATTGAAGAAGGTAGAGGTCGCGGCGATCTGGTTATCAACCACGTCGTTCACCCATAGGTCTAGGCTCTTCGCCTGCCGACCGAGCGCGACCCACCTTGTGAAAGCAATTACCACGCAGAGCGCGTAGCGATAGGCGAACATCCCGTGTGCCTCGCTCCGTTTCAGCGGCGCTGTGCGTCCCGGTTCATGGTTGGCCCTCACGAACTCAACGGTCACCTCGTCCACAAGGTTGAAGATCTTTTCCTGGAGGGCACCGGTTACTCCTTGAGCAGTTCGGATTTGTTTCAGTTCCTCGGCGCGAAACTCCTTAAGCAGGTTCTGAAGGGACCCTTCCAACGTTTCCGCGTGGCCTCTCAACTGCCGTATGTACTCCGAGGCCTCGGTCTCTCTCGCCTTCATTCGGTCGGCGAAGCCGTGGATCGCTTCGTCTGATTTATAGGCGCGGCTGAGTTGGCGAAGGTCAGCGCTGCGGTTCAGGTCGACCAATTGCTGCAGGTCGGCCTCGCTGCGCACCTTGGCATCTAGCCAGAGATAAGCCGGCTTCAGCGCGAAGATCTGATCTGGGAAATCGGCTAAGATCTTCAGACTGGCCCGTGCCGTCCCAAGTGCGTTCTTCTTGAACATCTCGACTAGGGTCAGGTCGGAGAGGACCAGCCAGTGCTGGGAGTGCGCCGATAGGTATGTCCGCAGGCGCTCATCCCTCAGATAGTTGCCATCGGCCATAACCATGAGATGCGGAATCATGCGTGCCTCTTGCCTTTCACCATTCACCAGGCCCCGGCACTATACCCGAAACAGTGTGAGGGATCGTCTAACGATATTCGATTCGTGCATTCTGCGGCGAACAATGATCGGTTCATCCGCGGGCCTCGCAGTCGGTGTCCCGGGGTTTGCTGTTGTGCGCACGGGCGGCTGCTTCCGCGACGCTGGTCAACAGGGAGTCGGAAAAGCGATCGTCCGGTAGGGACCAACAATTCCGCTAGCTTGGGTAGGGTTTGGCAGGTCAACGCAGAGCCAGCATGATACAAACGCGCGATGACTTAGGGGAGCTGGGGGCCCAGACCGGTGGTGCGACGGGGCAGGTCGTGAGGTCCAGCGCTCAGTTCTGCGAAGAGACATTTGCTATCGCTCGCACTTCAGCGAGCAGTATGGGCGATAGCCCCAGCGCTTCGAGCGGCTGCGTCCGTAACCATTGCAGCGCGCCGGCGCTATCGAGGTCTTTGCGAGCCGACATTTCGTTCAGTTTCATGGCGGTGACCCGCGACAATCCCAGCGAGATAAAGCTGATCATGGTTTTGTCGGATGCGCCGATTTCCAGATAGAGAGGCAACGACGGGATGCTGGAAACCATGTCCACCATTCCAGCGCTGTCGAGAGCGTAGACAAGCAGAGCGCTATAACACCCGAACAAGCGCACAGCTTGAAACCTGATATCGCTCTCTATCAAATCCAAGGTATTTCTGATCGTCGTCCGCACTGGCTTAGAAGCGTTTCGCGAAATCTGCTCGTCGATGATCTGCGGAAGCGGCAAGCCAAGCATCCAACGCCTCGCGATCAGAGCGTGGAAGCGATGCAAATTCTTCGAGGTGTCGATACCGAGAATGATCTCGTGGCAAAGCTCTAGAACACTCGCATAGGATTGGAACGCCTCACTTTCGCGGGGGTGCAGAGGAATGAGGGTCCGGGCGGCCTCGGCGCCCTGAGCAACTTTCGAGCTTATCCGGTCGTAGAGGCGCTGCTGCTTGTGCGCGGAAATGTTTGGAGTTCGCCGGATAATCGCTGCGGGAAGAGTGAGTTTTTCACTGGCAGCGGCGAGCGCAGCCTCTAGAAGACCCGACTGAACATCGCCGGTAGCGACGCCCGCTCGTTCGAATGTCTGATTTAGGTCTCCGCCCTTGAAATCGGTGTAGAGGCGCACGAAGGTTGTCTCGAGATCGGTTTCATCGCTTCTGCCAGCACTCGGCCCGCCGGCGATAACGGTCATCAGCTGATCGTGATGGTCGTTGAGGCTGCTCTCGATCGCCGGAATGATGATCGAATCCTTTGCCCCGTCGAGCGGCTTCTTCTTCCATTTGTCGTAGTCGATGAGGAAGATATTGCCTTGAAATTCCCGCTTAAGCCTGCCCGCGCGGCCAGCAAGGTTCCAGAAATCCGTCGACTCCAAAGCCTTTGTTCGACCCTTTTCCGGAGCGAACATGAAGATGTTTTTGGCAGGGAGATTGACGCCCTGGAGCAGCGTGCTCGTGCACACGAGGTAGTTGACCTCACCGGACGATACTGCCGCTTCAATTGCGCGTCGGAGTTGGGTGGGAATGTTGGAATAGTGAAACGCTACACCATATTTCACACACTCGACCAATGCGTAGTTGGCGTGGACGGCTTCTTTCGCCAAGTCTGAAAGAGCCAAGCGCGCCATTGTCGGCTCTCGGTCGGACATTAGTTCGGCGAGCTGGAGCGCGACACTTTCCGCCTCCGCCGCGCCGTTCGCGTAGATGATGTTCGAATGGCCGCGTCCGAGTTGCGCCGGGATATGGACAAGCTTCTCCGTTCGGCTCGCGACAGTGTGGCCCAGCTGAAGCGTCGCAACTGACCGTAACTCCTTTGCCCCGTCGCCGGCGGTGTGGATCGAAAGCTTGCCCTTGGTCGCTGACTCGATGGTCGTGACAAGGAAGTTCTGGGCGACAGTCGGCTCTACGGACGAGAATTCGATCACGTCGTCCAACCCAAATAGCCGGCCGAAGATATCCAAATTGCGGATCGCCGGGCTGGCGAAGAGAATCTGTGATGTCGGATTGCGGACGAGTAGATCGTCTACGACCCATTGCAGAAGAACACCGCGCGAACCGTCCGCAATCGAATGCGCCTCATCGACGATAATGACGCTGGCGCTGAAGTCTGGATGGGCGCCAAGGGCGAGTTGCACCCTTTCCTGCGTCATCACGTAGATGGCGCGCTTGGCAAGCTTGGTTTCAGCGTCGACCGGTACTGTCACGATATCGGGTGTATTTCTAGACATGCCCTTGAACTGGATCTTCAAATCCTCCGCCACCTGGGCGATCAAGGCTCGGGTCGGGACGATGTAGACGACCGACTTTGACTGGTCATTGTTGAAGAGTGCCGACAGATACCCCTGCAGCACAAAAGATTTCCCAGCTGAGGTAGGTGCCGCCAACGCAATTCGGCGGCTCAGCATTAAGCTAATCCAGAGCTTATGCTGGAAGTCTGTCAGCAGCACAGTTTGCCCGTTTATCGTCACCTCGTGCGCATCGGCCGACGCGATTTCCTCTGCGACAAGCGCGAAGGGGAGGCTAGCCTGCGAGGATTCCACGTCGGCTCGGGTAGAGATGGACGGGAAATTGCCAAGACGCATGAGCACGACGCGCAAGGCCTGATCTAAAGGCACCTGGCCTGTTCCGAACAGATCGTAGGCCCAAGTCGCTACTCTGAACGCCGCCCGCCTATGGTCAGCTGTCTCAGAACAAGCAAGAATGGCCGCTGATCGCATCAACCGCGTCGCATCTGTGATGTCCGCGGGGCCGTCCTCGACGCCGCCAATCTCTTTGGTGAGCCACGCGAGCTCGACACGACGCGCCGCATCGTGAAAGCGGGCGTTCGCCCAAACCTTATCAGCTAGCTCTTGCATCATGGCAGCCAGCCAATCCGAGCTTGAAAGAGATCGCGAAACTCCTGGACGGCTGGAAGCGGGAAAAAGAACAGCTCCACCTCCTGGGATTCCAGACCCGCCGCTTTGAGCGCAGTGGCGACTTTTGGAGCCACCGCTTCAAGGTGCTCTTTCGCCAAAGCACTGAAAACACCCTCGGCACCTTTGTCGCCAACAGCGCTGGCCTTTTGGAAGCCGTCGAAATCGAAGCCGATCAGGCAGGTGATAACATCCTCGCGCTCATTATACTCTTCTTCATGCGGATCCAGATATCGCAGGAGGGCTTCTTTGCCGTCGGAGCTCAAGCCAGTGAAATCAATATTTCGCTGAACAAGCTGGAGTTCGTGGCCTAACTCGTCAGGCTTTAACGACTTTGCAATCGATGTCGCGGCAGCTGTAATCGCTGCGCCGACATCACCATACATTTTCGACTCTCCCCAGTAGAGAAAGAGCCGCGCGGTCTCGGGGCAGTAGCGAACATGGATACCGTCCGCACCATGAACGGGCATCTGCGGATTGGTTTTCAGCGTCATCTTCGCGATGACCTGCGGGGCGCCCAGAATCCATTCTGTGAGCAGGTACAGCAGGAGCTCGCCGGCCTCGCCGTTCCGGTTGGTCGCCTTGTGCGCCTTTATGAAAAGCTTGGCGGCCGCGTCATTGAGTTGAGTAACTTTGACGTGGAAATCGTCGAACGGCAGTGTCGACTGCAGCGATCGTACCGCGTCGATTTCCTTTCGTGTCAGCGCGAAGGGTGTTAGGTGAAGCCATGCCAGCTCCACCAGTTCGTTCACCGTCGTCTTGCCTTGGCGGAATGCGGGGAAATGCAGTCGAAGAGTGACCCTAGAGCATTCGCACGTCACCTCGTGCTGTAGCTCCCTGATCCTCGGTCCAAGTTTTGAATAGTCCCGGCGAAGCGCCGCGAGAGCTGCAACCAAGTCTGCGCCGCTTGCTTGTTCTGCGCTCTGCTTGCTCAACTTACCCTCGGTTGATCTTACCCGGCCAATAAGCCTAGCATCAGGAAATACAAATATAGGTAGAAATTTTCATTGGGCAGGACAACCCCGGACTAGCGGGTTTTCACCTCTATGAAGCCTTATGGAACAGCCCCACATGTGGGCGTCCGCTCCTTCTGTCATGCAGCATCTTCATGCCGCACTATCCGTCAGGCGGCCTACCGCCCATCACACCATTGCCCGGCCAATCGCCTCCTCCAGCCGCTGCATGCGCCCGAACACCTGGTCTCGCTGCTCCGCGACAATCTCGCCCTCCACGACGCCAGCTGCAACCTTCTGAATCCCCGCAACCATCTCCTCCGCCACCGTCCCCGCCGCGGTAACAGGCGCCCCTGCCACCTCCTCCGCCCGATAACCGAAGTTCCCCTTGCCGAGCTGCGCCTTCACCACATCCTTTAGTTCCGCCAGCTCGTTCCGCAACTGCACGACCTCCGGATCCTGCTTCGCCGGATAGGGCAGCGGCCCGCGTTGTGCCTCGAAGATCGCCTTGAACACCGGGTCCTCGAAATACACCACCCGCCGCACCATCAGCGGGTTCTGCCGCTCCGGCACCAGGATGGCCATATCCTTGTGGAGCCGCAGAACCTCGTCGGGCGCGAGCAAGGGGCGTTCTTCCATCCGCCGCGACAGCGACCGGCGCTGGATCAGACCGGCATCCCGGGAATAGCTGTCCGAGGTCGCAAGCTTGGTGGTCTTGCCCAAGGCGTCCGAGACCTCCTGCGCAGTCTTCTTCTCGTTGGGGCTGAGGTAGAGCTTCATGCCGGCGGCGGATTCCAGCGACAACCTTGTGTTCTCGCCATAGATATTGTCGAGGCCGGGAATCGACTGGGTAATGATCGACACCCGGGCACCGTGACCGGCGAGCTGTTTCAGGGCCTGCTCGACGATCGGCATCGGCCCGAGCTGGTCGAATTCGTCGAGGAGGATCATCACTGGCCAGGGCTCCTGTTCCGGTTCCGGCAAGGTCGCGCGCAGGGTGGCGATCAGCTCGCCGAAGAAGAGCCGGATCAAGGGTGCCAGGGTTTTGATGTCATCGGAATTGACCACGACATAGATCGACTGCGGCTGTTTGCGCAGGGTGGCGAAGGAAATGTCACTGCCGGAGGTCGCCCGGTCGACGGCCGGGTTGTTCCAGAGGCTGAGGCCGGCGCCGCTCAGGACCGAAGCATGGGACGACAGGGTGCGGTCGCTATAGCCCGCAAACTTGCGGAAGGTGTTCTGGGCGGCGGTATGTTTCACCTCATCGGCCCGGTCGGCATATTCGGCCTGGGTGGCGCCTTGGGCAAAGAGGATGCGGCTGATCTCGCCGAATGTCGGGCGACTGCGCTCAATGGCAAGGAGTCCTGCCGCGACGAAGAGTTCCCTGCCCTCTGACAGGAAATCCCCGGCCGATCCCTTGTCCGAAACCGTCAGGAAATAGTCGGCGATCTTGGCGAGCTCGGTATAGCGCTGCTCGGGATTCTTGATCCCCGCCACCCGCTCAAGCGGGTTGTAGCGATGGGTCGCGTTCTCGAAGTCGAACGGCGCGAAGCGTAGGATCCGGTCGCCCTGCGCCTGCCGATGGCGCGCGGTCGCCTCGAAGATCTCGCCCTTCACATCGAGGATCACCGCCGAGCCGGGAAAGAGCAGGGTGTTCGGGACGACATAGCCGACGCCCTTACCGGCGCGGGTGGGGGCCACCACCAGGCAATGCGGGAACTTGGTGAAGGCCGCCGAGATGAACTTGGTACCCGAGCTCGGCCGGCCGAGCTTGCCGAAGACCAAGCCACTACCAAGCGGTTGCAGCAACCCGTTGCGCTTCATGTCGGCTTTGCTCTGAAACTTGGCCTGGCCGTATTCGGTGAGCTTTTGCGTGAAACTCCACACCCCGGCCATGAGCGTGAAGACGAGCGTCGAAACCAGCGCCGCCAGATAGGCCTGCTTCCAGGGTGCCTGCGCCAGCCGGCCCAGCCCCGGAAACCCGGTGATCAGGATCAGGGGATCGCCGGCATTGAGGTCGGCCCCAAGCCGCCAGTTGACATAGAGGCCGCCCACGAGAAGACCGACGAAGGCACCGGCGATCGCGCCCATCAGGAGGCGCAGGAGTGTCTGGGTCATCTTGGTGCCTTCAGCGTTCGAGATCGCGGCTGCGTTCCCGCGCATGCGGATCGCGGAGCTGTTCGCGGCTCTTCACCTCAAGCGCGCGATCCGCCGCCTTGGCCTCGCTCAAAGTCAGGCCGACGCTTTCATGGGTCAGCCCCGCCGAGACGATGGCGCGGGCGATGGCCAGCCTCTCCTTCGGATCGGGGATGTCCTTGGCGAGCGCCTGGTCACGGCCGGCGGCGAGATCGCGGATGATGGTGCTACCGTAGCGCGCCGCCATGTCGCCGGCGAAGAGCCGGACCTGATCCTCCTGTTCGAAGCGCACTGCGCCATGTTCGGCATGGACTTTGGCCATCGACTTCAACGCGCGCGGCAGGGTCTGGTCATCGCGCTGGCGCTCTGCAGCCTGCGTCTCGCCGATCAGCTTGGCCGCCTTCTCGTAGAAGGCATCGACAATCTCGGCGGCCCGGCCGCGCTCGGCCTGCTGGCCCAGGTCGAGCTTGTGGCGCGCGGCCACCTGGGTGATGTCCGACTTGATCCAGTCGCGCTCCTCGAAGGCAGTGGCGGCGCTGCGCGCCAGCCGCTTCTCGATGGTGCCCGGATCGATACCGGCGGTGACCGCTGCGGCCTTCAAGCCGACCGCGAGCTTTTCCCGGGCAGCATCGCTGACCTGCAATTCCTCGGCCCCGACCTTGACGACATGGGCCTTGATCTCGGTGCTGTAGAGCGGCGTCTTCGGCGGCTCGCGCATCAGCTCGGCACCGCGATTGTCGCCGAGGCTCTTCACCACATCCGAGGCGATCTCGTGCAATTCCTTGCGCAAGGGCGCCTGCTTTTCTGGCGCAAGTTCGGCGATGCGGTCCTCGGTCTTATGCATCCACTCCCCGAAATGCGCCTCGAGATCGCGGCGGGTCCGGAGTTCCGGCGGCCGGGACGCCGCCCCTTGCACCGCTTCGCCCTGCCCCGCCTCGATGCCGCCACTTGATCCTGCCATTCCACTCACCTCTCGCATCGGGTGGATTACCCCGCCCCGTTCCAGAACCTCGGCCGCGTCCCGCATCTTCGCCGAGACCTCGGCAAAGCCGGTCAAGCCCGCCAGCATCGACAGATCACGCAGCGTGGCCGCATTGGCGCGCACTTCGGCCAAAGCCGTCTCCAGCGCAGGCCCGATCCGCGCGGTCTCAACCACCGCCCGGCCCTCGCGCCGCGCCCGCTCGATCTCGCCGCGCGACGGGCCATAGCTCAGGATGCCGCGTTCGAGCCGCGAGGAGCAGTCGAGATAGACCCCCTCCTCCTCGGCGATCTCGGCCATCCGGTGCTTCATCATGGCGAGATTGAAGACGTGATCCTTTGCCATGTAGAACCAGCTGTCGTTCATCAGGCCGCGGTTGTTCACGACGATATGGACATGCGGATGCGCCCGGTCGGTATGGAGCGCCGCGACATAGGCCCATTCCTCGTCCTGATGTTCACCACTCTGGAACATCTCCGCCGCCCAGGCCTCGGCGATCAGCGTCGCCTTGGCGGGCCGCACATGGGTCGGGAAGGACAGGAGGAGATGGGTAGTATGGCCGTTCTTCGGCGTGCCGGTCCAGGCATCGGACCAGTCGGCCACGATACGGCCGCGGGTCTCGGGATCGATCGAGCGCGCCTCAGGGTCGTGCTCGACCATGTTGCCGAACACAGCCTCGGCCTTTGAAAAAAGGTAGTTCATCTGCACCTTGAGCGAGCGTGCATCCTGGGTGCCACCCTTGGTGATCTTCTTCAGCACCGCCGCGGCACTGCTCTGCGACACCTGCCACATCACCCGCGCTCGGCGAGAAAACCTGACACCACCCCCGAGGCCCCCTGCCCCGTCACCGGTCCTGCCCAGGCGCCCCGAAGGCCGGGCAAAGGCAATCTCGCCCAGGAGGGCCTGGGCCACGCCGGGGACAAAACCCTTGCGACGGTCAGCCATGCGCAGCCTCCCCTGACGGGGGACGGAAGAGCGCCATGCCGCGACGGCGGTGCTCGTCATTGATCTGCTTCAGGAGCCCGCGCACTGCCGGCAGCGCCGCGCGCAGCTCGTTCAGATCCTGCCATTGCGCCTGCACCAAAGCCACGCGACGGCGGTTCGCGGCGAGCGCGATCTGGTTCACGTTGACGCCGATCTTGTGCAGCTCGTGCTGCAGCTCCGCCAGCGCCTCGGCCTCCTCGGGGCGGAATTCCAGGAACCCCGACCCCACCCGGATCATCGCCCGCAAGGCATCCGAGCGGCTGCGATAGCCCAGCTCCGCCACCAGCGCATCGAAGGCCTGAAGCTCCTCGCCGGAGATGCGCGCGCTGAGGATCGCCCCGCCGGTGGTGACCGCGACATTCTTCCCGGCGCGCCCCGATTTGGCAGCAGCAACGGCGGGATCGGCCCCTACGCGGGCGCTCTTGGCGGGGGCTGCAGGGGTCTTCGCGGCGCGCCTCGGCGCACCAGCGCGATTGCCGGACCCCGCCCCCTTGCCGCTTATCTTGCCCCTGTCTGCCATTGTCCCCCGCAGCGCTCAGCGCGCGCCGTATACATTCTGCATTTCCTGCCATTCTCTCCTTTCATATCTTTTTTCTACATTCAAGTAGTTTTGCGGAGAATGTTGAGGGCGAGATGCCGAGGCTACGCCTGCGCGGCATGATCATGCCGGGAGCCGTCATCCGCCAGTCTAGCGGATGTCGCGGCAAGGGGGCCATCCGGCTGTGCTTCAGGGACCGCGCGGCCTGATGTCGGCAGCACACGACGGGCGGAAACGGACCGCCGGGACGCTGGTTGGGCACGTGCGGGGCCTCTTCCGCTCCGGCCGGGACGATCTTCGATCACCGATCTGAATCGATCCGGACCGACCGATTCAGCACTATCATTGGACGGAGATCTTTGCGCGTCGCATACTGCCGCCATGACCCAGACTGACGGCTTGCCGATCCATCTCACCCATGTCGACCCGGACCAGAACATGGCCCGGTTCTACGAGATGTCGATCCAGCCGACTCTGTTCGGCGAAGCGAGCCTGTTCCGCAACTGGGGCCGGATCGGCACCCGTGGCCAGGCGATGATGGTCACCTATCTGGAAGCCGACGAAGCCGTGGCGGCGGTAGCAAAGCTGGAACGTCAGAAGCGGCGCCGCGGCTATCGCTGAGCGCGCATCCCCTCCCGGCAACCCGCAGTTTCCCACAGCCTCCGAACCTGCCTTCGCGATCTGAAAGCGCGTCCGGTTCGGAGGCTGCAAGCCCCGACCCAAAGGGCCGGGGTGGAAAACTGCTGATCCACGCGCGCTGGATCGCCGTCGGACTCGGCCCGCGACGAAAAGGAAAGGAGCTGGTGGCCTCCCTTTGTCGAGGCGCCAAGTCCTCGCACTGCGGACGACAGTCGGGGTCAGGCAGAAGGTTTCTGCGTCGGGCGTGCTGCGAGAATCCTGTCGAAGCTCAGGCCCAGCCGCTCCTCTGCCTGCAAGACGACCAGCGCCGCGGCCCTGGCATCCTCGCCGGCATCGTGATGTTCGAACGCGAGGCCGAGTTGCTTCTTGAGATACCCAAGACCATGGCCACCGTTGCCGGCAAATTCTGGCCAGGCGCACCGCGCGATCTTCACGCTGTCGCCCCAGTGCCAGCCCGACGCGTCGAGGGCGGTGACCGCGCAGGCGGCATTCACGGCCCGCCGGTCAAATCCGCTGTGCTGGATCAGGGGATGGCGGGACAGGAGCGGAGCGAGGCGGGCAAAGGCCGCGGCAAAATCCGGGGCATCGACGACATGTTCGGGGCCGATGCCGTGCAGTTGCACATTGAAGGCGCTGAACCGCATCCGCGGGTTCACCAGCGTCGCAAAGGTCTCGATCCGATTGTCCGGCCGCACGCAGGCGATCCCGATCTGGCAGATGCTGGCCGGGTCGCTGCACGAGGTCTCGACGTCAAGCGCGATGAACCTGAACTCTCCTGCGGGAAGGTCGGCCTCGAGGTGATCCCGGCGGGAGCCCCACTTGGAAAATGTCATTGCGCGCTTCCTTCCCGATGCGGGGCCGGTCGTTCTCGTGCCCCTTGCGAGGCAGGTCCGTTTGGCACGGCGAAGACGGTTGCGCCACTGGTTTCGGCGAGAAGGCCGGAATGCCTCGGTGCTTTCTCCGTATTGCGCGAAAACCTGATCTCCGGTTGGGGGCTTGGGCAATCCGACGACTCCGTCTTGCGGAGGTCCGCCCGGCGGGTTTCCCCGCCGGGCCTGAGGGGAAGACCCCGTTCCTCAGAACGGGATCTCGTCGTCGCGGTCGACCAGCTCGGGGTTTTCGCCCTCGGCCGCTTTCGGGCGGCTGAGGAAGTCGACCTTGTCGGCGATGATCTCGCAGCCGTAGCGGTCG
>NZ_JAAIVJ010000017.1 GCF_011008935.1 Tabrizicola oligotrophica | reverse complement strand
AGCCTGACTCCATGAAACCGTCGGTCAAACCAGCTGCCCACCTTCGCGTGGAACAGCTGCCCAAGATGCCGTGGAACGAGTGCCCACGATCACGTGGAATAGGCGCCCAGCTTCCGTGGAATGCGCAGGCTGGACTGACGGAATACACCCCAATTTTCCCTAACCTTATTGAATTGGCGGACATCGTCCCATGGAACGGTTTTGAACGAAAGATGCCGACCTCCGGGCATGATGGTGCCCGATACGTCCGAGTCCTCGGGTTCGGATGGCCTTCGCTTCCAGTCGAACTCCATGGATAGCCTTTTCACAACGTCTATATCGATGAAGTCGCTGCCCTCCGTATACTGGAACTTTGGGCCAGAGCCGATGCTATAGGCGAGGATGTCATCAGGCTTCCTGCCTGCGAATTTCGTCAGGATTTCTTGATTTTGTTCGGCTTTGGACAACCGACCATTCAACTTGATACCGCCCTTGGCGAGGACGATTCTTCCATCCTCCGAATGGCTGATACCTGCTCCTTGCCAGTCGTCCGGTTGAGACGGAACGAGCGTGGCCTGACCGCGTGTCCGCCAGCCCAAGGGACGCCGAATGATGTGCTTCACCTCATATATGTCGCTCTTGCCACTCAGGTAGGCCCGCGCCTTCTGATAGAATTGGCACAATTCCCCCTTGGTCGCGGCCTGCATCTGATCGGGGCTTGCAGTGGTCAGGAACCCGTCAGTGGTGACGCTGAAAATCGAAACACCCTTAGGAAGGGTGTTCATGATTTCGCCCAGGACGCCTCGGCAGAAAGCCGTGATGAACGAGGCATAGGCCGGATTGGTGATGTCGGAAGGGGGCAGCAGTTTCGTATCTGCATCGCGCAGGTCATAGACACGCCGCTCCCTCAAGCCTTGCCCCGTCTTGCCATAGGTCGAGTTGACGATCTCCTTCCACATCAGGTTCTGAAGGGTTCCTTTTGGGAATTCGTTTCGCTTGTCGACGCAGAACTTTGAAAAATCGGCAAAGGGCCGGATCGAATTCGCGGGAATACCCGGATCACCACCGCCGGAGGACTCGACGTATCGCCCCTCGATCAGTTTGATCTTGCAACCGAGCCGATGTGCCAGCCAGATCTCGCTGATATGCGTAGTGCTGTTGCCCTTTCGCGGGAAGATCAAACCGTGAGTCGTTCTGACAGGGAGGACTGGATAGAGGACATCATCGGGGAACTCGAAGTCCACATTGGCGAAGGCCAAATCGGACGAGGAAAACCGTTCACTCAGCAGGGTATCGGTGTCGGGGATGTCGTAAAACTTGCTCCAGTCCGGTGTGCCGATCAGCGTCATGGCCGACGGGTAGGCGCTGGCCAGATCGTAGTCGTACCAGACCCCTTCCGGGGCCGGGCCGAACCAGAACTGCTCATTGCGCCCGCCATGATAGGCTTCGGTCAGGAACTGCTCGTTCCAGTGAAGGAACGGCAAATTGACAAGGCTCTTCCTCTTGACGTGGCGATTGAACTTGGTGCTCCAGATCAGTTCATCGACCTCTTCCTTGCCGACCAAGGCAAGCCCGTCAGCCCTATTGTCCTCCCAGAACTTCTTGAGAAGCTTGAGGCCCTTCGAGGACAGGGTCGTTGGCAAGGCGAAAGCGCCCAAGTTATCGTCCGATGCCCGGATCATCTGAGCCGCATAGGCCGCGCAAACTTCGGCGTCACGGATCGCGTACCGTTCGAACAGGGAACGGTCATCCTGAAGCAATCGCCCCATATGGGTTTTATAGAAATATTCCTGCTTTGGATCGTCGGACAGCTTGAGCTTCGGAACGCCTACCAGTTTCCCAAGGTCGTCGAGGCTGCGAAGCCCTGTTGGTGCCAAGGTCATCGTGTCCCGGAATGAGACCTTAAGTTCAACGGGCTTGCCTTCGGTCTGGGACTGGAACTCCACCACGAAGGGGCTTTCGAGGTTCATGAAAAGGCTTCGGATATTCTGAAGCAGCAGCCTATCTCGCAGGGTCTTGTCCTTGAACTCGCGAAACCCCGGAACGTCAGCCCGCGTGAAATGGGCCACGAGATGGACCCGTGAAGGGAAGCGCAGCGCAGGATGCTGCTTCAGACCGTCCTGAATAACATGGTGCAGGAACTCGGGGATGGTGAGGCGATCTTCAACCGTTGGCCCCTTCGGGTAGATGATGCCCGACCACTTGAGATCATATTGCTCGCCGTCGTCATCGACCAAGAGGCCGCAATACTGATAGGACAAGACCCGGTTTGATTTGGCCTCCTCCTCGTCGGTGCTGTCCGACTTCTCATACTCGGTGTCGAACCCGATTAAGAAGATCGAGTCAGGCTGAACTCCCCTACGAGGCAACGGATTGAATAGCGCCGCATCAAGGACCAGCGGCGACTTGAGGTTCTCGGGCTTTGGCTTTCTGGTTGTGTCGGCCATGAGTACCTATCAGTCCAAAATCCGGTGGTGGGACATCATAACACCCGCCCTTTATCCATTCGCGTCACACCGTCGACACATCGTATCTCGCACGAAGGTCTGCGTCCGCCAATCGCTGGCAGTTCGATAAAAGACCTTTGACCGTTGCGTTTCCAAGAACCGCATTCTCTGGAACCAGCAAGTAGCTCCACGGCTTGTCGCCGATTTTCTTGCCGTGAACCTCTGTGGCGATGAAGGCCCACAGGCTTGCGGCATCGGCTTTACGCTTTACGGTGGCATCTTCCATCTCGCTAGCGCGTTTGGTCTCGATGATCAGCTTGTCCGTATCGGTCTCGACGACAAAATCCGGCTGATACGGCAGACCATCAGCATCGAAGATTTTGAACTGGTTTGGCCCCGGCTTCATCCAAAGCTGAACGGTCGAATCCTGTTCAAGAATGACTGCCATCTTTCTTTCGGTGTCCGAGTCGAACTTGGCCATCTGATAACAGCACTTGGCAAATCCCCCGAAGATAAACCGCTTGATATCTTGCAGCCGTTCAGGTGGATGGCGGAAATCGCGAACCGTGTCCTGGCTTGATCCGTCAAACGTCTGGGGCTTCAGGTGCTCGAAGGCCGCAGTGACTGTGACCCGGTAATTCGCCTGCTCACGCCACATATTTTGTTTCATCTGGACGAAGATCGCCTCCGCCATCTGCTTGGCATGACCCTGCAGAACGGTGCGAAGTTGTTCTTCATCAGGATATTTGGCGCGAAAATGGGACACAACCTGACCCGCAAGCCCATAGAGGATATTTGAATGGGCCTCGTAGTCGACTTCGGGGAAGTCGATCAGCTTTGTGACCAGATAATCCGCAAGGCGTTCGGGCCTCTCACCGCCTGCCTCCCCGGAGATGGTCGACCGCGCTTCCGTCCGCAGGATTTGGATCATCAGCTCCTTCGAAAGCGGCTGATAGTTCCATGACTTCACGTCCAGCTCGAACGGCTTGAAACCGAAGGATACCTGCTGCTTGGGCGTAATCGTCAGTGTCGGGATGGCGATGGTGCGTTGCACGAACTGCTTGCAAACCTCCTCGGCGACGGCGGTTGCCTGCTCCAAGGTCACGGTCGGGAACAGACCATCATCGAACTTCTGGGCGGCCACGGCGGCACTAGCGATCCGCTCAATCACCTTTGGGTTCTGCAGGTCCTTGATGGAGGAAACCTCCTTGCCGATCTGGGGCAACACAACCGCCAGAACGGTCTTGGCGATGTTCAGCTCTTCCGGCTTGCTGTATTTGAATGCCGGAGCTGGTGGTGCTGCAAACCCCTGTGGGGGAGCTACCTGAGTGCCCCCCGGCACATATGCCGGAAAACTCGTGGGCAGAGCATCTGGCATAGCAGCCTGCGCGATCATCTGTTCGATCACGGAAGGAGCGGGCACAACGACGGGTTTCGAGGACGGCACATCACCGCCATCACCAATCGTGACCCCCTTCAGCTTGCGGGTAACGCCGTTCTCTTCCTTGGCCTTGCTGATCAGCTCATCAAAGCGTTCGTGTGCAATGACCGTCAGGGTATCCACAACCTCTACACCCGTCCGCTTGCCGTAGGGCAAGCGCAAGCCGCGTCCTAGCGTCTGTTCTGTCAGGATGTCCGATGCAGAGGCCCGCAGCGGGACGATGGTAAAGAGGTTCGAGACGTCCCAGCCCTCTTTCAGTTTGTTCACGTGGATGACGATATCCGTATCGCCAGCTTTTTCGATGTTCAGCAGGCGTTGGGCGTTCTCGTCGCTTTCTTCGCCTGTCAGCTTAGAGTGGATTTCTGCGACGCGACCCTTGTAGCGCCCATCAAAGAAGCCATCGCTTTCGATGAATTCCCGCACCTGCCGTGCATGGGTCGTGTCCTGCGTCACAACCAGCATGAAGGGCCGAACGACCTTTACGTCTTGCTGACGGGCATAGGTTTCCAGCTTCACCCGCACATGTTCGTGGTAGTTGACCCCGTCTTCCAGCTTGATCCGCTGCAGCGTCTCTTCATCCACCGATTTCGGGTTGAAGTTAGCGCGAGTGCCAACCGCAGGTTCCTTAACATATCCGTCTTCCATCGCGTCGGGCAGATCGTAGCGGTAGACGACATTACGGAAGTCTTGGCTCTTGGAGCCGACCGTCTTGGGGGTCGCGGTCACTTCTAGGCCCAGGATCGGCTTCAGTTCGGCAATCGCCTTCGCCCCAGCAGACCCACGATAGCGATGCGCCTCGTCCATCAACAGCACAAGGTCATCCAGCCCCGACAGATAGGCAAAGTAGCTGTCGCCGATATACTCCTGCAGCCGCTTGATACGGGGGGAGTTGCCACCCCTCACCTCGGAATTGATCTTCGAGATGTTGAAGATGTTGATGATCGCCCCTTCGCGCCCGAAGAGGTCGGTACCGCGCACACCGCGCCCTTCCTCGTAGTTTTCGGCGTTCACGATCAGGGGGGCGTTGTGAGCAAAAGCCTCGATCCCACGGAACACATATTTCGGGCTGGTGGGCTGAAAGTCCGCAAGCAGCTTTTCGTAGATGGTCAGGTTCGGGGCCAGTACAAAGAAGTTCCGGCTTTTGCCGATCATGTAGAGATAGCTGATGAAGGCCCCCATCAACCGCGTCTTGCCCACCCCTGTTGCCAGCGCAAAGCAGATGCTGGGGAAGTCGCGTTCGAAGTCGTCAAAGGTGGCGTCGCTCAGCTTGCCATAAGCTTGGCGCACAGCAGCACGGGCGGCAGCGACATCAGTGTCTTTCGACGGGGCAATCAGCTCAACGATGTCGTCCAGCCTGCGCAGCGCCTCGGCTTGCGGTTTGCGCAGGGACAGGCGCTGGGAGATCTGTGTGACGGCACGTTTGGGGTCAACCGGCTGCATGATCACTCCCCATCATCGAACAGATCACCATCAGCGCCCGCCTTGGCCTTCTTGGCGGCAGGCGCTTCGTCTTCTTCTTCGTCGGCCATCATCGGCAGGGCGCTGATCTTCAGCGAATAGTCGTCTTTGCCCCACTCGCAGCGGTCCAGCACAGCGCCGGGGATTTTGCGCAAGGTCAGATTGGGCAGGCTTTCGCCCTTTGCTTCATAGGCCGTGCAGCAGATCAGCAGACTGCGGTTTTCGCCTACCTCGTCGGAGATAGCCCGCAGCTGTTCAAAGGTCAGGCTGCTGGTCGTAACGTAAATGAAGGAAGTATCCGAGGACATTCCATGCATCCAAAAACAATCGTTGGATGGATGATAAACGTAGTTGAAGTGCTTGCACATCGCCTCGGCCAGCATCGCTGGGTTGTATTCCTTTCGGATCACCCAGTTGCCCCATGCGTCCTTTTCCAAGAGCGAGGGTGCGAGACGGCAGAAGCGATAGCCGCCGCCACCTCCCCAACGTAACGCAGTAGATACTCCACTATCGTCTGCACCATCGATTACATTACGAAGTCTCGGTGCGCAGTGCGTTTTTGCATGCTCACCCAGTTCAACCATGATCCAGCGGCGGCCCATCTTGTGGGCTACTGCGCCTGTCGTTCCCGAGCCGGCAAAGGAGTCGAGAACCAAATCTCCGGGTCGCGAGAATCGTTCTAAGATGAGTTTCAGAAGCGCCTCGGGTTTCTTCCCACTCCTAAATTCAACGCCTCCCTCATGACGACAATTTCCAAATGATCCAGCCATGTCATAGTAGTTTTCGATAGGAGTTGTAGCCTCTTCGCTTCTAACTTTGCTCAAAGGAATGCCCTGATAATATTTTCCTTTTGTCGCCCCATCACGCTTCGGTCCGCTGAAGTATCGATAGGGGAATTTATCATCCCCAATACCAGTCACCTTGTAAATCGCGCCAAGACCATCAATGTCCGCTCTGCCAGTAAGGTAATCCCTAAAAAATCGGCCCGAAGAGTTACCATCAAGAATGCTGCCTGTAGCCCATATCTCTTTCAAGCCATCTTCAGACGGTTCACCTTTGATTATTTCGTATTCACTTGGACCAAAAACTGTCACATCTTTTCCGCCAAGGACCATTGAACGCCCTGCGCCGAGCTCTCTGACATAATAGCAGAACTTCTCATCAGTTATCGCGATCGTTGGCAAATTAGGTTTGGCGGCATAGGACTTTCTGTAGATATGAACCATCTCAATTTGTTTGTGAAATGCCATATCCTGCTTGAGTGTCTTATTTGCATATCTAACTTGCACATATAGTGTCGTGAGGTAGTTGCTTCGTCCGAACACCTCATCAAGCAAAATTTTCAGATAGTGTCCTTCAGAGTCATCAATATGGACACAGCAGAAACCCTCATCAGAAAGCAGATTGTGCAAAACGTGCAGACGTTCTCTCATTAGGGAGAGCCAAACTGAATGCTCAAGTCCGTCATCATAGTGCTCAAAGGCATTTCCGGTATTGTAAGGTGGATCGATGTAGACACACTTTACGTGGCCTCGCACTGACTGATCCGTTTCTAAAGACTTCAGCGCAAGCAGGTTATCCCCATGGATCAGCAGGTTCTCAAAGCTGTCGCCCTCGCGCCGCGCCTTGGCGTGATAGGAAAACTCCGGCTCTTCGATCAGAATGCGCGGTTCCAGACGGGGGCGGATGTCTTTGCCGATCCAAGTGAGTTCAAGTTTAGTCTTTGCGGCCATCAGACAAGGCTCCAGCGGATCGTGAACAGGTCGTTCATTTCGGGGGTAAGGGACAGTTTTTCGGCGATTTCGTCGAGCATGGCTTCACGTTCGGCATCAATCTCACGCAGCCGTGTGTAAAGCTGGTGCTGCAGGTCATCAACCCGCGATTGCAGGGTCTTGGCCTCGCGCTGAAGCTCTAGCTTGGCTTGCAGGTGCGACGTGGCACGAGCCAGCTTCTTCTTCTCATTGGCGTCCTTGGTCAGCGCCTTGATCTGCTGATCATAGGACACCTTGGCATCGTCGCGCCAAGCGTCGAGCCGTTCTTCCTCTTCGTTCAGAAACTCTCCCAGCCGTTCATGCGCCTTGCCGACAATTTCCGTCTGACGCTCCTGCACGATAGTATCCAGCCGGTCATCCGAAGGGACGCTCGCCGCCCCGACAACACTTGCCGGAATTTGCAGCATGCGTTCCGCCACCTCGGGATGAACTACGTTGCCCGCGTCGGTGATGGCGGCGCATACGATTTCATCCCAAGTGCGGGCTGGCGTGACAAGGCGAAGGCGTGCAGCCCGCATCCAGCCAGACTGACCCCTCAGGGCTTTGGCGCTGGAAATATTGCCGTCATAGGACGCAAGGTCAAAGCGCAGCTCTGCAGGTGACAGATCGCGCCCCTTGGCCTGCGCGACCAGCTGATCGGCCAGCCCTTCATCCGACAGACGGAAGAAGCGCCAGCCCTTCTCATCCGCCTCAGGCCATTCGGTTGACCAGGTGTCGCCCTGATAGTCAAAGCGCTGGACGTGGTTGGAATGGAACTCGGCCTCGGGCAGTTCGGCGCGCACAAGGCCCAGAAGCGCCCTTTTGAAATCGCCAATCGCGGAATTCACCGCGTCCTTGCGACCAAGAAGGCGTTCAATGACCTTATCGTCCATCTCGGCCAATAGCTTGTTGCGGGCGTCTTTCTTGGCCTCGTCGATCTCGACGCTGAACTCGGCTTGCAGTTGGTCGAAAGCGGCGTTGATTTCATCATTGGTGCGGCAGGACTGCACGATGTCGAGGATGCGGCGCTCGATGTCCACGCCGCTTTCGATGGCCCCCAACACCTCGTCCGATGAACCGAACACCCCATCGAACAGCTTGAACTTCTGCTCCAGAAGCTGGTGGATACGGGCCTCGGCTTGGTTCTTGCGGTTGAGGAAGTTGATGACGGTGACGTCGATCTTCTGCCCATACCGATGGCAACGCCCGATGCGCTGTTCAACCCGTTGCGGGTTCCACGGCAGGTCATAATTGATGAGAAGCGAGCAGAACTGAAGGTTGATGCCCTCGGCCCCGGATTCGGTCGCGATAAGGATTTGCCGGTCGTGACGGAAGGCATCGACGATGGCGGCCTTCATGTCGGCGGTCTTGGAGCCGGAAACGACATCGGTTCCACGATGCTTTTCCAGCCACGCCTTGTAGAGAGCGTTGCTGTCCTTGTCCGCGTTGGAGCCGTTCAAAACGACGGTCTGACCCCGAAACCCGTTGTTTTCGAGAAGTTCGCGCAGATAGGTCTGGGTGCGCACAGACTCCGTGAAGATGACAGCCTTGCGCTGGCCTCCTTTGGAAACGATTTCGCCCAGAACGACGGGCAGGCAGTCGAGGAGCGCCTTGCCTTTGGCATTGGCGGCAATCGACATGGCCAAGTCACGATAATAGCGAAGTTCGTTGATTTCCGCCTGCAGCTGCTTGGGATCAACCTTTTCGGCGTCATAGTCATCCCGGCTGTCGACGGCATCAGCCTCGTCGGCACGGCCCGCTTCGCGCCATTCATCGGCCTCTTCCGCGAAACCATCGATGTCGTCGAGAGTGGCCGCGTTGACGATCTGGGTTTCCTCCAGACGACGCAGCATCTTGTCCAACGTATGGGCGATGGCGAAAGACGAGGAGCCGAGGACTTTCCTCAACACCAACGTGACCAGATGTCGCCCGTTGTTACCCAGCGCCAAGGTGTCTTGGCGTTGCAGGTAGGTCGACATCAACTCGTAAAGATCGGTCTCAAGCTTCTCCGGGGTGAAATCGAAGGTCTTGGGCAAACGGTTGGTGTAGTTGATCAACCCGGCCTTTTGCACCTGCCGTCGCAGTGTACGCTTGCAGATCGGCTCAAGGCGACGGGCCAGCAGGGCCTGTGACGCCAGTTCCTCCCGGCCCCCAAACTCCGCCCGAAAAGCCTGCTCGGACCCGAAATAGGTTTCGTCGATGATGGTGATGAGGCCGAAAAGCTCCATCAGGTTATTTTGAAGCGGAGTGGCCGTCAGAAGAAGTTTCTGCCGACCAGCAAGGGCGTCCTTGAGGACGGCGGCGCGTGAGGTTTCGGTCGCCTTGTAGACGTTGCGCAGCTTATGGGCTTCGTCGAAGACAACGAGGTTCCATGGAACGCGGCGCAATTCGTCAGCGATCCGCGCTGCGTACTCGTAGGACAGAATGACGATGCCCTCACCACGCCCAAGGGGGCTGGAGCGGCCATCGAGGGTGATTTCCTTCACCCTTTTCGCATCGAGGATCACAGATGGCAGCGAGAACTTCTCGCGCAATTCGGTGGCCCACTGTTTTCGAAGTGACGCAGGTACCACAAGCAAAAGGTGCCGTTGCCGTTCCCACCATCGCTGACTGAGGACCAAGGCAGCCTCGATGGTCTTGCCCAACCCCACCTCGTCCGCGAGTAGAACACCCTTTGAGAGGGGCGAGCGTAACGCGAACATCGCGGCATCAACTTGGTGCGGGTTCAGGTCAACACGGGCCGACGACAGCGACTGCGTCAGGGCATCGGCCTCATCAATCCCTTCACGCGTCAGGAAGTTCGCAAAGTACTTCGCGTGAAAAGGGGTGTAACCCGAAACAGTCAAGCCGTACTCCACTCTCTCTTGCCGCCATATAACTGTCTAGCAAGCGCTGCGGCAGATGTGAACCAACCACAACAAAGAATGGCAAGGCCATAGCTCGCGTGGCAGGACGCGGCACAGTACCAAAAGAGCTCGGGCTTATCTATTATCAATAAAATAACTCACAAAACAAAAATAGATTCAGAAAAAAGCAGATTAAGAAGCTTTATCCTGTTCGAGTCCTTGGCGGCCAGAATTGACATCCAGTAATTTCCGTAGCGATCTGATCAATGAATTGGTCCATGGCGCCACGTATAAATTCAGTAATCAGCCAGTTTGATTGACCAGCCAAGTGGCGCTCGAATCCATTAGGATCATACCTCGAAAGCTCACTGAAGCGGTGCATTGCGGCAAACATCAGCGTCAACAGATGCCGACTTCCAGGAGGGTTGTTCTCAACCTGCTTCTTGAGATACCAAAGGTCTTTGCTTCCCGAAATGCAGACGACAAGACGTCGAGTCTGGGCATGATATTTGCCCAGACGTTCATGTGCTGAAACAACTTTGGTATCACTGGATCGACCCTCAAACCACTTAAAGGTCTTTTTGCGACGCACAATGCAGCCCTCATCACTATCGAACAATTCGAAAGAATTAGGAATGCTTACCAACCGCCTCTTATCAGAAAAACGATCTATGAGCTTAGCCTCGAAGTAACTCTCGCTGGACCCATTCTTCTTAACGTATCTCGCATTTTCAAGAGGGATGAAGAGCTCGGTCTTTCCGGTAAATGTGAGGCGATAGGCTCGGTGTATGAATGGAATATTCCACAATATATCAGATAGTGTGTATTTTTCCTTGGTTGCGCTATCTCCATAGTATGAGCATAGGCCAGGAAGAACGCCACCCATTTGGAATGTAACTAGTTCATTACTAAGTAATGCGCGAGCATTTTCAGGTCGATCACCAGAAACACCATGATGATGACCATTTGTACATTTCTTATAGGTTAGTAGAGCCTTTGTCGCATTCAAAAAGGAGTAGTAGCAAGCTAACGGGGCAGCCTCTATTGGCATTTCTTCTGCCGCATCAGCAAAACGTCGAGCTTGCGCCCAGTAGCTCAAACTTTCAGCGGATTTTTTTCGTCTAAGCCATAGCTCTACGTAAAGCCATGGATCTCGTGTTAAAACGTGTTCGGCCAGAAAATTTGGGTCCCTGACTCCCTTGTGCATCCAAAGGCGACGACTTTTGACCTTAATTTGCTCAGCCAACTTAACGAAAACTCCTCCAAGAACGCCTCCACACTATCAAGGGTGGAGGTCGCTACGCAACACAAAACCCAGACGAGAAGGCTCTTAGGTCGCCTGCAGTCGTCGCGCCGCTAGTTGCTGAAGCGTTGAGTCTTCTTTCGGCGAACCACAGATGCCTGAAGTGGCGCGACAGTCGAAGTCTCCATGTAGGTCGCTTCGCGACGGGGCTTCGCCCCAGCCCTGGGGTGTGTTGATTTAGGGGAGTTGAGGGGGGATCGGGGCCATCAGAATTAGCTTCTGATTGGAGAGCCCGATGGACGGCAGAACCACCACAATCCGTTCGATGAACGACAGGGCCCGCTCGACATTCATCGGGTGTCGAGTGATGATCACCCAAGGGGTTCAGGCGTTGAATGATGTCGCGGCGGTGTTGGAGCGCGTCAGGACGTTCGACGCCTTCGACGGGGATAACGACCCCTACGGCGAACATGACTTCGGGTCGTTCATCCACAACAGCGAGACCATCTTCTGGAAGATCGACTATTATGATCGGACGCTGACGGCTGGGTCAGAGGACCCCGCTGATCCTGAGGCGACGATCCGCGTGTTGACAGTGTTGCTCGCCAGTGAATATTGATGAGGTTTTCGTGGGGCTTGACAAAACGCCAATATCGAGTTAAGATATTGATATAAAATATAAAAATGGTAGATGTCGATACTCCACGCCCATATATAACATTTACCATTTTTTGCGATGCGCCCCGATTTTCTATAGGCTTCGGGCCTCAACTCCCCTCGCAATTCCGTTTTCAACTCATATTCTCAGGGGCTTCTATTCCATCAGGGACGAGGCGCTGCCTCCATCGCCACGCGTGGCGATGTCTCGTCGGACTGATCGGATCGGCAATGCCTTGACGTCTCACTGGACTGCCGCACCCAATCCAGTTCCAATCTGGTAGGTCAACTGATGGCCACGGACCGGACAACACTGATCAGGCGCCGGAACTCTCCATCATCAGAAGCGCCCTTCCAGAAGTTGGCGAACCGACACACCACCTGTAGATTGCCGGGTACGTAGTGCCCACTGCTGTCGATCCGATCCAAGGAGGCGAACATCGCCTGATCTCCGTTGACCTCGTCAAACTCAAGGGGAAGCCCGGTCAGCTCGCAGCAGTACTCCTGCGATGCCATCAGGTCCGCGATATAGTCTTGCAGCGCGGCAGCCGAAGGGAACTTCAAGTCCTTCCTCTTCACGACGCGCTCAACAACTTGGCCATTGGCCGAATTGGTCGTGCCAATGGCGGTGCGCGCCATTCGTTCTGCGGCGTCGGCGGCGCTGAACAGTTCCGATGCCCTTTGATAAGCTATTCGATCCGCCAGAGTTCCATGCTTTACCGGCGCATAACCGTTTCTAGATGCCTCACGGCGCTTCGCCCATAGAGGGTCATTGTGCCACGGGCTGAGGTCTTCCCCGCCGATTAGCGCCAAAGTGTAATCCCGGTACAGCGCGCTAAGAGATTGGAGCGTTGCCTCAGTCGACAGGAAGTCCTTGGCCTTCGGGTGAAGTTCGTTCCACCTCAGCCGAACGCCCTTCTTCGAAACGTTCGACCATTTCTCGCAGGGCTTGTGGCAAACCACCACTTCTTGCCCCCGTTCGATCGGTTCCATTTTTGTTTCAAAGTATGGTTCGTCCCGGCGCGATACCGTCCACCAAAGGTCGTCGCCATCCTTGTGAACCCACATATCGCCAGAGGTCTCCGCGATGATGGTCATCAAGTTGAACCATCGAGAGGCGGTCGCCTTTGTAGGCTTTTTCCCTGCCGCAGTGGTCTCGTGGACCATCCGATCTGCAATATAGCCCTCTCGGTCATTCGCCTCCCAGAATTTCTGGGCTCGAACTGCGTTCATGGTCGCAACTGTGCCGCGATCCCGGCAAACTGGCCACTCGTAGTTCTGGCGTCCAAAATTGGCGATGTAGACCTTCAAGGCACGGCTCACATAAGTGCTTCATTCGCCGGTGAACGTTGCCGGGAACCCGCCGAAGAGCAAGCCCCACACGTCCAGGGTCTGCCCTTCGACAGACCCTGGTATGGTCGCGCCGGTTCGCAGCTTCGTCTTCCCGATAGGCTTGCCCGTCCCCGCCATTCCGGTCAATCTGTTGCGGATATTGTACCTCTTTTCGGTGTTTTGTTATCGCACTGAGGCAGTGCGAAGCCTCCATCGCCACGCTTGGCAAAGGGGATTTTCATGAGTTATACACAAAGTTATACAAAATCGTGTAAACCTCTGATAAATATGTCAGGTAATGCGATTGAAAATCCGCGTGTCGCTGGTTCGATTCCGGCTCTGGGCACCACTTAAATCCCTGAAATCGCTAGCTTTTGTTTTCATTCCGATTTCTCTTTCGGTTCGGGTTTGACGCTTTTGGCGGAGGGTTTGACAATCCGCGCCCGCCGCGCGTTTTCGGTTTCGAGAGTCGCCATGGTCTCGCGGTTCTTCGCCGCAAGGTTGGCAGACCGCGAATAGTGCCGCGCCATGGACAGGGTTTTCTGCCCCAGAAGGTCGGCAATGCGGCGTTCATCCAGCCCCGCCTCGCGCAGCGTGGTCGCAACGGTGTGCCGCAGGCCCTTGAGGGTGAGGCCGGGCTGGATCAGCCCCTGCGCCTCCAGCCCCGTCTTGAAGCGGTGCCAGACGGTGGAAAAGCCGTTGTAGGTCCATTGTTCGCCACGTGAGTTTGCCAGCAGTTCGGGCGCATCGTGTTGCGGCGCTTGCTTCAGGGCTGCGTGCAGCGTGGGGCCAATGGGAATGGCGACTTCGACCCCGGTCTTGCCCCGCACGCCCCAGATGGTCTCGCCATCGATCTGGTCGCGCCGAAGGTTCAGCGCGTCGGACGGATCGAGGCCGGTGTTCATCAGCACCGCCAGCACCACCTTCACATGCGGCCGTGCGTGTTCGAGGACGATGTCGCATTCCTCCGGCTCCCACGGGCGGTTGGCGTAGGCGAGCTTGGCCGGGCGGGGCTTCGGGATCACGCCAGTGGCGAAGTTAGCCGAAATCAGCCCCTTGGGGATGGCGAAGCGAAAGACCTCGCTTAGGAACGTCCGCAGCATGTTCGCGCGCCGCCAGCCGATCTTCTGGGCCGCTTTGTCGTGGATGCCCGCGACCAGCGGCGTGTCGATGGTATGGATGGGGGAGTCACGGATAGGTTCCAGGAAATCGGCGCACTGCCGGTAGTCCCGCCGCGTTGCTGGGGCGAGGTTCTTGAAATGCTCGGTCTCGTAGTAGGACTGGATCAGCCCGCCCAGAGTGCCGACCTTTGGTGCCTTGGCCTTGTTTGCCTCGGCAATGGCGGTGATTTTCTCACATTCGGTGAAAAAGGCGGCCGATCCGAGCGGGGCTTTCACAAGGTCGATCTTCTGGCCGGTCTCGCGGTGGTAGCAGCGCATCCGACCGTGGCGATCCTTGAAGATCTTGAAGCCCTTGATGCGCACCGACGTCATCAGAGGCGCGCCAGGATGGCGTCGTGCGTGGTGGCCTGCGTGCCGGTCTTCACATCGTCGATCCAGAGATCGAGGTCGCGCTTGTCCCAAAGCAGCACGCCCTGCCGCAGTTGGATCGGCTGCACCGGGCAGGCGATCTTGAAGTGCTTGACTGGCAGGCCCGCGTAGCTGGCCGCCTCCGTCTCCTTGAACATGCGCTTTTCGATCACGCTGATGTTGAGGTTGGTCGTCGACATGGGCGTCGCCTCATTCTTTGCCGGTTTGCATGTCTGCCTGCCGGACCGGATGGCCGTCGGCATGGGCAGCAGGTTGGTCGTTTGCATCGCTGCCTGTTTGGCTGGCTGCCCGTGTGGCAGTTCGCCGGAACCTCTCCCATCCGCTCATGGTCAGAAGGCGGGTTTTCGGGGATATCGCGAGGTATTCCAGCCGCCCCTCGTTCATCAGCGCACGAATTTGCGTGACACTGATGCCGACGGCTTGGCTGAGTTCCTTCGGTGAAAGCAGGGGTTCTTGGGCCATAGAGGCGGTCTCCTGTAGGGTTACGCACGGAATCGCTTGCCATGCACATTCTGACGTGGTCAGAATGCGGAAACATGTCGAATACGTCATTTTGTGCGATACTTGCGCGAAGTTGCGTCGACGTCAACCGGGTAACGCGGATGTCGCAGAAAACATCCGAGCTGTTCGCCAGCATGGGGGCGCGGCTCGCCATCACGCGGAACGAGATCGGCCTGTCCCAGGCGGGAATGGCCGAGGCGCTGGGTGTGTCGCACCGGGCCTATCACAGCTATGAAAAGGGCCAGCGCGGCTTGCCGGTCGAGACGCTGGTGGCGCTGCATGACCGTTTTCAGGTGGATCTGATGTGGATTCTGCTGGGCAACCGTTCGGCGCGGGTCGAGCATGACCTGAAGGCGCTGGAAGAGTTCGAGGTGGCTCTCGACACCTACCTTGCCAAGCAGGGCATCAAGCTGAAAACGGAAAAGCGGGGGGCAATTGCTGCCCGTTGGTATCGGTCATTCCTGCAGGGCAAGCCGATCGAGATGGACGATGTCCATACCTGGATAGAATTACTCACGGAGTGAAACGAGTGCTGGAAGCCTCCCCGCGGTGGAACCGCCAACGAATGGCGGTTCTGGAAGCCGTCGATTTTGACCTGAAGCGCGTGTTTTCGGTGCTCTACTTTGTTTCGGCGACTAGTGCTGGCATCTACATGGCTGGTTGGCTTCGGCTCAATCTGATGGAGCTGCCTGTTGCCCCTTTCTCCTATCAATCTGCCGCAACCATCGGACTTTCTGTGACCGCCGGAACGCTCTTCGCCCTACTGCTTCCAGCGATCGCTCTCGCCCTTGGTGTCGAGCGCAGATTGCAGCGCCGGTTGCGTCAATTGGACAAGAAGACGAGCGCGACCACCACGCATCGCTTGATTGCAGTGCAAGCATTGCCTAACTTGCAGGAAGCAGTGGGAGGCACGCATGGGCAGCATCACCATCAGAAACCTTGACGACGACGTGAAGCGCCGCCTGCGCGTGCGGGCGGCCGAGCACGGTCGGTCCATGGAAGAAGAGGCGCGGGAAATCCTGCGCCAAGTGGTCACGCGGCCGACGCCGCTGCGCGACCTGGGCCAGTCCATCCACGAGCGGTTTGCCGAGGTCGGCGGCATCGATCTTCCCCAGCCGAAGCGCAGCGAGATGAGACCGACCCCCAATTTCGAGTGACCCATGTTCCTGATCGACACCAACGTCATTTCCGAGCTGATGCGGGCCGCCCCAGCCCCCTCTGTCCTCGATTGGTTCTCCACCCAAGACCCCTCCACCCTCTACCTCTCTGCTGTGACCGAAGCAGAGCTGCGCACCGGCATTGCCATCCTGCCTGCAGGCCAGCGGCGCGAAGGTCTCAAGGCCGCGCTTGACGCCACGATCGACGAGGATTTCGAGGGGCGCATCCTGCCGTTCGACACCGATGCAGCCAAGACCTATGCCGAGATCGCTGCAGGCCGAAGGTCTGCGGGGCGGCCGATCGCGGATGCGGATTGCCAGATTGCGGCGATTGCGCGGGCGACCGGAATGCCGGTGGTCACGCGCAACACGCGTGACTTTGAGGGTTGCGGTATCGACGTGATCAACCCGTGGGGTGGCGAATGAACGCTGTAGAGATCGAACATTCGTAACCACATACGGTGAATGAGAAGGTCGACATTTGATGTACTTGAACCCGACAGATAGATTACAATCATGTGTGAAGGTTCGCCTCGTAGATGGAGTAAGCTGAAGCAGAATGGCTAGCTCACAGAAGGCTGACTTTGGAGGTGCTCGCGGCTCGAACACTGGGGATGATTTCCACGAGTTTTGGGCGATGCGGCAGGCATTGCGCCTCATTGATCGCGGTTCCAAGCTCAGTGCAATGGCGCTGGAAGGTTTGACGGCCGATGCCGGGACTGGCAACGAATGGGATGGTGTCGACTGCACCCTACTCTATGGAGCCGAAAGTGAGGCGACCGCCGATAGGGTTGAAATTCAGCAACTTAAGTACTCAGCTGCAAATGCGAGCGCATCCTGGACAGTGTCACGCATTTCAGCATCAAAGACGGCGAGACTGGAGTCTTCGGTCATTGGAAAGATGGCTAAGGCTTACACTGCTCTGGTGGCTAGAAGGAAAACGCAAGACCCCACCACCGTTTTGGTGCAGCTCGTCACCAATCAGCGGATAGATGACGCTCTTATTGAAGCTATCGATGAGGCGAAGGCTATCGCGGCCTCCAGCCACACAAAACGCCCCAGAATTTCTAGCGACCTCCGGACACTTGCCAAAGCCAGCGGCTTGGCTCTTCCGGGTTTTTGTAACTTCGCGAGATCACTCGATTTAGTGGGCGCAGCAGGCTCACGCTTTCGGATCGAAGATGACGTCTTGAAACGCATTTCTCAATGGGAAGACACAGAGTTTATTGAGATAGCAGGCGAGTTACGACGATATGTCCATGATCTCATGCTTCCTGAACGCGCAGGCGAACTTGTAACGCCTCACGACGTTTTGCTTAAGCTCGGCGCAGGCGACCCATCTGTGCTTTTTCCTGCGCCCTCGTACATCGATCGTGTCGATCAGCCGGTTAGGCGCCCAAGCATTTCTCGTGCCGCGCAGGCCTTGCAAGGTAACGGAAATCAATACTTCTGCCTGCACGGAAATGGGGGGCTTGGAAAGACGACAGCTCTTCAACTCATAGCGGACGAACTGCCCGAGCAGTCAGTGATGGTCGTGTTCGACTGCTACGGGGCCGGTTCGTATTTGGATGCCAGTAAATCCAGGCATCGACAGAAGGAAGCCTTTGTTCAGCTGGCGAATGAAGTGGCTGAAAAGCTAAAGCTGCCAACTTACCTCGTTCCGAGAAATCACACTGACTTTCCGCGAGCGATGCGTCGACGACTTGATGAAGCCTCAAAGATCTTGTCTTCGTTGAACGACACGGCACTTCTCGTAGTCACGGCAGACGCAATTGACAACGCTTCAAGTGCTGCTCGGTCGAAGCAGCCGCCTGAGCCGGATTTTGCGCAAGATCTGATGTCTTTTGAGGACCTACCAACCAATGTCCGCATCCTTATAAGCTGCCGCACAAGCAGGCTTTCCGAACTATCAGTCCCGGCCCGTTTCCAGAGGATCGAACTCGAACCGTTCACTCTGCAAGAGACCACCGAATATGTCCGAAAATTCTGGAACGCGGATGATGATTGGATCGATGAGTTTCACAAGCTTTCGAAAGGCGTTCCCCGGGTACAGTCCTATGCGTTGAAGTCGGCTCCGGATGACTATGGTCAGGCGATCGATGCGCTTAGGCCAGACGGCAAAGCGCTCGACCAAATCTTCCAAACCCAACTCGTTGAAGCATTTCGAAAACATGGTGGCGAGCGAGAAATTCGGCGCTTCTGTGCTGCTGTAACCCACTTACCACGCCCTGTTCCGATCGACGTGCTTTCTAGAATCCTGAACGTGTCAAGCTTTGCGTTAGCTGACATCGTGGCGGATCTTGTTCCCGGATTCACACTGGATAACAGCAAGATAGGCTTCGCTGACGAGGATTTTGAAGCATACGCAAGAGAGGCCGGCGCTGAGCAATTGCCGGACGTAGCACGTGCTGCAGCGGAGTACTTTCTAAGAACCGCTTCAACTAGTGGATATGCCGCTTTGGCTGTCGTGCCAATGATGTTTAGCTCGGGCCAACACGAGAACCTACTCAACTTTGTTGAAGGAGAGCCAGAACCCCCAGTAGGGCTGCTGCCGGATGTCGCTATACGGCGCGAGATAGGTATTCAGCGTCTTCGTACTGCTATTCAAGTATGCCGCACTGCCGGCAACAATAGCCGAGCGCTACGTTTCATTATGATGGGCGCTGAAGCGGTTCATAGCGACGATAACTTACGGCGGTTTCTCATTGAGCATCGGTCGCTATCGGTTAGGTTTGCGGAAGACTCAGTCCGTCGTTTGATCCTCCGCGATCCTGACTACATGGCAGACCACGGCCAAATTCTCCTGCAGATGATCGGTAACCAGGCAGAATCGAATAATAGGTCGGCAGTCCGTGAACTGCGAAAGCGGGCTAACGCCTGGTTCAAATTGAGATGGGATACCTATCAGGACGATCTAGCGAAGGACCAGCATGCCAGAGCATGGCCGATCGGAGCAGAGGACTTTGCGCATATTCTCTACGCTGACCTGAATACCTCCGGCGTCGCATCAGCAGTAAGGAGGTATCGAGAGTTACGGCCTTGGCGGTTTGCGATGGATGTTGGCCTCGCAACTGTCGACCGCCTTTTGGCCGAAGGGAAATTCGAGATCGTCAACGAAATTGCGGAGTCGCTGCCGCTCCATCGTGCTGTGTTTGTGCTTGTACCGCTAGCCATGTCTGGTGCGGTTGTTGACCTAGCAAGACTAGAAAATGGCGTGAGCGCGCTCTCGGCGGTGGCGAAACCCAGTACCAAATTGCTAGAAAGATATGGGCCGCATCAAGAGATTGGCCCAAAAGTTGTCGACATG
This sequence comes from Tabrizicola oligotrophica, assembly GCF_011008935.1. Lineage (GTDB taxonomy): Bacteria > Pseudomonadota > Alphaproteobacteria > Rhodobacterales > Rhodobacteraceae > Tabrizicola_A > Tabrizicola_A oligotrophica. The sequence continues at coordinate 35,903 of NZ_JAAIVJ010000017.1, read as the reverse complement.
ATCATTTCTGGCACTGAACTGCTGGTCATGAGAGGCAGACATCCCAAAGAGTTAAAGAGCTGGCTCTCACCATTTTTGGACCCCGAGACCAGAAGAATTGATCGTCTTTACGCCTCGGATCATGTCCTTCTAGACGCAGTCATGCGATCTTACTTTCTTTTTGAGGCCATCGAAGGTCGAGTCGGAAAGAATGTCGACCCGTTGACTCCGCGACCCAAGCCTGAAGAACGGTCAGATGGCAGCCGAGGCCATCAGGATACGGATCGACATGACCGCGAACTTCGTGAGGTGGTTGGGGCCGTCTCGCGAATTTACGCATGGCGTGCCCAGTTCATTGCAGAGAATGGACCCGTGGTGTCCATTGACGGCCTCGCCCAAGAAGCGTTGACATATCTGTCGGAGAACGCGTGGCGTATCAACCGCCACTATGACGCCAGTGGAATGCGTTCGAAGGCAGCGGAGAGTATCGCCACTTTAGCGGGAGAGCCTACTCTGTCCAAAGAGATCGTTCGTTTCTCGCTTTCTGTTCGAAATCGCGGATGGTCCGGTGGAGAGCGGAACGCCGATACGCTGTTCGCTAGATTGCGCAATGTGAAGGCACTTCACGACGATCTTGTGTCAAGTATTGCAAAAGAAGCTGATAGCGTTAGGTGTAATAGGATAGGCGCTGAAGATAAGTCTTCCGTTTTGGCTCGATTTTCTGAATGGCTGCTTTGGATTAGCCCGGGCGACAGCAGTGCACTTTTCGAAACCGCTTTGGAGGTGGCCGCAGAACTAGACAGCGAAGTCATGGATCAGATTCGAGCCGTGGCCGCACTAGCAGAAAGAGGTCATTCCGCAATTAGTGCTCCCGAGATGGAACTGGCTCGTGCTTTCTCCGATGTGCTTGAAGATGCAGGTATCCGCTTGGAGAACGTGGAGGGTTTTCCTTGGGACGCTGGAATGCGAACGCTAGTCTTGCTCGATCTGAATACCGCCCTCTCGTGCTCGGCACGCTGGCAAGACAAGGATGTAGCGCCCTTCCATCGCACTCTTAATCCCATAATCGATCAAGGGATTAAGCAACGTCAATTGTCCACCGGCCAGTCGGCGTCGTTGATGCTCTTCTTGAGGGAGGTGGAAGACGAAGCAGTCGTTTCAGTGATTGATGCTGCACGGGAACATCCTCCGACCTGTGTGCAACTCTCCGAGTATTTTGCGAAGAACATTCTTCTGGAGCGGGTAGCATTTGGTGACGCCGCAACCTCTCTTGTTATGAACAAAGGCTCTGGACGGTGGTCAGACGAATACAAAGAGCAAAAGTACTTTCTACGATTACTGGCAGAAGCACCTTCAGAGCAACCTATCGTCACACAAACAGGGTCGCCAAGGCAGCAACGTGAGACAATACAGGTCACCTGGACAAGAGATGATCTTACGGACTCGGAACGCCTGAGGGAGAAGCTTGAGAAGACATTGACTGAGGCTAGAGGCCAAAAACGGTACGTCTCGTCGTTTGAAATCCTTGCAACAGCTCGTAAGGCTGTCAATCTCGCAGACCGGGTTGCCCATCTTGACGCCTTGATTACAATGAACGCTGACATCACCGACACAGATTTTGTGTCGGGGCTTCTAGCAGCTTTGTCGGAATGGAAGTCGCAGCCTGCCGTACAGCGCTGGTGTAGAACGAAGCTACCTGACGCGATCTCAGAGTATCTTCCCACCTTTAGTCGTTATTTTCCAAGAGACGACGGTCGATTGGATCGTGCGCTCGAACTCTCCGAGGCTTCGACAGAGCAGGTGTTGTCGATACTAATGTCGGGGGTCGAGCGCAACGTCGGCGTGATGTCGGCGGGTGCATTGTTCGCGATTGTCGGACGGGTAGCGATCTCTCTACCTGCTGACGAGGCCCGCAAAACTGTGGCCTGGTATATTCGTCGGCTGTACGATAGGCTAGCCGCCGAAGACAAGTCTTCTCCGGACGTGGCCGAACTTCCTGCCACCACGGACGAGGCACTTGGTCGTTTTCTCTTTTCGCTGCTTGGAGATGTTGATGTGTATGTGCGGTGGCGTGCGGCACATGCGATTAGATGCCTTGCGGATTTCGGAGAGAATTCAACGTTTGCGGCTTTGTGGGATCAGTTTGAAAGAACCAAAGATATCGCTTTCCGGCAACCTGATGCACCATACTACTTGCTTGCATCACGCCTTTGGCTCTTGATTGCCACCGATCGGATTGCCCTTGATTTTCCCGCATTCGTTGAGGCCATAGGCCGGCAGCTCTTTGCGATCGCTACCGACAATGTATTGCCACATATTCTCATGCGCGACTATGCGGCGGATGCGTGTCGAAAGCTGGATTTTGCCGGCGTATTGAGCATTTCCGACCTTCAAAAGAAAGACCTTAAATACGTCAACAAGTCACTGCTTCCAAAGGGCACGAAGAAAGAACGTAACTATGGTAGTTTCAACTTTTTTGATCAGAGTAAGAATCCTCGCCTGAGATTTCATTTTGACGCGATGGACACTTTACGGTATTGGTATTCTGGCTGGATAGGAATTTTCGAAGACCTCACCGAAGAAGAATTTATTGAGACTGCCGACAGATACATATCAGACGTGTGGGGTGTCATAGATGAGCGCTCATATGGCTCTCGAGAGAAACGCATAGCTCGCTTCAATGATCGCAGTTGGCAGCGCTCATCGCATAGTCACGGCAGCCTTCCGACATTAGAGCGCTATCAAAGCTATCTCGAATGGCATGCTATGTGGTGTGCGGGTGGGGAAGCCTTACTGTCGCATCGATTGGCGCAGCACGACGGGGATTATGGCTCGTTGGACTACGAGATAGGCCTCGACAAGCTTACCGCACCACCCGTTTGGCTATCCGATCTGGTTGGCAGCCGCCCCCTTTTGGAAGGCTTTTGGCGGTCTCCGCAGAGGTCGATTGATGACTGGCGGAAGGATGCGACGGACGAAGAAATTCTTGCGGAAGTCATGGTGGCAGATAGGCCCGGATACCTCGTGGTTGATCAGTCAACCACAACTGCTTCTCGGGCCTTTCGTCATGAGGTGAGCGTAAGCACTGGCCTCGTGTCTTCAGACGCGGCTCACGCGCTTGTACGAGCACTCCAAACAACTTGGGACGATTCTGACTACCGGATTCCGCCAGAAGGCGATGACCTTGAAATCGATGACGGTGACTACGTTTTGCGTGGGTGGCTTAAGAACAATGATGGCGACAGTCGATTTGATCGCACGGATCGCTTTTGCAATGGAGTGCGCCGCATTGAGTGCGAACCGGGGCGTGTCATAACAAGGGCGCTCGGTCTCACTCGGGAAAAAGACGGAGCTGCTCGTTGGTTTCGTTCAAGTGATTCCGAGCCTACCTTCATATATGAGGCGTGGGGTCATCCTGAGGTCGAAGACGACCGCGAGACGTATTTCGATGACCGTGTGAGGTCTGATGGCTATCGGCTCCTAGTTCGCATCTCAGACTTGGCCGAATTCCTTCGTGGTCAAGGAATGGAATTGATAATGGAAGTGGGGTTGCGTCGTGACAAAGAAGGCAAGAGAAGTTCTTCCTATGACGATAAAGAGTCGACCGAAGTTAGATTCGATAGGCTCTTCATTTTCGGAATGGACGGTACAATACGCGCTGCCGAACGAGACGTTGGAACTTGGCGACAGGATTGTTAGTGCTCTGAATCTCCACAAGACTGTCGACACACTCGGTCGCTGGAAAGCCCACCACCTCGCCGAGTTGGTTCTTGCTGCTCGTAGTGCGAGAGGCCCCGATAAATTGGCAGCAGAGGCAAAAGTCGCAAATTTATTGCAGAACTTTAGCTGCTCATCCCGTAGGCACTTTCGTTATTCCGGAGGTTACGATCTGAAGAATATAGCGCCAATCTTGGACGAAGTCGGGGGCAAGCATTGATGTTCAAACAGAGTTCTTAACCCTCAGATCGGAAATCTACTCGTGGCGTTCCCTTGCTTCACGACCAGAGACTGGGATAACGCGCGAAGCGGTCGCTTATCTCAAGTAGGTCGAATGTCCGCTCCGGGCCGCTCGCCTGCCGCTAATGCTGGACGACGTTTGAACCTCCGTTGGCTAGGCCACTGCGCCGTCGCAGCGAATGGTGCGCTTCAGAACCACGCCGAACCCCAATCGTGTCACCGCTGAGCCTCAAAGATCACCGCGACGCGGCTTAGGATATCCACAGGCTCCCCTTCTGACAGAACCCTGCACGCCCGAATAAGGTCATGCATCCGAACGCGGACGGCGACACGCACTTCGTCGGGTTGTGCGCAAAAGGCACTGTAGATCGCGTCAATGCCAAGGTAGTCGGGGATTTCGCCCCCTGATGCGCTGCGCTGGCTTACGGCCTCTTTTGCCTCGATCCAGAAGACATCCAGTTCGTGCGCCCAGGCTTCGGCCAGTTTCTCGAGCGCTGGCAAGGTAAGGTCGCCAAACTGCCCCTGGCCTCCGTCAGTCACAGGACTGCCGGTCAAGAAGCCCGCAAGGGAAGCCAGCAAGGAAACAGTGCGTGCCGGGCGGATATCCCAGTGTGTAAGTTGGCCTAGAGTGCCGCGCAATCGGTCCAAGGTTGTAGTCACCTGGGCAAACTCAGGGCGGATATTATGACGGTCCAGGTGACGTGTTTCCGCATAGGCTTGCGAGAGAAGCCGCGCCGCCTCCGTCTGATCTCCGATGATCTCAGCTCGCCCACCATGGTCGCGCACTGCCAGAAGGCGAGGAGGCAAGACGGTTGGGTCTTGAGGGCTGCCAGTACGCCCCCCAAGAAGCAGGATCGTCACGGGTTGCCGTGATGCAAGCAGGCATAGTTCAGCGCCCCAGAGGCCGCGCGGATTGGCGCTTTGAACAAGTTCGAACACCTCTGGCGGCACCGATCGGCGCAGCCACTCGATCTGATCGAAGTAGTTTCCAGACCGCAAGATCCTTGGCTTCTTGATTTGATCGAGAACCAGATCCGTCAGATCTCCGGCAGCAAACTCGACCAGCTCAGAGGGCAGGTCATCAGCACCGACCCCAGATAGCAAGGCGATGCTGGCAACACGGGCGCGTGCCTTGTGATCGGACGAAAGAACAAGGCCCGGCAGATCGAAGGTGTGGTAGTGGATGCGGGAGTTCGGGCTGTCGATCCTGTCGATCCGACCCAGACCTTGGATCAGACTTTTCACGTCCGACGTCACCCCGATGATCCCAAGTGCTGGCGCGAGTTGGAGGTTGATCCCCTCCGCCATCTGAAAGGTCAGGAACATGGCCCGAGGCTTCATCGTATCGACGTACTTCCCGTCGATCCCGAAGTACTCCTGCGCTTCGGCCCCAGATCGAATGTGATGCATCTTTCTGCCGGGTTTGATCCGCGCACCTGGGGCGACCACAAAAACCTCGGGCCCCCGGCCTCGATGCCCCGCCAAAAGGCGCGCATACACCTCAAGCACGCCGACGCGTTCCGCGAGGAAGATCGCGTGACCGTGCTTGCGCAAAATATCGCGCATAACCTCGGCGCGGGCCTCGTCGATGCTATCGAGGCACGCATGGTTCAGAAGGCGCGTGATCCTGTCGCAAATCGGTGTCTGGGAGTCGTCGACCTCGGCTGGCAGTTCTTCCGAAAGAACACCTTCAGGCACCGCAAGTCGGCGCATGTTCTGCCTCTCGGCGCGTCGGAGGTTCTCGCCGATTGAGGCGCGTCCTCGCTGATCGGCATCGCTGTCGCGCTCTCGAGCCCATTCTTCACGCGCGAAGATGATTGATGCGCGCAGCAGTGCCAGGAAATTACGTATGTGAATTCGCGACTTATCGTGAAACTTGATTTCGGTCTGGCCTGCGCGTTGCGGATCAGCGGACACAAGGGTGATCCCGGTCGTGATGCATTCGGCCAGTGTCTTGATCCGCGCAATGATCTGGCGCTGCTGGTCGGTAAGTGCCGTGTCTTCGCGATGGCTGCGGGTTAACGGGTAAACAAATGCCCCGCTTTTTCTGTTGGCGCTTTCCCCTATGCAGGCGCGCTGGCGGCGCACCACGTAGGGCGCTAGGGCATCTGCCAGCCCCTCTTGCAGCGCGCTAATCTGCAAGCCGTCGGCTTCAAGCTGGCGTTCGATAGCACCGACTTCTTCCCTCAGAGTCTCGGCACTGTGGAATAGATCTTCCTGCACACCCTGCGCTTCGATGCGACGATTGACCTGATCCAGACGCCGGACCAGTTCTCCGCGAGCGCGCACTTTGGCCATGTGCTGGTTGATCTGATCTGTGATCAACGGAGGCACATAAATCGAGGCGCGCTTTTCGTGGAAAGCGAGCAGACCATCGAGTCCTTGGTTGCCCATCAACGTGGCCGAGAGACAGGCCGTCCAAATGGCCGGGCTTCGCTCGAACACTAGCGAGCGCGCCGAAGGCGCGAGATAACGCGAGCTTAGCCGGTGGCTTTCATCCACGATCATCGACGCTGACGAGCGGACCGCGCGGTTGATCTCGTCCAACTCGGCGGCCTCGTCCTTTTTCTGGCGGGACAAGTGGCTGTGCTTGATCGGCTTGAAGTTTGCGGGGGCATTCGTCGTCCAGTTCTTCAGTACGCTCGCGGGGATCAAGGCGAGCGAACCGAGGCGCTGTTGATCTGCCCGCTCACCCCAGGAGAATACGGTCTGCGCGTGGCTGACCGGCAGCACCGTTGCCAAGTGCTTTCCGATGTCAGTTTTCCCTGCCCCAGTCGGGGCCTCGACGAAAGCAAAGCCATGTTCGTAGACGGTGCCCGCAGCCTCATAGACCAAGTCCGCCTGAAATGGCTGCGGCGGGCGACCTGCGCTCGTATTTCCAGCAACTCGCCAAGGTGTGAAGGTAGTGGCTTCGTGAACGGTCCGCGCTACCGCCTCCTCGGGTGTGACGAGCCGGATGAGCGAGCGCAGGATCTCCAACGCTGTTTCTGTCCAGTCGTGGCCCATCTCCCAGAATTGCTCGGCGACAGCGCGCCTCGCTTTCTTGATTTCCGGCCAGGCATGGGCATCGTCCATGAATTCGAGGTTCCGGCGCAGACCATTGACCGAAAAATTTGCGCTGCCCGACAGTGCAGAGCCTTCGCCGACAATCAGCTTTGCATGCAGCATAGGCGGTCTGCGACCCAGCTTTGCCTCTGCAAGCGCTGGATCGAAAGCGCGAAACTGGATGATGCCTCGTTCAATAGCATCCATCGCGAGAACGGCGCGAAGGTCAGCCAAGTCGACGACTGACAGGCCCCGAGCACCGAGAAAATACTGTCGGGCTTCCTGTGCGACTGACCGCCCGCCACCCCCAAACTGTCGGCGAGCGTCCGTGTTCGAGCCGAAAACGATGCGGATGCTGCCTTCTGGCCGTTCTGCAAGACCATGGACCGCATCGAGCACGATCGTCAGGGAAGACAGGAAATCCTGATACCCGGTGACGATCAGGCAGCGCGGTTCCTGCAGCACGGATTTGACCAGGGCATGGACCGGGCGGGTCGCATTATCAGCCCAGGCATCGTGGCCCTGCGGGGGTTGTGCCTCTGACGCGTTCTCTTGCCGGTCACCATCGCTGGTCCGAGAGAAAAAGCGCGAGATTAGTCCCTGCCGCTCCATCTTTTTCCTTATGGCCCTTTATGGATCGCCTTGCCGGCGACGGCGTGTGAGTCTGCGGTCAGGCGATCAATCATCGTCAGGAATTCCAAGCTCTGCCCAAAGCGCGCGCGGGGCGGGAACTGGCAAATCCCAGGTCACTTCGATCGGTTCCTCCCCTGTCCAGTCGACAAACTTCGGCTGCCCGCAATAGATGAAGGGATTGACCTTGCCGTTCACCTTGTTGCCGCGGCGGATGAACAGGTGGACCTCATGGCCTTCCTCACCGCTGATGACGCGACCATGCTTGCTGTTCTGGCGCGTCTGGTTCTGGCTGAACCATTTCAGCCGGGACGGGCTAAGGAATGCATTTTCGTAGGTCAGGTCCTGGGTCGAGACATTGGCCAGAAGCATCATGATCTTCTTCTCCGGCAATGCCTTCATCCCGGTTCGCCAGAGGTTTTGCTTGTACTCTTCGCCGAAGAACTCTGCGATCTCTGGCACGTAGTAGCGCTGCCAAAGCTCCAGCGACTGTGGCTTGCCGACGAAAGTGGCTGACCCTTCGGCCGCTTCCCTGGCAAGGGGCGTCTCGGCCAGCCGCCATTCGATCAACTCACGCGCAAGAGGTTCCAATTCGCCTGATGCGTCAGGGCGCGCTAGGCGCAGGATTACGCCGTTTTGGGCGAGGTGCGGGTTGAATGCGAGGTCTTCGGCCCCTTCGGTCGGTTGCCGCCCTGCAACAATGTCGCGCAGGCCGGTCAACGCGGCGCGAGACAAACCGCGCGGGCGTTCCATCTCGTGCAGCAGCCGACCATGGGTGGCAAAGGGCCGTACGGGGACTGCATCACCCATGTCGCGGACGAAGTCGAACCAACCACCATGGCCCGAAGCGCGAGGGTCGAAGCCATTGCGGAAGACTTCGACAGCCGTGGGACGGATGCCGTTCCGGTCCCGGAAGTCGATGTAAAAGGCTTCAAGCTCTGCCGTGCCTTCTTTCGGGCGAAGGAGAGTGCGCAGGATGTCGATGACCTGCAGCTCATAAGTGATCTCGCTGCCTTTCGGCATCTGGAACTCGCCGGCCTGCAACGCCTCCAACTTGGTCGAAATCGAACGATCTCCCGCGCCCGCCTGCAGAAGGGTGGCAACCTTGGTAAGAAAGCTGCGGTGGTTGCCGATGTAGTCGATCACCTGCAGCACCTTACCTTCGACGCGCCGCAGACCGCGGCCAAGCTGCTGTAGCCAGACGATCGCGCTTTCGGTTGGGCGCAGCATCAGGACGGTGCCGATTTCAGGCACGTCGACGCCTTCGTTGAACATGTCGACCGCGAACAGGATATCGATCTCGCCCCGACCTAGCGCAGCTAAGGAACTTGCCCGCGGGGCCGAGCTTTGGCCCGAATGAACTGCAACGGCCTTCAACCCGGCCGCGCGGAAGTAATCCGCCATGTAGTCGGCATGGCGCATCGAGCTGCAAAAGCCGATCGCGGGACCACTTGCGCGCTTGCGATGCTGTTCCAGCGCATTCAGCGCCCGCGCTTCTGTCGCCAAGGCGGCGTCGAGGGCGGTTGGATCGAATTGCCCAGACCTCCACGGGATCTGGGCATAATCGACATCGTCCGGCACACCGAAATAGTGGAATGGCGACAGGTGCCCCGCGTCGATGCCGCGAAACAGGTCGCATTGGTAGACAAGATTTTCACCACATAGCCCCAGCAGGTCAGCACCATCTGTCCGGTCAGGCGTAGCTGTCAGACCCAGAAGGAAACTGGGTGTGAAATGGGAAATCAGCTTCTGATAGGTGCTGGCGGCGGCGTGGTGGAATTCATCCACGACGATATAGTCGAAATGGTCGCGGTCGAATTGGCGCAAGTGACCGATGCGGCCCAACGTCTGTACCGATGCAAAAAGGATTTCCGCATCCGCCTCTTTCTCGGTGCCTGTGTAGCGGCCCAGCTTGGCCTCTGGTCGCACCTTCCGAAAAGCCGCCATCGCCTGCGTCAGGATCTCGTCGCGATGGGCCACGAAAAGGATGCGGACCGCCTTGGCACGGATCGTGTCGAAGGCGGCCAGCCAGGTTTTGCCCAGTCCGGTCGCCAACACGACCAAACCGGCGCGGTGGCCGTTCGATCGGCTGAGCGATAGGGCCTCTAGCGCTTCTTGCTGGATGGAATGCGGCTCTGGCGGTGGGCCTTCCTCGGCCACCACGCGGGCAGTGAACTCGGGCATCGGCCGCGCTCTGCGGCGTTTGGCATAGGCGTCGATCCAGGCGGAAGTCAGGGGCTTCACCTCTGGGCGTGCCACCAGGTCTTCGAAAGCCGCGGCGACACTGTCCGCGGCATCTTCGGAATGCAGGTTCCACTCTACCCCCTCGGTCAGCGCCGACTGCGAGAGGTTCGAGCTTCCGACAATCGCTGCCCCCCGCGCATCCGCAGCACGGAACAACCAGGCCTTAGGGTGAAAACTGAGACCGCCGGTTTCGAAAACGAACAGCTCCGCCCCTTCCAGGTCCAAAAGGCGCGCTAAAGCCGTTGGATCGGTCGTTTCGAGGTAATCGCCCACGACAATCCTCAGCCGACCACCCCGCGCCAGCATCTCACGGAACCAAGGCTCAAGGAGTGCCACACCGCTGTCCATTGCAAAGGCAATGGCGAGGTCGACAGACTTCGCTGTATCCAGTCTTTCAGCGAGCAAAGGCAAAAGCGGGTCACGCCCCCCGGTCGTCAGACGCGACCCGGATCCTTCCCTGAGATGGAAATGGTCATGGGCTGATGAAGCGATAAAGCCCGGAGTGCCGCGCCCTAGTGCTGCGCCCACCTCAGCCAGCATCGCCATCTGTTCCGGGCCGTTCAGCTCATCCCATGTCGCTACATGACGCGGCGCCGGGATCAACCCAGCATCTCGGCGCAAACAGATCGGACAAGAAATGCGTGGGTCAGACACGGATATCCTTGGAACACAAGATTACGGCGTCATTGGACGGTATTGGATGACACTTGTCCAGGCACTTGGTTTGTTTGAATAAATCGGTTTGTGCGCCCGGTTTAAGCCGTTGGTGCCGCTGACTGGTCAAATCTACCATTCCGGGAAAAGCCCCGGCATCCAGTCGCTCGCCAACCTTGCCGGAAAGCTCAGCCGCAAAGGCGCGCGTTGGGTGGCTGACTTCAGCGCCCCCATCGCCAGCAGTTCCGCCGTGACCTTTCGCGCCTGACGGTCGCTGACGCCGAGAAGGCCGGGCAGTGCCCCGCGTTCGACTTCGCCGGACATCAGCGCCTCGCGCATGACGATGTCTGCGCCCTTAGCCAGCGCGCCTTTGGCCATCTCGCCTTTGCACCAAACCATGATCCGCTCGCGCAGGCGTTGCGGTTGCATGAGGGAGTCCATGAAGCGGACTTGGTCGATGCAGGCGTCGAGGAAGAAGGTTGCGAATTCTGCGAGGCGCTGTTCGGAGAGGTTGCCTCGGCCGTCAGCGCCGCCGTGGCGGGGTTCGTCGGCAGCCATAAGACGCTGTTTGTATTCGGCATCACGGCGGGCGAGGCCTCGCGCAGCGGACCAGAGGCCATCGGAGCCAACGGTGTCGCGCAGCATGGCATGGGCGACCATGCGCGAGACGCGGCCGTTCAGGTCAACGAACGGGTGGACCCAGACAAGGCGATGGTGGGCGCAGGCTGTGGCGATGATCGCGCCGCTTCGGCCCTGCAGCCCGTACATCTTGCGCATGTGCGCCAGAAGGCGCGGCACAGCGCCGGGGCTGGGGGCGACGTGCTTGCCGACCTGGACGAAGTCCGTGCGGAATTCGCCAGGGACTATGGGAAGCTCTGTGCCGTTCGGTCTGTGCACGACGAGCAATTCCGGGGGCAGATTCTGGCAGAAGCGGCGATGGATTTCCCGCATGCTGTCGGGGGCCAGCGGGTGGTCGGTCAGGCCGCCCGTATCGATCCAGCGTTGCACTTCGATGTGGGCGACGGCTTCAAGCTGCAGGTTCCGTTTCTCGGCGTCGGCGCTGAAATCCTTGTTCAGCGCGCGCTCGATGTCGATCGGGTGGGTGTTGTGGCCCTCGATGAGGTTCGAGTAGTAGCAGTTCATCGACCGGACGAGGTCGGCAAGCGGCGCGCGGATGCCTTCGGGTAGGGACGATCGCAGCGCTGACGACTGGCTGGCGAGGTCAACGGCCAAATCGTTCAGCGGAGGCCGATACTTTGACGCTTCTTCGGGGATCAGCGGCTCGACGACAGTGATCGCTTCGCCCGTGTCAGCTATGGTGTCGGTCGACATGGCGCATCCTTGATGAAAGGCTTGTTGGCCCTGTTCGAGTTCCGGTTGGTTTTCCGGGTTCGAGAAAGAGAGTACCGCACTTAACGTCAATAAAACAGGGAAAAAATCTGCATCCTGATCTCAGTTTAAGTTCATTCTGTTCCGCTTCAAGTTCCGTTTCAAGTTCCGTTTCCTGCCGCCCTAAAGCTCATGCCCCCGTTCCCGTTCCCTCAGCGCCGTCTCAGCCGTTCTTCGGCGGCCTTCGCTTGCTTCAAGCTCTCGCTCAGCTGCCTGTCGATCGCCCCTAAGTTCGCGGCTTCGCTCAGCAAGCCACGCAAGGCCGTCATGGAGTCGATCTGCGACTGAATGAGCAGCGCCACGCAGTCGGCCAAGCCATCCATCCTCAGCCCCATCCGGTTGGTCGAGCGTGCTTCCAAGGCGCGCAAGGCTTGCGCTGAGGTTTCGGAGGCTGTCGCCAACCGTTCGACGTAGCCAAGCAATTCGCGCTCCAGCGCTGTCAGGGGCGTCTGCATTCATTTCTCCTTTATCTGAATGCACAACACCGATCTCTGATCGCTGATCGCGCATGTCTGAATACTCGACCGGGCCGGGTCGGTCAGAAGGTAGGTCATCCCGCCCTGGTCGATCCGCTGCAACCCAAGGCGCGTCAGCTCCGACTTCGACAGCATCACGCTCCAGAACCAGCTCAGCACGAGCAGCGCCGTGATCGCGGCGGTTGCGGTCGCCAGCAGGATCACCGGCGCCAAGGTCATCCAGCGCGTGATCCGTTGCTGAAAGCTCTGCATCGTGCCCGAGGTCGCGTGCAGAAACATGCGGGTATCGGCTTCGATTGTATCGCGCGCGCGCGTCGCAATGGCCGTCAAATCGCTCCTGAAGTTCTGCAGCTGGGATGCCATCAAGGCGGCATTCTCGTGCCGCAGGGCTTCCAGATCCGCGTTCAGTCTCTCGCTGAGCCGCTGGGTCGGCTTTCCAGTCGTCATGGAAGATGTCTCCTTTCAGTCGCCAGCGTTCGCCCGTATCGGGGTCCTGGACGGTGAGGTATTCCTTGCCCGCGCGGGGGACGATGAAGCCGACATCGGTCATCAGGGCGACCATGCTGGCGCGGTCGGTGATGGTGCCGACGGAAATCTCGTCGAGGATCCAGGATTGGACTTCCTCGCGGGTCTTGGCGCGCTGTGGGGTCTCAAGGACGGGCTGCACCTCCTGCGCGCGGTGTGCGTCCATCGGGTCGGCCCAGCCGTGGGTCTGGTTCATCAGGTCGCGAAGGGAATCGAAGGCGGTCTGATAGCCGGGCGGGGCGATGTTCAAGCTGCGGCCAGAGGACAGGTCGAGACGCGGGGTGCAGAAGTGCAGCTCGACGCGGCCCTCGTGGCTGTGGCGGACCCAGAGGATGTCGAACTGCTCGGGGTCGAGGCCCGCGAAGGCGATCTTTTCGAAGCCGTCCATGACCTCGGCCTGCTGCGCCTCGGTCGGGGCGTCATCGGCGGCGAAGCTGATGACACCGGCGCGGTAGGTCCAGACATGGGGGATGGCGTCAATCAGCGCCTCGGTCCGGTCGGGATTGCCGCGCAGGACCTCGGGGCGCGGGTTGCGGATCGTGTGTGTGGGCTGGCCAGCCGCATCGCGGAGCAGGTCGCGGTTGGCGTCGTAGGCCAGAACCTGATCGGCGATCAGGTAGCCGACGGGGCCGGACCCGCGCCCTTGGCCGTTGGGGAAGAACTTGATCAGCATTCGCGGCCCTGGGCGAGGAGCTGGGCAAGCTGGCGTTCCACGGACAGGAGGCGGCGCGCGACCTCGACCGCGTCGATCGTGGGCGTGAGGCCAGCGACATGGGCGCGGTTCAGCCAGCGGGCGATCTGGTTGAGGTTGCCGCCGATCCGCCCGACGGCCAGCACCAGCGCCAGATCGACGCGCGGGGCGGGCTTGCGGCGGCGGGTATCTGTGCGGCCAAGGGCTTCGCGCAGAAGGGTCGCCACAGGAACACCCGCCGCTTCGGCCTTTTGCCGAAGTTCGGCCTTCTCGGCCGCCGTGCAGCGGAACACGAAAGTGTCCGTCAGCGCGGGCCTTTCGCGGGCAGTGCCCGCGCCGGTGGGGTTCGAAGGGGAGGCTTGCCACCCCTCGCAAGGCCCCGTGTCAGAAGCGCCAGCGTATGACACGGGTCGCCTTGCTCCCTGCTCATCCCGCATGACGCTGCTCCATCTGCCCGGCGTCCTTCCCGGCAAGACAGCGCAGCTGTCGCACCTGCTCACGCCATTCCGGGCTTCCCCTTGGCGCGGGGCTTCGGGCTGGAACCCAGAAGCCGCGATGGGGACCGTTCACAGCCAAGGGCAGACTTCGGTCGAGTGTCGCCAGCCCCTCCTGCGCTAGTCGGTCATTCCAGTCGCGGGCAAAGCAGATGCCCTGCGGAACGAAGACCAGCGGTGACGGCGGGGCACTGCCGGCCGTGGCTGTGCCCGATTGCCCCTTCACGGGCAAATCCGGCGCGGCAGCGGCCGTTCTTGGTTTAAGTTCCTTTTCTCTGTTCGGGGGGCGTTCCTGTCCCCCTTTTGGGGACAGATCTGTCCCCTCGGGCGGACAGGATTGTCCCCCTTTCACCCGGGAAAGGGGGACGATCTTGTCCCCCTCCCGCCGCCGCTGCGTGGCGCGCCGCAGGGCATCTTCGGTCGGGCGGTAGCGCGAGGCGTTGCCGCGATTGGTCCCGCGCACGACAGTCAGGTGGCGCGCCATCTCGGGCTTGTTCAGGGCGCGCTTGACCGATTTTGCGTGCCGCCCGAGGGCCGTGCCGATCGTCTCGAAGGATGGATGGCATTCGCCGGTGTCATGGTCGGCATGGGTCAGCGCCAGATAGGCGGCAACGCGGAAGGCGTTGTCGTCCAGCGATTGGTCGAGGACGAGGTCTAGAAGATACTGCAGCTTGATCTGGCAGAAGGGCAGAATGTCAGACATGCCGGCCCCCGGTGATTGCGCCGGAGTCCGCGCTTTGGTATCCTGTCAAAACAGTGACGTCGAATGCGCCGTCGAGGTGGGTGGCCGCCCCCTCGACGGTTTTTCTTTGGCCCGGATCGCCCGAAAACCGGTTTGACAATCGCCCCCTAAGTGCCTGATTTCCCGTAGGGGGTTTGACAGGAAAACGCCGCGCAACCGGTTGATTTCCCGCGCCGGTGGACGGCTTGAAAATCCGCGTGTCGCTGGTTCGATTCCGGCTCTGGGCACCACTCCTCCCCGAATTGGCGACGTTTCTTCACACTCCGATGCCCCATTCGGCTTGGGTTTGACGTTTTGGCGGCAGGTCTGGCAGCTGCGCCCGCCGGGCGTTCTCGACCATCGGAAACGAGTCGGCGCCGTGGTCAAGCGCTGACCTGCCCGCCCCGGTCGGAGGGTCTGGCTTCGAAGTCCGCCATCGCCCGGGCAGATACTCCGGACTTGGCGCAGGGGTCGAGTTAAACCAATTGTTGCGCAGCAATAATTTAAAACAACCACCGAATGAAATGGCACCATGTGGAAAGCGACACCTTGTGGCGGGATAGCTGGCCTTTCGGCGCAGCATTGGCGCCGCAAACGCCCGGCTTCTGTTTCAGTTTTGGAAAAATTCCGATCCAGCCGCCGCGCGAGACTTGGATTTTCATATATATTTCATAGCATTGCCTGTCAAAATTCTCACTGAGAGAGCAATAGAAACAATACACGCCCCCTGCCGTTGCAGCCGATCTTGACAAAAATGCGGCATCAGTCAGTCATCTTCAGGGCGCAATTTTATCCAAGGGAATTCCAGCCATGGCCTTGACGACAGGAAGCAGCGGCAACGACACTCTCATCGGCGGCTCCGGCGAGGATGTGCTTGCGGGCGGGGCGGGAAATGACTTTCTGAACGGCGGGTCGGGCAGCGACGCGCTTTTCGGCGGCACGGGGTCTGACACCCTGCTTGGCGGCTCGGGCGCGGACACGCTTGACGGCGGTTCGGGTGCCGACAACCTTCAGGGTGGATCGGGTGCGGATATGCTGATCTTCAGCGCCTGGGAAAACCAGTACGCGACCACCGCGACCACCTTCACCAGCTACGACGTCTATGATGGCGGCAACGGCAATGTGGCCAAAGGCACTGCCGAGATCGACAGGCTGATCATCAATCTGAGCGAAGCCCAGATGAACGACCCGGCCTTCATGGCGGCCTTCGCGGCAGATCTGGCCCGCTTCCAGGCCTTCATGGCCGCCAACACCAACGCCAACACCGGTCAGGCAGGCACGGCCGTATTCACATTCACGTCGATCAATCTCAAGGTTTCCGGCATCGAATCTGTCTCCTACCAGATCGACCCGCGCAACCCCGACGGCATCCTGCTGTCGTCGAGCAGTGTTGACGAAAACGCCGCCGGCGCAGTGGTGGGGACGCTGACGACGGTGGAAGACGATGGCGGCACCGGTCCTTACAGCTATGTGGTCGACGACACGCGTTTCGAGATTGTCGACGGCACCCTGAAACTGAAACCGGATGTCGCGCTGGACTTCGAGGCGGAACAAAGCCTGACGATCAAGGTAACCGTCACCGATCCCGACGGTCTGACCCATACCGAGACTTTCACCGTCAACGTCACCGACCTGAACGAGGCGCCGGAAGCCGGCGGCGACCAGACGGTTGCGGTGAATGAAGACCTCGCGATCGGCACGGTGGTGGCCGATGTCGATGCCACCGACCCCGACTTCGGCGGCGGCAATGATGGGGACAACGCCTTCGAGGACCTCAGCTACGAGATCACCGACGGCAATGCAGCCGGGCTGTTCACCATCGACACGGAGGGCAGAGTCTCCACCATCGGCGCGCTCGATTACGAGACGGCGCAAAGCTACACGCTGGAGGTGACCGCCAGCGACGGCGCGGGCTTGAGCGATACCATGACGGTCACCGTCAACGTCACCGACCTGAACGAGGCACCCGAGGCCGGCGGCAACAAAACGGCTTCGGTGAATGAAAATCTCGCGGCGGGGGCGGTCGTCGCCTCGGTCACCGCATCAGATCCGGATGTCGGCGGTGGCAATGACGCGGCGAACACGTTCGAGAACCTGAGCTATGCTATCACCGGCGGCAACACCTCGGCGCTGTTTACCATTGATGCCGGCGGGAAGATCACCACGACGGGGCCGCTCGACTATGAGACGGCCGTCCAGCATGTGCTGACTGTCACGGTCACCGATGGCGGCGGGCTGAGCGACACGATGACGGTGACGGTCAACGTCGGCAATGTGAACGAGGGACCGCTGGCGGATCCGAATGATTTTGATGGCAACGTCGATACGGTGGCGGAAAACGGAGACAACGACCCCAACCGGATTCTCGGCACGGCTGGAAATGACAATATCAACGCCAACAACGGCGCAGACACGGTCTACGGCGGTGCCGGCGATGATTTCATTTCCGGCGAGAATGCCGGGGATCTCATCTACGGCGGCTCCGGCAATGACTCCCTTGATGGTGGCGCGGCAACGGATGTCATTTATGGCGGATCTGGCAACGATACGATCAATGGCAATTCGGCAGTGGACAGCATCATCGGCGGCTACGGCGATGACCGTTTGTTCGGCGAAGGCTCGGTCGACACCTTCATCTACCTCAGCGCGAATGACGGCAACGACACCATTTCCGGGTTTGCTGGGACGGACGTTTTGGACTTCAGAGCCCTGAACATCACCGCTGCCAATATCTCGGCGGTGGCGAACATCAGCGGAAACACTGTCGTCTCGGTCAATCTTGACGGCAACGCCGCCACCGCCGAGCTGACGATCACGCTGTTGGGTTACGGCTCGGGCTATGTAGCGGACGACTACATCTTTGTCTGAGGCATATCCGGCCCGGCGGCATGCCTTGCGCGGGCTTTCTGCCGGGAGAAATCCCGGGGCAAGCGCCCGTTGACCTGGGCGCACGCCGTCTGGGCTTTGCAGTCTGGGCGGGTGCCGGAGGGCATCTTCCGGAACCGCCCGGCAAGGGGCGTGCCGGGTCGGTCGGGCAGGCCAGGAAAAGGGGCGCCCCGTTTCCGGGGCGCGCCCAAGGTCTGGCGCAGCCGCGCCCTCGGCAGAACGGTTATTCGGCGGCTTTGCGGGCCTCGGCAAGCCAGTCGTCATAGGTCGTCTGATTGGCGGCGATCCAGTCGGCCACGTGCTTGTCGATGGCCTCCGAGCTGTCTTCAGCACCTCTCCCGCCTTGGGGATGGGCGCCGGAATGTCGGAGCGATAGTCCAGCACTTCAACATCGCCATGCCCGGTCAGGAGCACGGCCGACATGGTTTTCGGCAGCATGGGTGGGAGGGTCCTTGGCAGGGCTTTTTTGCCCCTTAATGGACAGCCTTGCACCGCTTGAAGCAAGCGAGGAAGTTGCCGAAGGGAATTGAGAAAATCTCAATACCCCTGCGCAAGCAGCCAGTCGCGCAGGATTGTTGCTTCCGCGCTCAGGGTGCGGCGGTCGTTCCAGGTGACATAGAAGGCGTTCGGGTCGTCGATCTCGGTCTGCGTGACCTTCTGCAGCTCGCCGCGTGCGATCAGCGGCGCCACACTGCTCATCCAGCCGAGCGACACCCCCTGCCCGTCACGGGCCGCCTGCAGCGCGATGACATAGCTGTTGAACCGCCGAACGTTGAGCCGGTGGAAAGGCACCCCCGCGGCGCGCAGAAAGCTGCCCCAGGTCATCCAGACCCAATCCGCGCCCTCGACCGACAAGAGCGGCGCAGCGGCCAGCGCCTCCGGATCGGCAATCGGGTGGCGGGCCAGGAAAGCCGGGCTGGCCACCGCCACCACCCGGTCCGACTGGATCAGCCTCGCCTCTTCGCCCGGCCAGTGCCCGTCGCCATAGCGGATGCGCAGATCGATGTCGGGGCGCGGCACATCATGCAGGCGGTCCGAAATGACATGCTCGACCACGATCTCGGGATGCGCCCCCCAGAACGACCCCAGCCGCGGCATCAGCCACAGCTGCATCGTCGCCATGGTCGAGATGATCGATACATGCGCCCGCTCCCCCGAGGCGCGCACATGGCGCAGCGTCGCCGACACCCGGCCAAAGGCCTCGTGCAGGCTGGCGGCGACCTCCTCGCCCTCGCTGGTCAGCGAAATGCCGGTGGAATGGCGCTGCATCAGCTGCCGGCCCAGTTCTGCCTCCAGCTGCCGGATCTGCTTGGACACCGCGCCGGGCGTGACGTTCAGCTCTGTCGCCGCCCGCGTGACGTTGAGATTGCGCGCGACGGCCTCGAAAGCCGCAAGCGCGTTGAGCGAGGGAAGATCGTAGTGGCGCCGGGTCATGCGGCGAGGCTAGCAGGGAATCTGGCGCCGGGAAAAGCCGCAACGCGAAGAAAGCGGACGCCGCGGCACTGCAGGCGCTGCGGTCGGGCCGCGGACCTGCGCTGCGGACCATGCCCGCAGCGGGACTGTCAGGCAGGCGCAAGCGGCTCAGAACAGGAAGAAGTCCGACAGCTGCAGCGCGTCGCTGCCCGTCACCACGGTTGCGAGGTAGATCTCGTCAATCGTGACCGCGGCATCGCCGTTGGCGGACTGGAACAGGAAGACCGCGCTGTTGGTGCCATCGTCGAACACCAGAAGTCGCGTGACATTCACGGCAATCGCGGCATCGGCAGAAACAAGGATGGGCGTCAGCGTCGCAGCGTTGATGGGCGTAAGGAACGCCTCCGGGGCCGCGGCAAAGGCCTCCGCCGCATCGCTGCGGAAAAAGATGATCTCATCGGTGGCCGAGAAGGTCGAGGCCCCGGAAACCACGTCGGAGCTGCCATCCACGGCGCCATCGAGGTTGCCGAGCAGGGAGGCAGCCACGCCGATCCTGTCCTTGCCCTGCTCGAAATCCCCGATCGTCGCGCCGCCGGCGAACCGGAAGATGCCCGATCCGGAAAAGGTTTCGCTCACCGCGGATCCAGCCCCGATCGCCTGCAACCGGAACTCGTCGGCGCCAGCCATGCCGGGATTGTCCGGGTCGTCGCCGAACAGGTGATCGCCGCTGACCGTCGCGTCGACCGTCACATCGCCAAACGCGATCACGTCATTGCCCGCGCCCCCGACAAGGCGGTCGCTGTTTTCCCCGCCCTCCAGCGTGTCATTGCCGCTGCCGCCCGCAAGGGTATCCACCCCCGCCGCGCCGGAAAGCAGGTCATCGCCGCCGCCGCCGTCCAGCCTGTCGTCGCCGAGATCGCCGGACAGGAGATCGGCACCCAGACCGCCGTCAAGGCTGTCTTCGTCATCACCCCCCGAAAGCGTGTCGTCGCCCGCCGCGCCGAGCAGCGCGTCATTGCCGGCGTCGCCGGTCAGGATGTCGTTTCCGCTGCCCCCCGAAAGCGTGTCATCGCCGCCATAGCCGCGCAGCGTGTCATTGCCGCTGCCACCGCCAAGCAGATCCGCCGACAGGTTCGCCACCCCCCGATGCAGCGAGACGGAAGCGGCGCCGGTATAAAGCCAGCCTTCGATATTTGCATAGGCGCCGAAGGCGGCGTTGCTGGCCAGCGTGGCGGAATACAGCCTGTCGAAGCCGCCGCTGGCCGTCTCGCTCAGCAGATCGCCGGTGTCGAGGTGGTAGCTGTCATTGCCGGCGCCGCCGATCAGCAGGTCGATCCCCGTGCCGCCGGTCAGCGTGTCGTCGCCGTTGCCGCCGCGGATGGTGTCATCGCCGGCACCGCCCGACAGCTGGTTGCCAAGCGCATTTCCGAAGATGCTGTTTGCCAGTGCATTGCCCGTGACATCCCGCCCCGCCTCCAGCGCGGCGAGGTCAAGCGCGTCACCGCCGCTCAGCGCGGCAAAGGCTGCGATCATGGCGGCGTGCGCCTCGGCCTCGGGGCCGCCCGCCGCGCCGTAAAGGTAGATGCGCTCGATCCCGGACAGCTGCGCCAGCGAGGCCGAACCATGGACAATCGCCGTATCGGTACCGGCTTCGTCCCAGCCGGACAGCGCCACATCGGGGCCGATGACATAGAGGTCGTTGCCTGTCCCGCCATCGACGGTCAGGTCAACCCTGCCTGCCGAGCCGAACAGGCTCCGGGCCAACAGCACGTCATTGCCCGCGCCGCCAAGCAGGATATCCGCGCTTCCCGCCGCAGTGGCCAGCCCCCAACCGGCCAGCGTGTCATGGCCAAGGCCGCCGGAAACCAGATTGTCGCCGTCATTGCCGATCAGAAGATCGCCCGCGCCGCCGCCCGTGGCCGAATAGGCCGAACTGCCGTCCTCGAGGATCAGCGCCTCGACATTGGCATAGCGCGTGATCCGGTTGCTGACCGCCGAGACCACGACATCGCGGCTGCCTTCCAGCGCGCCCTCGATCACAACATCCTGCGTGTCCGAAACGACATAGGTGTCATTGCCCTGCCCGCCTGCCAGCTGGTCGATGCTGCTGTCGTTCACCCGGTCGCGGCCAAGCACAAGGCCGGGCAGCGCACCGCCGAACAGGCGGTCATTGCCCTCGCCGCCGTTCAGCAGATCCGCCCCGGCGCCGCCGGCCAGCGTGTCGTCGCCCAGCCCGCCATTCACCGTATTGGCGCCGGTGCCGCCCTCGATCAGGTTGGCAAGGCCATTTCCTGTCAGAGTGGCCGCGCCCGTCCCGGTAAAGATCAGGTTCTCGATCGTGGTGGCGGCGCCGCCGCTGGCGATGGTGGTGCGTTGGCCCTCGTAAGTGTCCCGCCCCTCGCCCAGCGCCTCGATGACGACATCGCCGATGCCGATGCGGTAATAGTCATCGCCAAGCCCGCCGGTCAGCGTATCGGCCCCGCCGCCGCCGGCAAGCGTGTCATTGCCGGCGCCGCCGAACAGGCTGTCGGCCGCCGCGCCAAGCGAGGTAAGACGGTTGTCCAGATCGTTGCCGCCAAGCCCGGCGGCGATGGCGCCGGTATAGGTCAGATCCTCGATTTCCGAGGCCCAGTCCTGCCCAAGGTCAAAGGCGATGCCGCTGCGGATCTGGTCGCGCCCGCCGCCCGCCAGTTCCGCAACACGGTCGCCGGCGCTGTCGATGACATAGGTGTCATTGCCCGCCCCGCCGATCAGCCGGTCCGCCCCGCTTCCGCCATCGAGAAGATCATCCCCCAGACCGCCCGCCAGCATGTCGGCGCCGCCAAAGCCGAACAGGCTGTCATTGCCCGCCCCGCCGCTCAGCTGATCGGCGGTCGAAGTCGCCGCATTCGCCTCGATCCGGTTCGCCGCGCCGTTCCCAAGAAGCGTGGCGGCCTGCCCGCCCGAATAGCGCAGGTCTTCAACCTGAGACCAGAGGGCAAGGCTGTAGCTGTCGTCCCCGTCCAGAACCGAGGCGACAATCCGGTCGATGCCGCCGCCGGCCTCTTCCACCACCACCTCGCCCAGGCTGTCGACGATGTAGGTGTCATTGCCGGCGCCGCCGATCAGCGTATCGGCCCCCGCGCCGCCCGCCAGCGTATCGGCCTCATCGGTTCCGGTGAACGTCGCCATGGCGCAACCTCCCTGCGATGCAGCCCCTGGGGGCGAACGTGGGTCTGCCCGCTCTGGCTGTCAACCCGCCAGATGATCCTGCGCCTCAGCGCCCCAGACGCGCGCGCGCGAAAGCGCCGATTTCGGCAATCAGGGCGGTGTAATCGGCCGGGGCAGGCACCTGTCCCAGCACCCAGGGCAGAAGGTCCTGATCGTTCTCGCCCAGAAGCCGGTCGTAAAGCGCCAGCCGATCTTCGGCCATGCCGGCGAGATGCGCGTCGGCATAGGGGCCCAGCACCAGATCCATCTCCTTGGTGCCGCGCCGCCACGACCGCATCGCCATCCGTTTCAGCCGTGCCTCTGCCGTTTCCATGGCCATCCCCGCTTGCGCCAAATCCGCCCCACGCCTATGAACCCCGCGTGAACCCTCAAGCCCGTGGAGCCGCTCATGGCCTTCCTGTCCGATACCCTCGCCCGTGTCAAACCCTCGCCCACCATTGCGGTGACGACCAAGGCGCAAGAGCTGAAGGCGCAGGGGCGCGACGTGATCGGCCTTGGCGCCGGCGAGCCGGATTTCGACACGCCGGAGAATATCCGCGAGGCCGCCAAGCGCGCGATTGATGCGGGCAAGACCCGCTACACCGCCGTCGACGGCATCCCCGAGCTGAAAAAGGCGATCTGCGCCAAGTTCGCACACGAGAACGGCCTGACCTACGCGCCGAACCAGATCACCGTCGGCACTGGCGGCAAGCAGATCCTTTACAATGCGCTGATGGCGACCTGTAACCCCGGCGACGAGGTGATCATTCCGGCGCCCTACTGGGTCAGCTACCCCGACATGGTGCTTCTGGCCGGCGGCACGCCGGTGGCAGTGGAATGCGGCATCGAGAACGACTTCAAGCTGACGCCGGCGCAGCTTGAGGCGGCGATCACGCCGAAGACCAAGTGGTTTATCTTCAACTCGCCGTCGAACCCGACGGGCGCCGGCTATACCCGGACCGAGCTGAAGGCGCTGACCGATGTGCTGGTCAAGCACCCGCAGGTCTGGATCATGTCGGATGACATGTATGAGCATCTGGTGTTCGACGATTTCGAATTCACCACCCCGGCGCAGGTGGAGCCGGCGCTTTATGACCGCACGCTGACCTGCAACGGCGTCTCGAAATCCTATGCCATGACCGGCTGGCGCATTGGTTACGCAGGTGGTCCGATGCATCTCATCAAGGCGATGGGCACGATCCAGTCGCAGTCCACCTCGAACCCCTGTTCGGTGTCGCAATATGCGGCACTGGAGGCGCTGACCGGCCCGCAGGATTTCCTTGCCCCCAACCGCAAGCTGTTCCAGCGCCGCCGCGATCTGGTGGTCTCGATGCTGAACGCCGCCCCCGGCGTGACCTGCCCCAAGCCCGAAGGCGCCTTCTATGTCTACCCCGACATCTCGGGCTGTATCGGCAAGACTTCAGCCGGCGGCGTGAAGATCACCAATGACGAGGCCTTCGCCTCGGCGCTCTTGGAGGAAACCGGCGTTGCGGTGGTGTTCGGCGCGGCCTTCGGGCTTTCGCCGAACTTCCGCGTCAGCTACGCTACCGCCGACGCGGTGCTGGAAGAGGCGTGCAAGCGCATCCAGAGCTTCTGCGCGGGCTTGAAATAAGGGGCGACATGTCGGGCGATCTGCCAGACTATTATTTCCGGGTGCGCGAGAATGGCGCGGTGGTGTTTCGGGTCGATACCGAAAACCGCCAGCGCCGCATCGACCTGGAGGAAATCGCCACCGTCAACGTCAACAACGGCAAGATCAAGCCGCATGGCGACGGCGACCTGACCGCTGCGGAAGAGGCGCTGATCGCCGACTGGGTCGAGGACCGCCGCGCCGTGCTGGCCGCCCGCGACATCGACGACATCCTGCGCGCGGTGGATCACCTGAACCTGACGACGCAATGGGCGCAATCCCGGGCCACGGACGAGGCCCTGGAACAGGTTACCGACACTCTGCTGATGGCCATGCACGACCTGCGCGCGGTTCTGGTGCGCAAGAAGGCGGATCGGATCCTGAAGGCCGAAGCCGCCGACGAATGAGCCTCGCCTATCGCCCCGAAATCGACGGTCTGCGCGCCATCGCGGTCACCTCCGTCATCCTGTTTCACAGCGGGCTTGTGCCCCTGACTGGCGGCTTTGCCGGGGTGGACGTGTTTTTCGTGATCTCGGGCTTTCTGGTCACATCAATCCTGCTGAAGGATCTTGGCAACGGCGCGCATTCCATCCAGCGCTTTTACGAGCGCCGGGTGCGGCGCATCCTGCCCGCCCTGCTGCTGGTGCTGGCGGTCACGACGCTGGCGGCCTGGGTCTTGATGGTGCCGCCGCAGCTGGAGGCCTACTCCAAGTCGCTGGCCGCGGTCATGATCTTTCTGTCGAACGTCCTTTTCGGGGCGAACAGCGGCTATTTCTCTCCGGCTCTGGAAGAGGCCCCGCTCCTGCACACTTGGAGCCTTTCGATCGAGGAACAGTATTACCTGCTGTTCCCGGTCCTGCTTGCGGCGCTGTTGCGCCGCGGTCCGCGCAGCGTGACGATCGGGCTCTGGACCATGGCTGCGGCAAGTCTGGCGCTGGCGCAATGGGCGGCGGCGACCCGGCCCGAGATGAACTTCTTCTTCTCGCTCTCGCGGTTCTGGGAGCTTCTGGCCGGCTCGCTTGCGGCCTGGTCGGTGCGGCAGCGCCCCTTGGCAGCCCATGGTCCGGCGGCACTGGTCGGGCTGGGGCTGATCGTTGCCGCCCTGATCCTGCACAGCGACCGCACGCCCTACCCCTCGGCCCATACGCTGCTGCCGGTGATCGGCACTGTGCTGGTGATCCTTTTCGCGGGGCAAGGCACCGCAGTCGGCCGGCTCCTGTCCCTGCCGCCGATGATCGGCGTCGGCCTGATTTCCTATTCCGCCTATCTCTGGCACCAGCCGCTTTTCGCGCTGATGCGGGTCTCGGCGACCGACGCGCCGGAGCCTTGGGCCATGTGGCTTCTGGTTGGCCTGACCTACCTGCTGGCCTGGATCAGCTGGCGCTGGGTGGAACAGCCCTTCCGCCGCCCGACCGGGCGCTGGCTCGCCCGGCCGCGCCCCCTGTTCCTTGGCGCCACTCTTGCCTCGGCTGCGATGCTGGCGGTTGGGCTTCTGGGCCTTGCCAGCAACGGCAATGACCGGCTTTGGCGGCAGGGCCACCCCGACGAGGCCGCCGTCCTGGACCTGATCCTTGCCGCACGGCAAGACAGCGGACTGCCCGCAAGCGACGGGTCTTGCCGGTTCAATCTGGTGGCCCTGTCCGACAAGGATCTGGCGCAGATCCGGGCCTGCGCAAGCCGGCATGGCCCGGCGACGGTCGTCCTGGGCGACAGCCACGGCATCGACATGTTCAACGCCCTGAAACTTGCCAGCCGCACCCCCTTTCTTCTGGGCGTGACCAACGGCGGCTGCCGCCCGGCCGAGAACGACGCGGCCTGCCCCTTCGGCGCCTTTCTGGAACTGGTGCAGGCCGAGCCGCAGCTTTTCCGCCACATCCTTTTCGTGCAATCCGGGGCCTATCTCCTGCTTGGACCGGACGGGCGCGAGGGGTCGCGCCAGCTTTTCACCCGGGCGCCCCTGCACAAGGCGATGCCTGCCTTCCGCGTGAACCGCGCGGCGCAGGATGCCATCGAGACCTATTTGCGGGCGCTGCATGCTTCCGGCGTGCCGGTCCTCTGGCTCAGCCCGCGGATCGAGCCGCACATCGCGGCAAACCGCGTCTTGCGCAGCGGCTGCGCCACGGCGCCCGCCCTGCGTCCCGGGCAGCTGGAGGTGTTCGAACGGCTTGACCGAAGCATCGCCGAAGCTGCGGCCCGCGCCGGGGTGGAACATGTGCCGCTATCGGCCTATGGATTTGACATCAGACAGGATTTCATGACCTGCCAGAGCATCTTCTGGTCGGATGGCGACCATTGGAGCCGCAGCGGCGAAGCCCGGTTCGGGGCGCGATTGCGGCCTCAGCTGCCCATTGCCTTTCGCTGAACGCCGCAGCGCTGCCAGAAGCGCCACATCATCAGCGTCGCCGCGAAGGCCAGCCCGATCACCAGCCCAAGCCAGAGGCCGATCCCGCCCATGCCAAAGGGGAAGCCCAGCACATAGCCCGCCGGAATGCCGATCAGCCAGTAGCTGACGGTGGCCGCGATCATCGGCACCCTGGTGTCATGGATGCCGCGCAACAGACCCAGCGCCATGACCTGCATGGCGTCGGCCATCTGGAAAAGTGCTGCCACCGCCAGAAGCTTGACGCCAAAGGTCATTATCTCGGCCGCGCCGGGCTTCGAGACATCCAGAAACAGCCCGATGATCTGCGGCCCGAAACTCAGGAACAGCGCGATCATTGCCAGACCGAAGCCGACCGACATCGCAATCGCCACCTTGGCGCCATCGCGCAGGGCGCGCGCATCGCCCGCGCCATCTGCCTTGCCCGCGCGCACCGTGGCGGCGTTCGACAGACCCAGATGCACCATGAAGGTCAGCGCCACCGCCTCCATCGTGATGCCATGCGCCGCAAGTTGCACCGTGCCGACCCAGCCCATCATCAGGGCCGTCGCGGTGAACAGGGCGCTTTCGGCCAGCCCGGTCAGGCCGATCGGCCAGCCCAGCCGGAACACCGAGCGCAGCGCCTCGGCATCGGCACGCCAGAAGCGCTGGAACAGGTGGAAGCGCCGCAGCCCGGGCTGGGCATGGGCGTAAAGCGCCAGCACGACAAAACTGAGCGCCTGCACTGTCACCGAGGCAATCGCCGCCCCCTCGACCCCGAGTTCCGGCCATCCCCAATGGCCGAAGATCAGCCCATAGGCCAGAACACCGTTGACCAGCACCGCAAGGACCGTGGTCCACAGCACCACCTGGGTTTTCTCCAGCGCCGCCAGATAGCTTTTCAGCGTCATCACCAGCAGCGCCGGCACCATGCCAATCCCGCCGATGCGCAGGAAGTCCTGCGCCAGCACCGCCACCGCGGGCTTTTGCCCGAGGGCCATGAGCAGCGGTTCGGACCACCAGAACAGCGGGTAGCAGGCCAGCCCGAAGGCGATCGACAGCCACAATCCCATGCGCGCATCGCGTCGCACCCGGGTTTCATCGCCCGCGCCCAGCGCCGAGGCAACGAGCGGCATCACCGCCTGCGCAAAGCCCGAGCCCAGCAGGAAGATCACGAAGAAGGCCGAGGTGGCCAGCACCACCGCGGCAAGTTCAGTCACCCCGTACCAGCCCAGAAGCACGGTATCGGTGACATGCAGCGCCATCTGCGCCAGATGGCTGCCGATCAGGGGCAGGCCCAGAACCAGAATGGCGCGGGCATGGGCAAGGGGGGACAACGGGCTCATGGGGCACAGGTGTAGCGGCGGGCCTTCGGGCTCACAACCCCCGCCTCAGGATCATGACCGCAGCATCACGCGGGCGCCCCCAGCTTGCGGGCGATGAAATCGACCAGCGCCGAGCGGCCGGCATGGCCGGTGCCTTCATGGATCTCCGCATCGTAATCGGCGGCGCGCAAGACCTCCCAGCCGGGAAAATCGGCGCGCAGCTGGTCAAGGGTGTAAAGGTTCTCCACCGCCCGCGGCCCGCCCGTGCCATTGGCAATCTGGCGCGGCGCGTAGCCGTGCAACAGGACAAGCCCGCCCGGCACCACGGCGCGGGCAATGCCGGCGTGGATCGCTGCGCGCAGGGCGGGCGGGGCGAACTGGATGAAGACGCCGAGAGCCGCATCGAAGGGGCGCGACCAATCCCACGTCTCGACACCTGATTGCCGGAACTCCACCACCACGCCGCGCGCGCCAGCCAGCGCGCGGGCCTTGTCCAGCGCCACGCCGGACGGCTCCATCGCCGTCACCCGGTGGCCAAGCCCGGCCAGATGCACCGAATTGCGCCCCTCGCCATCGGCAAGGCACAACACGCGCGACCCGGGGGCAAGCACCCCGGCCTCACGCGCGACAAAGGCCGCGGGTTCGGTGCCGAAAAGATAGTCCTTGCCCTTGTAGCGTTCGTCCCACATGACCGGTCTCCCCTGCCCCATTCAAGGCCGGTGGCCGGCCAGAGGCAAGGGCAATGCCACCCGCCTCACCCTGCCGCCAGACGAACCGCCGGGTGCTGCGCGCTGTCCAGAATATGCCCCGCCCCTTGCAAGACCTGGCTGGCCCGGCCCACGATCAGCGGATCGGGTGTACCGATCACCGCATGATCCTTGTTCGGATAGTCAATGGTCGACAGGAAATGCTTCATGCAGTTCAGCCGCGCCCGCTTCTTGTCGTTCGACTTCACGATGACCCAGGGCGCATCGGCGGTGTCGGTGTAAAAGAACATCGCCTCCTTGGCCTCGGTATAGTCGTCCCACTTGTCAAGCGAGGCCTTGTCGATCGGCGACAGCTTCCACATCTTCAGCGGATCCGTCTCGCGGGCGATGAAGCGGACGCGCTGTTCGTCGCGCGTGACCGAGAACCAGTATTTGTAAAGCCGGATGCCCGAGCGGACCAGCATCCGCTCGAACTCGGGCGCCTGGCGCATGAATTCAAGGTATTCGGCGGGCGAGCAGAAGCCCATCACCCGCTCGACCCCGGCGCGGTTGTACCAGCTGCGGTCGTAGAACACCATTTCGCCCGCCGTCGGCAGATGAGAGATGTAGCGCTGGAAGAACCACTGGCCCTTTTCCACATCGCTCGGCTTGGTCAGCGCGCAGACGCGGGCATAGCGCGGGTTCAGATGCTCCATGAACCGCTTGATCGTGCCGCCCTTGCCGGCGGCGTCGCGGCCCTCCATCAGGATCACGAACTTCTGCCCGCTCTCCTGCGCCCAGATCTGCACCTTCAGCAACTCGGCCTGCAATCTGGCCTTCTCGGCCTCATAGGGCGCGCGGCCCATCAGGCGGGCATAGGGATACTTGCCGGATTCAAAGGCGGCGCGGATGGTATCGGGGGTGACGGCCGGGAAGTGGCGCGGGCCGGTCAACCCTCCCCCCTCGCCGGTCGCGCTCGGGATCGGCTGGGGGTCGGCTGCGGGCTTGAACGGGCTGTCGGAAGTAAGCGTCTGGTCCATGGCATTACCTCTTGCAAGGATCGACAGGACAGGAAACCGCGCCGAAATCCGCCGCCATGATCCGCGTCAAAGTCCGTGGCCGGAATTGAACTTTGCCGCACTCCGTCGCCCTGCCGCCACAGCAGAAGCAGGCGACGCCGCAGCGCAAACGAAAAGCGGCGGCTCCGCGGATACCGCCGCCTTTCGCCGCAAAAGTAGCCCTGCAGTAAGCTTGCCTGAAATGCGGGACGTCTGAATACCCGCAGCCTAGCCCCGCTCCCTTGCCCCGCGCATACCCTGTTTGGGGGAAGTTGCCGGATTTGTCATCTGGCCGGCAGGAACCGTCCAAGCCGGTCCAGCACCACCTGCCACTCGGCAAAGAGCAGCAGCTGCCCGGTGTCCGGCAGGAAAGTCACCTCCAGATGCGGGAAATCCGCCATCAGCTCGCGCACGGTCTGCACCGGCGTCTGCGGGTCCTGATCGCCCTGCAACAGCAGGACCGGCACCCTCACGGCCTGCACCAGCTTCGACCAGTCCTTTTCTGAACTCAGAGCTTCGCGGGTGAAGGCCTGATGCGCCGAAATCTTGGCGCCCAGCGCAATTTCCGACCCGACCAGCACCGCTTCGCGGATCTCGGGACGGGCAAAGGCGGCCATGTCGGCGGCGGACCCGCCGTTGACCAGCGTGAAGAACTTTTCCTTGCCGAGCCTGCGGGCCAGCGAATAGCCCGCCTGCACGAGGAAGGGCAGGACCTTCGGCGCATAGCGGGCATTGGCCAGAATGAAGCGCTGCCACTTGTCCATCCGGTCATACTGCGCGGCATGGCGCAGCGGCAGTTGCGCGGCGCAACCGAGAATGCCCGTCACCAGACCGGGCCGCAGCAGCGACAGCGCGCAGGCATAGCGGAAATCGGCGCCCTGGCTCAGGATCGCCGCGCGGGTAATGCCCAGATGGTCCAGCACCGCCAGATAGTCGCGCGCCACGGCCTCGGTGTAATCGGCGCCCTTGCCGTGCAGGTCGCTGCGGCCAAAGCCGGCGCGATGGGGCACAATGACCCGGATACCGCGCTGGCGCGCCGCGCGTTCGGCCGGTGCCGGCCAACGCGACAGGCCAAGATCAAGGTGCATGTAAAGGACCGGCGCCCCTTTCGGATCGCCGAATTCCACCCATTCCAGACGCCGCCCCTCGGCGGTGCGCAGCGTCATGACGGGCAACACCGCAAGGCTGGTCGAGGCCGGCTGCACCATCTCGACCGGCGCGATCTGCGCCACGTCCATCAGGCCCAGCACCACCCGCACCAGTTCCGACTGGCTGTGGGTCTCGGTCTTGGCAAGGATCGAGCGCAGCTGCGTGCGCACCGTTTCCGGCGAGCGGCCGCGCGCCTCGGCGATCTCCCGCACTGGCAGGCCCAGCGCGATGCCACGCACGATCTCCATCTCGGCCAGCGTCAGGCCAAAGGCCTCCTGCACGGTGGCTTCGAACCCTTCCGGCCAGACCAGCTCGGTCGAGATCACCAGCGCCAATGGCCTGGCGTCCGCCTCCGCCACCCGGTCGACCGCCCCCACCCGCACGATCACCGGGCTGCCGGTGATGGTGGAACGGATACGCAGCGTGACCGCGCGCTCCGCCCGCCCCGAGGCGACCCGGGCGATCTGGGTGCGCAAGAGCGCCACGTCTTCTTCGTCAAAGGGCAGATCGGCCAGCACAGCGCCGTCCTTCAGACCGAAGGCCACCCCGGCCGCGCGGTTGAACCCGGCAATCCCCGCACCGCCATCGGCAAGAAACGCCGCCGAGCGCGGGATCTCTTCCAGCACCGTCTGCGCCCGGTTCACGTCGCGCGTTGCCTCGAACCGGTCCAGAAACACCGTGGCCCGGCGCAGGTGGGCCTCGATCTCGGGATCGTCCAGCGTGACGACGGCCTGCGAATGCCCGGTCCGATGCGGCGCCACGCGCCCCTCCCAGACTTCCAGCAGATCCTCCAGCCGGATGGGATCAAGGGCGACTTCGTAAAGCCGATCCACGATCTCGGCCTTCGCTTCCCGTCCGATGACGGGCGAAATTTCCTCTGGCATCCGGTTGTCTTGCATGGCGCGCATGCTTGCGCAGGCGCAGCGCGGCGGCAAGCGATTCGCCCCTTTCGCCGGGGTGTCGGTTTCGCTTTCGTTTCCCGCGCCGCAACATTAGCCTTCAGGGACCGGCATTGATGAGGATTGCGATGATTACGCTTCATGGTTGCTACCGTTCGCGCGCCACCCGCCCGCTTTGGGCGCTGTTCGAAACCGGGCTGGAGTTTGCCCATGTTCCCGTCATTCAGGCCTATCGCCTGCCCGATCCCGCAGCGCCAGATGCGCCGGTGAACACCGCCTCTCCCGCCTTCCTGAGGGTGAACCCGATGGGCCAGATTCCGGCGCTGGTGGACGGCGATCTGGTGCTGACCGAAAGCCTTGCCATCACCCTGCACATCGTGCGCCGTGCCGGTGGGCCGCTGGCCCCCGCCAGCGACGCCGAATGCGCGTTGATGGAGCAATGGGCGCTGTTTGCGATTGCCGCCGTCGAAGGCCCGGCGCTGGAAATCGCCTACGCCGCGGCAGACAAGGACATCAACGGGACCGAGGGGCAGGCCATCATCAATGTCAGCGCCGAAAAGCTGCGCCGCCCGCTTGCCCGGCTGGACAGCCATTTGCAGGGCCGCGAGTGGCTGATGGCCGACCGCTTCACCGCCGCCGATATCGTCGTCGAGGAATGCGTGCGCTATGCCCAAGGCCACCCGGCGCTGTTTGACGAGTTTCCCGCCGTCAAGGCCTGGGTCGCCCGCTGTCAGGCCCGCCCGGCATTCCAGAAGATGTGGGCGGGCCGGCTGGCTGAGCCGGCCTGACGATCACCTCCCCTCCCCCTCCGTGCGGAGGGGCCGGGGCTGGGGCTTGCTGCGGGTTGAAATTTTGCACATTTGAATGTATATTTCATCTCACAAAATCTCGGGAGCCCCTGCCATGACCCGCCTTCTGACGCCGCAAATCTGCACCATGACCGAACTGCGCGAACCGCAGAAGGTGCTGGACCGCGCCAATGGCAAGCCGGTGGCGATCCTGAAGAACTCGGCGCTGGTGGGCTATCTGGTGCCGGCTGAGGCGGTGGGTGAAGGCGCGCATCGCCCGGCCACGCTGGAAGAGGTGATGGAAAGCATGGCGCGTCGCCGAGCCGTCAACCAGCCCGTGCTTGATTACCTCAAAGACAAATGATTTTCCGCACGCTTTCCGCCGATCTTGTCGAGGCGATCCATGATGCGGTTCTGAACCCCGGCGAACTGGCCGGTCGGGCGCTGGACAAATCACTTGAAGGTGCGCTGGCGAGAGTGGAAAACCGGCTGGCCTATGACCTGATCGGCGACGCCTTTGACCTTGCCGCCGCCTATGCCATCGCCATCGCACAAGGCCATTGCTTCAACGACGCCAACAAACGCACCGCTCACCAGGCGATGGACGTCTGCCTTGACCTCAATGGCATTCAGATCACCTGGACCGCCCTTGAAATCGGCCCCGTCATCATCCGCGCCGCCCAGCGGCTGCTGGATGAGGGCGAATTGGCAGAATGGCTGCGTCAGCGGGGATGACCCCAACATCTTGCGGACAGCCCCTGCAAAATGGTCTAATGCTCGGCAACCCAGGACAAGACGAGCAAAATGGCAGAAGACCTTCTCTCCGGCAAAGACCAGACCTATGACGCCTCCTCGATCGAGGTGCTGGAGCCTCTGGAGGCCGTCCGCCTGCGTCCCGGCATGTATATCGGCGGCATTGACGAGCGCGCCTATCACCACCTTGCCGCCGAAATCCTTGACAACTCGATGGACGAGGCGGTGGCGGGCCATGCCAGCCGCATCGAGGTGGAGCTGAACGCCGACGGCTCGCTGACGATCCGCGACAACGGGCGGGGCATTCCGGTGGACCCGCACCCGAAATTCCCCGACAAATCGGCGCTGGAGGTGATCCTCTGCACGCTGCATTCCGGCGGCAAGTTCAACGGCAAGGCCTATGAGACCTCGGGCGGGTTGCATGGGGTCGGCTCGTCGGTGGTGAACGCGCTGTCCGACAGCATGGTGGTCGAGGTTGCCCGCAACAAGGAGCTGTTCCAGCAGTCATTCTCGCGCGGCAAGCCGCTCGGTCCGGTGCAGAAGATCGGCGCCGCGCCGAACCGCCGGGGCACCACGGTCACCTTCCACCCCGACGCGCAGATCTTCGGCAGCCACCATTTCAAGCCCGCTCGCCTGATGAAGATGGCGCGGTCGAAGGCCTATCTGTTCTCGGGCGTCGAGATTCGTTGGAAATCGCAGATCCCCGATGGCGACATGCCGATGGAAGCGGTGTTCCACTTCCCCGGCGGGCTGGCCGATTACCTGTCGGACACGCTGGAAAAGACCACCACCTATGCCGACCGCCCCTTTGCCGGCAAGGTGATGTTCCAAGAGAAATTCGGGGTTCCGGGGTCGGTGGAATGGGCGATCAACTGGTCGCCGGTGCGTGACGGCTTCATCCATTCCTACTGCAACACCGTGCCGACGCCCGAGGGCGGCACCCATGAGTTCGGCTTCTGGTCGGCGATCCTGAAGGGCATCCGCGCCTATGGCGAGTTGTCGAAGAATCGCAAGGCCGAGCTGATCACCCGCGACGACATGTTGACCGGGGGCTGCGCGCTGATCTCGGTTTTCGTGCGCGAGCCGCAGTTTGTGGGCCAGACCAAGGACCGGCTGGCCACCGAGGAAGCCGCGAAATGGGTGGAAAACGCAGTGCGCGACCATTTCGACAATTGGCTGGTCAGCGATCCGAAATCGGCCGGCGCCATCCTTGATTTTCTGGTCTTGCGCGCCGAGGAGCGGCTGAAACGCCGCCAGGAAAAGGAAACCCAGCGCAAGACGGCGACGAAAAAGCTGCGCCTGCCGGGGAAACTGGCCGATTGCTCTGCCAAGAACCGCGAGGGGACGGAGCTGTTCCTTGTCGAAGGCGACAGCGCCGGCGGCAGCGCCAAGGCCGCCCGCAACCGCGAAACGCAGGCGCTGCTGCCTCTGCGTGGCAAGATCCTGAACGTCCTCGGCGCGGCTTCGAACAAGCTCGGCGACAACGCCGAGATCCGCGACATCTGCGAGGCTTTGGGCGTGCAGATGGGCACCAGGTTCCGTGTCGATGACCTGCGTTATGACAAGATCATCATCATGACCGACGCCGACGTCGACGGCGCCCATATCGCCAGCCTGTTGATGACCTTCTTCTTCACCCAGATGCGCCCGATGATCGACAAGGGCCACCTCTACCTCGCCTGCCCGCCGCTCTACCGGCTGACGCAGGGGGCGCGGCGGCTTTATGTCGCCGACGATGCCGAGAAGGAGGTCTGGCTGAAGAAGGGCCTTGGCGGCAAGGGCAAGATCGACGTGCAGCGCTTCAAGGGGCTTGGCGAGATGGACGCCAAGGACCTGAAGGACACCACGATGAACCCGGCCACCCGCAAGCTGATCCGCGTCTCGATCGACGATGACGAACCGGGGATGACCGGCGATCTGGTGGAGCGGCTGATGGGCAAGAAGCCGGAGCTGCGGTTCCAGTATATTCAGGAAAACGCCCGTTTCGTGGAGGAGTTGGATGTGTGAGTGACGTAGACGGCCGTGTTTCTACCCAATTCTCAGTGAGCATCGCCTCACTGTTGGCCGTGGCGCCGGTCATTGGCTTTGCATTTGCACTGTCGAAGGAAGTTGCTTTCTATTTTTTTCTTGGAATTAGTCCGGCACAAGTTCTTGATGTAAACGATATCATTCGGATCAGTGCTATTGCGGTTCCGCCTGCTGCGTTCACTACTTTGCTTGCAATACTGGTGTTCAATTACGGTCTTCTGTCGCCGAGCCCATATCAGAAGAATACCACTGCGGGATGGATCGCCTACTATCTTATCGGCGGTCTATCTCTCCTTAATGTCATGCTCTTTGTTCTCTTGGGTATCGCGCCAGAGCAAGCAGTTACCGGATTTCTAGTCCTGTCTATCGTCTTCTTCTTGAAGTTTTTTTGCATCAACTGGTTTGGTTGATAGCGTACGAGGACTCTTCTTGAGTTTGATTTTCTGGCTAGTGTTTGTGGGATTTATCGACTCAGGTGCGCACGAGGCCTTCAGGCTTAGATCGGGAAATGTAGAAAGTTTTCCTTTATTGGTGGTTGAGGATGGCGGAGAACTGAAAACGTCCACTCGACGTTTGATTAGGCGCTTCACCGAGGCAAACTTAGTTCTGGACTACGAGAAATCAGAACTGATTTACGAGTCTGCAACAAGGGATACGCGCTTCGTCACACCGCTAGAAAAAGAGCCCTTTCGTGGTGTACTTTGCTATGCTGTCGAACTATGTCAGGCAAGCGGATGGATATTTGACGACAACGCGCCTAAACGCGAATAGCAAGCTCAGGGCACAGGTCCACCCACCAACTCACCCACCTGACCTGCCCCCCGGTCGTCCCTCGTTCATAACGAGAGTCCTTGGGGTTGATAGGCATCGGTTTCAGGTCTGGCAAGCGCGCCGGGCGCGTTGCCATCAAGTAGCTCAAGCGTCCGGCGCGCTTC
>NZ_JAAIVJ010000016.1 GCF_011008935.1 Tabrizicola oligotrophica | reverse complement strand
GTGGAAGGGATTCGAACCCTCGAGACGGTTCCCCGCCTGCACCCTTAGCAGGGGTGTGCCTTCGACCACTCGGCCACCACTCCGTCGACCCGTTTAAGGGCAAGGGGGGGCGGGGGCAAGGGGAAAGGTGGGGGATTTCGGGGGTTTCGGGCGGGCTTGTCTTGCGGGGGCAAATGAAAAGGGCATCCGGGGTGCGGATGCCCTTGGCCGGGTCGTCACCGGGTTGGCCGGGTCACAGGATCTCGGTCATCTTCACCACGCGGCCCTCGGCCACCGACCGCAGGGCGGCATCGGCCAGGGCAAGCGCGATCAGCCCATCTTCGCCCGAGGGTTCGGCGCGGCCCTTGCCGGCCAGCGCGGCGATGAAGGTGGCGATTTCGGCGGCATAGGCCTCGGTGTAGCGGGTCATGAAGAAGTCATGCAGCGGCGGGCGGGTGTAGCCCGCGGCATTGGCCACCTCGATCGACACCGGGCGCTGGTTTTCCGCCGCGACCATGCCAAGGCTGCCATGCACCTCGATGCGCTGGTCATAGCCATAGGTCGCCCGGCGCGAGTTGGAGATCATCGCCTGCTTGCCGGTCGCGGTTTTCAGCATCACCTGCACCGAGTCGAAATCCCCGGCCTCGCCGATCGCCTTGTCCACCAGCACGGCGGCGGTGGCGACGATCTCGGTGATGTCTTCGCCCAAGAGGAAGCGGGCCATGTCGAAGTCATGGATCGTCATGTCGCGGAAGATGCCGCCCGAGCGCTTGATATAGTCCACCGGCGGGGCGCCGGGGTCGCGCGAGGTGATCGTCACCATCTCGACGGCGCCGACCGAGCCCTTGTCGATCTCGGCGCGCACCGCCTTGAAATGCGGGTCGAAGCGGCGGTTGAAGCCGACCATGAGCGTGCCCTTGTGGGCGCGCACCACCTCGAGGCAGGCCTTCACGCGGGCCAGCGACAGGTCGATGGGCTTTTCGCAGAACACCGCCTT
This sequence comes from Tabrizicola oligotrophica, assembly GCF_011008935.1. Taxonomy (GTDB): domain Bacteria; phylum Pseudomonadota; class Alphaproteobacteria; order Rhodobacterales; family Rhodobacteraceae; genus Tabrizicola_A; species Tabrizicola_A oligotrophica. Next base: position 55,355 of record NZ_JAAIVJ010000016.1, on the reverse strand, counting down.
GCCGGCCTTGACGAATTGCTCGATCAGGTCGGCGTGGGTGTCGGTGGGGGTGCAGATCACCACGGCGTCAATGTCCTTGGCGGCGCAGATCGCGTCGATCGTGCGCACGTCGCAGCCGTACTGGTCGGCAATCGCCTGTGCGGCGGCCGGGAAGGCGTCGGCCACGGCCACCAGTCTGGCATTGGCATCGCCCGTCACCGCCTTGGCATGCACCTTGCCGATGCGCCCTGCGCCGAGTAGTCCGAACCGAACGGTCATCTTGCTTTTCCTTCGAAGCGGCGCGTGGAACAGGCATCCATGGCGCGGTTGAATTTGGAATATTTGTTCCATATGCTATGCGGCGACCGGGACCAACCGTCAAGAGGGGCACCTATGCCAGTTGATGAAATTACCTCAATTGCCGCACCGCAAACGGTGGACGAGTTCCGCGCCCGTCTGGCCGCCTTGGGAGAGGGGCTGCCCAAGCGCCTGCAGCAATGTGCAAGCCATGTGGCGGGCAATCTTGACCGCATCGCGGTGTCGACAGTGGCCGAGATGGCGGCGGGGGCGGATGTGCCGCCGTCGGCCTTCATGCGCTTTTGCCAGATCATGGGATTTTCCGGCTATTCCGAGATGCAACGCCTGTTCCGCGAGGCCTATGCCCCGGGCTTTCCCGATTATGCCACGCGGCTTGCCAATCTCAAGGGCGGGGCAGGGGGGGCAAGCCGGCTTCTGGCCGAGTTTGTCGAGGCCGGGCGGATGTCTCTGGAGGGTTTGGCGAAATCGGTCGACGAGGCGGCGCTGTCGCAGGCGGTCGAGGTGCTGGCACGGGCGGGCATGATCCATGTCGTCGGCCTGCGCCGGGCCTATCCGGTGGCCAGTTATCTTGCCTATGTCTTTGAAAAGATGTCTGTTCCTGCCATGCTGCACGAAGGGGCGGGCCGGCTGGACCACCGCCACGCGCTGCGCCCCGGTGATGTGGTGCTGGCGATCACCTTTGCGCCCTATTCCGAAGAAACCCTGTCGATTGCCAGTGACGCCCGCGCCCGCGGGGTGCCGGTGGTGGCGCTGACTGACCACCTTTCCAGTCCGCTGGCGCGGCTGTCGGATGCAGTCCTGACTGTGCAGGAAGTGGATTTCGGCGCGTTCCGGTCGCTTTCGGCCACCATCGCCATGGCAATCACCCTGGCGGTGGCGGTCGGAACCGCGCGCGGGCAGGCTTAGGCCCAGCGGCCCTCGAAGTCTTCCGGCACCAGCAGGTGTTCGCGCGACAGATCGGTCGCCTTCTGCACCCCGCAAAGCGCCATGGTCACGTCAAGTTCCTTCCAGATGATCTCCAGCGCCTTGGCCACGCCTGCCTGACCCATTGCGCCAAGGCCATAAAGATAGCTGCGGCCGATGAAGGTGCCCTTCGCCCCCAGCGCCAGCGCCTTCAGCACGTCCTGACCCGAGCGGATGCCGCTGTCGAGAAACACCTCGGTCTGGTCTCCGACCGCCCGCACGATCTGCGGCAACATGCGGATCGACGACAGGGCGCCATCCAGTTGCCGCCCGCCATGGTTCGACACGATCATCCCGTCCGCCCCGACATCGGCGGCCATGCGGGCATCCTCGGCATCGAGAATTCCCTTCAGGATCAGCTTGCCGCCCCATTGGTCGCGGATGCGCGCCACCTTCTTCCAGTCAAGCTGCGGGTCGAACTGCTCGTTGGTCCAGGACGTCAGCGAGGCGAGATCCCCCACCCCCTTGGCGTGGCCGACGATGTTGCGGAAGGTCCGGCGTGGCGTGGCCAGCATCCCGAGCGACCATTGCGGCTTCAGCATCATGTCCAGAATGTTCGGCAGCGTCAGTTTCGGCGGCGTCGTCAGCCCGTTCTTCAGGTCCTTGTGGCGCTGGCCAAGGATCTGCAAATCCAGCGTCAGCACCAGCGCCGAGCACTTCGCCGCCCGCGCCCGCTCGATCAGCGCATCGACGAAGTCCTCGTCCTTCATCACATAAAGCTGGAACCAGAACGGGGCCGGGGAATGTTCGGCCACATCCTCGATCGAACAGACCGACATGGTCGAGAGCGTGAAGGGCACACCAAAAGCCGCCGCTGCGCGCGCCGCCTTGATCTCGCCATCGGGTGCCTGCATGCCGCAAGAGCCGACAGGGGCCAGCGCCACCGGCATCGTCACCGTCTCGCCAATCATCGTGCTTTGCGTCGTCCGCCCGGTCAGATCGCGCGCCACGCGCTGGCGCAGGCGGATCTTGGCGAAATCCGAGACGTTTTCCCGAAAGGTCTGCTCGGTATAGCTGCCCGATTCCGCGTAATCGTAGAACATTTTCGGCGTTTTCTTGGCGTAGATCGCCTTGAGATCGTCGATGCAGGTGATGACAGCCATGACAAACCCTTATTTTTGGTAAGGTGATATTACCAATTCGGGCGTGAAACGCAAGCGACCGTCGCAAGATTGGTCAACCGACGGCGGCCGCCGTCAGAGTGCCGTCACCGCGCCAATCAGCGCTGCCTGTCCGCGCACCAGCCCCGCCGCGTCGCGCAGCGTCCACAGCACCGTCCGGCTGATGCGGAAGCGGCGGCCATCGGCGGCTTTGCGGATGCCGGAGTAATCGGCCACCCACCCCTTCGCGGCGGCCTCGCGCAGGAAGCGGCTGCGGTCGCGCTGAATTGCCGGATCGTCCTCGGCCGAGAGCCGCGAGGGCAGGCGGGTAAAATCCTCCCAGCCCATGCCCCAGAGCGCCAGCGCGGCGCGGTTGGCATAGCAGAACACCGGATCGGCCTCGGGGCCATGGCTGACGAGGGGCTGCGGCAGATCGAAAAGCGCGCGGGCAAAGCCGGCCTCCGCCGGGGCAAGGCCGGCAATCAGCGGCCGGCCGGTCGCCGCCGCAAAGCTTTGTCCCAGAAGGGCCGACCAGTCCCGCACCGCAGGCCGTTCAGGGATCGTTTCCATGGCTCAGGCCGAATGCGCGCCCTTGGCCAGATCGGCGACAAAGGCCAGCACATCCGCCGCCGGCTTGCCCGCGCCAACCTCCTTGACGATGGCCGAGCCGACCACGCAGCCATCGGCCACACCGGCAATCGTCCGCGCCGCCTCGGGGGTGTTGATCCCGAAGCCGACGATCACCGGCAGCTCGGTCGAGCGCTTGATCCGCGCCACCTCCGGCCCGACCTCGCCGGCCTGCGCCGCCGCCGACCCGGTGATCCCGGTGACCGAAACGTAATAGACGAAACCGCTGGTGTTCTGCAGCACCTTCGGCAGGCGCTTCGCGTCGGTCGTGGGCGTCGCCAGCCGGATGAAGTTCAGCCCGGCCTTCTGCGCCGGGATGCACAATTCGGCATCCTCCTCGGGCGGCAGGTCAACCACGATCAGCCCGTCGATGCCCACCTCTTTCGCCTCGGCCAGAAACCGGTCGACGCCGCGCGAATAGATCGGGTTGTAATAGCCCATCAGCACGATCGGGGTTTTCTGGTCGGCCGCGCGGAAGTCGCGCACCATCTGCAAGGTGGCGTCCACCGTCATGCCGCCTTCCAGCGCCCGCTGGCCGGCAAGCTGGATGGTCGGGCCATCGGCCATCGGATCGGTGAAGGGCAGGCCCAGCTCGATGATGTCCACCCCGGCGGCGGGCAGCCCCTTCATCACCGCAAGCGCGGTGGCCACGTCGGGATCGCCCGCCATGATATAGGACACGAAGGCCTTTTTGCCCTGCGATTTCAGCCGCGCGAAGGTGTCGTCAATTCTGGTCATGCTGGTCCCTCGGATCGTTGCACCGGGTTTCGCAGGCCGCACCGGGAAAATCAAGGAGCCAAAGGCGCGCTTGATCCTTTCGCCCTTCCCCCCTATCAAGCGCGCCATCAGCCAAAGGAGCGTGCAGATGGGTTTCAAGATGGGCATCGTGGGTCTGCCGAATGTCGGCAAGTCGACCCTGTTCAACGCGCTGACCCGCACCGCCGCCGCACAGGCCGCGAACTTTCCCTTCTGCACCATCGAGCCGAACGTCGGCGAGGTGGCAGTGCCGGACCCCCGGCTTGACAAGCTGGCTGCCATCGCCGGTTCGAAGCAGATCATCCCGACCCGCATGACCTTTGTCGACATCGCCGGTCTGGTGCGCGGCGCCTCAAAGGGCGAGGGGCTTGGCAACCAGTTCCTCGCCAACATCCGCGAATGCGATGCCATCGCCCATGTGCTGCGCTGCTTTGAAGACGGCGACATCACCCATGTCGAAGGCCGGATCGACCCGGTCGCCGATGCCGAGACCATCGAGACCGAGCTGATGCTGGCCGATATGGAATCGATCGAGCGCCGCCTTGCCGCGCTGGCCAAGAAGCTGCGCGGCGGCGATCAGGAGACGCTGGATCAGGACCGGCTGTTGCGCGCCGCCCTTGTCGCGCTGAACGACGGCAAACCGGCCCGCACCCTTGCCATTGCCGCCGATGACCAGAAACAGTGGCGGATGCTGCAACTGCTCACCGCCAAGCCTGTGCTTTACGTCTGCAACGTCGAGGAGGCCAAGGCCGCGAGCGGCAACAGCCAGTCCGACCGCGTGGCTGACATGGCCAGGGCGCAGGGCGCGGCGACGGTGGTGATCTCGGCGAAGATCGAGGAAGAAATCAGCCAGTTGCCCGAGGACGAGGCGGTGATGTTCCTTGAGGAAATGGGCCTGCACGAGGCCGGACTTGACCGGCTGATCCGCGCCGGCCATGCGCTTCTGGGCCTGCAGACCTATTTCACCGTCGGCCCGAAAGAGGCCCGCGCCTGGACGATCTCCAAGGGCACGTTGGCGCCGCAGGCCGCTGGCGTCATCCATGGCGATTTCGAAAAGGGCTTCATCCGCGCCGAAACCGTGGCCTTTGACGACTATGTCGCGGGCAACGGCGAGGCGGGCGCGAAAGAAGCCGGCAAGTTCCGGGTGGAAGGCAAGACCTATGAGGTCAAGGACGGCGACGTCCTGCATTTCCTGTTCAACGCCTGATCAGCGCCGGACGCCCTTCACCACTTCGGCAATTGCCGAGAATTGCCGGGCAAGCGGGCTTGAGCGCCGCCAGACCATGCCGATCTGCCGGCTGGGCCGGGGGGCGCCGAAGGCGGCGACCGAGACCGGGGCAAGGCGGGTTTCCACCGCCACCGCCATTTCCGGGATCAAGGTCACGCCGATGCCGGCGCCGACCATCTGCACAAGGGTCGTCAGCGACGAGCCGTCCATCAGCTCGCGCGGGGCGGCCGCCTGAAGTTTGCAGAACGACAGCGCCTGATCGCGGAAGCAATGGCCTTCCTCCAGCAGCAAAAGCCGCATTTCCCGCAGGTCCGTGGCACCCGGCACCGGCTTGGCCGCGTCGGCGAGCGGCCGGACCAGCACGAAATCCTCGGTGAAAAGCGGCACTTCCACCAGCGAAGGCTCTGACACCGGCAGGGCGACGATGGCGCAATCCAGCCGGCCCTCGCCAAGTTCGGCCAGCAGTTTGGGCGTGATCGTCTCGCGCAGTTGCAAGTCCAGCGCGGGGTAGACCTGCGTCAGGTCGGCAATCACCTGCGGCAACAGATAGGGCGCGACAGTCGGGATCACGCCCAGCCTGAGCCGTCCCGCCATCTGGTCGCGCGCAATGCGCGAGGCATCCTCCAGCTCTTCCGCCAACCGCAGGATTTCGCGCGCGCGGGTGGCGAATTCCTCGCCGAAGCCGGTAAGCCGGATTGCCCGCGCCCCCCGGTCGAAAAGCGCGGTTCCCAGACCCTCTTCCAGCTCCCGGATCTGCATCGACAGCGCCGGCTGGGAAATCGCCGAGGCCTCCGCCGCGCGGCCGAAATGGCCAAGCCGGGCCAGCGCCTCGAAATAACGCAGCTGTTTCAGGGTGAGATTGGCCATAAGGGAAACTTATCGAGACAATCAGGAAATGCAAGTTCATCCAATGGAAAAACCCTGTTAGAACGATTCCAGAGATTGAGACTCACCCAAGGGTGCGTCTTTTGGTTTTTCGCTTTGAAAGGGAGGTCCAGATGGACGACAAAAGCGCAGGCAAATGCCCGGTGATGCACGGGGCCAAGGCCGCAACCCATGGCGTGCGCGGCAACAAGGACTGGTGGCCGAACCAGTTGAACCTGTCGATCCTGCACCAGCACAGCCCGGCCTCGAACCCGATGGGCGCGGACTTCTGCTACAAGACCGCCTTTGAAAAGATCGACTTTGCCGCGCTGAAGGCCGATCTGGTGGCGCTGATGACCGACAGCCAGGACTGGTGGCCGGCAGACTGGGGCCATTACGGCGGGTTGATGATCCGCATGGCCTGGCACTCGGCCGGCACCTACCGCACGGCGGACGGTCGCGGCGGCGCCTCGACCGGCACCCAGCGTTTCGCGCCGCTGAATTCCTGGCCCGACAACGGCAACCTCGACAAGGCGCGGCGCCTGTTGTGGCCGATCAAGCAGAAATACGGCAACGGCATTTCCTGGGCCGACCTGATGATCCTGGCCGGCAATGTCGCCATGGAAAGCATGGGCTTCAAGACCTTTGGCTTTGGCGCCGGCCGCGAAGACCTCTGGGCGCCGGAGGAAGACATCTACTGGGGCGCCGAAGCCGAATGGCTGGCGACCTCGGACAAGGCCAACAGCCGCTATTCCGGCGAGCGTGAGTTGGACAACCCGCTCGCTGCGGTGCAGATGGGCCTGATCTATGTGAACCCGCAGGGTCCCGATGGCAAACCCGACCCGGTCGCCTCGGGCCGCGATGTGCGCGAAACCTTTGGCCGCATGGCGATGAACGACGAGGAAACCGTGGCGCTGGTCGCCGGCGGCCACACCTTCGGCAAGGCCCATGGCGCGGGCGATCCGGCGCTGGTCGGCCCCGAACCCGAAGCCGCGCCCTTGGAGGCGATGGGCCTTGGCTGGTTCAACAAGCTTGGCACCGGCAAGGGCATCCACACCACGACCTCGGGCTTTGAAGGCGCGTGGAAGCCGAACCCGACGACCTGGGACCACGGCTATTTCACCATGCTGTTCAAGTATGAGTGGGAGCAGGCCACGACGCCCGCCGGCGCGATCGTCTGGCTGGCCAAGGATGTCGAGCCGCAGGACATGATCCCCGACGCGCATGATCCGAAGATCCTGCACCGGCCGATGATGACCACCGCCGACCTCTCGCTGCGTTTCGACCCGATCTACGAGCCGATCTCGCGCCGCTTCCTGAACGATCCGGCTGCCTTTGCCGATGCCTATGCCCGCGCCTGGTTCAAGCTGACCCACCGCGACATGGGGCCGAAGGCGCTGTATCTTGGCCCCGAGGTGCCGGCCGAGGACCTGATCTGGCAAGACCCGATCCCGGCCCGCGACCATGGGCTGATCGACGCGGCCGACATCGCCGCGCTGAAGGCGCAGATCCTTGCGACCGACCTGTCGACGCAGGATCTGGTGCTGGCGGCATGGGCCTCGGCCTCGACCTATCGCGGTTCGGACAAGCGCGGCGGCACCAACGGCGCCCGTGTGCGTCTGGCGCCGCAGAAGGACTGGGCGGTCAATGACCCGGCCAACCTGCACCGCGTGCTGAAGGCGCTGGAGGGCATTCAGGCCGAGTTCAACGCCAGGGCCACCGGCGGCAAGCAGGTGTCGCTGGCCGACCTGATCGTTCTGGGCGGCGGTGCGGCGATCGAAGAGGCGGCCCATGCGGCGGGTCATGCCGTCTCGGTGCCCTTCAGCCCTGGCCGGATGGACGCGAGCCCGGACCAGACCGACGCGGCCAGCTTCGAGGTGATGGAGCCCGTCGCCGACGGCTTCCGCAACTGGCAGAAGCAAAGCTACCGCGTCACTGCCGAGGAAATGCTGGTCGACCGCGCGCAGCTGCTGACGCTGTCGGCGCCGGAAATGACGGTGCTGGTCGGCGGGATGCGCGCGCTGGGCGCCAATGCCGGCGGCAGCAAGGCGGGGCTTCTCGGCGACCGGATCGGCGATCTGACCACCGATTTCTTCGCCGGCGTCCTTGACATGCAGACCCAATGGCGGCCGACCTCGGAGGCCTGCGAGCTTTACGAAGGCCGCGATGCCCGGACTGGCGCAGTCAAGGCCACCGGCTCGCGCGTCGATCTGGTGTTCGGCTCCAACTCGCAACTGCGGGCGCTGGCCGAGGTCTATGCCCAGGCCGACAACCAGGGCAAGTTCGTGGCCGATTTCGTGGCGGCCTGGGCCAAGGTGATGAACCTCGGCCGCACCGACCTCTGAGCTTCACGGCGCGGGGCGCCTCTCCCCGCGCCTTTCCCTTGCCGCAAGGCAAGGCGGAGTTTGGCGCAAACTCCGGTTCGGAAGATGCGCGCATCTTCCGCCAGCGATTTCCGCGCCGGAAATCGCCCTAGCGTTCCAGAAGCACCGCCGTGCCCGGCTGGGCCTGCACCCAGTCCGACGCGCTGCCATCCGGCCAGATCACCCGCACTTCGGCCATCTCGGCCGCGCCGATGCCGAAATGCCAGGGCAGCAGTTGCCCCGACATGTGCCCGCCGCCCACGGTGATCTCGCGCCGCTGCAATCCGCCTTCGGTCCTGACTTCCACCCAGGCGCCGATCGCATCGCGGTTCGTGCCCGCCTGCCGCAGGGTGACGGTGACGAACCCGCCCGGATCTTGCGTGCTGTTGCGCCAGACTTGCGGCGGCTCCCAGCGGTTCACCACCAGCAGGTCAAGCTTGCCGTCGGCATTGAAATCGGCGACCGCCCCGCCACGCCCATTGGCAAAACTCAAGGCGCCCGACACTTCGGCGGCTTCCACAAACGTGCCATCGGCGCGTTGCAGCATCAGGTTGTTGGGGTCTTTCTGGGCGAAATCCGGCATGGCATGGACATTGCCCTTCACCACGAAAAGATCCGCGCGCCCGTCGTTGTTCACGTCTTCGAACTGCGCATGCCAGGCGGTCGAGGGGCGCAGGTCGCCGCCGGTAAAGGGCCGGTGCGCGGTGGCGCCGCGCTTGAAGGCCTGATCGGCATATTGCGGCAGGGTCTTGCCGGCAGGCGGGTTCAGCACCTGCAACTTGTTGTCGGCCATCGAGGTCAGGAAGAACTCGTTGAAGCCGTCGGCATCCAGATCGCGCGCGGCAATCCCCATGCCCCAGATGCGCAGGCGCTTCCAGCCTTCCTTGTCCGACCACAGCCGCGGCGCCGCCTCCATGTGCCACAGCTGCTCTTGCCCGCCCTTGTAATATTCGCGGTCGTTCGACACCCGCAGATCGCGGCTGCCGCTGTTTGACCAGTCGGAAAAGACCATCGACAGGGCGCAGAAGCTGGGGGTCAGGGGCAGGGGCGGGGCGAAGCCCCGGCCTTCGGGCCGGTGCAGCCAGTTGTCGGTGCAAGAGCCCCAGGGAAACGCCTCTTCCTTGCGGTCGATGTAATTGCCGACGGCCAGCGTCGGCCAGTCCTGCCCGGCCTCCCATGTGGCGGCAAAGGCGGTGGACCAGGCGTCGCCGCCGTCAAAGCCCCAGGCGGCATTGGCATTTTCGAACCGGCAATCGCCGAGACCCCGCATCAGGTGGTTCTCGCCCACCCGCAGCACCGCCAGATCGGTGAGGCCGTCGCTGTCGATGTCCAGGGGATAGGCACCGGTCACGGCGGTTTCTGACAGACCCTCCACCGGGGCAAAGCGCAACGGCCCGGCCGGTTCCGAAACATTGCGGTAAAGCCCCGCAGGCCCTTCGCCGCCGGCGATGAAGACATCGGGGCGGGCGTCGGCGTCGCAGTCGAACACCGCCGCGCCGCCGCCGACCATATACTGCCACTCGCCCTGATAAGGCGTGGCAAGGCCATGGCCGGTTTCCTCGACATACTGCGGCAGGGCGGGGTCGTCGGCCCAGACCGGGCTGGCCAGCGCCAGTAGCGGGAGCAATGACTTACGCACGGGTCTTCAACTCCAGAACATGGGCCGCGACGCATTTGCCCTGCGCAAGGCCGTTCTCATTGGCGGCGCGGAAGTGGATGCCGCCGTACATCCGCGACAGGGCCGCCTCCTCCGCCGCCTGCCAGAAGCCGTCGAAATGCCGTGTCGGCAAGCCTTCATCGGCATGGGTGGCATCGTCGAAGGCAAAATCCTGCCCCAGAAGCCCCTCCAGCACGGTCGCGGCGGCAGCGCTTTGCGTGGAATGGCCCGAGGGATATTCCGGGAAGGGCGGCGTGTTGAGCAGGGGCTCCCATTTCGGGTCGATCACCCGGCGGATATAGGTGACCGGGCGCAGCAGGTCATGTTCGAACTTCGAGCGCCAGCACTGCACGAAAGCGTCCGAGATCGTCATGCCCAGCAGGGCGAGAAGCTCTGCCTGCCGGTCCACCGGCGTTCCGTCGCGATCGAAGATCTGCAGCAGGATCGACACCCAATGGCCGGGTGGCGTGGGCGACAGCATCGGGTCATCCGACCAGAACCGGGCGATCAGCTTTTGCTCGTCGGTCAGGGCTTTCGAGGTGTCATAGACCTCTTTTGCCTGAGCGTAGAAATCCGAGGCCGGGTCCTCGCTATAGGCAAGCGGCGGCGGCAGGCCGCAGGGGCCGGTTTCGGGAATGGCGAAGGTCCGGTTCTGGCCCCATGTCGGCAACAGCGGGGCCTGCTGCACTGCGACGGTCGAGGTCGGCACCCAATGCGCCGGGCCTTCGGTCAGCGCGTAGCTCATCGGAAAGCCCATGTTTTCAATGACCGCGCCACCGTCGCCTGCCGACCAGTCGAGGATGGCTTGGGAAACGGCCAGCCCATGCGCAACCGAGCGCGCGGCGACATCCTGCCCCACGCCTTCCATCGCCACAGTCGAAAGCCGTTTCTCCATGGCCTGCATCGCCCGTTGCCCGGTCGGGCCGGTGTTGCCGAAATAGGCCGCCATGGCATGGGTCAGCGCGCCTTGCAGCACACAAGCCTCGTCATGCGGGGCGGCCTCGCGGGCGGGCAGAGGGGCCAGATCGCGGACCTGACCTGACAGGCTCCGCAGGGCCGGGTTGCCGGTGGCCAAGGCTTCAAACGCCGTCACGCCGAGATAGGCGAAGGAGCGGGCGGCGACCGGCGGGGAATAGGTGGCGGTGTGGCGGATCAGTTCCAGCAAGAGCTGATACCACTGGCCCAGCACCTGCTCGGCCCGTCGCGCGGTGGCGGAGGCGGGCAGCGGCAGGGCTGTCAGCGCAACTCCCGCCAGCCCCCCTTGCAGAAAGCTGCGACGCGAGGGGAAGGCGGGGGTGCGGGCCATCAGATATACCTGTTCCAGAGGTTTTCCAGCCGCTCTTGCCGGCCGGATTTCGGTTCGGGTTCAAGACCTTCGGCGGTAACGCGGGCGGCGGCGGCCTCAAGGCTTCCGGCCAGCATCGCCTTGGCCGGCGCGGTTTCCCATCCGGCATAGCGCGCCTTGCGCGCCGCCTCCAGCTCGCCGCTTTCGATCAGCGCGGCCGCCGCCTTCAACGCCCGCGCGCAGGTGTCCATGCCGCCGACATGGGCCAGCACCAGATCCTCGGCGTCCAGCGATTGCCGGCGGATCTTGGCGTCGAAATTGGTGCCGCCGGTGGTATAGCCGCCGGCCTTCAGAATCTCGTAGAAGGCCAGCGCCTTTTCGGCATGGTTGTTGGGGAACTGGTCGGTGTCCCAGCCCGACTGATAGTCATTCCGGTTCATGTCGATCGAGCCGAAAATCCCCAAGGCCGAGGCCAGCGCGATTTCATGCTCGAAGGAATGCCCGGCCAGAATGGCGTGGCCCTGCTCGATGTTGACCTTCACCTCATGCTCAAGGCCGAAATCCTTGAGGAAGCCATAAACCGTGGCCACGTCGAAATCATACTGATGCTTCGAGGGTTCCTGCGGCTTCGGCTCGATCAGGATCGCGCCCTTGAAGCCGATCCTGTGCTTGTAATCCACCACCTGTTGCAGGAAGCGCCCGGCATGGGCGCGCTCGGCGGCCAGATCGGTGTTCAGCAGCGTCTCATAGCCCTCGCGCCCGCCCCACAGCACATAGTTGGCGCCGCCAAGGCGATGGGTGGCATCAAGGTTGGCCTTCACCGAAGCCGCGGCATAGGCATAGACATCCGGGTCAGGGTTGGTGGCCGCCCCCGACATCCAGCGGCGGTGGCTGAACATGTTGGCAGTGCCCCAGAGGAGCTTGGCCTTGTGCTTGCCCTGCTTCTCCGCGAAATATTCGACGATCTCGTCAAGGTTGCGCTTGCTCTCGGCAAAGCTCGCGCCTTCGGGGCGCACGTCGGCGTCGTGGAACGCATAGAACGGCACACCGAGAATATCGAACAGCTCGAAGGCCGCATCGGCCTTGGCCTTGGCCGCCGCCATGCCGTCGGCGAACCATGGGCGGTCAAGGGTCTGGCCGCCAAAGGGATCGCCGCCCTGATAGGCAAACGAATGCCAGTAGGCGACCGCAAAGCGCATGTGATCCTCCATGCGCTTGCCCAGCACCACCTCGTCGGGGTTGTAGTGGCGGAAGGCAAACTCGTTGGTGGACGCAGGGCCTTCGTAGCGAATGGCGGGAATGCCGCCGAAATAGCCGGACATGGGATTTCCTCAGATCTTCAAGCCCCGAAGGGCGGTTTGAGCGGCGCGGAACCGGGCATGGCCCGCGTCGAAAGCGGATGTCAGGGCACGGTCAGGTTCGACCGTGCGGGCGATTTTTGGGCGGGTGGCCACTTCGGCCCCCGCGCCGGTCGCGGCCATGATCGCCAGCCGGGCGGCCCCGAAGGCCCCGCCGAAATCGCCCGCCACCGGCAGGTCGACCGGCACATTCAGCGCGGTGGCAATCGCCGCCAGCCAGTAGTCGGAGCGCGAGCCGCCGCCCACCGCCAGCACCCGGTCAATCCGCGTGCCGGTGGCGGCCAGCGCGTCGCGGCAATCGCGGATGGCAAAGGTCACGCCCTCCAGCACCGCGCGGGTGCCGGCGGCAGTGCCGGTGGCATGTTCCAGCCCCATGAAACTGCCGCGGATGGCCGCATCGTTGAGCGGGGTGCGCTCGCCGCCGAGATAGGGCAGGAACAGCGCCTTGCTCGGCGCCTCCAAGGGCCCGAGCGCGCCGGTCAGCCGCGCCGCATCCTGCCCGACGAACTGGCCATACCAGTTCAGCGCATCGGTGGCGGCGAGGATCACGCCCATCTGGTGCCAGGCCCCCGGCAGGGCATGGCAGAAGGTATGCACCGCCGTCGCCGGATCGGGCTGATAGCCGTCATTGGCGGCAAAGAGGACGCCCGAAGTGCCAAGCGAGACAAAGGCCTCGCCCGCCCGCACCACGCCGACGCCGACGCCCGAGGCGGCATTGTCTCCGCCGCCGCCCGCCACCACGACGCCCTTCGGCAGGCCCCAGCGCGCCGCCAGCCCCTCGCGCAGCACGCCCGACACCGCCGAGCCTTCGACCAGCCGCGGCATCTGCGCGCGGGAAAGCCCTGTGGCCGCCAGAAGATCGTCCGACCAGTCGCGCGCCCCGGTGTCAAGCCAGCTTGTCCCGGCGGCATCCGACATTTCGGCGACATGATCGCCGATCAGCCAGAGCCGCAGATAATCCTTCGGCAGCAGCACCTTGGCGACCTTTGCCCAGATCGCCGGCTCATGAGCGCGCACCCAGTCGAGCTTCGGCGCGGTGAAGCCCGGAAACACGATGTTCCCTGTCACCGCCCGGAACCGCGGGTCGCCATCCAGCCGCGCGGCCTCGGCATGGCTGCGGGTGTCGTTCCACAGGATGCAGGGCCGCAGCACGTTGTCGGCGCTGTCCAAGAGCGTCGCGCCGTGCATGTGGCCCGACAGGCCGATACCCCGAACCGCCCCCAGCCCCTTGGCCGCCAGCTTGTCCAGCACCGCCTCGGCGGCGGCGATCCAGTGCGACGGCTCCTGTTCCGACCAGCCCTCATGCGGCCGCGAGACCGTCAAGGGGGCGGTGGCCTCGGCCACCACCTCCTGCCGGTCATTGATGACAATGCCCTTCAGCCCCGAAGTGCCAAGGTCCAGTCCGATGAACATGTCAGTAAGCCTGCGGCGGCTTCTTGCCCATGATGATCATGCCCAGAATGTCGTCATCGGTGACGTCCTTGACGTTGACCGTGCCGACACGCTGGCCGTTCTTCATCACCACGGCGCGGTCGCACAGCTTCATCACCGAGTGGATGTCATGCTCGATCAGGAAGATGCCCAGACCCTGCGCCTTCAGCTCCTGCACCAGCTCGGCCACCATCTGCGTCTCGTGCGGACCAAGCGCGGCGGTGGGTTCGTCCATGATCAGGATCTTGGCGTTGAAATACACCGCGCGGGCAATGGCAACCGACTGGCGCTGACCGCCCGACAGGGCCGACACCGGCACGTTGAATTTCTTGAAGTTCGGGTTCAGCCGCCCCATGATCTTGCGGGTTTCGGCCTCCATCCGGGTTTCGTCGACAAAGCCGAAGTTGTTGACCAGCTCGCGGCCCAGAAACAGGTTCGAGGCGGCATCCAGATTGTCGGCCAGCGCCAGCGTCTGGTAGATCGTCTCGATGTTGTGCGAGCGGGCGTCGCGGGGGTCACTGATCTCGACCTCCTCGCCATTGATGAAGATCTGCCCTGCATCCTTGCGATAGGCGCCGGAGAGGCACTTGATGAGGGTGGATTTCCCCGCGCCGTTGTGGCCGAGAAGCCCCACGACCTCGCCCGGATGCAGGTCGACCGAGACGTGGTCGACCGCCTTGATGCCCCCGAAGGCGATCGAGATGTCGCGCAGCTCGACCAGAGGGGTGCCGGTGTTCGGATTGCTCATGATGGCCCCCTTACTTGATGCGCTTGCGGTAGATGATGTCGAGGAACACGGCGAGGACGAGCGCGACGCCGATCACGATCCGCTGATAGGACCCGTCGCCATAGCCGATCAGCACCATGCCGGTCTGCAGCGAAGTGAGGATCAGCGCGCCGATGATGGCGCCATAGATCGTGCCCACCCCCCCGGCCAGCGAAGTGCCCCCGACGACGGCGGCGGCGATGACGTAAAGCTCGTCCAGGTTGCCCATGGCGTTGGTCGCGCTGTTCTGGCGCGCGGCGCCGATGACGGCGGCAATGCCGGCCAGCCCGCCCATCAGCGCAAAGATCTTGACCGTCATGGCGCGGGTGTTGATGCCCGACAGGGCGGCCGCCTCGGGGTTGCCGCCGATGGCAAAGACATAGCGGCCAAAGCGGGTGCGGGTCATCAGGATGGTCATGACGATGGCCACCACGATCATGATCAGCACCGGATAGGCAAAGCCATGGCCGAACTGGGCGCAGACATCGGTATAGATCGTGTCGTTGCTTGCGGCGCATGCCGGCAGCTCCTGACCGATCGCGGTGTAGTATTTCTCGATGTTGCCGCGCGGCCAGACATAGGAATTGACGATGGCCGTGGCGCCGACGATGACGGCGCAGATCAGGCCGATCACGAAGGTCTCGGCCCAGACCGGGCGCAGCGGGAAGCCGTGCTTCTTGCGCGACTTGCGGCCGCTGAGGAAGGCCCAGACCACGAAGGCACAGGCGATCAGGCCGAAGATCCAGCTTCCGGTGCGCCCCAGCGCCCCGAACGAGCCGCCGCCCAGCAGCGCGAAGGTGTCATCCATCGGCGCGATGGTCTTGCCGCCGGCGACCAGAAACGCCGCGCCGCGCCAGACCAGCAGCCCGCCGAGCGTGACGATGAAAGAGGGAATGCCCAGAAAGGCGATCAGCAGGCCCTGAAAGGCGCCGATCAGCGCCCCCATGGTGATGCCGAACAGCACCGTGACGATCCAGATCGACGGATGGCCCAGCCCGAGCGCCGGGGTCAGCCATTCGACCTGCAACAGGCCCATGTACATCCCGACCATGCCCATGATCGAGCCGACCGACAGGTCGATGTTGCGGGTGATGATGACCAGCACCATCCCCGTCGCCATGATCCCGATATAGGCGGTCTGCACGCTCAGGTTCCAAAGGTTGCGCGGCGTGAGAAAGCCGTTCGCCTCGGATTGCGCCGCGCCCAGCAGCATGGAGGGCCGGCCAAGCGCCAGCACGGAATAGGCCTCGAAGGCCAGCCAGATCAGGAGCAGGCCGCCGACCATGCCCAGCAGGCGCGGGTCGATCTCGGTGGCACGCAGGAACCGCGCAAAACCGCCTTCGGTGTTTGCTGTGGTTTGCGGGGAATGGGGTGTGTCGGTCATGTCTCGTCCATCATGGGGCAAGGGGACGTCCGGCGGGGCAGGGGCCCGTCGCGCCGGAGGCGGTCCGTTAAGGACGTGGGGGCGCGCCGGCAGGGCGCCCTCGGGCAGAGGGAGGGGCGCCCGCCTTTGGCAGGCGCCCCGAATGTCAGCCGCTTATTCGCAGCCCACCACACCGGCCATGGCGCCTTCGCAGGCCTGTTCCTTGGTGATGTGGCCCGCGTCGATGGCGACGTTCAGGTTGTCCTTGGTCAGCGGCGTCGGGGCCAGCAGGATGGCGTTCATCTCGACGCCCTTCTCACCGCCCGAGAACTTGGTCGCGCCGGCAACCGAATCCAGCGCCGCCCCGTCGGCCAGCGCCGAGGCGATCTCGCCGGCGGCCTTGCCAAGCTGGCGGGCGTCCTTCCAGACCGAAACCGTCTGGGTGCCGCGCGCCACGCGGTTGATGGCGGCAAGGTCGCCGTCCTGACCGCCCAAGGGCACGTTCAGGCCCTGCGCTGCCAGCGCCGCAGCCGCGCCGCCCGCCATGCCGTCGTTCTGGCTCAGCACCGCGTCGACGGCGTTGTTGTTCGCCGTCAGGATCTGCTCCATGTTCTTCTGGGCATTTTCCGGCTTCCAGCCGTCCGAGTTGGCCTCGCCGACGATCACGATGTCGCCTGCCGTCACTGCCGCGCCGATTACCTCTTCCATGCCCTGACGCAGGAAGCCGACGTTCGGGTCACCGGGGTCGCCCTTGATGATGGCATAGTTGCCCTTCGGGGCCAGCGCGAACACCGATTCCGCGATGATGCGGCCGACGCCGACGTTGTCGAAGGTCAGATAGAAGGTGCGGTTGTCCTCGATCAGGCGGTCATAGCCGACCACCGGAATGCCTTCGGCTGCGGCCTTTTCGATGGCCGGCCCGATGGCGTCCTTGTCCCAGGCGTTGATGATCAGCGCGTCGACGCCCTGCGAGATCAGCGCGTCGACATCCGACAGCTGCTTTTCCGCCGAGGACTGCGCGTCGGCCGAGATGTATTCGTTGCCAGCGGCCTCGATGGCTGCCTTCATGGCCGCTTCGTCGATCTTCCAGCGCTCTTCCTGGAACTGTGCCCAGCTGACGCCGATCTTCTTGCCCTCAGCCAGCGCCGCCGACGAGAAGCCGACCGCCGCGATCACCGCGGCGATAAGAACCTTTTGCATATGTATCCTCCCATGGATGTCGGCCCGCAAAAGCCGGTCCGGCGGATTCGCCGATACGGCAACAGGCTGCGCTTAATAATTTCAGTTGTCAAAATATATTTCGCAGGGCAATCTGAAGATGCTCCGAATTTCAGCCATTTTCGCCGCAATGCAGCAATGTTCTGGCGAAAAGTAAAGAAAATACGGGGCCTTTTGTTCGAGGATCAAATAAATGACGCAGGGCAGGGGCATGGCAGAGGGCGGGGCGGGCCGTAAGGGCGTCGGCCCGCTGATTCCGCCGCTGACCGAAACCCAGCGCCCGCTGCGCCAGCAGATCTTCGAGCGAATCCGCGCGGCGGGCCATATTCCCCGAGTGACGCTCGCGCGTGAGCTGGATGTCTCGCCCGCCTCCGTCACCACCATCTGCGCCGAGCTGATCGAGGCCGGGCTGATCGAGGAACTTGCCGCCCCGCGCGACCCCGACAACGCGCGCGGCCGTCCCGCCGTGGCGCTGGGCGTGCGGCCCGAGGCGCATCTGGTGGCGGGAATGAAACTTTCCGACCGCGAACACACCGCGGTCATCGTCGATTTCGCGGGCAACCTTGTTGCCGATGAAGCCGTGCCGCGCCAACCCGGCGCCATGACGCTGGACGGGTTGCTGGAGGCCGTCGAAACCCTGCTGGCCAAGGTCTGCACCAAGGCCGGCATCGGCCCGCAGAATCTGACGGCCATCGGCATCGGCGTGCCGGGCTTTGTCGATGTGGCCGAAGGCATCGTGCACTGGTCCTCGGTGCTGCATGACCGGGCGGTGCCGCTGGCCGCCGCTGCCACCGCCCGCATCGGCGTGCCCGTGACCATCGACAATGACGCCAACCTTGTGGCGCTGGCCGAACTCTGGTTCGGCGCCGGGCGGGGGCTGTCGGACTTCGCCGTCGTGACCATCGAACACGGGGTCGGCATGGGCTTTGTGATGAACCACCGCATCTTCCGCGGCTCGGGCCGGCTGGGGATGGAGCTTGGCCATACCAAGGTGCAGCTTGACGGGGCCCTCTGCCGCTGTGGTCAAAGAGGCTGTCTTGAGGCCTATATCGCCGACTATGCGCTGGCGCGCGAGGCGACGACGGCGCTGAACCGGCCCGCGACCGACACGCTGTCGATCAACACCCTGCTGGAAAGCCTGTACGATCACGCCAAGGCCGGCAACGCCACGGCCCGCTCGATCTTTCGCCGCGCGGGACGTTATCTGGCGGTGGGGCTTTCGAATGTGGTCAATCTGTTCGACCCCGAACTCATCATCCTGTCGGGCGAGCGGATGCGCTACGACTATCTTTATGCCGCCGAAACCCTCGCCGAGATGGACAATCTGGCGATCAACACCAACCGCCCGCGCCCGCCGATCGAGATTCACGCCTGGGGCGACCTTTTGTGGGCGCATGGCGCGGCGGCGCTGGCGCTGTCGGTGGTCAGCGAGAACCTGCTGGCGTCCAGCCGCGAGATTGCCGCGCAATAGGCCTCAGCGTCCGATCAACCCCAGCATTTCGGCCGCCGCCGCCTCGGGCGTAGCCCGGCCCGCAGCGACGCTGTCGCCCAGCCGCTCCATGATCCCCTTGGCAGGCTCGCGCGACAAGGCCGCCAGAAGCCCCTGCCGCACCTCCTCCTGAAACCAGTGCCGCGCCTGCGCCGCGCGCCGCGCGCTCCAGTGGCCGCTGTCGCGCCGCCATTCGGCCAAGGCCTGCATCTCGTCCCAGGACTCGGCCATGCCGGACTGTTCCACCGCCGACACCATCATCGCCTTGGGAAAGCCGTCGGGGTCTTGCGGGCGGCGGCGCAACAGCCGCAGCGCGCCCGCGTAATCGCCGCAGGTCCGGATGGCGGCCGGCTTCAGATCGCCATCGGCCTTGTTCACAAGGATCAGGTCGGCCATCTCCATGATGCCACGCTTCACGCCTTGCAACTCGTCGCCGCCGGCGGGGGCGAGCAGCAGCAGGAACAGGTCGCACATCTCCGCCACCATGGTTTCGGACTGGCCGACGCCGACCGTCTCGATCAGCACCACGTCGAAGCCCGCCGCCTCGCACAGCGCCACCGCCTCGCGCGTGCGCCGCGCCACGCCGCCCATCTGCGCCTGGCTGGGCGAGGGCCGGATGAAGGCCAGGGGATCGCGCGACAACAGCTCCATCCGGGTCTTGTCGCCAAGGATCGAGCCGCCGGAACGCGCCGAGGACGGGTCCACCGCCAGAACCGCCACCCGCTTGCCCGCGGCGGTCAGCATCTTGCCGAAGGCCTCGATGAAGGTGGATTTCCCGACCCCCGGCGTGCCGGAGAGCCCGATGCGCAGCGCCTGCCGGTCGTGGCCAAGCGCGGACAGCAGCGCCAGCGCCTGCGTCCGGTGATCGGCGCGTGCGCTTTCGACAAGCGTGATCGCCCGCGCCAAGGCCCGCCTGTCGCCCGCCCGAATGGCCTCTGCCGAAATCATGCCCGCCCTCCCCGCGTTTTCCCCCTTTTGCCCGATGCCAAAGCGGGGCGCCAGAGGCGAGACGCGGGCGGCGTCCCCGGACGCTCCCCCCGGTGACAAGTGCACCGCGATCGGGGATAAGGCGCGGATGACCCTCCGCCTGCCCATTGATGACGCGTTGCCCGACCTGACCGCCGCCATGGCGGCGCGGGGCATGGCGGTGTTGCAGGCCCCGCCCGGAGCGGGCAAGACGACACGGGTTCCGCTGGCGCTGATGGCGCAGGTTCAGGGCCGCATCGTCATGCTGGAGCCCCGCCGCCTAGCTGCCCGTGCCGCCGCCGAACGCATGGCCGAGACGCTGGGCGAGACCGTGGGCCAGACGGTTGGCTACCGCATCCGGGGCGAGGCCAAGGTGTCGGCCGCCACCCGGATCGAAGTGGTGACCGAAGGCATCCTGACCCGGATGATCCAGTCCGACGCCGAATTGCCGGGCATCGGCTGCCTGATCTTCGACGAATTCCACGAGCGCAGCCTGAACGCCGATCTTGGCCTTGCGCTGGCGCTCGAAATCCGCGCCGCGCTGCGCGACGACCTGCAAATTCTGGTGATGTCGGCCACGCTCGACGCGGCCCCGGTGGCCGCCCTTATGGGCAGCGCGCCGATGATCACCTCCGAAGGCCGCGCCTTTCCGGTGGAAACCCGCTGGCTGCCGCGCCCGCCCGACGCCTCGATGCGCTATGAGGCGGCGGTGGCCGGGCTGGTGGTGCAGGCGGCCGAGGACACCGCCGAGGGCGGGCTTCTGGTCTTTCTGCCCGGCGAAGGCGAAATCCGCCGGGTTGAATCTGCGCTGCGCGGCCGTTTGCCGGACCAGTTCGACATCCGCCCGCTGTTCGGCGCCATGGAGTTCGCGGCCCAGCGCGCGGCATTGGCCCCGGCCGCCGCAGGGCGGCGCAAGGTGGTGCTGGCGACCTCGATCGCCGAAACCTCGCTGACCATTCCCGACATTCGCGTGGTGGTGGATGGCGGCCGCGCCCGCCGCGCCCGGTTCGACCCGAATTCCGGCATGTCGCGCCTTGTCACCGAGCGCGTGACCAGGGCCGAGGCCGAACAGCGCCGGGGCCGGGCCGGGCGGGTGGCCACCGGCACCTGCTATCGGCTTTGGACGAAGGGCGAGGAGGGCGGCTTGCAGGCCTTCCCCCCGGCCGAAATCGAAGCCGCCGATCTGACGGCGCTCGCGCTGGAACTGGCGCTTTGGGGGGGCGGGGATCTGCCGTTCCTTACCCCGCCGCATCCCGGCACCCTGGCCGAGGCGCGGGCGCTGCTGGCCAGCCTGGGCGCGCTGGAACAGGGCCGCATCACCGCCCACGGCCGCCGCCTTGCCGCGCTGCCGCTGCATCCCCGGCTTGGCCACATGCTGGCGCTGGCCGGACCCGAGGCCGCCCCCCTTGCCGCGCTGATGGCCGATCGCGACCCGCTGAAGGCCGCGCCGCCGGACCTGACGCTGCGGCTGCGGGCGCTGGCCGATCTGCGGAAGTTCGAAGCCGAAACCCCCTGGCAGATCGCCCGCCCGGCATTGGAGCGCATCCGCGAGGAGGCACGGCGGCTGGCCCGCGCAGTGCCGCGCGAAGGCGCCGCGGCGCTGTCACCCGCGCAGATGGCCGCGCTTGCCTATCCCGACCGCATCGGCTTGCGCCGCAAGGGCGAGGCGCCGCGCTGGCTGCTGTCCGGCGGCAAGGGCGCGGCGATGGAGCCGGGCACGCCCCTTGCCGGGGCGCGGCTGATCGTGGCGACCGATCTGGACGGCGACGCGCGCGAGGCGGCCGTTCGGCAGGCCATTGCGATCTCCGAGCCCGAGTTGCGGGCGGTGCATGGCGACCAGATCGGCTGGCAGGATCTCTGCGAATGGTCGCGTCGCGAGGGGCGGGTGCTGGCACGGCGGCAGGAACGCTTTGGCGCGCTCGTGCTGGCCGACCAGCCCTGGCCCGACGCCCCGCCCGAGGCGCTGGCGCGCGCCGCGCTGGAAGGTCTGCGCCAGATCGGCCTGACCTTCTCACCCGCCGCCCGCCGCCTGCGCGCCCGTATCGAACTGGCCCGCGCCGGCGGCGACGCCTGGCCCGACTGCCGGGACGACGCACTGCTGGCGACGGCCGAGGACTGGCTGCTGCCCTATCTCGGCAAAGCCCGCACCGAGGCCGATCTCCGCAGTCTCGATCTGCACGATGCGCTCCTGTCGCGCCTCGACTGGGGCCAGCAGGCCGAGCTTGACCGTCTGGTGCCGGCGCATTTCACCACGCCCCTCGGCCGCAAGGTGCCGATCGACTATGATGGCGATCATCCGTCCATCGAGATCCGCCTGCAGGAAATGTTCGGCGTTGCCACCCATCCGACCGTCGGGCAAGCCCGCAAGCCGCTGCGTGTCACGCTGCTGTCGCCGGGGCAGAAGCCGATTCAGGTGACACTGGACATTCCGGGCTTTTGGCGCACATCCTATGCAGATGTCAGGAAAGACATGCGCGGCCAGTATCCGCGCCACCCCTGGCCCGAAGACCCGCTTGAGGCCGAGCCGACGCTGCGCGCCAAACCGCGTGGCACCTGAGGCCCGGCCTGCTGGACGTTGAATTTTCATTTGGTCCCTTTGACCCCGGTCAAGGTCAGGGCGGCCCGACCGCGCAAGGGGCGCGCTGCGGGTTGCCTGCTCCGCCTGCCGGGCATTTGAGGAACGGCACTCATGGCGATACCCGGTTATACCCCTGTCTCCAGCAGCGATCCTCTCGCCTTTGGCGACAACATGCTGACGCGCAGTGACGACGGCTCGTCGACGGCCATCAACATCGCGGCGATCTTCGAGGACGGCATCGTGATCGGCGGGCAGACCTTCACCTCGCTGTATCTCAACAACAACGGCAACATCAGTTTCGGCATTCCGCTGTCGACCTTCACGCCGGGCGTGATCGGCGGCAACACCGGGCTGAACATCATCGCGCCCTATTGGGCCGATGTGGACACCAGCGTCGATGTGCCCGGCGTGAACGACGGGGTGTTCTGGGATTTCAAGCCCGGCCGCGACAGCATCGCCTTTACCTGGAATCAGGTCGGATATTTCAACGGGCATACCGACTTGCTGAACACGTTCCAGCTGGAGCTGATCGACCGTGGCGCGGGGGCTGTCGAGATCATCTTCCGCTACAGCGCGGTCAGCTGGACGACCGGCGACTCCTCGGGGGGAACGGGGGGGCTAGGGGGCAATGTTGCACGGGCCGGGTTCACGCTCGGCGGCACCTATTTCGAGCTGCCGTCCTCGGGCAGCCAGGCTGCGATGCTCAACCTTGACAGTCAGGATGGCAATCTGGGCGTCACCGGGGTCTGGCAATTCTTCCTGCAGGACGGCACGCCCTCGGGCTTTGGCACCACCGCCGCTGACAGCTTTGTCGGAACCACCCGGCGCGACATCTGGTTCGGTCTGGCGGGCAATGACACGGCTCAGGGGATGGGCACGGGCGATGTGCTTTATGGCAATGCCGGCAATGACAGCCTGCTGGGCCAGTCCGGCAATGACAGGCTCTATGGCGACTTCGGGGCCGACCGGCTGTTTGGCGGCATCGGGGATGACCTGCTGAACGGCGGGGCGGGCAATGATCTGTTGGCCGGCGGTGACGGTCTGGACCGGGCCGAGTTCCTGTCCTCCGCCGCGCAGGACATGGAGGTGAACCTGCGCCTTGGCACGGCAATCGGCATGGGCACCGACACGCTGGGTTCGATCGAGCATGTCACCACCGGCGCCGGGGCCGACCGCGTGATCGGCAGCGCGGGCAACAACCGCATCAGCACGAATGGCGGCGCCGACCGGCTGATCGGCAACGGCGGGGCGGACCGGCTGGATGGCGGCACCGGCAATGACCATCTGTTCGGCGGCACCGGCGCCGACCGGTTCCTCTTCTCGCGCGGCGATGGCAGCGACACGCTGCGTGACTTCCAGGATGGCATCGACCGCTTCGAGATCGCTTCGGGCGCGGCGAGCTTTGCCGATATCAGCGTGGCGGATGTCGGCGCCGATGTCCGCGTCAGCTTTGCCAACGTGGTCATTCTGGTCAGGAACATGGCCCATACGGCGATCGACGCCTCGGACTTCGTCTTTGCCTGAACCCGGGAGCTGCCGCGCTCAGGCTGGCGCGGCGGCCTCGCCATCGCTTTCCCGCCGGATGGCCTCGCGGATATGGCCGGCGATGAAATCGGTGAACAGCTTGACCTTGGGGTCTTTCAGCCGCCGATGTTGCGACAGGCTGGAAAGCTGCGTCGGCAGGGGCGGCGTTGCGGTGGCCACCGGCACCAGCGCGCCCGAGCGCAAATGCCCCGCCACCTCGAAGATCGGCTTCATCACGATGCCGCGCCCGTCCAGCGCCCAGCCGGTCAGCACATCGCCATCGTCGCTTTCGAACGGGCCCGAGATTTCGAACCGCCGCGGCCCGTCGGCGGTCTGCAAGGTCCACTGGAATTCCTTGGCGCCGGGAAAGCGCAGGTTCAGGCAGTCATGCTTGTCGCCGATCAGCGCCGCCCCGTCGGCCGGCATGCCGCGCCGGGCAATATAGGCGGGTGCGGCACACAGCACGCGCGGGCAATCGGCGATCAGCCGCACCTTCAGCGTCGAATCCTCCAGCACCCCCAGATGGAAGGCCACGTCCAGCCCCTCGGCCGTGACGTCGATCAGCCGGTCCGACAGCCGCAGCCGCACGTCGATCTGCGGGTAAAGATCCTTGAAGGCCGGCACATGCGGCGCGATGAAGCGGCGACCGACCCCTAGGGGCGCCGAGACAAAGATCGTGCCGCGCGGGTTTTGCGTGACATCCATCACGGCGGCTTCGGCATCGTCGATCGCCTCCAGCACCTTGCGGGCGCCCTCATAGAAAATCCGGCCGTTTTCCGTGGGTTGCAAGGACCGCGTGGTGCGCGAGAACAGCCGCACCCCCAGATGCTTTTCCAGTTCCGAAATCCGCGCCGAGGCGACGGCGGGCGAGGTGCGCTGGTCGCGCGCCGCAGCCGACATGCTGCCAAGCTCGAAAACCCGCACGAACATGCGGATGTTGTTCACATAGGACATTGCCACCGGCTCCGATTTTCGCGGACTGTTTGAAAGTGATCTGCCATTTGCCGGATTAACAGAAAGGTGTCTGCCGGTATAGCCTTTCGCATCATCAGGGAGGGCAGGGCGATGTATGACTGGATGGTCTTGGGCGAATGGCTGGAACTGGCCGTGCGCTGGCTGCATGTCGTCACCGCCATCGCCTGGATCGGGTCGTCCTTCTATTTCATTGCGCTGGACCTTGGGTTGCATCGTGACCGCAATCTGGCGTCCGGGGCCGATGGCGAGGAATGGCAGGTCCATGGCGGCGGGTTTTACCACATCCAGAAATATCTGGTCGCGCCTGCCCAGATGCCCGACCACCTGGTCTGGTTCAAATGGGAAAGCTACATGACCTGGCTTTCCGGTTTCGCCATG
The DNA here is from genome assembly GCF_011008935.1 of Tabrizicola oligotrophica. Classification (GTDB taxonomy): domain Bacteria; phylum Pseudomonadota; class Alphaproteobacteria; order Rhodobacterales; family Rhodobacteraceae; genus Tabrizicola_A; species Tabrizicola_A oligotrophica. The sequence continues at coordinate 30,169 of NZ_JAAIVJ010000016.1, read as the reverse complement.
CTGGCGCTGGTCTATTACCTCGGGGCCGAGTTCTACCTGATCGACCCGGCGGTGCTGGAGCTGTCGCAGGTTCAGGCCATCGCGCTGTCCATGGCCTCGCTCGCCTTCGGCTGGGTGGCCTACAACACGCTATGCAAGGGTTTCGTGAACGCCAACCAGACGGCGCTGATGGCGGCGCTGTTTGTCGTCCTTGTCGGCATGGCGTGGTTTTACACGCAGGTCTTTTCGGGCCGCGCCGCCATGCTGCATCTGGGGGCGTTTACCGCCAGCATCATGACGGCCAATGTGTTCTTCATCATCATGCCCAATCAGCGCGTGGTGGTGGCCGACCTGATCGCCGGCCGGGCGCCTGATCCGAAATACGGCAAGATCGCCAAGCAGCGCTCCACCCACAACAACTATCTGACCTTGCCCGTCGTGTTCCTGATGCTGTCGAACCACTACCCGCTGGTGTTTGCGACCAAGTACAACTGGGTCATCGCCAGCCTCGTGTTCCTGATGGGCGTCACCATCCGGCACTGGTTCAACTCCCGCCACGCCCGCAAGGGCAACCCGCATTGGACGCTTGGCCTGACGGTCGTGCTGTTCCTTCTCACCGCGTGGCTTTCCACCGCCGCCCTGCGCACCCAGCCGCAGGAGGCCGCGCTGGACGGGGCCGCCCTGCGCTATGCCTCGGCGCAGGGCTTTGATGATGTGGTCGGCATCGTGCAGGGACGCTGTTCGATGTGCCACGCTGCCGAACCGTCCTGGGACGGGCTTGCCTGGCCGCCGAAGGGCATCGTCCTCGAAACCCCCGCCCAGATCGCCCATGAGGCCCGCCGCATCTACCTGCAGGCCGGCATCACCCACGCCATGCCGCCCGCAAACCTGAGTTTCATGGAATCCGAGGAGCGCGAGGCCATCATTCTGTGGTTCCAGCGCGCCGGCGAGGGCGGGCAGGACAGTTAAGCCCCGGCGGCCCGGCCCGAACCCGTTTCGGCGCCGGCCGGATAATGCCGGTCGATCTCGGCCGCGACCAGCCGCTGCAAGCACCACAGATTGCGGTCGCGAATGCCGTGTTGCTCCAGCGACAAGACCGTGTTGCGCAGATATTCCGCGCCCGAGCCGCGATAGCCGCAGGCCAGCGCCAGTTGCCGCGCCACCGTCTCCAGCGGCAGACGCGGGCGAATGGCCGGCCCGGTCGGTCCGGCCCAGAACACCAGCGCATTGGCCTTGCCGCGCAGCGTATCCACTGTGATCCAGCGCCAGTCATCTTCATGGTCGACCATCGGCGTCTCGCGGCGCACGAGCCCGTCCACGACCTCGCCCACGTCGGCCTCGGCCACCTCCAGCGCCACACCGCTGCAGCTTCCTCCGGCCATCAGTGCCATCATCAGGCCGGGCACGTCCGGCGTGCCGCGAAAGCCGAAGATCTCGATGCAGAACTGCCGGTGCCAGCCCGGGGCGACAGCGGCATGGCGGGCCACCGACTCGAAGGTCGGGTTCCACAAGAGCGAGCCATAGGCGAAGACCAGAAACGGGCCTTTCGGCCGGCTGGCCAGCACCCGCGCCGTGCGCCGGGCAAAATCCGCGTCACCGGCGCGGGTGTAGATCGTGCTGGCCGGAGTTTCGGGAATGACCCGTGTCGCCCGCGCGACGTGATCTTCTGTCAGGACAAGCTCTCGCATGGCGGCGTCCTCGCAGCAGGCCCGGCAAAGGCCGGGCGCTTGTGCCGCCAGTCTACCCGGCCCGGCCCGCGCGCTCAACCGGGGCTTTGGTGGTCCGGCGACCCGTGGGCAGCCAATCCTGCGCCCGCCAGACGCCGAGCTTCCGCGAAACGCGGGCGATTACCCCTGTTTCAGCACGCCTTCCAGCCTGTCGAGGAAACAGGCCACGTTTTCCGCGCTGAACACCATCGGCGGGCGGATCTTCAGCACATGGCCCTTCGGCCCGGTGGCCGAGATCAGCACCCCGGCCTCGCGCAGCCGGTTGACGATCTGTCCGGCCCTTGCAGCATCCGGACGGCCCTCGGCATCGACGATGTCCTGCCCCAGAAACAGCCCCGCCGCCCGCAACTCGCCCAAGGCGGCATGGGTCTTGGCCAGCCCGCGCAGCCCCTCGGCAAAGACCGCCCCGACCTTGGCGCAGTTGTCCATAAGCCCTTCGGTTTCAATGACTTCCAGCACCGCCATCGCCGTCGCTGCCGCCACGGCATTGCCGCCGAAGGTGTTGAAATACCGCGCCTTCGACCCGAAAGCCTCGATCACCCGCGGCTGCATCACCAGCCCGGCGACCGGATAGCCGTTGCCCATCGGCTTGCCCAGCGACACCATGTCCGGCAGCAGTCCGTGGCGCTGGAACCCCCACATCGCCGCGCCGGTGCGGCCGAAACCGGGCTGCACCTCGTCGGCGATGAACAGGCCCCCGGCTGCGCGGATCGCCGCCACCGCCGGGGCAAGGAACCCCGCCGGATCGGTGTAGACCCCGTCTGACGAAAACACCGTATCCACGATCAACGCCGCCGGCCTGATCCCGTGACGCTGCAGATCGGCAATCGCCGCCTGCACTCCGGCGGCAAACCGCGCGCCCGCCTCCGGCCCGGTGTCCGGCGCCGGAACCACCCGCACATCCGCGCCCAGATCCACCCCAGATCCCAGCGACGGCGACATGCCCGCAATCGCATAAGTCACACCGTGATAAGCGTTTTCCGTCACGATGAATCCCGTCCCGCCAGTATGGGCGCGGGCGATGCGGAACGCCAGATCATTGGCCTCCGACCCGGTGCAGGTGAACATCACATGGGCAAGCGCGGCCGGAAAATGCGCCAGAAGCCGCTCGGCATAGCTCAGCACCCCCTCGTGCAGATAGCGGGTATGGCTGGCAAACACCCCCGCCTGCCGCGCCATCGCCGCCACCACATGCGGGTGGCAATGCCCGACCGAGGCGACATTGTTGTAGGTGTCGAGATAGGCCTTGCCTGCCGTGTCATAAAGCCAGACGCCCTCGCCCCGCACCAGATGCACCGGAGTTTCATAGAACAGCCGGTAGGCCGGGCCCAGGGCCTGCGCCCGCCGCGCCACAAGCGCCTGATCGGCTTCAGAAAGATTGCCTTTGCCCGCGACATAGGCGTTGGGCATGGTGCCGGGCATCTGGGCAGCGTCGGACATTGGTCACTCCATCGGGCAGGCGCGCGACAGCGCCCTTGTCACATCGTCGCGGGGCAGGGCGGCAAGCGCCAGCAGCCCCGCGCGGGCTGAGGGGAAATTCCGCAGGATATAGGCGGCATTCTCGGGGTATTTCGCCGCGCGCCACGAGGTGATGCACAGCGTCGTCAGCATCCGCACGGCGGTGAGATCGGCGACCAGACCCAGCTCCGGCGCGGTCAGCGGCAGGAGGCGGTGATAGGCGGCGGTGAACGCCACAAGGCTGTCCAACGGGGCCCGCGGGTCAATCTGATATGACGCCGCCACCCCCAGATCGCAGACCAAAGGCGTGCGCACCATGTCGCCGAAATCCAGCACCCCCGTAATGCGGTCGGGGTCGGTCGCGTCCACCAGCACGTTGTGCGGGTTCAGGTCGTTATGCACCACCTGCCAGCGGCAATCGGCCAGCCGGGGAAAGACCTCGGCGTCGAAACGGTCCAGCGTCGCGCTGCAAAGCCCGCGCAGATCGTCCGGCACATGGGGCAGCAACGGCCGCAGCGCGCTTGCCCGCCGGATGTCCCATTGCAGCGCATGATCGGCGCCCGGATGGTCAAACCCTTGCAGACCCAACGAAATCCGCGCCGCCATGGCCCCCGCCGCGCCGCGCTGGGCTGCTGTCCTCGGCGCCATGTGCAACGGCATGCCCTCAAGATAGGTCAGCACCCGCAGCAGGCCATCCGGCGTCTCGATCTCGCTTGCGCCAGCTGTCGAACGGATCACCTGCGGCACAGGCAACCCCTTGCCCTCCAGATGCATCAGCGCTGCAGTCTGGAAGTCCGTCACCGCCCGTGGCTCGGCCCGGTTGGCGAATTTCACCACATAGCGCCGCCCCCCGGCTTCCAGCCGCAGGTTCAGGTCGCGCTCCGAGGTCAGCCGCCGCAACGGCCCGGCAAGACCGTAATGCCGCGCCAGCAGCGCCGATACCTCGGCATCGCCGAGATCGGGAGGGAGTGTGGACAGAGGATCGCCGGAACTGCTCATCGGGCCGCCAGGGAATACTGCCGCATCAACCCCGTGCCGCGCGGGGAAGTCAACCCCGCCCCGCAAGGCCTTTCATGCTGGACATAAATATCCCCGCCGGAGGCTCCCGCCGCCAGACCGGCGCGCGGCGCCTAAAGGTCGATCACGGCCCAGAGTGGAAAGTGGTCCGAGGCCGGGCAGTCCGTCTCGGTCCAGACCCGCGTCAGGCGCGGCGCCAGCGCGGCGTCGAGGAAGATATGGTCAAGCTGCCGGCGCCGCAGCGCGCCGGCGATGATCTTTTCATGACTGTGCAGACCCAGACCCGCCGCGGCATCCACCATCGCCCCGCGATAGCGCGCGCCGGGGTGGTAGGGGGTCTCGCCGACAATGGCGCGGTATTCGGCGCTGCCGGGTTCGCAGTTGAAATCCCCCATCCAGAGCATTGGTGCCGGGCAGGGCGGCTCGTCCTGTCCCTCGGTCCAGTTTCGCGCCGGCTCGTCATCGGTGCCCGACCAGGGGCCAACCGTCGGCAACGCGGCCCGCAGCGCCGCGATCTGCGCCAGACGTTCGGCCACTCCGACATGCGCCAGATGCACCGAAACCACACGCAAGGGACCGCAGGGCGCGGCAATGCAGGCCTCCAGCGCGCAGGTCTGCGTGTTGATCGGCTCGATCATCGCCGCCAGCGGCAAGAGGTGCAGGCGGCTCCACAGGATCTTCCAGCGCGAGACGATCATCGGGCCGAACTGGCGGCGGCGGTTGACCACGCGGCCGCCCTCGATCCGCGAGGCGTCCATGTCAAACCCCGGCCCGAAGACGGTGTAACGGTCGGGCAACAACGCCTCCAGTCGCGCAGGCTGATCGTCAAACCCGCTGCGCGACCAGTGACGGTCCACCTCTTGCAAGCAGGCGATGTCGGCCGCCGCGATGACCTGCGCCGCGCGGGTCAGGTCATAGACCCCGTCCGCGCCGAAACCGTATTGGATGTTGAAGGACAAAAGCCGCATGGAACGCCCCCGATGGCCCTATCGGCCTCGCGAAACTGGCACTGGCCCGCCTGCAAGCGCAAGGACAGAGTGCGGGGAAAAGGGACTTTACCCATGCTGATCCGCCCCCCCGTTGCCGCCGACCGCCCGGACTGGGAACGGCTTTATGCCGGCTATGCCGCCTTCTACAAGGTGGCCCAGACCCCCGAAATGCGCGCAACCGTCTGGACCTGGCTGTTCGACCCCTCGCACCAGACCCGGGGCCTTGTAGCCGAGCATCAGGGCCGCCTCATCGGCCTTGCCCATTTCCGTCCCTTCGCGCGCCCGCTGTCGGCCTCGACCGGCGGGTTTCTGGATGATCTTTTCGTCGATCCCGCGGCGCGCGGCTCCGGTGCCGCCGACGCCCTGATCGCCGCCATCGCGGATGAGGGGCGCAAACTGGGCTGGACCGTCATCCGCTGGATCACCGCCGAGGACAATTATCGCGCCCGCGCGCTGTATGACCGGGTGGCGGAAAAGACCAGATGGGCGACCTACGACATCAAGCTATGACGGCGCGATCCCGCCCGCAGCTTGCTCAGGGCAGTGAAATCCAGACGAAGAAGGTGAACATCACCGGCACCATCGGCAGGGCGGCCATCGTCAGGGCGACCAGCCCCCAGGTCTTGACCGCCAGCACCAGCACGGTCAGCGCAATGGCCAGCAGGTAGAAGACGATGTTCACGTCGCGGCCGATGTCGCGGGCGATCCAGCCGATCAGCGGCAGCGGGCGGGGATGGGTCGAGGAAACAGACATCTGGGACTCCGGTTATGGTGTCCGTCAAATGGTGCTTTTCAGATCCAGCTTACAGCGCGCAGATTGCCGCAGGCGGGGCTTTGGCCTGCGTCATGTTGTCAGGGTGGCAAGGAAGGCGGCCAGATCGTCGGTGTGGTGATGGATGTGATCGTCCGGCGCGGGGGCAGGGGCGACATGCACGGTGCGCATCCCCAGAATGTGCGGCACCATCAGGTTGCGCGCGTCATCCTCGAACATCGCGGCGCGGGCGGGGTCAAGCCCGTCCAGCGCAAAGACGGTGTCAAAGGCGGCGCGGTCCGGCTTGGGGTGAAAGCCCGCATGCTCGACACCATAGATCGCGTCAAACAGGCCCGACAGCCCGCGCGCCTCCAGCACCTTCACGGCATAGGGCTCGCAAGCATTGGTATAGACGATGCGGCGGCCGGGCAGATCCTTGAGGCGGGCGGCAAGGTCGGGGTCGCGCGGCAGAAGGCCGAAGTCGATGTCATGCACATCGGCCAGATAGGGGCCGGGGTCGATGCCATGTTCGCGCATCAGCCCGGCAAGGGTGGTGCCGTAGCTTTGCCAATAATGTTGGCGCAGGCGGTTGGCCTCGTCCCGGCTGACCTTCAGCGCGGCCATGACCCAGTTGGTCATCCGCACCTCGATCTGGTCGAAAAGCCGGTAGCGCGGCGGGTAAAGCGTGTTGTCCAGGTCGAAGACCCAGGTGGTGACGTGGTGGAATTGTTGCCTGGCCATGGCTGCATCCTAGCGCGGGCCGGAAGGGGCGGCAATTGGGGGCGGCAATTGGCCGGGTTGATTGCCGCGCGAAAGCCGCTAGTGTCGCCCCCCGGAACTGGAGGGCTGCCTGTGCAGAAAGACGCCTACACGCTGATCCTTGAGGCCATCGAGCGCGGGGATTTCAAACCCGGCGACCGGCTGGTCGAATCGGAACTGGCCGAACGCCTGGGGGTCAGTCGCACGCCGGTGCGCGAGGCGCTGCAGCGGCTGGAAACCCAAGGCATGCTGACGCGCGACGGCCGCAGCCTGATCGTGGCCTCGCTGGACCATAATCAACTGGCCGAGCTTTACACCGTGCGGACCGAGCTGGAGGGGTTGGCGGCGCGGCTGGCGGCCCGTCATGCCACGGATGAGGAAATCCGGGTGCTGCGCGGCATGGTCGAAGATGATCGTGCCCTGATCGGCGGCGACCCCCGTGCGCTTTCGCGTGCCAACAAGCGGTTCCACCGGCTGATCCATCTGGCCAGCCACAACCGCTTTCTCGTGCAGCAACTGGACCTTGTGCATCGGTCTATGGCGCTGATGGCCAACACCTCCTTTGCCGCCGAAGGCCGCGACGAGGTGGCCTTGGGCGAGCATGACCAGATCGTCAGCGCCATCGAAGCCCATGACGGCGAGGCGGCCTATCAGGCGCTGAAATCCCATATTTCCAAGGCTTTCGAGACCCGCCTGCGGGTGGACGCGGGCGAGTTGAGGACCCGCTAACCCATCTGGTCGAACTCGCCATGCGCGGTCTTGTCCCAGTAGAACGGCTGGACCAGCATTTCCCAGGCGGCCTTGTAGGCGGCAAGGGTGGCGAGCGGGTAGTAAAACACCATCGTCGGCACCCAGAGCGGCGACAACCGGTGCCCAGTGCGCGCCAGCCCTGCGATGCCAAAGGCGATCAGGCTGGCCTCGATCAGCAGGAAACCCGACAACAGCGCGGTGAAGGCCGCGTCGGGCAGGATCGCCACCACCGGGTGGGGCAGGCCAAAGGGCAAGAGCCAGAAGCTCCACAGCACGGGCGCCAGCAGCGCGTGCAGCACCGATCCGGCGAGCAGAAGCTGAAAACCCAGAAACTTGCGCGGCCCCAGCTCGCGCCACAGCAGCCGCGGATCTCGCATATGGGTCAGCCATGTCATCATGAAGCCCTTGATCCAGCGTGAGCGTTGCTTGACCCAGGAGCGCGGCCGGCAATTGGCCTCTTCATAGGTGGTGGTGTCGAGAAGTTCCGTCCGATAGCCGCGCCGGGCGATCCGCATGCCAAGATCGGCATCCTCGGTGACATTGTGCGCGTCCCAGCGGCCAAGGCTTTCCAGCACCGCCCGGCGAAAGAACAGCGTGGTGCCGCCCAAAGGCACCGCCAGCCCCAGCCGCTCGATCCCCGGCAACAAAAGCCGGAACCACGCGGCATATTCGATGGTGAAACAGCGCGAGAACCAGTTGACGCGCGGATTGTAGAAATCAAGCCGGCCTTGCAGGCAGGCCAGATCCGGCCCGCGGGAGTGGAACCGGTCAACGACCCTGCGGATCTGGTCGGGCTCGGGCGCATCTTCGGCGTCGTAGACCCCGACAATGCTGCCCCGGCAATGGTCGAGCGCAAAGTTCAGCGCCCGCGGCTTGGTTTTCACCGTGCCATCCGGCACCACCACAACCCGCATCCAGCCCGGCAACTCGGCCCGGTCGAGCGCGGCGCGGGTCAGCTGGTCATCGGCCTCGACCACCAGCAGCACATCCAGCAGCTCTTGCGGATAGTCCAGTTTTCCCAGACGCTTGACCAGCCGGGGGGCAATGTTCGCCTCGCGGTAAAGCGCCACCATGACCGAAACGATGGGCAGGCGCGCAATCAGCGGGGCCGGCGGCTCGGCACGGTGGCGCAGCGCGCCGACAAGGGCTGCCATCTTCAGCCCGGTAAAGGCCATGCCGGACAGCAGCGCAAGAAGTGTGACCGCCAGCGACGCCTGGGCGGGCCATGAAACGGCGGCCAGCGTCAGGAGCAGCGCAAGCAACGCCGCCGGCAGCCGGTAGGCATCGGCGCGATAGCTGCGGCAACTGTCGGGCAGCGCCACACGGGTTTCGGCAAGCCGGGCAAGACCGGCGCCGCGGGCCCCGAGAAGGGCCGCCTCGATCACGGCGCGCGGGGCAAGGACCATCAGGACCGGGCCGAAAAGCGCCTCCAGCCGCGGGCGGTGGCGGTGGAAATCTTCCGGGTACGCAGTGGCGACCAGCGTGCCGCCCCCCACCACGCGGCAGGGCAGGACGTGCAACGCCATGCAATCGACTGCACCGAAGGCGTCGATCAGCCGGGCATCAGGGCGCAGCGAGGCAGTGTCGAGCAGCGCGACCTGCCACACCTGCGCCATGGCCCGGAACAGCGCGTCCTCTGCCACCAGCCCGCGCGCCAGAAGAAGATCGGCAAAGCGCCCGCCGCGCGCGCGATGCAGGCGCAGCGCCTCGATCATGGCATGGGGCGCAACCTGCGCGTCGGCCAGAAGAGCCTGCGCCAAGGCATCCGCCCGCGAGGGTGGTTGGGCGGGGTCAGTGACCGCAGGCCGCAAGGCGATGACGCTGGCCATGAACCCTCCTTCACGCCAGATCACTCTGGGCAAGAAGGGTTAATGGCAGGTTAATGCCGATCAGCGCAGGATCGGCCGCTCAGGCCGCGCGGCGCGCGCGCATCGCCTCGGCAAAGCGTTCGAACAGATAGAAGCTGTCCTGCGGGCCGGGCGACGCCTCGGGGTGGTGCTGCACCGAATAGATCGGCTTGCCTTCGACCGCGATCCCGCAATTCGTACCATCGAACAGCGAGACATGGGTTTCGATCACACCCGCCGGCAGCGTGGCGGTGTCGACTGTAAAGCCATGGTTCATCGAGGTGATTTCCACCTTGCCCGTGGTCACGTCCTTGACCGGATGGTTTGCTCCATGGTGGCCGTGGCTCATCTTGCGGGTCTGGGCGCCAAGCGCCAGCGCCAGCATCTGATGGCCAAGACAGATGCCGAACAAGGGCAGATCGGCCTGCAGCACGCCCTGGATCATCGGCACGGCATATTCGCCGGTCGCGGCCGGGTCGCCCGGGCCGTTCGACAGGAACACGCCCTCGGGCTTGTGCGCCAACACCTCTTCGGCGGTGGCGGTGGCGGGCAACACCACCACGTCGCAGCCGACCGACGCAAGGCAGCGCAGGATGTTGCGCTTGGCGCCATAATCGACGGCCACCACCTTGAAGCCGGGGCCGCTGCGCCGGGAGTACCCCTCGGGCCAGGCCCAGCGCATCTCGTCCCAGACATAGGACTGGCTGCAGGAGACTTCCTTGGCCAGATCAAGCCCGACAAGGCCTTTCCAGGCGCGGGCCTTGGCGACCAGCGCCTCAAGGTCGAACTTGCCGTCGGGGCTGTGGGCCAGCGCCACATGCGGCGCACCCTGCTGGCGAATGGCGCGGGTCAGCCGGCGGGTGTCGACGCCGCCGACGCCGATGCGGCCTTTCCGGGCCAGCCAGCCCTCCAGATCCTGCGTTGCGCGCCAGTTGGACGGCTCTGTCGGATCCCATTTCACCACCATGCCGGCGGCGACGGGATCGGCGGTTTCGTCATCCTCGTCGGTGGTGCCGGTGTTGCCGATATGGGGGAAGGTGAAGGTCACGACCTGGCCTGCATAGCTGGGGTCGGTCATGATCTCCTGATAGCCGGTCATCGCGGTGTTGAACACCAGTTCCGCCACCGTCTCGCCGGTCGCGCCAAAGCCGCGGCCATAGAATACCGAGCCATCGGCCAATGCGATGCAGGCCGTGGGTTTCTGGGGGCTGTTGGACGGGGTGGGCATGGCGGCGACTCCCTTCAGGCAAATTTGCCGGAACCTAAGGGCCAAGCGGGCCGGGGTCAAGGCTTTGCGGGAAAAGGAATTTTGCATGAATATCAATGCGTTGTGGAAATTCAGGCTGGTTGCGCTGCGCCCGCCTTCACGATATGGTGCGCGGACTTTGAATTCCATGGGGATGGAACACCGATGTCTCTGCGCGACCAGCTGCAAACCGCCCTGAAAGAGGCGATGAAGGCCAAGGCGGCCGACCGTCTGTCGACGCTGCGGCTTGTCAATGCCGCCATCAAGGACCGCGACATCGCCAGCCGCGGCGACGGCGGGCCGGAAGAGATCGCCGAGGCCGATATTCTCGCGGTGCTTGGCCGCATGGTGAAGCAGCGCCAGGAATCGGCGCGCGCCTATGAAGAGGGCGGGCGGCTGGAACTGGCAGAAAAGGAACAGGCCGAAATCAAGGTCATCGAAGAGTTCCTGCCGCGCCAGCTGGATGCGGCCGAAGTGGAGGCCGCGATTGCCGCCGCCGTAGCCGAGGTCGGGGCAAGCTCGATCCGCGACATGGGCAAGGTGATGGGCGTGCTGAAGGCGAAATACACCGGCCAGATGGATTTCGGCGCGGTCGGGCCGCGTATCAAGGACCGGCTGGGCTGATGCCAGGTGCCGGCACGGGGGGCGCCTGACCCCGCGCCGCAGCCAAATCTGTGGCGAGCGGCCGGCCTTTGTGCTATGATCCGGCGGTGTCCCTGAGGTTTTCAGTCGGGGGCGCATTTGGGGTCTCCGTCGTCTTTGTGCCAGTATCGGCCACCTTCGCTGCGGGTGGCGGACTTGCCCGTGTCAGGACAGCCCGACCAACCCTTTCCGAAACGCCGACGCCTGCGGGCGGTCACGACGGAGCCTGTCATGTCAAATGGGAGGCTGATCATGACACTTCGAGTGACGTGTGTTGCGCTTTGCGTCGCGGGGGGCTTGGCCCACCCGGCCTATGGGCAGAGCGCCGAAGATGCGATCAACAACGCTGTTACCGCCGCCCCGGCCGCTGTTTCGGCGGAGGCCACCGTCTACGGTTTTGACGAAGCCGGCGCGATGATTACCCTGCGCGAGGGCAAGAACGGCTGGTGGTGCATGGCCGACAATCCCGGCTCGCCCGGCAACGATCCGATGTGCGGCGACGCGAACGCAATGGAATGGGCCGGGGCCTGGATGGGCAAGACCGATCCGCCGCAGGGCAAGGTCGGGTTCATGTACATGCTGGCCGGCGGCAGCGACAGCAGCAACACCGATCCCTATGCCACCGGCCCGGCCGATGGCAATCACTGGGTGACGACCGGCCCGCATGTGATGATCGTGAACGCGACAGGGCTGATGGCGGGCTATCCCGACACAGAGGATCCGGATACCGCGCGTCCCTATGTGATGTGGCCGGGAACGCCCTATGCTCACCTGATGGTTCCGGTGCAATAGGGGGCTCAGGCCGGGTCCGGCCCGGCCCGGCGCAGATCGGCAAGCGCGGCGGCAAGCTCGCCGCGCAGGCTGGTGCGTTCAGCTTCGCTCAGGAAGGCGCCCAGTTCGACTTCGCGGCCTTCGCCCGTCAGGGTCAGGTATTGCGGCACCGGGCCGTCGGTGGCGTAGAGGGTTAGCCGCACCCAATGCGGATTGGCCTGCCAGTCCTGACGTCTGCCCTTTGGTCCATGCCGGGTCAGCGTCACAAGCCCGGGCCGCAGCGTCAGGTCCTCGACGATCTCGGCATCGCTGAAGCTGCGCTCCAGCGCCCACCAGATCGCGGCGATGGTCGCCACGAGAAAGGGCAAGAGCCCCCACAGCACGGGCGAGCCGAGCAGCCCCAGCAGCGGCACGCCGATGCACAGTGCGGTTCCGCCAAGAAACCACACCATGCCGCGGCGGGGCAGGCTGCGGTAGGGCCAGAGTTGCAGGCGGCAGGTGTCGCCGTCGGGGGGAAGCCATTCATAGGGCATGGCGCAAACCTATCGCGGCGGTGGCAAAAGGCAAAGGCGCGGGGCGTGCGGATTTACATTTCGCAAGGGCAGGCGCAGGCTGAGGGGCGACGACAGGCTCGGGACGCGACGGCATCCATGGGGGCGGGCGCATGAAGGCCACGCAGGGCATTCTGGAAACCGTGATCTACGCGCGGGACGTGGACGCGGCAGAGGCCTTTTATCGCGATGTGTTCGGGCTGGATCTGGTCAGCAAGGTGCCCGAGCGTTGGGCCTTCTTCCGCTGCGGCCGGCAGATGTTGCTGGTGTTCAACCCCGAGAAATCCCGCGAGGCCGGGCCAGGCACGGTGATTCCCCGCCATGGCACCGAGGGCGCCGGGCATTTCTGCTTTCGCGTCAGGGACCGCACTGAAGTCGCGGCCTGGGGAAACCATTTTGCCGCGCTGGGGCTGGCGGTCGAGCGCTACCATACCTGGCCCAACGGCGCGCAATCGGTCTATGTGCGCGATCCGGCTGGCAATTCGGTGGAGGTCGGCGAGGCGGCGCTTTGGGACTTCCCGCCGGAGTGAGCCTTGGCAAGGCAAAAGGCCCCGAGGTTTCCCTCGGGGCCTTTGCGGTTTCTTCGGGGCGCGGGGGCCTGCCCCGCCATCGCCTTAGTGGGCGTGGGCCTTGTCCCAGTCCTCGCGCTTCGGCAGCTGCTCGAACGTGTGTTCGGGCGGCGGGCAGGGCAGGGTCCATTCCAGCGTGTCGGCGTGTTCGTTCCAGTAGTTGTTCTGGGTCACTTTGCGGCCCCAGAGCAGGGTGTAGAACACGATGCCGATGAAGAAGATGAACGAGGCGAAAGAGATCATCGCGCCGATCGACGAGAACCAGTTCCAGTAGGCAAAGGCCTCGGGATAGTCGATGTAGCGGCGCGGCATGCCCTGACGGCCCAGGAAGTGCTGCGGGAAGAAGGTCAGGTTCGAGCCGATGAACATGGCCCAGAAGTGCAGCTTGCCCGCCCATTCCGGATATTGCTTGCCCGAGAACTTGCCGATCCAGAAGTAGATGCCGGCGAAGATGCCGAACACGGCGCCAAGCGACATCACATAGTGGAAGTGCGCCACGACGTAATAGGTGTCATGGTAAGCGCGGTCGACCGGAGCCTGCGACAGCACGATCCCGGTCACGCCACCGACGGTGAACAGGAACAGGAAGCCGAACGCCCAGAGCATCGGGGTTTCAAAGCTGATCGAACCGCCCCACATGGTCGCGATCCACGAGAACACCTTGATGCCGGTCGGCACCGCGATGACCATGGTGGCCAGCATGAAATAGGACTGCTGGGTCAGCGACATGCCGGCGGTGTACATGTGGTGCGCCCAGACGACGAAGCCCAGAACCCCGATGGCAACCATCGCGTAGACCATCGGCAGGTAGCCGAAGATCGGCTTGCGCGAGAAGGTCGAGATGACCTGGCTGATGATGCCGAAGGCCGGGATGACGATGATGTAGACTTCCGGGTGGCCGAAGAACCACAGGATATGCTGGTACAGCACCGGGTCGCCGCCGCCCGAGGGCGTGAAGAAGGTGGTGCCGAAGTTGCGGTCGGTCAGCAGCATGGTGATCGCGCCCGCCAGAACCGGCAGCGACAAGAGGATCAGCCACGAGGTGACGAAGATCGACCAGCCGAACAGCGGCACCTTGTGCAGGGTCATGCCGGGGGTGCGCATGTTCAGGAAGGTGGTGATCATGTTGATCGCGCCAAGGATCGACGAAGCGCCCGACAGGTGGACGGCGAAGATCGCCAAGTCCATCGCATAGCCGCCTTCGGCCGTAGTGGTCAGCGGCGGGTAAAGCACCCAGCCCACGCCTGCGCCCGGCCCCATGCCCGAGGTCAGATCGCCGTTGCCACCGGGCGACAGCATCGAGGCCACGCCCAGCGAGACACCGGCGACATACATCCAGTAGGACAGGTTGTTCATCCGCGGGAAGGCCATGTCCGGCGCGCCGATCTGCAGCGGCATCAGATAGTTGCCAAAGCCGCCGAACAGCGCCGGGATCACGACGAAGAACATCATCAGGACGCCGTGATAGGTGACCATCACGTTCCACAGGTGCCCGTTCGGGGTGCAGGTCTCGGCCGAGGCGATGAAACGCGCGCCTTCCTGGCACATGTACTGCACGCCGGGGTTCATCAGCTCCATGCGCATGTAGAGCGTGAAGATGACCGAGATCAGGCCGACGAGACCGCCGGTGAAGAGATAGAGAATCCCGATGTCCTTGTGGTTCGTAGACATGAACCAGCGGGTGAAGAACCCGCGGTGTTCATGGTCGTGGCCATGCATGGCTGCGTCTGCCATTGGCGTCTCCCGATTTTGCGTTCGATTTCGTGTTCCCGTCGGAGCGCAAAGGCCAAGCCTTTCCGCCACATTATAAGCAGTCTTTAGAACGGCGGCCGGGGAACGGCAATCAAAGAGTTTGATGCAGATCAAGAAATCATGTCGCAGCCGGGCGGGCGCCGCGCATGGAAAAAGGCGGCCCGCGAGGCCGCCTTCCAGGGTCTGTGCCATCCTCCTCGGGTACCTTCGGTTTCGCGTCGGCAGGGCGCGGCGAGGTCCGGAGGGGCAGGGGCTTACTTGATGGTCGCGAGATAGGCGGCCATGTCCTCGGCGCCGGCCGAAAGTTTGAAGGACATCTTCGACTTGGCCGCGGCATCGCCGGTCTTTTCCTGCAACCAGGCGGAAGGATCGGTGACATAGGCGGCCAGCGCGGCCTCGTCCCAGACGGCGCCGGTGGCACCCACGGCCAGAATCGAATCGCCGTATTTGAAGTCGGCAATCGAGGCCACCGGGCGGCCGATCACACCGCCAAGGTTCGGGCCGGTCTTGCCGCCCTTCACCACTTCGGTGCCGTCAGAGGCCACAAGCGAATGGCAGGCCTTGCATTTCTTGAACTCGGCTTCTCCGGCAGCAGGGTCGGCTGCCAGCACCGGGCTTGCCAGCATCAGGGCACTGATGGCCGTCAGAAGCGTGAACTTGGTCATGATGTCCTCGTAAGGGTTGGGTATCAGGTCGCGTCCCTGTCGCCGAACATGGATTTTGGCCGCATGTTATGCAATAGCAAGCTGTGTCGCAGGACGGGCGCGCGTGGCAACCCCGGAAATGCAGGACGCCCGCCGGAGGGGCGGGCGTCGCAGCTTTTACGGCAGGGCCGGTCAGTGGCGGCTGTGGACGGCGGTCGGGGCGCCGGGGAAGGCCGAGAGGGTCACGGTGCTGTCGGCCTTGTAGCCCGCCTCGACGCGGTCCCGCGGCGGCAGCAGGGTGGCCGAAACTTCCTTCGGGGCGCCAATGGTGACGGTGATGCTGGAGGACCCGTTGTCGGCGATGTCGCGGGCGTTGGTCAGTTCGACCGGGCGCAACTCGACGCCGGTCGGCGCGGCATTGCCCGAGGCTTGGGCGGCGGTCACGGCCAGAAGCGACAGGGCGGTGGCGGTCAGAAACGATTTCATGTCTTTCTTCCTTTTGTCTGTAGGGCCGCTGTCTGTTGCGGCATCCGATGCTGATCTGCGTTCGATCATGAGGCTGATGTGGCAGTCGGAACCGGGCGCTTCAATGTGCATTGATGCGCGAAAATGCACATGTGAGGTTCATGCGTGCGTAAACGCAAATAAGTGATCGAAAAACACGAAGTCTTGAGCCGGAATCCGGGAAAACGTTCTTGAACTGCCGCCGCCGCTACCTAACCGCGATCCGGTGTTCCAAGGGGGCGCGCGGGTCTCAGACCGGGCAGCTTGCGGTCATCGCTTGCTCGAAGGTCTTGCGCAGCGCGATGTCCAGATCGGCCATCGTCACCGGCAGGCCAAGATCGACAAGGCTGGTCACGCCGTGGTCGCGGATGCCGCAGGGCACGATGCCCGAGAAGTGCGACAGGTCGGGTTCGACATTGATCGAGATGCCGTGAAAGCTGATCCAGCGGCGCAGCTTGATGCCGATGGCGGCGATCTTGTCCTCGGCCGGCGTGCCGTCGGGCAGGCGGGGCTTCTCCGGGCGGGTGACCCAGACGCCGACGCGGCCGGGCCGAATCTCGCCGCGCACGTTGAACTCGGCCAGAGCCGCGATCACCCAGTTCTCCAGATGTCGCACGAAACAGCGCACATCCTTTTCGCGGCGGCTGACATCCAGCATGACATAGACGACCCGCTGGCCCGGCCCGTGATAGGTGTATTGCCCGCCGCGGCCGACCGGATGCACCGGGAACCGGTCCGGCTGCACCAGGTCGGCGGGCTTGGCCGAGGTGCCAGCGGTGTAGAGCGGCGGGTGTTCCAGCAGCCAGACCGCCTCGGGCGCCTGGCCGTGCTGGATGGCGGCGACGCGCGCCTCCATGGCTGCAAGGGTCTCGGCATAATCCGACAGGCCCGGCAGTGTCGTCCATTCCACCTGATCCATGCCACCCTCCCGGCCTGCGCCCGCCAGAGATGCCGCGCGCGACAGCGGAATGCAACGCGGGCGCGGCAAGAAGTTGCAGAATCCCCCTTTTCATCCCCGACCCTTGCAGCTAAACACCGCTTCACCCGAGGCCAGATCAGTGCGGATGTGGCGGAATTGGTAGACGCGCAGCGTTGAGGTCGCTGTTCCTTAACCGGAGTGAAAGTTCGAGTCTTTTCATCCGCACCAATCGGCCTCGGGTTTGATCCTTCGCCTTCGGGTCAGCCAAACTCCTGAAAATTCGACGTAAAGTTGCCGCGCTTGCCGCGGCCTGTCTGCATTGCGCCAACCCGTGCCGGCCCGCCGCCGCCTGCGGAAGCGGCAAGGCGGGATCGGCACCGCCCCCCTGTCCGGCGATCAGACGGTCCATGCGGCCCCTGCGTGCAGCGACTTCTGCCCTTCGCTTCACCACGGGCTTGGCCGGTCTGACCGCGGCGCATGCCGTTTGCGTCAGGGAATCGTTTTTTTCCGACCGGTCAATTCCCGTCAGGAAGCAGAGTTTCCGGTGGCTGAAAATGACAAGGCTACAGTCGATTCTCCTGCGCTTGGGTTTTTCATATGCCGTTCTGCGCGACAAATGGGGCGTAAAATGCCCGATCATCCCGCAATCGACGTGCATGCTGAAAGGCGACGAATAGTTGATTGCAAACGACACCTGCATTGGCTTAAGTCGAAGCAAGACAAGCGCAGGGCAGCTGCCGGACAGACGGGGAGATTGACTGGGATGACCAGCCAGAACGACGCTTTCGTCGCATTTGAGCATGTTCAGAAAAGCTATGACGGGGTCAGCCTCGTCGTAAAGGACCTGAACCTTTCGATCGGCAAGGGCGAGTTCCTTACGATGCTTGGTCCGTCCGGCTCGGGGAAGACAACCTGCCTCATGATGCTGGCGGGGTTTGAAACCGCCACGCATGGCGAGATCCGCCTTGACGGCAAGCCGATCAACCAGGTGCCGCCGCACAAGCGCGGCATCGGCATGGTGTTCCAGAACTATGCGCTGTTTCCGCATATGACGGTGGGCGAGAACCTTGCCTTCCCGCTGGAAGTCCGCGGCATGGGCAAGGACGAGCGCGAGACCAAGGTCAAGCGCGCCCTCGACATGGTGCAGATGGGCAATTTCATCAATCGCCGCCCGGCCCAGCTTTCGGGTGGCCAGCAGCAGCGTATCGCCCTGGCCCGCGCGCTGGTGTTCGATCCCAAGCTGGTTCTCATGGATGAACCGCTTGGCGCGCTTGACAAGCAGCTGCGTGAACACATGCAGTTCGAGATCAAGCACCTGCATGAAACGCTTGGCATCACCGTGGTCTATGTGACCCATGACCAGGGCGAAGCGCTGACCATGTCGGACCGGGTTGCGGTGTTCAACGACGGCCGCATCCAGCAGCTTGCCCCGCCCGCCGATCTTTACGAGCGTCCGGAAAACAGCTTCGTCGCCCAGTTCATCGGCGAGAACAACAAGCTGCCCGGCGTGATCGAGGAGCTGACCGGCGACAAGGCGCTGGTGCGTCTGGCCACCGGCGAGCTGATTGACGCAACTGCCGTCAACGCCAAGGAAAAGGGCGGCAAGACGCTGGTGTCGATCCGCCCGGAACGGGTGGAGTTCAAGGCCGAGATGATGCCCGAGGGCGCCCATATGATCGACGCCGAAGTGCGCGAGATCATCTACATGGGCGACATCCTGCGCGTGGTCCTGCGCGTGGCCGGGGCCGATGGCTTTGTCATGAAGATGCGCAACACGCTGGGGCAGACCCGCCTCGACCCCGGACAGAAGATCAAGGTGGGCTGGCATCCGCAGGACGCCCGCGCGCTTGATCCGATGTAAGGCCAAAAAAGGCCGCCGCCCGTTCTGCAGAGGGGCGGAAAATTTCAACTGAAGACCAACTGGGAGCAAAGAATGAAGAAACTTCTCGTTTTGACCACCGCGCTGACCAGCCTTGCCTTCGCGGCAAACGCTGACGTCACCGTGATGTCCTGGGGCGGCGCCTATGGCGAAGCCCAGACCGAAGCCCATGTGAAGCCCTGGGCTGCCGCCACCGGCAACGCCGCCGTCATGGTCGACAGCGACAACCCCGCTCCGGCACTCAAGGCCATGGTCGAAGCCGGCAACGTCACCGTTGACGTGGCTTCCGTCGAATATGCCGACGCCGTGCGTCTGTGCGACGAAGGCGTGCTGGAGCCGATCGACCCGGCCACCGTCAAGCCCGGCGCCGATGGCACCGCCGCTGTGGACGACTTCTTCCCCGGCGCGATCACCGAGTGCGGCGTTGCGACCGACATCTGGGCGAACGTCTTTGCCTATGACACCACCAAGTTCCCGGAAGGCCCGAAGACCGTCGCCGACTTCTTCGACCTGACCAAGTTCCCGGGCAAGCGCGGCCTGCGCAAGGGCGCGAAAGCCGTTCTGGAACTGGCGCTGCTGGGTGACGGCGTGGCTCCGGCCGACGTCTATGCCACCCTTGGCACCCCCGAGGGCGTGGACCGCGCCTTTGCCAAGCTCGACACCATCAAGTCGGAAGTCGTCTGGTGGGAAGCCGGCGCTCAGGCTCCGCAGCTGCTGGCTGACGGCGAAGTGGCGATGACCACCGCCTACAACGGCCGTATCTTCGGTGCCGCGGTCGGCGAGGGCAAGCCCTTCCAGATCGTCTGGGATGGCCAGATCTACGAGAGCGAACTCTATGTCGTTCCGAAGGGCGCCCCGAACAAGGACCTGGCGATGGACTTCATCTCCTACGCCACCTCGACCGAAGGTCTGCGCGCTCAGGCGTCGAACATCTCCTACGGTGCGCCGCGCAAGTCGTCGAACATCGAGCCCATCATCTACAAGGATGGCAAGACCGACATGGCTCCGCACTCGCCGACCAACCCGGCGAACATGGCCAACTCGCTCCTGACCTCGTCCGACTTCTGGGTCGACCACGACGCAGAACTGAACGAGCGCTTCCAGGCCTGGCTGAGCCAGTAATCCGGACAAAGCGGCAGGGGCCGGACTGGCCCTTGCCACGGCAAGACAAACCGGGCGCGGAGGCAACTTCGCGCCCGACCCCCAAGTGATGAGGGAACGGCCATGGCTGAAGCTTCCACCGAATTGTTGACCACCGCAGATGGCCGCCCGCTGAAAGAAGCGCTTGCCATTGCGCAATCGCGCGCCAAACGCCGCGCCTTCCTGCTGGTTCTGCCGCTTCTGCTGTTCGTGCTGCTGACCTTCCTCATTCCGATCGGCTACATGCTGAAGCGTTCGGTCGAACATGACGGCTTTGCCAGATCCGCCCCCGCCCTGGTGGAGTGGTTCGAGGCAAACCCCGGTTTCGATTACGCAAACCCGCCCGAAGAGGCCTATGCGGCGCTGGTGAAGGATCTGACCTTCATGCAGACCGAAAAGCTGACCGGCCTTTCAGGCACGCGTATCAACTATACCGTGCCGGGCACGATCAGCCTGTTCAAGGCTGGCGCCCGCGCCGCCAAGGACCTTCAGGCCCCTTACAAGGAAGCCCTGCTCGCCGTCGATGCCGAATGGGCGCGTCCGGCGCTGTGGCGCGGCATGGAGGCGGCCTCGTCGAAATTCACCACCGAATTCTACAAGGTCGGCACCGACAACAAGCTTGGCGACAACGGCTGGGAGCGGGGCGGCGACAAGGACCGCATCTATCTCTACCTGTTCTTCAAGACCTTCCTGGTTTCCGGCATCATCACCGTGATCTGCCTCTTGCTGGCCTTCCCGGTCGCGCATCTGCTGGCGGTGCTGCCGATGTCGCGCTCCTCGTTGCTGATGATCCTTGTCCTGCTGCCGTTCTGGACCTCGCTTCTGGTGCGCACGACTAGCTGGATCGCGCTCTTGCAGGAGCAGGGCATCCTGAACGATCTTCTGGTCTGGCTTGGCGTGGTCGGCGACGACAACCGGATCGCGGCCATGTACAACATGACCGGCACCATCGTCGCCATGACCCATGTGCTGTTGCCCTTCATGATCCTGCCGCTTTATTCGGTCATGCGGGTCATTCCGCCCAGCTATGCCCGCGCCGCCCGCTCGCTCGGGGCAACCTCGTGGACCACCTTCCGCCGGGTCTATCTGCCGCAAACCCTGCCGGGGATCGCCGCCGGCTCGCTGCTGGTGTTCATTCTGGCGGTCGGCTACTACATCACCCCCGCCCTTGTCGGCGGCGCCGATGGCCAGCTGATCTCGAACCTCATCAGCTTCCACATGACGAAATCGAACTGGTCGCTGGCCGCCGCTCTGGCCGCGATGCTTCTGGCCGCCATCCTGCTCTTGTACTGGCTCTATGACCGTCTGATCGGCATCGACCGGCTGAAACTGGGCTGAGGAGACATATCATGGCACTTCCGACCTACGCCTCGCCGCTGGAGCGCACCTGGTATTACACCTATCTGGTGATCTGCGCGCTGATCTTCATCTTCCTGATCGCCCCGATCCTGGTGGTCATTCCGCTGTCGTTCAACGTCGAGCCCTACTTCACCTTCACCGAGAAGATGCTGACGCTTGATCCGGAAGGCTTCAGCCTGCGCTGGTATGACACGCTGCTGACGCTGGGGCATTCGACCCCCGACGGCGTGCGTGACAGCGCCTGGTGGTCCGAAGTCTGGCACCGGGCAACCTGGGTGCAGGCGGCGAAGAACTCGTTCTGGGTCGGGCTTTGGGCGACCATTCTGGCCACCGTCCTCGGCACCATCGCGGCGCTTGGTCTCAGCCGCCCGGAAATGCCCTATCGCCGTCTGATCATGGCGCTGCTCATCAGCCCGATGATCGTGCCGATCATCATCATCGCCGTCGGCATGAGTTTCTTCTACGCTCAGGCCTGTGTCGATCCGACGACGGTTTTCGGCGCGGTGATCGGGGTGTTCCTGTCGGAAAAGGGCTGTCTGGTGAACTCGCATCTGGGCGTCATCGTCGCCCACGCGGTCTTGGGCATTCCCTTCGTCATCATCACCGTGACGGCGACGCTGTCGGGCTTTGACCAGTCGCTGATCCGCGCGGCGCATTCGCTGGGCGCCAACCCGCGCACGACCTTCTTCAAGGTGGTCATGCCGCTCATTCTGCCGGGCATCATCTCGGGCGCGCTTTTCGCCTTCGTCACCTCGTTTGACGAAGTGGTGGCGGTCCTGTTCATCGCCGGCCCCGACCAGCAGACCATCCCGCGCCAGATGTTCAACGGCATCCGCGAGGCGATCTCGCCGGCGATCCTCGCCGTCGCAACGATCCTCGTGATCATCTCGATCCTGCTCCTGACCTCGGTCGAACTCTTGCGCCGCCGGTCCGAACGCCTGCGCGGCGTGACGCCGCGCTGATCGAAGGGGCAGGGATATGGCTGGCGGCTATGAAAGCGGGCGGCTGAACCTGCCCTTCGTCGGGATCTCGACCTTCGGCAAGCGGCCCTATGTCGAGGACTGGTCGAAGATCGACGCCGAAGTGGCGGTCTTGGGGGCGCCGTTCGATTTCGGCACCCAGTTCCGCGCCGGGGCCCGCTTTGGCCCCCGCTCGGTGCGCGAGGCCTCGACGCTGTTCAGCTTCGGCCATGCCGGGGCCTATGACCACGAGGACGACTGCACCTACCTGCCGCAATCGGTGCGCATCGTCGATATCGGCGACGCCGACATCATCCACACCGACACCGTGAAAAGCCACGCCAATATCCGCAAGGGGGTAGAGGCGATCCTGAAGGCCGGCGCCCTGCCGGTGGTGATCGGCGGCGACCATTCGGTGAACATCCCCTGCATCGAGGCCTTCGCTGGCCAGGGCGATATTCACATCCTGCAGATCGACGCCCACCTGGATTTCGTCGACGAACGCCATGGCGTGCGGGTTGGCCACGGCTCGCCCATGCGCCGGGCGGCGGAGAAGGAGTACGTCAAGGGCATCACGGCGCTCGGCATCCGCAACGTGTCCTCCACCGCCAAGGACGGCTATGACGCCGCCCGCAAGATGGGCGACGATATCCTTTCGGTCCGCCAGTTCCGCGCCTTGGGCGCCGAGGCGGTGGCCGCGCGCATCCCCAAGGGCGCGCGGGTCTACCTGACGCTCGACATTGACGGCTTCTGCCCCTCGATCGCGCCGGGCACCGGCACGCCCAGCCATGGCGGCTTCCTCTATTACGAAGTGCTGGAGCTTTTGCAGCATGTCGCCCGCAACCATGAGGTCGTGGGGATGGACCTTGTCGAGGTGGCGCCGGATTACGACCCGAGCCAGTCGACCCAGATCCTCGCGGCGCAGGTTCTGTTGAACTTCCTCGGCTTCATCTTCCACGCCAAGGGGTTCCGCTGAGCCTCCTCGTCGCCTGCGGCGCTCGTCGGGCGATCCTCACGGCAGGATGTGCAGCCAGCCCCAAGTCGTCAGGATCGACAGCCCCGTCGCCACCAGCACCGCGCTGGCGTTCACCCGTTTGCCCACCCCGTACATATGCGCGAACATATAGGCGTTGACCCCCGGCGCCATCGCCGCCGTGATGGTGACTGACCGCAGCCCGTCCACGCCAAGGCCAAAGCCGAACCGCGCCAGCCCATAGGCAATGGCCGGGTGCAGCACCAGCGAGCAGAGCGTCACCATGGCGATCAGCCCCTTGTCGCCCTCGGGCCGATAGCGCCACAGGACGCCGCCCAACCCGAACAGCGCCGCCGGCAGTGCCGCCCGCGCCATCATCTCCACCGCCGCCTCCAGCACGCGCGGCTGCGGCACGCCGCTCAGGTTCACCACGAAGCCCGCCGCAAGCCCCAGCACCAGCGGCTGGGTGAACACGCCGCGCAGCACCTGCTTGGCAAGGTCGGCATGGGTCCGCTCGGGATTGGCCCGCGACCGCGCCCATTCCATCATCACGATGCCGAAGGTGTAGATCAGCGGCGCATGGATGCCGATAATGGCGAAATTTCCCGCCAGCGCCTCGGGGCCATAGGCGCGCTCGGTGATCGGCACGCCAAGGAGCAGCGAGTTCGAGAAAGTGCAGGCAAAGGCGATGGAGACGGCATCGGTCATCGGGCGGCCAAAGACGGCCCGCGCGCCAAAATAGCCAAGGCCAAAGCAGGTGAAGGCGCCGATGTAGAACGACAGCAAGAGCCCCGGCGCAAAGGCCGCGCTTAGATCCAGCGCCGCGACGTTTTTGAACAACAGGACCGGCAGGGCGAAGCTCTGGGCAAAGCGCATCACCCCGTCGACCGCGCTGTCGGAAAACAGCCTGCGCCAGGCGGCCAGCCAGCCAAAGCCGATCACCACGAAGACCGGCAGGATCACGTCGATCAGCGCGCTCATCGGGGCTTGCTCACGGCAGGTTGTCGAAGGTGATGACCATGCCGTCATAGGCCGGGCGGATATGCGGCGGCAGTTCGGCCTCGAGCGTGGCGTAATCCATGTCGAGATGCATGTTGGTGATGACTGCGCGGCCCGGCCGCGCCCGGCCGATCCAGTCCAGCGTCATCGCAAGATGGGCATGGGTTGGATGCGGCTTGCGCCGCAGCGCGTCGACGATCCAGCAGTCAAGACCCGCCAGATGCGCCCAGGCCGGCTCGGGGATTGCCACCACATCGGGCAGATAGGCCAGCCCGCCGATGCGGAACCCAAGCGCCGCCATGGAGCCGTGATCGACTTCGAACGGCTGGAACGCAATCGCCCCGCCTGCGCCCGTTACCTCGAACGCCTTGCCGATGGTGCGCAGGTCCAGGATCGGCGGGTAGGGGCTGCCCGCGGGCTGCACGAAGGCATAGGCAAAGCGCGACAATAGCGCCTCCTGCGTTGGCCCGTCGGCCCAGACCGGCAGGCGATGGCGCAGGTTGAAGACGATCTGGCGCAGGTCGTCCAGCCCGTGCACATGGTCGGCATGGGAATGGGTGTAGACCACCGCGTCCAGCGCGCCGACCCCGGCATCGAGAAGCTGGTCGCGCATGTCGGGCGAGGTGTCGATCAGCACCCGCGTCACGGCTTCGCCCTGCACCCGCTCCACCAGCATCGAGCAGCGGCGGCGGCGGTTCTTCGGGTTCGTGGGGTCGCAATCCCCCCAGTCGCCGCCAATCCGCGGCACCCCCCCCGACGAGCCGCAGCCCAGGATGGTGAAGCGCAGCGTCGCCATCTTACGCCGCCTTGGCCGCAAGGGCGGCCTTGCGGAACAGCCGATCGAAGTTTGCGGTGGTGGCGGCGGCAAATTCGGCCTCGCTCACGCCGAAGACCTGCGCCCCGGTGCGCGCGGTGAAGGCGGTGTAGGCCGGTTCGTTGCGCCGCCCGCGATGCGGCACGGGGGCCAGATAGGGGCTGTCGGTTTCCACCAGAATGCGGGCCAGCGGCGCACGGGCAAAGATCTCGCGCAATTCGCCCGATTTCGGAAAGGTCGCAATGCCCGACATCGACAGGTAGAACCCCATCTCCAGCGCCGCCTCGGCCAGCCGCGCGCCTGACGAAAAGCAATGCATCACGCAAGGATAGGGCTTCGCCGCCATACCCTCGGCCAGAAGGCGCTCCATGTCGGCATCCGCCGCGCGGGCATGGATGATGAGCGGCAACTGCGTCTCCTGCGCCGCCTCGATATGCACCCGCAAGGACTGCTTTTGCACCTCGGCGCTGTCGGGCGTGTAGTGGTAATCCAGCCCGGTCTCGCCAATCCCCACCATCTTCGGATGCCGGGCGAACGCCACCAGCTCCGCAACCGTGACCGGCGCGGCCTCGGCAACGCTCATCGGATGCAGGCCGACGGCATAGAACACGCCCGGATGCGCTTCGGCAATCGCCCGCACCTTCGGTTCGTTCGGCAACCTGGTGCAGATCGTCACCATCCGCCGCACACCCGCCGCGGCGGCCCGGGCGATGATGGCGTCCACCTCGCCGTCGAAATCGGCGAAATCCAGATGGCAGTGGCTGTCGACAAGCTCTGGCGGCGTCACGTTCAAACTCCGGGGCCTTTCCGCTTCATCTGTTCCCAAATATCCCACGGGGGTCCGGGGGTGTGAAACCCCCGGGCGGGGGCCGCAAGAGAACAGCTTCAGGACGATCGAGACAGGGCCGCCGCCGTCTCGTCGATCTTCAGAAGCATATCCATGAGAAGCGCGGCAGGGTCAAGGTTCACCGCCCTTGCCCGCCGCGCCCGGATGCCAAGGCTTTGCGCCAGATCGGCCCAGCCGCGCGCGGCGATGGGGTGGGGGGAGAGGCGTGTGATCAGCGCCGCCTCGCCCGGGGCGGCCTCGGGCGGGCAGTGCCCGACAGTACCGGCGCGGGCCAGCCGGGCGAGGAACAGATCAAGCAGCGAGACGATGAGGTCGAACTGCGCCTCGGCCCCGCGCCCGGCGCCTGCCTCTGCCAGCGCCAGCGCCTGCACCCGGTCCAGCCGGGGCAGGCTGGCCATCAGCTTCACGATCCGGGCATAGAGGGACAGCCCTTCGAGGTTGGTCATGCGAAACGCCTCGCCCACCGAGCCGCCCGCGAGTTCGGCAAGCGCCGCGCGGTTTTCGGGCTCCACCTCGCCTCCGGCCATGGTCAGCGCGTCCGACAGGGTTTCCGCCGATAACGGCCCCAGCCGCAGCTCGCGGCAGCGCGAGCGGATGGTCGGCAAGAGCCGCGCCGGCTGGTGGCTGACCAGAAACATCGTCACCGCTTTCGGCGGCTCTTCCAGCAGCTTCAGCAGCGCATTGGCCGCCGCCGGGTTCATCTCGTCCACCGCGTCGATGATCGCCACCCGCCGCCCGCCATCGGCCGCCGAGAGGGTGAAGAAGCTTTTCATCTTCCGCACCTCGTCGACCGAGATCACGTCCTGCAGCTTGGCCTTCTTTTCATCCCAGGCCCGGCGCAGCAGGAACAGCCGCGGTTCCGACAGGGCGGCGATGCGGCGGGCGACCGGATGGTCGGCGGCAATCCCCAGCGTCTCGGGCGGCGGCGGGGCGAACATGCCGCCGTCATCCTCGGGCGCGGCCAGCAGGAACCGCGCCAGCCGCCAGGCCAGCGTCGCCTTGCCGACGCCGCGCGGACCCGAGATCAGCCAGCCATGGTGCAGCCGGCCCGCGTTGAAAGCCTGCAGGAAGGTCGCCTCGGCCCCGGATTGCCCCAGCAGGGTCTGCGTGGCGCGCGGATGCGGCGCGCCCTCGATGACATCGGGTTCGGGGATGTCGGGCGCGCTCATCGTCCGGCAAGCCAGCCCGTCGCCACGGCCTGCACTTCGGCCGCGACCTCGGCCTCGGGGCGATTGCCGTCGATCACCCGGAAACGGGCAGGGGCCTGCGCGGCCAGTGCCAGAAACCCGTCCCGGACGCGGCGCTGCACCTCCAGACCCATATCCTCGAACCGCATTTCCTTGCCGGCCCGCGCAGTGGCCCGCGCCAGCCCGGCCTCGGGCGGGATGTCGATCAGGAAGGTCAGGTCGGGTTCCACCCCGATCATCAGCGTGTGCAACTGGTCGACCGCGGCGGCAAGATTGCCGCGCGTCAGACCCTGATACATCCGAGTTGAATCGGCAAACCGGTCGGTGATGACGACTTCACCGCGCGCCACGGCGGGCCGGATGGTCTTTTCCAGATGGTCGCGGCGCGCGGCGGTGAACAGCAAAAGCTCGGTCTCGGGCGACCAGCGGTCGGGGTCGCCCTCCAGCACCAGACGGCGGATCTCCTCGGCGCCCGGACTGCCGCCCGGCTCGCGCGTCAGCGTCACTGCGCGGCCCGTTGCCCGCAGCGCGGCGGCCAAGAGCCGGGCTTGGGTAGATTTCCCCGATCCGTCAATGCCTTCAAAGGACAGGAACGCGCCGTTTCCCATCAGCTTGCGGGTGCTTCGCTGCCGAAATAGCGGGCTTGCAACACCTGCGCCGCCGCCTTCATCCGCACCATGAAGCCGCCCTTGGCCACATCGGCTTCCGCCACCAGCGGCACGCGCTGCGGGCCAAGTTCCGGCACGTCGATCACCAGCTCCGCCAGCACCGTGCCCTTGGCAATCGGCGCTTCCACCGGGCCTTGATAGACCACCTCGCCCTTGAGCGTGCCATGGGCGACGGCGGGCACCAGCAGCCGGATGTCTTCGGCCGGCACCAGCCCGACCGTTTCGGCCTCGCCCAGATGTACCGGCGCCTCGGCCAGCCGGGTGCCGGCCTTGGTCGTGGTCTTCAGGGCGAATTGCCGGAATGCCCAGGAGGTGATGCGCTCTGCCTCCTCGGCGCGCGCCTTGTCGCTTTCGGTGCCGGCAAAGGCAAAGATGATCCGCCGCTCGCCTTGCTTGACGCTGCCCACCAGCCCATAACCCGCCTCGGCGGTGTGACCGGTCTTCAGCCCGTCCGCGCCGATGCCCAGCTTCAGAAGCGGGTTGCGGTTGTTGGCATTCGCCGGCGCGCGGTCCTTGTAGTTGTACGAGGTCTGGGCAAAGAGCGGATAATACTCCGGAAATTCCTCGATCAGGCGCCGGGCCAGGATGCCCAGATCCTTCATGCTCATCTTGTGGGTCGGATCGGGCCAGCCGCTGGAATTGGCGAAATTGGACTGCTCCATCCCCAGAATGCGGGCGCGTTCGGTCATCTGGGCGGCAAAGGCCTCTTCGCTGCCGGCGAGGCCCTCGGCCACCACGATGCAGGCGTCATTGCCGGAATTCACGATCATACCGTGCAACAGGTCTTCCACGGTTGGCCGGTCGCCCTCTTGCAGATACATCGTCGAGCCGCCGCGCGCGGTCATTTCAGTGGCCCGCGACGAGACCGAAAAGGTGGTGTCCAGCGTCACCCGCCCATCGCGCAGCGCCTCGAACAGCATGTTGATGGTCATCAGCTTCGACATCGAGGCCGGCGGCACCGGCACATTGCCATCCTTGTCCATCAGGACCGTGTGGGTCGTCATGTCATAGACCCAGGCCGAGCGGGCCGCGGTGTCAAAGCCAAAGGCCGGCAGGGCCAGAAGGCTGGCCGCAAGCGCGCCGCAAAGCGAGGAGCGGAGGGAAGAATACAGCATGGAGCCTCCTGTCGGGTCAGCCACGTTTCAGCATGTAGGCATCGGCAAACCCGGCCGCCTTCACCTTGGCCAGCGCCTCCGACCCGCCGGCGGCGGTGACCGACCAGAAGGCCTTGCCCTGCGATGTCTCGGCGCGGACCGTGGCGGCAACGCCCGCCTTGGCCAGCGTGTCAACCGCGCGCTTGGCATTGGCCTCGACCGAGAAGATGCCGATCTGGATCAGCCCGGCTGCAGCCGGCGCTTTCGCCGCCGGCGCCGCGGCGGCAGGGGCCGGTGATGCCGGAGCGGTTGCCGTGGGGGCCGTCGTGGCCGCGCCCGCGTCAAGCGGCTGCGACGTCACCACCGGGGCCACCGGACCGCCCGTCACCTTGGGCTTTTTCTTGAACAGGCTGAACCCCTTGGACTTGGGGGGCGTCGGCGCCGCAGCGGCCTCCCCGGCGGCGGGCAGGGCGGCCTCAACCCCCGGCGCTGTCGGATCAGTCGCTTCGGTCTCGACGGTCTCGGCCGCATCCAGCAGCGGTTTGGAGGCGTCGGGCGCCGTCACCGGCGCCTCTTCGCGGCGCAGGGCCGTGACGCCGATCTTGCCGGGCTGGCCCGCCAGCAGGCCAAGGGCCGCGGCGGCGTCGGACGAGATCTGCAAGGCCGGGCCGGGGTTGTCGCGCTCGCGCCGGAACAGCGCGCCGATGACGAACTTGCCATTCTCGGCGTTGCGCAGGATCACCCGCTCGGGGTCCACGGCATCGGGCGAGGCAACCCAGACCCCCCCCAGCGAGGGCCGGCCATCCCAAAGGGCCATGTCGGTGACGGAAAACACCTCGGGCGCCTCGACATCGCGGTCGACAAGCTTGACCGATTTCGCGGCCCCTTTCACCGGCCTGGCCGCGGCATCCGGGGCCACTTCGCCTTCGGCACCGGCCGGCGCATCCAGCGCTGCCGCAGCCTCTGGCGCCGCATCGCCCGGACCCGCCGTCTTGCCGAAGGGGCTGCCTTCGCCCTGACATCCCGCCAGAAGGGCGGTTGCCGATACCACAAGTAGAACCCGCGCGAGTGCCGTGCCTGCCATGCTCAACGTCCTATATCGCGCGTTCTGCTGGCGCGCTTCTGAAGGCCTGCCCGGTTTCGGAAACAAGGCGACCCGATTGATTTGCGCCATGATACAGAAGCCCCGCGCCGCAGGGAAGGGCAAGGCTGCGCCTCGGCGGAAAACCCTTCGTGAGCCCCATTGCCCCGCCCTTTCAGAATCGCCGCGAACCCGCTAAGCCCGCCCGAACGGAAGTGTGGCCGAGTGGTTTAAGGCTCTGGTCTTGAAAACCAGCGTGGGGGGAACTCCACCGTGGGTTCGAATCCCACCGCT
>NZ_JAAIVJ010000015.1 GCF_011008935.1 Tabrizicola oligotrophica | reverse complement strand
AGAAGCGCGCCGGACGCTTGAGCTACTTGATGGCAACGCGCCCGGCGCGCTTGCCAGACCTGAAACCGATGCCTATCAACCCCAAGGACTCTCGTTATGAACGAGGGACGACCGGGGGGCAGGTCAGGCCCTTTGCCGGGAGAGTGCGATCTGGGCCTTGCCCCTGTCCTCACCTGACCCCTTGGGGCTGATCGGGGCTTCCTGTTTGGGATTTATCAGGATGCAGTTGCTGATCTGGTGGCTGGTTGCCAGCTTTTTGATTGGGGGCCTGTGGGCTTGCTGTTGGTGGCCTTTGGCTTTTAGCCATCAGACTTCCATTTGCTTATCCTGCTCAGGCTTCCTTCAGGTTCCTTTGGAATACAGTAAGAATTAAAGACCAGACGCCCTGTCGGTCCTTTCCTCAGGTCAGGTGACCTGCCACTGGCTATCAATTGGGTTCGCGAAGGAGACTGTGCTCAGCGACGCTCAAAGCAGGTGGAATTGGCCCAATCAATCGAGGAGGCAAGGTCGTCCTTGCTCCTCTTCTTCAAAAGGTAGTTCAGCCATCCTGTTTTCCTTTCTTGGGTCGTAGGCTGTTCAAAATGGTGTTCACGATATCCAAATCGCGTCTTGGTCCAGCAGTCGAGGACCAGCGCGATGAATTCCTCAATGGTCAGATGGTCCGGCTTTTCGATGATCGCGTGGATGTGGTGGCGATGCCATGCGCCATTCTCTCTGACCACCAGCATCGCCAGTTGGCGCCCATGGCGCTTGTAAGCGTTCCCAAACAGGTGGCTGTTCAACAGGTTCCGGAAGTGCCTGAAGTTCGCTGATGAAATCTCATCATCAATGCGCTGCCCATCAACGACCTGCTTTTGCGTCAGGGTGATGTTGATCGGGTTCGGAACCGGATGCCTTAGGTAGAAATGCTTCAAGGCGGATTGGATCATGGAATACCCTTTTGTTAATCAAGGGTATTTATCTAATCTTTATCTGCTCTTTATCGGGGTGGAGCTGAAATCGTAACGAAAATTGCGGCAAGGTCGCCCATGCCGCCATTGATCAATCGGCCTTGAACTTGGCGCGCAGCGTGTCGCTGGCTTTCTGAAGACCCTCGTCCAGTTTGCCCTTCAGCACCATCGCCCGGACCTCCTTCAGAGCATCCCCCACAGCGGCGATATCGGCGCATTCGATGGAGAACATGCCCTTGGCCAGTTCGACCTCGGGTCGGCCATAGCGGATCGACAGGAAGTAGCGGCCATCGCCATCCTGCCAGAACCAAGCGTTCTTGACGGGCTGTCCTTGGCGATGCTGGTCGAGAACGGCAATCTGCTGGTCGATCCCGGTGATGATCTTCTGGCGGCGCTGCGAGACACGATCCAGCGTGCGGGGCTTCTTGTGGGCGGCGAATGTCAGGGCCATGGGCGGTGTCCTCCTATCGATGCGGGAGGGGGTCCAACAGCCTTTCCCAAAGGTCCACAGGGCGATCAGACCTCATCACGCCACTGCAAGTTCTCGATCATCTCCTTCGTCGGGGCCATCTTCTTCAGGTAGAACCGTTCCAGCTGGTCCACGGACGTCCCGGCGTTCTTCGCCAGCGTGTAGATGTTCACCCTGCCGTTCGACGCTCTCAAGCGTGATTGCAGCGCATAGTGGCGCAGGGAATAGGGCGACAGCTTGCGCTCGTCGTCCACCAGATCGGCTTTTGCAAGGATGTGGTTGAAGATGCGCCGTGCTGTATCAATCGCCGTGGTTCGGTTGGTGTATTCCGGCATCCAGACAAAGGCGTTCTTGTCGGGGCCTTGCTCGCTGAACGGGTTCAGCATCCCCCTATAAAGCGGCACACAGATCGGCATCGTCACGCTGGTCCGTCTGCCCGTCTTGCCCCCATGCACTGACATTTCCAGATGCGGTGGCTTGCTGCCCACCTTGATGTCCTTGTGGCGCAACCCGAACAGCTCGCCCTTGGTAGGGCGCAGGAAGCTGTGGACGAGGAACCTGAACATCCGCAGGTGATGGCCGGTGATCTTGATTCCTCGAACCTCATCGCCACGGGTGACGCAGTCAGCGCCAGCCTTCATGAACTTCTTGTATTCGTCGTCGGTGAAGGTGTGACGGGGCGTATCGGTCGTCTTCTGCTTTGGCATGACGGGGATCGTCTTCAAGAGCCCATCCTCGACCGCCAGGGCGAGAACCTTGCGGATCACGATGACATGCTTGGCGCGCGTTGAGTCGGCCAAGGGCTTCCCGCGCGTCTTGTCGAGTTGCACGAGGTATTCCCGGATCATCTTCGTGGTGATCTTGCTGACGTCATGATCGCCAAAATGACGGACGATCCCGTCCTTCTGCCGGTAAAGCAGCTTGCGATCGCTGTCGTGGGTCTTGGCCGAGGCCTTCTGCATCCCCAGCATCTGCGTGGCGTAATATTCGAAGCTGGTGGTCGCCTTGCGGGCTTGATCGCTGTTCACCTTCTTGAAGAAGGAGTCGGCGAATTCGTTCGCGGCAGCAATGGCTTCGATGCGCGAGGTCTCCTTGGTCGACCGGACGATATAGCGGCCCTCGGAGGAATCACGCAGCCGCACCATCCAGAACGGGCTGCGCGCCGTCATGTAGATTGCGAGCCCTGGCCGCAGCTTGCGCAGCGAGGTCACCCGGTTGGGGGATTCATCCGTCATGTGGCCAAGGATTGAGTGTATAACTGTGTATAACCTAATCCGACGCTCAAAATGGATCAACGACGATCATAAAAGTCTAATGATATCAGGGATTTAAGTGGTGCCCAGAGCCGGAATCGAACCAGCGACACGCGGATTTTCAATCCGCTGCTCTACCAACTGAGCTATCTGGGCACTGTTCAAGGGTACCTTCCGGTGCGGCCTTGGTTGGTGGGCGGGTGATAGTGCAGCGGCGCGGAGCTGTCCAGAGGGATTTGGCGGAAATTCGCGGCTTTTCCGTTTATTGCGGGCGCGGAGCAAGGCCGGGCGGGCCGGGGGGGAGATCGGCCGGGGTTTCGTCCTCTGCCGCGTCGGCGGGCAGCGCGTAGTCGCCGCGCATCCAGTGCGCCAGATCGACATCGGCGCAGCGGCGCGAGCAGAACGGGCGGTACTTCGGATCGCTGGCCTTGGCGCAGATCGGGCAGCTCATGCCAGCAGCTCGGCCAGCGTCAGGCGGTCGCGGCGGCGGGTCATTTCGTAAAGCCCAAGCGTGGTCCAGCCGGCCAGCGTCACATCGGTGCCCTCGCCCTTGAAGGCGGCGCGGATCACCTGTTCCAGGATCGCGCGGTCCTTCTTCGGCTGGGGGGCGAAGTCCACCACCACCTGACCGCCAAGGCCCCGCAGGCGCAACTGGCGCGGCAATTCGCGGGCAGCGGCGATATTGGCCTTCAGGCTCGCAGCGGGTGAGGTGTCGGGGCCGGTGTTGACGTCGACCGCCACCAGCGCGCGGGTCGGTTCGATCATCATGTGGCCGCCGCCGGTCAGGGTCACGCGGGGGGCGAGGAGCGCTTCGATGGCCTCCAGCACGCCAAAGGCCTCGAAACTGCCGGCGCGGTCCTCGACCATGTCGGGGGCAGGGTGGCTCCAGTCGCGCCAGGCGGTGTCTTGCGCCGAGGGGCCGTCGAGCAGGAGTTCCGGGCCGCCGTCGAGATCGGCGAGCAGGGCGGTGGCGAGATCGCGCATGGCGGCGATGTCGTCTGTCACCTCGTCCTCATCCGCCTCGGCCGCGGCCGAGCGCAGGATCAGGCCAAGCCGCGGGTCAGCCCCAGCCATGGCGCCTTCGGCCAGATCGCCAAGCGCCGCGCGGGTTTCCTCGTCGCGGATGGCGCGCGAGATGTTCAGGCCGGGGGCGTCGGGGGTGATGATGGCATGGCGCGACTTGAAGAGAAGCCGCGCAGTGACGGGGGTGGCCTTGCCCGGTTCCGTCGGGCCTGTCACCTGCACCAGCAGGCGCTGACCGGGGCTGATGCCGGAGATCTGCCGCAGGAAGCCCGAAGCCCCGCCCGGCAGTTTCACGAAGATGCCGCCCTGACCCTTCATCGGACGGTCGGCGATGGCGCGATAGATCGCGCCGGGCAGGATGGCCTCTCCCTCCGGGTCGATCGCCAGATCTTCCAGCTGGCCGTCCACCATCAGCGCGGCGGCCGGGCGGCCCTTGAGGTCGTCGAGAAGGACAACGCGGCCCTTGGTCATGGCTGTCTCCAGACCGGATATCCGGCGGCTTGCAGAAGGGCGGCGGTTTCCGCCAGCGGCAGGCCGACGATGCCGGTGAACGATCCCGAAATCCACGGGATGAAAGCCCCGGCTGCGCCCTGGATGGCATAGCCCCCGGCCTTGCCATGCCATTCGCCACCCGTGAGATAGGCGTTCAGTTCAGCGTCCGAAAGCCGCTTCATCTTGACCGCCGAGACGCTTTCGCGGGTCCAGATCCGGCTTCCCCGGCGCACGGCGACAGCGGTGATGACCTCGTGCCGACGGCCGCCAAGCGCGGTCAGGAAGGCTGCCGCCTCGCCTGCATCGCGCGGCTTGCCAAGGATGCGGCGGCCAAGGGCCACGGTGGTATCGGCGCACAGCACGACATCGTCCGCGCCGGCGACAACCGCCGCCGCCTTTTCCCGGGCCAGACGCGCGCAATAGGGGCGGGGAAGTTCGCCCTTCTTCGGGTCTTCATCGATGTCGGGGGGGGTGATGGCATCGGGCGTGATGCCCAGCTGCGCCAGAAGTTCCTTCCGGCGCGGGCTGCCTGATCCGAGAATGAAGCGCAAGGGAAGCGGCTTACTTGAAGCGATAGTTGATGCGGCCTTTCGACAGGTCGTAGGGGGTCATTTCCACCTGCACCTTGTCGCCCGCCAGAACGCGGATGCGGTTCTTGCGCATCTTGCCTGCCATCACCGCGATCAACTCATGGCCGTTGTCGAGTTCAACCCTGAAAGTCGCGTTCGGCAGGAGTTCCTTTACGACACCGGGGAATTCGAGGATATCTTCCTTGGCCATGGTCTCTCCAATGGGGTTTGGCCCGCCCGGAACCCCGGTGCAGGCATGGCCGCGCGTATGCGCCGGAATCAGCCGGTTTTCAAGGGAAAATTGCAATCTGGTTGCCTGAGCGCCCGTCAGGCTGTGCCGATGAAGGCGCCGGGCGCGACACATCGCCATCGCGGCGCAGCGCGCGGGGGGCGTCGGGGCCGGTCTCGGCAGGGGGAGGTCAGGGCTGTTCCTGCCGCCTTCGGCCAAGCGCCGGCTGGGAGATCGCGCGGACCGGGCGGGCGACAGCTGCTGGCGGGGGGCGGCGTTCTCCCCCGCCGGGCAAAGGCTGCAAGCGCACGTGATCGGGAAAAGCGTCACAACACATTGACTTTGCCGGGAAATCACCATGACCGCAGAGCGCCATCAGTTGTCTTGGCACCGCATCGGCTCTGCAGGGGCCGATGCGGGCCGCGGCTGCAAAGACCCGTCGGGGACGGCTCCACGCGCAGGGGGCGCAGCCAGTTTCCCGGCCGCGCGCCGCAGGCCTGAAGGGCTGGTTTTACAGCACGAAATCCCCGGCACTGAGCGAGGTGACCCCGACAAGACGCAGCGAGAAATCGGCAATCCCGTCGCCGGTCACATCGGCGCGGACCACGGCATTGCCGCTGACGACGGTATACCAGACGCTGTTGTCCGCCGCGGTCTGGCCGCTGAAACCAAAGCTCTGGTTGCCGCCGGTCGCGGTATCGGCGTCGATGGTGCCAAGATGGATGTCATCGGTGCCGCTCACGAAATTGTAGATCGCATCGCGCGTGGCGTCCGCCGCAGAGTCGGCCACGGCGACAAAGACGAACACGTCGCGGTCGCTGTCGGACCCGCCATAGATCACATCCCGGCCCAGCCCGCCCTGCAGACGGTCGGCACCGGCCTGACCCAGCAGGCGGTCATCGCCGGCCCCGCCGAGGAGGGTGTCAGCGCCGCTGTTGCCAGCGAGGGAATCCGCACCCGCCCCCCCGTTCAGCAGGTCATCGCCCGTGCCGCCGAGCAGCGAGTCATCGCCGCCGTCCCCTGCCAAGGTGTCATGGCCGGCCTCGCCGACGATCAGGTCATGGCCTGCCGCGCCGAACACCTGGTCGCCGAAGTCCGAGCACAGGATGCGGTCGTCGCCGGACAGCATCTGGTTGAGGATCGCCCGGTCATCGGCAACACTTGTAGTCTGCGCGGCGGCGTAGACCTCCACCATGTCGAGCTCGAACCCCGCCATCGCGGTGGACTCGCCCGTCGGGTTTAGCTGGTAAAAACCGGTAAAGGTGCCGGAGAGCGGAATATCGGCGCTGTCGAACTGCAAGTTGTCACCGGCAAGGATCAGATAGTCGTACGACGAAAACGGGGAGCTGCCGTTATACAGGGCTGCGATGTCGCTGGCAAAATAGGTGCCTTCGAACCCCGGGACAACCGTGTTGTCAACCACGAGGTTGATGCTGTCCCAGAAGCCGAACTGGCCGTAGGAACTGAAGAGTATCGAAAGATTGAACCCGCTGAAATTCATGCTCGCATTGGAAACGAACTGCGCCATTGCATTCTCCTGAGAAATCAATTTGAAGCCGCCGAAAGCCTAGCCGCGCCCGGCCCGTCAGGCAAGCGGCTCCTGCGCGGCGCAAGGCGGCCCTACAGCGCCCGCATCCAGAATTGCAGCTTCTTCGCCGTCTCGCCGGTGTCGCCCAGATCCTTCCAGGAAAATTCCGCCAGCACGCCGGGCAGGGGCGCATAGCCCCGGCCGCGCCAGAACGCATCATTGGTGCGATAGCTCACCGGCCGCAGCGGGTGGTCGTCCGGCCGCACCACCGAGCAAAAGGCGACATGGGTCCGGCCATGGGCGCGGGCATGGGCCTCGCGCAGGTCAAAGAAGCGGTGCCCCAGCCCCTGACCGCGATAGGCCGGCAGCAGGACCGATTCCGCGCCGTAAAGGATGCTGCCCGCAGGCAGGCCGATCTGCCGCAAGGGGGTGGCGAAGGCCTCGGCGTGATCTTCCATGAAGGTCGAGGTCGAGGCCCCGACCAGAATGCCGGCATCGAAGGCCCCGACCAGCAGCGCGCCGACATTGTCGCGGTAGGTCTTCAGATATTCGCGCTCATACTCCAGCGTGCCGTCGTACAGATAGGGCCAGTCGCGGAACACCGCGATGCGCAACCGGGCAACGTCGTCAAGATGGGCCTCCAGCTCGGCCCCGGTCAGGATGCGGACGTCAACCATGCTGAACCTGCCGGGTCCAGTCGGTCAGATTGTAATAGGTGGTCACCCGGGTGATCTTGCCGTCCTTCAGCGTGAAGAACCCGCCGGCCGGCAGCACATAGCGCTGGCCATGCGCCTCGGGCAGGCCGGGATCGGTTTTCAGATACTGGCCATGCACCACGAACTCCGCTGCGCCCCGCGTTCCGTCGGCGCTGGCCATGATGACCATGCCCTGCAGCTCTTCCTTGTAGCTCGCCGACATATGGTCGCAAAACGCCGCAAAGGCCGCCTTGCCCAGCCGGGTGGCGCCTTCATTGACATGATGGGCAAAGTCGTCGTGCAGCGTCACCAGCATGCCCGCGATATCGCCCGCATTGAAGGCGGCATAATAGGCGGCAATCGTGGCTTCGGCGGTCGAGCGGCTCATGCGGTCCTCCTGCGTCTGGCCGCATGATTGCCACGGGGCGGGGCAGGGGCCAAGCCGGAAAGGCCGGGTCGGGGAGCAAAACCGACATCCGTGCCCCTGCCTTCATCTGTTTTCAAATATCCCACGGGGGAAGCGGGTTTGGCGCTGCCAAACCCGCGCGGGGGTGTGAAACCCCCGCTTCGCCGCGGATCAGAGCCTCAGCCCAGAGGCTCAGGCCAGTGCCGCCCTGACCGTCGCGCCCATCGGTGTCGTCGGGCGGCCGATCAGCTGGCTGAGGCTGCGGCTGTCATCGAACAGCGCGCCCTGTGCGGCCTGCGCGTCGCTGTCCGCCAGTGCCTTTGAGAACCCCTCGGGCAGGCCGAAGCCGATCAGCATCGCGGCATAATCGGCCTCGGGCAGGCTAGAATAGCCGATGGTCTTGCCGCTCTGGCGCGACACTTCGGCGGCCATGTCCGCAAGCTGGTAAGCCTCGTCGCCCGCCAGCTCATGCACCTTGCCCTGATGGTCCTTGTCCAGCGCCACTACGGCAATCGCCTCGGCATAATCGGCGCGCGCGGCGGTCGACACCCGCCCTGCGCCCGCCGCCCCGGCCATGCCGCCATGCGCCAGCGCCGCGCCAAGGCTGCCGGTGTAATTCTCGGTATACCAGCCGTTGCGCAGCAGGGTATGCGGCAGGCCAGACGCCTTCAGCGCCGCCTCGGTCCCGATATGGTCGGCGGCCAGCAGCATCGGGCTTTTCTCGCCCTTCAGGATCGAGGTGTAGATCACATGGCCGACGCCCGCCGCCTTGGCCGCCGCGATCACTGCCTTGTGCTGCCCGACCCGGTCGGTGAAATCGTTCGACGAAATCAGCACCAGCGTCTCTATGCCGTCCAGTGCCGCCGCATCGGGCCGGGCGTAGTCAAAGGCCCGGACCGCGACGCCAAGGTCGGCGGCCTTTTCGGGGCTGCGGGCCAAAGCGACGGGCGCCGCGCCGCGGGCTTTCAGCGCGGCGATGGCAAGGCGGCCCAGCTGGCCGGTGGCTCCGGTAATGGCGATGGTCATGGCGGTTCTCCTGTGATCCATGGTTGACGGCCCAGAGATACCGTATTACTTCCGAAACGGAAGTACGCACGATTTTGTAAGTATTATGCAGGAGCGCACATGACCATCAAGACCGCTGCACAGGTGCTGTTCGACCAATGGCAGGCCGGCAATGTTCTGGCCCCTGATTGCCCGTCCCGCGCGATCCTGCAGCACCTGACCAGCCGCTGGGGTGCCTTGGTCATGGTGGCGCTGGCCATGGGGCCGCACCGGTTTTCCGGCCTGCGCCGGCAGGTGCGCGGCATTTCCGAACGGATGCTGGCGCAAACCCTGCAAGAGCTGGAGGCCGACGGCTTCGTGCTGCGCACCGCCCACGCCGTTGTGCCGCCGCATGTCGATTATGAACTGACGGACCTCGGCCACGAGGCAGCGAACCATCTGGTGCCGATGATCCGCTGGATCGAGGGGGCGGTGCCGCGCATCATGGCCGCCCGGATGCCGAAGGCCGCCGAATAGCGCTCAGACCTGCGGCGGCCCGAAACGTTCCAGCAGCTTGTCGCGGATCTGGTCGCGTACCTGCCGGTAGGCGGCCATCCTGGCCTCGCGCGTGTTGCCGCCCAGACTGGTCGGGTCGATGATCGGCCAGTATTCCACGGTCAGGTGGTAATGTTTGGTCAGATCCAGCGCCATCTTCCTTGACGCAGGCGACAGCGCGATGATCAGGTCATACTGCCCCAGATCGTCGCCCCATTCCTGCATCTCCTCGAACGAGCGCGAGCGGTGGCGGGACAGCTCGATCCCCATCTCGGCACAGACCGCCACCGAAAAGCCGTCGATCTCCATGTCATTCTTGACGCCGGCCGACTGCACATAGGCGCGCTGGCCGTAGAATTTCTTCATCAGCCCTTCGGCCATGGGCGAGCGCACGGCGTTGTGGTCGCAGCAAAACAGCACGGCTTGCGGGAAGTCGGCCACTCTTACCCCCAATGCAGCACGCAGATCAGGGTGAACAGCCGCCGGGCGGTGTTGGTGTCGACCTCGGCCTTGCCGTCCAGCCGCTCCTGCAACACCGAGGCGCCCTCGTTGTGAATGCCGCGCCGGGCCATGTCGATCGCCTCGATCTGGCTGGGCGGCAGGCGCTTCACGGCGTCGAAATAGCTTTCGCAGATCTGGAAGTAATCCTTCACCACCTGCCGGAACGGGCCAAGGGACAGATGAAACTCGCCCACCGGGGTTTCGTCCTCGGCGGCAATGGAAAAGACCAGCCGGCCCTCGCGGATCGCCAGACCCAGACGGTAGGGGCCGGGCGGGATCGCGCGGCCATCCCGGGCCGGCAGGCCGAAGGAGTTCTCTTCCAGAAGATCGAAGATCGCGACCTTGCGCTCCTGCTCGATCTCGGGCGTCGGCCGGGCAAGGCCGCGCTCGTCGATCTCGATATGGCAGATGCGGTTGGTCATGGCCGCCCCCCGTTCGGCGCCCCGTTCAGCGCCCCGAGCCGCGCCGTGACGCTCAATCCATGCGCCTCAAGGCTTTCGCTGGCAGCCAGACGTTCGGCGGCCGGACCAATCGCCGCCAGCGCCTCGGGGGTCATTTTCGACAAGGTGGTGCGTTTGACAAAATCCATGACACTCAGACCCGAAGAGAACCGCGCCGACCGCGCCGTAGGCAGGACGTGGTTCGGCCCGCCAACGTAATCGCCGATCGCTTCCGGAGTCCATGCCCCGAGAAAGATCGCCCCGGCATGGGTGATCGCAAGGCTCAGGGCATCGGGATCAGCCACGCAAAGCTCCAGATGCTCCGGGGCGAGGCGGTTTGACAGGGCGGCCGCCTCGGCCAGATCGCGCGTCACGATGACCGCGCCAAAGTCGCGCCAGCTTGCCCCGGCAATGGCGCGACGGGCCAGCGTTTCCAGCCGCTTTTCCACCGCCGCCACCACGCGCGCGGCAAAGGCCGCATCCGGGGTGACAAGGATCGACTGCGCGCTTTCGTCATGTTCGGCCTGGCTCAGCAGGTCAAGCGCGATCCAGTCCGGGTCATTCTCGCCGTCCGCGATCACCAGAATCTCCGACGGCCCGGCGATCATGTCGATGCCGACCTTGCCGAACACCCGCCGCTTGGCCGCCGCGACAAAGGCATTGCCCGGCCCGGTGATCTTGTCCACCGGCCGGATGGTCTCGGTGCCATAGGCCAGCGCCGCCACCGCCTGCGCGCCGCCGATCCGATAGACCGTATCCACCCCGGACAGCCGGGCGGCCAGCAAGACCAGCGGGTTCACCACGCCGCCCGGCGTCGGGCAGGTGATGACCAGCCGCTTTACCCCCGCGACCTTGGCCGGAATGGCGTTCATCAGCACCGAGGAAGGATAAGAGGCCAGCCCGCCCGGCACATAAAGCCCGGCGGCCGAAACCGGCGTCCAGCGCCAGCCGAGGGTCGCCCCGGTCGGCTCTTGCCAGAGGGCATCTTCCGGCATCTGCCGGGCGTGATAGGCGCGGATGCGTGTCGCCGCGAGTTCCAGCGCGGCGCGATCCGCAGCGGAAACCTTGGCGATTTCGGCGTCGATCTCGGCCTCGGAGAATGCCAGCCCGCCCGCCGTCAGCTCCAGCCGGTCGAACCGCGCCGTCAGCTCCAGCACCGCCGCGTCCCCCCGCGCCCGCACATCGGCGATGATTGCGGCGACGGCGGCGTCGACGTCGGGGCTGTCCTCGCGCTTTTGCCCCAGCAGGGCGGTGAAACGCGCCTCGAAATCGGCATCACGGGTGTTCAGAAAGGTCGGCATGGCTCGCTCCGGTTCTTGCGTTTCCCATAGGCCAGCCCCTGCGGCAGCGCAAGAAAAAGGGGGCTGCGCGCCCCCTCTGCGCCTGCGGCGCATTCACCCCGCGGGATATTTGCGCCACATTGAAGGCAGCAAAGCACCCGCCCTTCAACGTGGAAATAAATATCCAAACCGGCATGCGCGCATGCCGCGCAGCCGGAGGCTCCGACGCCGATCCCGAGCGGCTCAGCCGCCGAAATGGGAAAACCGGTAGGGGCTGACGCCGTATTTCTTGCGGAAGCTCTTGGAGAAATGCGAGGTCGAGGCATAGCCGCAGGCCACCGCGACATCCGTCACCTTCATGTCGGTTTCCGCCAGCAGCGCCCGGCCGCGCGCCAGCCGCAGGTCATTCATGTAGCGCACCGGCGTAATGCCGAGATAGCGGTTGAACAGCCGCTCGATCTGGCGGCGCGACAGGTTCAGATGTTCGGCGCAGCCGTCAAGGTCCAGATCTTCCTCGATCCGCGCTTCAAGATAGGCGGCGGCCTGCAAGAGCTTGTCGTGGCGGGTGCCGAGCCGTGTCGCAAGGCTGGCGGTCTGGCTGTCGGCCTCGTCCCGGCGCTGGGTCAACAGGCACATGTTCATGACCTCTTGCCCGAGTTCGGCGCCGAACCGGTCGGAGATCAGCTTCAGCATCATGTCCGCCGCCGCCACGCCGCCAGCGCAGGTCATCACCCGGTCGTCCATGGAGAACACTTGGCGGCTGGGTTCCAGATCGGGGAAGTTCTCGGCAAAGGCGGTGGTGTTGTCCCAATGCATGGTGAAGCGGCGGCCCTTGAGGATGCCCGCCTGTGCCAGCGCATAGGCCCCGGTGCAGAGCCCGCCCACGGTGCGGCCGCGCCGCCAGAGGCCGCGCAGCCAGTCGCCAAGCGCGACCGAGGCCTTGCCTTCGGGCTCCACCCCCGAGACCACCAGCACGATGCCTTCGGGCCTGGCATCCGCCCAGGCGCCGTCGACCACGATCGGCACACCGTTCGAGCAGGCTACCGGCTTGCCGTCGTCGGACAGCACCGTCCAGCGGAACAGCACCTGTTGCGTCAGCTGGTTGGCCATCCGCATCGGCTCCAGCGCCGCCGAGAAGGCCAGCATCGTGAACTTCGGCAACAGCACGAAGGCCACATCCACGGTTTCGGGCCTGGCCACCAGGTTTACATGGGCGGTGCCCTTGGCAACGAATTTCTGCTGATCGGTCATCTGCCCCTCATCTGACGGCAGCATAGCAGAGGGGGGCGCATGGCGCATCAGGTTCTGATCCCGGCGAAGCGGGCCTGCCAGTCGATGCGCTCTTCATCGGTGATCTTGCGGAACAGGTTTTCGGGCACGCTGAAGCTGTGGCCCGCGGGCAGGGCGCGGATGGCGTCATGCACGTCCGTTGGCCAGGTCCAGTCGTCCGAGCCCATCGCCGTCATCATCGCCTGCGC
Source organism: Tabrizicola oligotrophica (assembly GCF_011008935.1). Taxonomy (GTDB): domain Bacteria; phylum Pseudomonadota; class Alphaproteobacteria; order Rhodobacterales; family Rhodobacteraceae; genus Tabrizicola_A; species Tabrizicola_A oligotrophica. Next base: position 44,980 of record NZ_JAAIVJ010000015.1, on the reverse strand, counting down.
CGCATCGGGAATGAAGGGTGCGGACAGGATCGCAGAGATGCGGATCAGGTTCAGCGCGAGGCGGATCTGCGCCTGCGCGTGGTCCGGGTCGGTCTTGACCACCGACCACGGGGCGGCGGCTTGCAGGTATTCGTTGCCAATCACCCAGATCGCGCGCAACTCGGTTGCGGCCTTGCGCACCTCCATCGCCTCCATGGCGCGGGTGTAATCGGCGATCCGCGCCCCGAGATCGGCAATCAGCGCGGTTTCCATCGGGCCGAACTCGCCCGCCGCCGGCACCGTCTCGCCAAGCTTCGACTTGGCGAATTTGGTGACGCGGCTGACGAAATTGCCCAGCACATCGGCCAGATCCTTGTTCACGCTGGCCTGGAAATTCTCCCAGGTGAATTCGGCATCCGAGGATTCCGGCGCATGGCTCAGCAGCCACCAGCGCCAGTAATCCGACGGCAGGATGCTGAGCGCCTGATCCATGAACACCCCGCGCCCGCGCGAGGTGGAGAACTGGCCGCCATCATAGTTCAGATAGTTGAAGGACTTGAGGTAATCCACCAGCTTCCACGGCTCGCCCGAGCCAAGGATGGTCGCCGGGAAGCTGAGGGTATGGAAGGGCACGTTGTCCTTGCCCATGAACTGGTAATAGGTCACATCCGCCGCGCCCTTGTCCAACCGCCACCAGCGCTGCCAGGCCTCATCGCCAAGGCCGTTCGCGTCGGCCCATTCGGCGGTGCCGGCGATATATTCGATGGGGGCGTCGAACCAGACGTAGAACACCTTGCCTTCCATCCCGGGCCAGGGCTGGTCGCCCTTCATCACCGGAATGCCCCAATGCAGATCGCGGGTGATGCCGCGGTCCTGCAACCCGTCGCCATCGTTCAGCCATTTCTTTGCAATCGAGGTGGTCAGGATCGGCCAGTCGGTCTTGCTGTCGATCCAGGCCTCCAGCTTGTCTTTCAGCGCGCGCTGCATCAGGTAGAGGTGCTTGGTCTCGCGCTCCTCCAGATTGGTCGAGCCGGAGATGGTCGAGCGCGGGTTGATGAGATCGGTCGGATCAAGCTGCTTGGTGCAGTTGTCGCACTGGTCGCCGCGCGCACTGTCAAAGCCGCAGTTCGGGCAGGTGCCCTCGATGTAGCGGTCGGGCAGGAAGCGGCCGTCGTCGATCGAGTAGATCATCTTCTCGCTGACTTCGCGGATCAGGCCGTTCCGGGCCAGCACGCCCGCGAAATGCTGGGTCAGCTTGTGGTTGCGCTGGCTGGACGAGCGTCCGAAATGGTCGAAGGACAGCCGGAAGCCCTTGGCGATCTCGGCCTGAACGTCATGCATCTCGGCGCAATAGTCCGCCACCGGCTTGCCGGCCTTGGCCGCGGCGAGTTCGGCCGGCGTGCCGTGTTCGTCGGTGGCGCAGATGAACATCACCTCATGGCCCATCGCCCGGTTGAAGCGCGCAAACAGGTCGGCCGGCAACTGGCTGCCGACGAGATTGCCCAGATGCTTGATGCCGTTGATGTAAGGAATGGCCGAGGTGATAAGAATCCGTGCCATGGCGCCCTCTTGTCCGCTGTCGCGCTCCCTTTAGCGCAAGGTGGGGGCGGGGGGAAGCGCCCCCCTTGCCCTTGGATCGGCATTGGCTACCTTGAACCCAAAGGAGACGGCCATGAAACAGATCCCGCTTGGCACGACCGGCCTGATGGTCTCGGAGCTTTGCCTGGGCAGCATGACTTGGGGCACCCAGAACACGCAAGCGGAAGGTCACGCCCAGATGGACCGGGCGCTGGAGCGGGGGGTGACCTTCTGGGACACCGCCGAGATGTACCCGGTGAACCCGGTCTCTGCCGATACCATCGGGCGGACCGAGGAGATCATCGGCACATGGCTTGCCAAGGGCGGGCGAGACCGGGTGGTGCTGGCCAGCAAGGTGACGGGTGCGGGCCGGGCCGAGGTGCGGGACGGGGCGGCGCTGACGCCCGCCGCCTTGCGTCAGGCGGTGGAAGGGGCGCTCCGGCGGCTCGGGACCGATTACATCGACCTTTACCAACTGCACTGGCCGAACCGCGACACCTATCACTTTCGCGACATCTGGGCCTTTGATCCCCGGGCCGCAGACCGCTTCAAGACTGAAGCTCATATGATTGAAATACTTGACGAAGCGGCGAAACTGATTGCCGATGGCAAGATCCGCCATCTTGCCCTTTCCAATGAAACGGTCTGGGGCACGGCAAAGTGGCTCTCGCTGGCCGAGCGCCACGGACTGCCGCGCATGGCGACGGTGCAGAACGAATATTCGCTGCTCTGCCGCCAGTTCGACAGCGACTGGGCCGAGCTTTCGCATATGGAAAACCTGCCGCTTCTGGCCTTTTCGCCCCTGGCGACCGGGCTCTTGACCGGGAAATACGCGGGCGATGTGACGCCCGAGGGCAGCCGCCGCAGCCTCAATCCCATGCTTGGCGGGCGGATCACGCCGCAGGTCTTTCCGGCCGTGGCGGCCTATCTCGGGCTTGCCGCCGCCCATGGCCTGAACCCCGCGCAGATGGCCATTGCCTTCTGCCGGTCGCGGCCCTTCCCCTGCATCCCGATCATCGGCGCCACCAGCCTTGCGCAACTGGACATCGCGCTGGGCGCGGCCGAGATCACCTTGTCGGACGAGGTTCTGGCCGGTATCGACGCAGTCCATCGCGCCCATCCGATGCCGTTCTAGGCCTTGCGGATCGTTTCGGCTTCTGGCCAAGTGCCGCCGGACCGGACACGAGGGAGGAAAGCCATGCGCCTGGCCATTCTGGCCGCAGCCTTGCTGCTTTCGGCCTGTGTCCTGCCGGGGGCAAAGCCCGGCAAACCGGCGGCGAACCCGATCACCGGCGCCGAGGTGACGGTGCAAAGCCTCGATGCGCCCGCCACTCAGCCCGCCGGGCCAGCGGCCACTCCGGTTGCCGGTCAGGTGGATGCCTCGCTGGACGCCATCACTGCGGCCGAGGCTGCACAGGCAAAGCCCGCCGGGCCAGCGGCCGCGCCGAAACCGCCCAAGGCCCGGCCCGCTCTGGCCGCGCCGGTCGCCGGTCAGGTGGATGCTTCGCAGGACGCCATCACCGCCGCCGAGGCGGCCAAGGCCGCACCCGCCGCGCCGGCCAAGCCCGCCGAAGAAGCGGCCGAGGCGACGCCGCCGCAGGCCTCCGAAGAGGGGGAGGAGGAAGCGCCTGCCGCGCCACCGGTTACGCCCGAGGCGGCGAAATGCCTGAAATCCGGCGGGGTCTGGGCCACGGCGGGCAAAGGTGGCGCCAAGGCCTGCGTCACCCGCACCAAGGACGCCGGCAAGGCCTGCACCCGGCAGACCCAATGCGAGGGCTTCTGCCTGGCCCGGTCCGGCACCTGTGCGCCGATTACCCCGATGTTCGGCTGCAATGACATCCTTCAGGCCGACGGGCGCGAGGTGACGCTGTGTCTCGACTGACGCTGCTTGCCGCGCTGTTGCTTGCCGCTTGCGGGGCCGGACCGGCAGATCTGCCGCAGGGCGCCTATCGCCCCAAGGGCGGGCAGGTCTACTCCTCGGCCGTGTTTGACGCCGCCAGGTTGCCGGGGCGCTGGCAGCAGGTGGGCGCCTTCGGGCCAGAGGGCGGCTGCAAACCCGGAGGGGTCGACATCAAGCCCGGTGGCAAGGCGGCGTTCCGGCTGTGCCTTGGCGGGCGCGACATCAGGGGGGCGGGGCAACTGCAGCCTGTCGGGCCGGGGCGGTTCGCCATCGCCGGGCAGGAATGGTGGGTGCTGTGGGCTGACGGCGACTATCGCACACTGGTCATCGGCACGCCCTCAGGCGCCTTCGGCTTTGTGCTGAACCGGGGCGGCGGGATATCCTCCGACCGCCTGACCGCGGCGCGCGAAATCCTTGAGTGGAACGGCTACGACCTGTCGCAGTTCCGCCCGATGTGACTAAAGCCCGGCCCGCAGCGCCCGCAGATGTCCGCCGACGTCGCGCGCGCCCAAGGGCGCCGCGCGCACCAGCCAGTCGAAATGCGCCGAGATCGCCGCCACGCGGGCCGGATCGCGGAAGCTGACATAGGACTGCCCGAGATAGATCACCGCCAGATGCGGACCAAAGACCGTGACCGGGGCCGAAAACACCTGGTGCGCGTCGAACAGATACAGCCGCAGACCGGGGTAAAGTTCGTCCGCAAGCCGGATCAGCCGATCCAGCTGCGCAGTCCGGTCCGCAAGCGGCAGGCCCGCCCAATAGCCGGTGCCAGCGGCAAAGGCGGCCAGTTCGTGCAAGGGCAGGGCGATCTCGTAATCCGACCGCGCGCCGCGCAGATGGTCAAGCTGCGCCTCGAACCCGGCAATCGCGGCCTCGGCAGTGCCGCCAAGCGCGTCGCGGTATTCCCATTCCACCACCGCGCGGGTTTTCAGCATGTCGGGCAGCGAGGCCGGCACATGGCGGATCTTGTAGCCCGCCGCCTCGCGATGCCAGCCATAGATCGCGGCGTCAAACAGCGCGCGGGGGGCCTCGGTCAGTTCGACGGCATGGGCCAGTGCCTGATCGACCGGGGCAGGGGCCGCAGCCAGACCCAGAAGCCAGTCGGAGGAAACCCCGAGCGCGGCCGCGGCTTCGGCCACCACCTGCGCATTCGGCAACCGGGTGCCAGGAGCAAGCAGCGCCGAAAGCGTCGAGCGGTCCACCCCGATCGCCCGCGCCAAGGCGCTTTGGCTTTGACCGCCCGCGGCCATCGCCTGCGCCAGCCTGTCGCGGAACAGGGCAGCGCGGTTGCGTTTATCCGTCATCTGGTGACTTTCCAGAACATCTGCGACTTTATGTTGCGTATCCTCCAAGTTCCGGCTGCTCCTTGCAAGTGCTACGTTTGACGCAAGTGAAGGAGCCGAAGATGTCCCCCGCCGCACCGACCCGTGAAACCGAATGGCCGACGCTGGCCATGCTGGCCCTGACCTATGCGGTCTTTGCGGCAGGAACGCTCTTGTGGCCGGTGTCGGGGCTGCTGGCGATCGTCCTCACTGCGCTTGCCATCGCGCAGTATTCCTCGCTGCAGCATGAGGTGTTGCATGGCCACCCGTTCCGCAACCAGATGCTGAACGACGCCTTGGTCTTTCCGGCGCTGACGGTCTTCGTACCCTATCTGCGCTTCAAGGACACCCATCTGCAGCACCACTATGACCCGAACCTGACCGACCCCTACGACGACCCGGAGTCGAATTACATGGACCCCAGGGTCTGGGAGCGTACCTCGCGCCCGGTGCAGCGGCTCTTGCGTCTGAACAACACGCTGCTGGGGCGCATCCTGCTGGGTCCGGCGATCGGGACATGGTTCTTCTCCGGCCCCGACATCGCCCGCATGCGCGCGGGGGAGCGGCGGATCCTGCAGTCCTGGCTGCTGCATGCCCTGGGCTTCGTGCCGGTGCTGATCTGGCTTTGGGGCTTTACCGACATGCCGGTCTGGGCGTGGATCGTGGCGGCCTATATCGGTTACGGGTTGCTGAAGATCCGCACCTATCTGGAACACCGCGCGCATGAGGCCTTCCGCGCCCGCACTGTCATCATCGAGGACAAGGGACCGCTTTCCCTGTTGTTCCTGAACAACAATCTGCATGTGGTGCATCACTGCCACCCGGCGCTGCCGTGGTACAGGCTGCCGGCGCTTTATGCCCAGAAGGCCGATCATTACCGGCGCCGGAACGAGTCCTATGTCTATGCCGGCTATGGCGAGATCTTCCGGCAGTTCCTGTTCAAGGCGAAAGACCCGGTGCCGCATCCGGTCTGGCCGGTGCGCAAATCCGACCGCAACGACGCCGATCCGGTGTAGGCCGGGCTTCAGCCCGACGGCCCGTCAAAGCCGCCGGAAGGTCGGCACCGGCCCGGAATTGTCGAAGAACGGCACGCCGGGTTGTTCGGCCCCGGCAAGAAGGGCGGTCACTTCGGCCAGAACCACCTCGGTGATGAAGGGCAGGTCCAGCGCCCGGGCTTCGGCAAGGCCGATCCAGTGCAGATGCGACAGCTCATCCGTGGCATCCGAGAACCCTTGAGCATCGCCCTGCACCCCGGCAGCCGGGATCAGGAAAAACCGCGCGTCAAAGCGGCGGCTGCGGCCGGGCGGGGTGATGGCGCGAAAGACAAAGCGCATCGGGGCGCCGGCGGCCGGGCGCAGGCCGGTCTCCTCATGCAGTTCGCGCAAGGCGGCGCGGGCCAGCGTGTCGGCATCCGGCGCATCTTCGGAGCAGCGCTGGCCAAGCCGTGCCCGGCAATCGGGCGAGACCGGGGCTGCCGCGCCGGCCCGGTCCTCGGCATCGACCGCGCCGCCGGGGAAGACATATTTCGACGGCATGAACACCGCCCCCGCACCGCGCTGACCCATCAGGATCTCGCGCCCGGCGCCAGCCTCGCGCCACAGGATCACCGTGGCCGCCGCGCGGACGGGTTCTGCCGCCGCCTCAGACATCGGCCGGATCGCCCGCGCCGAAGCCATGCATGCGCTTGGCCCATTGCAGCGCCACGAAGGCGCCCTTCAGCCGCGGCAGAAGATAGAGCGACAGCGCCACAGTGCCGACCGAAAACACCGTGACCATGGTCCAGGGTTCGGGCCGCCAGCTGGCATAGACGAAGCCGATGATCGGCGCCAGCAGATGGCCGACGATCAGGATCGTCAGATAGGCCGGACCGTCATCGGCGCGGTGGTGATGCAGGTCCTCGCCGCAAACCGGGCAGGTGTCGCGCACCTTGAGATAGCCCTTCAGCATCGGCCCTTGCCCGCAGGCCGGGCAATGCCCCTTCCAGCCGCGCAGGACCGAGGGCCAGAACGGGCGGTCTTCGGCGTCAAGGTCGGGGGTGGCAGTTTCGGTCATGGCGGCATCCTGCAAGGTGTGGCGCAGATATAGCTTCTCGGGTGGGGCTTGGAACAGGGGGAAAAGCAGACCGGGCGGCTTTGTCGCAACCCCCGCAGATCGTGGCGCGACAATTCTGCGACGGAAAGCCCGCAGCCCGGCGTTTGAAAGGCATGAACGGCCTGCACATGGGCAGGCCCGAAAAGACCGGAGACGAAAAGATGACCCTTTCCGCGAAACATTCCGCCCTGATGCTGGCCGCACTGGTCGGTGCGACGCTGTCGACCGCCGCATTGGCAGAAAAGGGCCCGATGGGTGGCCCCATGGGCGGCATGATGCTGCACTTCGAGGCGCTGGACGCCGACAAGGACGGCAAGGTGACGAAAGAGGAACTGGCCGCCGACCGCGCCGCCAGATTCGCCGAGGCTGATACCAACAAGGACGGCAAGCTGTCGGCCGAGGAACTGATCGCCATGCGGGAAAAGGCCGAGGCCGCGCGCAGGGCCGAGATGGCCAAGGCGATGATCGACCGGATTGATGCCGACAAGGACGGGTTCGTCTCGGTGGCCGAAATGGACGCCATGCCGATGGTCGACAAGATGTTCGAGCGGGCGGACGCCGATGCCGACGGCGCGATTTCCACTGCGGAAATGGACGCCATGAAGATCCGCATGGCCGAGCATATGGGCGAGGGCGAAGGCATGGGCCGGGGTCACGGCAAGCATGGCGGCGGCTTCTGGAAGTGGATGAGCGGCGACAACTGAGCCGCACCTTCCCGGGGCGGGTTTGCGCCCGCCCGACTGACCCGTTAGACTTGGCCCCGGATGACCATGCCCCGCGACACCGCCCTTGCCGAGATGGATGCGCTCTCTGACGACGCGCTTCTGCTGCTCTATGGCCGGGGCGATGCCGAGGCGGCGCGGCTTCTGACGGCGCGGCATCTGGGGCGGGTCTATGGCTTTGCCGCCCGGCTTCTGGGCGACCGGGCCGAGGCCGAGGATGTGGCGCAAGAGGCGATGCTGCGGCTGTGGCGCGCGGCCGGGGTCTGGCGCGCGGGCGAGGCGCAGCTTTCCAGCTGGCTTTACCGCGTCACCGTCAATCTTTGCACCGATCGCCAGCGCAGCCGCGCCCGTCGCCGGGCCGAGGCCTTGGACGATGTGGCCGAGCCCGCCGACGACCGCGCCGACACCGAAGCGGCGCTGCTGAGCCGCGAACGCGCCGACGCGCTGCAATCCGCCCTTGCCACGCTGCCCGACCGGCAGAGGCAGGCGGTGGTGCTGCGCCATATCGAAGGGCTTTCAAATCCCGAGATTGCCGCCATTCTGGAGGTCGGGGTGGAAGCCGTGGAAAGCCTGACCGCGCGGGGCAAACGCGCGCTGACTGCGGCGCTGGCCGGCCGGAAGGCCGCGCTGGGGCTGTAAGAAGGGGGAAAGACGATGACCGATGACGATCTTGACGGCCTGTTCGCCGCCGCCCGCGCCGAGGCCCCCCGGCCCTCCGCCGCCCTGAGCGCGCGGGTGATCTCTGACGCCGAGGCCGCGCTGCAAGCCGCGCCGGCCGCGCGCCGCGCGCCGGAACGGCCCGGCCTTCTGGCCAGCCTTGCCGCGATCTTTGGCGGCGGCGGGGCCTTGGCCGGCATGGTCACGGCCACGCTCGCGGGGTTCTGGATCGGCTTTGCCCAGCCGGTGGAGCTTGGCGTGATGAGCGCGGTCCTGAACACCGATACCGCCGAGATCGACATGATGCCGGGCATTGATGCCCTTTTGGACGAGGCCCCGTGATGACCACCCCGCCTATGGATAACTCGCCGATCGAGACACTGAAATCCGGCAAGGGCCTGCGCATCGCGCTGGCGCTGTCTCTGGCGCTGAACCTTGCGGTTCTGGGGCTGGTCGCGGGGGCGATCTTCCGCGACGGGCCGGGGATGCGCGGGGGCATGGCGCGGGATCTGGGCTTTGGCCCCTATAGCGAGGCGCTCTCGCCCGAGGACCGCAAGGCGCTGCGCCGGGCCCTGTTTGAAAAGGCCCCGGAAATCCGCAACTCCCGGCGGTTGATGCGCGAGGATGCACAGGCGCTGCTGGCGCTCCTGCGCGCCGAGCCCTTTGACCCCGAGGCCTTCCATGATCGCATGGAGTCCCAGCACGAGCGCATGGAACATCAGTTGCGGCTGGGGCAGGACCTGTTGCAGGACTTTGTCGCCGCCATGCCCGAGGCGGAACGCCGCGCCTTCGCCGACCGGCTGGAGGATGGCCTGCGCCACCGCAAGGACCGCGACGACGACGGGCGCGAGCCGAAACAGGACTGAGCCGCCTCAGGCGGCGCGACGGCTGATCGTCACCTGATTGCGCCCGGCCGTTTTCGACCGCAACAGCGCCCGGTCCGCCCGGTCGAAGATGTCTGTGACGGTTTCGATCTGCGCGGGTGTCGCGCCGGCTTCGGAGATGGCAAGCCCGATGGACATGGTGACGGGCAAGGCCTGCTCCCGGGCCAGCTGGAAAGGCCGGTCCGACATGGCAAGGCAAAGCCGCTCGGCGATGGCGCGCGCCTCGGGCAAGGCGATGTCGGGCAGCGCGATCAGGAATTCCTCGCCGCCAATGCGGGCGATCAGGTCCCCCGCCCGCAGGTTCAGCCGCAGGCGCTGGGCAACCTCGGCCAGCACGGCATCCCCTGCCGCATGGCCGAAGCGGTCATTCACCGACTTGAAATTGTCGATATCGGCGACCAGAATCGCAAAGACCGCCCCGGTCGCGCGGGCCCGTTCGGCAATCGCCTGCATCTGGGCCAGCCCGTAGCGGCGGTTGTGCAGCCCGGTGAGCGGGTCGATCACCGCAAGCCGCAACCCGTCGCGCACCGAGGCGCGCAGCTGGTCGGCCCGCCGTTTCAGCGCCATCAGCCGGTGCAGGCGCAGTGCCAGTTCCTGCGCCGGCATATCGGGGGTGAACAGGTCGCTCGCCCCAAGGTCAAAGGCCATGGCGGCAGACATCGGGCTGTCGGGGCCGCAATAGATGGCGAAAGAGGCTTCGCGCGTGCCGGTGCGGCTGCGCAGATCCGACATCAGCCGCAATCCGCCGCCCTGAATCGCGAGATCGGCGTCGATGATGAAAAGGTCAGGGCTCGGACCCGCCTGCAAGCTGCCTGCAAGCGCGTCTTCCGGGCTGAGCGTGACAAGACCGTCCTGCAGCCTGCCGGCAAGGCTGCGCCTGAGAAACAGCGCCACCTCGGGCCGTTGCAGGATCAGCGCCACCGTGCCCGAAGGACGGTAGCTGCGCGCCGGTTCAGCCAGCCCGGCTGGAGGGAGGGCTGCCGGGGCCGGGGCCAGTCCCTGACCCAGTGCAGAGCCGAGACCCGCCATCGCCTCACGCGCGCGGACAAGGCTGCGGATGCGCGCCATCAGCGTCTGGTCATCCAGCTGCTTGAGCAGGAATTCATCCGCGCCGGCCTGAAAGGCCTCGATCCGGTTCGCGGCGGATTGGCTGGCCGAGAACACCACCACCGGGATGTCCCGTGTTGCCGGTTCGGCGCGCAGGCGGTGCAGCACTTCGGCGCCCGGCATGTCCGGCAGCGCGAAATCGAGCAGGATGAGATCGGGCAAGCCCGCCTTGGCCATGACAAGACAGGTGCCGCCGTCCGCGGCCACCTCGGGAAGATACCCGGCGGCGGTCAGCTTGGCCTTCATGACGATGCGATTGGTCGCCACATCGTCCACTATGAGAACCTTGCCACCCATCGACCCCTTGCCTTGCGCTTGCCAGCCTCCACCCTGCCAGCCATCCTTGAGAGCCTTCACTTTGGCCGACAAGTGGTTAAGAAATCCTTTCCGAAAGGGTAACAGAGTTGATCAAACTCGTCGCTTTTCTGTGAACAACCTTGGGGAACCCGCCATGAGCCGGCAAGAAACCGCTGAAATCACCGCCTTGCAGGCTCTTGGCTGGCTGGTGGGCCAGCCCGAGGAGCTGGGGGGATTCCTTAACGCCTCGGGCGCTTCGCCCGGCGATCTGGCGCGACTGGCCCGCGATCCGCATTTTCTGGCGGCGATGATCGACTTCCTGCTGGAAACCGATGACAGGGTGCTGGCCTGCACCCGCGACCTGAACCTGCCGCCGACGGCGCTGGGCGAGGCGCGGCAAGGCTTGCCGGGGGGACGCGATCCGCACTGGACCTGAGGCGCGGCGCAGGCAATGCTGGGGCAAATGAGGGGAACCATGATCGACGCGGCAATTTTCGACAAGGACGGCACGCTTTTTGACTTCCGCGCCACATGGGGCGGCTGGACGGCACGGGCGATCGGATTTCTGGCCGGCTACGGGGTCGACCCGGTCGTGCTGGAGCGGCAGCTTGGCTATGACCGGGCAACCGGGGTTTTCGAGAAATCCAGCCCGGTCATCGCCTCCACCACGCCGGAACTCGTCGATCTCCTGCATGGTTTCGTGCGCGACATGGACAAGGGCTTCCTCCTCGACACATTGTCGGAGATGTCCGAAACCGCGCCGCAGGCTCCGGCCGCCCCGTTGCGACAGGTGTTCGAGGGGCTGAAGGCGCGCGGTTTGAAGCTGGGCCTTGCCACCAATGATACCGAGGCCCCGGCGCGGGCGCATCTGGCGGGGGCAGGCGTGCTGGATCTGTTCGATTTCGTTGCCGGCTGCGATTCCGGTTGGGGCGGCAAGCCCGCGCCGGGCCAGCTTCTGGCCTTTTCCGGTCGGGTCGGGGTGGCGCCCGCGCGGGCGGTCATGGTGGGCGACAGCCTGCACGATCTGCACGCCGGTCGCGCGGCGGGAATGAAGCGGGTGGCCGTGCTGACGGGCATCGCCGAGGCCGCCGAACTTGCCCCCCATGCCGACGTGGTTTTGCCTGACATCAGCCATCTGGCCGCCTGGATCGACGCGCAACGCCGGCTCTGATCTGCGACATTCGCCAAAAACGACAGAAAATGTCGCTCGTTTTGTTCGCGTGCCCGGGGTCTTTCGTCCATCTTGGGTAAAAGCCCCGCGAGCGGGCCGGCAAGATGGGGACGAAGATGACCGATGATACCGCAGGACGCAAGCGCGTGCGCGCCGGGGGCCGGGCTGGCAACAAGACCCGTGCCGGGTCGGCGGCCATCGACCAGATGCCGTGGCGGATTCCGGTCAACCCCGACCGCCCGACCGAGCCGCTGGACGCCGACGGCGTGCAGGCCATCCACAAGGGCACGATGCGGATCCTGAAGGATATCGGCATCGAGTTCCTGAACCCCGAGGCGGTCGGCCTGTTGAAAAAGGCCGGCTGCAAGGTGACGGGTGAAAACGTCCGCATGGACGAGGATTTCGTGATGGAGATGCTGGGCCACGCGCCCGAAAGCTTTACCATCACCCCGCGCAACCCCGACCATGAGGTCGTGATGGGCGGCAAGCACATGCTGTTCGTCAACGTCTCCTCGCCGCCGAACGCCTGGGATCTGGAACGCGGCAAACGCTCGGGCGATTTCGAGACCTTCAAGGAATTCATGAAGCTGACGCAGTATTTCAACTGCATCCATATCGCCGGCGGCTATCCGGTGGAGCCGGTGGACATCCACGCCTCGGTCCGCCACCTCGACTGCCTTTATGAAAAGCTGACGCTGACGGACAAGGTGGTTCACGCCTATTCGCTGGGCGCCGAGCGGGTCGAGGATGTGATGGAGATGGTCCGCATCGCGGGCGGTCTGAGCCATGCCGAGTTCGACGCCCGGCCGCGGATGTACACCAACATCAACTCGGTCTCGCCGCTGAAGCACGATTTCCCGATGCTGGACGGGGCCTTGCGGCTGGCGCGGCGCGGGCAACCCGTGGTCATCACCCCCTTCACGCTGGCGGGCGCCATGGCCCCGGTCACCATGGCGGGCGCGGTGGCGCTGTCGATGGCCGAGGGCCTCGCGGCGGCGGCGCTGCTGCAATACGTCAACCCCGGTTGCCCGATTGCGCTTGGCACCTTCACCTCGAACGTCGACATGAAATCCGGCGCCCCCGCCTTTGGTACGCCGGAATACATGCGCGCGACGCAGATGACCGGGCAGATGGTGCGGCATTACAAGGTGCCGCTGCGGTCCTCGGGGGTCTGCGCGGCCAACGTGCCGGACGGCCAGTCGATGTGGGAAACCTCCAACAGCCTGTGGGCGGCGGTGCAAAGCCGCACCAACATGGTCTATCACGCGGCGGGCTGGCTGGAGGGCGGGCTGATCGCCTCGCCTGAAAAGTTCATCATGGACTGCGAAGTGCTGCAGATGATCCAGCGCTATTTCGAAAGCCCGATCTGGGCCACGACCGAAGACGACATCGCCTTTGATGCGATCCGCGAGGTCGGCCCGGGCGGGCATTACTTTGGCTGCCAGCACACGCAGGACCGTTACCAGACCGCCTTCTACCAGCCCTTCGTCAGCGACTGGCGCAATTACGAGGCCTGGGCCGCGGATGGCGCGCATTGGACGCCCGAGCGCGCGCACCGGATCTACAAGCAGATCATGGCCGAGTTCGAAGCACCGGAGATGAACGGCGACCATCAGGAAGAGCTGAAGCGCTTTGTCGCCCGCCGCAAGCAGGAGGGTGGGGCGCCGACGGATTTCTGATCGCCTCTCCTCGTCGACTTCGTCGCTCGTCGTGGGCGTCGCGCGACGAGACGTCGAAGACGCCCGAGGAGCGGTCAGGCGCGGAGTTTTTCCATGCCCTGAACCACAAGCCCCGCCACAAGACCCCAGAACGCCGCCCCGATGCCAAAGGCGGCCACCCCGCTTGCGGTCACAGCCAGCGTCACCGTGGCGGCAAAGCGGGTTTCCGGCATGGCAAAGGCCCCGCTCAGCGCGCCCGTCAGCGGGCCAAGCAGCGCCAGCGCCACGAGCGCCACCATCAGCGCCGGCGGCAGGGCGGTCAGCACCGACAGGATTGCCGGGCTGCCAAGGCCAAGCGCGGCCCAGAACCCGGCATAGACCACCCCCGCCATCCAGCGCCTGTGCGGCTCGGGGTGGGTGTCCGGCCCCATGCAGATCGCCGCGGTGATGGCCGCCATGCTGGTGGTATGGGCGCCGAAAAGCCCTGAAATCGCCGACAGGATCCCCGTCGTCACCAGCCCCGCCCGCACCGGCGGCTCATAGCCATGGGCGCGCAGCGTGGCAAAGCCCGGCAGGTTCTGCGAAGCCATGGTCACAAGATACAAGGGCACGCCAAGGCCCAGCAGCACGTCCAGCCGCAATTCGGGCGCGATGACGGTCAGGCTGGGCAGGGGCAGGCCGGGCAGGGGCAGGCTTGCCGCGGGGGGCAGCGCTTGGCCAAAGCCAAAGGCCAGCACCAGCCCAAGGCCAAGCGCCGCCAGAACCGCCAGCGCCGGGTTCTTCAGCCGCACCAGCGCAAAGACCGCGACCATGGGAAAGACCAGCGCCGGCAGGGCTTGCGCAGCACCTGCGCCCTTCAGGCAAAAAGGCAGGAGGACCCCCGCCAGCATCCCCGCCGCCACCCCGTCCGGGATCAGCGCCACCAGCCGCCCAAGCGGTCTGATCGCGCCGGTCGCTGCAATCAGAAGGCCCGCCAGCACGAAGGCACCCACTGCCTCGGGCATCGAAATCCCGCTGGTCGCGGCAATCAGTGCTGCGCCGGGCGTGGACCAGGCCAGCACCACCGGCACGCGCTTCCACAGCGACAACAGTGCCGATCCGGCCGCCTTGGCCAGGCAGATGGCAAAGACCCACGAGCCCGCCTGCGCCGCCGTCGCCCCCACCGCTGCCGCTGCCGACAGCACGAGCGCGATGGTCGAGCCATAGCCGACCAGCGCGGCGACCAGCGCCGCGGAAATCACAGATGCCTGCATGGACTGCCCCCGCCTTCGGGCCCCGCTTTCGGGCGACTATCGCGGGGCGCCTCGCGGGTTGCAAGGGGAGCGGGAGGGGGAGGCGGCGACCCCGAGGGAGGAGGAGAGGGGTCGCCGCATGTCCGGTTGGCCCGAGGGAGGAGGAGTGGGCCAGCGGATAGGGGGGCGGGGGTTCAAGGGAGGATGAACCGCCGCCATGGCATCCGGCCCCGAGGGAGGAGGAAAGGGCCGTCTGCTATTCGGGCGCGGCACCCCCGAGGGAGGAGGAGAGGGGGTGCCGCTGATCCGATCGGCCCGAGGGAGGAGGAGAGGGCCGGTCGAAGGGAATGAAAAGGCGGCGGGCCGGGGAGGAGGATCGGCGCCGCCGCGCCTTGAACAGGGCCCTGATTGGGAGGAGGGGCCCAGTCAGGGGGTCTTATTTGCCGTAGGCCGCATCCTTGGCGACCGCGCGGATCATCGAGCGGTGCAGGCCCAGATCGGCCAGATCACGGTCAGACAAAGCGCCAAGCTCGGTCACGGTCTGCACATAGACGCGACGACGCTGGGCCATCAGGTGCAGCGCGGCGAACGGGTGGGCGATCAGATCGCGGAACGACAGCGCATCGGCGCGGAAGGTGGAATTCACATATGCCATGACGGCCTCTACTTTCAGTTTTCCGAAGCCGGTCCTGATTGCTCAGATCGTCCGCTTCGTTTCGTTAGGGCAAACATGGGGCAAATGCTGCAACTGCACAATATCCCCTTGCCGCAATGCCGCCATGCAGCGACCGCATGGCTGGAGTTCACGAAAATGTCATGTTTCCCAATATCTTCGATGAATATTTGAGCATTTGGTCAACGGCATCTTGCCCTTTGCCTCCTGACGCACAACTGTGCCAAAATCAAAGGCGGATCGAAAAGGCGAAGGGGGCGGCGATGGCACTGGATATGGCGGGCGTGCAAAAGGTTCTGGCGGGGATTGCCTGTCCGGGCGGCGGCGATCTGGTCAGCCGTGATCTGGTGCGGGCGCTGTCGGTCGAGGGCGGCACGGTGCGATTCGTCATCGAAACCGCAACCCCGGACGAGGCCCGCGCGCTGGCCCCGGTGCAGGCGCAGGCCGAAGCCGCGCTGCGCGCCGCAGGGGCCACCTCGGTTCAGATCGTGATGACGGCCCACGGCCCGGCGCCCAAGGCCCCGCCGCCGCCCAGCCTGAAGATCGGCGGCCACCCGACGCCGCAGACCGCCCCCGGCCCGCAGCCGGTGCCGGGCGTGGCGCGGATTCTGGTGGTGGGCTCGGGCAAGGGCGGCGTGGGCAAATCCACCGTCGCCTCGAACCTCGCGGTGGCGCTGGCGCGGCAGGGGCGGCGGGTCGGTCTGCTGGACGCCGACATCTACGGCCCCAGCCAGGCCCGGATGATGGGGGTCTCCAAACGCCCGGCCTCGCCCGATGGCAAGATGATCGAACCGCTGCGCGCCCATGGCGTCACCGTCATGTCGATGGGGCTGATGCTCAAGGAGGACGAAGCGGTGATCTGGCGCGGCCCGATGCTGATGGGAGCGATGCAGCAGCTTCTGGGGCAGGTGCTGTGGGGAGAGCTTGACGTTCTGATCATCGACCTGCCGCCGGGAACCGGGGATGTGCAGCTGACCCTTGGCCAGCGCACGAAACTGGATGGCGCGATCGTCGTCTCCACCCCGCAGGATGTGGCGCTGCTTGATGCCCGCAAGGCCATCGACATGTTCCACAAGCTGAAAACCCCGATCCTCGGGCTGGTGGAAAACATGTCCACCTATGTCTGCCCGAACTGCGGCCATGAGGCGCATCTGTTCGGCCACGGCGGCGTGGCGGCCGAGGCGGCAAAGCTCGGTCTGCCCTTCCTGGGGGAGCTGCCCCTTGCGCTGGAGGTCCGGTTGGCCGGCGACGCCGGCACCCCCGTCGCCGCCACTGCTGGCCCCGCCGCCGATGCCTATGCCCGCATTGCCAGGGGGCTGGTCGCGCAGGGCGTGGCCTGAACCTCTCCTGTCCTTTGCCGCCTGCGCGGAGGGCAAGAGAATCGGTTGATTGACATACCGACTGGTTGGTATTGTCTTGCGACATCAGGAGGTGATCGCATGACCCATCCCATTCGCACTGTCTTGTGGTTCAACGGCCGGGGCCGGGAGGCGGCGCGCTTCTATTGCGGCCTGATCCCCAACTCCCGCATCGACAGCACCTTTGCCAGCGACGAGGGCGGCCCCGATGGCACCCACCATTTCGACGTGATCGACTTTACCCTGAACGGCGTGCCCTATCAGATCCTCGACGCCGGCCCGTATTTTCCGCAGACCGAATGTGTCTCGATCATGGTGGTGACGCCCGATCAGGCCGAGGCCGACCGGCTTTGGGCGGCCTTCACGGTGGACGGGGGCGCCGAAAGCCAGTGCGGCTGGCTGAAAGACCGCTTTGGCCTGTCGTGGCAGATCGTGCCCGACGGGGTGATGCAGCTGACGATGAACCCGGACCCTGTGGTGTCGCGCCGTGCCATGGCCGCCATGATGACCATGCGCAAACTTGATCTCGCCGCCATCAGGGCCGCGATCTGAACCGGAGGTTCCCATGCCGAACGACATCCCCGCCGAGCAGCGCTATCGCCCCGACGACCGGCTGATGCAGGGCGTCATCCCTTATCTCGGCCTGTCCGGCAAATGCGGAGAGGCGCGTGATTTCTACACCCGCGCCTTTGCTGCCCGCGACATCGGCTCGATGCCGATGGAAAACGCCCCCGGGCAGTTCATGCACATGCAGCTGGCCATCAATGGAGGGGCGCTGATGCTGACCGACTATGACGACATGTCCGGTGCGCAGGCCGGCGGTGCGCCCCTGCCGCGCGGCCATCTGCAACTTGTGGTGCCCGACGGGCAGGCGTGGTGGGACCGTGCCGTCAACGCCGGCTGCACCATCCTCGCCCCCTATGAGCGGCAGTTCTGGGGCGACACCTGGGGTCTGCTGGCGGATCCTTTCGGCCTGAAATGGGCGGTGCTGACCCCCGATCCGGCGCTGTGGGAAACGGCGGAAGGAAAGGCGGGGGCGTGAAAGACGGCCAGTCTCAGGCAACAAGGCGCGCGCCGCGGGGGTCGGCGCGGGCGCGGCTGATCGCGGCCGCGCGTGACCTCGTGCGCCGCAAGGGTTTTGCCGCGACCTCGGTCGATGAGCTTTGCGCTGCCGCCGGGGTGACGAAGGGCGCCTTCTTTCACCACTTCGCCAGCAAGGAGGGTCTTGGCGTCGCCTTGATCGAGGACTGGACCGAAACCACCGGCGCGATGTTCGCCGCCCATCCCTACAACGCCGCGGCCGATCCCTTTGACCGGCTGATCGCCTATATCGAGCTGCGCCGTACGCTCTTGTCCATGCCGTTGCCCGAGTTCACCTGCGTTGCCGGCACTACGGTGCAAGAGGTGTTCGACACCTCTGCCGCGATGCGCGAGGCGGCGCGCAACAGTCTTGCCTCCGGCGCCGGGCATGTCCGCGCCCATCTGGAGGCGGCGCTGGCCGCCCATCCGGTGCCGGGCGTGACGGCGGAAAGCCTTGCCCGGCAGTTCCAGGTCGCGGTGCAGGGCGGCATCATCCTTGCCAAGGCCGAGAACGACGCGCGCCCGGCGCGCGAGGCGCTGGACCATCTGGAGCGCTA
The DNA here is from genome assembly GCF_011008935.1 of Tabrizicola oligotrophica. Lineage (GTDB taxonomy): Bacteria > Pseudomonadota > Alphaproteobacteria > Rhodobacterales > Rhodobacteraceae > Tabrizicola_A > Tabrizicola_A oligotrophica. The sequence continues at coordinate 26,714 of NZ_JAAIVJ010000015.1, read as the reverse complement.
TCTGCGGCTGCTGTTCGGGCGCTAGACCGGGGCAGCCCGCGAATCACTTCCATGGGAAATCACGGGAAAGGACCGCTTTCCGGGGGCGGGCTTTGGCATTCGGTCGGTTTCATCCGCGGTTTTCACAGAAATGTTCCGCCTTTGTTTCTCATGGCCCAGCGCTGGTGCGAAAAATATGGGAATTGATGGGGGGAGTCAGCGTGGCGCATGGCTACACTATATCTAGATGCTTACCGCGACTTGATCTCTAGCCATTGCATCGGCCCGTTTGCTCGTACCACAAAGCCCTGAGGTTCACGCGCCTTCGACACAAGATCTGCCCAGCTTTTCCCAAACTTTTCCATTGCTTCCCATGCAATCCCATGGCATCCCTTGTGTATCGAAAGACGAGACGGTCAACAAAACGCGAGGGGCGGCGCAAGACCCCGAACAAGGCGAAAAAGACAGGCTCATACAGGCAACCGCCTTCGTCTGACGACATCAGAGATCCGGCGCGCGAGCGAGCAGACATCTCCCCCAGGTGGCAAGCGCGTAGGACGCCCAGCGATGGGACAGTGGCGGATCGGGTAGTGGCAGCAACCCGGTCCGCCTTTTCTATTTCGGGGCATCCGCCCCCTGAGTGGAGCCGCAAGGCCAATGGCGAGCGAGGCGTTCAGAGGCGAGTTCTACCAGAAGGTAGACAGCAAGGCCCGGGTATCCATCCCGGCCGCCTTCCGCCGCATCCTCGAAGCCGAAGATCCCACCTCGGAAACCAATCCGCGCGCCCGCGTCTACATGGTCTATGGCGGCAAGAACCGCCGCTTCGTCGAATGCTATTCGCGCGTGGGCGCGGATGCGCTGGCGGCCCGGATCGAGGCGATGGAACTGGGCAGCCCCGAACGCGACCGTGCCGAACGCGACCTGATCTCCCGCTCGGTGATGATCGAGGTCGAGCCGGATGGCCGCATCGTGTTGCCGCCCAAGGTGCGCGAGAAGATGGGCTTTCTGGGTGATGACCTGACCGGCGGCGGCGAGGCCGCCTTTGCCGGGTTCACCAACCGCTTCAAGCTCTATCGCCGTGAGGTCTATGAGGCGGAGCTGGCCGAAGACGACGATGACGACGGCATTGATCCGCTGGCCCTTGTGGGGCGCGCATCGCGGGGCGGGTAAGGCCATGTCCCACAGCGCAGCCCTGCCAGACCGCGCCCCGCACATCCCGGTTCTGCTGACCCCGCTTCTCGCCGCCGTGGCGCCGGTTTCCGGCCTCTGGCTTGACGGCACCTTCGGGGCGGGGGGCTATACAAAAGGGCTTCTGGCTGCCGGCGCGGCCTGCGTCATCGGTGTCGACCGCGACCCGCTGGCGCTGGAGATGGCGGCGGAATGGGCGGGCGAATATGGCGACCGGCTGCGGCTGGTGGTGGGCAACTTCTCGGACCTGGATACCTACGCGGACAGCCTTCTGGACGGTATCGTACTGGATCTGGGCGTGTCGTCGATGCAGCTCGACCAGGCCCATCGCGGCTTTTCCTTCCAGAAGGACGGACCGCTGGACATGCGCATGGCGCAGGACGGGCCGACGGCTGCCGATCTGGTGAACACGGCGGACGAGGCGGTGCTGGCCGACATCCTTTACCTTTACGGCGAGGAGCATGCCTCGCGCCGCATCGCCCGCGCCATTGTCGAGGCCCGCAGCCGCGCACCGTTTGAGACCACGCTGCAACTGGCGGAAATCGTGGCCAAATGCCTGCCGCGTCCAAAGCCCGGCCAAAGCCACCCGGCAACCCGCAGCTTTCAGGCGATCCGCATCGCGGTGAATGCCGAATTCAGCGAACTGGTCGAGGGGCTGATGGCGGCGGAACGCGCGCTGAAACCCGGCGGCAAGCTGGCGGTCGTCACCTTCCACAGCCTTGAGGACCGCATCGTCAAGCGCTTCCTGCAACTGGCGAGCGGCCATGAGGCCAATGCCAACCGCTATGCGCCCGCCCGCGCCGACCAGACCGCACGCTTCACGCTGCTGACGCGCCGCGCCACCGGCCCGGATGAGGCGGAACTGGCCGCCAACCCGCGCGCCCGCAGCGCCAAACTCCGCGTGGCGATCCGCACCGAAGCCCCGGCCAAGCGCCTTAACCCCGCCGATCTGGGCGTGCCGCAGCTTGCCCCTCCGAAGAAAGGACGCCGCTGAGATGCGCCCGCTGCTGTATGTGCTGTCCTTCCTTGCCGTTCTCGGCCTTGGCTTCTGGGCCTACCGCGAGAATTACACCACGCAGACCGCGCTGCGTGAGGTGGCGAACCTGCAGGACGAAATTGCCTCGCTGCATGAATCGCTGGCCATCCAGCGCGCCGAATGGGCCTATCTCAACCGCCCCGACCGGTTGCGCGATCTGGTGGTGGCGAACTTTGACCGGCTTGGCCTGATGCCGATGGAGCCGCATCAGTTCGGCCGGACCACCGATGTCGCCTATCCCGCGCCGCCTTCGCTGGCCGACGGGGTGATGGAGGGGACGATCAATCTGGGCCTTGGCAAGCCGGTGGATGTCTCCGGCACGCTGAACGCCGACCCCGAGGTGCAAACCCCATGATCCGCACGCCGCTTCGCCCGCTTGCCCGCATCCTGCACGCCCGCGCCACCGGAGCGAACCCCGACGCGATCGAGCGCGAGAACCTGCGCCAGCGCCACGAGGTCATCCGCGACCGCGCGCGGGGCCGGGCGCAGTTGCGGCTTTTGTTCCTGTGCATGTGCTTCTTCTCGGCCTTCACCGTGGTTGGCGCCCGCATGGGCATGCTGGCCGCGTCCGAACCGATGGAGCCGCGCACGGCGGGCACTGGGGTCAACATCGCGCAGGGCCGGGCCGATATCGTCGACCGCAACGGCCGGGTGCTGGCCACCAACATGCTGACGCACGCGCTTTATGTGCAGACCAAGGACCTGATCGACCCGGCCCGCGTTGCGCGCGAGCTGGCGGCGATCTTCCCCGAGCTTGATGCAGCCACGCTGGAGCGCCGCTTCACCGATGGCCGCAGCTTCCTGTGGGTGCGCAAGGTGATGTCACCCGAGCAGATGCAGCTGGTGCATGAGATCGGCGATCCCGGCCTCTTGTTCGGCCCGCGCGAGATGCGGCTTTATCCCAATGGCCAGCTGGCCGCCCATGTGCTTGGCGGCGCCTCCTTCGGGGCCGAAGGGGTGGACCGCGCCGAGGTGATCGGCACGGCGGGCATCGAAAAGGCGCTGGACGCGCGGCTGCGCGATCCGGCGCAGGCGGGCGAGCCGCTGGAACTGTCGCTGGACCTGACGGTTCAGGCCACCATCGAAGAGGTTCTGGCAACCGGCGTCCGGCAATACGAGGCCAAGGGCGGCGCGGTGATCCTGATGGATGTGCATACGGGCGAGATTGCCGCGCTGGCCTCTTACCCCGCCTTCGACCCGAACGACCGCCCGAACCCGCTGGCCGATCCCAACGCCGAACCCGGCGACAGCCCGCTGTTCAACCGCGCAGTGCAGGGCGTGTACGAACTTGGCTCCACCTTCAAGATCTTCGCCGCCGCGCAGGCGATGGAACTCGGTCTTGTGACCCCCGACACGCCGATCAACACCCAAAGCCTTTCAGTCGGCAAGAAGCGCTTTTCGGAATTCGACAACCACAACTACGGCCCGACCAAGACCGTGGCCGAGGTGATCGAGCTGTCGTCGAACATCGGCACCGGCCATATCGCGTTGATGATCGGCGGCGAGCGGCAAAAGCCGTTCCTGAAATCGCTGGGTCTGCTGGACGCCTCGCCGGTCGAGCTGGTCGAAGCCCCCGGCGCCCGGCCGCTGGTGCCGAAGAAATGGCCCGATGTGGTGACGGTGACGGCCTCGTTCGGGCATGGCATGTCCTCCAGCCCGCTGAACCTGGCCGCGGCCTACGCCACGCTGGCCAATGGCGGCACCAAGGTGACGCCGACGCTTCTGCACCGCGCCGCGCCGATGGCTGGGCCGCGCGTGGTCTCGCAGCAGGTGGCGGCGGATGCGGTGATGATGCTGCGCCGGGTGGTGACGGATGGCACGGCCTCGATGGCGAAGATGGATGAATACGCCATTGCCGGCAAAACCGGCACCGCCGACAAGCCGAAACGCGGCGGCGGCTATTATGACGACAAGGTGGTCAACACCTTCGCCTCGGTCTTTCCCGCCGAGGCGCCGAAATACGTCCTGATCGTGACCCTTGACGAGCCGGTGGACCGCACCGGCCCCGAGGTTCGCCGCACCGCCGGCTGGACCTCGGTCCCGGTCGCGGCCGAGATCGTGCGCCGCACCGCGCCGCTTCTGGGCCTGCGCCCGGCCATTGCACCCCAGCCGCTTGATGGGCTAACTGCCGTCAAGCAATAGAACCAGAGGGCACCATGGCGGGCGCGGGATCGGGCACGGCGGCAGGCAAACATCTTTCCGAACTGGGTCTGACCGCCCGTTCCGGGCGTGACCCGCGCATCTCCGGCCTGACCGTCGACAGCCGCGCGGTGAAGGACGGCATGCTTTTCGCCGCCCTTCCCGGGGCACGCTGGCATGGCGCCGAGTTCATCGGCCCGGCGCTGCGCATGGGGGCCGCCGCCATCCTGACCGATGCCGAGGGCGCGAAACTGGCCGCCGAGGCGCTGGAGGGCAGTTCCGCCGCGCTGATCGTCGCCGGCGATCCGCGCGAGGCGCTGGCCTATGCCGCGGCACTGTGGTTCGGCGCGCAGCCCGCCACCATGGTCGCCGTCACCGGCACCAACGGCAAGACATCCGTGGCCACCTTCACCCGGCAGATCTGGATGGCGCTTGGCCATGCCGCGATCAACATCGGCACCACCGGCGTCGAAGGCGCCTGGGCCGCGCCCTCGAGCCACACCACCCCCGACCCGATTACCCTGCAGGCCATGCTGGCCGAGGCCGCCGCGGCGGGCGTCACCCATGCGGCGATGGAGGCCTCAAGCCACGGGCTTGACCAGCGCCGGCTTGACGGGGTGCGGCTGAAGGCGGCGGGCTTCACCAACCTGACGCAGGACCATCTCGACTATCATCACACGATGGAGGCCTATGCCGACGCCAAGGCCGCCCTCTTCACCCGGCTCCTGCCCGAGGATGGCACGGCGGTGGTGAACCTCAACGGCGCCGGCGGGGCCGAAATGCTGGCGCTGGCCGAAGAACGCGGGCTGAAAACCCTCGCCATCGGCCGCGACCCGCTGGCGGATCTGCGCATCACCGGCCAGCGCTATGACGCCACGGGCCAGGACCTGCGCTTTGACTGGAAGGGCGAGCCGTTCCAGCTGCACCTCAATCTCGTCGGCGGCTTTCAGGCCGAAAACGTGCTGGTCGCCGCCGGGCTGGCGATTGCCGCCGGCGCGGCCCCGCGCGATGTCTTCGCCGTCTTGCCGCAACTTACCGGCGTTCGGGGCCGGATGCAGCTTGCCGCCACGCGCAAGAACGGCGCGGCGGTCTATGTCGATTACGCCCATACGCCCGACGCCATCGAAACCGCGCTGAAGGCGCTGCGCCCGCATGTCATGGGCCGGATCGTCATCGTCTTTGGCGCCGGCGGCGACCGCGACACCACCAAGCGCCCGCTGATGGGGGCTGCGGCCCGCGCCCATGCCGATGTGCTTTATGTCACCGACGACAACCCGCGCTCGGAAGAGCCCGCAACCATCCGCGCCGCCGTCCTTGCAGCCTGTCCCGACGCCAATGAGGTGGGCGACCGCGCCGAGGCGATCCTGCTGGGGGTCGACGCACTCGGTCCGGGCGATGCGTTGCTGATTGCCGGCAAAGGGCATGAGACCGGCCAGACCATTCAGGGGCAGGTCTACCCCTTTGACGACGTGGAACAGGCCAGCATCGCGGTTGCCGCCCTGGATGGGGTGATCTGATGGCGCTCTGGACCTCTGCCGCCGCCGTTGCCGCCACCGGCGGGCGCAGCACCGCCGACTGGCAGGCGACCGGCGTGTCGATCGACACCCGTACGCTGAAGGCCGGCGATCTGTTCGTGGCATTGAAGGATGTGCGCGACGGCCATGATTTTGTTGCCGCCGCGCTGGCAAAGGGCGCTGCCGCCGCGCTGGTCAGCCGCATCCCCGAGGGCCTCGCCGCAGGTGCGCCGCTTCTCGTCGTGGGCGACGTGCTGACGGCGCTTGAGGATATGGGCCGCGCCGCACGGGCGCGGGCGGGGGCCAAGGTCGTGGGCGTCACCGGTTCGGTCGGCAAGACCTCGACCAAGGAAATGCTGCGGGTGGTGCTGGGCGGGCAGGGCCGCGTCCATGCCGCCGAGGCCAGCTACAACAACCATTGGGGCGTGCCCTTGACGCTGGCGCGGCTGCCGCAGGACGCCGATTTCGCGGTGATCGAGATCGGCATGAACCACCCCGGCGAGATTGCCCCGCTGGCCCGGCTGGCGCGGCCGCATGTGGTGATGATCACCACCGTCGCCCCGGCCCATCTCGAGGCGTTCCGCAATCTCGAAGGCATCGCCCATGAAAAGGCCGCCATCCTTGACGGGCTGGAGCCCGGTGGTACCGCCGTGCTGCCCGCGGGCCTGCCGGTCAGCCCGATCCTGTTCGCCAAGGCCGAAAGCACCGGCGCGGCGCTGCGGACCTTCGGCGAGACCGAGACTGCCGACTACCGGCTGACCGGGATCCAGATCGGCGACACCACCACTGTGGTGCAGGCGACCCGCGGCGGAATGCCCCTGCTTTACAAGGTACTCTCCCCCGGCCGCCATTTTGCGCTGAACGGATTGGGCGCGCTGGCCGTCGCCGATGCGCTCGGCCTTGATCCGGTGATCGCCGCCACCGACCTTGGTCGCTGGCACCCGCCCGCCGGTCGCGGCACGCGCGAGCGGATCGTGCTGGACGTGGTCGAAGAAACCGCCTTCGACCTCATCGACGACGCCTTCAACGCCAATCCGGCCTCGATGCGGGCCAGTCTGGAAGTGCTGATCGTGGCTACGCCGCGCGATGGCGTCGGCGCCCGCGCCAAGGGCCGCCGCATCGCCATCCTCGGCGACATGCTGGAACTGGGCCGGACCGAAATCGACCTGCACGCCGCCATCGCCGAAACCCCCGGCCTTGCCGCCATCGACGTGATCCATTGCGTCGGGCCGCGGATGCGGGCGCTGCATGCCGCGCTGCCGCGCCACCAGCGCGGCGACTGGGTGGAAACCGCCGCCGAGCTTCTGCCGCGCGCCCGCACGCTGGCCGATGCCGGTGACATCGTGCTGGTCAAGGGCTCAAAGGGCATCAAGGTATCGCTGGTGGTTGACGCCCTGCGCAAGTTGGGGCAACCAGCCGCGTCGACACAGGGAGAGGCGTAATGCTCTATTGGCTCACCGAGTTCTCGGACGGCGGGGACGTCTTCAACCTCTTCCGCTACATCACCTTCCGCGCCGGCATGGCCTTTGCCACCGCGCTGATCTTCGGGTTCCTGTTTGGCCGGCCGCTGATCGACATGCTGCGCCGCAAGCAGGGCAAGGGCCAGCCGATCCGCGATGATGGCCCGCAAAGCCATCTGGCCAAGGTCGGCACGCCCACCATGGGGGGCCTTCTCATCCTGTCGGCGCTGGTGTTCTCCACGCTTCTGTGGGCGCGGCTCGACAACCCCTATGTCTGGATCACGCTTCTGGTGACGCTGGCCTTCGGTCTCATCGGTTTTGCCGACGACTATGCCAAGGTGACGAAGCAGAACACCAAGGGCGTCTCGGGCAAGGCGCGGATGCTGGCCGGTCTGGTGATCGCGGCGCTGGCAAGCTATGCCGCCGCCAGTTTTCACCCGACCGCGCTCACGAACCAGCTGGCGCTGCCATTCTTCAAGGACGCGCTGATCGGGCTTGGCCTGTTCTACATCCCTTTCGGCATGTTCGTGATCGTCGGCGCGGCCAATGCGGTGAACCTCACCGACGGGCTCGACGGGCTAGCGATCATGCCGGTGATGATTGCGGGGGCCACGCTGGGGGTGATTTCCTATGTCGTCGGCAACTACAACTTCTCGGAATATCTCGGCGTGCATTTCGTGCCGGGCACCGGGGAACTGCTGATCTTCACCGCCGCCCTCTTTGGCGCGGGGCTGGGATTCCTGTGGTACAACGCCCCGCCGGCAGCGGTGTTCATGGGCGACACCGGGGCGCTGGCCCTGGGGGGGGCGCTGGGGGCAATCGCAGTCTGTGCCAAGCATGAGGTCGTGCTGGCGATTGTCGGCGGGCTTTTCGTGGTCGAGGCGCTGAGCGTCATCATCCAGGTCGCCTATTTCAAGCGCACCGGCCGCCGGGTGTTCCTGATGGCGCCGATCCACCACCACTTTGAAAAGAAGGGCTGGGCCGAGCCGCAGATCGTCATCCGCTTCTGGATCATCTCGCTGATCCTTGCGATGATCGGGCTGGCGACGCTGAAGGTGCGGTAGGCGATTTCCGGCGCGGAAATCGCAACGGAATTTGGCGCAAATTCCGCTGGCCCCGCAGGCTGCGATTTCTGCGCCAGAAATCGCCCCGGAATTCGCGCCGAATTCCGACTGGCCCTTCCGTTGATCGCGGCCTTGGCTTATCCCCGGGACGAGTGACCAGCGGAGGATGCCCATGCTGCCCGTCAAAGGTTTTTCCGGCCAGAAGGTCGCGGTGCTGGGTCTTGGCCGTTCGGGCCTTGCCACGGCGGCCGCGCTGAAGGCGGGCGGGGCGGAGCCGCTTCTGTGGGACGACAGCCCCGAGGCCCGCGCCAAGGCCGAGGCCGAGGGCTTTGCCTGCGTCGACCTGACCCGCAATGGCGTGCTGGACGAGGCGGTCTGCCTTGTCACCTCGCCGGGCATTCCGCATCTTTACCCGTCGCCCAACAAGGTGATCGCCCGCGCGCTGGAACTGGGGATTCCGGTGGACAATGACATCGGCCTGTTCTTCCGCTCGTTCGGCAGCGCCGCCTGGGACGATTTCGAAACTCCGCCCAAGGTCGTGTGCATCACCGGCTCGAACGGCAAGTCGACCACGACGGCGCTGATCCACCACATCCTGCAGGTCGCGGGACGGCCGACGCAGATGGCGGGCAATATCGGCAAGGGGGTTCTCTCCATCGACCCGCCGCAGGATGGTGAGGTGGTGGTGTTGGAACTGTCCTCCTACCAGACCGATCTCGCCCGGGCGCTGACGCCGGATGTGGCGGTGTTCACCAATCTTTCGCCCGATCACCTTGATCGCCACAACGGCATCGGCGGCTATTTCGCCGCCAAGCGCCGGCTCTTTGCCGAGGGCGGGCCGGACCGGGCCGTGGTGGGGGTGGATGAGGTCGAGGGGCGCTTTCTGGCCAACCAGCTGGCGATGGGGCCGGGCGATGACCGGGTGATCCGGGTGTCCTCGGGGCAAAAGCTGGAAGGCTTCGGCTGGTCGGTCTTTGCCCGTAAGGGCTTTCTCGCCGAATGGCGGCGCGGCAAGCAGGTGGCCTCGATCGACCTGCGCGAGGTCGCGGGCCTGCCCGGCGCCCACAACCACCAGAACGCCTGTGCCGCTTATGCCGCCTGCCGCAGCCTTGGCCTGGCGCCGAAGCTGATCGAGGGGGCGTTGCAGTCCTTTGCCGGCCTGCCGCACCGCAGCCAGCTGGTCGCGGAACGGGCCGGGGTGCGCTTTATCAACGATTCCAAAGCCACCAATGTCGACAGCGCCGCCAAGGCCTTGCAGGCCTTCCAGAAAATCCGCTGGATCGCGGGCGGCATGGGCAAGGATGGCGGGCTTTCCGGCATTGAACCCTTCCTCGGCTCGGTGGTGAAGGCCTATCTGATCGGCCATTCCGCCCGCGATTTCGCCTTGCAGATCGGCGAGACTCCGCATGAAATCTGCGAGACGATGGAGCGCGCCGTCGCCCGCGCCGCGGCCGAGGCCGGGCCGGGCGAGGTGGTGCTGCTGGCGCCGGCCGCGGCCAGCTTTGACCAGTATCCGAACTTTGAAAAGCGCGGCGAGGATTTCACGGCGCGGGTGAAGGCGCTGATCGGCTGAAGGGAGGGGCTCCATGCAGGGCGGATGCACATGCGGACAGGTCCGCTATCGGCTGCTCGACCGGCCGATGTTCACCCATTGCTGCCATTGCAGCTGGTGCCAGCGCGAAACCGGTTCGGCCTTTGCGCTGAACGCGCTGATCGAACGGGACCAGCTGGAGGTGACAGGAGAGCTTGACTATCAGCGCCTGCCCTCGGCCAGCGGCAAGGGTCAGGAGGTGGCGCGCTGCCCGGCCTGCAAGGTGGTGCTGTTCAGCCATTACGCCGGAAGCGGGCGGCTTTCGGCCTTTGTCCGCGTCGGCACGCTGGACGATCCGGCCGCCTGCCCGCCGGACGTGCATATCTTCACCTCGACCAGGCTGCCCTGGGTCGTCCTTGACCCTGCGGTGCCGGCCTTTGCCGCGTTCTACGAGGCCAGGACGCTGTGGCCCGCCACCGCGCAGGACCGCTTTCGCGCCATGAGGGCGAAGGGCGCGGCAAGCTGAGCGATCCGGTCACGCCGCCCGCCTTTCCGCTGGCCAAACGCCCCCTGTTTGGCTAGACTTCCAGCAGCTGATCCGGGGCCAACCCGGGCGGTCATCGAGCAGGCGTGAAACAGGCGGATTTTCCATGACTGAGATGGTCTATGGCTCCATGCCCGGTCGGGTGGCGGAGCCGGTTCTGCCCCGTTGGTGGGGCACGATCGACAAATGGTCGATGACGGCGATTCTGGTGCTGTTCGCCATCGGCCTGCTTCTGGGGCTGGCGGCCTCGGTTCCCCTGGCCGAGCGCAACGGGCTTGACCCCTTCCACTATGTCCAGCGGCAGGCTTTCTTTGGCGGGGTGGCCATGGCGGCCATGGTCGCGGTGTCGATGATGTCGCCCGACATGGTGCGGCGGCTTGGCGTCGTGGGCTTCCTGTTCTCGTTCTTCGCGCTGGCCCTGCTGCCGATCTTCGGCACCGATTTCGGCAAGGGCGCGGTGCGCTGGTTCTCGCTGGGCTTCGCTTCGGTGCAGCCGTCCGAGTTCCTGAAACCCGGTTTCATCATCCTGACCGCCTGGCTGATGGCCGCCGCGCAAGACCTGAACGGCCCGCCGGGCAAGCTGATCTCGTTTGGCATCGCGGTGACGGTGGTGGGATTTCTGGCGATGCAGCCCGATTTCGGGCAGGCGATGCTGGTGCTCTTTGGCTGGGGCGTAGTCTATTTCGTCGCCGGGGCGCCGATGGTGCTGATCGGGATCATTCTCGGGCTGGCCGGCGTCGGCGGCTTTGCCGCCTATAACATGTCGGAACACTTTGCCCGCCGGATCAATGGCTTCCTGGCCTCGGACATCGACCCGCGCAGCCAGCTTGGCTATGCCACCAACGCCATTCAGGAGGGCGGCTTCTTCGGCGTCGGTGTCGGCGAGGGGCAGGTAAAGTGGACGCTGCCGGACGCGCACACCGATTTCATCATCGCGGTGGCGGCCGAGGAATACGGGCTGGTGCTGGTGCTGGTCATCATCGCGCTTTACGCCGCGATCACCGTGCGCTCGCTCTATCGCCTGACGCGCGAGCGTGACCCCTTCACCCGGCTTGCCGGCACCGGGCTGGCCTGCATCTTCGGGGTGCAGGCGATGATCAACATGGGCGTCGCGGTGCGGCTTCTGCCGGCCAAGGGCATGACGCTGCCCTTCGTCAGCTATGGCGGCTCGTCGGTGATCGCGGCGGGCATCACCGTGGGGATGCTGCTGGCGCTGACCCGGTCGCGGCCGCAGGGCCATATGGGCGACATTTTCCGGGGACGGAAGTGACCGCGCCCCTGCTCATGATCGCCGCCGGCGGCACCGGGGGGCACATGTTTCCCGCGCAGGCGCTGGCCGAGGCGATGATCGCGCGCGGCTGGCGGGTGAAGCTTTCCACTGATGAACGGGGCGCGCGCTATGCCGGCGGCTTCCCGCCGGCGGTCGATGTGGTGGTCTCCGGCTCCGGCACTTTCGCGCGCGGCGGGGCGGTCGCCAAACTGGCGGTGCCGTTCAAGATCATCGGCGGCATTCTGGGCGCGACAGTCCGGATGCTGTCCGACAGGCCTGCCGTTGTAGTGGGCTTTGGCGGTTATCCAACGATTCCCGCGCTTTCTGCCGCATTCCTCACCCGCCGCCCGCGGATGATCCACGAACAGAATGGCGTTCTTGGACGGGTGAACAAACTCTTTGCCGCCCGTGTCCACAAGATCGCCTGCGGCACCTGGCCCACGGCCCTGCCCGAGGGGGTGACGGGCGAGCATACCGGCAACCCGGTGCGCGCCGCCGTGCTGGAGCGGGCGGGAGCGGGCTATATCGCGCCCGGCGACTATCCGATGAGCCTTGTGGTGATCGGCGGCAGCCAGGGCGCGCGCATCCTGTCCGATGTGGTCCCCGAGGCGGTGGCCCGCCTGCCCGAAGCCCTGCGCCTCCACCTGCGCGTGGCGCAACAGGCCCGGCCCGAGGATCTGGACCGCGTGGTCGCCGCCTATGAAGAGGCGGGCATTCTGGCCGAAATCGCCCCGTTCTTCGCCGACATTCCCCGCCGCCTGTCCGAGGCGCAACTGGTCATCAGCCGCTCGGGTGCCTCGTCGGTGGCCGATATTTCGGTCATCGGGCGGCCCTCGGTGCTGATCCCCTTTGCCGCCGCGACCGACGATCACCAGACGGCGAACGCGCGCGGTCTGGTAGACGCCGGCGCCGCTGTGCTGATCCCGGAAAAGGCGCTTGACGCGGCGACGCTGGCAGACCACATGGCGGCGATCCTGGGTCAGCCGCAAGCGGCGGAACAGATGGCCCGGAACGCTTTGGGGCAGGGCCGCCCCGACGCCACCCAGCGGCTGGTCGCGCTGGTCGAGGGGCTTGCAGGAAAGGGTTGAACCGATGAACGCCACCAAATTGCCGCTGGAACTTGGTCCCATCCATTTCGTCGGCATCGGCGGCATCGGCATGTCGGGCATCGCTGAGGTGCTGATGACGCTTGGCTACCGGGTGCAGGGATCGGATTCGAAAGCCTCCAAGATTACTGACCGGCTGGTGAAGCTGGGCGCCACGTTCTTCGAAGGCCAGAAGGCGGAAAACATCGGCGAGGGCGTTTCGGTCGTGGTGATTTCCAGCGCGATCAAGAAGGGCAACCTCGAGCTTGAGGAAGCCCGCCGCCGCAACCTGCCGGTGGTACGCCGGGCCGAGATGCTGGCCGAGCTGATGCGCCTGCGCTCGAACATCGCCATCGCGGGCACCCATGGCAAGACCACCACCACGACCATGGTGGCGACGCTGCTCGACAAGGGCGGCTTTGACCCGACTGTCATCAACGGCGGGGTGATCCATGCCTACGGCTCGAATGCCCGCGCCGGGGCCGGGGAATGGATGGTGGTGGAGGCCGACGAGTCCGACGGTTCCTTCAACCGTCTGCCCGCGACGATTGCCATCGTCACCAACATCGACCCCGAGCATATGGAGCATTGGGGCAGCTTCGAAGCGCTGCGCAAGGGCTTCCTCGATTTCGTCTCGAACATCCCGTTCTACGGGCTGGCGGTGTGCTGCACCGACCACCCGGAAGTGCAGGCGCTGGTCGGCCGTGTCACCGACCGCCGCGTCGTCACCTTCGGCTTCAACGCGCAGGCCGATGTGCGGGCGGTGAACCTCAGGTTCGAAAATGGCGTTGGGCACTTCGACATCCTGCTTCAGAATGAAGAGGAAGGTTCGAAAATCGAAAACTGTTCGTTGCCGATGCCGGGCGATCACAACGTGTCGAACGCGCTTTCGGCAGTGGCGGTGGCCCGCCATCTGGGCATGAAGAAGGACCAGATCCGCGAGGCGCTGGCCGGGTTCTCGGGCGTGAACCGCCGCTTTACCCGCGTGGGCGAGGTGAACGGAGTCACCATCATCGACGACTACGGCCATCACCCGGTTGAAATCGCCGCCGTGCTGAAGGCGGCGCGGCAGGCGACCAAGGGCCGGATCATCGCCGTGCATCAGCCGCACCGCTTCACCCGGCTGTCGAGCCTCTTCGAAGACTTCTGCACCTGTTTCAACGAGGCCGATGTGGTCGCCATCGCCGAGGTCTATTCGGCGGGCGAAGAGCCGATCCCCGGCGCCAGCCGCGACGATCTGGTGGCGGGCCTGATCGCCCATGGCCACCGCCACGCCCGCGCCCTGCTGGACGAGGCCGATCTGGCGCGGCTGGTGCGCGAGCAGGCCCGGCCCGGCGACATGGTGGTCTGCCTTGGCGCCGGCACGATTTCCACCTGGGCCAATGGCTTGCCGGCCAAGCTGATGGGGCAGGCGGCCTGAGGCCCCCTTGCCGAAGCCTGCGATTCTGGTCAGGCTTCGAACATGACGCAAACCGAAACATCTCCGGCCGGCAAAGGGCTGCAGCGCAAGCTGGGCCTTGGCCTGCTGACCGCCTATGGCGTCGGCGTCATGGTGGGCGCGGGCATCTATGTGCTGGTGGGGGTGGTGATCGGGCAGGCCGGGGTCTGGGCGCCCCTGGCCTTCCTGCTGGCCGGGCTGGTCGCCTTGCCCTCGGCCCTGTCCTATGCCGAACTGGCGACCCGGATGCCTGAAGCCGCCGGCGAGGCCGCCTTCATCGAGCGGGGCTTCGACAGCCGGACGCTGGCGCTGGCGGCAGGGCTGGCGATTGCCGGGGCCGGGGTGATTTCGGGCGCGGCGGTGCTGCGCGGTGGCGTCGGCTATCTCGCGGCGCTGGTGCCGGTGCCCGAGCCGCTTCTGATCGCGACGCTCGGGCTGGCGCTGACGCTGATCGCCCTGAAGGGAGTGCTGGAAAGCCTTGCCGTGGCGGCGGTCTTCACGCTGGTCGAAATCCTCGGTCTGGTCGGGGTCACGCTCGCCGGCTTCGCCGCCGAGCCGGTGGCGGAATGGGTCACGCCCGCCGGCCCGTCCTGGACCGGGATCGCGGCGGCGACCTCGCTGTGTTTCTTTGCCTTCATCGGCTTTGAAGATCTGGAAAACATGGCCGAAGAGGTGCGCGACCCCGGTCGCACCATGCCGCGCGCCATTCTTTTGGCGCTGGCAATCACCGCGTTGCTTTATACGCTGGTGGCCTTTGCCGCCGTCCGCGCCGTGCCGCATGCGGTGATTTCCGCCACCGAGCGGCCGCTGGCCCTGGTGTGGGAGGCGGGAACCGGCCGCAGCGCCGCCTTTCTGGAGGCGATTGCAGTGGCGGCAGCGGTGAACGGGGTTCTGGCGCAGATCGTCATGGCGGCGCGGGTGCTGTTCGGGCTTGGCCGCCGGGCCTCCTGGCTTGCGGTCTTTACCGAAGCGCATGCCCGGCGCGGCACGCCGACCCGGGCCACGCTGCTTGTCGGGGGCGGCGTGACGGTCGCGGCCCTGCTCCTGCCGGTGCAGGCACTGGCCGAGGTGACGGCGGTGGTGCTGCTGGTGATCTTCCTCTTCGTCAACGTCGCGCTGATCCGCATCAAGCGTCGCGCCCCCGAGGCCCCGTTCCGGGTGCCGGGCTTTGTCCCGTGGGCGGGCCTTCTGGCCGCGCTTGCGGCCCTGCTTGCAACATCGGGAGTGCTGGCATGACGCCCCTTGTCCTTGGCGGCCTTTGGGTTTTGGCGGCCAGCGCCACCGCCTTTCTGCCGATGCGGCGGCAGATGGTGCCCGGGCTGGCGCTGCTGCTGCTGGCTCCGGGGCTTCTGGTCTGGATCGGGTTGAGCCATGGCTGGCTCTGGCTGGCCTTCGGGCTATTCGCCTTTGTCTCGATGTTCCGCCGCCCCTTGCGCCACTTTGCGACGCTGGCGCTTGACCGCATGGCGGCGCGGCGATGAGCGCCACGCTGGCCCTTGCCGCCGGGCTGGTCTGGCTGATTGCCGCCAATCTCATCGGCATGTTGCCGTCAAGGGATCACCACTGGGGCAATGCCTACCGGCTGATGGCCGCCTTCGTGCCGATCCTGATCTGGCTGGCCTGGAGCAATGGCCTGCTGTGGGCGGCGGCGTTTGTAGTCGCGGCGGCCAGCGTGTTGCGCTGGCCGCTGATCTATCTCTGGCGCTGGCTGCGCCGGGTCCGGCAAGGCTGAGCGCGGCCTGCCTCAGCCCGTCGCGCCGGGCAAGGGTACTGCAGACAGTCGCCGCCCGCTGGACAATTCCAGCACAGAACGCGCCAGCGCCTTTCGATCCAGCCCGAAATGGCGGTAGAGGTCGCCGATGCTGCCGGTCTGGCCGAAATGCTCGACCCCGTGCGAGACGGTGCGATGCCCGCCGACGCTGCCAAGCCAGGCCAGCGTTGCGGGGTGGCCGTCAAGGACGGTGACGATCAGGCAGTCGCGCGGCAAGTCGGCAAGCAGGGTTTCGATATGGCTGCGAGCCTGCGCGATGCCGCGGGCGCGGGCGCGCTGCGCCGCCGTCCAGCCCGCGTTCAGCCGGTCGGCCGAGGTGATGGCCATAACACCGACATCGCGGCGATGTTCGCCGATCAGACCGGCCGCGGCGATGGCCTCGGGTGCCACCGCGCCCTGATAGGCGATCACCACATCGCAGTTCGGCCCCGGCTTGCGCAGCCAATAGGCGCCGTCGATGGCCCCTTGGCGGAAGGCCTCGTCGTGCCGTTTGCCGGGTTGTTCAATGGGATTGGTGGTCAGCCGCAGATAGACCGATCCGCCGGTCTCGTCGCGCAGCCAGGTGCGTTCGTCCGGGTCGCCCCCGCCCTCGCGCTGCAGGTAATCGAAGGCCCATGCCATGATGACGGCCAGTTCGTCGGCGAAGGCCGGCTCGAAGGCCGCCAGCCCGTCCTGCGCCATGCCGGTCAGCGGCGTGCCGATCGACTGATGCGCCCCGCCTTCCGGCGCCAGCGTCACGCCCGAAGGCGTGCCGACGATCAGGAACCGCGCATCCTGATAGCAGGCGTAATTCAACGCATCGAGGCCGCGATGGATGAAGGGATCATAGACCGTGCCGATGGGAAACAGCCGCTTGCCGAACAGGCTGTGCGACAGGCCCGCAGCCCCCAAAAGCAGGAAGAGGTTCATCTCGGCGATGCCAAGCTCGATATGCTGGCCTTGCGGAGCGAATTCCCATTTCGCCGTGGAAGGGATGCGGTGTTCGATGAAGGCATCGGCCTGCGCCTTGCGGGCAAACAGCTTGCGGCGATTGACCCATGGGCCAAGGTTGGTGGTGCCGGTCACATCGGGCGAGGTGGTGACGATGCGTGACGCCAACGGGCTGTCGCCTTTGGACAGATCGTCGAGGATCTTGCCGAAGGCCGCCTGCGTGGAAATCTCGCGGTCGGTGTCAAAGCCGATCTCGGGCGCCGCCAGCCTGTCGTCGCTGTAGCGGCGGCGGCCCTTGGCGAAAAACGGCACCCCGGCCAGAAAGGCCTGCAGCGCCGGCAGGTCGGAAACTCCGGCGAAGGGTTCCCATTCCTGCCCCCTGGCCACGCCCATATGCGCCTGCCACGCCGCGAATTGCGTCGGGTTCATCAGCCCGCCGTGATTGTCCTTGTGGCCGGCAATCGGCGTGCCCCAGCCCTTGATCGTATAGGCCAGAAAGCAGGTCGGCCGGTCATGGTCGATGGCGGCAAAGACCTCGGCCATGGTCTCGACGCAGTTGCCGCCAAGGTTCTCCATCAGCGCGGCCAGTTCCGCATCGCTGCGCCGCCCGATCAGGGCCGAGACGGCGCCCTGATCGCCCAGATCATCGGTCAGCCGCTTGCGCCAGGTGGCCCCGCCCATGAAGGTCAGCGCGGCATAGTCCTGATTGGGGCAGCGGTCGATCCAGTCGCGCAGCGCTTCGCCCCCCGGCTCGGCAAAGGCTGCGCGTTGCAGGGCGCCGTATTTGACGCGGACGACTTCCCAGCCGAAGGCGTCGAAGATCTTCTCGACACGGGCAAAAAGCCCCTCGCGCACGATCCCGTCCAGCGACTGCCGGTTATAGTCGATGATCCACCAGCAATTGCGCAGGTCGTTCTTCCAGCCCTCCTGCAGGGCTTCATAGACATTGCCCTCGTCCAGTTCGGCGTCGCCCACCAGCGCCACCATGCGGCCAAGGGCCGGGTTTTGGCCCCAGTCCTTGGCCGCGATGTA
Organism: Tabrizicola oligotrophica; assembly: GCF_011008935.1. Lineage (GTDB taxonomy): Bacteria > Pseudomonadota > Alphaproteobacteria > Rhodobacterales > Rhodobacteraceae > Tabrizicola_A > Tabrizicola_A oligotrophica. Next base: position 8,733 of record NZ_JAAIVJ010000015.1, on the reverse strand, counting down.
GTCCTGCACGAGCGAGGCAAAGGCGGTGATCGCCACGCCAAGCCCCACCGATCCGGTCGAGAAATCGACGTCGTCCACGTCCTTGGTGCGCGAGGGGTAGGACTGCACCCCACCAAAGCCGCGGAAGTTCTGCATCCTTTCGCGGGTCTGGTTGCCCATCAGATACTGGATCGCGTGGAACACCGGCGCGGCATGCGGCTTTACCGCCACCCGATCCTGCGGCCGCAGCGCCGAGAAGTAAAGCGCGGTCAGGATCGACACCATCGACGCCGACGAGGCCTGATGCCCGCCGATCTTGATGCCGTCGACCTTTGGCCGGAGGTGGTTGGCATGGTGGATCATCCAGTGCGACAGCCACAGCAACCGCTGCTCAAGGGTCTTCAGATGGGTCAGGGTCTGGCGGGGCATCGGCGGCTCTTTCTTCTGGCAGGTCTCAAGAAGGGGGCAGATGGGGCGCGCGCGCCCTGTCGCCGATCCCGCCAAAGCGGGACCCGGGCAGGGCGATCAGCGCTTCGCACCGCCTGCCGTGGTCCGGTCAGGGGCGGAAGGGCAAGGCAGTGGGCTGCAAGGCGGCCGGCCCGCCGGGCAAGGCGGCCTGCAGTCCCTGTGTCGCATCCGTCAGATCGGCGCGCAGCAGGCCAACGGCGATGGTCCGGCCCAGACGCGGCGAATGGACCAGCTCGCTGACGACGCCGACCGGTTCGCCCGCCAGCTGCACCGGCACCGCATGGCCGGGCGAGGGCGGCGTGCCCTCTACCCAGAACCCGACGCGGCGGCGGGCGGCGCCCCGGGCGGCAATCCGCTGCAACGCCGCGCGGCCGACAAAGTCATCCTCGCGCGCAAGATCGACAAGTCCGCCCAGCCCCATTTCGAACGGGTCAGCCGGGATCACCTGCCGCCGCATGTCCGAGCCGTAGGAGATCAGACCGCTTTCCACCCGCTCGATATCGTTCGGGGCGCCCGGCCCGATGCCGAAAGGCGCACCGGCTGCCGCCACGCGGTCCCAAAGTTCGATGCCGCGGCTGGCGTCGGTCAGATACAGTTCAAAGCCGCCCTGCTTCGACCAGCCCGACCGCGCAAGGACCAGCGGGATGCCGTCCAGCGTGGTTTCCCGAAACCCGAAATAGCGCAGCTCGCGCACCCAGTCGCCGAACAGCGCTGCGGTCACCGCCTCGGCCTGCGGCCCCTGAATCGCCAGCGGCGACACGTCGGGCTCGCCCACCTGCGCCTGCCAGCCCTTTTCCTGCGCGATGGCCTGCGCCCAGAGGTGGATGTCGCTGTCGGCCACCGACAGCCAGAACCGGTCCTCGGCCAGCTTCAGAAGGACCGGATCGTTGATGAGATAGCCGTCATGGTCGCAGATCGGCACATAGCGGCCCTGACCGACCTTGGTGCCGGACAGGTTCCGGGGCGTCAGATATTGCACCAGCCGCGCCGCATCCGGGCCGGTCACTTCGACCTGACGCTGCGCGGCGACATCCCACATCGCCACCCCGGTCATCAGCCGCTGATATTCGCCGTCGGGATCGCCGAAATGCCCCGGAATGAGCATGTGGTTGTAGACGGAAAAGTTCTTCGCCCCCGCGCGCAACGTCGCCTCGAAATAGGGCGATTTGCGGAGGTTGGCGCCAATGGCGATTTCAATGGTCATCTCGGGGTCCTTCCTTCAGGCCGCTTCGGCATTATGTGCGGCCAGTGACTGCATAAGATCGCCCAGAATGTCGTCAACCCCCTCCAGCCCGACCGAAAGCCGCACCAGCCCTTCGGCGATGCCATGGGCGGCGCGTTCTTCGGGCGTGTAGGTGGAATGGGTCATCGAGGCCGGATGCTGGATCAGGCTTTCGGCATCGCCCAGGCTGACCGCGCGCTGCACCAGTCGCAGCCGGTTCATCATGGCAATGCCGCCCGCCTTGCCGCCGACCACCTCGAAGGGGATCATGCCGCCGAACCCCGCCATCTGCCGCCGGGCCAATGCGGCCTGCGGGAAGCTGTCAAGCCCCGGATAATGCACGCATTTAACGGCCGGATGCGCCTCAAGCGCGCGGGCGATGGTCAGGGCGGCGGCGGAATGCGCGCGCACCCGCAGTTCCAGCGTCTTGATGCCGCGCAGCAAGAGCATGGCGCTGAACGGTGACATCACCGCGCCGGTCATGTCCTTGATCCCGACCAGCCGGATGGCCGAGATGTCCTCGGCCCGGCCCGCCACCAGCCCCGCGATCACGTCGCCATGCCCGCCCAGATACTTGGTCGCCGAATGCAGCACGATATCGGCGCCATGTTCGATGGGCCGGGTCAGCACCGGCGTCGCATAGGTGTTGTCCACCACCACCTTCGCCCCATGACGATGCGCGATTTCGGCAACTGCGGCGATGTCGACCAGCCGGTTGTTCGGGTTGGCAGGGGTTTCGAAATAGACGATCCGGGTCTTTGGCCCGATCACCGCCGCCAGATTGGCCGGATCGGACAGGTCCACCGGGCGCACCGTCACGCCAAAGCGCGGCAGGCCATGGGTCAGGAAGGCGAAGGTGCAGCCGTAGAGCGTCTTGTCAAGGATCACCTCGTCGCCCGCCTGCAGGAAAGTCCAGAGCGTCGCGGTGATCGCCCCCATGCCGGAGGCCGTGCAAAGCCCGGCTTCGGCGCCTTCCAGATTGGCGATCCGGCTTTCAAGATGCGCCAGCGTCGGGTTGGAGATCCGGCTGTAGAAATGCCCTTCGGCCGCACCCGCAAACATGGCGCCGCCGGCCTCTGCCGTCTCGAAGGCAAAGGTCGAAGACAGATAGACCGGCGGGTTCAGCGCACCCTGATGCTGGCGGGCGTCATAGCCGTGGTGGATGGCGCGGGTGGCAAAGCTGGGCGGGGTATCGTGCATGGGCATGTCCTTGTGGCTTGCCCCGATCCTGCGCCTTTGCCTCTGGCATTTTGTTGCGATATGTGCCAATAAAATCTTAGTTATTGGCATATAATGCCACAGTGGGCCAAAATGGACGAAAAAGACCGCCAGATCATCCGGGCCTTGCAACGCAATGGCCGGGCGACGAATCTTGAAATCGCCGCCGAGGTGAACCTCTCGCCCTCGCCCTGCCTGCGGCGGCTGCGGCTTTTGGAGGAAAGCGGCGCGATTCAGGGCTATCGCGCCGTGGTTGACCAGCGGCTTTACGGCCTGCCGGTGACGGTGTTCCTGCGCGTCCGGCTGGAGCGGCACAGCGCCGAAACCGTGCGCCAGTTCGAAACCCGCATCCGGGCGCTGGACGAGGTGCTGGAGTGTCACCTGATGACGGGTCCGGCCGATTACCTCTTGCGGGTCGTGGTGGCGGGACTGGACGATTACGAGGATTTCATCCGCAACCGCATCCATCCCATCGGCGGCATCGGCTCGATCGATTCCAGCTTTGTCTACGGCTCGGTAAAGAACACTGGGGTCTTTCCGCTGATCTGAAACCGCGCGTCCCGGCGGCATCCATCACCCGGACTGGCCGGAACCCTGTTGCGGATGGGTCGGGTGTCATGAAACTTTCACTGGACGCGCCATCATATTTCTATATTTCCGGAAATATGGAACAGAATAGCGCAGCCCCTGCCTTCGCCACCCTTGGCCACCCCGGTCGCCTTGCCGTGTTCCGGCTTCTGATGCGCTTTGCCCCGCAAGGCGTGCGGCCAACCGAAATTGCCGAGGCGCTGCACCTGAAGCAGAACACGCTGTCGCACCATCTGGCCGACCTTGCCGCTGCCGGGCTGGTGCGGGTCGAACGCCGGGGGCGCTCGCTCCACTACGCGGCCAATCTGGACATGGCCGAGGCGCTGATCGGCTATCTCGCGCTCGACGTCGGCCGCGCCCGGCCCGACCTGCTTGCCCCCCTGCTTCCCGCCCCAAAGGACCCCGCCATGCGTGACCGCGATTTCAACGTCCTGTTCATCTGTTCAGGCAATTCCGCACGTTCGATCTTTGCCGAGGCACTGTTGCGCGATCTGGGGCGCGATCGGTTCCGGGCCTTTTCGGCGGGCACGCGGCCCAACTCTGCGCTGAACCCGTTTGCGCTGCAGATCCTTGCGCGCAACGGCCATGACACCGGGACGCTGCGCTCCAAACATGTTTCCGAGTTTCAGGAACCCGGATCGGAGGCGATGGATTTCGTCTTTACCGTCTGCGACACGGCGGCGGCCGAGGACTGCCCGCCCTGGCCCGGCCAGCCGATCACCGGCCACTGGGGCCTGCCCGACCCGGTGAAGGCAACCGGCACCGATGCGGAAAAGGCGCTGGTGTTTGCCCAGACCTATGCCGCGCTGCGCCGCCGCATCATGGCCTTTGTCGAGTTGCCCTTTGCCAGCCTCAGCCGGCTTTCCCTGCAATCCCGCGTCGATGCCATTGGCGCCGATGCCGCCGATCCCCTCGTGAAAGGTTGACCCCATGCCCCGCATTGCGCTGAACGGCCTTGGCCGGATTGGAAAACTCGTGCTGCGCGACCTGATCGACACCGGCGCCGGCGGCGAGATCGTGGCCTTGAACGACCCGGTCGGCACGGCCGAGCAGCACGCGCTCTGGATGGAGTTCGATTCGGTCCATGGCCGCTGGCACACCCCCGTCGGCTGGCAGGAGGGCGCGCTGGTGCTGGACGGCCAGACCATCCCCCTCAGCCATGAGAAATCCATCGAGGCGCTGCCGCTTGCCGCTCTGGGCGTCGATCTGGTGATCGACTGCACGGGGGTCTTCAAGACCGCGGCCAAGGTGGCGCCCTATTACGCCGCTGGCGCGCAGAAGGTGGTGGTCTCCGCGCCGGTCAAGGACGGCGGGGCGCTGAACCTTGTCTACGGGGTGAACCATGCGCTTTACGACGGCTCGCAGTCGCTTGTCACCGCCGCCTCCTGCACCACGAATTGCCTGGCGCCGGTGGTCAAGGTCATCCACGAAACCCTCGGCATCCGGCACGGCTCGATCACCACGATCCATGATGTCACCAACACCCAGACCATCGTTGACCGTCCGGCCAGGGACACGCGCCGCGCCCGTTCGGCGCTGATGAACCTGATCCCGACCACCACGGGCAGCGCGACGGCCATCACCCTGATCTATCCCGAACTCAAGGGCCGGCTGAACGGCCACGCCGTGCGCGTGCCGCTGCTGAACGCCTCGCTTACCGATTGCGTGTTCGAGGTGGAGCGCCCGACGACGGCGGATGAAGTCAACGCGCTGTTCAAGGCCGCGGCCGAGGGCGGGCTGAAGGGCATCCTTGGCTTTGAAAGCCGCCCGCTGGTGTCTTGCGATTTCACCAACGATCCGCGTTCGGCAATCATCGATGGGCCCTCGACCATGGTCGTCAACGGCACACAGGTAAAGATCTATGCCTGGTATGACAACGAATGGGGCTATGCCTGCCGCCTTGCCGACGTTGCCCGGATGGTCGCCCGCAGCCTTTGAGCTGCCCAGCTGTTTCCCGTTAACCCGGCCGATCAGGGGCAAGCCCCCGGTCCGCCGCCAGACCCAGGACCGACCATGCCCCAATCGTCTCCGCTGCGCGCCTATGCTGCCGTGACGGCCGCCTATTGGGCCTTCATGCTGTCGGATGGCGCGCTGCGGATGCTGGTGCTGCTGCATTTCAACGCGCTTGGCTTCACGCCGCTGCAACTGGCCTGGCTTTTCCTGCTTTACGAGCTGGCCGGCATCCTGACAAACCTTGCCGCCGGCTGGCTTGCCGCGCGCTTCGGGCTGGCGGCCACGCTTTACGGCGGGCTTGGGTTGCAGGTCACTGCCCTGATCGCGCTGGCGCAGCTTGATCCCGGCTGGGGCGTGACGGTCTCGGTCGCCTTCGTCATGGCGGTGCAGGGCCTGTCCGGCGTGGCGAAGGATCTGGCCAAGATGTCGTCGAAATCGGCGGTGAAGCTTTTGGCGCCGCGCGAGGAGGGCGGCCTCTTTGCCTGGGTCGCGGTCCTGACCGGATCGAAGAATGCGGTCAAGGGCCTTGGGTTCTTCCTTGGCGCGGCGCTGCTGGCGCTCGCAGGGTTCAAGGCGGCAGTCTGGGCCATGGCCGGGGCGCTGGCGGTGATCCTGCTTGCGGTCGTCCTGTTCCTGCCCGCGGGCCTGCCGGGCCGGATGAAATCCGACGAGACCTGGGGCGGCTGGCGGTCGCGCGATGCGCGCGTCAACCGCCTCAGCCTGGCCCGCCTGTTCCTGTTCGGCGCCCGGGATGTCTGGTTCGTCGTCGGCGTGCCGGTCTATTTCCAGTCCGTCCTGTCGGACGGCACCACCGAGGGCCGCCGCGAGGCGTTCTTCCTGATCGGCGGCTTCCTGGCGCTCTGGATCATCGGCTATGGCGCCGTGCAGGCCCTTGCGCCGCGCCTTCTGGGGGCCAAGGGCCAGCCACAGGCCGAGACCATCCGCAAGGCCATCCTCTGGGCCGGTCTGCTGGTGCCGGTCCCCCTCGTGCTGGCCGGGGCGGCATGGGTGGCGGAGGCGCCCGCGCCCTGGCTGACTGTGACGCTGATCCTTGGACTTCTGGTCTTCGGCTTTGTCTTTGCCGTCAACTCCTCGGTCCATTCCTATCTGATCCTCGCCTTTGGATCGGCGGATCGGATCACCCGCGACGTGGGGTTCTATTATATGGCCAATGCCGCGGGGCGCCTGATCGGCACGCTGCTTTCGGGCCTCAGTTACCAGCTCGGCGGCCTGCCGGTTTGCCTTGCCTGCGCGGGGCTCATGGCGCTTGCAGCCTGGTGGGCCGCGCGCCGGCTGCACCGTCTCTGAGCCGTCGCAAATCCCCGCAGCGCGGCGCAACAATCCTCGCCACAGACCCGGATCGGTCGCTGCGAGTTGACAATAACGGACGTCAGGAGTAGCGTGAGGTCTGGCGCAGAGGTGGGGGCTGGCTGCGCTTTCATAGGCTTCCCGCATTGAGTCTGCTCTGCCTTGCCTGCGTTCTGCGGGGCTTGGCGGTATTTGGAAATCCGGATGGCATTTGGCTTCTGGGGCCTTGCGCGCTGTCATGGCGCGTCTTTGGATGCAACAAGAACATATTCGGGCCGGCATCCCAGATGCACGGCCCGCAGGCAGGCATTTGACCTTCGGGCCTAACCAGCGTTTGGCGTTTGGGGGCTCAATTATGACCGACATTACATACGATCTGCAAAAGTTCACCGATGACGAAGTGCCGCCTGATGACAACACGACCATCGGCGGCGTGACCTTCCAGGTTTCGGACCAGTCCGGCTCCGGCACAGGCAACTTCGACCCGTTCCTTGCGACGCATGACGAGACCGCGCAACAGGGCGGCCCCTCACCGGGGATTTCGGCGGGCTTCAACACCGACAGCAATGACAAGAACACGGTCAATAACGAGTTCGGTCAGAACGAGATCGACGCCTCCAAGACCAGCGCCGTTCAGGTCTCCAGCATGGCGACCGTCACCATCGACGGGGTCGAGTATTACGAGCTCCGGCTCGACATCAACGAGAACCTCTCGGACCCCGAGATCTCGCTGAACACCTTCCAGATCTACCTGTCCACCGACGGCGCGATCGACACCTACTCGGAGTTGATCACGCAGGACAAAGTCTATGACATGGACGGGTTCAACCTTGACGGCGCCGCCGGCAACGACGACGTCACGCTGGACCTGACAGACTGGGCCACCGGCTCGGGCACGGATGACTATACGGTCCTGGTGCCGAAATCGCTGTTCGATGCCTATATGGAACAGAACAATCTCGAGCCCGATGACGTGTATTTCTATCTCTATACCGAGATGGGCCAGTACAGCACCAACAAGGATCCTGCCACCCTTGATGAAGAAGCCGGTTTCGATGAGTGGAACATGCTCAGCGCCGGCTACATCGAAGGCACCAAATGGGAAGACTCGGACGGCGACGGCATCTATGACGCAGGCGAATCTGCCCTTGAAGGCGTGTTCATCTATCTGGACGCGAACAACAACGGCCAGTGGGACACCGGCGAGATTTACGACATCACCGACGAGGACGGCCACTATGTGCTGGCCGGGATTCCTGTCAGCAACGAAACGCTGATCATCCGCGAGGATATCGACGGCGGCTATATCGCAACCAATCCCGATGGCACGGACGGCGGGCAAGACCCCTACTACTGGACCGCCACCATCACCTCCGGCGGCGATTCCGAGGTTGTGGACATCGGCAACTTCCTGCCCGCGCCTGAAATCACCATCAACAAGACCGTCACCGATGTTGACGGCGAAGGGGCCGGCGGTACGGCCGAGGATGCCGGCGACCAGATCACCTATGAGCTGGTGATCACCAATACCGGCAATGTCGATCTCACCAATGTCACGGTCACCGACCCGCTGACCGGGCTGAACCATGTCATCGGCGATCTTGCCGCCGGGGCCAGTGTCACGCTCGGCGCGGATGGCACCATCACCTACACCGTCACCCAGGCCGACATCGACAGCCAGGGCGATCTCGAGGCGGATGATCTGGGCGGCAACGATGACGACGGGCAGATCGACAACACCGCGACCGTGACCGGCGACTATGGCAATCAGACCGTCAGCGATGACGACGACGCAAACGCCCCCATCGCCTACGACCCGGTGCTGCTGATCGACAAGGTGGTGACGGATGTGGGCGGCGACGGGCCGGAGGGTCTGGTCGACGCGGCCGGCGACATCATCACCTACGAGATCACGGTGACCAATGACGGCAACGTGACGCTGACCAATGTGACGATCACCGACCCGCTGACCGGGCTTGACCATTTCGTCGGCGATC
>NZ_JAAIVJ010000014.1 GCF_011008935.1 Tabrizicola oligotrophica | reverse complement strand
CAACGCCGTCGATCCCCACGCCTGGCTCGCAGACACCATCGCCCGCATCCCCGACTACAAGATCACCAAGGTCGATGACTTGCTGCCGTGGAAATGGCGCGGGTAGCGGTCAGGCCGGACGCTTACTTGACTCGTTTTGCGCTTATGTGTTGTCGAGCGAAACGCTCAGCTTTTAACACTTTGATTTATTTGTATAATTTGGTTGCGAGGGCAGGATTTGAACCTGCGGCCTTCAGGTTATGAGCCAAGACCCTAGCGATTCCGATAGTGTAAGGATTTCAAGAGTTTGCACAACAAGCCTTTGATTTCACGAACTTTCCATCTCCACAATGGCCAACTTTGAACCTCATTCACCCTCTCCGTCCGCGCCAAATCGGCGTACGCGCGTTGACATGGCGTTGACACGCGTAGTGCGGTTGCCTCGACGGGATTGATCATTGTGACCATGAAAGTCCGGGGCCGATCACGTGATCCTGAAGTCGGCCTCTCGATAAAAACCAAAGTCATTCAACCAAGTCACCCCGCAGGAACCGCACACATCCGGCACCTTCCTATTGGCCCGTTGCTTGGAGGGCTTGGATAACTCCTTCGTAACAACGGTGCGATCCGATTTTCCGAGAGCGTAGGCAACGAGGAACGGGTCTTTGCCGATCTTCTGCATTTCCGTGGCATCAAGATCGGGGGCATAGCCGCTGGCAACAACATGCCGCAGGGATGCGACATCAATACGCTCGCTCAAACGCAGAGCGGATTTCGCATCTTCGCCTTTCAACCAGTCGGCAACTTCGTCCCGTCCAGCCGTAACCTCGTCGGCAATCTCATTCGGAATTTTCACGCGCCCGGCATTCCCACATTCGATTAACCAATCCCAAAACTGCGGAATGCGCTCAATCGGATAATAGTCGGCATTTGCCCGAATCAATGTGTTCGCATCAAGAAGGTAGAGCACTAAGTCGCCTTCCTTCTCTGTGCCCCAGTTCCGAGGCCCAAGACACTAGAAAGCAGAGGCTCAACCGCCCCAGGGCGCACCCCGAGGATTTTCGCAGCTGTGGTATGCGTGACTGCATCCGCCCGAAGCCCATGCCCAACGAATCGCAAGAGCGCATCACCCAACCTGTGCCTCCGGACGATGTAGTAATTCGGCCCGCTCTCGCTGTTCCGGTTTTTCTCTTTATCGTTGGCGCGTTGTCGTTTCCATTGTTCGCCCAAGATGCGTACAACCTCTCCGTAGGTCTCTGCATCGGTCTTCTTCTCGCGCCAAAGGCGATAGGCCGCCATCGCTTTGCTGATATGCCAGTCCCGGCACAGCGTTTCCGCCTCCTGCATTACGGCCTCGATGGTTGCCAATCTGGGAACTCGGGCTAAAGCTTGATCTGGCAGAAGCAACTCGCCCGCAACATCGTTGCAGAACCGTTCTATGCGAGCGTTTGGCGTGTGAGGCTCGGCTGTCGTCGGGAGACCACTTACACCCGTGTTGCCGACGAAGATATGCGCCAGCTCGTGGATCAGTGTGAAAGACCACGCCGCCTTGGCGTCCTGATCGTTTATCACGATCATAGGCGCCAGATTGTCGGCAACTGCGAAGCCGCGAAAAACCTTCGGGGATATCGCAGTATGGTGACTTCCGAGGTCACCCAACAGAATTACGAAGACGCGAAGGGACTCGGCCCTGCGCCGCAACTCGGCAAAAAGATCCTGCGGGTCGCGCATGCCCCTCCGAAAGCCGCGGTCGTCCTCGATTCCGAGAGCAGCCTTGATCCTGCCTGCCGCCTGCTGAATCGGTGTCCTGACCGACAACGTCCCCACGAAGTTGATAGGCTCAGCGTCTTCGTCGTCTTCCATCATGTCGCGTAGGATGCTCTGCCTCGTCCGCACATCCCTGACAAGCGCGTCAAGGCGCGCAGCCTCCTGGGGCGCGACGGGCGTTCGCATTGTCCGGAAGTCCTCGCCCCTGTCTGCCGGGCGAGGTGGCTCTGCCATGTAAAGCGCAAGGAGCGGACGGTGATATGCGGAAGCCATCTTTGCCAACTGCGCTTGGGATGGCGCGCGCTCGCCTGTCTCCATCGCGGCGAGCTTTTCCGCATCCGTGCCGCGCGTGCCAGAAGTCAAACCGATCTTGTGCGCAGCCTCCTCGATGGAGAGCCCCGCCGTCTCGCGCGCCCAGACAAGGACCGCAGGATTGATCGCTTCGTCAATATTCATTCGCCCACTGCAGCGTCACATGCCAAACTAGTATCTTCATTCTCCCTAGATGGGCGTGAAATTCCAGTGAAGAAATCAGTCAATGGATTTTGGTCGGAGGTTCACGGCAATGTGAGTCTTTGCGGCAACCGCTGGCTCAGTACCTGCTTGCCGCCCGTAGGGATAGCTATTCACCCAAAAGCCTCTCCTTCTCCCAGCTGGCGCCAAAGGTCGACTGTAGCTGCAAGTCCTGCAAACCGCCGGTTGCGGTTTTTGTGAGGGGCAAGATCGCGCGCAGACCAAGCATCATTTCGTCCCCATTCGGTACAACTTCCATCGCGAGACCTGGCCGCGGTCGACATCGACGGGAGTCGCGTTAACCCACTACTAACCCTACGGAACCTTATCCACAGCTTCTTTTGCAGCCACCCCCTTGCCTCGAATCGAAGCCGGGTGCAGTCATGCACGTCTGAGGAGAGCAGCCCTCAACCAAGAAGCATAACAGGCTGAAACGACGGCACACCAGGTCGAAGAAGGCGCTTTGGCGTCCTGATCGGCTGTGCCGCTTTTTCCTGTTTTGCACATAGAAAAACCACGGCCAGCAGGCGGCACAGGCACGTTTCCTCCTCTGGTCTCTTTTGAGGACGGATTCATTGTGGCGTTACCACCCCGTGTGTTCTTTACACTTCACGAAGCCTCGGCCCGCTGGGGCTGTTCCATTGCCGACATCGCCGGTTGGGCAGCCGTCGGCAAACTGAAGATCATGACCGGAATCGGTCTTGTGCGCTGCGGCGACAGGATCGTCATAGGCCAAATCACGATCTCTCCCATGGACTTGCAGCCCTTGTTCCGGCGCTGCGGCACCGGGCCGGTCGAAGGGTTGGTGCGGCGGATCATGCCTTCCGATAGCGCGCACTGGCTGATCATTACCGAGCCGCCAACCGGTGTTATCGTCGCGGTGGCCGACATGCTGATCCTGGCGGAAGACGTGTTCGCCTTCGAGGAAGATCACGACATGGTCCGCCGCCCCGCGACCGGCGCCAATGGCGGAACATCCTATGCTTGGGAGGGCATGAATGTCGCTTTGATCCAACGGATCCATGATCGTGGCCTGCCTGCGACGCAAGCAGAACTCATCGCCGAAATGCAAGGCTGGTTCGCCGACCAATCCGACGGCATGAAGATGCCCGACAGCCGCAGCATTCGCAGGCGCATCACGCCGATCTGGCGGGCACTGCGAAAGGAAGATGCCTGAAGGATTGGACGCCACGCTGGGTGTTGGCGTCACGCGGTCTTGCGATCCACCGGCGTGGCATCGGCATCGTGCACCAGCTTCGGGCGCGGGCGGAACATGCTGGCGACGGCATCGACGCCCGCGCGCAGGGGGGAATCCATAAGGTGGGCATAGCGCTGGGTTGTCTGCATCTGGCTATGACCCAGCAATTTGCCGATCATTTCCAGCGAGGCCCCTCCACTGACCAGCAGGGACGCGAAGGTGTGGCGCAGGTCGTGGATCCTGACATCCGGCAGTTTGGCGTCCTTCTGGACGTTGATCCAGAACCGGCGGATTTCCTTCACTGGCTGGCCAGGCGTGTCGCCGGGGAACAGCCACGGGTTGCCCTTTGTCACCACCAGCTGGCGCTGGCGGACGATGGCGGCCACCTCGGCCGAGATCGGGATGCGGTGGATCTTACGCTGCTTGGTGCTGGCGGCGGGCTTTGACCAGCTGCCCAGCTCCAGATTGAACTGTTCAAACCGGGCCTGCCGCACCTCGCCGACCCGGCTGCCAGTCAGCATGCAGAGGCGGATGATCCCCGCCGCGCGCTGGTCCGTGGCGGCGTCCAGCACCTCGGCCAGCCTGCCGATCTCCTCCTGCGACAGGAAGCGTTCGCGCTCGTTCTCGATCCGCTTCTTGAAACCGGAGGCCGGGTTGTCCGTGCGCCACCCCCAGCTGATGGCGAGGGTGAACATCTTGCGCAGCACTTCGCCTACGCGGTTGGCGCGGATCGGTGTCGGCTTTGGCCCCTGCAGCTTGCGCGCCCGGTTGTTGGGCTTTTCCTTTGAGGGCCGCGCCCTGCCCTTGGCGATGATGTTCAGCAGCTTCGCGACATCATGCGGCGTGATTTCCGTCACCAACTTCCTGCCCCAATGCGGGGCGACCAGCTTGGTCAGCATCGACCGCTGGTCGGAGGCATTGGTCTTGGCCAGATGCGGCACATGCTCGGCCAGATAGCGGTCGATCATGTCGCTGAACCGTGGCGCCTCGCGCAGATCGTCGCGCGCGCCCAGCGGATCGCCACCCTCGTCAATCACCCTGCGCAGTTGGCGTGCCCGTTCGCGGGCGGCGGTCACCGTCCATTCCGGCCAGCGCCCGATGGCCATGCGGCGCTGAGCCCCGGCAAAGCGGTAATCCAGATAGAAGGACCGGTTGCCCGACCGGAGGATGCGGATCGAAAAGCCCCGCACCTCGGGGTCGAACACCTGGTAGTCCCGCCCGACCTCGGGCTCGCACTCCCGCACGGATTTATCGTTCAATCGCAGACGCTTGACCATGGATGGCTTCCCCTTTCGCCTGTGACACAGGCGTAGATTCGCAGGCTTATCAAGCGAAGCACGGGGATCAGGGTGGCGGGGAGGCGCAGGGTGGCGCTGAAACGCCGCATCAATGCCACCCCTTGTTTTATTGAGACTTTTGCAAAATCCGCAGCGGGCGCAGCCCGGAAGATGGACCAGTTCGGCGCGGCGCTTGGCACTAAGAACCGGATTCCTGAAGAAATCCTGTAAATCCTCAATGAAATCAGGGGGTGGCGCGGTTTCGGCGCATTAACGCCACCCTGCCACCCCCTGAATGTCCGCAAATGCTGGCAAATGTCGGCCAATGTGGGCGAAGCGCGCCGAACAGGTCAAATCCGATCCGGCGACGGGGTGGCGGGTGACGCTGCAGGGCCTAGAGCCCTCGCGCGGGCGGACGCCTGAACCCCGAAAACTTCAATGAAACAAGGGGTGGCACGCATTGGGCAATTCCAGCGCCACCCTGCGCCTTCCCGCCACCCCAGAGCGCCTGCGCTTCATGACCCCGAGAAATCAGCCCGCGCCGGGCGATGAAGGGGAAACAGAAGATGACGGCAACAGAAACATCGCGGCGATCCGCCGGGCAGGGACTTTTGGGGGGGCTGGATCAGCCGCCTCGACCTTGCGCTGGAGCTTGGCGTGACGGTCGAAACCCTGCGGCGCTGGGAGGCCCAGCGCTTTGGGCCGCCCTGCGTGCGGGCGGGTCGGAAGGTCTATTACCGCCGCGATGGCGTGCACGACTGGCTGCAGTTGCAGGAAGTGCCAAGCCCCCGGCGCGGCGGTGGCCGTCGATGAATGCCCCGCGGCCCCATTCCTTCGCCGCATCGGCCGGTTCCGCCGACTGGATGCACGACCGCTTGATAGAAGCCCGCGGCATCCTGGCCGACCCGACCCGGCACCCGTCTTCGCTGGTGATCATTGCCGCGCGCGTCGTCGTCGGCCTGACCGACGATTCCGCCGAATGCGCCGAGGCCGTCGACATGCTGCACGCTCGTGATCCACGCCCTCTGCATGCCATCGCCGCGTCGATGTTGCAGCACGGCGGTGCCGCATGAACCGCCGCAGTACTCCCGAGGCCGACGCCCAGCGCGCCATCGTCCAGGCGCTGCGCTTTGCGCTGCCCCGCGATGCCATCGTCCATCACTGCGCCAACGAGGTGACCGAGGCCGGGCCGCGCGGCGCCCGTCGCCAGGCGATCCTCGTCGGCATGGGTGTCCATGCCGGTTTCGCCGACCTGATTGTGATCTCCGGCGGCCGGGTTCTCTTCCTCGAGGTCAAGAGCCAGACCGGCCGGTTGCGGAAATCGCAGGAGGTGTTCCGCGACACGGTCGTCACCCAAGGCTTCGGCTGGGCGCTGGTCCGCACCATCGACGACGCGCTGGGCGTGCTCGCCGATCACGGCTTTACAAGCCGCGTGCAGATCCAAGGCCGGAGGGTCGCACGATGAGCCACCGCGCGACCATCTGGGCCATCCAGCAGCGCGGGCTGAAACCCGCCACCAAGATCGTGCTCTGGTTCCTCTGCGACCGGCACAACCCCGACTTCGGCTGCTTCCCGACGCAGGCCCGGCTGGCCGAGGACGCGGAAATGTCGATCTCATCCCTGAACGAACATCTGGCCCGGCTGCAGGAGCTGCGGCTGATCCACCGCGTCCGCACGCATGATCCCCGCACCCACAAGCGACAGGCCACCCGCTACATCCTGGGGTTCGAGGAGGGCTTCCCGCAAGAGCCAACTCCGGAAAGCGGAGACGGGTTCGACGGAACGGAGGAAGAACAGGAGAACGACCCATCTCCGGAATCCGGATACGGAAATGACCCCGGAGCCATCTCCGGATTTTCGGCAAAGCCATCTCCGGATTTTGCCGAAAGCCATCTCCGGAATCCGGAGACTAACCATGTAAGAGAACCCTTAAGTAAACCTGTAAAGGAGGAGGAGGGCGCGCGAGCCTGCGCAGCGATCTCGGATCAGGTTTTCGGGGAACTGCTCGACGCGCTGGGCCTCGATCCCGCCGCCCTGCCCGGCTGGTGGCAAGGCTGGCCGCCCCGGCTGCATGTCCAGCGCTGGCACGACGAGCTAGGGCTGACCGAGGCGGAGATCGTCGCGGTCGCCGAGGCCTCGCGCCAGGATCACCCCGAACCGCCCGATGGGCCGAAGGCGCTGGACCGCGCCATGCAGCGCGCCGCCCAACGCAAGGTCGAGGATACCGGGCGGAATCGGCGCAAGCCGAAAGCCCCACCCACCCCGGCCGCACCGCCGATCACCGATCTGCCCGCCTTCTATGCCGAGTTGGTCAACGGCGACCGCTACCTGCCGGTCAGCGCGATCAGCAACACGATGCGCGACGCCATGCTGGCCCGGGGACTCGTCACCGAGGATCGCCTTCGCGAACGGGGGATCCGGTGAATGCCCTGGTGTTTCGTCCCCGGCACGGATTGTCCCTCTGTGCAGGCGGCGGAGGCCTGGATATGGGCCTCATGCTCGCCGAGCCCGGCTTCCACACCCGCGCCTTCGTCGAATGGGAGGACTGGCCACGCGCCGTTCTCATCGCGGCCCAGCGCGCCGGGTATTTCGCCCCGGCCCCAATCTGGGATGATCTCCGCAGTTTCGATGCCCGGCCGTTCCGCGGTGCCTTCGACGCCGTCCTCGCCGGATATCCCTGCCAGCCCTTCAGCGCGGCAGGAAAGCGCGCTGGCGCCAATGATCCCCGCCACCTCTGGCCAGAGGTCGCCCGGGTCATCGGGGAATGCCGCCCGGAATGGGTCTTCCTCGAAAACGTCAGTGGCCATGTCACCCTCGGGCTTGAGACCGTCCTGCGAGAACTTTGGGGGCTGGGCTACACGCCTGCGGCGGGCCTGTTCAGCGCGGCAGAGGTCGGCGCGCCGCACAAGCGGCTCCGCATCTTCATCCTGGCCCACACCGATGAGCCTGCATCCCGGCACGGATCGGTACAACCCGGCCGGGAACAGCGACTTCACGAGGAAGGCCGAGGCGCTGGCGCTGGGCATCACCAACTGGTCGACGCCCAAGGCGACGGACGGCGCGAAGGGCGGCCCGGGTCAGAGCTATGGTTCGGGCGGGACGCCTCCCTTGCCAGCGCAGGCGGCGCAATGGCCTACCCCAGCGGCGCAGAACTGGAAGGGCAGCAGCGAGGCCAGCATCACCCGGGCCGATGGCAAATCCCGGATGGACCTCCTGCACTACCGGGCGGAGCAAGGCTTCACCCGCCCGGCCCCGGCGATCATGCTGGATGGGCATCGGTCCTCGCCACACGCCCCGATCTCGCGCCCGCTTTGGGCTTCGATGATTGCCTCGCATGGGCGCGTCGTCTCGCGGCGAATCCTCAAGGGCCGGTCGCGGCGGCGGCTGAACCCGCTCTTCGTCGGATGGCTGATGGGCTGGCCCATCGGGCACGCGCTTTGCGCCTGCTCGGCAACGGAGTTCATCCACTGGCAGCAGCGCATGCGTGGCGCGCTCTCGCAACTGCCCATGGCCTCGGGCCCGTGGATCTGGTGGCCGACGGACCAGGCCCAGCGCCCGGCACAGATGACCCTGTTTGAAGGAATGGATCCATGAGTTTTCAGGGAACGATCAGCCGCGCTGGCGGCACCAAGGTCAAGCGCGCGCTGGGCGTGCAGGCGGCGCTGGAGTGGGCGTTCCGGACCGAACAGGCCCAACTGGAACTGCCGCCGCCCCGGGACATCACCGACGAAGGCTTCGGCTTCGGCCTGGAATATGTCCTCCTGAAACGAGCCGCGCTGGGCTGCAAGGTCGACGGCGGCCAGCACAAGATGGGCAGCTACACCCATCCCGACGCCGAGGTGATCGCCGCCACCGTCGCCGGGATTCCCGACAGCCTCGGCGGCAAGCGCATGGCGATCCGGGTGGCGGAACTGGCGCGCGCCGGTCTGACCCCTGACTGGATGCCGGGCGTCGTCCCGCGCTGCGTCCCAGTAGAAACCAAGAACAACCAGCATGGTGAGCGGGCGACGACCATCGTCGTCGGCACCGAACGGGTGAAGACGCGCGGCAAGTGGCGAACGGTCGAGTTGCTGGCTTGCCCGGTCACTTGGCGGCCGCACCCTGAACAGATCGCATCCGCCCGGCGCGGCTATGCGGACTGGTGGCAGGCGCTGAACTGGGTCCGGGATTGGCTGACAGCGGGAGGGATGCTGCGGGATGTCGAGGTGACGGCGGGAATGCCGAAGGTGCGTCCGTGGGGAGATGGGTCATGATGCAGCACAGTTGCGGGGATTCTGACCCGTAGCATTGATCCGTTTGAAAGAATCTCTCGATGCCAACGCCTAGAGCGGCTAACCCTATGCCATGTTCACCGCATATCACAGCAAGTACACCGCCCACGACCTGACAAAGCTGGCGCCTCCAGGTTCCGACGATCAGCTTTCAATGTCGCTATTCGACGCATCAGTGGACCTTAACCCACACCAAATTGAAGCCGCAATGTTCGCTCTGCAATCACCGCTTGCGGAGGGAGCCATTCTTGCTGATGAAGTTGGTTTAGGTAAAACCATCGAGGCCGGAATTGTCCTTTGCCAGAAGTGGGCCGAGCGGAAACGAAAGCTGATCATCATCTGCCCGGCCGCGATCCGCCAGCAATGGGCGGCGGAGTTGACCACTAAATTCAATCTCCCAGCGGTGGTGATCGACGCGCGAACCTATCGCCAAATTAAGGCTGATGGCATTCCGCTCCCCTTGTCGCAGAAACGGATTATAATTCTCTCCTATCACTATGCCGCCAAGCTTCAGGATGAGTTGCGCCAGGTCGAATGGGACCTCGTCGTAATCGATGAAGCCCACAAACTTCGAAATGCCTATCGTCCAAGCAACAGAATCGGGCAGGCATTGCAGCGGGCTGTCGAAGGTCGGAAGAAACTGCTACTGACCGCAACACCACTTCAGAACAGCCTGATGGAGATTTTTGGGCTGACAAACTTCATTGACCCCAACATTTTTGGGGACGCAAATAGTTTCCGCGCGAAGTATGTGAATGCAGGGGGCGATCTTCCAGAACTTAGGGCCAGACTGGCGGATTTCTGCAAGCGGACGCTCCGGAAACAGGTGCTTGAATACGTCAAGTATACCCAGCGCCGTGCCATGACACAGCCGTTCTTTCCCGCAGAAAACGAACAGGCGCTGTATGACGGCATCACCCGTTTCTTACAACGGGAGGACACCTATGCAATTCCATCCCAGCAACGTCATCTGACTGTCCTGATCCTTCGCAAGTTGCTTGCTTCATCCACTCAGGCGATTGCAGGGACGCTCGAAACTTTGCGCGCACGTTTGGAGGCCCTTCGCAAAGGCGAGCCAGTCAAAGGGGACCTCGCGGAAGTCATATCCTTCGAAAACGAGCTTGAGGAGGAGATCTTTGAGGAGTGGGATGACCAAGATGAAACGCTCGAGGTTAGCCCAGACCAGATTGATTACGTCAAGCTTCGGCGTGAGATTGATGATCTCTCGATTTTGATCCAGCTGGCGCACTCCATCCACACTGATACCAAGTCGAAGGCCCTGCTAAAGGCGCTTGAGATCGGCTTCTCAGAACAGCAACGGATGGGTGCACATCGCAAAGCTTTGATCTTTACCGAGTCGCGGCGCACGCAGGACTACTTGCGCGACTTCCTGGAAAGGAATGGGTACGCAGGGCACGTGGTGACCTTCAGCGGTACAAATTCCGACCGCAAGGCGCAGGACATCTATGAACGCTGGGCTGCTGACCCCGCGAATAGGGAACAGATCACAGGGTCGCGGGCAATCGACGTCCGCGCCGCGCTCATTGATGGGTTCCGCGACCGCGCGCCGATCATGATCGCAACAGAGGCCGCTGCCGAAGGGGTGAATCTTCAGTTTTGCTCTCAGGTGATCAACTATGACCTTCCTTGGAACCCGCAGCGGATCGAACAGCGGATCGGCCGCTGCCATCGGTATGGCCAGACCCACGACGTCATCGTTGTGAATTTCCTGAACGAAAGGAACGACGCCGATAAGCGTGTCCACGCCCTTCTGACCGAGAAGTTCAATCTGTTTGACGGTGTTTTTGGCGCATCCGATGAGGTCCTTGGGACGATTGAATCGGGCGTCGACTTTGAAAAGCGCATCCTGGCAATTTATCAGGACTGCCGGACACCCGAGGCAATCGCCGCTGCTTTCGACGAGTTGCAGGCCCAATTGGAGGAACAGATCCGCAGCAGGATGGAAGATACACGGCGTGCGCTGCTCGAAAACTTCGACGAAGATGTGCACTCCCGACTGAAGCTGCGGCTGGCCGATGCGCGTGAACAGCTAGACCGTGTCGGCCGCAAGTTCTGGGATTTGACGGGCGCGATACTGTCCGACCGCGCGGAGTTTGATGAGGCCAATCTTGCCTTCAACCTTGTCGCACCGCCCGCGCCTGATCTTCGGCCCGGGCGCTATCATCTGATTTCGCGGAATTCTGCGGCGGATTACGCCACGAACGAACATGGGTATTTTCTATACCGTCTCTCGCATCCCCTCGGTGAGCATGTCATCGCTACGGCCAAAGCTGTGGATACGCCGGTCGCAGAGCTGCGCTTCGATGTGACCAATCACCCGACACGTGTGGCGATTGTCGAAACACTTAAAGGTCGGCGCGGTTGGCTAACCTTACGCAAGCTGACCGTCACGACGTTCGAGACCGAGGAATACCTACTCTTCTCCGGCATCGACGACAACGGTCGCTCCATCGACCATGAGGCCTGCGCCAAGCTGTTCTCAGTAGGCGCAGCCGTGCATCCAAATGAATCGCTGGCCAGCGCCATCGCCGACCGTCTTCAGGCAGAGGCCGAACAGCACGCCAAAGCCACCCTGAACCGGTCGCTGGATGCCAACAACAAGCACTTTGCCTCGGCCCGTGAAAGGCTGGAGCGCTGGGCTGAGGACAAGGTCTTCGCGGCCGAAAAGGCGCTGAAGGACACCAAGGAACAGATCAAGGCCGTGCGTCGCGAAGCGCGGGCGGCCACCACTCTCGAAGAAGAGGCTGCTATCCAGGCCAAACTGCAGGAACTGGAACGTCGCCAGCGTAAGCAGCGGCAGGAAATCTTCAACCAGGAAGACGAAGTGGCCGACAAGCGGGATGAGCTGATCGCCAACCTGCAAAAGCGTCTTAGCCGTGGCCATTCGGTTGAATCGCTGTTTACGGTTCGCTGGGCCGTCGTGTAGACCAGCCGGGTAACATCAAGGAAAACAAGAACAATGAGCAATTTTGACGCCCTCGTTGCCAAGCTGCGCGAAATCTTTCAGATTGACCGGCCTGACCTCGATTTCGGCGTCTACCGCATCCTCAACGCCCGCGCGGGCGAGATCGAGGATTACCTATCCAAGCGGCTGAAGGCACGGGTGGCCGAGGCGCTGGCAGCCGAGGCGGCGGCAAATACCGAAACGCTGAAGGATGAGATCGCCAAGGCCGAAAAATCCGCTCAGGAACTCGGCATCAGCGCCGACCAACTACCCAAGGTCCAACAGCTCCGCGCCCAGCTGGCCGCCGCCAGCGCAGGCGCGTCAGAGCATGAGAACCAGGTCTTCTCGCATCTGCTGACCTTCTTCTCGCGCTACTATGACAAGGGCGATTTCATCAGCCAGCGCCGCTACAAGGGCGACACCTATGCCATCCCTTATTCTGGGGAAGAGGTCGTGCTGCACTGGGCCAACCGCGACCAGTATTACACCAAGTCGGGCGAGTCCTTTTCGAACTTCAGCTTCAAGCTGGATGACGGCCGCGCCGTCCACTTCCGCCTCGTCGCGGCCGACACGGCCAAGGACAACCGCAAGGACAACGACAAGGAACGCCGCTTCGTGCTGGCGACTGCCCGCACCATCACCCGCACGGATGACGATGGCGAGACGTTCGAGGAAACCATCCAGCCGGTGGCCGAGGAAGATGGCGCGCTGGTGATCCGGTTCGATTATGCCCCGCAGCCCAAGGGCACCAAGCAAGAGGCGCTGGTGGATCAGGCCGTGACTGCCATCCTGGACGATGAAGCGGTCAAGGCGCGCTGGCTGACGCTCACCACCCGCGCGCCCACGGAAAAGAACCCCAAGCGCACGCTCTTGGAAAAGCACCTGACGACTTACACCCAGAAGAATACCGCCGATTACTTCATCCACAAGGATCTGGGCGGCTTCCTGCGGCGGGAGCTGGACTTCTACATCAAGAACGAGGTGATGAACCTCGACGATGTGCAGGGGGCCGGGGCCTTTGCTGCCATCGAGAAAAACCTGCGGATGATCCAGTGCCTGCGCGCCATCGCGCTGGACCTGATCACCTTTCTGGCCAGCATCGAGAATTTCCAGAAGAAGCTGTGGCTGAAGAAGAAATTCGTGGTGGCGGCGCAGTATTGCGTGACGTTGGACCGGGTGCCGGATGCGCTTTACCCCGCCATCGCGGCGAACCCGGCGCAATGGGCGCAGTGGCATGATCTGGGCACGCGGGGATCGAGCGCGGCGGGAACGGTCGAGGATCTGAAATCCGCGCCCTTCCTGATGGTGGACACTGCGCTGTTCGATGCGGGGTTCCGGGCCGATCTGCTGAAGGCGATCCCCGATCTGGATGCCAGCCTCGACGGGCTGCTGGTGCATGGGGACAATTTCCAGGCGCTCAGGCTGTTGGGTGAGCGTTTCGAGGCGCGCGTCGGAACCCTCTATATTGACCCGCCCTACAACACTGATGCTTCCGCGATCATCTACAAGAACGGCTACAAGGACTCGTCATGGCTTACGTTGATTGATCAGTCACTGCGTTCTTCAACGGCGCTTGCAAAGAATACTGCGGTGATCTGTGGTTCAATTGATGATACCGAAGTAAGCGGAATGCGTGAGGTGTTTGGGCAATCCTATACCAAGCAAATAGGGATCGGGATAGTTCGCGCAAATCCTCAGAGCCGGAAGACGTCCGGTAAGTTCTCACCCGTTCACGAATATGCGATTTTTTATGGACGCACTGACCTCGCGCAACCGTCGTCTCTGGGCTTTAGCCAGAAGAAAGCTGAACGATACCCCCTGGTCGATGAGATTGGACATTTTGCGTGGATGAACTTTGTTCGCGCAGGCAACGCAGACTTGCGAACGGATCGTCCAAAGTCGTTTTATCCCATTTGGGTTCATGAGGACGGAAAGCTTTATGTGCCCAAACTTCAATGGGTAGATGAAAATAACGCCTACGATGTTCTCGAGGAGAGACCGGCGGGGGTCGAAGAGGTATATCCGATCAAGTATGACGGCGCCGAGAAGATTGAGAAGCGCTGGCAAAGAGGACATGAACGTGTCCGCAAGGAATACGGTGAATATCGCGCAAGGCGTGACACTTCTGGCGTGTTGAACATCGACTTCAAGACCAGAATGGATGACGAAGCAGCCCCGACGACTTGGTGGGACAAGCCGGAATATGCTTCGTCCAACTTTGGCGCGGCCGAACTGGCAGATATCGTCCCAAGAAATGATTTCGACTATCCGAAAACTAAGGGCTTCGTCATGGACGCGCTTCGAGCAGCAGGCGCGACCGAGGATGATGCGATATGCATCGATTTCTTTGCAGGCTCTGGGACTACCGGCCATGCGGTTATCGAGTTGAACAGGCTGGATCAGGGCAAGCGGAAGTATATCCTTGTCGAGCAGGGGAGCTACTTCGGGACCATCATCAAACCCCGGATGCAGAAAGCTGCCTATTCGGGTGAATGGAAGGCGGGCAAGCCCACCGCCCCCGAAACCGGCATCAGCCATGCTTTCAAGGTGCTCAAGATCGAGGGCTATGAGGACGCGCTGAACAACCTCGACCTGAAGCGGTCGGACGCGCAGGCCAGCCTTCTGGAAGGGTTTAGCACTGAGGCCCGCGGCGATTACCTGATACGCTACATGCTGGATGTCGAGGCGAGGGGATCGCTCCTCTCCGTCCAGGATTTCCGCAAGCCCTTTGATTACACGCTCAAGGTCGCCGTCGACAGCGCCGGGGCCTGGGAGGAGCGCAAGGTCGATCTGATCGAGACCTTCAACTACCTGATCGGCCTGACCGTCCGTAGCATCGACATCCAGATGAAGCAGGGCTTTGTCACGGTCGAGGGCTGGCTGCCCACCGGTGAAAAGACCCTGATCCTGTGGCGCGACTGCGAAAAGATCGGCTACGAGGAACTCACGCGCCTCTGCGACAAGCTGGCGATCAACCCGGCCGACAGCGAATACGACGTGGTCTACATCAACGGCGATCACAACATCCCCTCGGTGGTGGAAACGACCGAGGAAGAGGGCAGCGTCATCAAGAAGCTGATGCTGCGCCAGATCGAACCCGCCTTCCTGGACGCCATGTTCAACGTGGATGACGTCTGATGGCGCGGACCCCGAAGAAGAAGCGCACGTTCCATCAGGAGCTGGTGCTTAACCGCTGGATGCTGAGCCATTTCCACGGCGACGGCCTGATGACACTGAAGGCGCGGCTGGGCGAGGATCGGCACGAAGGCATCGACGACGACGGCCAGACCAAGTTCTTCCACGAGCTGACGCGCAACCTGTTCAACATGGACCGGGTGACCGAGGCCGAGCTGCGCCGCTATGACCTGAACATCGTCGCCCACTGGCAAAAGATCACCCATCGCCGCAACGCCGCCGCCGGCGAAGTGCTGACGATGAAGTATTTCCAGTACCTGTCGCTCTTGTTTACCGAGATCTACCTCGACTGGTATTTCAACCGTCGGCAGGATCTGCTGGACGGCCTGAATGCCCAGATGGCCGAGTATCGGAAGGAGGACGGGGCGGAGGCGTTCAAGGACTACAGCGCCGACGACCTGAACAAGCTGGCCTTCTGGAACGCGACAGGCAGCGGCAAGACGCTGATCCTGCACGTGAACATCCTGCAGTACCTGCACTATTTCCAGGCGGGGAATGCCCACCTGTTCCCCGACCGGATCATCCTCCTGACCCCGAACGAGGGCCTTTCGCGCCAGCATCTGGAGGAGTTCCGCGAGTCCGGCATCAACGCCCATGTCTTCGTCAAGAACCAGACCGGTTCGCTGTTCAAAGGCTGGGTGGACGTGATCGAGGTCACGAAGCTGGCCGACGAGATGGGCGACAAGACAGTCGCCACCGGCGCGTTCGAGGGCAACAATCTGGTTCTGGTCGACGAGGGCCACCGCGGCACCGGCAGCGCGGGCGGCGTCTGGATGGCGCGCCGCGCGGCGCTGGTGAAGGGCGGTTTCGCCTTCGAATACAGCGCGACCTTCAGCCAGTCAGTCGCCAAAGGATCGACCGTCGCCAAGGCCGAAGAGGACATCCAGAAGGCCAAGGCAAAGCGGATGTTCGAGAAGACGCTGAAGCAGCTAGACGACACGGAACGTGCGCAGATGCAGCTGACGACCGAAGATCGCGCCCGCGCCCGGATCGACGGCATCCGCGAGGCCTATGCGAAAGCGGTGCTGATAGACTACAGCTACAAGTACTTCTACGCTGACGGGTACGGGAAGGAATCCCTGATCCTGAACCTTGACGACAAGGGCTATGACAAGCACGGCGATCTGTATTTCACGGCCTGCCTGCTCAGCTTCTACCAGCAGCTCTGGCTATGGGACACGCACCGCGACAAGATCAGGGACTTCAACATCGAGAAACCCCTGTGGGTCTTCGTGGGCAACACGGTGGCCGGGGAGGACAGCGATATCCTCGAGGTCATCAGGTTCCTCGCGTGGTTTCTGAACCATCCGGGGGAAGCCACGACCTGGATCGCCGACCTCGTCGCCGACAAGGCGCGCTTGCTGGACCCGAAGGGCAACGACATCTTCGCTGGCCGCTTCATGCCGCTGATGCAGCGCGATGCGGCGGCGATCTATGACGATATCCTGAAGCGGCTGTTCAACGCCGATGCCCGGCAGCGGTTGAAGCTGGTGAACCTGAAGAACAGCAAGGGTGAGCTGGCCCTGCGGGTCGGATCGTTCGATCCCTTTGGCCTGATCAACATCGGCGACGATTCCGGCTTCTTCAAGAACGCCGAGGACAGCAGCGACTTCGATACCGAAGCGGACGATTTCGGGACCGGGCTGTTTGGCACGATCAACCAGAAAGACAGCAAGCTGAACATCCTGATCGGATCGCGGAAATTCACCGAGGGCTGGTCAAGCTGGCGGGTATCGACGATGGGCCTGCTCAACATGGGGCAAGGTGAAGGTTCCCAGATCATCCAGCTTTTCGGCCGCGGCGTCCGCCTGAAAGGGCGCGGGATGTCGCTGAAGCGATCACTTCCCGCTGAGCGCCCCAAGGGAACGCACATGGAACGTCTTGAAACGCTGAACATTTTCGGCGTCCGAGCGAACTACATGGCCACCTTCAAGGACTATCTGAAGGAAGAAGGCATCACGCCGAGCGACGAGATCATTCAGCTCGATTTCCCGACCAGAACAAACCTGCCGTCTGGCACACGGCTCAAGACGCTGAAGCTGAAGGACGGCTACAAGGACAATCAGATCAAGGGGTTCAAACGCGTCCACTTTCCGGCGCTGTATGATGTTCCGGCAGAATTTGCGGGCAAGATAAAGCCTCCGCACGTCGTGCTCGACCTCTATCCACGTGTCGAAGCAATCACGACCACAGCGAACGCAGCGGCGAGTGCACCGGACAAGCGCAATCGCGGCAAACTGAACAGGGCGGCAATCGCTAGCTTTGACTGGGATGCTGTATTCACCGCTGTTCAAGAATACAAGCTTCTGAAAAGCTGGAGCAATCTCAAGGTTGACCGCGAGCGCCTTGCCAGCTTCTGCCTTGGTGATGACAGCTGGTACACCCTTTTGATCCCCCAGGCGGAACTGGAACTGACGGGCTTTGCAGCCGTCGTGCGTCAGCAGGACATCATGCTCCAGTTGCTCACTGACTACACTGACCGCTTCTATCAGGGGCTGAAGGCGGCCTATGAGGGCAAATTCTACGACGTCGCCCCCGTAACAGAGGACTCCGGCTCGATCATCAAGTTGTACCAGTTCGAGATTGAAAACTCTGATGTCGGCTTGGAGTACAAGGCGAAACTTGAGGCCCTATCCGCCCTCGTTGCGTCCGGAAAGCTCGGCGAAGCCAGTAAGTGGAACGCACCTCACATGGTAGCGATCAGCTTCGGCCAGCATCTGTATTACCCCCTGCTCTCACCCATCAAAGATGCGGTCGTCCCTCTCAAGATGCGACCGCTCGCGATTGGAGAGCCGAGCGAAGTGCAATTCATTGACGACGTCATGGCGTTCTACGACTCCCAGGCAGGGAAAGAGAAGCTAAGGGGTTACAGCCTGTACCTGCTTCGCAATGCTGACAATCGGGCCAAGGGGCTTGGTTTCGCTCTGGCGGGCAACTTCTATCCTGACTTCCTTCTGTGGCTGGTGGACGACAAATCCGGCAAGCAGTGGCTGTCGTTCATCGATCCAAAGGGGATACGAAACCTGAACATTTCGGACCCGAAGTTCGGCTTGCATAAGGAAATTAAGCAGATCGAGAAGCAGCTTGGCGATGGGATGATCAGCCTCAACTCCTTCATCCTGTCCATCACGACCTTCAATGACTTGCTTAATGTCATGGGCACGACCTCGAAATCGGACCTAGAGGATCGGAATGTTCTGTTCATGGATGACGGTGGACCGGCATATCTTGGCAAGCTGCTGACCAAAGCACTCGCCTGATCAGCGGCATAGCCAACTTCATCCCTCCCCCCTCCCGATGGTTCCTCCCCGGCCCTGAACGTATGCGGGGGGGCGCAGCGCGGCGTTTCGCTAGCGACAGGCAGTTTCACCGGGGAATCCACTTGGAATCCAGGGCGCGGAAGTCGTGATTTTTAATGTTGTAATATCAGAGTGTTACGAAATCACGATCTCGCCATGCTGGATTCTTTTGCGGAATCCAGCAGAGCCAATTCGTGATTTAAGAATCCAGCGAGGAAGCCAGGCCACGGAAGGCAGTGCGCAGCCGGCCCGGCATGGCCGGGAGAGGGGGACGAATGCCGGCAAGGACGCAGGGGGAGCAGGGCCCACCGAACCCGGGTATCGCCGTCCCTCAGGGTCAGAATCGGACAGGCTCCAGCCCCACCGCGTCGTTCACAGCAAGCCGCGCCGGGCGAGGTTGGTCATCAACGCCCGCACGCCGAACGTCCAGTCCGGGATCTCCGTCGACAGACCAACGGTATTGGTCAAGCGGCCGAGTTCCGGTGCGGCGATTGTCACGACATCCCCGAGATGATGGGTGAACCCGCCTCCGGGCACGTCGCGGTCCTTGGTCGGAGCAAACAGCGTGCCGAGAAACAGCATCAGCCCGTCCGGATACTGGTGATGCCGCCCAATCGTCTGGCTGACGAGGTCTTCGGGGTCGCGGCTGATTTCCGCCATCGACGAGGCGCCGTCGAGAACAAAGCCATCGGCCCCCTGCACGCTCAGCGTCAGTTCGAGCCGCCGCACGTCATCGAGCGTGAATTCGCTGTCGAATAGCCTGATGAAGGGTCCGATGGCACAAGACGCGTTGTTGTCCTTGGCCTTCGACAGCAAGAGCGCCGAGCGCCCCTCGATGTCGCGCAGGTTCACATCGTTGCCCAGACTCGCGCCGACAATTCGGGCTTTCGAGGACACCGCCAGCACGGCCTCAGGCTCCGGGTTGTTCCACTTCGAGGCGGGATGCAGGCCGACCATTGCGCCGGGCCCCACGGAAGACAGCACCTGCGCCTTGGAGAATACCTCGGCATCCGGACCGATCCCGACCTCGAGATACTGGCTCCAGAGCCCCTCGGCGATCAGTGCCGCCTTGACGGCCACCGCCTCGGGTGAGCCGGGGCGAATGTTGCGCAGGCTGTCGCCAATGATCGCACCGACACGGGCGCGGATCGCCGCGGCCTTGCCCGGATCGCCCGCAGCGCGCTCTTCAATCACCCGCTCGACCATGGATCCGGCGAAGGTCACCCCGCAGGCCTTGACCGCCTGCAGATCGCACGGCGCAAGCAGATGCAAGGTTCGGGGATCGGCCGCCATGCCCAGAATTTCATCCACGGGCCCCAAGACTCTCCCCTCCGCCCCACGCACGAATGCCGCCGGATCGTCCATCTCGCAGATGTCGCGGACCAAAGGCGCATCCCGCGAGGTAATGTCGACAAGCACGCCGTCGCGGACCGTCACCACGCAGGGGCCCGCGACAGCCGGGTTCCAGACCCGACCCAAAAGCGTACCGGTTGAGCGAGCGTTCATGCGCGTTCCTTTCTCAGTGATTGGCGAAGGCCAGGCGCAGGATGTCGTGTTCCGTCATTTCGGCGCGTCCGAGATTGCCCACCAGATCGCCGCGCGAAAACACAACGCAGCGATCGGCAATTGCAAACACTTCCGGCAATTCCGACGATGACACGACAACGGACATGCCCTTCCTGGCAAGATCATGAATGATCTCATAAATTTCCGACTTTGCCCCCACATCGACCCCATGGGTCGGCTCGTCCAGCAGCAGCAGGCGCGGCCCGGCCATCACCGCACGCGCAAAGATCGCCTTTTGCTGATTGCCGCCTGACAAATCGGTGATCTGCTGATCGGCAGTTGCCATGCGGATGTGCAACGCCCGGGCCAGCCGCGCGGCCCCGGTCCGCTCGGCAGAGCCGCGGATGAAGCCAAGGCGGCTCAGGCTTTCAAGGCAGGACAAAGTGATATTGCGCTCGACGCTGTGGCTTGGAAGAATGCCGCGCTTCTTGCGGCCCTCGGGCACCATCGCAATGCCGTTCCGAACGCTGGTCGGCACATGGCCCAGACGCAAGGGAACTCCGCCGATTGAAATCGAGCCGGCCGCCGCGCGCCGGAACCCGAACAGCGTTTCCATGAACTCGGTCCGGCCCGCCCCCACCAGACCGAATAGCGCCACGACCTCGCCCGCGTTGAGGTCGAGGTCAATCGGCTTGAGGTGGTGCTCGTCGCGCAGCCCGCGGATCTCGACCTGTGGCTGACCGGGTTGCATGACGCTGCCCCCCCATTCGAACACCGAGGTCTTGCCGACCATATGCTGAATGAGCCGCGCCTTGTCGGTTGCCTTGGCCGCTTCATCGCTGACCAGCTTGCCGTCCCGCAGGACCACGATCCGGTGGCAGTTCGCAAGCGCCTCTTCCAGTTTGTGGGTGATGAAGATCACGGCAACACCCGACGCGGACAACTTGCCGATCAGCTCGAACAGTTTTTTCGCCTCGAAGGGCGTCAGCGACGAGGTGGGTTCATCCAGGATAAGAAGCGTCGGCTCAACCACGATCGCCTTGGCAATCTCGATCAACTGTTGTTGGCCCGGTCGCAATGTGTCCACATCCGTCTTGGGATCGACATGCTCCAGACCGACCGCCGCCAGCGCCTCAAGCGAGCCTTGCGTCATCCTGTTGCGGTCGACCAGTCCGGACCTGCCTGCAAAGTAGTCGCCCAGAAAGATGTTCTCCGCCACGCTCAGCGAGCCGATGGTGGACAGCTCCTGATGCACAAAGCGGATGCCGGCCTCGATCCCGTCCCGGACAGAGCCGAACTGCACCTCGCGCCCGTCCAGCAGCACGCGGCCGGCATCGGCTTTGAGGCTGCCGCTGACGATGTTCATCAAGGTGCTTTTTCCGGCGCCGTTCTCGCCCAGCAGTCCGATCACCTCGCCCGGCGCGATCGACAGGTCGACGCCGTGCAGCACCTCAACCGGTCCGAAAGACTTCTTGAGGCCAGAGATTTCAAGCCGAGGTTTCATGATGTCATTACCCTGGAGGATCGGCACCGGCCCGAAGGCCGATGCCCCTGATCGCGTGGGATCAGTTCTGCATGCCTTCCGGCGTCAGAAGGTTGCCCTCGACATAGCGGACGGCCTCTGCCGGGGCCTGGCCCGTCACCAGCATGTTGTAAAGCGTGACCACCCCGTCGAAGGCTTGGGTGAAGGGCGCCTGGTCGATCAGGCCGGCCATCTCGCCGCTGCCGATGTATTCGACATTGTCCGGCGTATGGTCAAAGCCCACGACGCCGACCGTGCCGGTCAGGCCAAGGTCTTTCACCGCGCGCGCGGCTCCGAAAGGCCCACCCGCCGTCACATAGACCATCTTCAGATCAGGATTGGCCGTGTACATGTCCTGAACCTGCGAATAGGCCAGCTCCGCCTTGTCCTGGTTCTCGAACGGTCCGAGGATCTCGATCTCCGGCGCGTTCGCCTTGATCCAGTCCAGGGCGCCGTTCATCCGGTCGGCGTGCTGAACGGCACCGAAATAGCCGGTGATGACGCCGAGCTTGCCGGTGGATCCCATCTTTTCGGCCATGAACTTGCCCAGTTGTTCGCCGGCCTGCTTGGCGTTCTGGCCGATGAACTGAATGCGCTTGGAGGGGTTGTTGCCCTCGGCGATGATGTTCAGCACCGGAACGCCTGCGGCTGCCGCCTCGTCAATGGCGCGTTCCGTTCCATCAAAGATCGGAACAGTGACAATGCCGTCATAGCCTTGTGCCACCGCGCTCTCGATCCCGGCGATCACGGCCTCGGCAGTCAGGTTGTCGCCGAGGTCGATGTAATCGACCGTGGTGTCACGCGCGGCGAGGAAGTCCTTTGCCGCAGTTGCGCCTTCGGTCACCGGCACCCAGAACGGGTTGTTCTGGAACGACAGGAATGCAATGCGCAGCGGGCCTTTGGTGTTTTCCACGGCCGCAACGGTGGCACCCGCCGGCAGATCCTGCGCCCCGGCCGGCAGCGTCCAGGCCAGCGCCAGCGCGGCGGTTGCCCCCAGAATTGTCCGTCTCGTGAATTTGGTCATTCTTCTCTCCTCCTGCTTGTTGATCGGCGGCGCATTCAGTCCTCCCGCCCGCGACGCACGCCGTCGATTGCGACGGCGAGAATGATGACGAGCCCCTTGGTGACCACCTGCCAGTGCGATGAGACCCCCAGAAGCACGAAGGCGTTGCCCAGAAGCGCCATCAGCAGGGCCCCCAGCAGAACGCCCGGAATCGAGCCACGCCCCCCCGCGAGCGCGGTGCCGCCCAGAATGACGGCCGCAATGACATCGAGCTCGTAGCCGCGGCCAAGGTCGGGCCCGGCGGAGGCCAGATTGCCGGCCAGGATCAGCCCGCCCAGCCCCGCCACGAGGCCACTGACGGCGAAGACCAGCCCGCGGGTGCGATCGACATCGATCCCGGCAAGGCGCGCTGCGGTGGGGTTGTCGCCGGTGGCATAGATGTTGCGCCCCACCCGCGTGCGCGTCGCCAGAACGTAGAAGATCACGGCAAGGAGCAGCATCAGAAGCAGCGACGCCGGAATTCCCCAGATCCGTCCGGCCCCGAACCACGAGGCCCAGCCGGAAAAGCTGACCGGGATTCCGCCCGTCATCAGCAGCGAGATGCCGCGCGCGATGGACATCGTGCCAAGCGTGGCAATGAACGGGTTGATGTGGAAGCGGGTATAGAGAACGGCGTTGAAGATGCCGCAGGCCAGCCCCGCCGACAGCGCCCCGCCAATTCCCAGAACCTGACTTCCGGTTTCCTGGGCAACCAGAGCTCCCGTCACCGCCGAAAGGCCGATCACCGAGCCGACCGAAAGGTCGATGCCGCGCGAAATGATCACCAGTGCCTGAGCCAGCGCCACCATCGCAACCACGGACGCCTGCCGGCCCACATTCAACAGATTGCGCTGGGTCAGGAAGAACTCGTTGGCGAGGGTCATGAAGATCAGGACAAGCAGCAGGATCAAGGCGACGGAGGTTTCGCGCCGCGCAAGGATCGCTCCAAGCCGGGAGCCCGCGTTGGACGTGCCATTACTCATCGGAAACACCTCATTTGATCTTGCTCACCGGCCGCGAAAGGCGGGCGCGCGTTTTTCGGCAAAGGCTTTCCGGCCTTCGGCGGCATCCTCGGTGGCAAGGCAGATGGTTTGCAGGTCACGCTCGTAGGCCACGGCCTCGGCCAGCGGCAGCGACATTGCGGCCCGCAGATTGGTCTTGAAGGTTGCCGCCGCCACCGGCGCGCGCGATGCGATGGTGCGCGCGAGATCCATCGCGCGCTCGCGCAGGTCGGCGCCGGGACAGACATCGCTCACAAGGCCCCAGCTACAGGCGGTGGCCGCATCGATCGGATCGCCGGTCAGCACCATCTTGGCTGCGTTCGACGGACCGATCGAGTGCGTGAGATGCACCACCATGCCGCCACCGCCGATCCAGCCCAGCTTGATCTCGGGCGCCGCAAAGCTGGCGCTGTCGGCGGCAAGGCGAATGTCACAGCTCATCGCCATTTCGAGACCGCCCCCGAAGGCATAGCCATTGACCGCCGCGATGACCGGCTTTCGCAGCGCCCGCAGGGCATCGCAATATTCCGGTCGGTTGCGGAACTCCCACGGGCTGTCGTAGCGATCGAGTTCCTTGATGTCGGACCCGACGCAAAACGCCCGCGTGCCGGACCCCGTGAGAATGACGCAGCGGATGTCGGGGTCGGCATTGCACTGGGCCACCGCCGCGATCATCGCCTCGGCCATCTCGGGCGTCATGGCGTTGAGCTTCGCGGGTCGGTTGAATTCGATCACGGCCACATGGCCAGTATGATGGAACAGCAGGTCGGACGCGGCGGTCATGATCAAACCCTTCGATTTGCGGGAAGCGAGGCTGCGAACATGTCCGCAAGACGCCCGGCGACTGCGGCCGGCGGCAGGCCGGTCCGCAAGGCCTCGCGCAGGAAGGCCGAAGCGGCGGTCTGAAAGGCGATGTAGCCGTCATGGCGCGGGCGCAGCGCCGCGGCCTCCAGCGTCGCAGCGGTGGCGCTGTAGAAACCCCGCACCGGCGCGTTCACATCCGGGTCAGCCCAGGCCGCCCGATTGGAAGGCTGGCCGTCATTTTCGGGAATGAACCCCGTCTGGACGCCGGGGCTCATCAACCAGGCGAGATGGTCGCGCAGGGCGTCCGAAGGCGTGCAGCGTCTGGAAATGCCGATTCCGGTTCCGCCCAGGATCGAACCGTGCCGCCCGCCGATGCGACTGCGCGGCGCGTTGCGGAACAGCACTGTCCGGGGCGCCGGACGCGCGGCATAGGGCACATAGCCATAGACCAACGGGCAAATCCGGATCCCGGTCCCCGAGGACATGGCCTCCAGAAGGCCGATCGGGTTCGCCTGCCCGAAATCGGGGTTCGCGTGGGCATTGAGGTCGGACAGGATCTCGTAGGCCTCGACGCAGAGCGCGGCCCCAAGCCAGCCCCCGTCGGCCAGATCAAGCCCGTCATCCAGCGAGGCCGCGATCGACATGAGGCTGAGCGCGGCATGGGGCCCGGCAAGCGACAGCGCCAGCCCGCCCTCGTGCCGGGCAAAGTCCGACACCTCCGCCCATGTGGCCAGCGGCGCGTCCGCGATTTCGGGTCGCAGCGCCATGACCTGACTTGCCGCATCCAGCGGCAGCGCCCAGGCACGGCCCGCCATCTCGTAGCTGCGAAAGCTGGGGCCGATACTGTCTGCCGCGAACCGTTTCAGCGCGACGGGATCGAACACCTCGTCAAGCGGGCACAGGCAATCCTGCGCCAGCGCTTCGCCCAGATGCGGATGGTCCAGAACGACCAGATCATAGGCGGCGCAAAGATCGGCGATCGGGGCGCTTTCAAACCCTTCGAGCGGTTGGCGATCCCAGGCAATCAGGCCACTCTGCCGTCCCGCCCGATCCAGCGCGGTGAAGCCGCGCGGGTGATCCCAGGTAAGTCCCTTGAACGGCAAGCTCATGGCGTGCCCCGCATGGCGATGGCACCTGCCGAAACAAGGCTTTCGATTTCGCCGACGGAATAGCCCGCCTCGGTCAGGATTTCCCGGCTGTGTTCACCCACAAGTGGCGCCCCTCGCACCACTTCGCTGGGCGTTCGCGAAAACCGGATCGGAAAACCCGGGGTCTTCACCCGGCCTTCGGTCGGATGGTCATACTCGACGAACGTGCCGTTATGCGCGATCTGCGGGTCGGCCACGAGTTCGGCATAGCCATAGACCGGCGCGGCCCAGATGCCATTCGCGTTGAAGGCGGCCATCCATTCGGCGGTGGTCCGGGCGGGCAGCGCCCCCCGCACCAGTCCGAACAGCAGATCACGCTGGTCCCAGCCTGCGGTCGCGGCATCAAGACCCGAGAGCCGGGGTTCATCGAGCACGCGCGCCAGCGTATCGAGGTCGGGCATTGCCAGCGCAACAAAACCGTCCGACGTGGCGAAGGTGCCATAGGGCGAACGGATGTAGACATGCGCATGCGGCTCTTTGCTGCGCGTCTGCGGCTTGCCCCCGACGGTGAAGACCGACAGTTCCTGCATCTGGATCGTGGTGATCGCGTCCAGCATGTTGACCTCGACCTTTTGTCCCTCGCCTGTCCGCTCGCGGTGCAGCAGCGCGGCCAGAACCCCCTCGAACGCCGAATAGGCTGTTACGGCATCGACCAGATATTGCCCTGCGGCCATGGGCGGTTCGCCGTCGCGCCCCGCCGACAGCATGGCGCCGCTCATCGCCTGCAACAGCAGGTCCTGACCGGGGCGGAGCATGTAGGGGCCGGATTCACCGTAGCCCGACATCGACACGTAGATCAGGCGCGGATTGAGGGCGACCAGCGTTTCATAATCCACGCCCAGCCGTTTCGCGACACCCGGACGGTAGTTCTGGATGAAGACATCCGCCTCGGCGGACAGCCGGTGAACCACCGCCCGGCCGGCGTCGCTTTTCAGATCCACCGCCAGCGAGCGCTTGTTGCGGTTGAGCGACAGGAAGGAGACGTTGATCTGATTGCCCTGCGCGCCGCCCGCCGGCATGTGGCGCTGCCATTCGCCGCTTGTCGGCTCGACCTTGACGACATCGGCGCCCAGATCACCCAGCCGCTGCGCCGCAAAGGGTCCGGCCATGGCGATGGAACAGTCCAGCACCCGGTATCCCGAAAGAATGTTGTTGTTGCTTTTCAATTCATGCTCCAGCCGCCATCGACGGCGATGTTCTGCCCCGTGATGAAACCCGCGCCGTCCGAAGCCAGAAACATGACCGCAGCGGCGATATCGTTTGGTGTCCCGCGCCGTTTGACCGCCTGATGATCCAGCACAAAGCGGTTGTAGGCTTCGGGATCGGGGTGAATGCGCTCTGCATCGGTCGGGAAAGCCCCCGGCGCGATGGCGTTCACGGTGATCCCCCATTTGCCGAATTCGCGCGCCCAGGCGCGCGTCAACCCCAGCAGCGCGCCCTTGGACTGCACATAGGGCGAGAGGTTCTCCCAACCGCCGCCCAGCGTGATCGAGGTGACATTGATGATCCGGCCCCAGTTTTGCGCCCGCATCGCGGGCAGGACTTCGGCCGTGCAAACCAGCGCGGCGTCGACATTGACGGCCTGCACGGCGCGTTGCTCTTCCAGCGTGAAGTCCTCGAACGGCTTGGTCGGATAGATCGCCGCATTGTTGATCAGGACATTGATCGCGCCGCCTTTCACGATGTCGCGCAGGCAGGCGCGGACGGCATCCGTGTCGGTCAGGTCGCGTTCGATCAGGTGCAGGCGCGCGGCATGCGCTTCGGAGCGGAGGCTTTCGTTGTGGGCGTGATCGCGGTCGATCGAAAAGACCTCGGCTCCGGATGCCAGGAGGGCCAGCGTCGTGCCATGGCCGAGACCACCCGCCGCGCCTGTAAACAGCACCCGAAGTCCCGAAAGTGCGCCGGGGGCTTTGGGTCCGGATTGCCGCAAATGCAGGGAACCGTTCATTGCCGACCTCCGATCGGCCGGAACACTCCGGACAGCGGGGGGTAATCCATGTCCGGTTGAGTTGCGACGCCCCGGATGCGGGCCTCGGCAGCCGCAATGGCATCGGCATCGGTCAGCACGCTGAACACCGTGTCATAGCGGCGCGTGTCGCCGTGGTTCAACCAGATGAGCTCACCGCGCGCGCGGGCCTCTCCCTGCCCCAGAACATGATTGGTCGATGGCTCGATCCCCAGGGCGTATTGACCGGACTGGAGGTTCTGCCACTCGTACTGGCAGGGAAACTGGTCCTTGCGGGTCGTCACCATGAACCCCAGGCCCAGCCGGTCGTTGACCAGCGCCACCGGGACCTCGCCCTTGCTGTCAGCCGCAAGTTCGTGCTGCCAGACCTGTTCGCGGAAATCCATCCGGGGGCCGGGCAGCCGCCGATACCCCACGCCCTGCGCCTGATAGCTGCCCTCATGCGCCGCCCAGACCACATCGGCAATCGGCGCGAGATAGCGTGCACCGGCTTCCAGCACCGGATGGCCGACGTTGATGTGATAGCAGAACATGTGGGGCGTGCGGTAAAAGCCTCGATTGACCACACGGTCGGTCAGGCGGATATCGTTGCCGCCCAGATCAACCTCGATGCGCCGGTGCAGCTCCAGATGCTCACCAAAGACCGTGCCCTGACTGACCACGCCCTCCGCCCAGAGCACGCATTGATCGCCGTCCCAGCTCTCGCCATAGCCCGTCAGCCGCGCCGGAATCGTTCCGACACGGCCGTGAATTGACTGCGAGACCTTGCGACGCGGACCATAGAAATAGTTGTCGGCCGGGGCGTCATACATGAACAGGATATGATCAAGCCCGCAGGTCACCATCAGCCCGGAGAATGAGCGAAGCCAACCCAGCCCGCCCTCGCCCTCGTAGTCGTGAAGCCCCGGATTGCGGAACCCCGCTGGCGAATGCCAGCCGATCGCCACACCGCGATAGTCGCAATCCGCGATGTCCATCGCCCGGTCGATCAGCACCGAAAAACGCAAGCCGGACCCGGTCCGGAACTCGAGCATCCGAACGCCTCGTTCCAGCCCGTCGCCCAGCGTCATCAACCGGACCCCCGCGGCATGCTGCAGCGCACCGCTTGCTGCCTCCAGCTCGGCCCGTGAGATATCCTTGTTGTAAAGCCTGGGCATGCCTCGGTCCTTTGCCGATGTCGGAATGTCCGCCCGTCGTTTTGACCCGGCGCTCGCCGTGGGCGTCATTTGAGGCAATGTCGACCGCAACATGATGTTAATCAATCATCAATACGCCTATTTATTCATCAAAAGAAATCATTATTGCAAAACTATTTAGATATTGAAGATACATGATGTGTTTGAGGTGGAAAAACAGCGCAGATTGGCTTTACTGTTCACGGAACATCAGGAGGTCCGCCATGAAAGCTACCCTCGCCTCGATTGCCGAACGGGCAAGAGTGTCCATCGCCACCGTCGACCGCGTCCTGAACGATCGCCCCGGCGTCAAAGAACGCACACGTGCAGCGGTTCTGCATGTCGCCCATGAGTTGGGGTATTTCGGACCGCAGGCAACCGGCGCACCGACGCGCGTGCGCATGGATTTCGTGCTTCCGGCGGGGCAAAACAGCTTTATCTCGCTCCTGCGCAGCCATCTCGTCGAGGAATTGGCCGCGCGTCCAGAGATCGACGGCCACCTGCATCAGGTCATCGGTTTTGACGAAAATGCGCTGGCCGAGAAGCTTGTCGGACTGTGCGGCAAATCCGATGCGGTTGGCGTGGTCGCCATCGACCATCCGATCGTATCCGAAGCTCTTGAAAAATTGACCGCCAGCGGCACCAGGATTGCAACCCTGGTCTCGGACATTCCGCGGGTGCGGTCGGTTGGATATATCGGCATCGACAATCGCGCGGCGGGCCGTCTGGCGGGCTACCTGATCGGACGCTTTCTGCCCAGAAACCAGCCCGCGCGCGTCGCCGTCCTGATCGGCTCGCCATCCTACCGCGGCCATGAAGAACGCGAAATGGGCGTGCGTTCGATTCTCTCGCGGGAGTTTTCACATTTGACGGTGTCCTCGATCCATGAAATCAACGATGATCGGGAAAAGGCCTACTCTGTCGCCCTTGACCTGCTGCGACGGGAACGGCCGGACGCAATCTACAACATCGGTGCGGGAAATCAGGGCGTCGCGCGGGCATTGAAGGACACTGGCTTGGCCGGAAAAGTCGTCTTCATCGGCCACGACTTGACTAGCGCCGCACGGTCGATGCTGCTGGACGGCACGATGGACGCCGTGATCGACCAGAACGCACGCGTCGAGGCCCGCGAGGCCGTCAAGCTCCTGCTGTCTGCCGTCAAGGGCTCGAACGAGGCCGAGTATCCGCCGCGGCTTCAGGTCATCTTTCGCGAGAACCTGCCTTGAACGCACAACCGTGGCTATGTGATCCGGCATCCCGGTCAGCGCGGAGGCCGAAAAGGCCGCGCGCCAGCCGTCCGCAGGCCTGGGGTCAAGGTCGCCGTAGCCCAGCGGCCGACGGGAGACAGGCCGCTGTCGGATCGGATCGGCGGGTCTTCCCCGCCGATTCGGGATCGCTGTGCGTCGGCCAATGCCACCCCTTCCGCAGTTGCCGACCAATTCTGCAACGCCAAGATGATCCGTTCGGGCAGCAGCGGCGATTCCGACAGCAGTGTGCCAAGCGCCGCATTCACCGCGTTGACCAGCGCCAGCGCCACCGGAACGGTCGGATCTCGCCAACAGCCTTGGCACCGAACGGCCCGGTTGGCTCGCCATTTTCCACCAGGAGCGTGCGAAGGAGCGGCATTTCCGGGGCATTTGCCAGCGTGTGGCGCGCAAAACTGTCGCCGCGCACGCGGCCCGTGAGGGGATCGACCGCCACCTCCTCCTTCAGCGCATAGCCAAGGCCAATCTGGATGCCGCCGTGGACCTGACCATCCACCAGCATCGGATTGATGGCCCGCCCGATGTCTTGGGCGGCAAGATAGTCCAGCACCGGCAGCACCCGCCCGGTCAACGTATCGACCGCGACCAAGGAAAAATGCGTGGCAAACGAACCGGGATTGGCCGAGGCGCGGTGGGTCGGCGTGGCGATCAGCAGCGGGGCGTTGCGCGCGGCCAGCCATAACGTTGTGTCTGATCCGCTGCCCAGATCATCTAGCGCACAGTGAGCATGATACGACCATCGGCTTGCAGGCCCACCAGTGCTACGGTGGTGGATCCATCCTCGCCGGGAAAGCGCCCGTTGAGATGCGTCGCGGCAGCCATCCCGACGCCGCGCCGAAAGCGGCCGGTGTAAGGTGCCAGCTTTGCGCGCGCCGTCCAGCCAATGGCCCTGGCCCCCGCGCCGCAGACAATCGTCCCCGCGGGCATTGCCAAGGTTCAGGCCTTGCCAAGGCTCAACCGCGCCCGGACCAACGATGTTGCCCAACCGAAGCGCAGCCGGATCAAACCGTGAATCGCGCGCGGCCGGAACCTACACCACGCTCAGGGACAGCATCTGAATCCGCGACGAGCTATAACCGCAAAAAGCTCCAGTCGGCAGGTGTTCGTATAGACAGCACAGCCGCGACACCGTTCGGCCGGCACCTCATAGAGCCGCGCCAGCCGTTGCAGCACCGATCCCGGCAGATTGGCGCTTCCGGTACAATCGACGGTCACCTCGACATCGTGCCCCAGCATGCGGCCTTCAAGCTCAATCCGCATCCGCCCCTATATCGTAGACCTTGCGCGGATGGCGGTGAAGGTTTCGTGCCGCGAAAACCGCAACTGTACCACATGCCACTTGGCCTCGACCTGGCCCAGGTTACGCTGAACAAACAGACGTAAACCGTTCCAGCAGCAGTCGAATGGAGTTGATCGCCCACCGATCTGCTGGGCAGGCCCTGCCGAAATCGGAACTGCCCAGCATGTGGTCATGCAGGCCGTCCAGGGATGTGTTCAGTCGCCCGTGCGACTGCGTTATGCCGGAGTGGGTTGAAAATGCTGACGCTGGACATCGGCACACCGCGACGGGCGCAACAGGCCGACTGCCCGGACCTGTCTGGTTGAGATCGGGCGTTTGCAACGGCGCCGCCGCCCTTGACGGACTCTGGGCCGCCCGCGATTACGAAGCGGCATGCCTTTCGCCAAGGGACTGCCTCAGAACCTCAATCAAAGTGACTGAGATCGGCATCTCCATCATCTGGCTAACACGCCCGAAGCTTGAGACGCGCCTTACCCGCGGGCCGGTTTCCGAAAGACCGCCCCGCCAGTGCCAGGGATTGCGGTCCGGCTCAAACCGGTTCGATCACGACAGGCTGTTTGGACTGCATCGAAAGGATTGCCGCCTCGGCAATCACCGAAGCGCGCAGGCCATCAAACGCATTCGGCGTGACGGGGTTGCCACTGGCCACGGCCTCAATGAACTGCAACATCTCGGTCCGATAGGCCTGGGCATAGCGTTCGGGATAGTTCCACAACGGCTTTTCAGCGGTAATGCCCATCTGATCGGACAGCACCACCAGCGATTGTGCGACATTGCCGACCGCCGCCTGACCCAAGGAACCCAGCACTTCGATGCGCTGATCATAGCCAAAGGCTGCGCGCAGGCTGTTCAGGATCGTGACATGGGTGCCCGACTTCATGCGCAGGGTCGTGGTCGCCGTGTCGATATGGCCGATGGTCAGGTAATCCGGGT
The DNA here is from genome assembly GCF_011008935.1 of Tabrizicola oligotrophica. Lineage (GTDB taxonomy): Bacteria > Pseudomonadota > Alphaproteobacteria > Rhodobacterales > Rhodobacteraceae > Tabrizicola_A > Tabrizicola_A oligotrophica. Next base: position 26,088 of record NZ_JAAIVJ010000014.1, on the reverse strand, counting down.
TGATCAGCGCATCGGCCATCACGAAAACCTCGACGGGTTCGTCATCCAGGAGCCAGCGCAACAGATCAAAATCATGGATCGCGGTTTCCTTAAGCAAGCCGCTGCTATGGGTAAACCCTTCCAAAGTCGGGGCTTCGGGGTCGCGGCTGATGATCAGAACCTGCTCGACGTTGCCGATCCGCCCGTCGGTAATGGCCTGCTTGAGCTTGGCAAACTGAAAATCAAACCGGCGGTTGAAACCCAGCTGCACCTTGTGTTCCCGCCCGGCCAGCTTGGTCAGGCAGGTGCGGATCCGACCGATATCGTGGTCGATCGGCTTTTCGCAAAACACATAGGCCTTGGTCTGGGCCGCGCGCTCCAGATAATCGGCATGGGTGCGGGGAGGGCTGGCGATGACAAACGCGTCGATCTGCGGGTCAGCAAAGGCCACATCCGGGCTTGCCACTATGGCGCCATGGGCCATGGCAAGTGCCTCGGCGCGCTCGACAGCGGGATCAATGACATAGCGCAGCACCACGCGCGGATCACTGGCAAGATTTGCTGCGTGGATCGCAGCCATTTCTCCGGCGCCAAACAGGCAAACATTGATCTTGGATATCGGCATGGTCGTGTGATCTCCTGTCATGGCCACCGCTTCCGGGCCTGTGTTGCGGCAAGATTTCCGCTCCTGCGCCGGTCTTGCCTGCCGCTTGCATATGACAGCGACAGAGCCTACCGTACGACACAACAGAGAAAATCAAGTTACTTGAGTTTATAATGAAGTTCCTCGACCCGCACAAGTTGGGAAAGAACAACGAGCACACCAAACGGCTGAACCGGGCGACAGTGATCGCCCTGTTGCGCCAGCATGGTGGGCTAAGTCGTGCAGACCTGTCGCGTGAAACCGCGCTGACCATGCAGTCGATTTCCAACATCATCGGCGGGCTGGAAGAAAGCGGACTGATCGAAGCCACTGAAAAGGTCTATGGCGGCAAGGGGCAGCCGCCACTGCCCTATGCAATCCGGCCGTCTTGTGGCCACGGCATCGGCATCAACCTTGATGACGGTCGGATTTTTGGCGCTGTGATCGACTTTGGTCTGAACCTGGTGTTCAGTTGCGAAGAACCCCATAGCCTGACGGACCCCGCCGAAATCCTGACGCTGGTCGAAGCGATGACCCAGCACTTGATTGAAGGCAGCGGCGTGAACCCTGCGACGATCTGGGGCATCGGTCTGGTGTCGCCGCGGCTGGTGGATCATGGCGTCGATGACGCTCATCTGGTGGAAAGTTCGCTTTGGGCAGATATTGGTGATTTCGGGATCGAAGCCCGGCTCGCGGCATCAAGCCGGCTGCCGGTCTTCGTCGAGAACGATGCCAATGCCGGTGCGCTGGGAGAGCTGACCTTCGGGGCGGGAAAAAAGCTTGAGAGCTTTTGCTATCTCCACATCGCGCGCGGCCTTGGCTGCGGCATCATCCATGAGAGCCAGATTTTTCGCGGTGCCTGGGGGAACGCCGGTGAATTCGGTCGCTTTCCAATTCCAACCGCGAACGGTGAGCAACATCTGGAATCGATTCTGTCGATCGACGGGTTGTTCGCGGCTGCCGGTGAAAGACCCCCCCAACAGCTGACCTCGGACGGCTTGGCGGCGTTTTCACATCGGCATTGCGATCTCGTTGACAGTTGGGTGGTGACAGCCGGGGGCTGTTTGCGCTGGCTGATGAGCATTGTCGAGAATGCCTATGACCCGCAAACCGTCCTGATCGGCGGGCAGTTGCCCGAATCCCTGCTGCGACGCGTGGTGGAGGCCGCCATGCCTTTGCACCGCACCATCTCGGAGCGCCCGCGCCAGGAAATCGACCGCCTGCAACTGTCGCTGCTGAAAGATCAGGCGGCGGTCTTGGGGGCGGCAACCATCCCGGTTCTGGCCACGATCCAGGCGGTTCCTGAAGACAACTGGCGCTTCAGTGGCCGGATCACCGATGTCTATCCGGCGTGACTTTGCTCCAGCAGGCATGCCGCACCGATCATTCCGGCCATTGCGCCAAGCTGGCAGGACAGGATAGGCAGCGCGCGGCAGGTTTCGGCCCAGATATAGCCGGGAATCTTGGCCCGCATTTGCGCCATGTAAGAGGCCGAAGCGCCAAGTCCGCCGCCAATGATCAGGGCCTCTGGATCAATCATGTTGATCATCTGCCCCAGAAAGCTGGCCATCGCAGTGGTGGATTGATCCATCAGTTCCAAACCCGCCGCTCCAGCCGAACCCTCAATCATCTCGCGGGCCGTCACACCTGCGATGCCGGTTCGGGCAGCGTAGACCGCCGACAGCCCAGCGCCCGATGCAAAGGCTTCAAGGTTGAAGGCCTGCGGCCCATCTCTGCCGACCGTCACCAGATCACCGCTACCGAAATGGATCGCAAAGCCGTTGGCCCCACGATGAATCTGCCCGTCGATACACTGAATCGCCGAGATTCCGGTGCCAATGGAGACATAGGAGAACGTCGCATGGTTCCGCCCGGCGCCAAAGCGCTGTTCGCCCAAGGCGCCACAGCGCACGTCGCTGTCCAGCACCAGCGGCAGATCAAGCCCCAGGTCAGCCGCCAGATCAATGCCCTGCCAGTCAAAGTTCCAGGCGCTGGCCACCCGGCCATCGCGGGTCACCAGCTCCGGAAGCCCCATGCCAATACCCACTGGCATCAGGCCAAGCCGCCGCGCTTCGGTCTGCAAATCCTGCAAAACCCGTGCCACCCGCCCGATAACCGCAGGTCCGCCCTCCTGGGCCGCCGTCGCCAGGGTCCGGGAGGCCAGCGCCTTGCCGGTTGCAAGATCAACCAGCGCGGCGGCGATCTTGGTGCCGCCGACATCCACGCCCAAGGCACAACGCGGCGTCATTCCGGCTGTCCCACGGCCGCCCGGTCGGCATAGAGCGTGGCATTGGCGCAGAGCGCATAGATGGTTGCCGGCCAATCGGGATCATAGCTTGCCGCACTGGCAAGGCGGCGATAGGCCGCGCGCTTGCCCGCGCCCCAGACCACCATGCCCACCGCCCGCGACTGGGCGCGGATCGTCTCGATGCCGACGGTGACGCCATACTGCGGCACCGCCTCGATCGAAGCGAAATCCGGGAAGGTCTGCAAATTGTCGCGCCGGGTCTGTTCGGCCAGTTTCACCACGCGGGTCAGGCTGTCCTTGGGCGAACCCGGCGGGTTGAAGGCGATATGGCCATCGCCAGCCCCACTCGCCAGCAGGAAATAATCCACCCCGCCCGCTGCTGCGATCCGTCGGTCATAGTCTTGCGGGGCGGCCGGATCAGGAAACCACACATTGGCGGCCGGAATCCGACAGGCTTCATCAAGCTGCGCGTTCAGCACCGCCTGAATGTCAGCCCAGGCAAAACGGCGGCAGCTGAAATGCGCCCCGGCATCGACATGCGCAAAGCCGGTGGCCGTTTCGATCACATAGTCATCCATCATGACAATGACCAAGCCCGACAGATCCAGCCCGCGTTCCGCGACCAGCCCTGCCAAAGCGGCGTAAACCGGCTGCGGGCTGCGTCCGCCGGGGCAGCCCAGCAGGAAGCGCTGCCCTTTGGCGGCGGCGATCCGGTCGGCGATGTCGCGGGCCACAGCAAGGCCAAGCGCGGCGGGCGTGTCGAAAATACAGGGGTTGGCCGTGGTCATTGCTGTTGCTCCGCGCGGTCCGTAATGGCCGTCAGATAGTCCAGATTGCTGCGCGCCAGCGCATCGGGCGACAGGGCGGCATCCTCGGCAGGGTCTTGTTCGACGATGGCGTAACCGTCATAGTGCCGCGCGATCAGCAGGCGCATCACGGCCGCAATATCGACGGCGCCTTCGCGCAACGGGCTCATCACCCCCTCGGCGAAGGATCGGTTGACGCCAAGCTGACCTGCCAGCACCCGCGCCCGTACCACAGGGTCGACATTCTTCAGATGCATGAAGCCGATCCGGTCCCAGACCCGGTCCATATAGGCCAGCACGTCCTGATCCCAAAACGCGTGGTGGCCGGTGTCAAAGCACAGCGAAACCTCGGTTTCCTCCAGCATCCGGTCGATCTGGGCCTCGCGCTCGATACAGGTGCCGACATGCGGATGCAGATGCAGCCTGACGCCATATTCCTCGCGCATCAGCCGGTCCGCATCACGGATCATCGTCATCGCCACCTGCCAGCCCGCGGCATCGACAAGGCCTTCTGCCGTCTCGGGATACCATTCGCTTTCATCCATCAGGATCAGGTCGCGCGACCCAAGGGCGCCAAGCAGCCGCCCGATCCGGTGCAAAGATTCCGTAAGCCCGCCTGCGGTCGCCGGATCGGCCAGGGTATGCACATGCGCGGCCCCTGCCAGCTCCAGCCCGCGTGTCGCCAGGGCATCGGCAATCCAGACCGGGTCTTCGCCCAAAAACCCCAGGGGTCCAAGCTCGGTCACCCGATAGCCCGCTCTGGCGACCGCATCGAGATAGCCCTCGGCGGTGATGGTGTTGCCGGTGGAGTAGAATACCCCCCAGGAGCAGGGCGCATTTCCAAGTTTGATCATTTCGACTTCCGTTATCTGTTTTAGCCTTTGACCGCCCCTGCGGTCAGCCCCGAGACGATTTTGCGCTGGAAAATCAACACCAGAACGATCAGCGGCAATGTTACGATCACCGAGGCCGCCATGACCGGCCCAAAGGGAAACTCGTAGCGCGAATTGCCGGAGATCAGCCCGATCGCCACAGGGATCGTGCGGTTTTCATCGGTCAGGATGAAGGTCAGCGCGAAGAGGAATTCGTTCCAGGCCGCGATGAAGGCCAGAAGCCCGGTGCTGGCCAGCGCCGGCCCCATCAGCGGCAGATAGATCCGCGTCAGGGTTCGCCAATGCGAACAGCCGTCCATCATCGCGGCCTCGCTCAACTCGCGCGGGAATTCCCGCATGAAACTGGTCAGCACCCAGATGGTGAAGGGCAGCGTGAACAGCAGATAGGCCAGCACCAGCGATCCGACATGGTTATAGAGGCCAAGCCAGCGGATCAGCTCGAACATGCCCGAAAGCACGGCGACCTGCGGGAACATCGACACCGACAGGAACGCCAGCAGCACCGCCCGTTTGCCGGCAAACTCCAACCGCCCCAGCGCATAGGCCGAGAAGGTGGCCAGAGCCAGCGCGATGAAGGTGGTGGAACTGGCGACGATCACCGAATTGAGGATGCTGCCGATGAAATCCGGATCACCCATCAAGGCCCGGTAATGGACCAGATCTAAGCTTGGCCAGAGATTGACCTCGAACAGTTGCTGCCCGGATTTGAAGGAAGAGTTGATCGCCCAATAATAGGGAAAGATCGTATAGATCACGGTCAGGGCGACGGCGAATCCCTTCGCCCATTGGCCGGTTTTGCGACGTGCTCGTTGGGACAGCATCGTTCAGCCCTCCGCCGGTTTGTGCAGTTTCAAAAGCCCGATCAGAAGGATCGCGGCCAAGGCCACCAGAAAGAACACCCAGGTCGATGCCGCAGACCCCAGGCCCATTTGCTGAAAACTGACCAGTTGGTTGCGGGCATAGATTGAAACGGTCATGGTCTTTTGGCTGTTGCCGCCCAGCACATAGCTGAGGTCGAACATACGCAGCGCGTCCAGCGTGCGAAATAGCACCGCCACCCCGATAGACGGGCGCAAGAGCGGCAGGGTGATCGAGATAAACCGCCGCCAGGCCGGCACACCGTCAACATAGGCGGCCTCCAGCACCTCCTTCGAGATCATCTGCAATCCGGCCAGGATCAGCAGCACCATGAAGGGCGTGGTGATCCAGACATCGACAAAGACGATCACCCACAGTGCCAACCCCGGCTCGGCCATCCAGGCCAGACCGCGCTCGATCACCCCCAGATGGATCAGCACCGCATTGATGACGCCGAACTGGTCATGCAGCATCCACTCCCAGATCTTGGCCGACACCACGACCGGAATCGCCCAGGGGATCAGGATCGAGGCCCGCAACATGCCGCGCCCGGGGATCGCCTGATTGAGCAGCAGCGCAATCGCAATGCCCAGCACGGTTTCGATGCCCACCGAGGCCACGGTGAAAAACAGCGTATTTGACAGCGATTTCCACCACAGCCGGTCATCCAGAACATCGGCGTAGTTGCGCAGCCCGACAAAACCATACTGATCGGGGTTGCCGAAATTGGCATCGGTCAGGGACAGATAGAACGTCTTGCTCAGCGGCCAGGCCGCTACCAGCAGCAACACGACAATCGCCGGGGCCAGAAACAGCCACGCCGCCCGCCGCTCGCGCCGCGCCAGAACCCGGCTCATGCTGCAGACCTCTGCACGGCGCGGCCAGCGGCATCAAAGCCATAGGTCGCGGCATCGGGCCAGTCGAGGAAGATAGGCGCCCCCGGTTGCGGCACATCAGCGTCCTTGGCGGCGCGCAACGTCCAGAGCCTGCCGTTTTCCAGCCGGACATAGATCAGTTGCTCGTGGCCCAAGTCCTCAACCCGCTCCAGGGTGGCGGCAAGCCCGGACGACGAAAGCAGGATTGCCTCGGGCCGCACCCCCAGCTTGACCGCCCCGCCCATCCCCCGCCCCGGCACATCGGCGGCAGCGGCAAAATTCATCCGTGGCGAGCCGATGAAACTGGCGACGAATTCATTCGCCGGATGGGCATAAAGCTCGGCCGGCGTGCCAACCTGCTCAATCCTGCCCTCACGCAGCACCACGATCCGGTCGGCAAGGGTCATCGCCTCGACCTGATCATGGGTCACATAGATCATGGTGACGCCCAGCTCCTTGTGCAGCCGCGCGATCTCGGCGCGCATCTCGGTGCGCAAATCGGCGTCAAGGTTCGACAACGGTTCGTCGAACAAGAACACATCCGGCGAGCGAACCAGCGCCCGACCAATGGCGACACGCTGGCGCTGCCCCCCCGACAACTCGCGGGGTTTGCGGTCCAAAAGCTTTCCGATTTTCAAAAGCTCAGCCACTTCCCGGGTTTTCCGGGCAATCTCGGCGCGTGGCATGCCATTGGTTTCCAAGGCAAAGCCGATGTTCCGCGCCACGGTCATATGCGGGTAAAGCGCGTAGGACTGAAACACCATCGCCACGCCACGTTTGGAGGCCATCACGTCCTCCATATGTTTGCCGCCAATCTGCAAGGATCCGCCAGAGAAGTCCTCCAGCCCTGCAATCATCCGCAGCAAGGTCGATTTCCCGCAGCCTGACGGCCCGACGAACACCACGAACTCGCCATCGGCGATCTGCAAATCAACACCGGAAATGACGGTGACATTGCCAAAGCGCTTCTGCGCGCCAGTCAGGGTAACGGAAGCCATCGGGGCAGGTCCAATCTCGATACGGGGGACGGCCTGCGGCAGAACTCGTGCCGCAGGCCGGGAAAATGTGGGTTACCAGCCGCCGCGCGCCTTGATCTTTTCAAGGTCGGCCTGCAACAAGGACATCGCATCGGTCGCGGTGGTTTCGCCGGCCAGAACCGAATGCACCGCCTGATAGAACGCCGAAGACACCTGGTTATAGTCGCCCAGCGTCACCGAGGACGGCCGCGAAACGGCCTGGTCAAAGGCGGCCCTCGCGTCGCCAAGGAACGGCACGGCGGCCAGAACTTCTGCATCCTCGTAAAGCGTTGCAATCGTCGGGTTATAGGCCGCGTCGATTGTCCGGCGTTTTTGTTCGGACAGGCCGGTCATGAACCGCAGCAGGCTGGCTGCCGCTTCGGGATGCGCTGAATATTTCGACACGCCCATATGCGCCGTGCCCATGCAACCCGCAGACGGCCCGCCTGCGCTGCCCGAGGGCAGGGCGGTCACGCCAACCAGACCCTTCAGTTTGCTGTCCGCCCCCTGCGAGGTTCCCCAGACATAGGACCAGTTGCGATGGAACACCGAATTTCCGGTCTCGAAGACCCCACGCGAGGATTCTTCGTCATAGTCCAACACGCCCTTGGGGCTGATCGTGTCAACCCAGGACGCCGCCAGGTCGACCGCCTTGATCGCATCGGCGTTGTTGACCGTCACGGCACCCGCAGCGTCGACAATCGTTCCGCCATTTGACGACGCCAGCCATTCGATCGCATCGCATGACAACCCTTCGTAAGACTTGCCCTGCCAGACATAACCCCACATGTCGGGGTTTCCAGCAGCACGCTCGCCCTCCATGATCACCTTCGCAGTGTCGGTCATCTCGGCCCAGGTTTTCGGCACCGGCTTGCCATACTTCTCCAGCAAGTCTTTGCGGTAGAACATCAGCCCGGTATCGGCATACCAGGGCATCCCCACCAGCTTGCCATCCACCGAGCCCGCCGCCACGGTCGAGGCAAAGTGCTGTGCGATCTCTTCCGCCGGAACCACCGTGTTCAGATCCAGCAGTTGATCCTTGAGCATCCCGACCCAGACCACGTCCAGCAGCATTACATCAATGTCGGGTGATTTGGCCGACAGCAGTTGCTGATAGAGCGGCAGCGCCTCATCCCAAGAGGCGGGCATCTTGTTGATCTTGACCTCGTTTCCGGTGTCTTTCGCCCAGGCAGTCGCGGCATCGCTGCATAGCTGATACTCGGCCCCCGAAGCGCTGCAGAACAGCGACACAGTGTCAGCACCGGCCGCAGAAGCCATTGCAACTGCGACGCTGCCGCACAGAAGTGATGTCTTGAATTTTGAATGAATCATCGGCTCTTCCTCCCTGGATACAGGTTTCCTAACATGTCTCGACGATTAAATCAAGTAAGTAGAGTTTAGTTGTGACTCAGGCTTTGACGCTCCCCCGCCCTCCGCCATGATGCGATATTTCACCAGCGGACTTCGCCCACGCTGGCGCGCTCAGGGGGCGCGACTGTCGATCCGAAGACGCCGGCCTGAACAGCGCCCGTGAGCTGTCCCCGATCGTCCCTTGTGAACCGCGCCGGGTTTGCCTGAGGCTGATTGACGTTAGTTACGCGGCCATGGCTTCGGTTTCCAGAGCTGCGTAGAAGTTTGCTTCGGCTTCCGCGGGTGGGATGTTCCCGATTGGCTCGAGCAGGCGGCGGTTGTTGAACCAGTCGACCCATTCGAGGGTTGCGTATTCGACGGCTTCGAAGTTGCGCCATGGGCCGCGACGATGGACGACTTCGGCCCTGAAGGGGCCGTTGATCGTCTCGGCGAGGGCGTTGTCGTAACTGTCACCGACATTGCCGACCGATGGTTCGATGCCTGCATCGGCCAATCGTTCGGTGTATTTGATCGACAGGTATTGGGATCCGCGGTCGGAGTGATGGACCAGCCCCATTCCCTTGACCGGGCGGCGTTCATAGACGGCCTGTTCTAGGGCATCGAGAACGAACCCGGCATGAGGGGAGGTGCTGACGCGCCAGCCGACGATGCGGCGGGCATAGGCATCGATGACGAAAGCGACATAGACGAACCCCTTCCACGTGGCGACATATGTGAAGTCCGAAACCCACAGCATGTTGGGCGCTGACACGCGGAACTGGCGGTTCACCTTGTCCAGCGGACAGGCGCAACTGCGATGCGGCCTCAGCCCGAAAGCGTACCCGATGCGAAAAAGCAAGAAGCTGCGGGCCTGATCCGCTTGGCACCGGTAAAAAACTGGCGGTTCCACGAGCAGGATCTCGAACGGTGCATCGACCGTCAGGCCTACGCCGAGCGCGTAAAGGCTATGCGGGAACGGCTGGGGATGAACCGATGTGGCGCGGCCTTGGCGGTGCATGGCGAGGCTGTGAAGCAACGGGAAATCCGAGCTTGAAACCCTGTTTCAGCTCTGCCCCCTTTGGCCGACCGAAGCCCGTCGAGTCGATCGTAGATCATGGCTACAAATGGTGACGCTACAGGTGGATCGCGGCCATATTTGCCGCCAATAATTTGAAGGAAACCTTCGATTACACCCTGTTGGATCAGGCTCCCAGACCCGATAGGAAACGCTCCAGTTCTGCCCGGTCCATTCGCTGGATATAGCGGTCTTCAGGGAAGCTGCCACGCTCGACATCCTGCCGGAATTCGTTGAATGCCGCGACCCTTTCGCGCTGCAGCCGATCATACTCGGCGGCAAAGTTACGGTAGACCTTGGAGTGGCGGGGCATCTTGCCCCGGTGTTCACCCAGGATGTCCATGGCGAAAAGGTACTGCACATCGCAGCCCGCGCCCGACCCCATGGACCACAGCAGCAGGCGGTCCATCCGGCGGCTGATCTCAGTTGCCACTTCCTCGGGCACCACCTCGATTTCCACGGCGAAGGCGCCCGCCACCTCATAGGCCTGGCATTCGCTGTATAGCGCCAGCGCCTGATCGGCGGTCTTACCCACAGCCTTGAAACCGCCGGTCCAGGTAGCGCGGCTGGGGACAAGGCCAACATGGCCCACAACGGGGATATACTCCGAAGCCAAAAAGCGTACGGTGTCCAATCCGGCCGAGCAATACATCGCATCGGCCCCGGCGGACAGCAGCTTGCACGACAGGCGCAGATAGTCTTCACGGCTGCCGGCGCTTAGGTGATCAAGGCCCGACATAGAGAAAAGCGACGGCGCGGCCTTGCGATAGTCGGGGTGCAGGATTAGTTCAGGCGGAACCGAAACAACGTCGATCCCGGCCTCTTCTGCTGCCGCAGCCTCATCGATGCTGAAGACGCGCAGCATGGTTAACTGGCGCTTGCCCTTCCAGGCACGCAGGTCAGCAACCGTGGGGCGAGTGCGTGTCATGTCAGTCCTCCATTCCGATCTCGACCATGCCGTCCACGACGCGCACGGGATGAGTTTTCAGGTCGCGCACGCAAGGAAGCCGTTCGGCCGCGCCGGTCTTGTAATTGAAGCGGCCGTTGTGCTTGGGGCATTCGATCTGGCTACCCATGACCAGCCCGTTGCACAGATGGACATGCTCATGGGTGCACAGCCCGTCGGTGGCAAAGACCGCGCCGTCTTCGTCACGGTAGATGGCATAGCTCTGGCCCGCGTGGTCGAAGGGCGCCAGATCTTCGGGGTCGATGTCATCGACCGGGCAGACGGTAATCCAGCGCATGTCTTACTTCCCTTTGTCCGAACGGGCGGGGGCGGTCTGGTGAAAGTCCTCACGGTAGGGCCGGGCGCTGGAGGGCAGCTTCTTGCGCAGGAAATAGCCCTTCTCGTGGCGCTGGCGCAGGATCGCCGGGACCATCTCGGCAAAGGCGGCGGGGATCGAGGGGCAGGCGGCGGGAAGGTCGTCCTTGATCAGCGCATGCAGGCGCGGCAGGGCGTGATAGGGCACCATCGGGAACATGTGGTGTTCGACGTGATAGTTCATGTTCCAGTAGATCCAGCGGCTGGCCGGGTTCATCAAACAGGTGCGGCTGTTGAGCCGGTGGTCCAGCACATCCTCGGCAAGGCCGCCATGCTGGATCAGCCCGGTCATGAACATGTGCCAGGTGCCGTAGAAGCGCGGGCCGCCGATCAGCATGAAGGGCAGGACGGACTGCATCCAGACCGCCGCGACAAGGGTTGCGGCATAGATGGCGACATGAACGCGGGCCCAGAAGATCGCCTTCGGCACTTCGGCGTCGGGGATATAGTTGCGCTCCTCGGCGTTCAGATTGCCGGTCGCGTTGCGCGCGAGGATCTTCAGCCATTGCCAGACATCCACCACGCCGATGAAATGCAGGATGTTCAGCGCGATCGAGGTCGGATGCATGAAGGCAATCTCGGCATCGCGGCCGACGATGATGGTGTCGGTATGGTGGCGGGCATGGCTCCAGCGCCAGGACACCGGGTTGCGCATCACCATGAAGCTGGCGATGTGGTAGACCACATCGTTCATCCAGCCGGTCTTGAAGGCGGTGCCATGGCCGCATTCGTGCCAGCGGCTGTCGCAGGCCGAGCCGTACAGCACGCCATAGACCGCCCAGAACGGCACGCAGGACCAGTTGCCCCAGAACTGGATGCCGCCCCAGGCCGACAGGCCCAGCAGCGCAAACCAGATCAGCGTATCGCGGATCGCCGGGCCGTCGCGGCGCTGCATCAGCTCTTTCATCACCTTGCGCGGCACTTCGGAGTGATACCACTGGGCCGAGGCCAGCCCCAGCTCGATGGCGCGCTGCGCCGAGGGGCCGGTCAGCGAGTAGTCGCGTTTTTCGACAAAGGTGTCTTTCGGCATGGCAGGTCTCTGGATCAGAAGGGTTGGGGTCGCCCGGTGAGGGGCGGGAACCGGCCCGAAGGCGGCGGAAAGTCATCGGCGGGCTGGGGCGCAATCGCGGCAATCCGCGCCTCGGCGGCTTGCAGGGCCGGGGCGCCGTCCAGCACGGTGAAGCGGGCGTCATAGGCGCGGGCCTCGCCGGCAGAGAGCCAGATCATCTCGCCCCGGGCGCGGGCGGCGGAATTGCCCAGCACGTGATGCGTGGAAGGCTCGATGCCCAGCGCATAGGCCCCGGCCTGCAGGTTCTGCCACTGGTAGAGGCAGGGCATCTGGTCCTTGCGGGTCGTCACCTGAAGGCCCAGCGCCAGCCGGTCGTTGACCAGCGCCACCGGCACCTCGCCCGCGGCATCGCCGGCGGTGTCGTGCTGCCAGACCTGTTCGGCGAAATCGGTCTGCGGGGCGGACATGCGGGCATAGCCGACGCCCTGATCGCGGTAACGGGTCTCGTGCCCGGCCCAGAGAACCTCTCGGATCGGCGCCAGATAGCGCGCGCCGGCGCCCAGCAGCGGCGCGCCGAGGTTCACATGATAAAAGAACATGTGCGGAGCGGGCTGGAAGCCTTCGTTCACCACCCGGTCGGACAGGCGGATTTCATGGCCGCCCAGATCAACCTCGATCCGGCGATACAGCACCAGATGTTCGGCAAAGGTCGCGGCCTGACGGATCTGGCCTTCGGCCCAGAGGATGCAGCGCTCGCCCTCCCAGCGCTCGCCATAGCCGGTCAGCCGCGCGGGCAGGTTCGCCACCCGGCCATGCAGGCCATGGCGCGCCGTCTGGACGCCGGGATAGTTGTAATGCCGGGCGTCCACCTCTTCGGGGCCAAGGATATGATCCATGCCGCAGGTCACGAGAAAGCCGCTGAAGCTGCGCGCCCAGCCGAAACCGCCCTCGCCCTCGGGCTCGTGCAGCGCGGGGTTGCGCAGGCCGGTCGGCCCCTGCCAGCCGATCGAGGCGCCCTTCCATTCGACTTCGTCGATGTCCATGGCGCGGTCGACGGCGACGGTAAAGCGCAGGCCGGCGCCGCTGCGGAATTCCAGCAGGCGAATGCCGCGCTCTTGCCCGTCGGCCAGCTCGACCAGCCGGACGCCACCATAGGCGCGAAGCTGGCCGGAGCGTCTCCGGATCGCCTCGCGCGTCAGATCCTCGCCAAAAAGCATTGTCATGGTTGCACCTTGCCGGAAGCGGCGCCCCGGACTGCCCCGGAACGCCGCGGGATCGTCACAGCCCGTTCGCCTTGAACTTGCCGTCGAGGAAGGCCTTGGCCCGCGGAATGTCGTCTTCGGACAAATGCTCGATGATGACCGGGATGTTCGGATGCTTTTCCGCCAGCCGCTTCAGATAGAGGTCATAGTTGAGCGACCCAAGCCCCGGCGCCGGAAGCTCGATCTCGCCGACACCGCGGAAGGTGTGGCTTTCCAGCGCATCGGCATCGCCGATGTCGGCGTGCTTTTCGCTCTTGTCGTCGCCCGAGCGTTTCACGTCCTTGGCATGGGCGATCTTGATATGCGGCGACAGCGTGTCGAACACCTGATTCAGGATCTGGTCCATGCGGTCGATGTTGTGGGTCTCGAAATAGTTGGTCGGGTCCATCAGCAGGCCCAGCCCCGGATGATCGACCTGCGCGAACATCTTCACCGTCTCCTCGACGCTGCCGACGACGTTGTTGACATAGGTTTCCAGAAGGAAGGTCGCGCCATGGTCATAGGCGGTCTGCGCCAGATCGGCGATCACCGAGCGGCAATCCTCGAACCCCTCTTCGGTCTTGTTCTTCGGATGATGCACCCAATCGCTTTCGGTGTTGAAGGTGCCGGTTTCCGAGATGACATAGGGCGTGCCGAACTGCCGGGCATTGCGGATGATCTCTTTCAGATAGCCGACGCGCCGGGCCCGCTCGTCCTTGTCGGGATGAACGATGTTGGTATAGGCCGAAATGCAGCAGATCGGCAGGTTGTGGTCGCGGAACGTGTCGCGGACCCGCTTGGCCTTGTCCTTGGTGATCTGGCCCGGCCCAAGGTCGACATCCTTGAAATGCAGGTCCAGTTGCACCGTGGTAAAGCCCTGCTTCTGGATGCGCTTGGCCGTTTCTTCCAGCCCGTAGGGGTAGTATCCGGTAAAGATCCCCGCGTGCAGCATGATGTGTTTCCTCCCTAGTTCGTTGAAATTTCTGAAAGTTTGACCGTGCGCCCCTCGGCGATCGAACGGTAGCCCGCCTCGACCAGCGCCACGGTCCTGACGTTGTCGGCCACCGAAAGCGCGGGCGGCGTTCCGGTGCTGACGGCGTGTTGCAACTGTTCCATCACGCCGACGAAGGCATGGGGGAACCACATCGTGTCCCATGTCGGGCTGACCCATTCGCCGCCGGTGGTCCTGGTGGAAGCATAGCTCAGCGTCGAGGCGGCCCCGGTGGGCCAGCCGATGGTGCCCTTGGCGACGCCCTCGGTGCCGTCGACGCGCCAGCTGATGTGCTGGTCGTCCTTGTAGCCCTCGCCACGCGGGCCGGACCAGACGTCCTCAAGGCTGACCGCCAGCACGCCCGAGGGGAAGCGCAGGGTGCTGACGGTGATGCCGTCCTTGTGGGGGAAGCTGGTGCGCGGGTCGGTGCGGGTCTGGGTGGTGATCTCGTCCGGATCGCCGAAAAGGAAGCGCAGCACGTCGAGGTGATGCACCGACATGTTCGACAGGGTCAGCCGGTCATAGCCCTTCAGGAAATCCTGCCAGTGCGGGATGGCGTGCATGTCGATCTGGGCAAAGACCGGCGTGCCGATGGCGCCGGAATTGAGGATCTCTTTCAGCACCCGCATCGACTGGTCGTAGCGCATGTTCTGGTTGACGCTAAGGATCTTGCCGGCTGCCGCCGCCTCGTCGCGCAGGGCAATCGCCTCGGCCAGGGTCAGGGCCAGTGGCTTTTGCGCCAGAATGCCCTTGATATGCGGCGCCTTCAGCGCGGCGCGGATCAGCGCGGGCTGCTGGTCGGGCGGATAGGCGATGTCGAGGATCTCGATGCCGGGATCGGCGATCAGCGCCTCGGGCGTGTCATGCACCTTGGCAATGCCCCAGCGCGCAGCGACCGCTTCGGCCTTGGCCTTGGTGCGGCTGGCGATGGCGGCCACGGTAAAGCCGGCCTCCTTGTAGGCGGCCAGATGGCATTCGGCCATGATCATGCCCGCGCCGAT
Organism: Tabrizicola oligotrophica; assembly: GCF_011008935.1. Lineage (GTDB taxonomy): Bacteria > Pseudomonadota > Alphaproteobacteria > Rhodobacterales > Rhodobacteraceae > Tabrizicola_A > Tabrizicola_A oligotrophica. The sequence goes on along the minus strand of NZ_JAAIVJ010000014.1, from coordinate 10,782 downwards.
GGCCCCGATCTTCAGCCCTTTCGTGCGGACCGGCGGGTCGGGTGTGAAACCCAGTGCGTCACTCATGTCAGTCTCCCTGTGTCAACCGGCCAGCCGATGGCCGTCGGCGGCGAAATGGTGAAGCCGCTCCTCGGCGGCATCGAGATGCAGGCGCTGACCGGGCGCAAAGGCGGGCTGGCCGCGCAGCAGCACGCGCAACTGGCTTTCGCCCGCGCGCAGGGTCAGCACGGTATAGCCGCCCAGCGGTTCCACGCCGGTCACCTCGGCGCGGCCCGCCGGATCGGGTGTCACGCGCAGATCCTCGGGCCGGACGCCGACCAGTGCAGCCCCCGGACGGGTGGCAAACAGGCCCGGCGGGATCAGGTTCATCACCGGCGCGCCCAGAAGCTGCGCGACATATGAGGTCGCCGGGCGGTCATAAAGCTCGGCCGGGGTGCCGATCTGGCGGATGACGCCCTGCTCCAGAATGGCCATGCGGTCAGCGACCGACATCGCTTCTTCCTGATCGTGGGTCACATAGATCAGCGTGCGGCCCGCCTCGCGCTGCATCCGCTTCAGCTCGACCCGCGCCTCCTCGCGCAGCCGGGCATCCAGCGCCGAGATCGGGTCGTCCATCAGATAGGCCGCCGGATCGCGCACCAGCGCCCGGGCGATGGCGACCCGCTGGCGCTCGCCGCCGGAAAGCTGGCCGGGATGCTTGTGCAGGATATGACCGATGTGCAGCTTGGCCGCGACTTCCTCCAGCCGGGCGGTGATCTGCGCCGCAGGGACTCCGCGTTCGACCAGCGGAAAGCGTACGTTGTCGCGCGCGGTCATATGCGGAAACAGCGCGAGGTTCTGGAACACCATGGCGATGTTGCGCGCCGCCGGTCCGGTCCGGGTCACATCCTTGCCGTCGATCAGGATGCGGCCCTCGTCCGGCACCTCCAGCCCGAGGATCAGGCGCAACAGCGTGGTCTTGCCCGACAGCGGCGGGCCGAAGAAGCAGAAGAACTCGTTGTCGCGGACGGTGAAGCTGGCCGCATTGACCGCCACGGTGGCGCCGAAGCGTTTGGAGACATTGTCGAAGGTGATTTCGGCCATCTCTCACACTCCCCGGATCGCGCGGCCCGTCGCCGCATCGAACAGCCTGACCGCCGCGGCGGCGGGTTGAAAGCGGACAAGACCCGCCTCGGGCAGCGGCTCGCCTGACTGGAACACCGCCCGGACCGACGTTTCGCCCTCGCCCAGATGCAGGATGCTCCGCGCGCCGATCCGCTCGGTCACGGTCAGCGGCAGGCCAAGCGGGGCGGCCGGGTCAAGCTGCACCTCCTCGGGGCGGAAGCCATAGATGACCTCCGCAGGGGCGCTGGCGGCAGCGGCGGCCAGCGGGCCAGGCAGCGGGGCCGAGATGCCGAGCGGCCCGAGATCGACGCAAAGCCCCCCGGCATGCTGCAGCAAGCGGCCCGGCAACAGGTTCATCCCCGGCGCGCCGATGAAGCGGGCGACGAAGGTGTTCACCGGGTCATTGTAGACCTCCAGCGGCGTGCCCACCTGCTGCAGCACGCCGTGGTCCATCACGGCGATCCGGTCGGCCATGGTCATCGCCTCCAGCTGGTCATGGGTCACATAGACCATGGTCTGCCGGAACTGGCGCTGCAAGGATTTGAGCTCGGTGCGCATCACGGCGCGGAAGGCGGCGTCGACGTTGGACAGCGGTTCATCCAGCAGGAAGATCGCCGGCTCCATCACCGCCGACCGTCCGATCGCCAGCCGTTGCAGGATGTTCACCGAAAGCCCGGCGGCGGGGCGGTCCAGCAAGGCGGTCAGACCCAGCATCTCGGCCATGGTGCCGGTGCGGCTGGCAACCTCGGATGCCGGTCGGCCCATCATCCGCAAGCCGTAGCTCAGGTTCTGGCGCACCGTCATATGGGTGAAGATCGCGTAGTTCTGGAACACGAAACCCACCCCGCGCCGGCCCATCGGCAGGCCGGTCACGTCCTGATTGCCGAACAGGATGCGCCCCTCGCTGGGACGCTCCATCCCGGCGATCATGTTCATCGTGGTGGACTTGCCGCAGCCCGACGGCCCGAGAAGCGCCATGAACTCGCCGTCGGCAATGGCAAGATCCATGGTTTTCAGCGCGGTGAATTGCCCGAACCGCTTGACCAGCCCCTGCAGGTGGATCGCGCTCATTTCGCCATCCTCCGCATCGCCCAGACCGCCAGCAGCGACAGGACCAGAAGGATCGCCAGCGCAATCGCCGCGACATAGCCCCAGATCAGGTCCTGCGTGGTGATCTTGTAGATGTAGACCGAGATCGTTTCGGTGGCCACGCCAGGCCCGCCGCCGGTCATGATGTAGAGCGTGTCGAAGATCTTGAAGGCCTCGATGCAGCGGATTGCCAGCGCGATGACGATGATCGTCTTCATCCGCGGGATGACGATGGTCAGGAAGCGCTGGACCGGCGAGGCCCCCAGCAGGGTTGCCGCCTTGATCTGGTCATCCGGCACGCCGACCAGCCCGGCCAGGAGGATGAGGAACATCAGCGGCGTCCATTGCCAGATGTCGGCCGCCATGACCGCAATCAGGGCCAGGGTCGGGTCGGACAGCCAGGCGATGCTGACTGGCTCGGCGGTGAACCATGACAGGATGTCGTTCACCGGCCCTCCGGACTGGAACAGCATGAAGAACATGTAGCCGGCCACGGCGGGCACCACCATCATCGGCATGATCAGGATGGAATAGGCCACGCGCTTGCCCGGAAAGTCATCGACGAACAGCGTGGCCAGCGCGAGACCAAGGCCGAATTCCAGCGGAACGCAGACTGCCATGACCAGCGCCGTCCGCCCCAGCGCCGACCAGAGCCGGTCATCGCTGACAAGGTCGAGGTAATTGGCGAAGGTGTTCCAGAACTCCCAGGCGCGCGGCCAGGCCATGCCTGAGAGCGGCGACCAGTCGGTCAGCGAGATGTAAAGCTGCATCAGCAGCGGGAACAACGAGATGAACAGCACCAGCACCTGCGCGGGCAGCGTCAGCCGCAGGCCCAGCCCGGCGCCGTCGTCCTTTTCGGGGGTCGGTGCGGATGTCATTGCTTCAGGGCTCCGAATGTCAGGCCACGGACAAGATGCTTCTGGATCATGATCCCAAGGATCACCGGCGGCACGGCGGCAATCAGCCCGAGCGCGGCCTTGGCGCCGTAAAGCTGCCCGGTCATCGAGGATGACAGCGAGGCCATGTAGACCGGAATGGTCACCCATTCCCGCGTCGTCAGCAGCAGGGCGATCAGATAGTCGGACCAGTTCAGGATGAAGACGAACAGGGCAGCGGCGGCCAGAGGGGCGGCCATCATCGGCAGCGTCACCCTTGTAAAGACCCGCAGCCGCGAGCAGCCTTCAACCAGCGCGGCTTCCTCGATCTCTTTCGGCATGTCGTCGAAGAAGGTCTTCATCAGCCAGAAGGCGAAGGGCAGCGTGACGATGCCATAGATCAGCGCCAGACCCCACCAGGTGTCCATCAGGCCCAGAAAGGCCCACATCATCATCACCGGGATCATCACCGCCATCGGCGGGAACAGGCGAAGCTGGATCAGCGCCAAGGGCAGGTTGGCACCCGAGCCGAAGCGCGACAGGCCATAGGCGGCGGCGGTTCCGGCAGTCATGGCGATGACGGTGCCGATGGTGGCCGACAAGAGCGAGGACAGGATCGGCTTGCCCGCCGTGCGGTCCAGCGCCACGATCAGGTCAGAGCCGCTGTCGCCAAAGAGAAAGCGGAAGTTGTCCAGTGTGGGCGCGTTCGGGATCCAGGTCAGGTTCGCGCCGGCGGATTGCCATTCGCTGAACGGTTTGAAGGCCATCGACACCATCCACAGGATCGGCACCAGCGTGATCGCCAGCGCCAGCGCAATGGCGGCATATCGGAAAAGCTGGAAGGGCAGGGAGCGTTGCATCTCGATCTTCGTGCCAAAAGGTCCGGGGGCGCGGATTGCAACCCCCGGTTACCCCACAGCCGCGGGAGGTCCGGCCATGGGGAAAGTTTCAAGGTCAGTCTGGTGTCAGATCGGGTCGACCAGCGTCGGCCAACCGGCACGGCTGGCCTTGATCGCCTCGATCACCTTGTCCTCACCGGTGCGCCGGGTGATCTTTGCCCATTCGTCCGAGGCATCGGCCATCGCCTGTTCGGCGGTCTTGGCGCCCGTGAGCGCGGCCATCAGGTTTTCGTCCAGCGCATTGTGATAGGCGGTTGCCCCGGCATAGTTGATCGTCGGCACCGTCCGGGCGACCGTCTCGCGCACCATGTCCATATGGTAATCGTGATAGGTCTGCCGCACGAGCTTGTCCGAGAAGTCCGACAGGCGGAACGGGTCGAAATAGCCGCCGGGGTTCGCCGTCATCCAGGCGTAGATCCGGGCCGAGCCCAGCCATTGCAGCAAGAGATAGGCCGCCTCGGCGTTCTTCGACTGCGCCGAGACCATGCCGGTCAGCGAGAACCACAAGACCGACCGGCGGATCAGCCCGCCGCCAACCTCGCGGCCCGGCGGCAGCATCGAGCCGACCTTGCCGGTGACGACCGAGCCGGTATTGCCGGCATTGTCGAGGAACTTCGGCAGGTTCGAGAAGGCGCAGGTCATCGCCGTGTTGCCCGCCCCGAACGAGCCGTATTGCTCGGGCCAACCCCAGCTGATCGCATCCGGCGAATGGTGGGACAGCGAGGCGACATATTCCGTCGTCGCCGCCACGCCTTCGGCCGAGTTGATGAGCGGCGTGCCGTCCTCGGCAAAGAGATACTGGTTCGGGTTCGCCATCGAGGTGAAGCGCTGATACCAGTTGGTATAGCCCCAGCCCTGATTGCGCAGGTCCGAGCAGCCGACCATGCCCTTGTCGGGCCGGTTGAAGAAGGCGGCAATCTCGTCCAGCTGTTTCCAGGTTTTCGGCGGCGCAAGGTCATAGCCATGCTTGGCCTTGAAATCGGCCTGTTCCTTGGGGTCGGCGAACAGGTCGGTGCGGTAGACCCAGCTCTGGAAATCGCCATCCAGCGACACGCCATAGGTCGAGCCGCGATACTGGTTCAACAGCGCGACACCCTGCGCGCCGCCGACATAGCCGCTGGCCCCGTCGTCCCATTCGGGTTTGTACTGGGCGACGAAATCGTCCAGCTTGGCGATCCCGCCCGATTCCGCCAGATCCCCCAGCCGGTTCCAGTCGGTCGAGTAGATGTCGAAGCCGCCCGCGCCGGTGGAAATGTCCTGCATCGTCTTGGTGAATTCCTGCCCGTTCGGCAGGCCGACGATCTCGATGGTGATGCCGGTTTCCCGCTCCCACAACTCCTTGATCGAAGGGGCGCCCGCCGGGAAGGGCTGGGTCAGTTGCCCGATCGAGCCGTCGGACAGGCCGAGGACGATCTTGTCAACCTTGCCCGCGCCCTTCAGGGCCTTGGCGCCCTCGATGGCGCGGCCCTCGGGGGTGTCCGGGCCGTATTGATAGGCTTCGCAGCCGTCGAACCCCGTGGGTCCGCCGATCATGCCTGCGGCAAGGTCCTGGCCCCAGGCCTGCCCTACCCAACGCGGGGCAAACAGCGCGCCCGCTCCGACAATTCCCATCTGAGCGCCGGTCCCAAGGAACCCGCGCCGCGTCATGCGACGAGTGATCATGAAATCCTCCCTGCAGCCCTCTCCCGGAGCTGATGTCAAATGTATGCTGGGGACTCAGCAAGCAAGTCAATCAAAAAATTGCGCAATGAACATCAATTTGATTTTGCAATCCGATCATATCGCGGGAAGTATGGCCTTGGATGGCCGCCGAGCACGCTAGAATCGCGGGGTCAGAGGCGGTAAATCGCCATGTTGGCAAAGAAATTCATGGCTTCGGGCTTGGGTGCCCGGTGGTTTGTTACAAGAGTGGCTGCAAAATGATTGAAATGGCATCATTTTGATTGCTGAAAATGAGGCTCGGATGGTTGACCGCCCGATGCCCTGAGTCTTATCTGTCGAAAAAGGAAACCGCCAAGATGCTGCGCACCCGACTTGCCGACATTGCACGCGAAGCCGGCGTCTCGTCGGCGACTGTCGACCGCGTGCTGAACGACCGCCCCGGCGTCAAGGAACACACCCGCCAGCATGTCCTGACGGTGGCACGGCGCCTTGGCCTGATCTCAGGCCCAGCCCAGCAGCCGGATCTGCGGCTGGCTTTCCTTCTGCCGCAGGGGACCAACACCTTCATCAAGATGCTGCGGGCGCAGATCGAGCAGCAGGCGCAGGCCTTTGCCGGCGTTGCAACCCAGGTCGAGACCATCGAGGGCTTTGACCCGGCGGTGCTTTCGGAACGGCTTTCCGAGCTGAACGGCCAGATCGACGGGCTGGGGGTCATCGCGCTGGACCATCCCATCGTGCGCGAGGCGCTGCGCAAGCTGGCCTCCTCGGGGGTGCAGATCGTCACCCTGTGTTCCGACATCCAGAACGTTCCCCGCGTGGCCTATGTCGGCACCGACAACCGGCAGGCCGGGCGGCTGGCGGGCTATGTCATGGGCCGGTTCCTGCGCCAGACGGCAGCCAAGGTCGCGCTGTTTGCCGGCTCGCTTTCGTATCGCGGGCATCAGGAGCGCGAGATGGGCTTCCGGCAGGTGCTGCACGAGGAATTTCCCGGTGTCGAGGTGGTGGAAGTCCGCGAGATGCTGGACGACCGCGAGAAGGCCTACCGCGAAACGCTGGCGCTGCTCGACCGCCACCCGGACCTTGCCGCGATCTACAACGTCGGTGGCGGCAGCTATGGCATTGGCCGGGCGCTGAAAGACCGCGGCCTCTCCGGGCGGATCGTGCTGATCGGGCACGAAGCGACGCCCGGCAACAAGGCGCTGATCCTTGACGGCACGATGGATGCCGTCATCGATCAGAATCCGCGTGTCGAGGCCCGCGAAGCGCTTGCCGTGCTTTCAGCAGCCGTTAGGGGCGAAGAATACCGACCTGTCCCGCCGCGCCAGCATGTCATCTTCCGCGAAAATCTTCCGGATGACTGATCGGGAATATTCTTCTCTGCGCTTGCTCTGCATCAGACAGGTCACCGCCGATTTCTCGCCCGAATTTCTCTCTCAGCTGATCTGATCCCCGCAAACTGGACCGTTTGAAGCTGGAGTTTTCGGCTACGCTTTCCTGACTGGGAGATGAGCGGAATCGGATGAAGGCGAGCAATTTCTCGGACGCCCAGAAGGCGTTCATCATCAAGCAATTCGAAGACGGAACGCCGGTTGCGGAGATCTGCCGGAAGGCGGGGATCAGCCAGGCGACTTACTTCAATTGGAAGAAGAAGTATGCCGGTTTGCTGCCGACCGAGATGAAGCGGCTCAAGCGGCTCAAGCAGCTCGAGGACGAGAACAGTCGGCTGAAGAAGATCGTGGCGGACCTGACTTTGGATCGGGAGATGTTGCAGGATGTGATCAGGCGAAAGATCTGAAGCCTGGTCGCATGCGCGAATTGGTTCGCGGGATGTGTAGCGATTGGGCGGTGTCGATCCGGCAGGCTTGGGGGTAATCCCCCCATTCTTAGTGGGGCGCATCGGTAGAATTCATGCGGCCATTTTCAGTTTCTGGGCGGGCGTGACGCCGCCGATGCCCATGTTCGGGCGGTCGTTGTTGTAAGTCCAGAGCCATTGCGTGGCGAAGTCTTGAGCCTCCTCGATGGTTTCGATGATGTATTGGTCAAGCCATTCATGCCGGAGTGAGCCATTGAAGGCGCCATTGGTTCGAGCCCAATGGCGAACGCGGTTGTAGCGTTCGATGTAGGCGTTCTGCTGCGGCTGTCCGGGTTGGATGTGCTGGATGGTGATGCCGCGTTCCTCGGCCCAAATCAGCAGCTTGCCACTGATGTATTCCGGGCCGTTGTCGACCCTTATGGTGCCGGGTTTCCCTCGCCATTCGATAATTCGGTCAAGGCTCCGGATGACCCGTTCGGCAGGCAGCGAGAAATCCACCTCGATGCCCAGCCCTTCCCGGTTGAAGTCGTCCAGCACGTTCAGCAGCCGAAACTGGCGACCATCGCCGAGCCGGTCAGCCATGAAGTCCATGGACCAGGTGATGTTGGGTGCATCCGGCACGGCCAAAGCTTCAGGTTTGTCGCGCTTCAGCCGTTTGCGTGGCTTGATCCGCAGGTTCAGCTCCAGCGCACAATAGATGCGATAGACGCGCTTGTGGTTCCAAGGATGGCCTTTGACATTGCGCAAATGCAAGAAACACAATCCGAACCCCCAGGTCTTGCGGGCGTCGGTCAGCCCGACCAGCAGATCGGCGATCTCTTCGTTCTCGGCCTTCAGCTTCGGGCCATAGCGATAGCAGGTCTCGCTGACCCCGAAGGCCCGGCAAGCCAGCGCAATGCTGACCTTGTGGCGCGCCACCGCTTTCTCGGCCATCTCGCGGCGTTGACCCTGTCGCGGTTTGCACGCAAACCGCTGTCGGGCAGCGGATGGCCGTGTCATTAATGGGATGGTCCGCCCCGCACCCCAGCGTCAGTATTGCGGCATCGCAAAAACGAAAGGAGAGAAAGGATGCGAACCAAACCAAGTCCAGAGACTGCTGCCTTCGGCATCGATATCGGCAAGAAGGTGTTCCACGTTGTCGCCCTGAACGCCGCCGGCGCCGTGATCCAGCGCGCCAAGTTCTCGCGTGACACGCTGATGGCCTTCTTTGACGCGGCGCCGAAGGTGCTGATCGGCATGGAGGCCTGCCCGGGCTCGCAGTGGCTGGCCTGGCGGCTTGTCGCGATGGGCCATGATGCACGGATCATCCCGGCGCGCTTCGTGAAGCCCTACGTCAAGTCCAACAAGACTGACACCGTCGATGCGGCGGCGATCGCCGAAGCCGTGACGCGGCCGACCATGCGATTTGTCGAAGTGCGGACGCCCGAGCAGGTCGATCTTCAGGCGCTTCACCGCATCCGCGACCGGCTTGTCGGACAAAGAACCGCGCTGATGAATCAGGCGCGCGCTTTCTGCATCGAATATGGGCTGGCAATGCGGGTCGGGGCGGGTGGCTTCCATGTCGACATCCGTCGGCATCTGGCGAATGCGGAGAACGATTTGACACCTGCCATGCGGGTGCTGCTTGAAGAGCTGCTCGATGACCTCGCCTATACCGAAGGGCGCATCAAAGCCGTGAACGCCAAGGTCGAGGCCTATGCCAGCGAACATGAGGCCGTCAGTCGTCTTGTCACCATTCCGGGCATTGGAGCACTTGGTGCAACCGCGCTTGTTGCTGCTGCAGGTGATGGTCGGCAGTTCAAGAAAGCGCGCGATCTGGCCGCGTGGCTGGGGCTCGTTCCGGCAGAGCATTCGACCGGAGGCAAGCAGACCCTGCTGGGCATCAGCAAACGCGGCAATCGTTATGTGCGGCGGCTGATCATTCACGGCGCGAGGTCATGCCTTTTGCATCTGAACCGCACAAACCACGCCCTCGGAAGCTGGCTCTCTGCACTTGAAGCACGAATGCACCGCAACAAGGCCGTGGTCGCCTTGGCAAACAAGCTGACCCGCATCGTCTGGGCCATCCTGACGAAGCCTGGCACTGTCTATCTGCAGTCGAAAGGCGCAGTTGCGAGCTGACCCCTTCACCGCAGAACCGATTGCAGGGGACGTGATGACCAAACGGTTGATCGACCACGGGTAAGCCACGCGCAAAAAAACGGGACTGTATCCCGCGCCACTAATCTGGAACCCGAGGGGCGGATCTCATCAAGGCCTTGTCGCCAAAAGCGGCTGACTGATCAGAGGCCGGATACATTTACGCAAGCCGGTGCGTCATCCACGAAAACCTTGCAATAGCGGGGCGGACCATACATTTTTTCCCAGAGCCTCCTTGAGCAGATCGGCCTGCATGCTCAGGTCCGCATACATCCGCTTCAGGCGCCGGTTCTCATCCTCGATGGCCTTCATCTGGCTGATCAGCGACGCATCCATGCCGCCATACTTCGCCCGCCACTTGTAAAACGACGCGCTGCTCATGCCATGCTCACGGCACAGCTCCGCCACAGGCATCCCGCCTTCGGCCTGCCGCAGGATCGCAAGGATCTGCGCCTCAGTGTATCTGCTTGTCTTCATTCAGAATCTCCTCGTTCATCTTGCCGAGAAAATTCTACTTATGCAGCCCCTTACTTTCGGGGGGGATTACCATGGCAACGCGCCCGGCGCGCTTGCCAGACCCAAAACCGATGCCTGTCACCCCCAAGGACTCTCGTTATGAACGAGGGACGACCGGGGGGCAGGTCAGATGGAACACGCTTAAAGCGGGACCTGGATTTCTTTGCGCAGATTCGGTTTCATGAGCGGTCTGGCCCCCGGCAGGACGTGGTCCCATTCAATTGGCGGGTACCTCAGATTACTCGACGCTGGGACGAGAGCACTAAGCTCGTCTTCCTGGACTTCAACGACGATCATGTTTGGTGTGTTCCTCCAATCACGAACGTCTGGCGCAAGTACGCGACAAAGGTTCCCAAGGATGAGTTCGTTTCCGCGTTGTTGGCAGGCTCACTCCCCACCAGGATATTTCACTACGAGCACGTAGAAAGTGTTCCACAGCGTGGGCTGGCGTCCGCTTGGTACGGCGCTCGTAAAACGTTGACATGGCGTTGACACGTTTTGCATAAGCAAAAACCCGACCGTTTACGTCGGGCTCTAAGCATCTGATATGTTTAGTAATTTTGGTTGCGGGGGCAGGATTTGAACCTGCGGCCTTCAGGTTATGAGCCTGACGAGCTACCGGGCTGCTCCACCCCGCGCCATTGCCTTTCGGCGGTCCCTTCCGGGTTATTTTGGGAAGGGTTTG
>NZ_JAAIVJ010000013.1 GCF_011008935.1 Tabrizicola oligotrophica | reverse complement strand
GCTTCTCCTCATCCGTCCAAAGTCGCTTCGTCCGACGCGCCACGCCATCACCATAGTGTCCACTATCGATGGTGGACACTATCCGCCTCTCTCACCACGCGGCAGGGCGGTCAGGCCGGACGCTTACACCTCAACGTTTGACGAGTCCCTCTGAAACCCAGGGGGCTTTTTGCGTTTCAGACCTTCAGCAGATCAAGCAGGGGATCAAAGGCGTACATCGCTGCGCGGCGGCCCGAGGCTCCTTCGATGGTGCGCAGAAGGCCAGCCTCGACCAGGCGTCGTGAGAGGGCGCGAGCGGAAGATGGCGGAATGCCCGAGCGTTCGACGAAGCGGTCGTTGCGGAAGATCGGGCTCGCGAAGACGAAGTCCAGCGCCTGATCATGGAACTGCGAGTTCAGCACTTCGCGGAACCGCTCCCGCATCTCGCCGTGAAGGTGGAAGATTGCGTCCGCGGTCTGGATGTTCACCGTGGCCTGCGCGTGCATCGCCTGGAGGAAGAACATCACCCAGCCAGTCCAATCGCCGGTGGCCGAGACCGCGCGCATCCGTTCGATGTACTCGTCCTTGTGGGCCTCGAAGTAACCTGAAACGAAAAAGTTCGGCTGATGCAGGACGCCAAGCTTCCACAGCATCAGGGTGATCAGCATGCGACCGATCCGGCCGTTGCCGTCTTCGAAAGGGTGCAGGGCCTCGAACTCTACATGCGCGATGGCGGTGCGGATCAGCGGCCGCATCGAGCTTTCGTTGATGTAGCGGACCAGTTCAGCCATCGCCGGGCCCAGTTGCTCTGGGGCGATCGGGACGTAGTAGATCTTTCCCCGCCGTTCGTCCCCGATGTAATTCTGTTCGACCTTATAGCTGCCGGGGCGCTTGCGGGCACCCCTGCCAAAGGACAGCAGCTGCTGGTGGGCAGTTCGGATCAGGTGCTCGCCAAGCGGTGCACCCTCGGCAAGGGCCTGCTGGGCATTCCGCAGCGCGCGGGAGTACAGGTAGGTCTCGACGTCGTCGTTGCGGGCTTCCCGGTAGGGATCGGAACTGCCTGCATCCTCTTCTGCTTCCAGTCGGTAGAGTTCCTCGATGGTCGAGATCGTCCCCTCCATCCGGGAGGAGGTGACCGCGTCCTGGCGGCGCAGGGGGGCGAGGAACAGCTCGCTGTTCACCATGCCCGACATCTTGGTATCGTACCGCGCAAGGGAGGCCGCAGCCTCTTCGAGTGGCCCGAGCAGCACTTCATAGTCGAGGGCAGATGGGGGAAAGGTACCGATATGATAGGTGACGGCATCTGTAAGATCGTAAGGTTTGGTGACCATATGTACGCCTATTCTGTCATCAACGCGATTTGACGACAACCTAGTCACACGAAGATCACTTGGCAACAGAATATGGGTCCATTCTGACATCAAGCAACGTATCCACCAGTAGTCTGTTATCAAACCAGATTGCCGACAGAGACTGGCTGTAAACTGCCATCAAGGCTCGATCCCTTGTCATTCGCCGCACATTTTGCGGAGAATGAATGATCCAATCTCCGCACGAACGTTGTGGCGACCTGTTTCCTGAGCGACCTGTAGGACAGCGTCAGGCCGCTCTGTGCATGTCAGGAACCCTCGGACAATTTCGATTCTTGTCCGAGGTTTTGAAACACCAACTCGCGCGCAGGACATCCGGCACATCTTTGCCGCTGGTCCAACAGCCGCCCGGCCATGGTCAGGATGGCGATCAACACTGCATCGGAATGCCGCGCCAGTAGGATCAGATGCTCTCCGCTCGGTCCGCGTTCGCCGGAAAGCCAGTACTTTGCGGTACGTTCGCTTGCCCCCGTCCAGCGCATCGCCGTCTTGATGGCTTGGTGCGTCGGACCCAACTCGTGACGCAGCGCATCGGCAATTGCCCTGCGATAGCGGGCCTGATCTGCCGCCAGGTGCACAGTTGTGCCCATTTTCGGCACAACTGTGCCCATCTTGATCCGCATCGGCCTGTCCCCCTCCGGTAAACCTGTGGAGAAGACATCAAAAGCGGCAGATTCCATTTTGCGCCCCAGACATCATCCCGGGTCCAACCAGACGGAGACGCCTGCATGAATTGATCGGGAGACGGGAATGGCAGGTCAGGGTCCGCCCTCTTTGAAAGGATCGGGCAATTCCCCGCCCATGCGCCGCGCAGTCGAATATGTCCGCATGTCGACCGATCACCAGAAATACTCGACCGAAAACCAGTCCGACGCGATCCGCAAATATGCGGAGGAGCGCGGTTTCAAATTGGTACGATCCTATGCCGATGCCGGGAAAAGCGGCCTCAGGATTGAGGGCCGCGAAGCCCTGCAGCAATTGATCCAGGATGTGCAGGATGGCACTGCCGACTTCGAGGTGATCCTGGTCTATGACGTCAGCCGATGGGGCCGGTTCCAGGATGCAGATGAGTCCGCCTATTACGAGTACATCTGCCGTCGCGCCAACAAGCAGGTCGAATACTGCGCAGAGCAATTCGAAAATGATGGCGGGCCGGTTGCCACCATCGTCAAAAGCGTCAAGCGCGCCATGGCTGGGGAATACAGCCGGGAACTGTCCCACAAGGTCTTCATCGGACAGTGCCGCCTGATCGAACGCGGCTACCGTCAGGGCGGCCCGGCAGGTTTTGGCCTTCGCCGTGTCCTGCTTGACGAACGTGGTGAGGTGAAGGCCGAGCTGAAGCGCGGCGAACACAAAAGCTTGCAGACCGATCGGGTGATCCTCGTGCCGGGTCCCGAGGCCGAGGTGAAAACCGTCCGCTGGATCTACAGCCGGTTCCTGAAACACGGACGTTCTGAAAGCGAAATCGCGGCCGAACTGAACGAGCGCGGAATCCTGACCGATCTCGGGCGCCTCTGGACCCGCGCCACCGTGCAGCAGATCCTGACCAACGAGAAATACATCGGCAACAACGTCTACAACCGGCGCTCCTTCAAGCTGAAACAAAAGCGGGTCGCCAATGGCCCGGAGATGTGGATCCGGTCGGAAGGGGCCTTCGAGGCCGTCGTCGAGCCGAAGCACTTTCAAAAGGTGCAGGCGATCATCGCCGCCCGCAACCGCCGGTTCTCGGACGAGGAGATGCTGGAGTGCCTGACGCGGCTCTTCCAGCGCCACGGCTACATATCCGGTCTGGTGATCGACGAAGCCGACGGAATGCCGTCAAGCAGCGCCTATGCCCACCGGTTCGGCAGCCTGATCCGGGCCTATTCCCTCGTCGGTTTCAGCCCCGACCGTGATTACCACTACATCGAAGTGAACCGCATGCTTCGGCTGTTCCACGGCGACGAGATGGAGCGCGTGATCCGGAAAGTCACCCGCCTTGGCGGTACCGTAGTGCGCAATCCGGCGACTGACCTGCTGACGATCAACGGTGAATTCACTGCCTCGGTCGTCGTCGCTCGCTGTCGCGAAACACCTTCTGGCGGCTTGCGCTGGAAAATCCGCTTCGACACCGGCCTCGCGCCTGACATCACCATCGCCATCCGGATGGACCGAACGAACACCGCCGCGCTCGATTTTTATCTGCTGCCCCAATTCGAGATGCGGACAAAACCCTTGGGGCTTGCCGAGGAGAATGGCCTGATGCTGGACGCTTTCCGATTTGAAACGCTGGACTTCTTCTTCGACATGGCCCGCCGCGTGCCGGTTTCCGAGGTGGCGCCATGGTGACCGAAGTCGAGATGCAGGACGAAGTGCAGATGATCCCGATTTCCGCCATCACCGTGGAAAACCCGCGTGAACGCTCGGAAAAGACCTTTCGCGCGCTGGTCGACAGCATCGGCAAGGTGGGGCTGAAAAAGCCGATCACCGTTGCCCGGATCGATGATGAGGCAGGGGGCTCATATCGGCTGGTCTGCGGTCAGGGACGGATGGAGGCGTATGTCGCCCTTGGGGAAACGCAGATCCCGGCCATCGTGGTGGACGCAAACGAGGTGGAACGGCTTCTGCGCAGCGTGATCGAGAATGTTGCCCGGCGGCAGCAGCGGCCGCTCGAGCTGTTGCAGGACATCGCCATCCTCCGCGACCGGGGATATTCGGACCATCAGATCGCCGACAAGACGGGGCTTTCCCTCGCCTATGTCCATGAAATCGGCGAGTTGATCGCCAATGGCGAGGAGCGCCTGCTGATCGCGGTCGAGACGGGGCATATGCCGCTCAGCGTTGCGCTCTACATCACGCGCGCCGAGGAGAAGGACGTGCAGAAGGCTCTCGAGGCCGCCTACGCTTCCGGCGAATTACGCGGCAAAAAGCTTCTGGAAGCGCGGCGGTTGGTCGAGTTGCGCCAGCGCCATGGCAAGCAGCGGGGTGGCGCACGCAATAAGCAGCCACGCGCGCGAATGACATCTGCCGCTCTGGTCAAAGCCTATCGCGCCGAGGCCGAGCGCCAGCAGGACATGGTCCGCAGGGCGCAATCGACGCGCGGCAGCCTGTTGTTCCTTGATGCGGCATTTCAGTCGCTGCTGAAGGACGAGAACTTTCTGACGCTGCTCCGTGCCGAGGGCCTCGATACCCTGCCGCGCATCATCATCGACGGGTTGAGGGAGCCAAGGGCATGACACATATGGAGAAAATGCCGATCCCGAAGAGCCCCGGGTTCGAGGCAAGCCTGCGCACGATCCAGATCGACGCGATCCTGCCGGTCAAGCAGCTGCCGACCACAGTGCCCAAGAGCCAGAAGTACGGGCAGATCGCTGCGTCGATCCGCGAAGTCGGACTGATCGAACCGCCGGTGGTTGCGCGCGCGGTGGGGCAAGACGGATCATTCATCCTTCTTGACGGCCATGTTCGTCTGCATGTGCTGAAGGAAATGGGCGAGACGACCGTCACCTGCCTGGTGGCGACCGACGACGAATCCTTCACCTACAACAAGCGCATCAGCCGCCTCGCCACGATCCAGGAGCACAAGATGATCCTGCGCGCGGTCGAGCGCGGCGTATCGGAGGCCCGCATCGCGGAAGCCTTGAATGTGAATATCGCCCTGATCCGGCAGAAGCGGACCTTGCTGAACGGCATCTGTCCCGAGGCGACCGAACTGCTGAAGGCTCGACATTGCCCGATCAACAGCTTTCGTGCTTTGCGCAAGATGAAGCCCTTGAGACAGATTCAGGCGGCGGAACTGATGATCGCCGCGAACAATTACACGGTGCCCTATGTCGAGGCGATCCTCGCAGCATCTGACGCCGCTGACCTGGTTGACCCGGCTGCAAAGAAGACACCTGCAGGCGTGACACGCGAACAAGCCGAGCGGATGAAGGCCGAAATGGCCAACCTTCAGAAGAACATCAAGCTGATCGAAGGCACCCTTGGACCCGATCACCTCCGTCTCGTGGTGGCAGGCCGATTTATCGAGCGGCTCCTGCAGAATGACCGCCTCGCCCGCTACCTCTACAAGAACCACGGCGAAATCCTCGGCGAGTTTCGGCAGATCGTCGCGGGCCTGGCGCCGCCTGCACCCACGACGGAAGCGCGAAGCAGCGAGGCCGAATAATTCGCCGACTGCTTTTCTGGCGATGATGGGGACCCGGACCCGAAAGCGCGGGGACCGCGGGAGACGCCGGACGGTGGGTCGGATCAAGCGCGGGGTGGGGATGGCGGCGAACCCGCTCGGAGCCCGCCACGGTCGGCCGACATATTGCCGACCCCACAGGTGTTCGGCGAGGCGGGATACCTGTGATGTTTGGCGGGCGCGCTGACGTTCGGCTGGATGCAGGATGCCAGCCGAAGGGAGCGGCGCGTCCGCGTGTCAGGCCAGGGGCGAATCGCAAATGGGTAACGCGCCGTGCATGGCTGCAAAAGGCTAGGCGGCTGATTGCTTTCACCCACATGACTGCGACCCAAGCCTTCTAACGAGTTGTGGGTGATGGCGATGCGATGCGGCCAGTGGTCGGATGCTATGCTCAGGTCGCCTGGGGTATGAAGTGGCCGGATGTCTCGATCACGGGGTATCTTGAGAATGCGCTGCGCCGTGGGCATTTCCCTGATCCCCCAACCACTTGGCCAGGCGCACGACAGCGCTCCGCGAGAGCGTCCCATCGACGAAAGTTGCAAAATATCCGCGTTGTGAGTGGACTTCCTCTTTGCTGACCCGCACCAGCGCGCCGGTTTGCAAGAAGGCATCGAGAAGGCCGGACCAACACAGCGCAATGCCTTGACCGGCCAGCGCCGCGCTGACCAGCAAGCTGTAATCATCGAAATCAATGGCGTTCAACTTGCGCGGCGCGTCGACCCCCAAGGCGTGAAACCAGGACTGCCAGTCGTATCGCTGCTCCGGCGTGGCTGACAACTGCAAGAGCCGGGACTTGGCCAACTGGTTCAAAGCCAGCGGTCTTTCCTGAGCCTCAAGAAAGAAGGGGCTGCAGACAGCGTAAACCTGCTCGTCGAGAATACGGATCGCTTCGACCCCGGACCATTTGCCATCACCGAACCGCACATGAACGTCCGCCTCGGGCATGGCTCCGGCCTGATCCCCGGTGACGAGCCTCAGATCATAGTCGGGAAAGGTTGCCGCGAGTTCCGACAGGCGCGGGACGAGCCAATAGCTCAGAAAGCCGGGAGCGGCGGCAATGGTCAGGCGCCGTTCGCTGCGCTGCCTGCGGATGTCGATGACCGTGGCTTCGAGACGGCTCAGGCCCGAGCGCAGCACATCGAAAAGACCTTGCCCTTCGACCGTCAGGCGCAGGGGTTTGCTCTCTCGGCTGAAGAGGAGGACGCCAAGATCGGCCTCCAGTGCCGCGACGCGACGGCTGATGGCGGGCTGCGAGACGTTCAGGTCGCGTGCCGCACGGGTGAAGGAGCCATGACGCGCCGCCGCGTCGAAGGCCAACAAATCGCCAAAGGGCGGAAGGATCGCAGTCATCATAACTCCAGCGTATGATTGTATTCCATTTTCGGAGCTGTCGCATGGCAGTATGGCGCTGCTAATCCCTTGCAGCAAGAGACGAATTTCTGGGAGGAACAGATGCTCATGCAGCAGATCAATCGGGAGCCGCAGGATACGTTGCCGCACCGGCTTCAACCGCTTTTGGCCCCGCGCTCGGTGGCGCTTGTCGGGGCCTCGCGCAAGCGCAACAGCGTTGGCAACGACATGATGCGCAACCTGATCCCTTCGGGCTATCCCGGCGCGATCTATCCTGTGAACCCGTCCTACGACCAGCTCTATGGTCACGCCTGCTATCCCAGCCTGTCGGCTCTGCCCGAAGCTGTCGATCTGGCGGTGCTGTCGGTGCCGAACCGCGTGCTGGAGCGGGTGGTGGATGAGGCTCTCGCGGTGGGGGTCAAGGCGCTGGTGATCTTCGCCAGTGCCGAGTTGGAGGGTGATACGGACAGCTTGCTGCGGGATCGCATCGCGGCCAAGGCGCGGGCGGCGGGAATTCCGGTCTGCGGGGCGAACTGCATGGGGTTTTTCAACCCCGAACATCCGTTGCGCGCCTTTTCGGCGTTTCACCCCGACCCTATCGAGCTGGGTGGGCTGACCTATATCGCGCAATCAGGTTCCCTCCTGCAGGCGCTGCTGTTCAACGACGAGCGGTTGAAGTTCAACCTCGCCGTTTCGACCGGGCAGGAACTGGTGACCAGCGCCGCAGATTTCATGGATTACGCGCTGGATCAGCCTTCGACCCGGGTGATTGCGCTGGTGCTGGAGACGATCCGCGATCCGCAAGCCTTTATCGCGGCGCTGGAAAAGGCGCGGGCGCGGGCGGTTCCGGTGATCGTGCTGAAACTTGGTCGCACCGAGGCCGGGGCGCATTTTGCGCTCAGCCATACCGGGGCAATCGCGGGCAATGCCGAGGTCTATGAGGCGCTGTTCCGCCGCCATGGCGTGATTTCTGTCCGCGATCTGAACGAGCTTGCGGCGACGGCGATCCTGCTTGGCACGGCACGGCGGGCGGCCCCCGGCGGGCTGGCCGCGATCCTCGATTCCGGGGGGGAACGTGAGCTTATCGTCGACTGCGCCTCCGATCTTGGTGTGCCCTTTGCCTCGATCAGTGCCGAGACGACCGAGGTGCTGCAAAAGACGCTCGATTCTGGGCTGACGCCGGTGAACCCGGTCGATGCCTGGGGCACGGGGAAGGATTTCGAGATGGTGTTTGAAACCTGCCTCACCGCGCTGATGCAGGATGCCGACACCGCGATCGGCATGTTCGTGGCCGATCTGTCGGAAGAACTGGACCTGCATGCAGGCTATGTCGATGTCTGTCAGGCCGTGGCGCGGGCGACGGACAAGCCCTTGGTCGTGATGACCAACTACAGCGCCTGGAGCCACCGCAAACATGCGGTGCGCCTGGCGCGCTCGGGTGTGGCCGTGCTGGATGGCACGGCGGCCTCGCTGCGCGCGGTGCGTCACGCGCTGGAGTATCGTGATTTCCTCGCCCGCCCGGCGGCCAAAGCGCAACTGGCGGAAAACCCGCGGGCCAGCCATTGGCGCGCTGTGCTGGCCAACCGCATCACCCCGCTGACCGAGGATGAGGGCTATGCGCTTTTGTCCGACTATGGCATCGCCGTGCCGCAACACCGCATCGTCGAGAGCCGCGTGGCGGCGCGAGAGGCGGGGCTGGAACTGGGCTTCCCGCTGGTGGCCAAGACCGCCGCACCGGGCATCCTGCACAAGAGCGATATCGGTGGCGTAAAGCTGGGGCTGAAGGACGAAGCGGCGCTTCTTGCGGCATACGACGATCTGGCCACCCGGCTTGGCCCCCGCGTGCTGCTCAGTGCCATGGCCTCGGGGCAGGTCGAGATGGCCTTCGGGCTGGTGCGTGATCCGCAATTCGGCAGTTTCGTCATGGTGGCCTTTGGCGGCATCTGGATCGAGGTGCTGAAAGACAGCCAATTGGCCATGGTTCCCGTCGACAGCGACGTGGCCGCACGCCGCATCGCCGACTTGAAGATGGCGCGCGTGTTGGACGGTCTGCGCGGCGCAGCGCCCTGCGACCGCGCGGCGCTGATCGACACCTATGTCCGGCTTGGCGCGCTGGCCGCCGATCTGGGCGATCTCATTGCTGAACTCGACATGAATCCGGTTCTGGTCGGTCCGGGTGGCGTTGTCGCCGTTGACAGTTTGATCGTCCCGGTCGCCGCCCATGAAAGGAGCGCCACCCATGACTGATATCCTTTACCGCCGCACCGGGCCCATCGGCGAGATCACGCTGAACCGGCCGGGCAAGCTGAATGCAATCACCGCCGACATGGTGGTCTCCCTGCATGGCGCGCTGGATTTGGCCGAGGCCGATCCCGAGGTTCGGGTGATCCTGCTGCGGGGCGAGGGCAAGGCGTTTTCGTCCGGCTTCGATCTGGGCGAGATGGAGCCGAACCCCGCGCCAGACGTGATGCGCGCCGTGCTTCAGGCCGATTTCGACATCATCATGCGCTTCTGGAACAGCCCCAAGCCGACGATTTCGGCGGTGCAGGGCTATGTTCTGGGCGGTGGTTTCGAACTGGCAATGGCCTGCGACGTGACCCTGGCAGCGGAAACCGCGATCTTTGGCGAACCCGAGCCGAAATTCGGCTCTGGCATCGTGGCGCTGCTTCTGCCGTGGATCACCGGGCCGAAACAGGCCAAGGAGATGCTGCTGTTCGGCAATGACCGCATTCCCGCCGCGCGCGCCCTGGCCATGGGGCTGGTCAACGCGGTGGTGCCCGCGGAGGAGCTTCGGACCGAAGCCCATGATATGGCCCGCCGTGCGGCCCTTCTGGACGGCAACGCCGTGCGCCTGACCAAGCTTGCCATCAACCGCAGCTATGGTGCCATGGGTCTGGAAGGTGCCCTGCGGCAAGCGCTGGATCTGGATGTCGAGATCGAGACGACCGACACCGAGGAATCCCGCACGTTCAAGCGCATCCTGACCGAAGAGGGCGTCAAGCCCGCCATTGCTTGGCGCGAAGCGCGCTTCGCCGCCGAAACCGTCTGAAAAACCGGAGATATCATGAGTTTTCAAGCCCTCGTCGTCCGCAAGGCGGACGACCGCATTACGCAGTCATTCGAGACGCTGGATGACAACCTGCTGCCCCCCGGCGAAGTGACGGTGGATGTCGAATATTCGACCGTGAACTACAAGGACGGGCTTTGCCTGACCGGACAAGGCGGGCTGGTTCGCCAATATCCGCATGTCCCCGGCATTGATCTGGCGGGGCGGGTGGTGGCATCGGAAAGTGCCGCGTTCCAGCCGGGCGACCGGGTGATCCTGACGGGCTGGCGGGTCGGCGAGGTGCGTTGGGGCGGCTATGCCACCCGCACCCGTGCCGATGCAGCCCAACTGGTGCATCTGCCAGCCGCCATGACCACTCGGCAGGCCATGGCGATCGGAACGGCCGGGTTGACGGCGATGCTTGCCATCATGGCGCTGGAGGCGCAGGGTCTTGCGCCGGGGCAGGGCGAGGTTCTGGTGACGGGGGCTTCGGGCGGCGTGGGGTCAGTCGCCGTCGCCCTGCTGGATGCCTTGGGCTATCCGGTGGCCGCCGTTACCGGGCGCCCGGAACATGGCGACTATCTGCGCCGCTTGGGCGCCAAAACCCTGATCGACCGCAGCGAACTGGCCGAAACCGTCAAGCGGCCTTTGGAGGGCGAGCGGTGGGCAGGCTGTGTCGATGCGGTGGGCGGCGCGATGCTTGCGCGTGTGCTGGGGCAGATGAAATACGGTGCCTCGGTCGCTGCCGTTGGTCTGGCTGGTGGGGCGACGCTGCCTGCGACGGTCATTCCCTTCCTCTTGCGGGGGGTCAACCTGCTGGGCATCGACTCGGTTCTGCAACCGCTTGATCGCCGCCGTGCAGCCTGGTCGCGGCTTGCGGAAACCCTACCCATGGCCCTGTTGGAAAGCATGATCGAAGAGGTCGCGCTGGCCGATGTCGTCCCGGTGGGCGAGGCGATCCTGAAGGGCGGCGTCAAGGGCCGGACCGTGGTTCGCGTTGCGGAATGAAAAAAGCCGGGCCCTGAGGCCCGGCAGCCCAATGGGCCCAGGGAGGTTCAGTCCCGCCAGCTCGGATCAGTCAGATCCAGCTGGCGCTTGAGGTATTCAAAATGCTCGAAAGCCATGCCGCGATAGGCCTTCCAGCCCTCGGCGGTCTTTTCGGCAACCTCAGGCGACAGGATGTTCAGGGGCTGGCCACTGGCATAGGCCAGCATCATGGTCTGGGCGGCCTTCTCGAGGAAATAGAGCTTCTCGAAGGCCTCTGGCACGGTTTCGGCACTGACCGAGACGCCATGATTGCCCATCATCAGGCAGGAGTGGTTGCCCAACGCTGCGGCGAGCCTTTCACCTTCCTCGGCCTCATCAGCGATCCCGCCGAAGCCTGCGTCAATGGCAAGGTCGCCATAGAAGCGCGCCGTGTTGTTGTCCAACGGCTTCAGCGACGGATCCTTCAGGGTCGAAAGAGCTGTGGCATAGGGCGTATGGGCATGGATCAGCACCCGCACCTGTGGGCAGCGGCGGTGGATGGTACCATGCACCGTCCATGCCGAGGCGTCAGGAGCGTTGGCGCGGTCCATCACGTCGGGGTCGTCGGCGTCCAGCAAAAGCAGGTCGCTGGCCCGGATTGACCCGAAATGCTTCCATTTCGGGTTCATCAGGAAACGCTTGCCGTCGGAGGAAACCGCCGCGCTGAAGTGATTGCCGACCGATTCATGCCAGTTCATCGCCGCGCAGATCCGGAAGGCAGCGGCGAGGTCAAGGCGCAGGTTCCAAAGCCCCACACCTTCCAGAGTCCTCCCGAGGGGACGTTCCATCATTTGAACCTGCCTTCGCTGACCAAGGCGCGATAGGTCGAGCGCATCTCGGCCCGGTCAGCATAGCAACCGCGCAGATAGCGGCTGCCGCTGGTGGCGGAATAGGCGGCGCGGCCATGCACGATGCGGTGGTTGTCGAAGACGATGCACTCGCTAGCCTGAAGGGTGAAACGCATGATGTATTTGTCGCTTTGCAGCAGTTTACCGAAGCGGCAGAAGGCGGGGTAGTAATCGTCCAGCACCTCTTGGGGCAGGTCGATCAGGTCCAGCATGTGCTGGCTGATCGTCAGGCCCGACACTTCGCCGTGCTGATCCAGCTCGATCACCCGCTGATAGCTGCGCATGTCATAGGTCTCATGCTCGCAGAAGAACGGCACGTCGATGGTGGACAGCAGGCGGAAGCCTTCCGGGTAGATCTGGCGGAAGTCATTGGCCGCCGCCACGCCATCGCCGAACAGGTTGCGCCCACCCTCGACCGTATTGGCGCGCATGTGAAGGAACTGGACGCCGGGGGCATGCTCTTCCGCCGGGGTGTCGGTATGCAGTTCCAGAGCGGCCGAGGTGTAGGCGGTGTTGGTCGGGTTGATATGGGTGCGGACGTCGAAATAATCGCCGAAGAAGGTCGGACGAACCTGACCCATCACATTGACCAGATCGGTGAGCGCCTCGTTCGTGTCCGGCATTCCGGTAACGATGGACACGCCCTCGACGATTATCGCTTCAATCCAGGCCTGTGCCTTGGCCTTGTCCGACAGCAGATCGGCATGCGTGAAGCGCGCCACGCTGTCGTAATGGTCGCCGTACCAGGCCCGGCGGGGCAGGTCGGCGGGATCGGCGCGCCGCTTGCCTTCGGCATAGCTCTCGAGCCAGGCCAGCGGCATGCGGGTGCTGTGCGCTTCATGCGCCCAGTCGATCACCAGCGCATCGCCATCAAGGCGCGCAGATCTGGCAACGGGGGCTTCGGCCAGATGGAAGATGTCGAAGCTGCGCTCGCGTGTTGTGGCGCTGAAAGAACTGGGGCAATTGTCCCGCAGCCAGTAGTAGTTGAAATAACCTGCTTTGCCTGAGGGAAGCTGCAGGCGCAGTCCCTTGTCTTGCAGGATAACTGCTGTATCAACTGCGATGTTCATGGCTCATTTTTCCTTGTTTTGGCGGAATCGCTCACTGTTTCCCCTCCCCCTGAAGCCAGAATAGAAGCTGGAAACTGCAAGCGGAACGCCGTAAAAACTACAGATGACATAACCTGTGGATTATGATGACGCCTGCTCGCCTTCCGCCTTTGCGCCTCTTTTCGGTTTTTGAGGCCGTGCATCGCACCGGCAGTCTCCAGCGGGCGGCTGCGGAGATGAACGTCAGCCAACCGGCGATCAGTCAGGCAATCAAGGCGTTGGAAACCCACATCGGAGCGCAACTTCTGGACCGCAGCACGCGCCCGCCGAGCCTGACCGAGGCTGGGCGCCTTCTGCATCGCGCTGTGACCGAGGGGCTGGGGCGGCTTGGCGATGCCATCGCGCAGATTCAGGCCCTGCAGCGGGTGGCACCGGGTTCGGTCACCGTGGCCTGTTCTGTGGGCACCGCGACCTATTGGTTGATGCCAAGGCTGATCGGCTTTTACGCCGACCACCCAAGCCTGTCGGTCAATGTCAAGACAACGGCGCAGGGGGCACCTGCCCTGACGCCGGGGGTCGACCTGGCGATCCGATATGGCCTCGGCGACTGGGCGGATGGTCTGGTGATAAAGCTTTTCGAGGAAAGCGTCGTGCCGGTTGGTCATCCCACGCTTGCCCGCCGCATTGCAGATGAGGGTCTTGAACTGGCCGATATGCCCCTGCTGCATGTCCATGCAGGCGAGGATAACTGGCTGAGCTGGGGCGAGTACCTGAAGAACGCAAGGCTGACGGCACCGGCGTCCTCCGGTTTGCGTTTCACCAATTATGTACAGGCGACGCAGGCGGCATTGGCGGGACTGGGTGTGATGCTCGGCTGGTCATCGAACACGGCCGATCTCTTGGCAAATGGCAGCCTTGTCGCCCTGCCTTTTCCCCGCCTGCAACCACGCGAAGCCTTCTACATGGTGATCTCGGTGGAGCGCGACCATCACACAGCTGTCCGGCAGTTGGCCGACTGGCTCAGAGCCCCTGCCTGAGTTCCTCTACCACGTCCGGCCCCAAAGTCACCGAGACCTGCGCGAGGATCAAGCCCACGGCCTCATCGCGCGTGATCGGTTCATCCACCGCCTTGCGCAACCACAGGCCATCGATCATCACGCCGATCATGAGGATCAAGGGACGGGCCCGCTCTTGGCTCACCTTGCCACGCAGGGCAGAGGCGACATTCGACGCGAGGCGCCGATTGTAAGTGCGCTGAAGTCGCGCATATTCCGGATTGGCCCCACCAGCCGAACAAACCGAAACCCAGGCGCTTGCCTGCGCTCGGTGATAGGCCCTTTCGGGGAAGTTGCCCTCGATGATCGCAAGCAACCTGTCCCATCCGGTGCGGGCTTGGCGCAAACGGGCAACGATTTCCTCCATCAGGATGCGGTTGTTGTAGCGCACCATTTCGAAGAGCACATGCTCCTTGCCGCGGAAGTAGTAGGCGAGGATGCCGGGTGACATTCCGGCTTCCGCACAGATTCGCGCGGTTGTCAGCCCAGCCATGCCGTGAGCGAGGAAGACACGATGCGCAGCTTGGATCAGTTCCTCGCGGCGAATGTCTTCGATTCTGGTTTTTTTCCGAGGCTTTGTCATGAGGATCACCCTACCCGAACAAAATATTAAATGCTCATATAATTTTTTGTTTGACTCGAAAGTGTCGAATGCGCAAGCTTCATCCCAACGGTCGCCAAGAGGAGAGGGTGCCCGAACATCCTGAAATCGACGGCTGAGGCCGTAACAGTTGAGGAATGCCTTGATGAGCGCAACAATGCTTGCCGCCGTGCTGGTTCAGTATGGAAAACCGCTGGAGATTCAGGAGGTTCCGCGTCCGGTGCCTGGACCGGGCAAGATTCTGATCAAGCTGGAGACCAGCGGTGTATGCCATACCGACGTGCACATCTGGACCGGTGACGTACGCCCGTCGGATGATCCGATCCCCTTTGTTCTCGGGCACGAGGGTGTTGGTCATGTGGTCGAAATCGGGCCTGGCGTGACCGACTGGAAGATCGGCGACCGCGCTGGCGCGGCGTGGATTCACGACAGCTGCGGCACCTGCGCCGAATGCCTCGCGGGTTTCGAGAATTTCTGTCAGGTGCACCGGGCCCACGGCCTGCAAGTGCCGGGGACCTTCGCGGAATATGTCGTTGCGGATGCCCGTTTCGCCGCCCGGGTTCCGGGTGGGGATGCCGCGGCGCTGGCCCCCTTGATGTGTGCCGGGCTGACGGCCTACGGCGCGCTGGACCGGGCCGACCTCCAATCCGGGGAATGCTGCGCCATCTTCGGCTGTGGCGGCCTTGGTCAATATGCCGTCCAACTGGCCGAACGCCGTGGGGCAAAGGTCATCGCCATCGACCGTGATCCGATCAAGCGCGAACAATCTGCCCGCAATGGCGCGGCAATTGTCCTCGATGGCGGGAATGTCGACGCCATCGAAGCCGAGCGCGGCAGTGCCCATGTCTGCGTCAACTTTGCCCCCACCCCAGCGACGTGGGAACCCATGGTGACGATGATCCGCCCGCGGGGGCGGATCATCTCGGCGGCAATGGTTTCCAAACCGGTGCCGCTCAACCAGGAGTGGTTGACGGCCTCGGGCGTGAATATCACCGGCACTTCGGTGGGCACGCGCAAGCAAATGGATGCGCTGATGAAACTGCAGGCCGAAAGGCCGCTGATGGCGACCGTTACCGAAATTCCGCTCTCCGAGGCAACGCGCGCGCTGCGCGAGCTCCACGAAGGAACCGCGCCCGGCCGCTACTGCATCCGCTTCTGAACAATCGGACGCCCGGTCAACGGGCGCCACCAACCTCAAAGGGAGATTCGAATGACACGCTTGACTTCACTTCCGACCACCACCGGCCGCGCGCTGCTGGCGGGCATTGCCGTGCTCTCTGCTTTGCCCTCGCAAGCAGCAGAGCTCGGGGCTGCAGATGAAACGATTCAGATGGCCATGCTGGAATGGACGGGAAACAATATCTCGACCCAGATTGCTGGCCGGATTCTGGAAAAGGCAGGCTACAAGGTTGAATACGTGACTGCGGGCAACTTTCCGCAATTCTCGGGCCTGTCGGACGGCACGCTGGATGCGTCGGTCGAGATCTGGATGATGAACGTTGGAGACGTTTACCCCAAGGCGCTCGAATCCGGCCTGATCGAGAATATCGGCACCCTCGGCCTGCGCTCGCGCGAAGGGTGGATCTACACCAAGGCCACGGCCGAGGCCTGCCCCGGTCTGCCCGACTGGCATGCCCTGATGGAGCCAGCCTGCGTTGCCGCGCTGGCGACGCCGGACACCCTGCCCAATGGGCGGTTCCTTGACTATCCGGCGGATTGGGGCGCGCGTTCGGCCAATATGCTGGCAGACAATGCAATGCCCTACACAGCCATTCCGGCGGGCTCGGAGGGCGCCATGGTGGCTGAACTGCGTGCAGCGGCGGCGGGCAACACGCCACTCCTGATGACATTCTGGGAGCCGCACTTCGTTCTGGCCGATGTTGAAGTTGGTTGGGTCGATATGCCGCCATGCGACCAGGCCAACCTTGAACGGTGCATCGTGCCGCCGCCGGTGGATAAGGTCGTCTGGGCAGGCATGAAGGACAAATGGCCAGCGGCCTACGGCATTCTCACGGATTTCCGCATGGATACCGACCAGCAGCAACAAATGATGTTGGCCGTCTCGGAAAAGGGAGAATCGCTTCAGGCGGTAGCGGACAAATGGATTGCCGAGAACGAGGCTGTCTGGCGTCCATGGGTCGACGCCAACGTGAAGTGACTTTCGATGAAAGCATTGAGGGATGGCTCATGTGCCATCCCTTTTTCAACTTCTGCGGGAAAATGACATGCCTGAAACTGACCAGAACTCGATAGACCGGCACCGCAACGTGAAGCTTCAATGCCGAAACGTCTGGAAAGTCTACGGCCCGCGCCCCGACTACTATTTTGACGCTAAAGGCTACCGGATCGAGCCGGAACTGCTCGCCGCACGGCTGACAGCCGAAGGCCATCTTCCCGCACTGATCGACGCCAGCTTCGATGTGCATGAAGGCGAGATATTCGTGATCATGGGCCTTTCAGGCTCGGGCAAGTCTACACTCGTGCGCTGCCTCTCGCGTCTGATCGACGCAAACCACGGCACGATCCAACTGGATGGGCAAGACTTGCTTGCCGCGACACCGCGCGAGTTGATCGAAATTCGCCGCCACAAGATGGGTATGGTCTTTCAGAGCTTCGGCCTGTTGCCGCATTTGACGGTTCTGGAAAACACCGCATTTCCGCTGAAACTTCAGGGCATGGGCCTTGCCGAGCGGGAAGCCCGCGCAAGAGAGATGATCCGGCTGGTTGGCCTCGACGGTCGTGAGGCGTCCTACCCGAGTCAACTTTCCGGTGGTCAGCAGCAACGTGTGGGCATTGCGCGCAGTCTTGCAGTCGGGCCGGACCTCTGGTTTCTCGACGAACCGTTTTCAGCGTTGGATCCCCTGATCCGCCGTCAGATGCAGGATGAATTCCTGCGCCTTCAGGATCAACTGAAGAAGACCATCGTCTTCATCACGCATGATATCATGGAAGCCTGTCGCCTGGCGGATCGCATTGCACTGATGCGAAATGGCCGGATCATCCAGATTGGCACGCCAGCAGAGATTCTCCTCTCTCCCGCCGACGAATACGTCGCCGAATTCACAGCCGAAGTGGCGTTGGCGCGTGTGATCCGTGCGGGCGATCTTGCGGTTGCCGCCCCCATGAGCGAGGCGACGGCTGAAATCTCGGCAGACCAGCCACTTGAGGCCCTGATGTCAAAGATTGGCGCCGGGCATCGCCATTTCCGCGTTCTCCCGGCCGGACGATACCCCGGTGGCTATGTCGCGGCTGACCGCATTCTCGCCGTCCTGGGGCATGAGGCTGCCACGCTGGCAGAGGTGGGTTGAGATGGCTTCCCCCTTGTTCCGCTGGCTTCTGCTTTTCCTGTTCTGTCTGGCTCTTGTGCTCGCAAGCCCATTCTTGCCCTGGCTTGCAGCCTTTCCGCAGGGCTGGACCCTGCCTTTGGCAGATGTGCTGAACACGTGGGCATTGCCGGTTTTCGATATCCTGCAGGGGCCGGGGCGGGCGCTGGCGGCGGGGTTGGACCTGCCATTGCGGGGTTTGCGTGCTGCGCTGGAATGGCTTCCGTGGCCCGCACTCGCCGGAATCGTTGTGCTTCTGGCCCTCAGGGCCTCTGGCTGGCAACTTGCCGTCGTGGCCATCATCGCGCAGGCAGGAATCGTGGCTGGAGGCTATTGGCCGCAAGCCATGAACACCCTTGCCATCGTGCTGATGTCGCTTCCCCCCGCAGTGCTGATCGGCTTCGCCCTTGGTGCCGCAGCCCATCGCTGGCCGCGGATCGAGCCTGCGACAGTTGCTGCGCTTGATGTCATGCAGACGCTCCCGGCCTTCGCCTATCTGATCCCGCTCCTGATTCTGTTCGGTTTTGGCCCCGCGCCGGGACTGGTTGCAGGTGTGGTCTTTGCCGTCCCACCGATGGTCCGCAATACGATCCTTGGTTTGGCCCGTGTGCCCGCCGAAGTTGTTGAAGCGGCCCAGATGTGCGGGGCGACGAGCGGGCAACTCTTCTGGCTGGCCAAAGTACCGGCAGCGCGCAGTCAGTTGCTGGTGGGCGTGAACCAGACTGTCATGGCATCCCTGAGCATGGTCATTATCGTGGCGGTCATCGGCGGGTTCAACGACATCGGCTGGGAGGTACTTTCAGCCATGCGCGGCGCTGAATTGGGGCGCAGCCTGATGTCGGGTCTGGTGATCGTGGCCATGGCCATCCTGCTCGACCGGATCACGCTCGGCTTTGCCAGCCCGGGCAGAACCACGATCCTGGGGCAGAAGAAGTTCCGGATCGCCTTTGGCGCGTTCGTCATAGCAGGTGTTGTGACAAGGTTGATCCTGCCGGAAGTCACATTCCTGCCCGACGCCTTGGGGCGCAATCTTGCCAGAAGCATCGACGCAACGCTGATGGATTTCGTGGTTGCGACCGGACCGTTCTTTGCGGCCCTGCGGGACGGTCTGAACTATGGGTTGATGCTGCCGCTGCGGATCGGCCTGTTGGGCGCTGCGACACCGACGGTCTGGGGCTTTACCCTGATGCCGTGGATGATTGCAGCCTATGCAATCGTCTTTGCAGGGGGCGCTTTCATCCTGTGGCGGCGAACCCCCACGCTGGCCATTGCGATCCTTTTCGTTGGCCTTGCTCTGGCGACGGGAATCACACGGTTCCCTTGGCCGGGCGTTGTTGCCATGGCCCTGGTCGCCGCATGGGCTTCAGGCGGCCCGCGTCTTTTTGCCATGACTTCGGGTGCGCTGGGATTGATCATCTTCGGGGGGCTTTGGGCCGCCTTCACCCAATCGGCCTATCTGACCGCGCTCGCCGTCGTGCTCTGCGTGCTGATCGGTGGCGCGCTCGGCCTCTTGGCGGCCGAGAATGATCGTGCTTCGGCCATTCTGCGGCCCATCAACGACGCGCTGCAGACCATGCCGCAATTCGTCTTCCTGATCCCGGCGCTGATGCTTTTCCGGGTCGGAGAATTCACCGCGCTCATCGCCATCATGCTTTACGCCATCGTCCCGCCGATGCGCTATGTCGAGCATGGGCTGCGCAATGTCTCGCCCGCTCTGGTCGAGGCGGCGGTGCAGATGGGGGCCACGCGCAGCCAGTTGCTGTGGCAGGTGAAGCTGCCTCTGGCCCGCCCGGTGATCCGGCTTGGCATCAACCAGACCATCATGGCGGCGATCTCGATGCTGGTAATCGCGGCTTTGGTTGGCACCCGAGACCTTGGCCAGCAAGTTTTCATCGCGCTTGGCAAGGCGGATCTGGGGCTGGGGCTGGTCGCAGGCTTTGCCATCGCCCTTCTGGCCCTGATCGCCGACCGCCTGCTTCGGGATTGAACGAGGACACTATGCAACATCTGAACCACTTCTACATCGACGGCCAATGGGTGTCTCCTTCGGCCGATCATGATACGATGCCGGTCGAAAACCCTGCGACGGGGGAGGTGATCGGTCACCTTGCCTTGGGACGTGCAGTGGATGCGGACCGCGCCGTTCGGGCGGCCCGCGGGGCCTTCGCGCGCGGGGCCCTGCCCTTGGCTGACCGGATTGCGCTTCTGGAGGCGGTGATTGCTGAATATGACCGTCGCGCGGATGACATCGCCGCCGCCATCACCCTGGAAATGGGCGCTCCTCCGGCCTTCTCGCGTGAGGCGCAGACCTGGGCTGGCAAGGTGCATCTGGAAAGCACTTTGGCCGCCGCCAAGACCTTCACTTGGGAAGACCGGCAGGGCAGCACGGTCCTGATCCGCGAAGGCATCGGCGTTTGCGCGCTGATCACCCCATGGAACTGGCCGATGAACCAGATCGCCTGCAAGGTTGCGCCTGCCTTGGTTTCGGGCTGCACCATGGTGCTGAAGCCTTCCGAACTCGCGCCCCTCTCGGCGGTGATCTTTGCCGAAATCTGTCATGCGGTAGGTGTGCCGAACGGGGTATTCAACCTGATCCATGGCACCGGCCCCGAAGTTGGGGCCGCCCTTTCCGCCCACCCGCAGGTTGATATGGTCAGCTTTACCGGCTCAACCCGCGCGGGGGTGGCGGTGGCTTTGGCGGCGGCGCCGGGGGTGAAGCGGGTGGCGCAGGAGTTGGGTGGGAAGTCGGCCAATATCATCCTGCCTTCCGCCGATCTGGATGCGGCGGTGTCGGCAGGCGTGGCGGGATGCTTCGGCAACGCCGGGCAAAGCTGCGATGCCCCGACGCGGATGTTCGTCCCGCGCGCTCAGATGCCTCAGGCGTTGGAAATTGCGCGTGTTGCGGCAGTGGCGATCCAACCCGCCGAACTTGGCCCGGTGATCAGCCATGCCCAGTGGCAGCGCATCCAGTCGATGATCGAAAAGGGGGTTTCCGAAGGTGCAACCCTTGTGGCCGGTGGCCCGGGCCTGCCCGATGGCGTTGCGCGCGGCCACTATGTGCGCCCGACCGTTTTTGGCGACGTGACCCCGGATATGACCATCGCGCGGGAAGAGATCTTCGGGCCGGTCCTCGCCATTCTGCCCTATGATACGGTCGACGAAGCGGTCTCGATGGCCAATGACAGCCCCTATGGTCTGGCCGCCTATGTGCAAGGTGCCGCTGACGAAGCGCTGGCCGTGGGCAAACGGCTGCAGGCCGGGCAGGTGCATCTGAACTACCCGGATTGGGACACCTTCGCGCCCTTCGGCGGCTACAAGCAGTCAGGCAACGGGCGTGAATATGGTGCCTATGGCATCCATGATTTCTGTGAGGTCAAGGCGCTGATCGGAACAGCCTAACCTCTTGTGATACAACGAAAGCCCAGATGGCCCGTCGATGTCAGCGGGTCCTGGGCGTGGCGGGCGGCGGGGCGATAGCGGCGGCAATGATCCTCGGCGCAGAGGTAAGAGCCGCCCTTCATCACCCGGGCTGCATTCCGGGCTTCGGGTGAACAACAGCCCCTGCCACCCTTCCAAAGCGTCACCGTCCATTCCCAGACGTTGCCGATCATGTCAAAAAGTCCAAAGCCATTGGGCGGAAACTGCCCGACCGGCGTGGTGCGGACGCGCTCCTCGCCGAAGGGGAAGGCGCCTTGCCAGTGGTTGGCCATCGCGCGGCCCCCGGGGCGCAGTTCGTCACCCCATGCAAAAAAGGCACCCTCAAGCCCGCCGCGCGCGGCATATTCCCATTCGGCCTCGGTCGGCAGGGATTTCCTCGCCCAATCCGCATAGGCCATGGCGTCGGATAGCGCGACATGGACCACCGGATGATCCATACGCCCTTCGATTGAGGAACCCGGGCCTTCGGGGGAATGCCAGAAGGCACCTAGGCGAAATTGCCACCAGGGGAGGGCCGGAGCACCCGGTGGACTGGGGGAAAAGACCGCCGAGCCCGGCAGCAGAAGCGCGGGGTCCGCGTCGGGGAAATCCTCGATCTTCGGGCTGATCTCTGCCTCGGTCATATGGCCGGTCTCGGCGACGAAGGCTGCAAAATCGGCGTTGGTCACTGGAAAGCGGTCGATGGCGAAGGGGCCGACCTCAGCGCTGCGGACCGGGGCCTCCTCGGGGTAGCCGATATCGGACCCCATCAGGAAGGCTCCTCCCGGAAGGCGCACCATGTCACTCATGCCCGCCCCGGAGTGACCGTCAGCCGCAGGAGCCTGCCGCCACTTGCGGGAACAGGCGCCTCGTCATCAATTGCGGGGGCGCCGACGAAGGTTTCGGGATTCATGGGCGAGGGAAATTTGTCGGCAACAGCCCGGGCAACCTCGACCCCGTCGCAGGTCATCACAACCTCCGATGGCCGTGCAGGGCCGAACTTGACGCCGATCCGGTGAATGCCGGGTGCCAGTTTGGCTGTCGCCAGAGTCACGCGGTCTTCGGGCCTTCCCGTGGGGTTCAGCGTGAAGACCGCCGCACCCTTTACCACCATATCGGCCCCGCCAAAGCGGCTGCCGGAATGGAGGATCGGGAAGGTCGCATCTTGGGCGGTGATCTCGACAAGCGCCTCGGCCTGCCAGCCCGGCAACATCTCGGGGAAGGCCGCGTTGCGATAGCGCGTCTCGCCCGGGGGATAGGCGCGCGGGCCCTCTCCGGTCAGGGGGCGGGGGCGGAAGTCATGGTTGAGGCGCGCCACCTGATCATTGGCGATGGGATACAGGCCATAGCGCAGGGCGCATTCCTCAAACCGCGCCCGAAGGGCCGCCAACCGCTCGGGGTGGTCCGGCGCGATGTCGGTCGATTGCGACCAGTCCCGCGTCAGGTCGTACAGCCCCCAGTCATAGGTCAACGGCGTCAGGCCCGAGGTGTCGCCGAAGGGCGGCCGTTCGGGGATGGTCGAAGCCATCCAGCCGCGCTGGTAGAGGCCGCGATTGCCCAGCATCTCGAAATACTGTTCGTCATGGGCCTCGGCGGCGGTGGGATGGGCGAAACTGTAGGCCAGGGAGGTGCCTTCGATCGGCTGCTGGTCATGGCCATCCACGGCCTTGGGCAGATCAAGCCCGATGAGCTCCAGGATCGTCGGCACGATGTCGATGACATGGCCGAACTGGCCCCTCACCTCGCCGCGTGCCGCGATGCCCTTGGGCCAGGACACGACGAGGCCGTTGCGGATGCCGCCCAGATGCGAGGCGATCTGCTTGCTTTCGGCCAAGGGCGTGTTCATCGCCCAGCCCCAACCCGGGTGATAGGTGCCGTGATAGTCCCGTCCACCGACCAGATCGCGTTTCGGGATCATCTGCTCGGGCGTCTCGGTAACGACGCCGTAAAGGTCGTAATTCGTGTTGCCGTGCTGGTATTCCTGACAAGCGCCATTGTCGCCCTGAACGAAGAAGATCAGCGTGTTCTCAAGCCGCCCATCCTCGTCGAGCGCGGCCAGAATACGCCCGAACTGGTGGTCGCAATGTGCCAGCTGGGCGGCCGCGGCCTCCATCTGGCGGGCATGGAAGGCGCGGGCCTCAGGGGAAAGGCTGTCCCAGGCGGGCAGATAGGCCGGGCGCGGGGTCAGGACGGCGTGATCGGGCAGGAGGCCCATGGCCTTTTGCCGTGCAAAGATCTCTTCCCGTGCGGCGTCCCATCCTTGATCAAATGCGCCTTCGAAGCGGGCCAGCCAATCCGGCGGGGCCTGGTGCGGCTCGTGCAGCGTGCCGGGGGCGAGATAGGCGAAGAACGGGTGGTCGGGACGCATGGCGCGCTGAACGCGGCTCCAGTGGATCAGCCGGTCAGCCAGATCGCGGTCAAGGTGATAATCCGGGTAGCGGGCCGGGCGGATCGGGTTCAGGTTCTCGACCAGCGCCGGACTGAACTGGTCGGTCTGCGCCGCGTTGAAGCCGTAGAAATAGTTGAACCCGAGGCCCAGTGGCCAGCGGTCGTAGGGCCCCAGAGGCCCCGCCTCCCACTCCGGCGTGTTGTGGTTCTTGCCGAACATTGCCGTGTCATAGCCCGCATCGCGCAAAAGCCGCGCCACCGAGGCCGCAGATTTCGGCAGGATGGACGTATAGCCTGGGGCATCGACAGAGTAATTGCTGATCGCGCCAAACCCCACGGAGTGATGGTTGCGCCCGGTCAGAAGCGCCGCCCGGGTCGGAGAGCACATGGCCGTCGTATGGAAGGCGTTGTAGCGCAGGCCTCGTGAGGCGGCGGCATCCAGATGCGGCGTCGGGATCAGGCCGCCAAAGGTTGAACAGGCGCCAAAGCCCACATCGTCGGTCAGCACCAGAAGGATATTGGGCGCCCCCTCGGCCGGGCGTGCGCTCGGTGGATAATGCTGCCATTCCTGATCATTCGCCATCGCCATCTCCTGTCGTTGAGCCAGACTAGCGATTTCAGAATTCTCTGGGCAAACGATGATCCAGATGTCAGGTATAATGAATGAGAATACCTAACCTCCGCAATCGCCTGCCGCCACTGGGTACGCTGGCCGCCTTCGAGGCTGCGTGTCATCATGGCAGCTTCACCCGGGCCGCAGCCGAGCTGAACCTGACGCAGGCCGCAGTCAGCCGTCAGATACGCTCTTTGGAGGAGCATCTGGGCCACGCACTTTTTGAGCGGCGGCGCCACGATGTCGTGCTGACCACCGCCGGAAGGCGATTTGCCGAAGAGGTGAATCCCGCGTTGAACCGCATCGGAAAAGCGGCAACCTCACTTCGCAAAGGTCAGGCGATCGTTACGATTGCTGTCGAATTCTGTCTGGCAGCCCATTGGCTGATGCCACGGCTTTCCCGATTTCAGAATGCGCATCCCGACCTGCAACTGCGCATCCTCACCTCGACCAACCCGACCGAAGGAGACGAATTCGATCTTGCAGTCGCCTACGGGCAGGTCGCTGGCACCCGGCTACAGTCGAAAGTCCTTGCAACTGACAGAATTCACGCAGTCTGCAGCCCTTCTTATGCTGCCCGCAAGCCAAGACCTTGGCATGTGGATGACATTTCCGATGCTGAGTTGATCCACTTCGACCAACGTGGTTTCGATTGGATGGACTGGCCCGGATTCCTGGACAAGCATGGTTCAAGTCCACGATACCCAACTCGACTTTCATTTGGGACTTACAATAACGCTGTGGACGCCGCGATGCAGGGAATGGGCCTGGTCCTTGGGTGGAGCTTTGCAGTTCGCCTGCCCATGCTGGATGGTCGTCTGGTTTCGGTTTCCAGACTGTCCGTGGAGTCTCCCGACGCACTTTGTGTGCATGTCCCAACAGACCGAAAACTGCAGGAAGGGGCACGAGCATTCATGGAGTGGCTGAACGTCGAGGCAGTGACATAAGGCCCAATCACTAAAAATGGTTGATCGGCCAGGACCGATTGCTTGCAGCCTTTTGGGGCTGGCGGGCGGCCCGCGTGGCAAGCCATCGAACTTTTGATTGCGCATTCTTAACTCCTTGGCTTGTCAGCGGCCCCGCTTGTCGGCGACGGACCAGACCACCGACCCGATGGTCATGAGCGCCCCGATCACCGGCTCGACGTCGGAGGCCTGGATGTAGCCTTTGGCGACGAGCGCAGTGCCCGCGACGGTCAGGATCTGGCGCAGGAGTGCCAGGATGGCAGGTTTCAGCATGGGGAAGTCTCCTTTTCAGGCTTCATTGGCGGTGGTGAGGTATTCGCCGCGCTTCATTGTCGGCAGGCGCTGGGCGCGCGGAGGAACCGTCGCAGGCCAGCGCGCGCCGAGGAGGCGGGTTTTGGCGATGCGGGCGATGGTGACGGCATCAGACTGATTGCCGCCGAGGACGTAGAAATGCGTATCATCCTGACCAACGGCGAAGCCGACATGGCCACCGGAGCCGCGTTCGAAGACCAGCACGGCGCCGGGGATCGGGGTCACCTCCTGCCCGAACATCAGCCAGTTCCGCGCCCAGTACGGGTTGGCGCCCAGCGCCCCGAGCAGCGGTTCGTCGGGCAGGGCGACGCGGATGCAGGTTTCCACGAAATCGCCGCACCACGGGTTCTTCGAAGGATCGCCGAGGCTGCGGCCATCGCGCTTCAGCCAGTCCATCAGCCAGGAGCGGTCGCGGGCCTCATGGCGACCGAGCGCGGATTTGGCCTCGGTGATCCAGGGCAGGGGACCGGGCGGAACCAGGGAGGCCGCGCGGCCGTTGGCGGCGAGCAGGGATTTCAGGGCGCGGGCGGTGCGCAGGCCCCAGAGCCCGTCGATGGCGCCGGGAGAGTGGCCGAGGGTTTCCAGCGCGCGCTGCATGTCGCGGATCGGTTCGGTGGTGTCGGTGGTCATTGGAAGGCTCCTTTCGCCCCAGGGCGGCGCATGAAAAAACCCGCCAGCGGCGGGTGTGGGTGGATCGGTAGAGGCTGCTGCGTCCGCTACGGTCGCTGGGTCAGGTCCCGGAGCAGATCGTTGGTCTGGCGGGCCTGCTGCTTCAGCTCGTCGATCGAGGCGGAGAGCGCGTCGAACCGC
Source organism: Tabrizicola oligotrophica (assembly GCF_011008935.1). Classification (GTDB taxonomy): domain Bacteria; phylum Pseudomonadota; class Alphaproteobacteria; order Rhodobacterales; family Rhodobacteraceae; genus Tabrizicola_A; species Tabrizicola_A oligotrophica. Next base: position 34,160 of record NZ_JAAIVJ010000013.1, on the reverse strand, counting down.
ACGTCCTGGCGGGCGGCGCCGGTCTCGAGAACCCGGACGCGCGCCTCGAGCTGGGTGGAACTGGCGCGTTCGGCGAGGATCATCTCGCGGGTCTCCATCAGGGCGGCGGTCAGGCGCTCGGCCGCACCTTGGAGGGAAGCGAGCGTGCCTCCGCCCCACCAGATCAGCCCGGCGACCGAGACCAGCATGGTCCAGGCCAGCGTCCGGTTGATGGTGATGCCGCGGTCGGTGGTGTCGGCCATGGGCGGGTTCCTTTCAAAATCCGATGATGTTCGTCAGGCGGCCCGCAGCCAGATCGCCGTGCCGGGGCCCGCGTTGGTCTCCGAGGCGAGGTAACCCCAGGAGGCCGGGGCGGCGGTGGCATAGGCCAGCGTGCGGCGCAGCACCTTGCGCGCGGTGGTGACCGGCGACCCGCCGTTCAGGTCCGGCGTCGCGGTCGCGGCCCAGGCCGAAAGCGTGGCGGTGGAGGAGTGCCGGATGCCGAGCCAGCAGGTGATGCCGCGGCGCAGGGTGAGGGCCACGGTCGCCGCTTTGACCCCAGCGGTGGAGAAATCGAGATCGACGGTCTCGAGGAGCAGGGTCCCCGGTCGGCCGGTCGCGTCCGAACTGTAGACGACGATCTTGCCCAGCGCCCCGGCAATCAGCGTGGTGACGTTCACGGCGAGGCGGTCGAGGGTGAGGTCGTCGCGCGGGATGAAGGGGAAGATATCCATCCGGTTCGCGGCACCTGCCAATGTGCCGGTGGCGGCCCCACCCGCGCCGGTGGTGCTGAGGGCATAGTCACCGGCGGCCGGGGCGAGCCAGGGTACATCCTGATCGGCGAGGATGCGGGTCATGCCTCCGATCCGGGCGCGCAATTGGTCGGTGCTTGCATTGTGCCAGAGCCAGCCATCGGCGGGCGAGGCCGGATCGGCCGCAAGCCCGGCAAGCGCGACACCTGCGGGGAAACTGATCCGGCCGGTGGCGCGGTCGGCGATCAGCGCGTCGAAATAGCTCGCGCCATCCGGGCTGACCTTCAGCGTGACATCATCGCTGCCGAGCAGCCCGAAGAGGGCCCGTGCCGAAAATCCGGTCTTGAAGGCGAAGGCCGCATCGTTCCCGATAGCTGCCTTGTTGACGGTCGCCTCGATCCCGGCCCCGGCGTTGTTCAAGAGCACGGCGGGCGTGTTCATCGACAGACGGTTGTAGCTGTCGGCGGTTGCGCCACCGAGGCCGAGCAGCTGCGCAGTCAGGTTTGCCTGAGGCATGCCGACCTGCGTCACCGCATTTGCAAAGGTGACAGTCGGCGTGTTCACCACGGTCATCCCGCCCGCGCCAGCGGTGGTAGACCCGATGTTCACCACCGTGGTCGACCCGGACCCCCCGCCAGTGCCGAGGTTCAAGGTCTTGGTGATGCTGGTGGTTGTGGCCCCTGTTCCCATCCCATAGGTCGCCGTCGTCGTCGCCGTGCCGATGGTTGCCGCAGCCGCCGAAACTGTGACGGTGCCCGAGGCGGTGACGGTACCGGAGAAGGTCTTGTTGCCGCTGAAGGTCTGCGTGCCTGCAAGGATCGCCAACTCGCTGGAGGTGTTCGGCAGCGTGAAAGTGCGGGTCGTGCCGGTGGTGATGCCTGATAGTGAGAACAGCGCCTTCTTGGTCGGATCGGCGCCGTTCACCAGGCTGAACACTGCATCCGACACATCCACCGGTTCGCCAACCGGATCCCAGGCGCTGCCGTTCCAGACCACAAAGGCCGCCTCGTCTGCGATCCACGCCAGCCAGCCCGGGCGCGGGACCAGCCGCATCCAGATCCCGTCGACCCAGGAGGCGACGTTCAGATCCCAGCCGACCCACAGTCCGCTCGCGCCCGAGGCCACGATATGCCGGTCGCCGTCGGTCGGGCTGACGGGTGGGGCGGTGCGTGTTCGGTCGAGGACCGACAGCTGGACCATGGCATCCAGCAGCCGTAGCGCCTCGTTGTGGGTGACATGCTTCTGCGCCTGCGATGCCAGGATGTAGGGCAGCAGGAGATGGGTGGTGATGTCGGACATGATCCTGCTTTCAGAAGGTTAGCGTGACAGATCGCCCAGCGCCCCGGCCGATCAGGGCGGAGAGCTGGTAGATGCGGAGGACGAGGGATTGGCCGGGGCCGAAGGGTGCGCCCCAATCGGCAGCCTGCTGGGCGGCGGTGTAGAGGGCAGAGGTCGTCGTGGTGGTCAGTGTGCGTTTGACGGCCCCGCCATCACAGATTTCCACCTCGTAGGCTTCACTGTCCTCGGCCAACGGCACATCGCCCGCGCCCCAGGTGTCGGCGGCAAGGGATCGCGACCGGCGCGTCCAGCGGATCGTCAGATCGCCCGGGCTGCGAGCGATGCGCCACGGCTGTTCGACATGGCCGACCGAAAACGGCCGCAGCCCAGCGCCCTCGGGCGTGAAACTGGTGGCAACAAAGGTCTCGTCGCTGACCGGTTTTGATGCCGGTCCGATGCGCCAGTTCCATGGCAAGCCAAGGTCGGCTTCGGAGACCGGCAAGGGGGCCATGGCCGTATCCAGCACGACCACCCGCGCGCCGGTCGGCACCACGCTGACGATGGCCCCTTCTGTTCCGCGCTGGCCCCGCAGCAATCGAGTCAGCCGGTACCGTCTCGGCGCGATCAGTTCGGCCGTGCCCGCCTGGACAATTTCCCATTGCCCAGCGCCGGTCTCAACGGCCAGCGCGTTGGAACCACCCAGCAGGCTGATATCCGTGACACTTTCCAGCGTGCCGGAATAGAGATCGACCACCAGCGGATTGCCGAGATCGAAACGTGACACTGGCCCAGCAAAGAAATCTGCCGCCAGAACGCCAATGCGCGCCCGTGAGCTGAAGGTCGTCAGCAGGGTAAAGCCGTCTGTCGCTGCGCTACGGTAGACCGCAAGCTCACCCGGCCATGGTTTGGCATGGGCTGCGACAACGGGCCGGTGCGCGGGCTGGTCCTCGCGCAGCTGTGGCAAATCCAGCAGCACGATGTCGGGCGCGCCGAACACTGTGGGCGTCGACAGCGTGGCCGGGCGCGGTTCTCCCGGCGGGAGATCATAGACCGCCCGGTCCTGCCGCACCGCATCAATGCTGCGCAGGTCGGAGTCGGCGATGGACACCAGCCGCATTTCTGTCAGGCGGCCGTCGTGGTCGAGCAGGATCACATCGCAGGGATCCAGCGCCAGACGTGAGGGCGGCAGACGGAACACCGCACTTTCCCGCCCAACCCATGCCTCCATCAGCGCACGACGGCAGCGGCGTTCGGCCTCCTCTGGCGGGATCGCCATCGGGAAGCTTTCCGAGGCGATGCGGGTGGTGTCGACGGTGATGCGGCGCGCCTCGACCTGTGCCGCGTCATAATCCTCGTCGGCGCGTGCGACCTGCCATTTCAGCGCCTGCGGCAGTTCGGTTTCCTGCGCGCGGGTCAGTTCCATCACGTCGCCCTGCGCTGAGGCTGGTGCGACCATGCTGTCGGGCGTAATGGTCAGACCGGCAATGCGGCCGCGCATCAGGAACTTGATCCGCCCCTCGCTCTCGACCGCATCGAAGCCGAAATGCCGGGCCAGTGTGGAAATCGAGGCGCGCGGGGCCTCCAGCGCCGAGATCACATAGCCCTCGACCGCGCCCCAGAGGCCGGAGACGTCGATCAATTCCTCGGGCATTCCGGCACGCAGGCAGAGATGGCGCACCAATGCCGCCAGCGACACCGCGCCCAGCCGCCCGGTCAGCCAATGCCCGAGCCGCCAGTTCGGGCCGTCGGTCCAGACATCGGTCAGTTCGGGGAAGAACGGATAGGGCCGTGCATCCCAGGTCCAGGCGGCGCATTCCGGGACGTGCACCATGCGCGCGCCATTGACCGAGGACACCGGATTGTTCGCCGGGGTGCCCCAAAACAGACAAGTCGCCTCCAGATAGGCGCGCTGGATCGCATCATCGCGCCAGCCGCGCGAGAACCAGGGCGTGAAGCTCTCTGACGATTTTGGGTCGAAGAAGACATTGGGCTGGTTGGTGCCCCGGTCGATGGCCGGGCAGCCGAGTTCGGTGAACCAGATCGGCTTCGACTGCGGCACCCATGCCGTCGGCGTCCCGCTTTCGACTCCGCTGGGTCGGTTGAAATGCGGGTTTTGCCACCAGGCGCGCAAATCCTTGAAGCGGTAGACCCATGGTTTGCCGACACCACCGTCCGTGATCGGCGTGCGGTTTTGCTCGGTACGATCAAGGGCGCTGGCATAGAACCAGTCAAACCCCTCGCCGCCGGTGATGTTGGATTGCAGATAGGCGCGGTCATAGATCGCAGGCGCAAGTGCTGCATCGGCATGATCGAACCCGTCACGCCAATCCGACAGCGGCATGTAGTTATCGATGCCGATGAAGTTGGTGTTGGCGTCCGACCAGAGCGGGTCGAGGTGGAAATACACGTCGCCCGACCCATCGGCAGGGTGGTGACCAAAGTATTCCGACCAGTCGGCGGCATAGCCGATCTTGGGCCCAGCGCCGAGGATCGCGCGCACATCGGCGGCGAGGCTCTTGAAGGCAGCGACGGCAGGATAGGTGCTGGCGCCCGAGCGGATTGTGGTCAGGCCGGGCATTTCCGAGCCGACGAGAAAGGCGTCGACGCCCCCGGCCGCTTTGCAGAGATGCGCATAGTGCAGGATCATTCGGCGCAAGCCCCACTCCCCGACCGGGCCGGTCCAGCCGACAGTGGTGCCCGACACGCTGAAATTCGCCGGTGTCGCCGTGCCAAAGAGCGCCGATACCTGCGTGGCAGCGGTGGCGGTCTTGTCCACCGAACCCGCAAAGCCAGCCGCCGGGGAACAAGTGATCCGGCCGCGCCAGGGGAATGTGGGCTGGCCAGCGGTGGCGGAATTGGCGCTGTAGGGATTGGGCTTGGTATTGCCGGGTGGCACGTCCAGCAGCAGAAAGGGATAGAATGTGACCCGCAGCCCGCGCGCCTTCATTTCGTGGATCGCCTGCACAACCGCGAAATCCGCAGGCGTGCCGCCATAGACCGGGCGGTCTTCTGCGTCGCGGCTCACCAGAAACGCTTCTGCACGTGCGACACCGTTCACGGACCAAGACGATGGCGTCGTGGTCTTGGTGGCCACCTCTACGCCGGGGCGAACCTTGCAGTTCCCGGCGCGCAGGTCATCACCGAACCATGCCACCACGAGGCTCACGCTTTCCACTGCGGGGGCCAGAGATTGCAGCCGGTCCAGCGCCACCACGATGTCGGCGGTGTCGGTGATCGCGTTCAGGTTTTCGGCCACGGTCGCGCCGCCAGAACCGGTGGTCTTCTTGACCGGGGCGGTCGCATAGGTGAATTCGCCCGATGCCGGGATCATCGTCACGGCCTTCACCAGCCCTTCGGCGGTGCCGGGATCGGCCAGCGGGCGGAACACCTCGAAGCTGATCTGCGGCAGGCGGTTGCCGAAGGCGCTGAGGTCGAGTTCCTCGAACACGACATAGGCGGTGCCGCGATAGGCCGGGGTGTTGGCCGCGCCCATCTTGGCGGAAATGAACGGATCGGGCGCCTGCACCTCGTCGCCCGGATACCAGCGCCAGGTGACCCCCGTCAGGTCCATCGCCTTGCCATCGGCCCAGACCCGACCAATGCCAGTGATTTCGCCTTCGCAGAGCGCGACAGCGAAGGACGCGAAGTAGAGATACTCGGTCGTGGTGACCTTCGGTCCGCTGCCTTTGCCACCCCCCTGGCTAGTTGTGTTGACCTCTTCGCGGAAATCCGTGGCCCAGATGATGTTGCCGCCGATGCGCATCCGGCCGAACAGGCGCGGGATCACCGCCCCTTCAGTCGAGGACGTGATGCGCAAGCTGTCCAGCCGCGCGCCCTCGATGCGTTGGGCCGGGGCGAGGGACGACACAATCCAGTTGTCGACCACCGACCCGATTGTGGAGCCGATGAAGCCACCGATTGCCGCACCAGAAAAGCCGAGGATGGCTCCGCCAAATGCACCGCCAATCGCGGAGCCGACGGCGCCGAGAACAAGTGTTGCCATGTGTGGGGTCTCAGTCTTGTGGGAACAGGAAGGCGAAAGCGATCCGCCGCTGCCAAATCGGGGTGAGGACTTCCTCGACGACGCCCAGCCGTTCATAGGCGTGGATGAAACGGTCAGGTGCCGTCAGGATCCCGACATGCTTGGCGATGGCGCGCGGGGCCATGCGAAACAGGATCAGCGTGCCGGGCCGAACCTCGGTGGGCGTGATTTCCGGCATCATCTGGCGCGCGCCTTCCGCCAGCACCTCGCGCGGACCGGTCTCGCCCCAATCCCGGCTGTAAGGGGGAATGGGAAATGGCTCGTCGCCGACAACCTCGCGCCAGACACCACGCGCGAGGCCGAGGCAATCGCAGCCGATCCCGCGCAGGCTCGCCTGATCGTGATAGGGCGTGCCAAGCCAACTGCGGGCAGTAGCAATGACCAGTGCATCATTGGCAGCTGTCACAGCACGTTTCCTTCATGGCCGCCGTCCTGGCTGGCATAGCGCAGCACCGCGTCTTGGCCGGGGATGTGCGGGAAGCCGCGGAAATTCACCGTATTGGCAAACCTCGCGCCGCAGGTCGCGATGCGCTTGTCACAGCCCGCCCACGCGATGAAGCTGTCGCCCTCGGCGATGGCGCGCACTGGCGCTTCCAGCAGGGTCAGGCTGGCGATGCTTCCATCCAGCCCATGCGCCAGCACTTCGGTGATGCGCGCTACGTTCGCGCCGCTGGTCCAGGTCAAGGTGCCAGACGTGAACCAGCCCGCATCAAACCCGGACAGCCCCGAGGCCATGAACGCTCGGTCGCGTAGGAGATCGGTGACGATGCCCGTGCCCTTGTAGATCGCGTTTTCCAGATCGATGCCGCAGCGCACATCGCCAAGTACAGCGTCGCATCCCGCCTGAAACGTCCGCCCGACCGTCTGGCCGAGGAAATGGGCAAGACTGCGCACCTCCGCGACAAACGCCATGCGCCCGCGTCGGATTTGCCCCACCGCACCCCGGCGCAAAAGCACGCGCTGGCTTGTGTCCGCCCAGTTCACCCGCCACAGTTCGACCGCCGCATTGTCCCAGCGGCCGTCGATGATGTCGGTTTCGGTGATGCGATCCGAAGTCAGCGCGCCGGTGGCATCCTGCGCGTCGACGGCGAGATCGGAGCCAGCACGGATTTCCGAGGCGGCAAACCCGCTCTCCGGTTCAAAGTCAGTGCCGTCAAAAGCCAATGCGCGATCATGATCGGTGAAGCCCAGCGCCACGCCATCGGCTCGCGAAATCCGCCAGCACCAGGCGAGCGTGGTGGTGCCCTCGTCGAGATGGGCCTGCAGCGCGGGGGAGAGGGATTTCATCTGCGGATCTCCAGCAGGGGGATTGAGGTGATTGACCCGAGCCGCTCAAAATCGAGGGTCACGTCGAGCGTGTCGCTGTCGAAGCGGACGGGGACGTCGAATTCGAAGCCCGCTGTGATCGCGACGTCCGCGCCCGGGGCCGCGGCGAAGGTGATGCCGCCGGTGGCGAGATCGACACTCCAGCCTGCCATCTGCTCGACCCCGTTCAGGGCGAGACGGACGGTTCCCGCGACCGGCTTGGCGATGGCGCGGGTCCAGCTTTGCGCCCCGGAAGTGTAGCGTTTCAACAGGGCGAAACTAGTGACAGCGCCATTGCCGGTGCCGATGGGCTGATCGGTGGCGGCTACCGCCTGCGACGGCAAGGCAGATTTGTAGTCGGCCCAATCCTTGTAGCGGAAGCCGTGCAATCGCCCGTTCCGCGCCTCGAAGAAGGCCACGACCGCCGCCAGATCGTCTGCACGGCGGATCCCATAGGCGACATCATAGCGGCGGCGCGAATTGGCCCAGCTGGCGTTGCGCTCTTCGTCGCCCGAAGCCAGTTCCACGATCTGCGTGCGCCGTTCTGGTCCACCGCGCGCGCCACGGCTGATGTTGTCAGGGAAACGCACCTCGTGAAACGCCATCAATATTCTCCATTGTTCGTGCTCTGGTCCCCGCAACCGGTTCCCACTTGCGGGGGCGCACTCACATGCCCCTCCGCCCTAGCGACACAGCGCGGGCAATGTCGGCGGCGACCTGCGTGCGGGATTGCCGGAAGCTCTCTGCGTCACGCGCATTGATGGTGACGTTGACGGCAGGCGCAGGGGACTGCCCTTGGCCGTAGCCAGCGGCTTCACGGCGCGACAACACCCGTTCTCCGCGTTGCAGGATCGCGGGCACTTCGTCTGGCTTGATCCCGGCCCAACCACCGGAATGCATGCGCGGGGCACCGGCGAAGGCCAAGGCCGGGACCATGCGGCCCGTGCCCGGCGATCCGACCATCCCACCCGCATGCAGGATATTGGCGAAGATGCCACCCGCGCCGCCAAGCGCACCGGAGAGGGCGTTGGCGATGGGGCCGAGGATGAACCGGCGTGCCGCCAGTTTCGCGAGGTCGGCGATCATCGAGGTGACGAGGTCGCGGAAATCCAGCTTGCCGGTTTTGACGAACTCGCCCACGGCGTTTTCGGCCGAAGTGAAAGCGCTGACCAGCGCATTGCCGATGTCGCCACCAATGTCGCGCGCCTTGGCAGCATAATCGGCGAGCGTGGCCACGGCCGCCTCCCATCCGGTCTTCGCCACTTCGGCACCCGCCGCAGCAGATGCACCGGCCCCACCGGCAGCACGGCCAGCCTCTGTCATCGACTCGCCCAGTTGGTCGGCGGCATCTGCGGCCCCGTCCAGGGCGGCTTCGCCTTCAGTTCCGGCACCGGCAACCGCGTCCTTCAGCGCTTGCCAGCTTTGCATCGGGCGGCCAGCGGCATCGGCCAACATGCCGGAAGCCTCGCGATAGGCCTCTGCCCGGGCGCTCGCCTCTTCGGCCATGCCGGTCAGCCCGAGATCAGGCGCGGTGACATAAGTTTGCGCCATTGCGGCAGAAAAGGCTTCGGCGGCAGCGGTACCGGCAGCGGCGGCTGATCCCGCGAAGGGATTGTCGATCCGGCCCAGCGCCACGGGGTCCAGCGTGCCGATCCGTACACCGCCTTCGCCGACGGCCCAATCGGGAAGCAGGTCCAGCGCGGCGTTCAACCCGTTGATGAAATTGTTGATCCGGGTGACGACGCCGTTCAGCATGGCCTCGACACCGCCGATCAATCCGTTGGCGGCCTGGAATGCGAAATCCCCAATCGCACCGGGCAGCTGGCCCCAGATTGCCTTCACCGCATCATAGGCGCCCTTGAAGATGCCCGCTGCCGAATTGCCAAAGCTGGTCACGGCCTCAACGGACGACTGCATCGCGCCATAGATGGTGGCTTGCAGCCCGGCCCAGCTCGCCTCGATCTTCGACCAGGCGGAAGCAGCGCCCAAACCGATGCGGTCCCAGACTTCCAGCGCCAGATCCTTCAAAAGGCCAATTGCCGCGCCAAACCCGCCCGCGCCTGCGACGAGGCGGGTGAACTGGAACACCAACTCGCCAGCGCCAACGATCAGCGCGCCGATGCCAGTGCGGATCAACGCGCCGCGCAGGATCACCAATCCGGTTGCAAGGCCGCGAACGGACAAGACCGCCGCCGCCAGCCCCGCCACCCAGCGCCCGGCCATCAGCGTGGCAAAGGTGGCAGCGTAGGTGGTCAGGCGACCGATGTTATCGAAAAGGGCGTTGATCGCGATGCCAATCGGCCCGGTGCTGCGCGCCATGTCGGCCAGCGTGTTGGCTACCGATTCCAGCGCCGGGGCAACTGCTGCGGTCAGCTGGTTGGTCAACCCGAGCCAGATCAGGCTCAGCTTGGCGATGGCATCGCCGGTGCGTTCGATCTGGGCTGCATCGCTGGCGCTTACGGCCACCCCGAAATCGCGCACATCCTGAGCCGCTTCGCGCAGGGTGGCCGGATCGATGCGAAGGAATGCCAGCGCCGCCTTGTCGCCAAAGAGGTCGGAAGCGACGGCGGCCCGCTCCGCTTCCGGCACAAAGCGGTTCAGGGCGTCCTGAATGGCGACGATGCGCTGGTCGAGGGGCAGGGCCTGCAACTCGGCTGCGGTCAGGTTCAACCGTTCCAGCGCACCGACGGCCGATCCGGATCCTGCTGCCGCTTCCGACAACCGTGTGGTCAGCTTCTTCGTGGCCTGTTCGACCTCGCCCATGGAAACCCCGGCCAACTCACCCGCCCATGTCAGCACTTGCAGGCTTTCGACCGTGGTCTTCAGTGACGCCGCCATGTCGGCTTGAGCACCGATGGTCTCAAGGCCCGACCGCACCATCGCCACGCCAGCCGCCGCTGCAGCCACCGTGACCGCCGCCAGCGCGATCCCGGCCTTGCGGGCGAAGCTGGCAAGCCGGGTGTTGGCCAGCTCCATTTCGGTCGAGAGGCGGCCAAAGCCCCGCGCTCCCGCATCGCCGATGCCTTCCAACTCGGCTCGCACTTGGCGGCCGCCTTCCGCCACGAGGCGGACGGACACACGCTTTTCGGCCATTCCTGAGTTTCCTTGATTTTGCCGTTACGGCGTCTTACGTTATTCGTATCGATCATGGAGGCGTATGATCATGTCCGAGACCGCTACCCTGTCATCGAAGTTCCAGATCTCGATCCCCAAGGCGATCCGGAGCGCGCAAGCCTGGGAGGCCGGGTTGACCTTTGCCTTCATCCCGAAGGGCACAGGGGTTTTGCTGGTCCCTGTCCCGAAGCGAGAGGCGTTGAAGGGCCTCGCGCGCGACGCATCCACCACGGATTATCGTGACCGAGCGGATCGGTTTTGATGGTCCTCGTCGACACATCGGCATGGATCGAATGGCTGATCGGATCGCCCACCGGAGAGAAAGTGGCCGAACATCTGCCTGAACAGGCCAACTGGCTGGTTCCAACCATGGTGCAGCTTGAACTGGCGAAATGGCTCACACGCGAGGTGGGCGAGGACAAGGCGGATCAGGTGATCGCCTTCACGCAGGTCTGTCAGGTCATGCCGCTGGACACGGAGATTGCCCTTGCCGCCGCCGAGGCGTGCCGGGACCATAAGCTGGCAACAGCGGATGCCATCATGTTCGCCACCGCCCGGACAAAGAGTGCGACGCTGCTGACCTGTGACACGCATTTCGAGGGTCTGCCGGGCGTTATCCTGATCGAGAAGATCAAGAGTTGACGTCAGCACCAGTCGGTTGCGCCATCTGTTCGTTCAGTTTTCGTACCATCACCGCCTCGATCTCGGGCAGCAGTTCGGCGGTGATCAGGGGGTTGATGCCCAGCGCTTGCGCCATGGCGAGGGCAGCGCCCATGTCCCAGCCCAGCACGGCGCCGGGGATCACGCGCAGCTGACCACCAAGACGACCGACCAGATCCCAGACCTGCCAGCCTTCCGGCGTTTGGGGTCGGTTCAGTCTTGCGGGGCAGTCGGGGCAGGAAGCTTGGCAGGCGGCGCAATACCGGTCGCCCCCACCGAAGGACCAGTCGGCGAGGGCGCGGAGACGTTTTTTTCCGCGTCCAGGATCAAGCCCTTGGCGACGTACATGGTCTGGAAGGCCTCGAAGACGGGCCAGATTTCGAGAAGGGCGTCGACGCCCTCTGGGGTGACGGGCAAGGCTTGGCCCGTTTCATCTCCGACACCTTCCCAATCCAGCACGGCGCGCCGGGCCACGGCCTTGGCCATGGCGAGCGCCAACGCTTCCTGGCTGGCACCCTCGGGCAGCGCCTCAATGGTCGGATCAGCGCGCGCGGACACCATCAAGGCAGTGGTCAGGGGGCCGACCAGAAGGCGCAGGCCGGGGGCGAGGTTCAGCCATCCGGGTGTGGCTGTCAGGTTCAGTCGGATCATGATCAGTATCCTGCAATGGTGTTGACGAGAACGGCCGTGCACATACGGGCGGGGCTGGTGGCCTTGGCCGCCTGCCAGTCGAACGTCGCCTGGACGCCCTGCGGTCCGGCGATTTCGATCCGGGGGATCGGCAGATAGACGGCATGCGCGGTGAAGGTGAAACTGGCATTGGCCCCGAGGCTGTAATTGAACTCCAGCTCGCAAGGCGTGCCATCGATGGCTTGCGTCACCAGCGTGCTGTCGGAAAACCGCACCTCGATCCGCCCGGTGAGTGCTGCCATGGTCGGGTCGGCCCCATCAATGCGGCCATCGCCCCGGATGGTCTCAATGCGGTCGAGATTGTTGGAATAGGTGATTTCGGCCGAGACGACGTTGCCCAGCGCAGTGCCATTGCGCTTTACTGTGCCGTTGAAATGGCCGAAACGCTGCAGGCCCAGCGCGGTGGGCGTGCCAGCGGCCGTCGCGGCGGCGATGGCTTCGCCTTGCGCTACAAGACGCGCCGTTGCGGTCAGCAGGCCGGAGCGTTGCATCTGCCAGGACAGCTGATCCAGAACGCAGCCGGAATACATCGCAAAGCGGGGCACTTCCGGCATGGCCGTCTCGATGGACATGCTGGGCAGCGTCCAGTTGCCCGACTGGAAGGTGTGGGTCTTCGGCGTGGTGCCAGCAGTCGTGGGCTGGCCGAAGGCCGCCTTCAGCCAATAGCCGAACGCTTCCACATCGATGGGGATCACCACCTCGCCGTCGGCGGTGACCGCGTCCTTGATCGGGGCCAGCGGATCGCGGCCATAGCCCAGAAGTTCGGACTCCAGCAGCGGCTGCTCAGACCCGAGCGTGGTCCGGGCAAAGGGCATCAAGCGGAACCCACTGACCGGCGGGGTGCCGTAAACCGTCTCATACGCAAGCGCCATCTGCGCCCGCGCGCCTTGCGCACGTGCCATGGGGGTCTCCTTTATGTGTGGGTGATCAGGCCAGCGGGCCGGTGGTGGTGTAGTGCAGCACGACGGTGATGATCGCCGCCTTCAGCGCCGCGGCACCCTCGATGGGCAGATCGACCGAGGCCGGGGCCTCGGGTTCGACCCAGTCGCAAAGGCCGCCCAGCGTCCGGTCGGCCTCCAGTGCGGCGCCGATGGCCGCGATCAACTCGTCAAAGGCGCTGGCGCGGCCGGTGCCCGCCTGGACCACGACTTCCAGTTCGGCGCGGTGCTGAAAGTGATAGAGCAGGGGCGACAGGGTGACCTCCGGCTCGCCCGGCTGGCCGTCGCGCAGGATGATCAGCCCCGCCGCCGGGATCCGCTCGGGCAGAACCTCGTCACGCAAGGTGAGGGCGGCAAGTGGCAGGAGCCGCGCGTGCAGCGCGGTGAGGACGGTTTCGCGGGTGGTGGGCATTTCACGGCCTTTGGTTCAATTGTGACTTCTGCGGCGGCGGTCGATATGCTAAAGGTAATACCCGTGAATACTCGCCCGGAGTCGCCCGTATGAACGCTGCCCGCCCCATTGCCGTGAAGCTGGATCAGGATACCCGCGACCGCCTCAAGCGGTTGGCGGATGCCAAGGACCGATCCACCCACTGGATGCTGCGCGAGGCCGTTGCGCAATTCGTCGAGCGCGAAGAGAAGCGTGAGGCGTTTCGCCAGGCCGGGCTTCAAGCTTGGGAAGAGTTTCAGGCGACAGGCAAACACGTCACGCATGACGAAGCCGATGCCTGGCTTGCCAAGCTGGAAGCAGGCGAAGAGGCGGCTGCTCCTGAATGCCACAACTGATCTGGTCGCCCGCCGCGCTGCGGGATGTCGAACGGCTTTACCGCTTCCTGGCCGACAAGAACCCTGAGGCCGCCCGGCGCGCGGCCAAATCCATCCGTGAAGGCATGAACATCCTGCGTGATCAACCGGGCGCTGGGCGGCCAGTCGAGGACATGGAACCGGAATTCCGCGAGTGGTTCATCATCTTCGGCGACAGTGGCTATGTGTCGCTTTACCGGTTGGACGGCGAAACTGCAGTGGTTCTGGCAGTTCGGCATCAGCGCGAGGCTGGCTATTGACGGGATGGGTGTTCACACCTTCCCCTCCACCCATTTCGCCACGATCCGCCCCGGCACGCCCTCCGCCGCCCGCTCGGCATCCCGCGCCAGATCCAGCCGCTTGCGCAAGCGCACCTGCGGCACCAGCAGGAAGATCGGCACGGACGCCACGCCACGGCAGGTCTTTGACTTCGACGCCACCGCGCGACCTTTCGAATTCAACCGCCCCTCGGCCACTAGGAGGCTCGGCCCTCTGCGGCGATAGATGAAGCGCAGGCGCAGACCGGTGCGGCGTTCCCATTCGCCGGGGGTGATGCGCCCGCCGCGGGTCGATTTCCCTGCGGCAGGGGTGGGGATCGCCAACCAGAAGCCATCCTTGGACCGGATCAGCGGCCCCGTGTCATGGGCGCCGATGATGACCGGCGCGTTGGACCAGACCAGTGCCGCTGCGTTCAGGCTGTCGCTTGACTTCGGATAGGTCGCGAGGCGGATCGAATTGCCGAGCCGGGTTCCCAGCCCGGCGCCGGTGATCTGACTGCGCCATGCGGATTTCAGGGAGGTGCCCGCTTCGCGCATTGCGGCGGAGACGGCCTTTTCCCCGGCGGCGATTTCGGCCTGCATCAGCGCGACGAGGTCAGGGTCGAAGGCGATCTTCAGCTTCATGATGGACGCAGGTCCAGCGACCAGATCAGGCGTTCCCGGTCGCGGGTGGGTTCGCCCTGAATGGTGAAGCTATCCGTGCCGATGACGATCAGATCGCCCGTTCGGGGATCGGGCACATCGGATACGCGCACATCGACCATCATGGTGTCGCTGACAAAGCGGCCCGCCCCGAATTCGGTGATCCGGTCCGGGGCGCGGCGGATCACCCGGATCGGGCGTTCCTCGGAGGTGGCGGCTGAGATCCACACCGCCGCCGCCATCGACGGGTTGCCGAAGATGCGGTCCAGCGCTGCCTCGAACACTGACATGGCCAGGGCCGTCAGTTCGAACTGTGCAGGCGGATTGCAAGACGCGGCCGCTTGTTGACCGGCAGGATCGAGGCCTCGGTCATGAGATCAATCCATCGGCCCTTTTCGTCGAGATGCTGGCGGGCATAGAGCGGCAGACCCATGGTGTTTGCAGCCTCCAGCAGGTTTGCAGGGCCACCATAGGTGGTAAAAGTGTCGAAGGTGCCGATCGGAAAGGCGACCCCTTCGCCCGCAGGCAGGAAGCGTTCGGCCGTGCCGGTCGAGAGCGTGGCGCTGCCGGTATATTCCTCGAAGAGGATGCCCGCGAAGGGAAAGGCGCGGCGGACATCTTCGCGCAGCGGCTGGCCGCCGGTGGCGGAATAGAACTTGTAGGCATCCTCGGTTTTCGGGTGGCTGATCAGCTTGTCGAAGAATTCGGGGCTGACGAGGGCATGCGCCCGGACCATGCTCTCGCCCAGAAGGTTGTCCTCGATGGCGCGCAGCACCTCGCGGACCTTGCCCTGGACATTGGTGCCTGCCGTGCCGAGCACGAAGTCGACAGAGATCTGGGTCAGGCCGAATTCACTGAAGTAGTTGTAGAGCGTTGTGCCAGCCCCGTCCTTCACGATGCCGCGCAGCGCGTTCATCTCCATGTATTCCCGGGTCTGGGCATGCTTGCGGCGCATCAGCTGCAGCTTGCGGTTCATCACCTCCACGAGCGGATCGGCGGCATCGGAGACGCCCAGCGCGGGTTGGCCCTGGATGTCACCGGGCAGGATGACATCGTCATGCGGAATCCAGGGCAGCGCGAAGGACCGCATCGAGCGGCCTTCCCGGGTGCCGACGGTTGCCGGGGCGCCCAGCGGCACCGAGGGCAGCAGGCTGAGGACGCCCTGGAACTGTTCGATCACGATGCTGCGTTGGGTGACGCCTTCAAAGCGGAAGAGGCCGATCTGGCCGAGGCGGGTATAGAGATTGGGCAGGATGTTGATGGCCTGCGTCATTTCGGCCAGCGAGTAGCCACCAGCGTCGAAGGGATTACGGATCAAGGTCATGGGGGGCTCCGGAGATCAGTGGGAGAAGAATGAGGGAGAAGCTGCGACCGCGCAGGCTGCGCGGCGGCAAGGCTCAGACGCCGTCGCGGGCGATAATGCCGACTGCAGCGAGTTGGCCGAGCTTGGTGGTAATCTTGGCACCGTCATCCACGGTCGCGTCATAGGCGAGGGCTGCGCGCGAGATGATCGAGGGGCCGCGCGCGACGACGATGCCCACGGCATCGGCCAGCGTGGCATCAACGGCGTAAAGCAGAACGGCCGTGGCGACCTGCGCCCCATCGGTGCCACCGCTGGTCGCCAGCTTGTATTTACCGCTGGCGGTGATCTTCCCGAGGACCGCGCCGACCGGATAGGGCAAGCCCGCCAGCAGGGTCACGGTTTCGCGGGTGTAGTTCGGGTTGACCTCGTATTTGAGGACATCGCCCGTGCTGGGCGGTTGGGTCAGGACAGGCATGGGTCAATCTCCAGAGTGGGGTTGGGGGCAAGGTGGTCAGCGCTTTGCGTCGGTCGCGACCTTCTTGGCGGCGGCGATGATCGGGCTGTCTTTCGCGGCGGCTGCTGCTGCCGGGGCCGTGGCGATGATGCCCGCCGCATCGCTGCGGGCGGCGAGATCGGCCAGCACGCGGGCACGCAAGGCCTCGGGTTTCAACCCGCGCGTGACAGCATCGGCGGCGTCGATGGTCACGCCGAGTCGGGCGGCTTGCGCGCACACCTGTGCCACCTCGGCCGCTTCTGCGCGGATCGCATCGGCATTGGCGGCGGCCGCCGCTGGTGTCGGGGTCGCTGGCGGAACGGGCGCCGACGATGCCGCAACCGGCGCGGGCGCAGCATCGGGACTGGCGGGTGCTGCGGGCGTCTCGGGCGCGGGGGACACGGGGTCAGCCGATGCGGTCGCTACGGGTGCGGCGGTGGCCGGGTTCGATGTGTCGGGCTGCGCGGTGGTCATCTTTTGACCCTTTCTGCTGGGGGAAGGATTGGTGCCGCGCGGGGCGGCGGCGAAGGCATTGAAAGCAGTGACGGGATCAGCAACTTCATCGGCCAAACCGGCGGCGATGGCGTCGGGCCCGCGGAGCACGGCGGCTTCGGTGGCCAGTGCCGCGGCTTGCGTCAGCCGGTCCCCGCGCCCGGCAGCGACAGTTTCCGCGAAGAGGAAGCGGACCACTTCCAACTCGCGTTGCATCTGGTCGTGCACGGCTTGCGGAAGAGGCTGATACGGGTTCGCGTCGATCTTGTGCGCCCCGGCATGGATCAGGGTGACGGCGATGCCCTTTTGGTCCAGCGCCCCGCTCATGTCGGTGTGCAGCGCCACCACGCCGATGCTGCCCACCGCCCCCGTGCGCGGCAAGATGATGCGGTCGGCCTGGCTGGCAAGAACATAGCCCGCCGACAGCGCGTGTTCGGCGACAAAGGCGCGCACCGGCTTCTGCGCCCGGGCGGCGCGGATTCGATCCGCCAGATCGAAGGCCCCGGCGACCTCACCGCCGAAGCTGTCGATGTCGAGCGCGATCCCACGCACGCCCGGATCGGCCAGCGCCGCGTCGATCTGTGCGGCAATGCCTTCATAGGAGGTCAGGCCGGAGGACTGTCCGATCCAGGCCCCGCGATGCACCAGCGTTCCGGCGATCTCGATCACCGCGATGCCATCCACCACCGCAAAGGGTTGGCTACCGTTCCGCTGGTGGCGCTGGGCAAGGTCATTGCCAAACAGCGAAGCACGTGCAGGAATGGCCGCATGTTCGATACTACTGGCGGGCAGTTCGATACCCGCAAAAGTAATCTCCCGTCCGGTGATGCGCGGCCCCAGCCCCGAGAGGAAGGCCAGTGCCTTGGCGGGATCGACCATCAGGGGCGTGTTGAAGGCGCGCTGGGCGATTTGGGCGTGATGCATCATGGGTTTTCCTTGGGGGCGGTCTCCGGGCCATCGCCCTCCGTCCTGTCCTCTTCGGTGGTGTTGGGCTGGTCGGCTCCCGGACCGCCATCGCTGCCACTGCTGTTGTTCGACGCGCCCGGCCCCTGCGCGGGCGAGCCGGGCCTGCGGAAGTCGAGGCCCAGCGCCCGTTCGCGTTTGCGCTCGGCGGCGATCTCCCGGTCGACCTGTTCGGCGTCGTAGCCGCGCTCCGAGATGGCTTGCGTGCGGGATTTCAGGCCCGCCTCGATCTGCAGGATTTCTGCCGAGGCGTCCTTCATCGGATCGACCCAGTCCCATTTGGTCGGCAGCCAGGCGCAGGCCTGGTATTGCCGCCGCTGGCTCTCGTAGCCCGGCAAGTCCAGCGCACCGGAGAGGACAGCCACATCCATCCAGCGGGCCCAGACCGCGCGGCAGAGCTGGAAGACCATCACCGAATGCTGGAAGGCCGAGATGCGACGGCGGAAATCCACCAGCGCGATCCGGGTGTTGGAGAAGTTGCCCTTCGCGGTATCGCCGGTCATGTAGCCATAGGGCACGCCCAGCGCGGCACCGATCTGCAGGAGCGTGCGGTACTGGAAGGGCTCATAGGTACCGCCCGAGTCTGGCGTCGCAGGGGTGGTGACATCCTCGCCGGGATCGAGGCGGACGACCTGGCCGGGCTCGACTTCGAGATCCTCCTCGGCCGGTTCCAGCGGGGTTTCCGGGGCGGGCGAGGTGATGAACATCGCGAACATCGCCGCGATCTTCTTCCGCTCCAGCTCGGCATCGTCATAGAGATCAAGGGTGAAGAGCTTCACGATCGCCGGGGCGAAACGCGACACGCCGCGCAACTGCCCGGCCTCGACCGGGTCGAGGACATGGATCACCTCCGAGGCCGGAACCCGGACGGTCTCGCCGGAAAGCCCGGGATCGGTCATGTCGCCGGGGTGGCGGCGCAGGAAATGATACGCGGTGCGGCGGCCGATGGGATCGAACTCGATGCCCTGGCGGATCAGCCCGGCGCCGGGAAGGGTGCGGTTCAGATCGAGCGGCAGCATTTCGGCGGGAAGCATCTGCAGTTGCAGCGGCACGGTCAGACCGTCCTCGGCCCGGCGCGGTCGGATGCGGAGGAAGACCTCGCCCGACAGGAACACCTCACGGGCCGCCCGGCGCTGAAGCCCGTAGAAATCGGTCAGCCCCTCGGCATCGGCATCGTCGGTCCAGGCCAGCCATACCGCCTGAAGCTGCTCCTTCAGCGCGGCGTCGGCAATTGACGACGAGGGCTTGATGCCATCGCCGACGACATTGCTGGCAAAAGACTCCACCGCGTTCGCCGCATAACCATTGTTGCGGACCAGCCAGCGGGCGCGGGCAGTGATCGTGTCGCCCGAGGCGGCGATCAGCGTGTTCACATGGGCGCGGGATGCCCGGAACCCGCGCAGGCGGCGATGGGATTGTGCCGCATCGAAGCCGCCAATGATCGAACCGAGTCGTTGACGGAAGGCGTCAAAACCCATTGGTCAAAGCCCCTTCGAGGCTACATTGCCCCAGCGCCGACGACGCGGCGTACCGGTCGTGGCCGTCGCGATCCGGGTTTCCAGATCGCTGATGGCATTCGCCAGTTCCGCGTCCGAACCATAATTGACGGTCTTGCCGTCATAGCTGACCGAGCGGACGCCCGCGTAGCGCGCTTCCTGCAGCGCGGCCAACAGGGCGCGCATCCGTTCCAGATCCATGTCAGTCCCTCATGAAGTTCGGGGTGTAGGCCCGGCGTTTCCGCCGTGGCGTCGTCGTTGTTCCGGCCTTGGCCGGGGTGGGCGTTGCTGGTTCCATTGCGACACCTTCGACAGCAGTCGGGGTGACTGGCGGTCTGGTTTCGACCCCGGCCTGCGCCTCGAGCCGCCGCCAGGTTGCCTCGTCCCAGCGATCAGCGCCCATGATCCACGCCGCCGCACGCGCATAGACGCGGCTGTCCAGCGCCTCGTTACGCTCGCGCATCTTCTGCCATTCGGGATGGGCATAGCCGCGCTTGTTGCGCACGGTGACCAGCTGTTCGGCCACCAGCTGCTTCAGCCATTCGGTGTCGATCCAGTCGGGCAGGTGCACGGTGCCGGGGGCGTCCAGCACGCCAAGCGCCCGGTCTTCATCCGAAGGCCGCTCCAGCCGCAGGAAGCGGTAGGTTTCGGTCTTGAAGGTCGCGGTGGCCACCGACCAGAGCCGCGCGCCCCGGCGCAGACGTCTGCCGCCGATGGTCGCATCCACAAAGGTCGGGCCCGACACCGGCGTGGCGCGGTTGAAGCCTTCGAGCCCCTTGATCGGCGCGACCTGTTCGAAGCCCTGCTTGCGCGCCCAGGCGTAAACCGCCGGGGCTTCATAGCCGGTGTCGATGGCGAGCTTGCCGATCACCATCACCGCGCCATTGGCGCAGGTCCATGTCCGCCCCAGGAGGGCCGTCAACTTGTCCCAGCAGGCCGGATCGTCCGGGCCACCGGCGATCACGATGTGATCGACCAGCCAGGACTCCAGGCCGCGGCCCCAGGCCCAGACATCGACCTCGATCCGGTCCTTCTGCACATCGACGCCAGCCGTCAGGAACAACCCGCCAGCCGGGATTTGTACCCCACCATAGGCTTCACGGCGCTCGGCCAGCCGCTGCCATTCCGGCGCATCGCCGGACTCGACCCATGTCTCACCCAACAAGGTGTTGCGCGCGGCGCGCAGCATCTCCTCTGAGCCTTGGGCCGCCAGCCAGTCCCGTGCGATCTGGGCCCAGCTTTTCCAGCCCAGCGGCGAATAGAGCGCCGAGAGGTGAAAGCCGATGGAATGCGGATCGGCGGGCACCGCCGTCGCGCGCCACTCACCCTTCTCCAGCATTCCGGTCTTGTGGTGCTCGGCGATGGGCTTCTCACAGCCCTCGCAATGGTAGGCGGCGGTGTCAGGCCGCCCCTTCTCCCAGCGGAGGCGTTCAAATTGCAGCCATTGCATCGCCCCGCAATGCGGGCAGGGCACGAAGTACCGGCGCTGGTCCGAGGCCTCAAACTCGCGCTCGATCCGGCTGATGCCCCGGATCGTCGGCGTCGAGACCATGAACACCTTGCGCCGGTGCGAGAAGGTGGTGGTCCGCGCCTCGGCCAGCGTGACCGGGTCACCTTCCTCGTCGGCCGAGGCCGGATAGGCATCGACCTCGTCGAGAAAGATGTAGCGCGCGGGCATTGAGCGCAGGCCGGTCGGCGAGTTGGCCCCGGTCAAGACCAGGATGCCGCCCGGGAACTCCTTCGACAGCATCGAGTTGCCCGCGTCACGCGAGCGGGCTGGATTGACCCGTTCGCGCAGCGCCGGGGACTCAGAAATCAGCGGATCGAGACGGCCCCGTGAGGTGCGCTTTGCCATCTCGACGGTGGGCAGCACGGCCAGCATCGGCCCCGGGGCGTGATGGATGACAAAGCCGATCCAGTTGTTGCCAGCTTCGGTGGCGCCAACCTGCGCGGCCTTCATGAAGGTGATCCGCTGCGCCGGGTGGCGGGGCGACAGCGCATCCATGATCTCGCGCAGGTAGGGCGCACGCGCCGTGCGATACCGCCCCGGTTCCGCCGCAGCGCGTGACGACAGCCAGCGATGCGCGTCCGCCCATTCCGACACCGTCAGGTCAGGATCGGGACGCATGCCGTTGCGCCAGACCCGCAACAGATCCTCGGCCCCGTCGAAATCGAGGTCGAGGCCTTCGGTCAGATCGTCAGCGGCCAGATCGTGATCCGTCTCCCCGTCACCCGAGGGAAACCCGGAGATCGGCGAGGGCGTCGAGTTGCGCTCTGACATGGGTTTCCAGCACCCTCTGCAGGATCGCGGCCTCGATGATCACCGGTCGCTCCGGTCGCACCGGCTGTCCGGATTGCTTTTCCACCTCCGCGGCCACCTCGGCCGCGATCAAGGCCGCCACCCGGGCGGGCCAGGTCACCCAGACATCGCGCTCCTGCCGCGCGAGGCGGAAGACCAGCGCCTCTGCCCGCGCCCGTTCGACCAGCGCGCCCTTCTTCTTCTGGATCGCCAACTGGCGCTCCTGTGCCTGGTAGACCGTCAGCGCGGTTCGGGCCTTAAGATAGGACGAACTGTCTACTGGACCGCTGAACCCGCTGTCACCGCCGGTGCTGCGCCGCTGCTGGTCAGGATCAGTCATGTCGGCGCGACGCACATCGGACGCGGCCGCGTTGATCGACCCATCGCCGTAGACCACCAGCCGCCCGGTCTTGCGGGCCTTCTGGATCGCGCCGCGCGAGAGCCCGGAATGCGCGGAATAGTCCCGCTCGCTCATCCCCTCCATCGTCGCGCCTGTCTGGATTAAAGCAATGATATTGCTTGGTATTCAGTTGATTACACTTCGCGACAGAGCGACTCTGGGTTCAGGAAAAACGATGCAACTCACCCGGAGAGACCGAGCCATGACCGAAGCGACCAAACCCACGCCCGCTGCCCCCGAAGCCCTGATCCTCGAGATCGCCGCGAAGCATTTCTTCATCGAGACGCTGGAGACCCGGAACAGCGACCGGCTGGATTTCCACGATGTGGCGGTCTGGGCGATGCGGGCGGCCCTCGAGGCCGCCTACGAGGCCGGGCGGATCGCCGGTGCCAAGGCCACGCTGGCCGCCGCCACTGCCTGCCGCTGAAAGGAACAAGCCATGACGAACACCACCACTTGCAGCCATGTCGCCACGCTTCCCGGCGTTCAGGCGTGAGGCAGGCAGATGAGCACCCGCGCCCAGATCGCGATCCAGATCGGCCCCGACGAATGGGCCCATGTCTATGTCCACTACGATGGTTATCCCGCCCATATGCTGCCCGCGCTGGCAGGCTGGAAGCCCGAAGACATCATCGCCGCCCGTGAAATCCGGCAGGTCACCCCGGAGGCGCTGGATTGCTTCGACCCGCCGAGCAAACCGCGCATCCTGCCACGTCCCACACGGGAATTTGCCCACCTTTACATGTGGATCGGCTGCCAATGGGTGACGGTCGCGCCACAAGCCAATGCGGAGCAGCCCCCACATGGGCCACGCGGAGTTCAATCAGAAAGCACTGATATTGCTCGGAATTACCTACACTTGGGGGCCCGTCAGAGCGATTGTGATTACACGGAAACGATGCAACTCACCCAAGGATGCCCCGCCATGACCACCCGCCGCGCCGCCGCCACGAACGACAAAGCCCTGAGCGCCT
Source organism: Tabrizicola oligotrophica (assembly GCF_011008935.1). Lineage (GTDB taxonomy): Bacteria > Pseudomonadota > Alphaproteobacteria > Rhodobacterales > Rhodobacteraceae > Tabrizicola_A > Tabrizicola_A oligotrophica. Next base: position 11,258 of record NZ_JAAIVJ010000013.1, on the reverse strand, counting down.
TCCTTGCCGCCAAGGCCGAGATGGACACCATGCTTGCGCGGCTGCAGGCGCTGAGCGCTGACCATTTCGAGACCCATCCCGACGAGGTGAACTGGGGCCATGTCGGCACGCTGACCCATTACGCCAGCCTGCTGCGCGAGATCACCGACAGCGCCTTCAAGGAAGGCGAACACGCCGAGTGAAAAGGCCACGGCCCCGGACCAGCCCCGCGATGGCGGGGCTTGGCCTCGTAGAAGGCGGCGCATCCCGCGCGGCCAGATGAACGGAATACCCGATGTACTATCAGACCTTGCTCAAGGAACTGGCGCCCGACCTGAACCCCGCCGGGGTCGAAGCCTCGATGCGCCTGCACTACGGCACCCTCAACCATCTGCCGCGCGAGACCTTCTTCAAGGAGGCGCGGCTCGCCGCCGATCTGGAACGCCAGTCGCCGGGCATCCTGCGCCGCATCGCCGACAGCATGGGCATGGGCGGCGAATTCGCCAAGTGGGAGGCCTGAGCCATGACCAAGCTGTCGGAAACCCAGAGCCTGATCCTGACCGCCGGAGCCCAGCGCCCGGACAATCTCGCCCTGCCGTTGCCCAAGGGGCTGGCCGGAGCGGCGGCGAAAATGGCCGTCGGCAAGATGATCGACCGGGGCTGGCTGCAGGAGGTCGAGGCCAACCTTCGTCGCGGCGAGCCGCTCTGGCGCGAGACCGGCGATGGTCACGGCACGACGCTGATCGTCACCGACGCAGGGCTTCTTGCAGTCGGGATCGAACCGGCAGTGGTGCAGACCATCGCCGTCATTCGGGAGCGCGCCAAGACGGAGCCCGAGGCCGAAACCAAGGCACCGACCCTGCGCGCCGGAACCAAGCAGGCGCAGTTGATCGCGATGCTGCAGCGGCCCGAAGGCGCGACGATGGACGAGATTACAGCAGCCTTGTCGTGGCTGCCTCATACGGCGAGGGGCGCTATGTCCGGGGCCTTGGGCAAGAAGCTGGGGCTGGTTGTGACCTCCACCAAGGATGACACGCGGGGTAGGATCTACCGCATCAATTCGGCGGTCTGACCCCGCACTGCGGCATCAGTCCGCCAGTCGCTTGGCCTTCAGATCGGCGAAACTCTCTCCGGTCTCGGCCAGTATGGCCGTGGCGCCAGAGAAGTCCTGCCAGCGGGTGATGGCAACATCGACGTAAGCCGGGTTCAGTTCGATCCCGAAGCAGACGCGGCCTGTGGTTTCCGCCGCGATCAGCGTCGTGCCCGATCCCATGAAGGGCTCGAACACCGCCTGACCGGGGCTGGAATTGTTCAGGATCGGGCGGCGCATGCATTCGACCGGCTTCTGCGTGCCGTGCACGGTTGCGGCATCCTGATCCTTGTTGGCGATCTGCCACAGGGTGGTCTGCTTCCGGTCGCCCGCCCAGTGCCCCTTGCCAGTCTTCTTGACGGCATACCAGCAGGGTTCATGCTGCCAGTGATAATCGCCTCGGCTCAGGACGAGGCGGTCCTTGGCCCAGATGATCTGTGACCGCACGGTGAAGCCCGCCGCGACCAGGCTTTCCGCTACGGTCGAAGAGTGCAGCGCGCCATGCCAGACATAGGCGACATCGCCGGGGAACAGTGCCCAGGTCTCGCGCCAGTCGGCCCGGTCATCGTTCAGCACCTTGCCGGTGCGTTTGGTCTTGGCGGCCCCAGCCTGGTTGCGCCAGGACGGATCATATTCCACGCCGTAGGGTGGGTCTGTGACCATGAGCAATGGGCGAACATTGCCCAGCAGGCGCCCAACCACGTCGGCGGACGTGCTGTCACCGCAGATCAGACGGTGCGACCCCAGCTGCCAAAGGTCACCCGTCACTGACACGGGCGTGACCGGCGGCTCTGGCACTTCGTCTTCGCCCTCGATAGCACCAGCCTCGGCCTGATCGGGATCGCGCAGCAGGGCGTCCAAATCCTCGTCGGTGATGCCGAGCAGGGACAGGTCGAAATCTTCGGCCAACAGCCCCGCGATCTCGTCGCGCAGCATGGCCTCGTCCCACTCGCCCAACTCGGTCAGTTTGTTGTCGGCGATCCGATAAGCCCGGCGCTCCGCTTCATCCAGATGGCCAAGCCGTATCACTGGCACATCCTTCAGGCCCAACATCGTGGCGGCCAGCACCCGACCATGACCGGCAATCAACTCGCCGTCGTCCGCCACCATGCAGGGCACTGTCCAGCCGAACTTCGCCATGCTGGCCGCGATCTTCGCCACCTGGTTGGTGCCGTGGATCTTGGCGTTCCTGGCATAGGGGCGCAGCCGTTCGATCGGCCAAGTCTCGATCTGGCTCGGGGTGAACACCAGGTCCATTGGGGCTCTCGTTCATGGCAGGGCGGACAACGCGATGCGCGCCGCTTGTGAGAGTGGCGGCGGGGCAGGGTCCGCGAAGGGCGAAATGAAAAGCGCCCGCGAGGGGGTCCCTCCGGGCGCTGCTTTCGGTGGTTTGGTCGCGGAATGCTAGACGGCCAGGGTGCTCGGGTCATTCCCTGCGTCTACGTGATCGATGAACCACTGTGGTCTGCGACCACGGCCCGACCAGGTGATCGAGAAGTTCTCTGGATGGTGGTATTTCGCAGTGGCGGGCGCCCGGATGGACTTGGGTCGTTCCGCACCGATCAGGTCCGTCAGCACAAAGCCCAGCTCCTTGGCCAGTGCCTCGACCTTTGCCAGCGCTTCGGCCTTCTGGCGGCCTTTAAAAGTCGAAATGGACTTGGCGATGGACTTTTCCAGAGACTGCAGCTCCTTCAGGGTCATCGCTTCAATGTTCAGGCGATCCAATTCGATTCTCCCGGTTTTGCGCAGCTGTCAGGCATTATCTCTACGGTTTCTTCGCAGCAAGGTCTTCCCGAGCGGGCTGCACGGTGAGTCGAGCGCGGCTGCCCCTCAATCGTCCGATCCCGCCAGCGCTCTTCTGCCGCGACTTTGACCGCCTCGTGCATGTGCCCAGAAAACAAGAGCGCCCGCGAGGGGTATCCTCCGGGCGCAATTCTTCGATGATTGAGGGGTAGGTCAAGAGGGGCAGGTTTGTCAATCGGAATCTGTGAGTGGATTCAATCTGTTGTCGGCGCGAAAGATCGGTAGCGAGGCCATTAACGGCATGACCTTCAACCGAGTTCGACCGCGCGGGCGGAATTTGCTAAGATGAGGTCTTTGGGGGAATAAATCATGGGTATGCTTGATCGTCTGCTTTCGTCGCCAGAACCGTTCATCAGCGACGGGGGTATGGAAACGGATCTGATCTTTCACCACGGCGCCGACATGCCGCTGTTCGCCTCCTTCGTCCTTCTCGACAGCCCGGAGGGTCGCGAGATGCTGCGTCGCTACGCGGTATCCTATTTCGACCTGGCACAGTCAGCTGGGCGAGGCTTTGTGCTCGGCACTCCAACCTGGCGCGCCAACGGTGGCTGGGGACCGAAGCTCGGATTGGACGACGCGGGGATCCGCGATGTCAACCGGCGTGCCATGGCCTTCGCCCGCGAGCTGCGCGATGCCCATCCTTGGCGCGACCACATCCTGATCGAAGGGGCACTCGGACCGGCCGGCGATGGATATGCGCCCGAACAACTGCTGACTCCGGACGAAGCTTACCGCCTGCACAACGCCCAACTGGAGACTTTTGCCGAAGAGGGCGTGGACATCGCCTCGGCCTTCACCATCACCCACCCGGGCGAGGCCATCGGCATGATCAACCGGGCGCGCGACCTTGGCTTGCCTTTCGCGTTGTCGTTCACGGTCGAGATCGACGGGCGATTGCCGACCGGGCAGGACCTCGCCTCCGCGCTCGACCAGGTCGAAACGGCGACCGACGGCTATGTTCGTTACTATGGGATCAACTGCGCCCATCCCGAGCACTTCGGCGAACAGCTGCCGTCGGGCTGGGTGAACCGCATCGGCATGATCCGACCCAATGCATCGCGCCGCAGCCATGCCGAACTGGATGAGGCAACAGAACTGGATGACGGTGACCCGGATGAATTCGGCGCGCTTTACGCCGAAATGGCGGGACGCCTGCCGGAACTCCGCGTCGTCGGCGGCTGCTGCGGTTCGGACATGCGGCACATCAAGGCGCTGATCGCCGCGGGCGTCTGAGGCAGGGCTTGTCCAGACGCCCCCCGCATCAGGGCCAATTTAGCGGAATTGGCTGATTGTCTTTGAGCCAAGCCCTCAACCTTAAGGGGTCGCCGATGTGTTCCCATTCATCCAGCTAGACGGAGGAAAGCATGACTTTGAGCAAGGCAACTGCATCTATGAGAAGCGGCGGCGACATGACACGCGACCAGATGATCGCACACATCCGCGCCGCCAACGAAGTCGCCATCGATGCGGCCCGGCATGGCCATCATCCCTTTGGCGCGGTGCTGGTGGGTCCTGACGACCGCATTCTCATGCGTCAGGGCAATATCGGCACCGTCCGGCATGCCGAGACCGAACTTGCGCGGCGCGCGGCGGAGGCCTACCCATCGGAATTCCTCTGGACCTGCACTCTCGTTTCGACCGGCGAGTCCTGTGCGATGTGCGCCGGCACGCTCTACTGGGCGAACATCGGTCGGTTCGTTTACGGCTATGAGGAAAGCCAGCTCCTGGCGCTCACCGGTGACCACCCAGAGAACCCGACAATGAGCCTTCCTGTGCGCACGGTGCTTGGTTCAGGTCAGAAGGACATCAAGGTGTACGGGCCGTTTCCCGAACTCGACGACGAGTTGCTCGCCCCGCATAGAGACTTTTGGAAGCAGATGCCCAAGGGCTGAGAAGCGCTGCTGTGCGATGCGATTGTCGATCCCACTGACTCAAGTGACCGTCAGAACCGTTTCCCGGAGACATCGATGCCCAGCATCACTTGTCCTCCGACCACGAAATTGTGCGGTGCCATGGCAACATGCTTCACAGCGGCCTGAACATCTCTGACACAACGTTCGAGCCGCCCGCCTTCGGAAATTGCGGCCGCGCCGGCCGCGGATGCGACGATTTCCACCGCTCGAAGCGAGCACTCAGCCGAATGGGCCAGCGCCACGCGGAAAAAGGCCCTGGCTTCGGTGAGGCTCTGACCACCAACATCGAGGGCATCTTCCAAATCCTGCAAGGCCGAAAGGATAAGCGCCTTGCCCGAGCGACGCAGTGCTTCGGCGTGGGCGAGGTCAATCTGGATCATCTCGCGCTCCCTGAGGGGCTGCGAGCTTCCCGAGATCGTCCGGCCCGACAGCGCGATGAATGCGTCGATGGCGGCCTTGGCGATGCCCAACGGCACGATCGAGACGCTCAAGGTCAGCATCGGAATGATGGGAAAGCGATAGAGCGCACCCGAATGTCGGGGCAGGGCATCGACAAACCCATGGGTGTGTTCGCCCGGCACAAAGACGTCGTCCGCCACGAAGTCCTGGCTGCCGGTGCCGCGCAGACCGGAGACGAACCAGGAATCAATGGTCTGGATGGTGCTGGTCGGCAAATGGCAAAACAGCATCGCCGGGGCGTTGGCCGTTCCTTCGCCCTCGATCTGGCAAAGACCGACGACGCGCCGCGCGGTGGGAAGGCCGCTGGTGAATGGCCAACGGCCCGAGACCCTGAAACCACCCTCGACGCGTCGTGCCACACCCAGGGAAGCAGTTGATCCTGCCATCTGGCAATCAGGCCCGGCAACCCAGTCTCTCGCGACCTCGGGGCCGAGATAGGCCACCATTCGGCCCATCGTGTTGGCATTCGTCAGGCACCAGCCGAAACTGCCGTCAATGGCGGCAGCTGCCTCCACCACCTCGATAAGATCCCGGGGGCTGATCTCTGCACCGCCAAGGGCACGCGGCGTCCATAGCCGGAAAAGGTCGGCCTCGACCATGGCTTGAGTTACCGCGTCAGGCAATCTGCGTAGGATGTCAAATTCGGACCGATGCAGTTCCACCAGCGGGGCAAGCCCGCGTACCCGGTCCATGAGTTCGGGAAGTTGGTATGCCATCGAGCCATCCATGACCTGTCCTCCGACCGGGCTTCGCTATCCGACAGCATTGCACCGGACATGTCGACGTTGCAAAACCGCAGTTTTCATGTGAGAGTGAATTCAGTTCATCCAGAAGCGACAGACGTGATGCGCAGCCTTCCACCCCTGGCGTCGCTCCGGGCTTTTGAGGCTGCCGGGCGTTTGCTCAGCTTTCAGGATGCCGCCCGGGAGCTCGGCCTGACTCCGACGGCGATCAGTCACCAGGTTAGGCTCCTTGAACAGTCCTGTGGCAAGCCGCTGTTTCAACGCCGTCCACGCCCACTAAGTCTGACGCCGGCTGGTGCAACCCTCCTTTCCCGTGTCAGCAAGGGACTCGATCTCTTTGCGGAAGGCTTTGAAGCCATTTCAGATCGACAGCAGCAGCGGCTGAAGGTCACCGCAACCAACGCCTTCGCGGCCCGCTGGCTCATGCCTCGTGTTCCCTCCTGGCGGGCATTGCGTCCCGACATCGGGCTGGACATCATGGGCAGCGACACCGTGCTCGATCTGGTCGGAGGTGAGGTCGACGTCGCCATCCGCTATGCACGGCAGGCGCCGAAGGGTCTGGTTTGCTCTGAGATTGGCCGAGACAACTATCTCGTTGTCGCCAGCCCGTCCCTGGTCGGCCGGGGCCCGCTCGACTTTACCCCGCAGGACCTGTCCCGCTATCCCCTGATCGATGGCCAGTGGACCGATGACTTCCTCAATCCGCCAATGTGGTTTGAGTGGGTCCGGCTGGCGCGTGAGCGATGGTCAGATGTCCCGGACCTTGCAGGGCACGCCTCCCTCAGCTTTCGCGAGGATCTTCACGGTATCGAAGCTGCCATAGCCGGATACGGTATCGCGATCTGCAGCGACATCTTGGTGGCTCCGGAACTGGCGAGTGGCGCTTTGGTCAGGGTTTCCTCACTCGCCCTCGAAGGCTACGCTTTCATCGCGGCGCATCGGCCAAATCATCCGCGCCAACAGACGATCAAAGCCTTCGAGGCCTGGATCGCTGAATGTTTTCGCGCGATGATGTCGACCGACCACCAGAGAAGCTGATCTCGGAGCACCTCCGCCGCAGCAAGACGCGTTGTCCGAAGGCACATGGACAGGCGTTCGTCGGAAGCCTCGGAGCCGAACCCGCTCGATGTGCCGCAGAGCCGCGGCAAAAGGGGTCGGAGAAAGACTCTGGTTTTGATCGGCTCGCGGGTCAGATACTTTTCTTCGAGACGGAGTGCTGTCGCTAGTCCAATCCCATCTGCGCGCGAAACTCCTTGGCCGAATTCTTGTGGGGGAACGCGGCTTTGGGGACTGGGACCTCCAGCGCGGCACACAGTGGCTCCCACCCGTCGTCGGGCTTCCATTCCAGCAAACGGCCAGGCGCGACGCCTTCGCGGACAGATGCGTTGTGGCGCTCGTAGGCCGCCAGCGCACTTTTCCGGTCGTTCCAGTCCGGCGTGAAACGCCACGACATCATCTCTTCGATCATCCCCGACGATACCGCCAGCGGATCGTTGGCCGAAACTGGCTGGCGATTCTTCTCAAGGATCGTTGCGTTGGCGCTTTTCCACCAGGCTTCGGCTGTCTCACGGACAGTCAGGACCACCAGCGCTTTGGGATACAATGAACTCAGTTCCCGCCAGAAAGCGCCTGCCGGCCAGTCAACGGTTGCAGCGTAGCCTTCCATGATGGCACCCAGGCCCGCTGTATCGCCTCGAAGCGCCGATCGCCAAACTTCCACATGCTCGGGATGAGCGTACACCTCGTCCATGTGGTAACATGGCGCCTTCAGAAGAAACTCAAGTGCCGACTTCAGGGATGTCGTTCCGGTCCGCCCCAGTCCAGCGCCAACCACCCGCAAGGTCATTTATCCCTACTCCGAACTGCGCGCCCGACGACCGGCACTTGGCCCGGGCCCTGTTCCGTCATCCACCAAATTAGAGGCTCTCCTGAGCAAGAGTGACGCTAGGGGTGGGCATTGGCAAGTCAAACCTCGCCCTGAGCGGGCAGGTCGGCCGAACAGTCCACGCGCGGGGCGGGTCGTCTATGCTACCCAAGTGACGGGCCGAGCTATCCGCGACTTGGCAACACGCACCGACTTGGTTCCGGCATGGTCGCAGGAAGGGCGGCGTCCATACTGGCTACTGAAATCACGACTTGGCCGTGCTGGATTCCGCAAAAGAATCCAGCATGGCGAGATCGTGATTTAGTAAGATTCTGATATTACGTGATTAAAAATCACGACCTTCACGATCTGGATTCCCAGTGGATTCCCCGGTGAAAAGGCCAGTCGCTAGCGAAGTGCTGCGCTGCGCCCCCCCGCATACGTCAGGGGCCGGGGAGGAACCAGAGGGGGGGCCATCCGGCCTCGTCGATTACCTTCCCTTGAGGAACTCGTCGACGAACTCGGGTAGGGGCGGGGCGCATACAGCGCGATCTCACCAGACAGCTTGCCCCGCCCGCAGGGGGATGCCCCTGTTCATGCGGATATAGTCATGAGTGGCAGGATTTCCTCGAGCAGCACAATCTAGTTCCCAGCATGAGCCGCTGCGGCAACTGCTGGGACAATGCGGTCGTATAGAGCTTCTTTAACCTGCTCAAACGCGAACGCATCAGGCGCAAGAAAGTTGATGAACAATCGGCATCCCCCCGATCAGTGTGTCCATATTCCCTCTGGGCTTGTCGCAAGGGGCTCGACCAGTCCCGGTTACGACAGAAAACCTCCAAAGGTCTGACAGCCGCCCACTCAGAAGTCGCGTGATATGACCTCTACTCCCGGCAAATGCCGCGCCACGAGCCGCCGGGCGAGATCGAGTGCGATCTCGTGGGTGACTGAGCGGTCGCCCAGTCCCAGCCGCACCCAAAGCCCGTCGATCAGCGCCGAAAGCGTCAAGGCGAGCGCCTCCGCTTCGTCCCGCGGCAAAAGGGGCGTCAGCGCCGACATCATGTTGGAGTGCATCCGGCTGTGGAACACGCGCTGCAGTCGCGCCAGGCGCGGCGCCCGGGGGGCCTCGGCGCAAAGCGACAGCCAGGCATGGCCATGCGGCGGACGAAAGACCTCGGCGCCGAGGTTCTCTTCGACGATGGCCCACAGTCGTTGAGGCGGCGTCTCGGCCAACCGAAGTCGCCGCACGACGCGGTCGCGCAGATCGGCATTGGCCTCGCGCATCGCCTGTTCGAAGAGGTCCTGCTTGTCGCGGAAATAGTGAAGGACGATGCCTTTTGAGGCTCCGGCTTCGGTGGCGACCTTCTCCAGCGTCGTCGCGGCCGCCCCCTCGCGCTGCATGACCGTCACGGCGGCCCGGCGCAGTTCTTGCCGCCTGATGTCCGAGAGTTTCGTGAGTTTCATGGCACCTCCGCCGCGACTGTCGACGAAATTAACGGCGGGATCAAGCATTGACCGACGGGTCAACGATGATTACCGTCGGACAGTATTGATTCCACTCGGCCACAACTCCAGGAGATCCGAATGCCCCTCCGTACGTCCCTTACCAGCCTCTTCCTGCTGGCGGCTCTTCCCGCCCAGGCCTTCGACCTGCCCAAGGTCGAGGGGCCGATCCCGGTGACTGAGACCTCCCATATCTTCAACGGCGCCGCCTGGCAGGTCGAGCCTATCGACCTTGCGGCCCTTGGGTTTCAGGAGGACGAATACCTGATCAGCGGCACATCGCAGGTCCATAACTGGATGCCAAATGGCAACTATGAGACCACGGTCACCGGTGAGGGCGCCTATGTGACACGCATGACGATCCGCCGCCCCTCGGACATGTCGAAATTCAGCGGCCGCGTGGTGGTCGAGATCATCAACCCCTCGGCGATGTATGACTGGACCGCGATGTGGTCGGCGCTGTGGGGGCGGGTGGTGGCCAATGGTGACGTCTATGTCGGCATCACCAGCAAACCCGCCGTCTTTCCGGGGCTGATCAAGTTCGATGCAGACCGCTATGGTCGGCTGAAGTTCCAAAATCCGATCCCCGTCGATCAGCAGGCCTGCGGGCAACTTCCGGGTGAAGAGGGCTATTCGCCGAACCTCTCAAAGCTGGAGGAAAACGGCTTGGCCTGGGACATCTTCACCCAAGTTGGCGCGATGCTGAAAAGCGATGATAGCCCCTTGGGCGTGCAAGCCAAGACCGTCTACCTGACCGGAGAATCCCAAAGCGGCAATTACATCGTCACATACTACAAATACTTCCAGCCCAAGGCGCGCCTCGACCGGGGCGGCAAATCCGAGCCGATCTTCGACGGTTTCCTTCTTGAGGCCGCGACTTCGCCCGAGGGCAGCCCGATCCAGCAATGCGCCACGCCTCTGGCCGCCGACGACCCGCAGCAAGTGATCCCCGGGCGGCCCGAGCCCTTGATGCTGATCAATTCGCAATGGGATTTCTTTCCCTATCGCCAGCGCGCGCCCAAGCCCGACAGCGCGACCGCGACTGACCGGTCGCGCACCTGGGAGCTGGCGGGGTCAAACCACGGCTGGCTCTGGCAGTATCTGTATGGCGATGCCGACCACAAGGATCTCGCCAAGGGCGATCTGTTGGGCGGCAGCGAGTGGACGGCCTGGCGTTGCCCGCCCGAGCGCCCGGAAGTGCCGCTCTACATGGCCGAAAAGGCGATGTACCAGCACCTGATCGCCTGGACCGAACAGGGGATTGCCCCGCCCCAAGCCGAACCCATAGCCCTGAAGCCCGGCAGTTTCGACATCGACTATGACGCGAATGGCACGGCCAAGGGCGGGTTGCGTCTGCCGATGGTGGCGGTGCCGATCAACGCCTATGGCGAGGGTCGCGCGACGCTGTCGGACGGCTGCCCTGAGCTGGTGCCCTTCGACGCCGCCACGTTGGGCAAGCTGTATGGCTCGCCCGACGGCTATGTGAAGGCCTTCACGGCGGCGACCGATGATCTGGTGCAGAAGGGGTTCCTGCTGGAAGAGGACAAGGCCAAGCTGATCGCGGGTGCCCAGGCGGTGAAGTTCTGACAACTTGCAGAATTTGGAAGGTGTGAACAGGATAGTTCACACCTTCCGCAACTAGCGGTCTGCCCATGCGGCTGCAACCGAACCCACATGGTGCGCCATTGAACCGAGCGGATGGTTCAGAACTGTACCCGCACCCACGGGAAACCGGGTCGCAAGCAAAGGCTTGTGTCGGGCATTGGACCGCTCTCTATGAATCGCCCCTAGATTTGTAGACGCCTTGCTTGGTAATTTTGGAAGCAAGGAGGACAAGATGTCCGGAGCTAAATTCACAGACGAGTTCAAGCGCGATGCCGTGGCCCAGATCGAGGATCGGGGTT
>NZ_JAAIVJ010000012.1 GCF_011008935.1 Tabrizicola oligotrophica | reverse complement strand
CTCAACCGCACGAAACGCCGACCTGCCGCGTTGGCTTGACTGGTTCAACAAATCAAGACCACACTCAGCCCTTAACGGCCTATCACCCTTCTCAAGGGTGAATGACCTCCTAAGAACTCACACCTAGCCCCGTTCCGGGTGAGCACCCCCCTGAGTACTCATAGCTGGCGGAGCATATAGGCGATTGATTGCAGGATCACGGCGTTGGTGTTCAGGTCGGAGTACCCCATGGTCGGTGTCTGGCTGGCAACATAAACGGCGGAGTCAAAGCCGGTGTCATGCCTTGCCTTGGCGCGGAGACTGCGCAGCAGGTGCAGCGAATGGGCGTTGGGGCGCAGCGCGTGCCACAGATAGGCGGCTTTCGTGCTTGTCGCTTTCAGCGACTCCAGCTTGCCATTCCATCTGATGTCATCGGACTTGGCCCCGAACTCGACGCGCCAGGGATCGTCGAGACGTCTGAGATCAAACCCCTGATAGGTGAACCAGGGTGACTTGTCCAAGGGCGACTCGGACGGGGCGACCGCCTGTCCAATCTCGTTGGCCAGTCTGCGCTGCAGGCTGTCAACGCAGTCCGCCAGGAAGGACGACGTCGGCGAGTCCTGCAGTTCCAGCAGGTGCAGGAAACTCGGCTCGGCCGCCAGGAGTCCGAAAGAGCTGGTCAGGGCCAGCAACCTCTCCTCGGCGTCGGCTGAGCCAAGCTTTGCTATGTCGTCCAGTGGCGAGGCCACATCAAGGCCCCAGAGCCGCATCCCTGAGACGGCATAATGGGCGTAGTTCGACCGGAAATCGTCGATCAACATGCGATCCCGGTAGGAATGCAGACGCCTGTTGCGGATCACCTCGGAGAAACTCCAGGATGCCACCAGCTCGGCAATGCCTTTGGGTGCAAGCCGATGGGATGCCAGCCGGTGCAGGGCGATCAGCAAACGCCCGCAATCGTAGGAATTGAACCGCGTGGTTCCCTTGCCGGAAATGGCGTCGATGGTCTCTGGCGGAAGCACAAGCCGCTTGCGCGACTCGCGCTCTACCGTGGCAAGGATAGGGTCGACACGCTGCGAAAATGCGTCATCGGACAAAAGGCCCAGATCCACCGCAGCGATCAGGGCGTTGAGGTGGCTGCCGACCTCCCACATGCTGACACCAAGAAACCCGGCGTCCGACCCGGGGGCGGTGACGGCCGTCGCCGGGCAAAGCCCGGTCCGGGCAACGGTGTTGGCCTCAAAATACCCCCATGCCGCCCGCGCATCCTCAAGAAATGCGGCGCGGTCGTTCGGGGCAAGGGGGCCGGGTTGCGAGGCGGGTTGCAGCACCTTGGCGCGCGCCAGCAACAACATCGGCAAGAGGGGTTCTTTCGGCAGGGTTTCGGCGCAATAGACCTGCAGTGGCATCAGCCGGATATCGGGCTGGATCAGCGCGTTTCGGAGGGCGGCCACAAGGGCCGTGCGGGAGGCGGCGTCGCGGAAGGACGACGCGATGACAAGAACCACCCCGTCGCCCTCGGCATCAAGCTTCAGGCCCGCCGCGACGTCATCCGCCGCCGCGCCGGCCAGCGCAAGGATGGGAATGCCGAACCCGGCCTGCTGCGTCATCCCGGCGTTGCCGGCATGCCCGACGAGGCGGACTGCGATGCCAAAGCGCGTATCCTCGGGCCGGATAGCGCCGGGCGTTGGGCCGCCAAGGGGTTCGGCGGGAAAGACGCCAAACGGGATATCGGGGCCAAAATCCGTGCTGGACGGCAGATCCAGCGGAACCCAACAGGACAGGTCGGGTTTGTCCGGGGCGGCAAGGCCCTCTGGCATCGGGCCCCGGCTGAACGGAATTTCCTGCGCCGTCAGAAGCTGAAAGATCGCGCTGGCGGCGTCTTCGGTGCCAGCTGCATCCGCACCGGCAGGCCCCAGCACATGCAGGGCGATCCTGCGGCGGAAGGTGATTTCGCTGCGCATCTGCACGTCACGCGTCAGCACCGGGCTCTGCGACAGATCAAGCGCGGCCCGATCAAGAAGGCGCGCGATGTCCTGTGCTGCGTCCGTCAGCCGGTCTGCAGAAAGCTCCGCAAGATCTGAAGCGGCAAAGACCAGATGGCGCTGCCGGTCGGGCGTCGGGCGTGACAGGGCCCTTGCGGCGCTGGAAAACGGCACAACTTCGCCACCCAGCAGGCTGAGCAGGCCAAACTGGTCAAGTCGCGCGGTCATGACCAGCGGTGTTGCCCGGAAATCAGGCCTTGAAGCAGGCAGTTCCAGCGCGCAGCGGAAGCCCGCCGACAGGACAGCCGAGGCAGCTTTCGAGTCAAGCGGTGCCCTGCAGGCGATGGTTTGCACCGGACGCGCGGGCACGTCGCCCGGAAAGAGAGCCGCGTAGAGCGCCTTGCGGGCCTCATGCGCCTTTCGGGCCGCGCGATAAGGGGTCATGCGCCCAAGGTCCGGGCTCCAGGCGACGATCTCGACCAGGCCGGCGAAGGACTGACTGTAGCGGCGCAACAGCTGCGCGATCTCGCTGTTCGAATCGACGAGGGCCGACGGATCCTGCGTATCGACCACAAGATTGACCGGCACTTCGCGCACGACCAGCGTTGACAGCACGGCACCCAAGGCCTCGGCACTTGTCGCGGCGTTGATGCCGGCAATGGTCAGCAGCACCATCTGTGGCGGCGCGGGAACGATCTCCTGGGCGAGCGATGCATTTGCTGCAAAGGGGCCCGCCGCCAGCAGTTCCAGAAAGTGACGTCGCCTCATCGGGCCATGCTTTCGACCCGGGGTTCCAGCCCGTGCCGGTGCAGCTTGTTCCAGCGCGCCAGACGGCCGGACAGCGCGGCCCAGAGCGCCCGGTAGACCGTGATGTAAAGCAGCGGCCGATAAAGCAGGTTCATCAGCGGCACCCGATAGACAAGCCGCCCGATCGGCCATCCCTCTCGGCGATGGGCGACACAGGCAACAGCGATGTCCAGCGCCTGCACCAAAAGAACGAAGACCAGCGACAGGTGCGACACCTCCAGCCCGTCCGTGGTTCTGCCACCGTACCAGTCAAGGCAGATGGTGGTCAGGAAATACAGGAACATGATGTCCAGAACCGGGGACAGCACCGGAAGCACATAGCCGAAAAAGACCATATCCAGCAGGGAAAACGCCCGGCGGAGGTCAAACTCCAGAAAGGCGGCGCGGTGTTTCCACAGCGTTTGCAGGTTGCCAAGCGACCATCTCAGCCGCTGTTTCAGCAAGGAGCGCACATCGGTTGGCGCTTCGGTGAAGGAGCGCGCGTTTTCGGCATAGGCGATGCGGTATCCCGCGCGACGCAGCCAGACAGTCAGGTCTGCATCTTCGGTCAGGGTTTCGTTCGAGAAAAGACCAACATCGCGCACCGCCTCGACCCGCCAGGCCCCAAGCGCGCCGGGCACCACCAGAATGCCGTTCAGATGCTCATGGGCGCGGCGGCCGATCTGCTGGGCGTTGGTGTATTCGATCGACTGAAACCGCGTCAGAAGGTTTGTGGCATTCGCCACCACCACGGTTCCGGCCACTGCTGCAACCTTGCGGTCGGTGAAGGGCCGCACGATTTCGGCTATGGCGTCGCGCGCGATCCGGGTATCGGCATCGACACAGACTGCGATCTCGGAGTCGATGCTCTGGAACGCAAGGTTCAGCGCCTGCCACTTGCCCTTGTTGGCCTGGGTCAGGATGCGCACTCGCGGATCGTCCTTGAAGGCCGCGTTCAGCCGGGCCAGCGTCGCGTCGGTGGAGCCATCGTCCACCACGATGCAGGAAAGGCCGGGATAGTCACATCCCAGCACCGAGCGGACGGTCGAGACGATCACCTTTTCCTCGTTATAGGCCGGGACAACCACGGTCACGGTCGGGGGCGGCGCGAAGCTGCGCGGATAGGTCGGATCGCGCCGCGCCGAAAGGAAAAGGTAAAGGGCCGAGCGCAGGAAGCTGGCCAGGATGCACAGCCAGAAGATCTTGGTCAGCAACAGGATGGAAAGCGTGATGAGCGACACCGAAAAGCCCTTGAACAACGAATCCGGCAGGTCGATGCGCGGCATTACGGCGTCTGTCGTCATCCCGAGAAGGTCCGCCACCGGCACGATCTCGTAGCCTCGGGCCCGCAATTCGGGGATCAGCATCCGCACCGCCTCGGCCGTGTGCATGCCGGTGCTGCGGCCGTCGTGCAGCACGATCACATTGCCGCCGCCCTTTTCCAGCTCGTCAATCACCTGCCGGACAATCCCCGCGGCGCTGAGGCCTTGCCAGTCGGTTGGCACGATGTCGCTGCCGACGGTGATATAGCCCTCCTCCTTTGGCGCGGTGAAGGCCTTGGCCTCGTCCTGGCTCAGCGGTCCCGGGCCGCGCATGTAGGGCGGTCGGTAAAGCAGCGGACTGCGCCCGATCACGCCTTCGATGACGCTGCGGTTGGCGTTCAGCTCGGTGTGCACCATGAACTCGTTCAGGTCGTCCATATGCGGATGGCTGAAGCTGTGTGATCCGATGACGTGTCCCTCATCGACGGCGCGCTGCAAGAGCTCGGGCGCGGCAAGTGCGGCCGTTCCGACGACGAAAAAGGTCGCGGACGCGCCCTCGGCCTTGAGCGCATCCAGGATTTGGCCGGTCGCCTCGGGGTTGGGCCCATCGTCAAAGGTCAGGGCAATCTGTCTGGGATTGCGCCGGCCAAAGCGCTCCATGTGAACGGCGCGCGGAATGGCCTCGTACTGCTGGTCCTGCACGAAGCCGTTTTCCGCGTCCAGATGCCAGAGCCTGCGCCCCGCGCTGCCGGCAGAGGCAAGCCGATAGAATGCCCCCTCGCCAGTATAGACCACATTGTCGGGGAAAGCTGGCGCTTCGATCGCGGTCATCGCCTCGGGCGGCATGATCCTGTCGAGAACCTTCCAGTAGGCGGGCTCTTCTTCGCCAAGGCTCGGGACGGCAATGGCGGCAATGCCCTGATCTTGCAGTACCTTCATGTTGTTGCGGACGCTTGCGGCATCCAGCATCCAGATCTGGTGGCGGTTGCCGGCCCGGTCGAAGAACGCGGAATGGCTGTTCCTTGCCGTTGGCGAAAAGCCGATGGTGGCATGTGCCTCGGATATCCGGAACATGGCTTCGGCCAGGCTGATCCGCTCGGGGATCGCCTTGCCCGAAATCCAGTCCACTGCATGACCGCCCACCGCAACGACCAGTTTCTCTGCCGGAACTCTGGCCTTGATCGCCTGCACTTGCTGCCGGAACCAGTCCAGCGGTGCCAAAGGCTGCGGGTAGGACCCGATCCACGGCTCCTGGTAGGCCGACACGATGACCGTGTCGAATGGACCGGTGAACGCCGGATTGCTCCACTGCTGATCGGACAGTGCGGCGACAAGGCAAAGGGCGATGCCGCTTTCTCGGGCGCGGGCGGAAAGCGCGGCGAGAAAGTCCGCAACACGCTGTTCATCGGCCGCCTTGACGTCGGCAAGCCGCAGACAGGCGCCTTGCGCCTTCACCGCAAGCGCGCTGCGTACAATGATGTTGGCCAGACCGGAAGCTGTGTCTTCGTCGGCAAGCCGCTCCAGAAAGGCCTCGGCCGAAAGCGACCCGTTCAGACCAAAGATCGGCCAGATCCCGACCGCTCCGGCCAATTCGGACTGGATCGCGCCAAGCGCCTCTTGCAGCTCGGCATCGACGGCAACGGGGGACACCCCAAGAGAGCTGCCGCCGATCTCGAACAGCTCTGGCAAGATGATGTCGATCTGGTTGCAGTTCCGCAGCAAGGAAAGAAAGGCATTCGGCACGTCACTTGGCAGCAGGGCATAGATCCGCGGCTGGTGCAGGTCGCCGGGTGCCGCGATCGCGGCGCCGGCGCCGGGCTTGTTGCCAAGACATCTGGGCCGCTCGGGGGCGGCGTCAAAAGCCGCGGGGTCGGTATTGCCATACGGCGCGGAAACCGCCTTCGCGTCGATCAGCAGGCCTGCGGCTTTCAACTCTCCGCCATGCCCTGCCGATGTGACGCTTTGTTGCGCGTCCTGGCCCTGTGTCGCCACATCGGACCGTTCACTTGTCGTATTCAGGACGGCCAGCACCAGCGCCGCGATCCAGATCAGCAGCAAAAGCAGCGCAACCCTGCCCCACCGCTTCAGGCGCCTGGCTCGAAGACCCTTCAGATCTTGAAAGACCGGATCCCGAGGATCGGGCCCTGCCATGAGTTTTCCAGGCGGTATGAGCATTTGCCCCGGTGCGGCTTGCGACGTGATAAGACAGGCCCAAGGAATAATGGCCAATCAACGGCTACTATGGCGCGTTCGCGCCAGGTGTCAAAAACAGATCGTTAACTGTTGACTGCCCCCAGACCAATCACCCGAGAATGCTCGTTTGCCCCGCATGGCGAGACAATCCCTGAAGGGCTGCCGGATGTGGCGGTACCCCTCAGGGCCTGCGCAGCCCGACCCCGCCGCCGCCCATGGTGCGCGCCCTCTGCGTTCCGGCCTGTGGTTTCCGGTGGGCAAACGACCAGGCAATCGGTGGAGCAGCAACGGCAGAGCAAAGCCCATTCCTAAAATTTGCAATATCCATTTCGCCGCCCCTTTTTGAAGGCCATGAAGATAAACCGAAATTTCTTCAGTATGATCCATTTTGAATAGAACCCTAATGTTTCTATTCTGGCGACATAACCCGCCGTTCACCCGTTCCCGCAAGACTTTCCTCGTGCAGTTTTCACCACGAGGAGCATGGAACAGATGAATGGTTTGGCAAGATCCGGGGCGATTTCCTGCCTTGCGCTGCTGTTGGCCGGTGAAGCGGCCGCCTTCCCCTCGCCAGCGCCCGACATCGCCGTGCCAACGACGGAATCCGGCGCGGATATCCTGAGGGTTTCGGCCGCAGAGCAGTCCTTTACGGCCTACGTCACCGGCTACAGCTACTGGGACAATACCCCGCCCGGCTCGGCGGCCATTGCGCGGCCCGTCATTCACCGGAGGGCCGGCGGCAAGGGAACCTACAAAGACCCCGTCACCATCGCCGTCGGCTATCGCCTGGTTGGCGGCCGGGCCCGGCTGCAGTTTCCGGCCGGGACAAGGTTCTACCTCCCCCATCTCAGGCGCTATGCGATTGTTGAGGATATCTGCGGTGATGGGCCCAATCCCGAGATCACGGGTTGCGCCCGAGGCAGTGGTGGCCGGCCTTGGCTGGATATCTATGTCGATGGCAGCAGGGTGGATGTCGACAAGGCAAACGCCTGCATGAACCGCTTGACCGGGTATCATGAGGTTATCGTGAACCCCGGCAGCGGCTACCCTGTGACGGCCGGCGCCATCGCGGAAAGCGGCTGTAACACGACCAAGAACCGGTAAGGCGCACGGCAATGACAAGGTGCCGCCGTTAAGCAGAGGCCTCGGCGCAGGGGTTTCACACGTTCAGTTGCAACAGAAAATGGGTCGACCTGCCACCGCCTTTCGAGCGCACCACCGCGCCCGTTGCTTCCATCGCCGCCAGGTCGCGCGTCACGGTTGCGACCGATACCTTGGCATGCGGGCATATGTTGTGGCGCTGATCCCTTGCGCGACCTAGCCTGGGTCTTTCTGGCAGACGGCTTGTAGCACCTGTATCCGACGTGCGGATAATTTGTCCCGCAGCCGGACAAGATAGTGATTGCGGCACAAGAGAAAGCGGATTTCATTGCGGGTCTGCGCGGCGGCGCGGCTCAGGCATTCAAGAAACCGATGCACCAAAACCGGGGCATCCACCTCTTCCGGCCCATCTTGCCAACTTGCCCGCAGCGCCTCGTAACGGGCCTTCTTCTCGCGTTCGATCTGGCACGAGAGCGAAAACTGCAAGGCGCGGCGGGTGGCAAAGACATGCCCGATGATTGCCCAACCCGAACGGCCGTTACCATCGAAAACGGGTGAATAGTTTCAAACCGCAGACGCGCCAGCGCCGCCCGAATGGCCAGGGGGGTGAGGGATGGCGTGTTCAACCACCGAAGGAAATCCGCCATTTCAGCCTCAACCGGGCCTGGAGGTGGGGCGCGGAAGAGCGCTTTGAACTCTTCCGGCAAGCGCCGAGCGAACGATCTCGAAATCGTGCTGCCGCCGGTCATGGCGTCAGCCAGTTGTGCCGCAGCGTCTGCCGGTTTAGGGCCGCCCGGCCGCGGATGCGGTCGGCGATCTTTTCGGCGACCATGATGATCGGTGCATTGACGTTGGCGGTCGGAATGTAGGGCAGAACTGAGCCGTCTACGATACGAAGACCCAAGATGCCGTGCACCCGACCTTCGCCGTCCGTCACGGCCATGCTGTCATGCCCCATGCGGCATGTGCCGACCGGGTGATGCTCGGTGTTGCCGATGCGGCGCATCCACTCCAGCGCCTCCGTGCGCGACCGCACCTCGGCCCCCGGAGCTACTTCTGTGCCGCCCATCGCAGCCCAAGGCGCCTGTCGGGCCATGTCGCGGGTCTGCGCGAGGCCGTCGAGCATCTCATCGGCATCGGCGGGATCGTCGAGATAGTTGAAGACGATCTCAGGATGGGTATCGGGATCAGCGCTGCGCAACCGCAGCCAGCCGCGGCTTTTCGGGCGCATCTGGCTGAGAAAATACTGGTAGCCGTGGTCGATCCGCACCCGGCCATCCTGGAAATCCGCAAGGAAGGGCAGGAATTCGTGTTGCATGTTGGCATAGGCGGCGCCCGGGCCGCTGCGGAAGAAGGCACCGACTTCGAAGAAGCTGGTGGCACCCAGACCACCCCGGGTCAGCAGCCATTCCAGCCCAATCCGTGGCCGATTCCAGAGCGAGAGGTCTGAAGCGATGCTGCGGGTGCCGGAGGCGCGGAACATCAGCGAGGCGACGAAGTGATCTTGCAGGTTTTCACCCACCCCGGGCAGGTCGTGGCGAACGGTCACGCCACTGGCACGCAAATGATCCGCCGGGCCAATGCCGGACAGAAGCATCAGATGGGCCGAACCGATGGTGCCGGCGGACAGGATCACCTCGCGCCCGGCTTGCAGCTCTGCCGTCTCGCGGCCACGGCGCAGTGCAATGCCGGTGGCACGGTCCCCCTCCAGAAGCACTCGATCCGCGCGCCAGCCAGTCAGCACCGTCAAGTTCGGCCGATGGGCAACAGGATGCAGATAGGCAACCGCCGTGCTTTGCCTGCGCCCACCGGAAATCGTGGCTTGCGTGACATGCAGGCCCTCGATGTCGCCGCTGTTGTAGTCGCGCGCCACCGGCAGGCCATAGGCTTCGCCGGCGCGCAGGAAGGCTTCGTAGAACGGATGGTCCGCCTTGCTGCGGGTGATCTTCAACGGGCCGTCGCCGCCCCGGTTGGGGTCTCGCCCACCCTCAAAGCTCTCCATTTTCTTGAAGTAGGGCAGGCAGTCGGCAAAGGACCAGCCGTCAAGGCCTTCTGCTTGCCACTGGTCATAGTCGGACGGGTGGCCGCGCACCCAGACCATGCCGTTGATCGACGAGCTGCCCCCCAGGCCCCGCCCGCGCGCCTGTCCGAGGGTACGGTTGTTCAGATGCGGTTCCGGGCCGGTGACATAACGCCAGTTCCAGGTCTTGCTTTCGATCGGCATGGTCAGCGCCGCAGGCATGTGGATGAACAGGCTGCGGTCACGCGGCCCGACCTCGATCAGGCAGACGCGCGCCTGGGGATCTTCGGTCAGGCGGGCGGCCAGAACGCAGCCCGCCGAGCCCGCGCCGATAATGACATAGTCGTAGTCGCCCTTGGGCAGGCTGCCTTGGATTGGCATTGGATCATTCCCCCGTCGTGATCTTTTGCGCGTTCAGGAAGGCCGCGGGTTCAAAGCCGCGCGCGATGGCCAGCGGGATGACGAGGAACTGGACGGGCAGGATTTCCAGCACTGGCAGCAGGCCCGCAGGGACTTCGGGCAGGGCGATCGGCAGGACCGCGGCAGAGGCCGGGCCAGGGTCGGTGCCGATCGTCACCACGCGCCCGCCAAGGGCCACGATGCGCTCCACCAGAGCCTTGGTCAGCCGGCGTGCTGGGCCTTCGCCAAGGTAGACAACGGCGCGGAATCCATCGCGGACCAGTTCCAGCGGCCCATGGCGGAATTGCCCGCCGGTCAGCGCCTCGCAGGGGAGTTTCGCCGCCTCTTCGGTCAGAAGTGCTGCCATGGCGGCAGAGGCATAGCTGTCGCCGCGTCCGATCACAGTCAGCGGGGTGCTGTGGCCAAGATGATGCGCGGCGGCTTCGGCCTGGGTGGGCAGGGAGGCGATCAGGGCAGCAACGGTTTGTGACAGGTCGCGCACCTCATTCGCCGCACTTTGCGTCTTGCCCGTCAGATGCGCCACGACCAGATGCGCCGCCGCTAGCCCAGCAGTGTAGGTCTTGGTCGAGGCGGTCCGCTCCGGCCCGGCATGGGTTGCAATCGCCACATCAGCCCATCGGGCCAGCGCATTGTCAGCGGTGTTGGTGATCGAGATTGCACAGGCCGGGCGGGTCGGGAATTCGGTCAGGCGACGCACCTCGCCGCTTTCGCCGGATTGCGAAATGGCGATCAGGAGGCTGCGGGCGGTGACCACCTCGGCCGCCTGTTGGGTCAGCTCCCCGGATTCCCAGAGGAGGACCGGAACGGACAGCGCCCGCGACAACGCCAGATACGCCGGATATGCGCCATGCAGCGACCCGCCCATGCCGGTCAGCAGCACCCGGTCAAACCGACCCGCTTCCAGATCCGCGCGGACTTTGGCCAATGGCGCACCCCAGCTGGCGTCGAACCCCGCGCCCAGACGGTCAAGGATGCCGGGTTGCTCGGCGATTTCGGCAAGATAGGCTTCAGACATGGTCGGTTCCTTTGGGTCAGGGGGCCAGCGCGGCCAGACCCGCGCCGATCATGCCCGCGTCATTGCCAAGACGGGCGAGGATCAACGGGCAATTGGCCGAGAGAAAAGGCAGCGAGCGGGCATCGGCGCGGTCGCGAATCTGGTCGATGAAGGGCTGGCCAAGCGCCGAGAGCCCGCCACCGAAGACAATCAGATCAGGGTGGAAACTGGCGCGCCAACTGGCCACTGCCATGCCCAGCCAACCGGCCATCCCGGCGACAAGGCGCATGGCACCCGGATCACCGGCCAAGGCGGCGCGGCAGGCGGCGGCGGCCGAAACCTCGCCCGAAGGCAGTGCCTCAGCGCTCAGAGCGGGGCTTTCCCCGGTGGCGGCCAACAGCGTGGCATCTCGGACCAGCGCCTCGCCTGAGGCCACCGATTCCAGGCAACCCGTGCAGCCCTGTCGACAGCCGAACCGGCCCGAAGGGTCAAGGTTGAGATGGCCGCTGTCGCCCAGCGTCCCGCCCGCCGTTTCCAGCGGTTTTCCCGCGACGATCATTGACACGCCAACCCCGGTGCCCAACGTGACCATCAACATCCGCGCGGCGGCGTGATGGCGGGCCTCCGCCATAGCGGCGGCATCGGCATCGTTCAGCAGGGCGGCGGCGCCCAGTTCGGCCGCAAGCGGCTGGCCGTCCAGCGCCGGAACATTCGAGTTCAGCCCAAGGCCGCGCGCCCGGTCGACATGGCCGGGATAGGCAATGCCGACGGGCAGTCCCTCACCGCCAAGCGCGGCAATGGCGGCCCGATACTGTGCCGCAATCACCGGGAAATCCGCGCCATCCGGCAGCACCACCCGGCGCGAGGCCAGTAAGTCGCCCGCAGAGGAAATCAGCCCCAACTTGGTGCTGCCGCCGCCGATATCCAGCCCGATTGCCACGCCTTTGGTCATGATGCCCTATCCCAGCCGATAGCGCGCGACGCGCAGGGAAAAGCCGGGGCGGTAGATCGAACGCACCCGCTCGAACACCTTGTCCTCGGCAGTGACGGTGACACGCCACGCGACCAGCACCGGGTCGTCCTCGGCAATCTTCAGCAGCCGCGACACTTCGGCATTGGCAAGGCCGGGTTCGATCAGCGCATCGGTCCATGCGGGCTCCAGCCCCCAGCGGTCGGCCAGCAGCGAATACAGCGAGCCGTCGCTGAAATCGGCGGGCGCGAGATCGGGGAACAGCGCCTTCGGCAGCCAGGCATCCTCGATCGCAATCGGCAGGCCGTCGATCAGGCGCAACCGGCGCAGATGCACCTGCGGGCCATTCTCGCCCTCGGCGACCGGCAACTTTTCGGTGACAGAGGCGGGCAGACCGTCGACCTCGTCCGTGGCAAGGATGACCGAGCCCGGCTCTTGCCCGTTGCGGCGGACTTCGGCGGTAAAGCTGTGGAAGCCCGAAATGCCCTTGACGCGCGGAACGGTCGGGAATGACCCCCGGCCCTGCGCCGAATAGACCAGCCCCTTGGTCTCAAGGCTTTTCAACGCCTGCCGAACGGTGATTCGCGACAGGCCGTATTGCCGCGACAGGTCGCCCTCGGAGGGCAGGGCGCGTTGGCGCTCGGCATCGGTCAGAACGGCGATCTGCTGTTCCAGAATATCGGCCAACTGGCTGTAAGCCGGCACATTGCTGCTGCGCCTGATCGCCTGCCGTTCCTTGGTCTCTACCGTCATGTCCTGCTCCTCGCGCTGCTGATCCGGGTATTTGACGCCGAGAATCCAGATTGCGCCAGTGTCGTCGATATGCTATCCACACATTAGCATGTCATAACAACCTGTCAACCTGATGACTAGCCTGATCTGAAAAAGGGCATGCCGCAATGGAGGAACAACGATGAAGCCAAGACTTCTTGCTGCCGCGCTGACGCTTTCGGCTGCGGCTGTCACCAGCCCCGCTTTCGCCTTTGACTGGCGGCAGGCCGAGGGCACCGAAATCACCCTTCTGGCCAGCGAACACCCCTGGACCGCCGGCGTGCGCGAGCATCTGGCCGAGTTCGAGGCGCTGACCGGGATCAAGGTCAACGTCACGGCCTTTGCAGAAGACCTGTATCTCGATCGCGCCAACCTTGCGATCCGGTCGGAAACGCCGGTTGCAGACGTGTTCATGACGCTGATGGACGCGGCGATCTACGAGCAGTGGAACGTCGGCGGTGTCGCCCCGCTGACCCCCTACATCAATGACGCAGCCCTGACCGATGCGGCCTGGGACTATGCAGATTTCTCGCCCGCGCTGCTGCAAGGGGCCAGTTTCCCGCCCGGCGATGCGGCGGCCCAGCAATATGCCATCCCGATCTCGATGGAGGCCTATATCCTGTTCTACAACAAGGAACTGGTCGACAAGCACCTTGGCGGCACGCTTCCGGCAACCTGGGATGACCTGCTGGCAGGCGCCCAGAAGGTGACGGACGAAGGCGCGGGCGAGCTGTTCGGTTCGGTCATGCGCGGGCAGCGGTCCGGCAGTCTGGTCGACACCATGACCGGCATCGTCCTGAACGCCTGGGGCGAGGCCGAGGCGCCCTTGCCCTATAACATCTGGTTCGACGGCGCCTGGGACAAGCCGCGCTTTGACGACCCGCGCATCGCGGCGGGTCTGGCACATTATGCGGGCCTTCTGAATGCGGGACCGGAGAATGCGCTTTCCTTCGGCTGGGAAGATGCCAGCCGTTACTTCGCCCAAGGCAAGGCCGCCTTCTTCGTCGATGCCAGCGTCTTTGGTCCGGGGTTCGAGGATGTCGCGAATTCCGCCGTCGCAGGCAAGGTCGGCTATGCCGTGCTGCCGGCCGTGGATGGCGTCAGCGTCAGCGGTCACTGGGCCTGGGGCCTGTCGATGGCCGAGAACTCGGAGAAGAAGACCGCCGCCTGGCTCTTCATGCAATGGGCGACCTCGCAGGCCAATGACGCGGCTTTCGGTCTGAAGACCGGCGGGGCCACCCGCAGCTCGACCTGGGGCAATGCCGACTATGTCGCCGCCTTCGCGCCCGGCTATGTCGAAGCGGTCAGCAAGCAGCTGGAGCACACCCGCCCGACCATGGTGTTCCGTGAAGGCTGGGGCGAGGTCGTGCTGGTGATCGTCGACGCGATCCACGCGATCTATGGCGGCGAAGATCCAGTTGCGGCCGTGACCGTGCTGCAGGAAGTTGCCCCCGCAGTGATGCAGTAACCCCCTTCGCCCCGCCCAATCCGATGCGGCGGGGCGTTTCCCCTTCCCGAAAGGACCGCCCGATGGCACAGGACATTGCTCCGTCCCAGCCGAACCTCTGGCCCTATATCCTGCCCACGGTTCTGGTTCTGGGGGGCGTCACGCTTTACCCCATCGCAACGGTGCTCTGGATGTCGCTGCACGACTGGACCTGGGGCGGCGATTCGATCTTTTCCGATGTGAAGAACTACCGGCTTCTGTGGCTCAAGGGTTCGTTCCTCATCGCGCTTCTGAACACCGTGACTTTCGCCATCTCGGCGGTGCTGGTCGAACTGGTGCTGGGGATGATCCTTGCCCTTGCGGCGAACCGGGTGACGCGGGGCGCGGGTCTTTTCCGGGTGCTGATGATCCTGCCGCTGATGGTCTCGGGCATTGCCGTCTCGCTGGTCTGGAAGGTGCTTCTCGACCCGACCTTCGGCGTAATCAACGCAGCCCTTGGCGCCATCGGCCTGCCGGAACCGAACTGGCTCGGCTCCACCACTGCGGCCATGCCCAGCCTGGTTATGGTTGAAACCTGGTGGCAGACGGGCTTCGTCTTCATCATCCTTGCCGCCGCGCTGAAAAGCCTGCCGGAAGAGCCGTTCGAGGCCGCAAGGCTGGAGGGCGCGAATGGCTGGCAGATGTTCCGCTACCTGACCCTGCCGATGCTGCGCCCGGTCATCGTGACCGTGGTGGTGTTCCGGCTGATCGACACGCTGAAAGTCTTTGACCTTGTGTTCGGTCTCACCGGCGGCGGGCCGCTGCGGGCAACCGAGGCGGTGCAGACCCTGACCTACCAGACTGCCTTCAAATTTTCGAACTTCGGCGAGGCGGCGGCGATTGTCGTGATCTTCTCGGCTCTGATCTTCGCCATCTGCGCCGCCTATGGCGCGCTTGACCGCCGGACAGGAGGTGCCGAATGATCCGCTCCAGACGAGCGACGCTCTTGTCCTATGCGGTCCTGATCATCGCCGGGTTTGCCAGTATTTTCCCGATCCTGTGGATCATCGGCATCTCGCTGAAGACCCAGACCGATGCCTTCGCCATGCCGCCGAAGCTGATCTTCACCCCGATCTGGGACCATTATGCCAAGGTCTGGGCCGATGCGACCTTCATCAAGGGGTTCCTCAACAGCCTGTTCGCGGCGCTTCTGGGCAATCTGATGGCCTTTGCCATCGGCATTCCCGCTGCCTTTGCGTTGAACCAGCGGCGGGTGCCGGGGCGGGCAACCATCCTCGCCTGGCTTCTCCTGTCCTACATGCTGCCGGAATTCCTGTTCGTCATCCCGATCTACGGGGTGTTTCAGGCGACCGGGCTTTACGACAGCATCTTCGGCCTGGCGCTGGTCTACCAGACCTTCACCCTGCCTTTCACCATCTGGATGATGCGCGCCTTCTTTGCCGACGTGCCGTTTGCGCTCTATGAGGCCGCGCGGCTGGAAGGCGCGAAAAGCTGGCAGATCCTGCTGCGGGTCTATCTGCCGATGGCCGCCCCCGGCATTGCCGCGACGGTGATCCTGAACACCATCCGCATTTGGAACGAACTGGCCATCGCGCTTGGCCTGACCTTCGACAAGGCGCAGACCGTGACTTTGGCCGTGGCAGGCTATCGCGGTTACGCCTCGATCGACTGGGGCGCCCTGTCGGCAGCCGCGATCACCTCGATCTTCCCCATGCTGATCTTCGCCGTTCTGGCCCAACGCCAGATCGTCGGCGGGCTCAGCCTAGGGGCGGTCAAATGAACCATCTTACCGGGGAGGCCTGACATGGCGGCCGTCGAGTTTCAGAATGTGGGCATCAGCTTTGGCGAGGTGTCGGTGGTGCGGGACCTGTCGCTGACCGTGGCAGATGGCGAGTTTGTCGTGCTGGTCGGCCCCTCGGGCTGCGGTAAATCCACCATCCTTCGGTCCATCGCCGGGCTTGCGGCGATCAGCGCAGGCGACATGCGCATCGGCGGCACGCGGATGAACGATGCCGATCCCGCCACCCGCGACATCGCCATGGTGTTCCAGAGCTACGCCCTGTTCCCCCACATGACCGTCGCGCAGAACCTTGGCTTCGGCCTGAAGATACGGGGCGAGGCAAAGGCCACGATTGCCGCCAAGGTGGCCGAGGCGGCGGCAACCGTCGGCCTGTCGGATCACCTGCACAAGCGCCCCGGCGCTCTGTCCGGCGGCCAGCGGCAGCGGGTGGCCCTGGCCCGCGCCATCCTGCGCCGGCCCGGAGTCTTCCTCTTCGACGAGCCGCTCTCCAACCTCGACGCCGAGTTCCGCACCGCGATGCGGGCCGAGATCGTGCGCTTTCACCGCAGCCAGGGCGCGTCGATGGTCTATGTCACCCATGACCAGACCGAGGCGATGACCATGGGCGACCGCATCGCCGTGCTGGCCCCGCTGGCGGCAGGCCACAAGGCGAACCTGATGCAATACGGCACTCCGGACGAGGTCTACAACCGCCCCGCCAACCTGTTTGTTGCGCGCTTCATCGGGACGCCCCGGATGAACGTGGTCACTTTGCCGGTGGAAGGCGGCGCAATCCGCTTCGGCAGCCAATCCATCATTCTGCCACCTGCCGGCGCCTGCCTGGCCAAGGTCACTCTGGGCCAACGCCCCGAACATCTTCAGCTTGCCCCCGAGCGATCGGACACCGGCCTGACCGGTTCGGTCGAGCATATCGAGAACCTTGGCCACGAGATGATCCTGACGCTGGCCACGGAACTTGGCCCGCTCGTCCTCCGTCAGGCGCGATCCGGCAAAGTTCCCGCGCTGGGCCAATCGGTTCGACTGACACTCGATCCAGATCAGGTTCATCTCTTCGATGTATCGTCCGAACAGCGTATCGAGTAAGAAGCGCAAGTCGCCCGTATGCGATGCGGGGCTGAGACAAGCATGGAATCCTCGGCTCTGCTTGCGTCTACTTTCCGGGCCTTCAGCGAAACCTCTCCCGCAGTTTGTAGTACATCATCCCCAATGCCATGGCCTGCTGTCCGGCCCATTCTCCGAAGGGCAAGCGCAGGTGGCGGACTTGGGCGAAAGTGTCGAATTCGCCCAGGTGGCCGGTGATTGCACGGCCCATGATCTCGGCAACGATATGGCTAGTAGCAATGCCGTGGCCTGAGTATCCCTCGGCATAGAAGATATTCGGCGCGACGCGGCCGAGATGCGGGATCCGGTTGACGATGATCCCGGCCTTGCCTGACCATTGGTAGGCGATCTTCACGCCTTTCAGGCGCGGATAGGTCGCCTCGATGGCGGGCCTGAGTTCGGCGGCGACGTCGGCGCTGTCACGGCCCGAGTAGTTGGTTCCGCCACCGAAGATCAGCCGCCGATCGGCGGTCAGGCGATGATAGTCCAGCACGAAGCGGTTGTCGTAGATCGCCAGGTCCTGCGGGTTGATTGCGCGGGCGAGGTCTTCGCCAAGGGGTTCGGTCGCGACGATGCCAAGGCTTGCAGGGAACAGCGCGCCCCGCATCCTGCCGCGACCCAGACGATGATAGGCGTTTCCGGCCAAAAGCAGCGTCGCTGCGCGGACGCGGCCATGGCCGGTTTCAACCACCGGCCGCGGCCCGTCCTTGACTGCCGTGACGGCGCTGTCCTCGAAGATGCGCACGCCCAGAGACGCCGCCGCCTGCGCTTCGCCCCGCACGAGGTTCAGCGAATGCAGGTGCATGTTGCGCCGGTTGATCAGGCCTGCCGGGTAAAGCGGGCTGTCCACCACTTGGCGCAGAGCCTCGCCTTCCACCCATTCGACCTCGTCGCCCATGCCGCGTGATTGCGCCTCGGCAAGCATCGCCCGGAGGTCGGGGATATGGGCAGGCTTCGTTGCGGTCTGGATATGGCCGTGCTTCAGGTCGCAGGCGATGCCGAAGCGCGCGACGCGGGCCTTGATGATGTCGTGGCCGCGCCAGCGCAGGTTCCAGATGTAGTCGTCCGTCTCTTGGCCCAAGACCCGGCGGAACTCGCGCGCCATGGCGCGGTCGCCGGACAGCGAGCCGGTCACTTGCCCGCCGTTCCGGCCCGAGGCGCCCCAGCCGATGCGGTTTTGTTCCAGCAGCACAACGCGCAGGCCACGGTCGGCCAGTTCGATGGCGCTGTTCACGCCGGTAAAGCCGCCGCCGATGATGCAGACATCGGCGTCGACTTCGCCGTCCAGCCTTGGGAAATCCGGCACAGGGTTCATGGTGGCGGCGTAGTAGGACCCGGGGAAGGGGGCGGTCATTGGCTGGCTCACACGGAATGCAGGTACGAGGTGTATTCGAGGTCGGAGATGTCACGGTCGAAGACGGCGACTTCCTGATGCTTACAGGCAAGGAAGGCGGTGATCAGCTCCGGATGGAACAGGCGCGCGACGGTAGCGCTGTTGGCAAAGCGGGTCAGCGCGGAGCGCCAGTCGGACGGCAGTCGGGCGGTGCCGGGATCCAGGGAGGGGCCGCTGGTGGGCGGCGGAGGTTCGTCCTTCCGGTCAATCCCGTCGAGCGCCGCGGCAAGCACGGCAGCGAGGACGAGGTACGGGTTGGCATCGGCACCGGCGACGCGATGTTCGATCCGACGGGCGGCGGTCGGCCCGCCGGGAATGCGCAAGGCGGCCGTGCGGTTTTCAAAACCCCAGGCGGCGGCGGTGGGGGCCAGCGTGCCGGGGCAGAGGCGGCGGTAGCTGTTAAGGTGCGGGGCGAAGATCGCGGTACAGTCGGGCATCGCCGCAACCAGACCGGCCACCGCCTGCCGCATCAGCGCGGTGCCCTCGGGGCCGCCGTTGTCGAAGAGGTTGCACCCTGCGTCATCCAACAGGCTGAAATGGACATGCAGCCCGTTGCCGGCATGGGCAGGGTAGGGCTTCGCCATGAAGCTTGCGGCAAACCCATGCTTCCGCGCCATGCTTTTCACGATCTGCTTGAAGTAGAGCGTGTCATCGGCGACCCGCAGCGCATCGGCGGCGTGCTTCAGGTTGAACTCGAACTGGCTTGGCCCGCTTTCCGACACGGCGGCATCTACCGCCACGCCGCAGCCATCGGCCATGCGGTAGACATCGTCCAGAAACGGCCCGACATCGGCCAGCTCGTCCAGCGAATAGATCGTGTCGCGGGCGCCGGGGTGGCCCGGCGGGACCGGCACCAAGGGCGCAGGGCGCGGGGTGTCGGGGCGGATCAGGTAGAATTCAAGTTCGGTCGCGACCATCGGGGTCAGGCTCTGCGCGGCATAGCGGTCAAGCACGGCGGCCAGCATCCGGCGGGGGTCGCCAAGGTAGGGGCGGCCGTCTTCGTACCGCATCCACATCGGCAGAAGCTGCGCCGGGGTTGCGGTCCACATCAAGGGCAGGGGGCCGCGCCCGGTGGGCTCGCAGATGCCGTCGAGATCACCCTTTTGCATCAGACCGGGAGAATCGGTGCCCCAGATGTCCACGCCCAGGGCCGACATCGGCATCCGCATGCCGCCGGAGCGGAGCTTCTCCAGTGCGGTCGCCTCGACCCGCTTGCCGCGCAGGCACCCGTTCAGGTCACAGGCGGCGGCAAGGACGAAGCGGGCCTGATCGGCGTCGGTAGCAGCTTTGGGGGCGAGTTCGTGGCGCATCGGGCTCTCCAGGGTTAGGCTGTGCCGCAGTCTAGACCCGGTGGCCCGGCCCGAACCCTACCCCCGCCGGGGGTCAGCCTAACCCGGGCGGGGTATGGGACCAGGCAGGGCACCGGGGCAGTCTGGCGGCATCACCTTCTGGAACAGGAGCATGGATATGACCGCGAAAGACGAAGCAGGCGTCCGGGCCTGCGTGGATGCCTGGCTGGCGGGCTGGACCTTCGATCCGACCCACCCCTGGAGCCTGGACCGCTTCACCCCGATCCTGCACGAGGATGCGCAGGTGATCGACGACTACGGCCACCAGCTGTCGATCCTGAACGGCCACAAGGACTATTCCGGCATCTGGGGCCCAATGGTGAAGCAGTACATGAAGCAATGGGCGATCAAGTGCGAGGAAGAGACCTACAAGGCCTGGATCGGTGACACGGTGGCCTGTGTGTCCTTCGTGCTGCGAGGCGGTGGCGAGATGGCCAACGGCGAGGTCCACAAGCTGCGCCAGTACTGCACCTTCCCGCTGGAGAAGATCGGCGGGCGCTGGGTGATCCTGAAGGAACACATCACCACCGATTTCGACTATTCCACTTGAGGGGTCTGCCATGGTTGCCTGCGCGCTGACGTTCGACTTCGACGCCATGTCGGTCTGGCTTGGTTCCTACGCCGCGAAGAACCCCTCGATGATTTCGCGGGGGGAGTTCGGCGCGGTTGCGGTGCCGCGCATCCTGGACCTTCTGAAGGGCCACGACCTGCGGGCCACCTTCTTCATCCCGGGACATACCGTGCACGCCTATCCCGACATCGTGCGCCGGGTGGTGGCCGAGGGGCACGAGGTCGGCCACCACGGCTGGGTGCATGAAAACCCGGCCAAGTTCGACGAGGCCGGGGAGCGTGCCAACATGGACCGCGGGTTCGAGGCCTATGCATCGGTTGGGGCGCGGCCCCGGGGCTATCGCTCGCCCTCCTGGGACTTTTCCGAACGAACGATGGAGATCCTGCTCGACTACGGGTTTTCCTACGACTCTTCGCTGATGGGGTCGGACTTCGTGCCTTACTACGCCCGGGTGGGGGACCGCTACGACACCGTCTCACCCTATGTCTTCGGGCGGAATGTCGACGTGGTGGAATTGCCCGTCGCCTGGGTGATGGACGACTTTCCCCATTTCGAATTCGTCGACAACGACACGCAGGGACTTTCCGCGCCGTCGAAGGTCGAGGAGATCTGGCGGGATGAGTTCACCTATGCCAGTCAGGTCACGCCTGAGGGGCTGTGGTCGATCACCATGCACCCGCAGGTGATTGGCCGGGGGCATCGGATGCTGATGCTCGACCGTCTGATCCGGCATATCAAGGCGAACGGGGGAGTGTTCACCACGATGGGGAATTATGTCGATGGCTGGCGGGCGAAGAACCCGCTTGCGGCTTGGGCGGCCTCGGGGGCGCCGCAGGCGCAGATGGCGTGCGGGCGGCGGGCATGACCAGGGTCTACCGTTCGACGCTGACCGATCCGCAAGCACGCGGGCATGATTTCGGCCGCGTTCATGGCGAGAAGATCGCCGCCACCATCGCCGGATACCGCGCGATGTGGGAGGCGGTGGTGCCCGGTCATGACCCCAAACCCGCCGGCCGCGCAGCACTGGCGGCGACGGAAAGTTTTGCCCCGCATCTGGCCGCCGAACTGCGGGGGATGGCGGAAGGATCGGGGATCGACCTGGCGCTCATCGGCGCGATCAACGCGCGGACCGAGATTCTGGCGGCGCTGAAAGCCTCGACCCGGGGGGAGTGTTCGGCGGTCATCGCCCTTCCCCCCGAAGGACCGCCCGTCGCGATACAGACCTGGGACTGGTATCACCGCTTTCGGCAGAACTGGCTGGTGTGGGAGATTCCGCTGGAAGACGGCACCACCACCAAGACCATGACGGAGTACGGCATCGTCGGGAAGGCGGGGCTGAACACACGGGGCCTGGGGCTTCTGTTCACCATCCTGCACCACGAAGCCGACGGCCATGGCATCGGCGTGCCCGTGCATGTCGCGGCGCGGGCGGCGCTGGATCTGGGGCGCGACCTGCATGACGCGGCGCAGCTGCTGGGGACGGCACAGGTTTCGGCTTCATCCTCGCTGAACCTGTCGGCCTGGGAGCACGGGCGGTCGGCCGCGATCACGGTGGAACTTCACCCGGGCGGGCCGGGCCATGTGCTGCCGTCGCGCGACGGGCTTCTGGTCCATACCAACCATTTCCTTGATCCGCGCCCCGCGCGGCAGGACACCGAGCCAGCGGCCTTCCCCGACACGCTGCTGCGCCATGCCATGCTGTCCCGCCGTCTGACCGGAGCCAGCTCGGCAGCACAGGTACTGGACGCGCTCAACTGCCACATGGGGGCGGATTCGGCGCTGTGCTGTCACCCGCTACCGGGCGACCCGGACGACCAGTACGAGACACTGGCGACGGTGCGGCTGAACCTTGCGGCCGGGGATCTGCATGTCCATGAAGGCGGGCCGTGCAGCTGTGGCTGGAACCTGTGACGGTCAGCCCTTGGGCAGCATCCGGTCGATGAACATCATATAAAGCTCGGACTGCGAGGAGATGCGGAGTTTCGCATAAAGGTTCTTGCGGTGGACCTTCACCGTCTCGCCGCTGATCCCCAGGACCGCGCCGGCCGAACCGTTGGAATGGCCGCGCAGCACCAGGTCGGCGATCTCGGCCTCGCGCACGGTCACGCCGAAGGCGGCCAGCCAGTCGCGGGTGGCGCCGGTCCCTGCCGGTTCGTCCCGGCGGTCTAGCCAGCCCGCCACCGCCCGCTCGCTGTGCTGTTTCAACAGCGCCGAAAGGGCCGGTTCCAGGTGCCGCAGCGCCATCAGGTCGGCCCGCGTATAGGGCTGCGAATTGCTGCGGCGACCCAGCGACAGGTGCAGGACGGCCCGGTCGTCGATGGGGTGCAGAAGACCGATCTCGTCGATGATCTCGACCTTCTGGTAATAGGACCGGCAATAGTCCGAGGTGGCGAAACTGTCAGGCGCGATGTCGCAGAGGCGATGCGCCCCCATCCGCCGGGGGTCGAGGCTGGCAAGGTAGAACGGGTCCAGCTGATAGGCGCCCTTGCCGTAGAGAAGCTGGAAATAGTTCGGCTCCTGCGGCGACCACTGGTGCAGGATCAGGGGTCCCCGGTCACGGGCGAAGGCGAGGGCGACCAGATTGTCGATATGAACCTGCGCCCGGATCATCGCCCGCAGCGCCGGGAAGAAATCCGCCGTGCCAAGCGCGCGGATCACCGCCGCCGCATCGCCGGGGTGCAGGCCCATGACCGGCGGCGCGGCCGGAACCGGGATCTGCGCCCGGATCATCCGCGGAACCGGGTCAGCCGCAGCGCGACGGCCGCGGTGCCGATGGTGAACAGAAGGATCAGCGTTCCCAGTGCATTCACCTGCGGGTCGATCCCGGTGCGGAGCATGCCCCAGACCAGTGTCGGCAGAGTATTGCCACCGCCGATCAGGAAGAAGGTGATGATGAAGTCATCCAGCGAAAGGCTCATCGCGATCAGGGCAGCACCGAAGAGGGTCGGGCGGATCAGCGGGAAGGTGACGGTGCGGAAGACGGTGAAGGGGCTGGCACCCAGATCGCGCGCAGAATCGGCCATGGCGGGGTTGAGGTCGCGCAGGCGGGCCGAGACGATCAGGATCACGAAGGGCAGGGTGAAGGTCAGATGGGCCAGGATCACGGTTGCCAGGCTCAGCTTCATCCCGATGGTCGAAAAGAAGGCAAGGATCGCCAGTGCCAGCACCAGGGGCGGCATCATCATCGGCAGACCGAAGAGGAACATCGCCGTGGCAGATCGCCTCGGCCGCATCCGGGCGATGACCATGGCGGCCAGGGTGCCGATGGCGGTCGCGCCCAGACCGACCGAAGCGGTGATGACCAGGCTATTCCGCAAGGCGCCCGCAAATTCGTCCCGCGCCAGAAGAGCGCGATACCAGTCCAGCGTGAAGCCCGGGATCGGAAACGTCATCACGACGCTGGTGCCGAAGGAGAAAAGGATGACAAGGAGAAGGGGCAAGGTCATGAAGGCGGTGATGATCAGGCCAAGGCCGGTGGTAAAGTGGCGCATCATTTTGCCCTCAGAAGGTGACGCAGTCCCGCCCATGCGGCGATGATGACCGCGGTCGACGTGACAAGTGTGGTGAAGGTCATCGCGGCGCCCAGGGGCACGTTCATCCGCAGGCCGAACTGGCTTTCGATGAAATTGCCCATCATCAGCACCTGCGTGCCGCCTACCAGGCGCGGGGTCACGTAGTCGCCCGCCGTCACCAGGAAACAGAGCGCAAAACTGGTGATCAGCGCGGGCACGCAAAGCGGCAGCACCCCATCGCGCAGGACGGCATAGGGCGAGGCGCCAAGGTCGCGGGCGGCCTCCAGGCTGACCGGGTCGATGGCGCGCAACGCGCCGTAGAGCGGCAGGATGGCGAAGGGGAGGAGATAGCTCGTCAGCACCAGCGCAACGGCAGTGGGGGAATAGAGCAGCGCGTCGATGGGTTGGTCGATCACGCCCAGTCCCACCAGCGAAGAATTGATGATCCCCTCGCGCCCCAGGATGGTGCGCCAGGCGTAGATCTTCACCAGGTAGCCGCCGAACAG
The DNA here is from genome assembly GCF_011008935.1 of Tabrizicola oligotrophica. GTDB lineage: Bacteria > Pseudomonadota > Alphaproteobacteria > Rhodobacterales > Rhodobacteraceae > Tabrizicola_A > Tabrizicola_A oligotrophica. The sequence goes on along the minus strand of NZ_JAAIVJ010000012.1, from coordinate 40,368 downwards.
GGTAAGAAGCGTGGCGCCAAGAAGGAAGGCGCCCAGGAGGCCCGCGCGCGTCCAGATCAGGTGCGCCACGACAAAGGCGAGCACCGTGGTGACCACGGCGATGGCCGCGCTGATAGCGGCGGTAAAGGCGATGGGCCCAAGGTAATCGGCGGCCACCCTGGCATAGTTCGACAAGGAAACGCCGGGTACGACCTTGAAGAGCTTCACCTCCCAGAACGAGACGACGAAGAACCACACCAGCGGCGCGATGAACAGCAGGCCCAGAACGGCCGCGGCCGGGGTCATCAGCGCCGGGTCGCGCCAGAGCGAGGGACGGATGTCGCTCATGCCTCGACCACCCAATGATCGGCGGCATTCCAGCCGACCTCGACATCCTGCCCCGGAGCGAGGCCCGCATCGGCGGAATGCGCGACAAGATGGCACTCGCCAAGCGCCAGCCGGTATTGCACCTGCGCGCCCAGGAACATGCGGTCCGCGACCTGGGCGGTGAAGCGATGCGCGCAGCCTGCGGCCGCAGCCCCAAGCTGCACCCGTTCCGGGCGCAGGCCGACTTCGACCTTGCCGTCGGCACCGGACGACGCGAAGGCAATCAGCCCCGGGACGGGTCACGGTGCCGCCCGCGCGGGTTCCGGGCAACAGGTTCGCCTCGCCGACGAAGGTGGCCACGAAGCGGCTGGCGGGGCGCAGATAGATATCCTCGGCGCTGCCGATCTGTTCGACCCGGCCCCTGTTCATCACCACGATGCGGTTGGCGAGCGCCATCGCCTCGGTCTGGTCGTGGGTGACGAAAACGAAGGTGCCGCCCATCTGCGCGTGCAGGGCGCGAAGCTCTTCTTGCAGGGCCTGGCGCAACTTCAGGTCCAGCGCGGCAAAGGGCTCGTCGAGGAGCAGGACCTTCGGCCGCATGATCAGCGCCCGGGCCAGGGCCACGCGCTGCTGCTGGCCGCCGGACAGGCGGGCGGGCGGGCGGTCGGCGAAGGCCTCCATACGGGTCAGGCGGATCATGTCTTCGACGCGGGCGTCGACCTCGGCCCGCGCCACGCCCTGAAGCCGCAGCCCGTAGCCGATATTCTGGCGCACCGTCATGTGCGGGAACAGGCCGTAGCCCTGGAACACCATGTTGGTCGGCCGCTTTTCCGGCGGCAGGCCGGTCACGTCGCGACCATCGATCTCGATCCGTCCGGCGCTTGGTGCGACGAACCCGCCCAGCATCCGCAGAAGCGTAGTCTTGCCGCAGCCGGACGGGCCCAGGATGGCAAGGAAGTCGCCATCCTGAAAGCTCAGGTCCGCCGGGTAGACGGCAGGGACCCCGTTGTATTCCTTGGACAGGCCCGTCAGGCGGACCAGGGGTTGAGCGGCCACGGGCACGGCTCCCTTCGCAAAGGCAAGCGGGGTCTCCTGCATGGATCAGGCCCGCTGGTAGGTTTCGAAGGCGGCGAGGACCTCGTCCCATGTCACCAGATCGCCTTCGGCTTCCAGCGGGAACATGCCCGGCAGGAACTTGTTGGCGAAATAGCCCTCGACGTCCTTGAAGCCGTAGATTTCGGACGTCATCGGGTCGCTGACCAGCCCCATCGCTTCGGTGTTCACGATGCCAAGAATGTTGGCTTCGGCAAAGCCCTTCTGCGTTGCCGCCGACAGACCCCAGTTGATCAGCGCATGGTCAAGCTCGCGGTTCGGGGCATCCTTGGCGATGTTCACCGTGTCGAAATAGGCGAAGGTCCCCTCGACCGGCGCGGCGATCTTCAGCTTGACCCCGGTGCCATCGACCCATTTGATCATCGGTTCCCAGCCCATGGCCATGTCGATCTCGCCCCGGCCGAACATGTCGGAAATTTCGCCCAGGCTAGACGGGACCGACCGGCTGTTCGCTTTCAGCGCAATCATCGCCTCGACCGTCTTGTCCAACTGCTCGCGGGTCATCTTGGTCGGGTCGGCGATGCCTTCGTTGGCGACGCGGCTCCAGGTGACGATCATGCTCATCACATCCGGGAAGCCGACGACACGGCCCTTCATCGCCGGATCCAGAAGCGCCTTCCAGCTGGTCGGCTCGGCCACCTTGTCGGGGTTGTACATCAGGGGGATCGAGGAATAGGTGAAGGGAATGCCGTACAACGCCCCGTCCACCCGCAACAGCGCATCGAGCTCCTTGAACTTCGGGTGCATCCCGGCAAGGTTCGGCACCAGGCTTTCGTCGATCGGGTCGAGAAGCCCGTTTATCGCGGTGAAGCCGACATACTGATGGATGAAGGTCGTCAGGTCGACCGACCCGATCCCGCCCGACGACAGCTTGGTGATGATGTCCTCGATAGCGGCGATGTAAGTCGGCTGGTAGCTGGTTCCCGCGGCCTTCAGAAGGTCATCGGCCTTGAAGGCCAGATCATAGCCCTCCCAGCCCAGGAAGGCGACTTCGCCCGCTCCGGCAACTGCGGGGCGCAGGCCGAAGCCCGACAGCGCGACCATGCCGCCCGCTCCGGCCAGAAAGCCGCGCCGCGTGAGGCGAAGGCCCGAGGTCTGCGGGCCGGTCCGGGGAAATCTTTGGGTCATCTTCGTTCTCCTGTTGGCCCTGATCGGGGTCGTTTCAGCGGATGATGTGGCCGCCATCCAGGACCAGCTCGGCCCCGGTGGTATAGGCGGATCGGTCGGAGGCAAGGTAAAGCACGGCATCGGCCACCTGCTCGGCAGTGCCGATGCCAAGGGGCGCCATCCGGTTCCATTCCGCCCGCACGGCCGACGTGTCGGGATCGCCCCGCCGGGCGGCGACATCGACGATCTCGCGCTCCAGCATCGGGGTGGCGATGCAGCCGGGGTGGACCGAGTTCACCCGGATGCGGGTGCCGCGCCCGGCACAGTCCAGCGCCGCCGCCTTGGTGAAATGCGCGACGGCCGCCTTCGAGGCGCAATAGGCGGCGTTCAGCCCGTCGGCGATGTTGGCATAGTTCGAAGCGATGTTGATGATCGACCCCTCGCCCTGGGGCAGCATCGCGCGGACGGCGGTGCGGGTGCCCAGGAACACCGAGTCGAGGTTCACGCCCAGCACCCGATGCAGATCGTCGAGGCTGGTTTCCAGAAGGCCCTTCGACAACTGGATTCCCGCGCAGTTGGCCAGGATGTCCAGCCGCCCGGTCTTTGCCAGCACGTCGGCGACCAAGACCTCCCAGCCGGCCTCTTCGCGGGCATCCAGCACCGCGGTCGTGACGCCCGGCAGCGTCGCAAGACCGGCGGCGTCGATGTCCGCGGCCCAGACCGTCGCGCCCTCTTCGGCCAGGCGCAGGGCCACGGCGCGACCTATGCCGCTGGCCGCCCCCGTCACGATGGCCGTCTTGCCGCTGACCCAACCCGTCTTCATGTCTGGTCCTGTTCCCTTGTGCTGGGGGTCATGCTGGGCGCATGAACCGTTGGCCGGAATACCCCGGCGGGGTTAGCCCCGCCGTCAGAGGTCAAGTGTCAGTTCGTTGCCCTTGGCTCGCGACACGCAGGGCAGCATCACATCGCCCCGTGCCCGTTCCTCGTCCGACAGCAGCGTGTCGCGGTGGTCGGGTACGCCCTTCAGCACCCGGCATTCGCAAGTGCCGCAGAAGCCCTGTTCGCAGGAGCTCGGGTGATCCACCCCTGCCGCGCGCAGGCCTTCCAGCAGGCTGACCTCTGGCCCCACGTCGATGAACCGGCCCGACCGTGCCAGGTGCAGGCGCACCATCCCGTCGCCCGGCTGGGTCACTGTCACCGGCGCGAACCGCTCCAGATGCAAGTCGCCGGGACGGCCCGCTGCGGCAAAGGCCGCCTCCAGCGCCGTCAGCAGGCCCGAGGGCCCGCAGGCATGCACGACACCGTCCGCCGCAAGCGCCGGGTAGGTCGAAACGTCGGGCATCCCGTCGCGGTCGGTCTGGACAAGTGACACCCGGAACGGATCCAGCGCCGCCACCTCGGCGGCAAAGGCCATCCGGTCGGCGCTGCGGCCCAGATAGATCAGCCTCCAGTCCACGCCCATCGCCGCCGCCCGCCGGACCATCGGCAGGATCGGGGTGACTCCGATGCCCCCGGCCACGAACAACATCCGGTCGGCGGCCACCATCGGGAAATGGTTGCGCGGGGCCGAGACGCTGATCACCTCGCCCAGCCGCAAACCATGCACCGCAACCGATCCGCCCCGTCCGTCGGGCAGGCGCAGCACGGCAATCCGCCAATCCGCCCCCGGTTCACCGCACAGCGAATATTGCCGGATCACCCCGCCGGGCAGGTGCAAGTCGACATGCGCGCCCGGCTCCCAGCCCGGCAGCGCCCCGCCGACGCCCCGCAGCGTCAGCGAGACCACGTCTTCCGCCTCGATGCGCAGGGACAGGATCCGCACGGCAATCAGCGCCTGGCCTTCGCGGAGCGGCATCAGTTGGCCCCCGTCCGGCATCACGCCCGCTCCTCGGCCTTTTCGGCCAGCGCCACGAAGTCACCGAAGGCGCGGCGGTAATTCAGGGTGAAGAGGTCCGCCGGAACCGAATGCTCCTCGTAGGCCCCGTCCCAATCCACCTCGCGCGGCTCCAGCGCCCCGGCGATCGGCAGGTCCTCGCGGTAGACGGCTTCTTCCAGCACGCAGTTCTGTTCCAAGCTCGACCCCTTGAAGCCGCGCTCGTTTGCAACGCCCCAGAAGATCATCACATGGTCGTATTCCATCGGGCTCGGGAAACCCGCCACCACACGCCTGCCCTTGGCACCATAGTCGTAGGTGATCGTGGCCAGCCCCGGGGCGGCGCAGTGATAGTGCATCTCGCAATCGCCGTCGCCCGCCCATTCCCCGGTCCCGGCATCAAGATGGCGGTCCATCGTGATCATCAGCCCGTTCCGCTTCACCTGCAACGGCTCGACCACATGCGGCGAGGGACCCATCGTCGCCTCGTGGACAAAGGGGAAATGGGCGACATCGCGGAAATTCTCGATGGCCACCGCGACGCCCGTCGTGCTGTCCAAGGGCGTGCCCGCCATCCAGTCGAGCGCGACCCCCTCCCAGACCGGGACATGGTAGAAATCCAGCCCCGGACCGTCGAGCACCGTCCAGACATGGCCCCACTGTTCCCGCACCGGATAGGCGTCCAGCCGCGCCTTCGCGGGCCGCTTCGCCTGATCGTCCAGCGAGGGCACATGGGTGCAGCCGCCCTGCGCGCCGAACTGCCAGCCGTGGTAAGGGCAGGCCAGCGCCTCGCCGTGAACCTTGCCTTGCGTCATGTCGCCGCCCCGATGCGGACAGCGGCGCGACTGCACCACCGCCTGCCCCGAGGCCGTCCGCCAGACGACCAGACGTTCGCCCAGAAGCAGCGCCGGTTGCGGCTGGTCCAGATCGACCGACCGCGCCACCGGCCACCACATCCGCCGCATCGCCCGTTCCGCCGCGTCGCGACGCGGGCCGGTCAGGGGCGGGCGGGTATCGGGGAAAGCGGGTACAGACAGATCAAGCATAGCGGGTCTCCCAAGGGCAGATGCAGCGCCGCAGGGGGTGCGACGTCTTGGCGCATCTTGGGAAGCGAGCCTGCGCAAGTCAACAGTTTTTTCTTCAATAACTGCGCAATGCGCAGAACGCGATGGAAAGTGCTGCGATTTCCTTAACTTGCCTCACTGCCTCCATTCTCCATCGGCGTCGTGAAGCGCAGCTTGTGGACCCGGACTTCCGGCACCACGCGAATCGCCCTTACGCCCGGCAGCGCGGCAAGGCGCTGCCGCAGGTTCCACAGCGCCTCCTGGTCGCGGCTGACGCATTGCGCGCAGATGTCACTGTCGCCAATCGTGCTGGAGAGATAGCTGATCTCGGGCCAGTCCTGGATCTCGGCGATGATCCGGTCATGGGCACCGGGATCGGTCTCGATGAAGACCAGCGCCAGCTGGGCCGGGCCGATCTTGGTTGGGTCGGCAAAAGCCACGATCTGCAACACACCGCTGTCATGCAGCCGCTTCGTCCGCAGCCGGATCGTGGCTTCGGCGATGCCCAGGGTCCGGCCGATGTCCCGCAGCGACCGCCTGCCGTCCTCCTGAAGCTCGCGGATGATCTCTCGATCAGTCTGGTCAAGTTTCAACTGGTAGTCCTTTGCCGACAAGTGAAACGCTAAACGATGCGAATTATGAGTATCTGCACGGCCTTCGGAAAGCCGCAAGGCTTCATTGGGCCGCGCATGTCCTTCAGCATTGTTCAGCCACAGCTCCGAACCGCGTCGTTTGCCTGTCAACCGTTCCGACCGACTGAATGAGCTGACGATGTTCGGCAAGCCAGTTGCATTGTTGCTGCTGTGTCGAGGGTCAGGCCCCATTGATCTTGTGCTTGCGGCGTGATTGAGCCTCCGCGAGGAGACCGAACGATGAGCCGCCGTTTCTGGCTGAGGGACACGCAGATGGCGCGGCTCGAGTCTTTCTTTCCGAAGAGCCATGGCAAGCCGCGCGTCGATGACCGGCGGGTGCTGAGCGGAATACTCTTCATCAATCGCAATGGCTTGCGGTGGCGTGGTGCGCCCAAGGACTATGGTCCCGCCAAGAGCCTCGACAACCGCTGGAAACGGTGGAGCGACAAGGGCCTCTTCGCCCGGATGATGGATGGCCTGGCCTCTGAGGTTGCAGTTCCCAAGACGGTGATGATCGACGCGACCGGCCTGCGGGTGAAAACGGGGGACCCGGCGGCCAGAGAGGCCGTCTGATCGGCCGGATCAAAGGTGGCATGAACCCCAAGCTGCATGCTGTCACCGGCGCCAATGGCCGCCCGATCCGCTTCTTCATGACCGCAGGCCAGGCAAGCGACTACGCCGTCGCGAAACCAATCAGGCGAACGCGACGTCTCGGGCGGGATAACCAGAGCAGGCGACGTCACCCTGCGCCGTGCGCTGTGTCAGGCCGCCACCGTCATGATGTATGAGGAGGGTCAGAAAACAGTCCAGTGGTCTGTATTCCAGACGAATGGCAGGCGGGCGACTGGCGGAGAGCATGGGCCACTCAGGTTGCCCGTCGCCGCTGAGGCAAGCGGGCTTTGGTCGCTCTGGCGCGCCGGATCAGTGTGACCCTGCACCGCATGTGGGTCGATGACACGGACTTGCGGTCTGACATTCCAGCCCCTCATGCCGCCTGACAACCCGAACGCACATCCGTCGCCTGCCTGATCGCAGGCCTTCGATGTCCCCCAGGTCCGCGGTTCCGATGATGCCGTGGTCAGGACTGTTGCCGATCCATATCGAGCATGCCAATGGGATGCGCACATCGGAATTGCATTGAACCAGCATCATGTTGGCGGCCACCGCGCCGACCACGGAGCGAAGCTTGTGCCCGGGGTGATCTTAGTCGAAGCCGGCAGCCACGGCGCCACGGAAAAAACGACCGATGTCGAAACCGCACCCGGACGGCCAGCCTTGCATGCCCAAAACCAGTTGACTGAACCGGCCCGTTACCAAAGGCCTGACCCCAACAGCCATCTTTGCCTCTTTGCGGCAAAAAGAAGATGGGCGGCTAGGTATTTGGCGATGCCGAGGCAGATGCCTGAATCTGTCGCACGAAGACGGAGCGGGTTTCGATGGCACGGCACACTCCAATTTTGCTGTGGAATGCCAGATTTTGGCCTCCATCTGAACGAAATTGGTTCGAGCCAGCGGGCTTGGAGCGATTTCACATAGAAGGCAGTATGCTTCTGCCTGCGCGTCACGTGGCCTGTCCGGGTCAGCCCAACTCCGCCACCACAGCACGCGCCGCCGCCGCCGGGTCGGGCGCCTGCCAGATCGGGCGGCCGATGACGATGTGATCGGCCCCGTCGGCAATCGCCTGAGCCGGGGTGGCAACCCGTTTCTGGTCGCCCAGCGCCGCGCCTGCCGGGCGCACGCCCGGCGTCACGATCAGGCGGCCCGCCGCCTGCGGCAAGGCGCGGATCATTGCCGCCTCTTGCGGGCTGGCGATAACCCCGTCGGCCCCGGCCTCGAGCGCCCGGGCCGCACGTTCCAGCGTGATGTCGTGAATGTCGCCGGGCTTGATGAGGTTGGCGTCCAGATCCGCCCGGTCAAGGCTGGTCAGCACCGTCACCGCGAGGATCTTCAGATTGGTGCCACGCTTGCCTTCCTGCGCCGCCCGCACCACCTGCGGGTCGCCGTGGACGGTGAGGAAGTCGAGGTCATATTGGGCAATGCCACGCACCGCCGCCTCGATCGTGGCGCCAATGTCGAACAGCTTCATGTCCAGAAACACCCGCTTGCCGTGATCCTGCTTCAGCTCATTGGCCAGCGCAAAGCCGCCGCCGGTGAGCATGCCAAGGCCGATCTTGTAAAAACTGACGGCATCGCCAAGGCGGAAGGCCAACTCCAGCCCCTGCACCACGTTCGGCACATCAAGGGCAACGATCAGGCGGTCATCGGACATTTCGGCCTCCGGGCAAGATTTGCCGGGGTTTGCGGCTCAAGGGAGGCCGAGTCAAGCCCGATGCGGCGGCCGGATCATTTGCCAGAACGCGCGGCCATTGACAGGGTCGGGGTGCGCGGCGACTCTGGCGGGATAAAGAGGGACATTTCATGGATTTCAACATCACGGTCGAGCGCCCGGAGGGCGGCCCCAATTCCGGCCCGATCACGGTGGGCTGGTTCCTGACATCGGACAAGGGCGCGGTGATGTATGATCCGCCCGAACGGGTGTCGTTCCGGCAGACCAACAAGGTGCATGCCAAGAGCGCCGGGCGCTGCCCCGGCGTAATCCAGCTGGAAAGCCGGTATTTCATGGTCAGATGCCCCTTCGACATCCACATCGGCTTTGGCCGCGATGACAAGGGCAAGGCGGTGCTGATCAACCGGGCGGGCACAGCGAGCCCGATCCGCGCCAACAAGCTGGGCGAGGTGATGACGCTGGTGAACGAGGCGGAGTGGCGCTATCCCGACCGGCCGACGGTCCAGCTTGCGCTGCCCTACTGTTTCATCGCCGACGAGCTGGTCTACATCACCCAGCTGTCCGCCTTCATGCATTACCGCAAGGAGCAGCTTCCCGGCACGATCTTTGGTGGCCGCTTCCCGATTTCGGTCTGGCCGCGGCCGTTGATGTGGGCCTTCGAGTGGCACGAGCCGGAGAAGGACATCATCCTGAAACGTGGCGAGCCGCTGTTCTATGCCCAGTTCGAGGGCGAAGGCCCCGACCGCCCGGTGCAGGTGGTCGAGGCCGAGCGGACCCCGGAACTGCAGACCTATCTCGAGCAGATCGGCGGCGTGGTGAACTACGTCAACCAGACCTTCAGCCTGTTCAAGGCCGCCGAGGCCATCAGGCCGAAGCGGCTGCTGACGCCGAAACAACGCGAGTAGAGACTGATTTTCATGGATTGAGCGGGCAGCATGCGAACTCATGGTCTTGCGCTGCCGTCGCGAATTCGGAGCATGCGTCAGGGTAGAACGAGCCTGCCTATCCCCGCGTCCGGCGCTTGCGAAACACTGTGCGGATCATGAGCCAGATGTCGAAACAAAGCGAGCGGTGGGCCTGATAGATCAGGTCCAGCCGGGCCTTGCGTGGCACGCAGGCGCGGCGATAGATCGCCTCGGTTTCTTCGGCGGATCGGCTGGCAGCCAGAAGCCTTTGTTCGTGGCGGTGATAGGTGATCGTCGCCAGTCCGGTCAGACCGGGACGCGAGCGCAGGACGGGGCCGTAGATCCTGGGGTAATCCTCGACGTAAAGTCTCAGCGGGGGGCGTGGCCCGACAAAGGACATGTCGCCCTTCACGATGTTCCAAAGCTGCGGCAATTCATCAAGCCGCGTGCGGCGCAGGAAGGCTCCCAACCGCGTGATCCGCCCCGCCTTGTCCGCCCCTGTCACCCCCCGGTCCGCCGCGTCGGTTCGCATGGTGCGAAACTTGACCAGCTGGAAGCCCTGTGTCGGGGTTTTCATCCGCTCCGAGACATAGAATACCGGGCGGCCATCGAGGAGCAGGACCAGCAGCGCCAGCGCAAGGAGGACCGGGGCCAGCAGAACCGACAGGGCCAGCGCCACCGCAAGGTCAAGAAGGCGTTTCGAACGGGTCATGCGGGCAGGGTTGCCTTCCATTGCGCCACCATGGCGGCGGGATCGCTGTCTTTTTCCACCATCGGGCAAAGCCGGGCAAGGCGGCTGCAGTCCAGCGTGATGGATTGATGCGCCGTGGCGGGGGCCGGAACCATCATGCAGGGCCAGCCGGTGGCGGTTGCCAGCGCTGCCATGCGGACAGGGCCGGGGGCGGCAAGGTTCAGAACCTCGGGCAAGCGGCTGGGGAAAAGGGAGAGGTTCGCCAGAACCCGCGCCATGGTCTGCGGCCCGATATAGGACCGCAAGGGGCCAAGCCCGTCGGCAAAGGTATCAATCCTGACGGGCGTGCGCGGGCCGGAGGTCCGCAGGGCTGCGGTCAGCGGATGAAGCAGCGCGTCCGCTCCGGCGACATTGCCGATCCGCAGCGACACCACATCAAGCCCGGCTTGCCGGTAAGGCTCTGCCACCGCCTCCATTGCCAGCTTCGCTCGGCCATAGGGCGAAAGCGGGGCGGGAAGGGCGGTCTCGGCAAAGGGTTGCCCCTTGGCTTCGACGCCGTAGACCGCCGAAGACGAGGCCAGCAGCACCCGTTGAATCCCGGCAGTCTGCGCCGCGGCAAGACAGGCCATCGCCAGCACCTGATTTCCCTGAAGCTCTGCCTCGCTGATCCCCGGCGCGGGCGTAACCCCGACCAACATGACCAGCGCACATGGCTGCACACCGATACGAGCGAGATGGTCCAGAAGTGCCGAGGGGCCATCAAGTGGTGACCAAAGAAATCCGTCCGTCCGCATCGGCGGCCGGCGCTGCGACGCCAGCAGCGGCACGCTTTTGGGCCAGTGATGCACCACAAGCCGCCCGACCCGACCGGAGGCACCAACCAGCAGGACCGGCCCCCTTTCCTGTGAACCGGCTCCCGTGCGTGAAGATTGCCTGCTGTCGCCCGAACTCATGCCGCCCCGATGCCCTGAATGAACTGCGAAAACAACTCGCCCTGAGAGCTGATCTTCAGCTTGGCATAGACGTTGCGGCGATGGATGCGGACGGTGCCGGGGGCGATGCCGAGAATGCGGCCTGTCGCTTCGGCCGAATGGCCCTTCAGGGTGTACTCGACAATCTCGCGTTCGCGTCCGGTCAACACGCCCTGCCCGAAGCTGTGGAAGGACTGCTCGATCTGGCTTTGCGCTGGCAGCCCCTTTGCCGGCGCCGCAGCGAAGCGGTCCACCAGATCGACCCAATGACGGCGGATGCAGGCTTCGACCACCGGGCGGGCCAGCTCCAGCGCGCGCAGGTCGCGGGCTGAGAAGGTTTTTTTGTCCCGCATCATCGACAGCACCACCGTCGCCCCGTCACGAAGCGGGGCAAAGAAGGCGATTTCCTCGGCGAGACCGGTCTGCACATAGTAATTGCGGAAATATTCGCCCTGATAAAAGCGGTCCGGTGCCAGATCGCGGATGCGATACAACCCGGCGGCAACTGGCCTGCTCGCGGCAAGAAAGAACGGGTCCAGAAGATAGGGGCCGTCCTGATAGTCGGTGACGAAGACCTTGCGCTTTTCGTCCGGGAAGTCGTCGAACAAATCCAGCGGCCGGGCTGTGCCGTGATAGCCGAAGATCACCGTATAGGTGTAGGGCGCCGCGGCCCGCAACAAAGCGGCGAGTGCGGCTGGCAGGTCGGGCGTTCCGATCGCGGAGATCGCCGCGCCGATCAGCGGCATCCATGCCATCTCACGCATGGCGCACGTCTGTTTTGAGCATATATGCAATTTGTGATATATACAGCAAACGGCCCCTTTCTTACGCTTTGACCCGAGATCAAGCATATGTGCTGACGGATGAAAAGCAACCCGACCCTGACTGACGCCCCGATCGCCGAACTGCGCTCCGCCTCGAAGCGGTTCGGCGCGGTTCTGGCGGCCGATGATCTGAACCTGTCGATCGAACGCGGAGAGTTCCTGTCGTTTCTTGGCCCGTCCGGTTGCGGCAAGACCACGGCGCTGCGGATGCTGGCAGGGTTCGAGCCGCCGAGTTCCGGGCAGGTCTTGCTGGATGGGCAGGTGGTCAATGACCTGCCCGCCTATCGCCGTCCGGTGAACATGGTGTTCCAGCATTACGCGCTGTTTCCGCACCTGACAGTGGCCGAAAACATCGGCTACGGCCTGCGCCAACAGCGGCCCCGCCCATCGACGGCCGACATCGCCAAGGCGGTCGACAAGGCGCTGGAGACGGTCCGCCTGCAGGGTTTCGGGCCGCGCCGGATCTGGGAAATGTCGGGCGGACAGCAACAGCGGGTGGCCTTGGCGCGGGCAATCATCAATCAGCCGAAGCTTCTGCTTCTGGACGAGCCGATGGCGGCCCTGGACAAGAAGCTGCGCCGGGACATGCAGATCGAATTGCAGTCCTTGCAGCGCAGCCTTGGCATCACGTTCGTCTTGGTGACGCATGATCAGGAAGAGGCGCTGTCGATGAGCGACCGCATCTGCATCATGCGCGGTGGCAAGATCGTGCAGATCGGCAGTCCGCGCGATCTCTATGACCGGCCAAAGAACCGCTATGTGGCGGATTTTGTTGGGAAATCGAACTTTTTCGCGGGCACGGTCGATGCCGGCGGCGGCAGTCTGACCGCGACGGGCCACCGTCTGGCCGGACGCCCGACGCAAAGCCTGATCGCCGGGCAGGCGGCCTGGGCCAGCTTGCGGCCCGAACAGATCAGCCTGACTCGGCAACCGGGTGAGGGCATCAGCCTGCCAGTGCAGGTCGAGACCCGGATCTTTCTAGGGGAGCATACCGAATATCTGGTGAAGAACGCCGATCTGGGCGCGTTTCAGGTGCTGGTGTCGCGGCAGGCCGAATCCACCGAGGGCGGGTTTGAGCCGGGCGACAAGGCCTTTGCGGGGTGGCAAGACGGCGCGGCGCTGATCCTTGCCGATGACTGACAACAACAAGACAACTGGGAGAATGACCATGACAGACCGGAATGACACAATCTCGCGGGAAATGTTTATCGCAGAACTGATGCGCTACAGGAAAGGCTCGGTCACGCGCCGGCATTTTCTGGGTGTGACGGGGCTTGGACTGGCGACCACTGTTCTGGGTTCGGCAGTGCCGGGCCTGCGCGGCGCGGCCTGGGCGCAAGCGGACATCGGTGACAGGGTGGTACTGGCAAGCTGGCCGAACTACCACGACCCGGCCAACTTCGAGGCCTTCCAGACGGCGACAGGTGCCGCGGTGGACCTGAGCGTCTTTGGTTCGAACGAGGAAATGCTGGCCAAGCTGCAGGCGGGGGGCTCGGGCTGGGATGTGTTCGTGCCGACGAACTACACCATCAGCACCTATGTCGCGGAAGACCTGATCGAGGCGCTGGATCTGTCGCGGATCCCGAACTACGATCTTGCCTCCTTCGACCCGCGCTTTGCCGAGCCGGGAACTGTGGACGGCGTGGTCTATGCCGTGTCGCGCAACTGGGGCACCACCGGCTATGCGGTGAACACGGCGCAGACCGGCGGCAAGAAGCTAACCTCGTGGAAAGAGTTCTGGGACATCACCAGGGCCGAATTCTCGGGCCGCACCATGGTACATGACTATCAGCTCACCACCATTGGCAATGCGCTGAAATACTTCGGCTATTCCTTCAATTCGATTGACCCGAAGGAACTGGCCGATGCCGAAAAGCTGCTTCTCGAGGTCAAGCCGCACCTCTTTGCCATCAATTCCGATTACCAGCCCTCGATGCGGTCGGGCGATGCCTGGATGACGATGTGCTGGACAGGCGACGGCAAGCAGTTGCACCGCGACATCCCCGAGATCGAATATGTTCTGGGCAGCGAAGGGGGCGAGCTGTGGTCGGACTTTCTGGCCATTCCGAAAGGCGCACCGCATCTGGACGCGGCCTATGCGCTGATCAACTACCTGCTGGATCCGGCGGTGAATGTGAAGGAAGTGCTGTTCCATGGCTACCCGGTGGCCGACAAGCGCGTCGATGCGCTTTTGCCGCCGGAAATCCTGAACGACCCGATCATGTATCCGGCGGCCGACCTGCTCAGCCCGCTGGAATTTGGCGCGGCGGTGACGTTGACCGACCCGGGCCGCGCGGAGCTGATGGCGCGCTTCAAGTCGGCGTAAGGGGGCGATGATGCGGCCACGATACCGGACAGCGCTATTTCTGCTTCCTGCAGGGGCATGGTTCCTTTGCATGCTGGTGCTGCCGCTCGTGGTCGTCTTCGTCTTTTCCTTTGGCGAGCGGGGGCCGGCCGGCGGCTATGTTCCCGCTTTCACCTTTGACAACTTCCTCAACCTCGGCACGCGCTGGGCGGCGTTCAAGAATACGCTGGTGCTTGCGCCGGTCGGAACCCTCGCCTGCCTGCTGATCGCCTATCCGCTTGCCTATTTCCTGGCGATCCGGGCGGGTGACAGATGGAAAACCCTGCTCCTGATCCTGGTGATCGTGCCGTTCTGGACCTCGATCCTGATCCGCAGCTATGCGTGGATCTTCCTTTTGGGCGGGCAGGGTCTGCCGGCGCTGCTGGACAGTCTGGGCCTTGGCAATCCGCGGCTGATCAACACGCCCTTCGCGGTGCTGGTGGGCATCGTCTATGGCTACCTGCCGCTGATGGTGTTCCCGATCTATGTCAGCCTTGAAAGGTTGGACAAACGCCTGCTTGAAGCCTCCAGCGATCTGGGCTGCCCGCCGGCGCGGACTTTTCTGAACGTGACCTTGCCGCTGTCGATGGCAGGCGTGGCAACCGGCTGCATGCTGGTGTTCATCCTGCTGATGGGGGAATTCCTGATCCCGGCGATGCTGGGCGGCGGCAAGGTGTTCTTTGTCGGCAATGCGCTGGTCGACCTGTTCCTGCAATCGCGCAACTGGGCTTTCGGATCGGCAGTAGCGGTCGCCCTTGTGCTGGTGATGCTGGTCACCGTCACCGCCTATATGCGGGCGACCCGGCGCTGGGCCGGTGGCCGTGATGACGTGTCATTGATGTGAGGGCGCGATGCGGATCTATGCACTGGCCGTCTATCTGTTCCTTTACATCCCGATCGGGATCATCGCGCTGTTTTCGTTCAACGCGGGAAAGCACGCCAGCCAGTTCACCGGCTTTTCGCTGCAATGGTATGGCAAGGCGCTGGGAAATCCCTTTGTCACCGAAGCCTTCCAGACCAGCCTGATCGTGGCCGCCGTCTCGGCGCTGCTGGCGACCGTCTTTGGAACCATGGCGGCGCTGGCGTTGCAATCGGTGAAGGGGCGGCTGCGGGTGGCCTTCGATGCGCTGATCTATGTCGCGGTGATGGTGCCGGGAATCGTGATCGGCATTGCCACGCTGATCGCGCTGGTGACAGTGTTCGACTGGCTGAACCCGACGCTGGCGGCGCTGTGGCCAGTGGCTGACGCCGCTCCGCAGCTGTCTCTGGGATATGGCTCGCTGATCGCGGCGCATGGGCTGTTTTCGATGGCGCTGGTCATCATCATCGTGCGCGCCCGCATTGCCGGCATGGACCGCAGCCTGATCGAGGCCTCTGCCGACCTTGGTGCAACGCCCTGGGGAACCTTCCGCCAAGTCACCTTGCCGCAAATCTTTCCCGGCATCCTGGCGGGTTTCCTGCTGGCCTTCACCTTCAGCTTTGACGATTTCATCATCGCCTTCTTTGTCGCCGGGTCGCAGACCACGCTGCCGATCTATGTGTTCTCGTCGATCCGCCGCGGGGTCACGCCGGAAATCAATGCCATCGGCAGCATGGTTCTGGCGGTATCGCTGATCCTGCTCATCACCGCGCAGTTGGTCCTGCGACGCGACCGCAAAGCCTGAACGGAGCCAGTGATGCATCTCGCAAACCGGGTGGCCTTTGTGACAGGAGCCGGGTCGGGCATTGGTCGCGCCGGGGCCTTGGCCATGGCGGCCGAGGGCGCGCATGTCGTCGTCAGCGATCTGGATGGACGCGCCGCCGCCGCGGTTGCCGACGAGATCCTTGCCGCGGGCCGGCAGGCCACGGCCATCGGGCTTGACGTGACCGATGACGCCGCGGTGCGCGACGCGTTGGCCGCTGTGGCGCAGCGGCATGGCCGGTTGGATGTGCTGCATTCACATGCGGGCCTTCAGGTTCCGGGCACGCTGGAACAGGTGACGGCAGAGCAGATGGATGCCTCATGGGCGCTGAACGTGCGGTCGCATTTCGTGGCGGCGCAGGCGGCGATGGCGGTGATGCGGCCGCAGGGCAGCGGGTCGATCATCCTGACGGCCTCGAATTCCGGTGTGCAATATGACCGCGGGATGATCGCCTATTGCACCACCAAGCACGCCGTCGTCGCCATGGCCAAGCAGATCGCAGTGGATTACGCGCGGTTCGGCGTGCGCTGCAACGCGCTATGCCCCGGATTTGTAGATACCCCGTTCAACCATGGTTTCGAACAGCAGATGTCGGGCCGGGCGGGGCTGGAGGCCTATGTCGCGACCGCAATTCCGATGCAGCGCTTTGGCACGGTCGAGGAGATTGCGCAAAGCATCGTCTATCTGGCCTCGGATCAATCCTCGTTCATGACTGGCCATGCGTTGGTGATCGACGGGGCAGAAAGCCTGTAGAGCCCGGAAATGCATCTGCGCGCCCCGTTGGACAGGGCGCGCAGCGGTTGGCTTCAGAGAAGGGGACTCAGATGTCCTTCATCAGGCGCAGCGCGTCATAAATGGCCGCATGGGTGTTGCGGCTTTCGACGGCGTCGCCGATACGGAACAGCTTGAAGCCCGCCGGCCCGCCGTTCATCGTCTGCGGCTGGCCCGCAATCAGCGCGTCATAGTCGACCGCGCCAAGGTTCTCTGACTGCGGTTTCAGATCAAAGTAGATGTCGTCCAAAGGCGCCGTGCCGTGGTTGACGATGATCTGGTCGAAGTCGCGTTCCTGGCCAAGATCCATGTAATCGGAATCGATCACAGCGGTCAGACGGTTGCCCGATTTCTTCACGCCTGTCAGGCGATAGGTCACGGTGAAAGTCACCTTCTTGTCCTGCATGGCGCGCATGTAGGGCACAAGGTTCATCGCCATGACTTCCGGCGCAAAGCTGCGGTCGGGGGTCATCACCTCAACCGTCGATCCGGCTTCGGCCAGCAGTTGCGCGGCCTGCAGGGCCGAATGGTCGCCCGCGTCGTCGAACAAAAGCACGTTCTGGCCCGGCTTCACGTCGCCCGCCAGGATATCCCAGGCATTGACGGTCAGGTCGTTGCCGAAGGCCAGGATGTCCTTCTGCGGCAGGCCGCCGGTGGCGATGATGACGACATCGGGCTTTTCCGCCAGAACATCGGTCGCCTCGGCAAAGGTGTTGAAGCGGAACTCGACATCGCGCGCCGCACATTGCGCCATGCGCCAGTCGATGATTCCGATCATTTCCGACCGCCGCTTGGTCAGCGAGGTCAGGCGCACCTGCCCGCCGGGCTGGTCCGCGGCTTCGAACACCACGACCTGATGGCCCCGCTCGGCGGCGACACGGGCGGCTTCCAGACCCGCAGGACCGGCGCCGATGACCACGACCTTCTTCAGCGCTTTGGCCGGGGTGATGGTATGGGGCATGGTGCTTTCCCGACCGGTCGCCGGGTTGTGGATGCAAAGCGCCATGCCGCCCTGATAAATCCTGTCAAGGCAATAGGTTGCGCCGACACAGGGCCGGATGTCCTCTTCGCGCTTCTCGATGATCTTCTGCACGATATGCGGATCGGCCATATGCGCCCGCGTCATGCCGACCATGTCCAGCTGGCCCGAGGCCACGGCATAGCGCGCGGTTGCCACATCGGGGATGCGGGCGGCGTGGAAGGTGGGCAGGCCGACCTCGGCCTTCAGGCGGCCCGCCAAGTCAAGGTGCGGCGCCGATTTCATGCCCTGAATCGGGATCATGTCGGTCATTGCCGGGTCGGTGTGGATGCGGCCACGGTTGATGTTCATGAAATCGACCATGCCGGAATCGCGCAGCATCTTGCCCAGCGCGACACCTTCCTCGACCGTCGTGCCGCCTGCCTGCGCCTCTTCGCCGCCAAAGCGGACTCCGAGAATGAACTGGTCTCCCACGCGCTTGCGGCAGGCGGCGACAACCTCCAGCAGCAGTCGGGCGCGGTTCTCCAGATTGCCGCCATAGGGGGCGTCCATCCGGTTGGTCAGCGGCGAGATGAACTGGTCGAGCAGGTGGCCATGGGCGAGGAACTCGACACCATCAAGACCCGCGGCCTTCATCCGTTCGGCCGCATCGGCGTAGTCCTCGATGATGCGGTCAAGATCCCATTGCTCGGCCTTCTTCGGGAAGGCACGGTGCGACGGTTCGCGTTCCGGTCCGGCGGCCACGACCGGCAGCCAGTCGCCCTTGTCCCAGCGGGTGCGGCGGCCAAGGTGGGACAGCTGGATCATCACGGCCGCGCCGGCGTCGTGACAGTCGTCGGCAAGGCGCTTCATCCACGGAACGACCTCGTCCTTCCAGACCAGGAGGTTCGAGAACACCGGCGGGCTGTCACGGCTGACCGAGGCGGAGCCGGCCGTCATCACCATGGCGACACCGGCCTTGGCGCGTTCCAGATGGTAAAGCCGGTAGCGGTCCTTCGGCATGCCATCCTCGCCATAGGCAGGTTCATGGCTGGTGGTCATGATGCGGTTGCGCAGCGTCAGGTGTTTCAGCTGATAGGGCTGCAGAAGCGGATCGTTCGACATGGCTGTCCTCCCGTGAATTGCCGCCAGACTATTGTCCGCGCGGCGCAAGTCAACAAAAATCGACACTGGTGTCGAGTTTTGTCAGGCGGCGGACCGGGCGACTTGCAGCGCCGGGTCGAATTGCCTAGTTTCCGGGTCATGAACACGCCTGCTCCCAATGAACGCGGCTGGCGCGGCTCGGCCGATCTGTGGCTGGATGCCGCTTATCACCTGCTGGTCGAAGGCGGGGTCGAGGCGGTCAAGGTCATGCCGCTGGCGGAACGGCTTGGCCTGTCACGCACCAGTTTCTATTGGCATTTCGCCGATCGCGAGGCGCTGCTTGACGGGCTGGTCGCCCGCTGGCAAAGCCGGAACACCGCCAGGCTGGTGGCACAGACCGAGAAGCCGGCGCAGACCATCACCGAGGCGGTGCTGAACCTGTGCGACTGCTGGGTCACGCCCGAGCTGTTCGACAGCCGACTTGAATTTGCAATCCGCACCTGGGCTCTGACCGATGCGGCGCTGGGCAAGACCTTGGCCGAGGCAGATGCAGCGCGAATCGTGGCGATCAAGGCGATGTTTCTGCGCCACGGCTACCCCGAACCCGAGGCCGACATTCGCGCCCACACCATCTATCTGACGCAGATCGGCTATATCTCGATGCGGATGTCTGAGCCGCTGTTGCCGCGGCTGGAGCGTATCCCGCCCTATGCCCTGACCTTTACCGGCAAAGCCCCGACGCCTGCCGAGGTCGATGCCTTTCGCGCCCGTCACATTCAGGCCAGCCGCGCCAAAAGCGCTATCAGCTGAGCCTGCTCGGTAGCGGAAAGCGGCTCCAGCGTCTTGGCCGAAATCGCCAGCGCGGTTGCAATGCGCCGTTCGTGCAGCGCCTGACCGGCAGGCGAAAGGCCGACGATCAGGCGGCGGCGATCCTCGGGGTCGGGGGTGGTCTCCAGCAGGCCCTGGCGCACCAGCCGATCCACCACGCCCTTGATGGTTGCCGCATCCATCGCGGTTTCGCGGCCAAGGTGGTTTTGTGACAGGGGCCCCTTCTCCGCGAGCCTTGCCAGAACCGCAAACTGGGTCGTGGTCACTTCGGGAAGGGCGTCGGAAAAAATTGCAAGATGCCGCTGGGAGGCCCGTCGCAGCACATAACCGATCTGGTCATCCAGAACATATCGGGGCGGCTTTGCCATAAGCAGGGGATAGACCCATGCCGCCCTGCGCGCAAGAAAGTTGACGGTCTGCGGCGGGGGCGCAATTCGCTTGCGCGCAAACAATTTTGGATCGCGCATGAGCCACTGTGCCCGTCTCCAAGCCCTTCGGGTTCTGCATGGGGAAGGCCGGGCGGGCGTGTTCCTTCCGGCGCTGGTGGCCGAAGAGGTGCGGCTTGGGCGCTACACGGAGGAAGCGCAGCTCGGTCAGGCGTCGCGCTTTGCAATCCAGTCGTGGTCGGGATCGTTCTTGAAGCGCCATTTGCGCAAGGGTCCCGCCATGACGTTCAGATAATACATCTCATAGCCATAGGGCGCACCGCAGGGGTGGTGGCCCTTGGGCACCAGCGTCACGTCGTGGTTCTTCACGGCCATGGTTTCGTCAAGCGTGCCATCTTCGGTATAGATCCGCTGAATGCCGAAGCCCTGCGCGGGGTTCAGGCGCATGTAATAGGTCTCTTCCAGATAGGTCATGTTGGGGAAATCATCCTCATCATGGCGATGGCTGGGATAGCTGGACCAATGACCGGCGGGCGTGAACACCTCGGTCACCAACAGGCTGTCGGCCACCTCGCGCGCCTCCATGGCGATGTTGTTCACGTAGCGGGTGTTGGTGCCGCGCCCACGCGGGGTCAGCTCGATGCCCTCGGGTCCAAGGCGCCGGGCCTTGTGGCCGCCCTTGCCCGGTGCACGGCAGACGGCAAGGGTGCAAGGGGTGGTGGCGACGGCCTGCCATGTGTCGTCGTTCGGCACATAAAGGCAATGCGGCGGGGTCTTTTCGAACACATCCATCCGCTCGCCCAGCACGCCCCAATCCTGCCCCGAGGCGGTGATCTGCGCCTTGCCCTCGACGATCACCAGAATCGCCTCGTTGTCGCCGGTGGCCTCGGACGCGGTGTCACCGGGTTCCAGCCGATACAGCGCAAAGCCGACATAGCCCCAGTTCGCGGTTTCGGGGGTGATGTCATGCACCTTGCCACGGGGCGCGGTGGGCTTGCGCAACAGGGTCATTTTCGGCCTCCGGGGTAAGCCATGAAAAGCGCGTTGAAGGCGTAGCCGGTCAGCGCGGTGAAGACGGCCCCGAAGGCGACGGAGCCGGTGGAGAAGAACCAGATCGCGGCGGCCATGGGGGCGGCCACGATGAGAAGGCGGAGGGCGAGGGGCCAGTCAGGATTGAGCATGATGGCCCCAGCTTTGCGCCCCGTTTCAGGCCTTTACAAGCCCGGCCTCTTTGGCCAGCCGCTTGAGGGTCGCCAGACCCAGCGTTTGATACAGAAGCGGGTTGCGGACCTTGGGGTCTTGCTCGGCCTCGATCACGATCCAGCCGTCGTAGCTGTTGGCCGCAAGGATCTTCAGCAGCGGGCCGAAATCCACCCCGCCCTCCTGATCGCCCGGAACGGTGAAGGCGCCGCCGACCACGCCTTGCAGGAAGGACCAGCCCTCGGTGCGCACCTTGGCGGTAATCGTGGGGCGGATGTTCTTGGCGTGGAAATGCCGCACGCGGGGCGCGTGTCTGGTCAGCACCGCCACCGGATCGCCGCCGCCAAAGGCACAGTGGCCCGCGTCGAACAGCAGATGGGTATGCGGGCCGGTGGCGGCCATCAGGGCGTCGATTTCTTCCGGGCTTTCCACGATGGTGCCCATGTGGTGATGGTAGACCAGCGTCACGCCTTGGCCGGCGAGGTAGGCCGCGAAGGCCTCCAGCTTCTTGCCGAACTCGACCATTTCGGCGGGGGTCAGGCGGGCACGGTCATTGACCGGCTTTTTCGCATCGCCGTGAATGGCGTTCGAGGTTTCGCAGACGATCATCACCTTGCAACCATTGTGCTTCAGCTTGGCAAGGTGGTGCTGGCAATTCTTGATCTCGTCCTCGATCGAGCGGGTCAGGAGTTCGGTCGAATACCAGCCCGAGATGAATTTCAGACCATACTCGGCCAGCAGCGCCCGCAGAGCCTCGGGCTCATCCGGCCAGCGGTGGCCGTTCTCGATGCCGTCAAAGCCGATCTGGCGGCCCGCTTCGTCAAGGATACGGGCGGTGGGGATATCGGCGCCAATCGACTGGTCGTCGTCATTGGCCCACGCGATGGGGTTGGTTCCGAATTGGATCATGGTCGTTTACCTTAATTCACCAGCCACTGACGGCGGGTTGCTTTCTCATAACCCTCGCGGGCCTCGTTCACTTCCTTCCGGGTCGAGACCTCGGGCACGGCCACGTCCCACCAGGTGCCACCCGCGCCGGTGCCGGGGGCCGGATCGGTGTCGATCAGGATGACAGTGGGCAATTTCGCGGCTTTGGCGGCCTGCATTTCCGTTTCTAACTGGGCGATAGAGCCTACTTTAACCACAATCGCCCCCATCGAGCGGGCATGCGCCGCAAAGTCGATGTTGGCCGGGTTCACATGGAAGCTGTCGTCCAGCATGTTGTTGAACGCCGCCCCGCCGGTGCCCTTTTGCAGCCGGTTGATGCAGCCGTAGCCGCGGTTGTCGGTCAGGATCACGGTGAAGGGAATGCCCATCATCACCGCGGTTGCCAGCTCGCTGTTGGCCATCATGTAGCTGCCGTCGCCCACCATGCAGACCACGTCCTTTTCCGGGGCCGCCATCTTGATGCCCATGGCGCCGGCGAGCTCGTATCCCATGCAGGAAAAGCCGTATTCCATGTGATAGCCGCCCGCCGCCGCGCGCCACAGTACATGCAGCGCGCCGGGCATGGTGCCGGCGGCGGACATCACGACCGATTGCTTGCCCGTGTTGCGCTGCACCGCGCCGATGACTTGCGCGTCGGTGGGCAGGCCCGCGCCGTTCGGGGCGGCGGTCAGGGCGTCGGTGGTCTGGAACCACTGGTCCCGCGCTGCGAAATCGGGGTCGGCAAAGCGATGGTCGCCAAGGGCTGCGCCGATCTTTTCCAGCGCCACCCTGGCATCGGAAACCAGCGCCTGCGCCCCGCGCTTGGCGGCGTCATAGCCGTGGATGTTGATCGACAGCAGCTTGCGGCCGGGCGCGGAAAACACCGTCCACGACCCGGTGGTGAAATCCTGAAACCGGGTGCCGACACCGATCACCAGATCGGCCTCGGCGGCCAGCTTGTTGCCGCAGCCGGTGCCGGTCACGCCGGGAGAGCCGAAGTGGAGTTTCTCCTCCCAATCCACGGCACCCTTGCCGGCCTGGGTTTCGACCATGGGGATATTATGCTTCACCGCAAAGTCGCGCAGCGTCGCCTCGGCGCCCGAATAGATCACCCCGCCGCCGGTGACGATCAGCGGCTTTTTTGCCGCCTTGATCGCGGCCACTGCCTCGGCCAGTTCGCGCTGATCGGGTTCCGGGCGGCGGATGTGCCAGACTTTTGGCGTGAAGAATTCGACCGGATAATCATAGGCCTCGGCCTGGGTATCCTGACAGAAGGCCAGACAGACCGGGCCGCAATTGGCCGGATCGGTCATCACCCGCAAGGCGCGGGGCAGGGCGGTAAGAATGTGTTCGGGGCGTGAAATGCGGTCGAAATGACGGACCACCGGGCGGAAGCAATCGTTCGCCGACACGGTGGCATCATCGAAATCCTCGATCTGCTGCAGCACCGGATCGGGCGCGCGGTTGGCGAACACATCACCCGGAATGAACAGCACCGGCAGGCGGTTCACATGGGCCAAAGCTGCAGCCGTGACCATGTTGGTCGCCCCCGGGCCGATGGAGGAGGTGACGGCCATGGCGCGCTGGCGCTTGTGGGTCTTGGCAAAGGCGATGGCGGCATGGGCCATGGTCTGCTCGTTATGGCCGCGCCATGTCGGCAGCACATCCTTGATGCCGTGCAGCGCCTCGCCCAGACCCGCCACGTTGCCGTGGCCGAAGATGCCCCAGACACCTTCGATGAAGCGATGGCCGTCGGCGGTCATCTGCACGGAAAGCCATTTCACCATGGCCTGAGCGGCCGTCAAACGAACGGTTGTCATGCGGCAATCTCCTTGGCGGCGCGGGCCTTGTCCCAGATCTGGCAGAGGCGGGCGTATTTGGCGGCCATGTCCTGCACGGCCTGAGCATCAGTCAGTTTTCCGGCCAGCCAGCCCCGGGCGGCATCGCCGAAGATGGTGCGGCCGATGGCGAAACCTTTGACCAGATCATGCCGGGCGGCAAGCTGAAGCGAGGCGGCAAGGCTGTCTTCGGTCGCGTCCAGCCCCAGCACGACGATGCCGCGCACATGCGGGTCGCGGGCGGTGATGGCGGCGCAGGCGGCCTCGTAGGCGGCATTCGTCGCAAAGGGTTCCAGCTTCCACCAGTCGGGGTAGACGCCCAGATCGTAGAAGCGGTTGATGACCTCGGCGCTGGTGGTGTCATTCACCGGGGCCACCTTGGACGGGATGATTTCCAGCAGCATTTCCAGCCGGTTGCGGCGGCAGGCGTGGAACAGGCGCAGCACGGTGTCTTCCTGTTTCGCCTTGGTTTCCGCGTCGTCGTCCGGATGGTAGAAGCACAGCACCTTGACCACGTGCTCCAAGGGCCACTCCGACAGACCGCCGAAATCGGGGCCGATCTCGGGCTCCAGCGTCAAGGGGCGCGAGCCGGGCCACTCCACCGGATGCCCGATCCACAGGCCGGTGCCGGCGGCGGCGTAAAGCGCGTCGCGGCCAAGGCGCGAGTCGCAGAGGATGCCATAACCGGCGCGGCCACCGGAGACTTGCAGGGCGGCTTTCAGGCACAGCTCCTTGAAGGTGCCGATCTTGGCGGGGGTGGCGCCTTCCATCGCCTCAAGCTGCATGCGGTGGTCAAAGGCGAAAACCCGCATGGTGGACCAGTCCTTGTGCCGGTTGGTCGCCCAATGCACCTGCTCCAGCGCGGCATCCTTGCGCAGGGCCTTGGTGACAACGCCGCGGTTCAGGAAGAATTGCAGCTCCTCCCACGAGGGATAGGCCGGAGTGCAGCCGTGGCGGCTGACCGCGAAGGCGCCGCAGGCGTTGGCGTATTTCAGCGCCACGGGCCAAGGCTCGCCGTCGAGCCAGCCCTTGATCAGGCCGGACATGAAGCCATCGCCCGCGCCAAGGACGTTGAACACCTCGATCGGGAAGCCGGGGCCGGATTGGCCTTCGTCCAGCGTGTCGGGGATGGCGCCGGTGAAGGCCGCAGCCCCCATCGGGCCGCGCTTGCAGACCAGCGTGGCCTTGGACACGGCGCGGACGGCGCGCAGGGCGGCGATGGTGTCGGTGGTGCCACCGGCGATGTGGAATTCTTCCTCGGTGCCAACGATCAGGTCAAACAAATGCAGGGTGGATTGCAGCTTGGCGGTGACGGCGGCGGATTCGATGAACCGGCTTTCGCCATCGCCATGGCCGGCGAGGCCCCAGAGGTTCGGGCGATAGTCGATGTCCAATGCGGTTTGCAGCCCGTGCTTGCGGGCCAGCGTCAAAGCCTTCATCACCGCCGCCTCGGTGCGGGCGTGCGACAGGTGGGTGCCGGTGGCGACGACCGAGCGGGCCGAGGCGATGAAACCTTCGTCAATGTCATCTTCGCACAGCGCCATGTCGGCGCAATTTTCGCGGTAGAAGATCAGCGGAAACTGCTTTTCATCGCGGATGCCCAAGAGAACCAGCGCCGTCAGACGCTCCTTGTCGGTGATGACGCCCTCGACGTTCACGCCCTCGCGCGCCAGTTCCTCGCGGATGAAGCGGCCCATGTGCTCGTCGCCGACGCGGGTGATGAGCGCCGACTTCAACCCCAGCCGCGCGGTACCGGCGGCCATGTTGCAGGGGCTGCCGCCGATGTATTTCTGGAACGAGGCCATGTCCTCCAGCCGCCCGCCCACCTGCGCGCCGTAAAGGTCGACCGAGGCGCGGCCGATGGTGATGACGTCGAGCGGTTTCATGGTGTCCTCCAAAGCCGGCGCGCGTTATTGGAATAAATATTCTATTTTGCGTCGGAATGGAAGAGTTCTTTCTATTGCAGGGGTCGCGGCGGCAAAGGCCGCAAAACCAAGGGGTCGGCCCAGATCGAAACATAGACCTCGGGGCCTTGCGAGCCGCAGAGATGCTCGGGCGTGAGACCGACGATTCGCACCCGCATCGGTGCGCCTTGCCGGATGGCAGGGGCCAGAATGCGGGCAACCACGGGACCAAGATGGCCGAGCGCCGCCTCTTGCCGGTAGGGAAAAAGCCCAAGATAGCGCCGCGTCACCTCGGCCAGCAGTGTCACCTCGCCGGTCTCTGTCAGCCGCAAGCTTGCCGGATCGCCGATGCATAGGCCTGACCGCCCGACATGCAGGCGCAGCCCCAGAACGGGGGTCTTGGGCAGGACTGGGTGCAGGGTTTCGATCATCGGTGTGCTCCTGAAATTGGTCCGCGATCAGGCGCGCGGGCAGGGCGGCCTGCAATCGGGAGTGGCGACAAGACGCCGATACCGGACGCCCTGTTCGGCGGAAGCCCGGCGTGACCCGGCCCTGATCCGGCAAGACCCTGCCATCGGCGGAAATCCCTCGGCAAAATGTCGCAACAGAATCGACCCAGCCCGATTTGGCGGCCCATTGCAAAAACCCGGAGGCCTCCCCAAGTTAGCCTCAAGGCCAGAGCGGCTGTGCTGGAGTTCCGGGCACCGCAACGGCGCTTTTCAGAGGAGATGACCGATGAATTTGGACAAATTCACGGAGCGGTCGCGCGGGTTCGTTCAGGCCGCGCAAACCATTGCCATGCGGGAAGATCACCAGCGGGTGCTGCCCGACCACTTGCTGAAAGCCCTGATGGATGACGATCAGGGTCTTGCCTCGAACCTGATCCGCAAGGCGGGTGGCAGCCCGGAGCGGGTGAACGAGGCCATCAATGCCTCGATTGCCAAGCTGCCCAAGGTGACGGGGGGCGACGGCAACTCCTATGTCGATCCATCGCTGGTGCGCGTGCTGGATGAAGCGGAAGCCGTGGCCAAGAAGGCCGGGGACAGCTTTGTTCCGGTCGAGCGGCTGCTGACCGCGCTCGCCTTGGTCAACACAAGGGCGCGGGATGCGCTGACGGCCGGGGCGGTGAACGCCCAAGGGCTGAACGCCGCGATCAACGAGATTCGCAAGGGCCGCACCGCCGACAGCGCGAGCGCCGAGGACGCGATGGAGGCGCTGAAGAAATACGCCCGCGACCTGACCGAAGCGGCGGCCTCCGGCAAGATCGACCCGATCATCGGGCGCGACGAGGAGATTCGCCGCGCGATGCAGGTGCTGAGCCGGCGGACCAAGAACAACCCCGTGCTGATCGGCGAGCCGGGCGTCGGCAAGACCGCGATTGCCGAGGGCCTTGCCCTGCGCATCGTGAACGGCGACGTGCCGGAATCCCTGCGCAACAAGAAGCTGATGGCGCTGGACATGGGCGCTCTGATTGCGGGTGCCAAGTATCGCGGCGAGTTCGAGGAACGCCTGAAGGCTGTTCTGCATGAGGTGACATCGGCGGAAGGCGAGATCATCCTGTTCATCGACGAGATGCATACGCTGGTCGGCGCGGGCAAGTCGGATGGCGCGATGGATGCGGCCAACCTCATCAAGCCGGCACTGGCGCGGGGGGAGTTGCATTGCGTTGGCGCGACCACGCTGGATGAATACCGCAAGTATGTGGAAAAGGACGCCGCCCTTGCCCGCCGCTTCCAGCCGGTGATGGTAAACGAGCCGACGGTGGAAGACACCATCTCGATCCTGCGCGGCATCAAGGAAAAGTATGAGCTGCACCATGGCGTGCGGATCGCCGACTCGGCCTTGGTCGCGGCGGCGACGCTGTCGCACCGCTACATCACCGACCGTTTCCTGCCCGACAAGGCCATCGACCTGATGGACGAGGCCGCCAGCCGGTTGCGCATGGAGGTTGATTCCAAGCCCGAGGAGCTGGATGCGCTGGACCGGCAGATCCTGCAATTGCAGATCGAGGCTGAGGCGCTGAAGAAAGAGGACGATGCGGCCTCGAAGGACCGGCTTGAGCGTCTGGAAAAAGAACTGGCCAACTTGCAGCAGAAGTCGGCGGAACTGACTGCCAAGTGGCAGTCGGAACGCGACTCGCTGGAAGCGGCGCGCGATCTGAAAGAGCAGCTTGACCGCGCCCGCGCCGAACTGGAGCAGGCCAAGCGCGAGGGCGATTTCGGCAAGGCGGGCGAGCTGCAATATGGCCGTATCCCCGGTCTGGAGAAATCGCTGGCCGAGGCCGAAACCCGCGAGGGTGAGGCTTTGGTGGCCGAGGCCGTCCGCCCGGAGCAGATTGCCGAAGTGGTGGAACGCTGGACCGGCATTCCCACCTCGAAGATGCTGGAAGGTGAGCGCGAGAAGCTGCTGCGCATGGAGGAGGAGCTGGGTCAGCGGGTCATCGGCCAACACGCCGCCGTGGTTGCGGTGTCGAACGCCGTGCGCCGTGCGCGGGCGGGCCTGAACGACGAGGGGCGGCCCTTGGGCAGCTTCCTGTTCCTCGGGCCGACCGGCGTTGGCAAGACCGAGCTGACCAAGGCCGTCGCCGCCTATCTTTTCGACGACGAGAACGCCATGGTCCGCATCGACATGTCCGAGTTCATGGAAAAGCACTCGGTCGCCCGGCTGATCGGCGCCCCGCCCGGCTATGTCGGCTATGACGAAGGCGGGGTGCTGACCGAAGCGGTGCGGCGCCGGCCCTATCAGGTGGTGCTGTTCGACGAGGTGGAAAAGGCCCATCCGGATGTGTTCAACGTGCTGCTTCAGGTTCTGGATGACGGCATCCTGACCGATGGTCAGGGCCGCACGGTGGATTTCAAACAGACGCTGATCATCCTGACCTCGAATCTCGGGGCGCGGGCGCTGTCGGAACTGCCCGAAGGGGCCGACGCGGCCATGGCGCGGCGCGAGGTGGAAGAGGCGGTGCGGCTGCACTTCCGCCCCGAGTTCCTGAACCGTCTAGACGAGCAGATCATCTTCGACCGGCTGAACCGCGCGGACATGGACGGCATCGTGACGATCCAGCTTCGCCGTCTGGAAAAACGGCTCGCGGCGCGCAAGGTGGTGCTGGAGCTGGACGCCGACGCCCGCGCCTGGCTGGCGGATGAGGGCTATGATCCGGTCTTCGGGGCGCGGCCGCTGAAGCGGGTGATCCAGCGCCATTTGCAGGACCCGCTGGCGGAAATGATCCTTGCCGGCGATGTGATGGATGGCTCGACCATCAAGATCAGCGCCGGGCCGGATGGTCTGCTGATCGGCGACCGGGTGTCGGCCTCGCGGCGGACGAGACCCAGCGAAGCGGTCGTGCACTAACATTGGAATGGCCCCCACGCCGTTGGGGGCCATTCCAGTTTCTGCCCGGGCTTGAAATTTGATCATATTTGCGCGTAGCCTCTGGCCAGACCTCTTGCCAAAGGACCGACCATGCGCTGGACCATGCCCGCTGAAACTGCCCCGCAGGACCGGATCTGGATGGCCTTTCCGCGCGAAGGCGTGACGCTTGGCGAAACCGTAACCGAGCGGGAGGCAGGCTATGCCACCTGGACCGCCGTTGCCCATGCCATCGCCGAATTTGAGCCGGTAACGATGATCGTTGACCCCTCGGAAACCGCGCGGGCGCGCAAGATGCTGGGCAGCGGGATCGAGATTGTCGAACGGGTGATCGACGATTTCTGGATGCGCGATCCGGGGCCGACCTTTGTGCATGATGAGCGGGGCGGCTTGGCGGCGGTGGATTGGATCTTCAACGGCTGGGGGGGTGGGGAGTGGACCTCCTCCACCCATGACCGCGGGCTGGCGCAGTTTATCGCCGGGATTGCGGGTGTGCCGGTTGTGTCGTCGCTTCTGGTGAACGAAGGCGGCGGTATCCATGTCGATGGCGAAGGCACGATCCTGTTGACCGAAACGGTCCAGCTTGACCCCGACCGCAACCCCCATGCCGACAAGGGCCGGGTCGAGGCCGAAATGGCCCGCACACTGGGCGCCGAAAAAGCGATCTGGCTGCCAAAGGGGCTGACACGCGATTATGACACCTTTGGCACGCGCGGCCATGTTGATATCGTGGCCACCTTTGCCGGGCCAGGCAAGGTGCTGCTGCACGATCAGCAAAGCCCCGACCATCCCGATCATGCCGTGATGGCGGCAATCCGCGCCCAGTTGCAGGCCGAAACCGATGCCAAGGGCCGAAAGCTTGAGATCATGGCCTTGCCTGCGCCCGATACCCTGCGCGATGGGCATGGCTTTGTCGATTACAGCTATGTGAACCATCTGGTCATCAACGGCGCGGTCATCGCCTGCGCTTTCGGTGAACCGCGCGCCGATGCCCGTGCAGCGGAGATCCTTGCGGCAGCCTATCCGGGTCGCCGTGTTGTTCCGGTAGATGCGCGCGAGCTTTTTGCTAGGGGCGGCGGGGTGCATTGTATCACCCAGCAACAGCCCAAGGCTGTGGTGCGGTGATGCGGCTGGTCGAGGCCACAATTGCCGACCTACGCGCTGCGCTGGAATCGGGCGAGGTCACCTCGGTCGCGCTGGTCGCCGCCTATCTTGACCGGATTGCCGCCTTTGACCGCAGCGGCATTCACCTCAATGCGCTCTGTGTTTTGAACCCCATGATGTTCGACGAGGCGCGAGCGTCCGACTTGCGGCGGGCCAAGGGCGAAACTCTTGGTCCGCTGGACGGCATCCCCTACACCGCGAAGGACAGCTACAAGGTGCGGGGGTTGACGGTGGCTGCCGGATCGCCGGCCTTTGCCGGGCTGGTGGCGAGCGAGGATGCCTTTGCCATTCAGCGGCTGCGGGCGACAGGGGCGGTGCTGATCGGGCTGACGAACATGCCGCCGATGGCGAATGGCGGCATGCAGCGCGGGGTCTATGGCCGGGCCGAAAGCCCCTATTCGGCGGATTGGCTGACGGCAGCCTTCGGGTCTGGCTCGTCCAACGGGTCGGGCACCGCGACGGCGGCCAGCTTTGCCGCCTTTGGTCTGGGCGAGGAAACCTGGTCCTCGGGGCGTGCGCCGGCCGCCAACAACGGGCTGTGCGCCTATACGCCGTCGCGCGGGGTGATCTCGGTGCGGGGCAACTGGCCGCTGGTGCCGACGATGGATGTGGTGGTGCCGCATACCCGGACCATGGCCGACATGCTGGAGGTGCTGGAGGTGATCGTTGCCGACGATGCCGAGACGCGCGGCGATCTGTGGCGGCGTCAACCTTGGGTCGGTATTCCCAAGGTCTCCGAACATCGGCCCGACTCCTATCCGGCGCTGGCAGCAACTGCCCGGCTGAAAGGCAAGCGGCTGGGCATTCCGGCGATGTATGTCAACGCCGATCCGCTGGCGGGCACGGCTGAGGCGCCGGGCATCGGTGGCCCGCAGGGCCAGCGGATCGAGACCCGCGCTTCGGTCATGGCGCTGTGGCAGGCAGCGCGGGCGGTGCTGGAAGCGGCGGGGGCCGAGGTGGTAGAGGTCGATTTCCCGCTGGTCAGCAATTACGAAGGCGACCGGCCCGGTGCGCCGAAGATCATGACACGGGGTTTGGTCAGCGCCGACTATCTGCGGCGGGAAATCATCGATCTTTCGGTCTGGGCTTGGGATGATTTTCTGCAAGCCAATGGGCAGGCGGGATTGGATAGCCTTGCCGCCGTCGACGGCGCGCAGATCTTCCCGCGGCCCAAAGGGGCCCTGCCCGACCGCTATACCGGTTTTGACGACGACATTGCCGACTACCCCGCCCAAGCCCGCGCCCGTCCGCCGGGGGATTTCCGCGACATTCCGCATCTGGCCGAAGGCTTCGCCGGGCTGGAGGCCACCCGCAAAACCGACCTTGAGGACTGGATGGACGGGCTGGCCCTGGATGCCGTGATCTTTCCCGCGGTTGCCGATGTCGGCCCGGCCGATGCCGATGTGAACCCGGCTTCGGCCGATCTCGCTTGGCGCAACGGCACATGGGTTGCCAATGGCAATCTGGCGATCCGGCATCTGGGGGTGCCGACGGTCACGGTCCCGATGGGGCGGATGGCCGATATCGGCATGCCCGCCGGGTTGACCTTTGCCGGGCGCGGCTGGGATGACGCCGCACTTCTGGCGCTGGCCGCCGGATTCGAGGCGCTGGGCCACTTCCGCGACGCCCCGCCGCGCACGCCGGATCTGGGGCCGGTGGTGGTGATGACCGCGCCGGATGCGGGCGCCGCGCCCAGCCTGACGGTTCATGCAGCGCCCGAGGGCGACGGCCTCCTCCGGCTGGAGATTCACGCGGATCGCCCGATCCGGCACCTGACCATCGACGGCAGGCCGGTCTCTGGATCAAGCCACCTCTGGCCACGCAACAGCCATGCCCATAGCGAATGGGAACCTCTGCGCGGGCCTTTGGTCATCGCGCGCTTTGCCAATGGGCAGGCTACCTTTGTCGCGGTGGATCAGCCCTGAGGCGCAGGGCTGGCGTCCAGCCGCAGTTCGGCGATGAAGTCGTAAATGTCGGATCGGTAGAGCCCGCGGGTGAATTCCACCGGACGGCCCGAGGCGAGATATCCGGTGCGGTCGATGCGCAGCACGGCCTGCCCGGCCTCCATATGCAGAAGCTGGGCCTCCGATACCTTCAGATTGGCCGCCGAGACCCGCTGCACGGCATGCGTCGGCACATGACCGAGCGCCCGGATATGGTCATAGAGTGAGCCTTTCACCGCCTCAGGGTCGGGCAGGATGTCGGTCGGCCATGAGGAATATTCCAGCGCCATCGGCACCCCGTCGGCAGAGCGCAGCCGCTCGATCCGCGCCACCCGGCCCGAGGCCATCAGGCCAAGCGCCTGTTGCTCAGCAGGTGTCGGGGCATGCAGCCCGGCCGACAGGATGCGGCTGGTCGGCACCTTGCCGCGCTGGCGCATGTAGTCAGTGAAGGACACCAACGTCGAGCGGGAGTTGTCCAGCCGCGCCTTTGGCACCTTGACGAAGGTGCCCGCGCCGCGCCGCTGCTCCAGCTGACCGTCCTCGACCAGTTGCGCAACCGCCTTGCGGACGGTGACGCGGCTGACCTGTGCCAGTTCGGCCAGTTCCCGCTCGGGCGGGATCTGGGTTTCGGGGCGCAATGTGCCGTCGGCAATGGCGGACACCAGATGCCGGTACAGCTGCTCATAGCGCGGACCATGGCCTTCGCGGAACCAGGTGTCAGGATGGAACAGGAGGTCTTGGCGGGGCATGCGCGGGCCTTGTGCGGGTTTCGCCTTATTGGGCCGCAAATCCCCGGCGCGGCAAGCGGTTTCAGCCGGCCTTCACGCCGGCGGCCAGTGCGGTCGCCGCCTTGGTCAGAATCGCCACGTCTCCGCCGACGCCAAGAAAGGTCACGCCCATGGCTTGATAGCGCGCCGCGGTCTTGGGGTCGAAGGTCAGGATGCCCGCCGATTTGCCCGCAGCCATGATCGCCTTCAGCATGGCGTCGATGGTTTCCTGCACTTCGGGGGCGTTCATATTGCCGGGATAACCCATGTCGGCGGCAAGATCGGCCGGGCCGATGAACACGCCGTCCACGCCGTCCAGCTTCAGAATCTCCGGCAAGGCCGCCAGCCCGGCGCGGCTTTCGATCTGCAGGATCAGGCAGGTCTCGGCGTTCGCCGTGGTGATGTAGTCGGTGATCCGGCCATAGTCCGACGCCCGCGCCACCGAGGCGCCGACCCCCCGGTTGCCCAGCGGCGGATACAGCATCGCCTTGACCATTTGCGCGGCATGCTCGGCACTTTCGATCATCGGGATCAGCAGGGTCTGCACCCCGAGGTCCAGAAGTTGCTTGACGATGCGCACCTCGCCCACCGGGGGGCGCACAACGACGCTGGTGCGGCTGCCGATGGCCTGAACCTGTTGCAGAATCGTCGGGATGTCGTTCGGCCCATGCTCGCCGTCGATCAGGAGCCAGTCAAAGCCCGCGCCCGCCAGCGCCTCGGCGGCGATCGGGCTGACAAGGTTCATCCAGATGCCGTGCTGCACGGTCTTGGCGGCAAGGGCGGCTTTCAGGGCGTTCTTGGGTGCGGGCATGGCGGGCTTTCAGGCAAAGGTGCAGGTGAGGTGGCCGAAGGGGCCGAAATCGGCGTCGATATGGCTGCCGGATGGGCATTCCATAGCACGGATGAAACTGCCCGACAGGATGATTTGCCCCGGCTCTATGCGTTGGCCATATTGCCCCATGCGGCGGGCCAGCCAGATGATCCCGGTGACCGGATCATCCAGCACGCCCGCGCCAAGCCCGGTTTCCTCGACCACGCCGTCGCGTTTCACAATGGCCCCGACCCAGCGCAGGTCCAGCGCCGGATCGTGGCGCTGGCTGCCCGTCACGATGCCTGCATTGGCTGCATTGTCGGAAATCGTGTCGATGATTGTGCGGGTCTTGCCGGCCTGGGTCCGGACGATGCGGGTGTCGAGAATCTCTAAGGCCGGGGCGACATGGGCGGTCGCGGCCAGCACCTGTTCGCGGGTGACGTCGCCTTGCAGCGGGGTCTTCATGATGAAGGCGATCTCGGCCTCGATGCGCGGGGCGATGAAACGGCCCGCCGGAATGGTGTCGCCGCTGGAGAAGGCCATGTCATCGAGAAGCACGCCCGAATCCGGGGTGGTGATGTTGAGCTGCTGCTGCATGGCGCGCGAGGTGAGGCCGATCTTCCAGCCGATGATGCGGCGGCCGGCCGCCAGCTTGCGATCCACAAACGCCCGCTGCACCGCATAGGCGTCGTCCATCGTCGCCTCGGGGTGTTCGGCCGACAGAAGGCCGCGCTGAACGCGGCTCTGTTCGGCCTGAAACAGGCTGTTGCCGGCCTTGGCCACCCAATCGACGCTCATGCCGGAATCTCGTCGGCGATGGTGTTTGTCAGCGTGCCGATGCCCTCGGCGCTGACCTCTACCACATCGCCGGGTTTCAGCCAGATCGGTGGATCAAAGCGTGCGCCGGCGCCGGTGGGGGTGCCGCAGAGAATCACGTCGCCGGGCACCAGCGTGGTGAAGGTCGAGATGTATTCGACGATGCGGCGGAACGGGAACAGCATGCGGCTGGTGCGGTCTTGCTGGCGCAACTCGCCGTTCACCCGGGTTTCCAGCGCGATGTCGTCAAGCTGCGCGGCGCTTTCGAATGGCACCAGCCATGGGCCGATCGACCCCGAGGCATCAAAGTTCTTGCCTTGGGTCACGTTGAACTTCGCGTGCCGCACCCAGTCGCGCAGCGTGCCTTCGTTGGCGATGCTGATCCCGGCGATATGGTCATAGGCGGCGGCCTGCGAAATGCGGCGGCCGGCCTTGCCGATGACGATCACCACCTCGCCCTCGTAATCCAGCTGATGCGATTCCGGCGGGCGGATCAGCGGCTGGCCATGGCCGGTAAAGCTGCGCGGAAAGCGGATGAAGAGGGACATGTTGGGCGGGGCGTCCTGCCCGTCCTTATATTCCGCGTTGCGGTCGGGATAGTTGACACCGACGCAGATGATCTTCTCGGGGTCAGTGACCGGGATGGTC
Source organism: Tabrizicola oligotrophica (assembly GCF_011008935.1). GTDB lineage: Bacteria > Pseudomonadota > Alphaproteobacteria > Rhodobacterales > Rhodobacteraceae > Tabrizicola_A > Tabrizicola_A oligotrophica. The sequence continues at coordinate 5,135 of NZ_JAAIVJ010000012.1, read as the reverse complement.
AGCGCCACCTGATCCAGGGCCAGATGCGGCCCGGCCGCCTTGGCCAAAGCGGCCAAGGCCCCGGATTCAATCGCGGCGCGCATGGTGGGGAAATGCGCGGTCAGGTCGGTGATGGTGTCGCCGTCCAGATGGCCCCAGCCCGTCTCGCGCCCGGTGGAATAGCTGACGAACCGGCTCATGGCGCGATGATCGGTTGCGCTTTCAGCACCGCCTCCCGCGGTTCAAGCCCGGCGAACAGCGAGCCATGTTCGAACCAGCTGCGCGGCGCGGGGGCGCCCCAAAGGGTCTGGCGCTGCGGGTCTTTCAGATCCCATTTGATCGGTTCCAGATCGGGGTCAACCGTTTGGTAATCCGAGCAGTAGATTTCGATCCGGTGGCCATCTGGATCGAGGATATAGAGGAAGAAGGCATTCGAAATGCCATGCCGGCCGGGACCGCGCTCGATATTGGCGACATAGCCGGTGGTCGCCATCAGGTCGAGCAAGTCGATGATGTTCAAGGGCGTCGGCACCCAGAAGGCGGTGTGGTGCAGGCGGGGCCCGAGCCCGTTGGTAAAGGCCATGTCATGCACGCCGCCTTTGCGATGCATCCACGCGGCCCAGAGGCGGCCCGAGTCTTCATCTTCGGTGTATTCGGTCACCCGGAAGCCCATGTCGTTCCAGAAGGCGACGCTGGCATCCACGTCGGGCGTGAAGGTGTTGAAATGGTCGATCCGCAGCGGCTTGACGCCTTTGTAAAGCGCGTATTTCTGGTGGATCGGCGGCAGGCGGTCCATCCTGGCGTAGAATTCCAACGGCACGCCGAACAGATCCGAGGTCAGCAGGGTGCGGCCCTGATAGGGGCGGTCGATCCAACTGGTCGGCCGGCCCTTGGCCTTGAACCAGGCCTCGGCGCGGTCAAGGTCGGCCTCGTCCCAGACCTTGAAGCCCAGCACATTGGCGGTGGGCTTGTCGCCCTGCCGCAGCACGACGCAATGATGCCCGCGCTCTTCCATCGCGCGCAGATACAGCGCGCCGGGTTCCTCGCCGCTGATTTGCAGGCCCAGTGTGTCGACCCAGAAGGCGCGGCTTGCCGCCAGATTCTTCACGGTGAATTCGACGTGCGAAAGCCGGACGGTGTTGAAGTCGGGGTAGAGGTTCGGGCTTGGAACGGGCATGGCTTATTTCCCCAGTTTCGGGATGGAATGGGCGGTGGTGGCGAAGCAGACGTTCTTCGTCTCCATATAGAAGTCGAAAGACCAATCCCCGCCGTCGCGACCGATGCCACTTTCCTTGGACCCGCCGAAGGGCGTCGGGAGGTGGCGGTTGTTTTCCGAGTTCACCCAGACCATGCCAGCCTGAACCGATTCCGAAAAGCGGAAGGCGCGGGTAACGTCCTGGGTCCAGAGATAGGCGGCAAGGCCATAGGGCACGTCATTGGCCACGGCCAGCGCCTCGGCCTCGTCCTTGAAGGGGATGGCGGTCAGGACCGGGCCGAAGATTTCCTCCTGCGCGATCCGCATCTTGTTATGCGCGCCGGTGAACAGCGTCGGCTTCACATAGCAGCCCCCGCCGGGACCCGTCGCCTTTTCGCCGCCCGCGGCCACGGTCGCCCCATCGGCGCGGCCGATCTCGAAATAGGACAGCACCTTTTTCTCATGTACGGGGTGGATCAGCGGCCCCACCTCGGTTTCGGGGTCGAGCGGGTGGCCGACCTTGATGGCGCGGGCGCGGGCGGCGATCTTGGCGGTGAAGCTGTCATAGATCCCCTCCTGCACCAACAGCCGGGACGAGGAGGTGCAGCGTTCGCCGTTCAGCGAATAGATCATGAAGACGGCGGCATCGACGGCGCGGTCGATGTCGGCGTCGTCGAACACGATCACCGGGTTCTTGCCGCCCAGTTCGAAATGCACCCGTTTCAGGGTTTTCGCCCCTTGGGCCATGATCATGCTGCCGGTGCGGCTTTCGCCCACGAAACCCACCGCGCGGATCAGCGGATGTTCGGTCAGCGCCTTGCCCGCTTCCTCGCCCAACCCGTTCACAAGGTTCCACACGCCTTTCGGCAGCCCGGCCTCTTCGGCGATCTCCACCAGCAGGCGGGCCGACAGGGGCGAGAATTCGGCAGGCTTGTGGACCACGGTGCAACCCGCCGCCAAAGCCGGAGCGATCTTCCAGGTCGACAGCATGAACGGCGTGTTCCACGGCGTGATGATCCCCACCGGGCCCAGCGGCGCGCGCGAGGTCATGTTGACCTGCCCTAGTGCCTGAATGGTCTTGCCGTCCCGCGCCTCAACCGCCTTGTCGGCGAAGAAGCGGAAGTTCTCGGCACCGCGCAAAGCGGCCTTGGACATGAAGCGCAGCGCCTGCCCGGTATCCATGCATTCGACCATGGCGATCTCATCGGCGCGGGCTTCGATGCCATCGGCGATACGGTGCAGGATCTTGCGGCGCTCGGCCCCCGGCAGCGCAGCCCAGGCGGCAAAGGCCGCATGGGCGGCCTTGGCGGCGGCATCAATGTCGACGGCATCGCCACGCGCCACTTCTGCCAAGGGCTTCAGATCGACCGGAGAGATAATCTCAAAGGTCTTGCCAGAGGCCGCCGGAACCGCATGTCCGCCGATATGGTTCAGCACCCCGTCCTTGGCGAAGCGGGCGAGAAACCCGGTCGCGCGGGCGATATTGTCGTCAAGCTGGGTCATTTGGTCCTCAGGCGCGGGTGAATGGCATTGGTCTTCCAGCTGAAGGCGGGCGAGATTTCCTGCACCTCCAGCGTCAGGGCGAAATGCGGCCGGGCGAGAAGCGGCACGAAATGCACCTCGGCTGCGGACATCAGCGCTTGGCCCACGGCTTTCTTCTCCGCCTCGCCGCGGCCCGCGCCGATCCGCAGGATCATGTCGGCAAAGGCATTCTCCGGCATTTGATCGGCTACGGCGAAATGCGGGCAAGGCCGCGCCCGCACCCGCACCGCGCCCAGCTCGAACAGGCCAGAGGCCATCATCGCGGCATGCAGGCTGCGGCACAGCGCGGCCATGTCGCTGTGCGCGTCCAGATTGGCGGAATATTCGACGGTCAGATGTGGCATCGACTCAGGCCCTCCATAACTTAACATGTTAACCAAATGGTCGGTCTGGTCAAGTGTTTCGTTCACATTCCGTCACGCCAAGTTGCGCTGTATTTCAGGGCGATTGCTGGCAGGCTGCGAAATGCGCCCTAGCTGCACAGCAGACAAACCGGAGGTTCCCATGCCTTTCAAATCCGATCTTGGCTGGTCCGACGTGACCCCGAAGGCCCTGTTCCTGAACCGCCGCCAGTTGATCGCCGGAGCGGCGGCTGCGCTGGCAAGCCCGGCGCTGGCCGAGACGCTGGAGCCGAACAGCCTTGAGGACATCACCAGCTACAACAACTTCTACGAATTCGGCTGGGACAAGGGCGACCCGGCCCGGCATGCGGGCGCGCTGACCACCGATCCCTGGTCGATCGAGATCGGCGGCATGGTCGACAAGCCCGGCACCTATGATCTGGCTGACATCCTGAAGGGACAGCCAATCGAGGAACGCATCTACCGCTTCCGCTGTGTCGAGGCCTGGTCGATGGTGGTGCCGTGGACCGGTTTCGCCCTTTCGGGCCTCTTGAACCGGATCGGGGTGCAGCCCTCGGCCAGATATGTCGCCTTCGAAACGCTGCTGCGCCCCGAGGAAATGCCGGGGCAGCGCGATGGCTCTTTCCCGTGGCCCTATGTCGAAGGCTTGCGGCTGGACGAAGCAATGCATCCGCTGACGCTGCTGGCCACCGGGCTTTATGGCGAGCCGATGCCGAACCAGAACGGCGCGCCGATTCGGCTGGTGGTGCCGTGGAAATATGGCTTCAAGTCGATCAAGAGCATTGTGAAGATCACCCTGACCGACCGGCAACCGCCGACGACGTGGAATATCCTGCAACCCTCGGAATACGGTTTCCACGCCAACGTGAACCCTGAGGTGGATCATCCCCGCTGGTCGCAGGCGTCCGAGCGCCGCATTGGCGCAGGCCTGTTCGGCGGGCGCGTCGATACGTTGATGTTCAACGGCTATGCCGATCAGGTGGCCAGCCTCTATGCCGGGCAAGATCTGGCGGTGGACTACTGATGCGCGACCGGATCAACGCAACAGCCCGCCGGGTGCCAACGGCATTCCTCTATATAGGGGGAGCGATTCTGGCACTCTGGCTGCTCTTTGCCGCGGTTCAGGACAGCCTCGGCCCCGATCCGGTCAAGGCGCTGGAGCAGGGGCTCGGGATCTGGGCGCTTCGCTTCCTTCTGGCTTCGCTTTGCATCACGCCTCTGATGCGGGCGGGAATCCGGTTGCTGAAGTTCCGCCGGGCGCTCGGGCTGCTGGGCTTCGCCTATGCTGCTCTCCATTTCGCCACCTGGATCGCGCTCGACATGGGGCTGCGCTGGGGCCAGATCGCGGGCGACCTGACAAAACGCCCGTATATCATCGTGGGCGCGCTAGGGCTTCTCCTTCTCCTCCCTCTGGCGGCAACCTCGTGGAACGGGGCCATCCGCCGTCTGGGAGCTGCCGCCTGGAATCGCCTTCACCGCCTTGCCTACCCCGCGATTCTGGCCGGCGCGGTGCATTTCGTGATGATCGGCAAGGTCTGGACCGGGGAATCGCTGGTCTATCTCGGCATTGCCATGGTTCTTCTGGTCCTGCGGGTGCCGCAAAGCAGAAGAATCCCGGCCAGAGCCACCTGAGTCGTGCTGCAAGCGCGAAACTTTCTTGCGCAAACCATAGGGCTCTTGTGCTGGAAACTTCGCCAACCCCAAGATTTTGCGAGAAAATCGGGAAAAGCAAAAAAAATGTGACGACCCGTGTTTTTTGCTCTTGCGGCTTCCAGCGCCTCTCCGTAAATACCGCCTCACCGAAGCGAAACAGCGACGGTGACGGACGGAAGCGAAGACGAAAGTCGAAACGGAAGTTCGGAAAATCTGAAGATAAGGCCTTCGACGAAGCGCTAAGGTTTAGCGCTCGTTGAAAATTTTGTCGGAAGATCGCTCTTTGACATTGATGAGAATGAAGGGATATGTGGGCGGTTTGGGCGCATCGGCGTCGAGACAGTTTGCATATCTGCCCAGCAGGGGAGCGGAGTGATCCGCCGACCGATGACCTGGGAAGCTTC
>NZ_JAAIVJ010000011.1 GCF_011008935.1 Tabrizicola oligotrophica | reverse complement strand
TGCCTCCTGCTCTTTGATCATCCCGATAATCTGCGCTTCGGTGAAACGGCTTTTCCTCATGTCGTCTGCTCCTTCAGGTTGGGCAGACTCTACATCACAGCGAGGGAACTTCCGGGGGGCAGGTCACCAGCCACGCCTCAAGATCATCGAAGACCGGGGCGGCATGGGCACGGCGGAGTTCGGCGCGACGGTCTGCTGGCGACCCTCTGGCCTCTTTCTCGACGGCATAGAGTTGGGCGATCCGGCCCATGGCCTCTTCGGCGATCGGGGAGCCCTGCGACCGGTGGATGTCGACGAACTTGCGCCGGACATGGGCCATGCAGGCAACTTCGCGGATGGTGCCTGATCGATAGAGATCCTCGAACCCGGCATAGCCATCGGCGTGCATCCAGCCACGGAAGCGGGCGAGATGGTCCTTGGGATGTTGGCCCCTTCGGTCGCCCGAGAAGCGATACCAAGCCGCGGGTGGAGCATCCCCGCCCCAGGGGCGCTCGTTGCGGGCATAGGTCCAGAGCCGAGCCGTCTGGGTCTTGCCGGTGCCGGGAGCGAGCATCTGCACCGGTGTGTCATCGGCGAAGATCGCCTCGGCCGACAGGACATGGCGCCCGATGGCGTCAGCGAGGGGTTCCAGCAGTGCCGTGGTCTTGCCGACCCAATCGGCCAGGGTGGAGCGGTCGAGATCGAGGCCCTCGCGGTCGAAGATCTGGCTCTGGCGATAGAGGGGGAGATGGTCGGCGTATTTGCTGACCAGCACCTGAGCCAGGAGGCCCGGCCCCGGGCGGCCGCGTTCGATCGGGCGCGACGGCAGTGGGACTTGGACGAAGCGTTCGCAGCAGGCGCAGGTAAGGCGCGGCCGCACGATCCGGTTCACGATGAAGCGCCCGGGGACATACTCCAGTTCCTCGGTCACATCCTCGCCGATCCGGCGCAGGCGGCCGCCGCAATCGGCGCAAGCCTCGGCACCGGGGCTGAGTTCCACCTCCATCCGGGGGATGTGGTCCGGGATCGGGCGACGCTTGGGTTTGTCCTTCTCTTCGATGTCCGGCAGGCGCATCCGCGCGGTCATCGCCGCCGCCGCGATCTCGCTGGTCTCGAGTGCAAGTTGCAACTGCTCTGCGGTTTCGGATGACGCGCCAAACCGGTGCGCCCGGTGTCCGGCCAGCTGGTGCCGCAGCTTCTCGATCAGGATCGCCTGTGCCTTCACCTCGGCCAGAAGCCGCGCGGTAAAGCTGCGCAACTCCTCGGGGTCGTCCGGCAAGGTCAGGGTCTGAGTGAGCATGCCGAGAGTTTATCTTATTGGATTCCTTGTGGGAATCCTTCGATCATCGGCCCTGCAGATTATCCCGCCGCCAGAGGCCGCCAGGTCCGTTCCGGGGCTCGCCAGTCGATCCCTTCCAGAAGCATCGACAATTGTGCAGGCGTCAGCGCCACCTTGCCCTCCTTGACCGAGGGCCAGACGAACCGCCCCCGCTCCAGCCGTTTCATGAACATGCAGGCGCCTTGCCCGTCCCACCAGATGACCTTTACCAGATCGCCACGGCGGCCCCGGAAGACAAACAGGTGCCCGGCGAACGGGTCCTGCTGCAGCACCGCCTCAGCCTGAGCCGCCAGCGCCGCAAAGCCCTTGCGCATGTCCGTCACCCCGGCTGCCAGCCAGACCCGCGTGTTGGCCGGGACCGGGATCACGCCGACAGGCCCCGGATCAGCCGCGCCAACGCCTCGGGATCATACCCGCCACTGATCCGCATCCGGTGCCCACCTGCCAACTCGATCTCGATATGGCCGTCGGCCGCAGGCACTGCCACCGGCGCATTCGCCTCCGCGACGATCTCCACCGGCAGAAAGCACGCGACATCGCCCGCGTCAGCATCCGCAAACCGGACATCGCGCAGCCAGGCAAAGACCAGATTGGCGTTCACGTCATAACGGCGGGCTACCTGGCTCACCGACACGCCGGGTACGCGTGTCTGCCCGCAGATCATCCGCTTCTCGTCGTCAGACCAGACCCGACGCTTCCGCCGCTTCGTCACCCTAAACCCCGATAGTGTCCATTATCCGATAGTGGACACTATCCTCTACGCAGCCACATCGGCAGAGCGGTCACGCCGGACGCTTACGACGAGCCCAAGACGGCGGCCCCCGAGGATGCCCCGGAGGCCAGCCAGACAGGCCCTATGCGCGCAGGAGGGGGCGCAGCTTGCAAAGGGTCAGATCGATGAACTCCTGCGCCGTCCTGTCCTCAATCTTCTGGGTCGAGGTGATGGCACGGAGCGCCACCATGAGAAATTCGCTGGCTACAGTCAGGTCATGGATAGCGCCCAAGGCGGGGTCGAATACGGCGCTGGAGGTATTCTTCGTCATATCGTGGTCCTTCCGTGACAGGGTAGGTGCGGAGGCGCTAACGACATTGCTAACGGCTTCGGTGTGGTCGAAAGGGGTCATGCCATCGCCGCCATACGCCCGAGGTGGCGTTCTTCAAGTTCCCGCAATGTTTCGGCGCTGATCCCGATAAATACGGCGCGCAGGGGGACGGTATTGAGATCAATATCAGCCAGCGTCTTGCCTTCACCGCAGAGCCAGCTTTCGGCATAGTCGAGACGGCGCTGGCGCGCTGCTTCCTCGTGTTCAGCAATTTCCCGTTGCAGTTCCATCAGCACGGCTTCGCCATGCGCCGGGCCTTCGCGGCGATAGAGAAGAACCTCCTTGTCTGTCAGTATATCTTCGGGAATAGCCAGCTTCATCGCCATAGACCGCTCCGCTTCCTCAGTGCAGAAACGTCCGAACTCTGCGTCACGCTCGGCCTCCTGTTCTTGCGACAGTCGTAGGTAGGTCCATCCGCGCTCTGCGAGAAAGGCCTTGTCGCGCTCGAATACGCGCGGCCCCTCGGTCTCGTCGATGCGGGCACATTCGAGTTGGTAGGCGGTGGGGTTGACGCTCATTTCGGTTTCTCTTGGCTGCGTTCAACAGCCACATAGGGAGCCTAGCAACAGTTTGGAATCGCCCATTTTTCATGGCATCGGATTTATGTTTTGTGCGTCTGCAAACGCCCGCCAAATATACTTGGGGGTTGCGCGCGCTCTGGCACCTGTTTGTGCCCAAGACTGTGCCCAAACAATAAACCAGATAGTCCGACAGGTGATCCATAAATGTCACATTCGGTGTGTGAGGGGCCGCGCCATGGCATGAAAAAACAGATAGGCGGACACAACGAGTCAGTAATGCTGACCTATCTAAAAGCTACCGGAAGTAGGTGAACCACACGGACAGTGCGGAGCCGATAACCATGCCGCCCATGGCCGCCCAGCAGAACCCCTCTACGATCATCTGAACCATCGCTCACACTCCTTCCTTGGCCCACCGGGCGAGGGCAGCCTGTGCCGCCTCGGGGTTCTCCACTATGCGCCTCACAGCGCCTCTGGACAGCCCCAGTTCCTTGGCGATGGTCAAAGCCCCTGCCCCGTTGCGGTGGCGCTCTAGGACCTGTGCCAACGTCTCCCCGTCATAGCTGGGCTTCCGGCCCCGGTAGGCCGTGATGCTCTCCCGTGCCGCCGCTATGCCCGCCTTCTGGGCCTCTTTGGTGGCCTCGGCCTGTGCCTGTGCGGTGGCCGCCATGAAGGCGATAAGGGCATCCCTGACGGCAGCTTGCATGGGGTCTGTCGTGGCCCCGTCGAAGGTCAGGCCGTTAATCACGGTGCGGATGACCACGCCCTTCCGCATGAAGTGGCGGATGGTGTCGGTCACGTCCTGATAGTTCCGCCCCAGCCGGTCCACCCAGCGCACCACCAGCACATCGCCCCGGCGCAGCATGTCATATAGGCGCTTGCCTTCCGGGCGTTCTGCAAGGGTCGTGCTGACCCCGGAGACGCCGTGATCTGCCACCATGTCATCTATGACGATGCCCGCCGCTTCGGCTTGGACCCTCTGGTGGGCGAGGTTCTGCTCTGCGGTGGAGACGCGGGCGTAGAGGATCGTTGCCATGTCGTTACCCTGTGGCTTCTGATGTCATGGCCTTTGATAGGGTGACCGCAGAGACATGTCAACAGTCAACGACCACAATTCTAGCGACCTCACGGCATGGCCTCTGAGGTATACCCTAGCGACCAGAGGAGGAGGTAGCCGGGGCGACAGCGGGCACAGGGCGGAGAGGCGGCAGCAAGAAAGCGGGGAGGACCACCGGGGGGAATTGCGCAGCCTTCACGGTCGAGTCCTGTCTCTCAGATTTTTCTAGCAAAACGGGACGGGAGGCGATCACATTGCGGCATGTCGCAACCTCAGGAAATGTGAGAAATGTCGTTCAAGTCATTGATAAGCAATACAGCCACGGGAATCCTTATTGGCTGGTCTTCGGCACTCCTGTTCGTATTTGCGGGTATCGGCAGTTCAGAGCATTTCTGGTCAGCCTACGGAACAACCTTAATTACAACTGTGGGAGCGCTACTCGGTGCTCTCCTTGCCGTGGCCGCGGTGATGGCCCAGATCGAAGCAGGAAACGCAATCGAAGAAGGTCGGTTGCGCAGACGAGTCATCGCAGTCCGGGCACTTCTTCCCACTACCCTTTCAGATTGGGCGCACCAGATTGAGGAAACGCTTCGTCTCCTAAATGGCGTTAGGCTGACCGGAGTCCACACCTCACCGCCGGACGGACTTTCAAGCGCATTTCGCCTTGCCGGTGATGCCGCAAAGATCATTTCCGACAACATTGAGGCTGTTGATTTCTGCGACGGCGACCGGCTGGCGAACCTACTACGGCACCAGCAGGTCATTCAGGCAAGGATTCAAGGCTTCGAACAAGAGAGATTTCACCAAGAAACGGTGAATATGCTGATCGCTAACTGTCTCTTGCTTCGCGCATTGGTAAGCGACTGCTTTGACTTCTCTCGAGGAGAGCAAGAGCACATTCCCGAAGCACTTACGCAGACAGACTTCAGCCGAATGGCGCGTGTCCTCTTTAGAACCCACATCATAGGCACACCGCTTGAAGCCTATCTTCACGATTTGGAGGGTCGCGGTCATGCAGAGCTATTCTGACCTGCCCACCTCCTGACGAGAGCGTGAGCTTGACAACTGTGGAGCAAGATGGTGTCTAGGCACACATCTTCACCACGTCAGGCACACAGCCTTGACCGCCGGTTCGGATCAACAGCCAGTCAATGACTTGATATATAATGGACTTCTTGGTTTTCGACTGGCTCAGGTTTGGCACCTACCCGCCTACCGCCGGAGCCAGATCTTCCAACGAAGGCCGCCCGCAAGGCGGCTTTTGTCTTGTCCGGGGCAGGGAAAGCGCATGACCGGCCATCCCGCAGAGCCGACGCAAGCCATGGCAGTCGCGCCGTTCAAGACCCAGCTTCTGAAATGGGTCGGCAGCAAGCAGAAATTCGCGCACGAAATCATCGCCCATTTTCCCGCGCAGTTCGGCACCTATCACGAACCCTTCCTTGGCGCGGGCGGGGTGATGGCGGTTCTGGCGCCGCAGCGCGGGCATGGCTCGGACATCTACGCGCCGCTGATCGAGATCTGGCAGACGCTTTCCACCGATCCCGGCCTGCTGAAAGACTGGTACGCCGCGCGCTGGCACGCCTTTCAGGCCGGCGACCGGACGGCGGTTTACGAAACGGTGAAGGCCCGGTTCAACGCCGCCCCGAATGGCGCGGACTTCCTGTTTCTCTGCCGGACCTGTTACGGCGGGGTGGTGCGGTTCCGCAAGTCGAACGGCCATATGTCCACGCCCTGTGGCAGCCATCCCGCCATGCCGCCCGCCGCCTTTGCCAAACGGGTCGATCTCTGGCACCGGCGGTTGCAGGGCGCGCGCTTTGACCGGCTCGACTACCGCGAGGCGATGGAACGCGCCGCGCCGGGCGATCTGGTCTATTGCGACCCGCCCTACAGCTTTTCGCAAACCATCCTCTACGGCGCCCAGACCTTCCACCTGCCCGACCTGTTCGACGCCATCGCCCGCGCCAAGTCCCGCGGCGTGCGGGTGGCGCTGTCGATCGACGGCACCAAGAAGTCGGGCGGCACCTATTGCGACATCCCGCTGCCCGAGGGGGTGTTCCAGCGCGAGATCATGGTGAACGTCGGCCGCTCGATGCTGCGCCGCTTCCAGATGGGCGGCCAGACGCTGGAAGCCGAAGAGGTCAAGGACCGGCTGCTGCTGACCTACTGACGCTTTCCGTAATAAAGACCGACGACGTGTTCGGCCTCGGCAAAGAACAGCCAGCGCGCGGCGAAGGCGCCGACCAGATGGGCCAGCACCGCCGCACCGGTGGTCGCGGGATGGGCGGGCAGAAACAGGATCAGCGCCGGGATCAGGCAGGCAAAGACCAGCGCGATGACCCGCAACCGGGCCGCATGCTTGCGCCCGACCACGAAAATCATCTCGCGCATCAGATAGTTGCCCGCAGTATGGGCGGGATCGAAGACCGACAGCCGGCCCAGCGGCCCAAGCCCGGTCGCGCTGCCCATGCTGGCCCCGACTTCGGCAAACCGTCGGTCGCCGTAATGCCAATGCGCCAGCAGCGCCAAGGCCAGCAGCGCCAGCAGCAAGGGCGCCACGCCCTGCCCGGTCAGCATCGCGCCGCCGGCAAGGGCAAAGGCGAAGAACTGCGCTGGGGTCGTCCAGTGGTTCCAGCGCGGCACGGTCTTGAGTTGCGCATAGATCATCGAGGTGGTGGCGATGGTCGCCAGCGCCAGTACGGCCCCCGGCACAGCGAAGGCACGGGGCAGGCCAAGGCCCAGCCAGTCCGACAGCGCCACCGGGGCCAGCAAGACCAGCGTTGCAACGGCGGCAAGGCCCTCGCGGCTGAGCCAGCTCGTCCGCCACTGGCTGAAGGCCCGCCAGGCCCGCTCGGGGTGGCCGAGGTGGAAGGTCGAGGCGAGAAGGCCCGCAATGGCAAGGCCATAGCCCAGACCCCAAAGCGCGAAGGCGGGCCATCCGTACGGATGTACAAATACCGCCAGAAAGGCAAGCGCGCCAAAGCCAAGCCCCGACAACACCGTGAAGACAAGGACGGAAGGTGCCGGATGCATCAGATTTTCCCCAGCATGCGGTCCAGCCAGCCGGCAAACCCCGTGGCCTTGATATCCAGAAGCGGCGCCAGCGGGCTGGCGTCCAGTGCGTCCTTCTTGCGCGGCGGCAGATAGCGGTTGACGGGCTTCGTGCCCATTTCGGGCATCAACTCGAACCCGCCACGCTCGGCCGCCAGCCGGCTGACCTTGCTGTCCGGGTCGGCGAAATCGCCGAAATGCCGCGCGCCGGTCGGGCAGGTGCGCACGCAGGCCGGCTCGCGGTCCTCTTCGGGCAGGTTCTCGTTGTAGATCCGGTCAACGCAGAGCGTGCATTTCTTCATCACCCCCGCCGCCGCATCCAGTTCCCGCGCGCCGTAAGGGCAGGCCCAGGCGCAAAGTCCGCAGCCGATGCAGGCGTCCTCGTTGACCAGAACGATGCCATCCTCGGCGCGCTTGTAGCTGGCGCCGGTCGGACAGACGGTGACGCAGGGCGCGGCTTCGCAATGCAGGCAGGAGCGCGGGAAATTCACGGTTATCGCAGCTCTGTCAACGGGTTGCACCTGATAGCTGTGAACCCGGTTGAGGAACGTGCCGGAAGGGTCTGCCCCATAAGGATTCTGATCCGACAGCGGCGCACCATAGCCCTGATCGTTCCAGCCCTTGCAGGCCGTGACGCAGGCATTGCAGCCGACGCAGGTATCAAGGTCGATGGCAAGGCCAAGCTTCTTGTCCGTCTTGGCGGGCAGGCAGGTCATGGCCGCTCTCCTTTCGCCGGTCGCGTTTTCTGCGCACAGAAAACGGGCCGGAATTTGCGCACAAACCCCGTCATGCCCGGTCCCTCCCTTGCGGCACCACCCGCGGCACCGGGCCAAAGGCCGGTTCCGACTGCATCTTCGGCCCGACCTTCTCGATCCTGACGCGCAGGTCGAACCACGCCGCCTGCCCCGTCACCGGGTCAGAGTTCGACAGCCGCGGGCCGCCGTCTTTTGCCGGCAGCAATTCGGAAATCAGGTGGTTCAGCAGGAACCCCGTCGTCACCTCACTCGCGCCCTCGTCCAGCGCCCAGGCGCCCTTGCGCTTGCCGATCGCATTCCAGGTCCAGATGGTCGCCGGGTTCAGCGCCGCCATATGCGCCACCGGCACCGTGATGCCGCCATTCGGCGAAATCACCCGCGCATAATCGCCGTCCTGAAAGCCATGCTCCTGCCAGACATCGGTCGGCAGATAGAGGAAATTCGTGCCGCGGATCTGCCGCAGCCAGGCGTTCTGGGTGCCCCAGCTGTGATACATGTCCATGGGGCGCTGGGTAAGCGCGTGCAAGGGATAGCCCCAGCCCGTCGCCTCGGCGTCGCCGAAGGGCGGATACCATGTCGGCAGCGGGTCCATCGCCTGCTTCAGCCGGGCGCGCAGAGGATCGGGCGGCTGGATCGGGCCGAGGCCTTCGGCCGCGGCCTGAAAGCGCCGCATCGGTTCGGACCAGATGGAAAACAGATAGGGCTGCGGCGTCTCGTAAAGCCCGATCTTCACCGCCCAATCCTGATAACCCGCGTTCCACGGTTTGTAGAACGCCGCCTCCTCGGGCACATGCGCCTGGTAGAAGCCGCCGTTCTCGATATAGCGGTCGATCTGTTCGGGGTTCGGCGCCCCGCGCCCTTCCTCGCTGCCATCGCCGCGCCAGCCGATCAGCGGGCCGACACCGGGGCGGCGCTGGTGGTTCACGATGTAATCGGCATAGTCCGCGAATTTCGGACTGCCGTCCTCGTTCACCATGCCGGGCAGGCCAAGCCTTGCGCCAAGGTCCAGAAGCACCGACTGGAAGCAGCGCACGTCGCGGTCGGGTTCGATCACCGGCCAGCGGATGCTGTCACCCGCCGCATCGGGTTCGGAAATCGGACGGTCGAGAAGGCTGATGCAGTCGTGCCGCTCCAGATAGGTGGTGTCGGGCAGGATCAGGTCGGCATAGGCCACCATCTCGCTGGCATAGGCGTCGGAATAGATGATGCGGGGGACGATGTAGTCGCCGTCCGGCCCCTTGTCGGTCAGCATTTCCATGACCTTTGCCGTGTTCATCGACGAATTCCACGCCATGTTGGCCATGTAGAGAAACAGCGTGTCGATGCGGTAAGGATCGCCGGCATGGGCGTTCGGGATCAGCATGTGCATCAGCCCATGCGCCGAGAACGGGTTTTCCCAGGAAAACGCCTTGTCGATGCGCAGGGGGTTGCCCGCCGCGTCGACCGCCAACTGGTCCGGCCCCCGGACATAGCCCAGATGCGGGCCGGGCAGCGGTTTGCCGGGGGTGGCGATGGCATGCGGCGTCGGGTGCGCGTCGACCGGCTTGGGGTAAGGCGGCTTCAGCCGGTAACCGCCCGGCACCTCGACGGTGCCAAGCACGATCTGCAGCAGATGCAGCGCACGGGCGGTCTGGAACCCGTTGGAATGCGCCGAAATCCCGCGCATGGCGTGGAAGCTGACTGGGCGGCCCGGCATGGTCTCATGGCGGTTGCCGCGGAAATCGGTCCATGCCTGCGGCAGCTCGAACGCCTCGTCAAAGGCCACCCGCGCCAGTTCGGCGGCAAGCGAGCGGATGCGGGCGGCCGGGATGCCGCAGCGCGCGGCCACGGCCTCTGGCGCATAGTCGGGTGAAAGATACCGCTCGGCCATATGCTGAAACACCGTGCGGTTGCCCTTCCACTTCGCGCCGAGGTCAGGCTCCACCCCCTTGCCATCCCAGGGCGCGGGCTGGCCGGTGCGGCGGTCGATCACGAAGGGCTGGCTTTCGGCATTCTTCAGGATCATGCCCTTGTCCGGGCCTTTTTCCACCACCAGCAAGGGCGCGTTGGTGAACTGTGCCAGATAGCTCAGATCCACCTTGCCGGCCTCCAGCAGGCAATGGATAAGGGACAGGATCAACAGCCCGTCGGTGCCCGGCGTGATGCCGAACCAGTCGTCGGCCACCGCGTTATAGCCCGAGCGGATCGGGTTGACGCCGATCACCCGGCCGCCGCGGCCCTTGAGCTTGCCAAGGCCGATCTTGATCGGGTTCGAGTCATGATCCTCGGCGACGCCGAACAGCACGAAAAGCTTGGTGCGGTCCCAGTCGGGCTGGCCGAATTCCCAGAACGCCCCGCCGATGGTGTAAATCCCGCCCGCCGCCATGTTGACCGAGCAGAACCCGCCATGGGCGGCATAATTCGGCGTGCCGAACATCTGCGCCCACCAGCCGGTGAGGCTCTGGCTCTGGTCGCGCCCGGTGAAGAAGGCGAACTTTTCCGGCGCGGTGTCGCGCAGGGGTTTCATCCAGCTGACGGCCAGCGCCAAAGCCTCGTCCCAGCTGATCTCCTCAAACGCCCCCGAGCCACGCGGCCCCACCCGCTTCAGCGGCGCGCGCAGGCGCGAGGGCGCCGTGACCTGCATGATGCCGCTTGCGCCCTTGGCGCAGAGCACCCCCTTGTTCACCGGGTGGTCGCGGTTGCCTTCGATGTAGCTGACCTTGCCCGATTTCATATGCACGTTGATGCCGCAGCGGCAGGCGCACATGTAGCAGGTGGTCCGGCGGATCTCGTCGGAGACGGCGGGCGACAGGTTGAGCTTCGGCTGAGTCATGTCCCCTCGCTTGCGATGACCTGCATCGCCTCGATCGCAATCTGCCGCTCTTCATCCGCCATGACGCGCCAGATGGCGACATGGCTGCCGCTTTTGTGCAGACATAATTGATGTGTCCGGTTGGCCTCCGCGTCAAAGGCAACCCCGGCCCAGCCAAGGCCAGAGAGGATCGCCGCCCGCATCCCGGCATCATTCTCGCCAATGCCGCCGGTGAAGACAACGGCATCAAGGCCCCCCATCGCCGCAATCAGGCTGCCGGCATGGCGGATGGCCCAATAGGCGAAATGCGCGATGGCAAACTGCGCCTCCGGCGTCGCCAGCCCGCGCAAGGCCCGCATGTCGATCGCGCCGCCAAGCCCCTTCAGACCGCTTTCCCGGTTCAGGATCTGCGCGGCACCGTCCACGCCATGACGGCGGGCAAGGTCCAGCACCACCGCGGGATCAAGGCTGCCGCCGCGGCTGCCCATGGTCAGGCCATCCAGCGGCGAATACCCCATGGTCGTGGCGACAGACTGGCCGTTCAGGATGGCGCAGGCCGAAGCCCCGTTGCCGAGATGGAACACCAGAAGCCGCGCCGGCAGGTCGTCTTGCGCGGCCCGCAACTTGCGCAGGATCGCCGCATAGGACAGGCCGTGAAAGCCATAGCGTCGCAGGCCCCGTTCGCGTTCGGCCAAGGGCAGGGCGTAGGTGGTGGCCAGCGCCGGGTTGGTGGCGTGAAAGGCCGTGTCGAAACTGGCGTATTGGGCCAGGTCGGGGGCCAGCGCGGCCAGGGCACGTATGCCCATCAGATTCGCCGGATTGTGCAGCGGCGCCAGCGCGGCACAGGCGTCGATTCCGGCCTCGACTTCGGGCGTCACCCGGCACGGCGCAATCAGGTCGGCCCCGCCATGCACCACCCGATGCGCCGCCGCCCGCAGATCGGCGGCAGAAAGGCCCATCTCGGCCAGACCGGCCTGCAAGGCCGCTTGGTGATCGGCCGCGCCGCCGGCCCCGATCCGCTCGGACCGGGCCTCGGCCACCTGTCGCAGCCCCGCGTCGAACACCGCCAGCTTCAGCGAGGATGATCCGGCGTTGACCACCAGAAGCATCACAGGACCGCCTTGACCAGCCCCAGCGCCGCCAGCCCCGCCAGCAAGAGGATGGCAAAGCGGCGGAAATCCTGCGGGTCGGTGTTGAAGAAATGCCGCCCCCCCAGCCAGTTGCCAAGGAAGGTCAGGGGCAGCACCATGAGGCTGGCCCAGAGCGTGTCCCATGTCACCAGCCCGTGCCAGAAGTAAAGCGGCGCGGAATAGAGATCGAGGATCGGGAAATAGGCGACCAGCGTGGCGCGGAAGGTCGCCGCCGCCATCGGCTGCGCGGCGAAGAAGGCCGCGACTGGCAAGCCCCCCATCCCCGGCGCGTTGGCCAGCCCCGAGACAAGGCCGGTCGCCAGCGTGCCACCGGCGCCGACCTCACGCGCCAGCCGCCAACCCGCCAGCAGCACAAGGCACATCAGCAGCACATAGGCCGAAATCACCGCCCGCGCCCAATCCTCGGGGATCGCGGTCAGCGCCCAAAGGCCGAGCGGCAGACCGACCACCGCGCCGAGCACCAGCCATTTGACGCGCTTCCAGTCCACCTCGGGCCCGACGCCATGCCAGGCCTGAAGCGTCATCGCCGCTTCGGCAATCACCACAACCGCCACAAAATTCAAGGGGTTGGCGACCAGACTTGAAGCAGCGATCACCATCGCCGAATAGCCGAAACCGGAATATCCCCGGACAAAGGCCGCCACCAGAACGGCAGCCCCCATCCACAAGGCGCCCCAAAGCCCGATGTCGAAGGGCAGCGTCATACCTTCTGCACCCGCATGTCGGCTTTGGAAATCCCCGCCACCGCGACCGGCTTTTTCATCGCATCACGGCGGAAGGGCTCGCCAAGTTCCTGATTGATCAGCGCCTCGATCAGCGTGGTCTTGCCATGGGTCATCTGGTCGTCCACCGCCTTGCGCAGGGCGGCGGTCAGTTCGTCCATCGTGCGGGCCTGCACGCCCTGAAGGCCGCAGGCGCGGGCGATGCCGGCATAGGTCACGTTGTTGTCGAGTTCCGTGCCGACGAAATTGTCGTCATACCACAGCGTCGAGTTGCGCTTTTCCGCGCCCCACTGGTAGTTGCGGAACACCACCATGGTGATCGCCGGCCATTCCTCGCGGCCGATTGCGGTCAGTTCCGTCACCGCAATGCCAAAGGCCCCGTCGCCGGCAAAGCCGACCACCGGCACATCCGGGCAGCCGATCTTGGCGCCGATGATCGAGGGCAGGCCATAGCCGCAGGGGCCGAACAGGCCCGGCGCAAGGTATTTGCGCCCCGTCTCGAAGGTCGGGTAAGCGTTGCCGATGGCGCAGTTGTTGCCGATGTCGGACGAGGTGATGACATCCTTCGGCAGCGCCGCGGTGATCGCGCGCCAGGCCATGCGCGGGCTCATCCACTCGGGCTTGGCGGCGCGGGCGCGTTGGTTCCAGCTGGTGCCGGGATCGTCGTCCTCGTGGTCCATGCCGGAAAGCGCCTGCGCCCAGGCCGATTTCTTCTGCGCGATCAGCGCCTTGCGGCCTGCACGCCCGGCATCTCCCGCCGTTTTGGTCAAACGTGCAAGAATGCCTTCCGCGACCTTCTTCGCATCCCCCACAATGCCGACCGTGACCTTCTTGGTCAGACCGATGCGGTTGGGGTTCAGGTCGACCTGAATGATCTTCGCGTCCTTCGGCCAGTAATCCAGCCCATAGCCCGGCAGGGTGGAGAACGGATTGAGCCGCGTGCCAAGCGCCAGCACGACATCGGCCTGCTGGATCAGCTCCATCCCCGCCTTCGAGCCGTTATAGCCCAAGGGCCCCGCGAACAGCGGATGCGAGCCGGGGAAGGCGTCATTGTGCTGATAACCGACACAGACCGGCGCATCGAGACGCTCGGCCAGCGCCATCGAGGCCGGAATGGCGCCTGCCAGCACCACGCCGGCGCCGTTCAGGATCACCGGGAATTTCGCCGATGACAGCAAGGCCGCCGCCTGCGCCATCGCCTCCTCGCCGCCCGAGGGGCGCTCGAACTCCACCACCGCGGGCAGGTCGATATCAATGACCTGCGTGAAGAAATCGCGGGGGAAGTTGATCTGCGCCGGGGCCGACTGGCGCTTGGCCTGCAGGATCACCCGGTTCAGCACTTCGGCCACGCGGCTGGGGTCGCGCACCTCCTCCTGATAGCAGACCATGTCCTTGAAGAGGGCCATCTGCTCGACTTCCTGAAAGCCGCCCTGCCCGATGGTTTTGTTGGCCGCCTGCGGCGTGACAAGCAACAAGGGCGTGTGGTTCCAGTAGGCGGTTTTCACCGCGGTGACGAAGTTGGTGATCCCCGGCCCGTTCTGCGCGATCATCATCGACATCTTGCCGGTGACACGGGTGTAGCCATCCGCCATCATCCCGCCCGAACCTTCATGCGCGCAATCCCAGAACTGGATGCCGGCCTTCGGGAACAGATCCGAGATCGGCATGAAGGCCGAGCCGATGATGCCGAAGGCATGCTCGATGCCGTGCATCTGCAACACTTTCACAAAGGCTTCTTCGGTGGTCATCTTCATGGCGAAACTCCTGTCATGGCGTGGCTGGCCCGCTGTCCGGGCGAGGTCTGCCCCCTGTGTAGCGCCGCCGGCAGGTCCGGCTTAGGGCCAGTCAATTCGGCCCGATAGCGCCAGATGGCCTTGCCGCAACGCAGCATAGGAAACGTCAGTTTCCCACGCCTTTTCAACATCTTACCCAAGACCGCGCGCGATGCCGCTGGCAATCTTGGCCACACCTTCCGGAATCCGCACCGGCGTCGAGGAGGAATAGGCCAGCCGGTAATGGTTGCGCACCGGGCGGGCGGGGTCGAAGAAGGCCCGCCCCGGCTCCAGCAGCACCCCCTCGGCCCGCAGGCGTTCGGCCAGAACCTCGGTGTCCACGCTCTCCGGCGCCTTCATCCAGAACGACGATCCGCCAAAGCCGCCCTGCCCCGCGACGCTCAACCCATGGGTCAGGATCGCCTCCTCCATCACCTGCCGGCGCCGGCGATAGGCGTTGCGCATCCGGTTGATCAGGCTGTCGTAATGGCCCAGCGACAGGAAATAGGCCATGGTGCGCTGGATATGCCCCGGCGGATGGCGCAGCATCATCAACCGGAGCGCGCGGGCGGCCTTGATGAAACTCGGCGGGCCGACGAGATAGCCCAGCCGCATCCCCGGAAACACCGATTTCGAGAAGGAGCCGACATAGACCACCCGCCCCTCGGTATCCAAGGACTTCAGGGCGGGCGAGACGGGCTTCAGGAAGGACATCTCGAATTCGTAATCATCCTCGACGATGACAAAGCCTTCACGCCCCGCCGCGTCCAAGAGCGCCAGACGGCGTTCAAGCGGCATGGTGGCATTGGTCGGGCATTGGTGGCTCGCCGTGGTAAAGACCACATCCACGCCCTTCGGAATGGCGTCGGGGGGCAAACCGTCGGCGTCGATATCGACATTCACCGTCTCGGTCCCCGAGGCGGACAGGATGCCGCGCAACCCGGAATAGCCCGGGTTTTCAATCGCCCCGCGCCGGCCCTGCCCCAACAGCACCTGCGCCGTGATCCACAGCCCGTTCTGCGCCCCGAGCGTCAGCAGCACCTCATCCTCGCCCGCCGCAATCCCCCGGCGCGGCAGGATGGTGCGCAACACATGCTCGATCAGCAGCGGATCGTCGCGGTCGTAGTAATCCTGCGTCAGCGCCGCGAAATCCTTGCGCCCCAGCGCCCGCACGGCGCAAAGCCGCCAGTTCTGGTGATCGAACAGGCTCGGGTCGGCCTGACCATAGATGAAGTTGTGCGGATAGGCCTCCCAGTCAGCCGGGCGGTCGATCTGCGCCAGCCCCTGAAACCGCCCGGCAATCAAACGCTGGAATTCAGCGCTTTCGACCCGTGGGGCGCGCAGCGGCACCTCGGGCGCGCGCGGCGCCGAGTCGGAGACGTAATAGCCCGAGCGGCCGCGCGCCGTCAGATAGTCGGAACTGACCAGCTCGGCATAGGCCAGCGTCACGGTGATGCGGCTGATGCCCAGATGCTGCGCCAGCCCGCGCGACGAGGGCATCTTCTGCCCGGCCCGGAACCGCCCGGCAAGCACGCCTTCGGTGACCATCTGCCGGATGCGCTGCTGCAGCGAGCCGCGCGTGGCGGGGGGCAGGACGAAGGCTTCGGGCGGGATCGACATACTGGCCTCAAATCGCCGATGTGGCTGGACCTATCAAGACTGCGGCCGCCCGCCCCTGTCAAGCGCCGCCGCGGGGGCGCTTCGCCCCCCGCACCCCCCGAGGATATTTGAACCACATTGAAGGCCTTCAACGTGGTGGAAAATAACCTGGGGGAGGCGAAGCCGACAAAAAGGAAAACCCGCGCCCGTGTCTTGCACGGGCGCGGGTGCATTGCGGTCAGACCGGGATCAGCCGAAGACCTTGGTCAGGGCCTTGTCGATGGCGCCGGTGATGGCGTCGATATCGTCGGGCGTCGCGATCAGCGCCGGCGACAGGCAGAGCGTGTTGTTCAGCCCCGGCAAGCTGCGGTTGGTCATGCCGATGATGACGCCCTGTGCATTGCACTCGGCCACGACGGCGGCGACCTTCTTTTCGTCCGCCGGCTCTTTGGTCTTGCGGTCGGCGACCAGTTCGGCGCCGCAGAACAGGCCCGCGCCGCGCACATCGCCGATGACTTTATGCTTTTCCATCAGGGCATTCAGGTTGTCGACCGTCCGCTTGCCCATCCGCAGGGTGTTGTCGAGCAGGTTCTCATCCTCGATGATGCGCATGTTCTCCAGCGCCGCGGCGGGGCCGGAGGTGCAGCCGCCGAAGGTCGAGATGTCGCGGAAATAGCTCATCGGGTCAGCCGAATTGGCCTTGAAGAGATCGAACACTGCCTCGGTCGTCACGGTGCAGGAAATCGCGGCATAGCCCGAGGCGACGCCCTTGGCCATGGTCACGAAATCGGGCTTGATGCCGTAGTTCTGATAGCCGAACCAGACCCCGGTGCGGCCCACGCCGCAAACCACTTCATCAATGTGCAGCAGGACGTTGTATTTCTTGCAGATTTCCTGAACCCGCTCCCAATAGCCTTTCGGCGGAACGATCACGCCACCGCCGGCGGTGACGGGTTCCAGCACGATGGCGCCAACGGTGTCGGGGCCTTCGCGCAGGATGACTTCCTCGATCGCATCCGCCGCGCGCTCGCCATAGTTCTCGACATCCCACTGCTTGCGGTACTCAAGGCAGTGCGGCACCATGACGAAACCGTCCGGGTAGGGTCCGTACTGCGCGGCGCGTTCGGCCTGACCCGAGGTCGCCAGCGCGCCGATGGTGGTGCCGTGATAGTCACGCTCACGGTAGAGGATCTTCCACTTCTTGCCGCCATGCACATTGTGCGAAATCTGGCGGACCATCTTGTAGACCTTCTCGTTCGCCTCGGAGCCCGAGTTCGAATAATAGACGCGGGACATCCCCGGCATCTTCGAGATCAGCTTTTCGGCGAACAGCGCACCGGGAATCGAGCCGCCGACACCGGCAAAGTAGTTCATCTTGACCAGCTGGTCGCGCACTACATTGGCGATCGACTCGCGGCCATAGCCGACGTTCACCGTCCAGACCGCGCCGGAAACGGCATCGATGTATTCCTTGCCCTTGGCGTCCCAGACCCGCAGGCCCTTGCCCTCGACGATCACGCGCGGATCGACGGTCTCGAACATCTTGTGCTGGATCAGGTGGTGCCAGACGTGCTTCTTGTCGGCCTCGACCACGGCCGAGATGTCATTGGCGGATGCGTAGCCTTCCATGGCGTCCCCTCATAGGCAATGCGCCGCGCAAGGCGGCCTGATGATGACTGGCATCATCGGGGAAAGCCGGGATTTGCCTTAGGACCAGAGCAATCGTGCCGTTAGGTCCAGCGCATCCCCGCCTGCCCCGCCCTGCGGACGGGCCGGCAATCGGGCCGCCCGACGGACCAGTTGTGCGCCGGACTGCGGCAGGATAGGAAAGCCGCATCATGACCGCCCTGCCCGATCCCTCCCTCCAGCCCGATGCGTTCCTGAGTGCGCTGCACACCGCCGCGGACCCCGACCGCGCCGCGCGCGACGCAGGCTGCGTCCTGCATGGTCTCGGCGCTGAGGCCGGGGCCGATCCGGCGGCGACGGCGCGGCTGCATGCCGCGGGCGCGCGCGCCATTGCCGCCACGCTGGCGCGGGGGGCCTCGCCGCTGCTGCTTCTGGCGCAGGCGGACCGCCCCGACGACGCCTATGCCGCGGCGCTGGTCGAAGGGCTGATGGGATATGAGCGCATCCATGTCGGCCTGCAGGACGGCTGGCGGATGATCCTCGTGCTGCCCCCGACCGGCCAGAACGCCTATTGGCGGGTCTGACCCCGGTCAGTCCAGACAACCCTCCGGCGAGAAGTGCCGCGGAAAGAACGCCGCCGCCGCGCAGCGTGCCGTCGCCAGCGCCTCGTCGCGGGAATAGGGCTGTTCCATGATGACGAGATCCATCCAGACCCCTTCCGTCA
Organism: Tabrizicola oligotrophica; assembly: GCF_011008935.1. Lineage (GTDB taxonomy): Bacteria > Pseudomonadota > Alphaproteobacteria > Rhodobacterales > Rhodobacteraceae > Tabrizicola_A > Tabrizicola_A oligotrophica. Next base: position 48,017 of record NZ_JAAIVJ010000011.1, on the reverse strand, counting down.
CCAGCCGCAGCGCGCGGGAAATCCGCGCGGCATCGCCGGCATAGCCGCCCTCGGCGATCAGCGCCGCGCAGATCGCCTCGCGGCGGTCGGCATAGTCATCGTCATTGGCGCCGCATTTCTCACGGTAAAGCGGGCGGCTCTGCGCCTCGCCCCAGAAGGCCACCCAGGCGGCCAGCCGCGCCGGCGTGAACAGGTGCGGCGAGAAATCGGCCCGGAACAGCGCGTCCAGCTGGTGTGCCGGACGCGGCCCCGCCTCGGCCAGCGTCCTGGTCCAGTTCTCCCGGTATTCTTCCGACAGGTAGGAGAGCGTTTCGGAAAGCAGCAGGTCCTTGCTTTCAAAGTGAAAATTCACCAACCCATGCGAAAGCCCGGCACGCCCGGCAACATCCGACAGCGTGGTGCGGGCAAAGCCGCGCTCGGCGATGACCTCGATCGTGGCCTCGATCAACTGCACCCGGCGCGCGGCGCGCGACAGCTTGCGCGGACCGGCCGGCCGGCTTTCGGACAGATCCTGCATGACACTCTCTTCCTCCATCCGCTTCTGTCTAACCCGATGCCCCCGCATCAGGGAAGCCCGACCAAAGCGCCGCATAGGCAGGCCCTCAGAAGCGGTTAGAAAATCCTTCATTTCCTTTTGCCGTCGATGGCCGCATCCTCACCACATCGCGCACAGCAACAGGACCCGCCATGACCAGCCACGCCCGCATCAGCCCCGCCCGAGAGTTGCATGACAACGTGTCGGTGCCCTTCACCCGTGCCCGCGCCATGCCGAAATCGGTCTACACCACCGAGGAATTCCTGGCGCTGGAACAAAAGCACGTCTTCGCCAAGGACTGGGTCTGCGCCGGTCGGGCCGAAACCCTGCCCAACCCCGGCGACTATCTGACGCTGAAGCTCGCCGGAGAGCCGGTGATCGTGCTGCGCGACCGCGACGGGCAGATCAAGGCGATGTCGAACGTCTGCCGGCACCGCATGTCGACGCTGCTGGAAGGCCGCGGCCATGCCCGCTCCATCGTCTGCCCCTACCACGCCTGGACCTACAACCTTGACGGCACCCTGCGCGGCGCCCCCGCCATGACGCTGAACGAAGGCTTCTGCAAGGACAACATGACCCTGCCCCGCGTGCGCTGCGAGGTCTGGCAGGGCTGGATCATGGTGACGCTGAACCCCGACGCCCCCGCGCCCGAAACCGCGCTGCAAGGCGTGCGCGAGCTGATCCCCGGCCTCGACATGGCAACCTATACCGAGACCTATCGCGAAAGCTTCCGCTGGGCGACGAACTGGAAGGTGCTGGCCGAGAATTTCATGGAAAGCTACCACCTGCCGATGTGCCATGCCGGCACCATCGGCGGGGCATCAAAGCTGGAGGAAATGGTCTGCCCGGAAGGCACCAGCGCCTTCAACTATCACTGGATCCTGAAGAACGACACAGTACCGCTGGCGCTGGCGCATCCGTCGAACACCACGCTTGCGGGCGGTGACCGGCGCAAGACCTGGCTTCTGGCGATTTACCCCTCGCTCCTCATCACCCTGACGCCGGGCTATTTCTGGTATCTGTCGCTGACCCCCGACGGGCCGGGCCATGTCAATGTGCTGTTCGGCATGGGCATGTCGGCCGACTGGCTGGCCGATCCGCAGGCGGAACGCCATCTGGCCAGCGTCAAGGCGCTGCTCGACGACGTGAACGTCGAGGACAAGGGCTGCACTGAAAAGGTCTATCGCGGGCTTTTGTCCGACATGGCCGAACCGGGGCCGCTCAGCCATCTCGAACGCCCGAATTTCGAATTCGCGCAATATCTCGCCAGCCGCATTCCGGCCTGACCGCCTTCAACGTGGTGCAAATATCCCCGCCGGAGGCACGCCCGATCGGCCCCCGCCCGCGCGACTTGCCGGATCGCCCGCGAAGAGCGGGCGCAGCCCGACGATAAGCCTCAGCCGACCACGCCGGCCGCGCGCCAGCCGTCGAACACCGCCAGCGCGGCGTCGTGGAAGGCAGGATCGTTGATATGGGCGTCGATGTCGATCAGCTGCACATTCGCCGGACAGGCGCGGTGCATCTCGCCCACGAAGGCCGCCAGCGCCTCGGGGTCCGACAGCGGGCCGCCGGCGCGGTCCCATTCGTTGCCGCCCTGCACCGGCAGCAGGAACACCACCGGTCCCTTCGCGCGTGAAAGCTTGTCGCAGATCACCCGCGCCAGCGCCCGGCGCTGTTCGGCGGTTTGCACGACGCTGGTCAGCAGGCGGTTGTGGGCATGGGCCGGGGTGTCCTTGAAGGCCGGCGGCAGCTCATGCCAGCCGACGAAGTCGATCAGGTCATAGCAGCCGATCGAGACGATCTGCGGAATGCCCTTCGCCCCGGCATTCTCCATCCGGTCGGCCCCGGCAGAAATCGCCGAGCCGAACAGGTGGTTGCCCACTTCCTGCGGCGCGAAATCCATCACCGCGGCGAAGGCCCCCTCGGCGGCAAGGCTTTCGAAGGCCCGCCCGCCCATGCCGGTGGCATGAAACACCGCCACCTCAAAACCGCGCGCCTCGAGCGCCGGTTTCAGCGTGGTCATGTAGCGCAGCACGGTCTTGCCAAAGCTGGTCATGCCGATCAGCGGCTTTTTCCGCTCCGGCGCCTCCACCGCCCGCGCAGCCCCCAGAACTGCACCAGCGGCTTGGGAAAGCGAGGCCTTGCAGACCGAATTGAGGCCATAAAGCCCGCCGGCCCAGAGGATCATCTGGGTATCGGCGGCCAGCCGCTCGGGCGGGATCATCGGCGAGAAGCTGACCGTCGAGACGATGTATTTCGGCACGCCCAAGGGCAGCGCCGCGCAGAGGTCGAGCGCCAGATCGGTGCCCATCGAGCCGCCCAGCACCAGAACCCCGTCGAACCGGCCTTCACGGTGCAGGCGGGCGGCCAGCGCCGCCGCGCCCCGCGCCATGGCCTGCATGGCGACGTTTTCATCCTCCGCGGCGATGATGGCCTCGATCGTCGTGCCGGCCTCGGCCACCACGTCGTGCTTTGACCAGTCGGTCGGGGCGGTGGGATTGCCAAGGACCGAGACATCCATGGTCAAGGCTTCGCCGCCCTGCCCGCGGATCACCCCGGCGATGTAATTCAGTTCGTCGTCCTTGGTGTCATAGGTGCCGGTGATCAGGATGCGGTTGCCCATTCGGTCTTTGGTCCTCTGCTTTGCCACCCCCGGGGGACTTCGCGTCCCCCGGCCCCCCTGCGGGATATTTGAACCAGTATGAAAGGCTCAGAGCTGGATCCAGGCGGTCTTGAGTTCGGTGTATTTGTCGAGCGCGTGCAGCGATTTGTCATGCCCGTTGCCCGATTGTTTCATGCCGCCGAGCGGCACGGTGTTGTCCGAGCCGCCATAAGTGTTGACATGCACGATGCCCGAGCGGATGGCGCGAACCATGCGGTGCGCGCGCGACAGGTTCGCAGTCCAGACCCCGGCGGCAAGGCCGAAATCGGTGGCATTGGCAAGGCTTGCGGCCTCGGCCTCGGTGGTGAAGGGGGTGACGGCGAGCACCGGGCCGAAGACCTCTTCGCGAAAGAGCCGGTGGCTGGGCTGGACGCCGGCGACCACAGTCGGTTCCATGTAATAGCCGCCGGTTTCGCTGAGGGCGCGGTTGCCGCCGAGGACAATCTCGCCGCCTTCCTTGCGGGCATCGGCGACGAAGCCGAGATTGCCTTCGAGCTGGACTTCGGAGTTCACGGCGCCGATCTGGGTGGCCAGGTCGAGCGGGTTGCCGAGTTTCATGGCGCTGGCGGCTTTCGACAGCGCGGCGACGAACTCGTCATGCACCGCAGCCTCGACCAGCAGGCGCGAGCCCGCGACGCAGACCTGGCCTGCGTTGCGGAAGATCGCGGTGGCGGCGGCCTTGGCGGCGGCGGCGAGATCGGGGGCGTCGGCAAAGACGATGTTCGGCGACTTGCCGCCAAGTTCCAGATAGCAGCGCTTGAGGTTCGACTGGGCGGAATATTGCAAGAGGCGGCGGCCGGTCGGGCCGGAGCCGGTGAAGACCATGACGTCGACGTCCATGGAGAGCGCCAGCGCCTCGCCGGTGATGCGGCCCGGCCCGGTGACGACGTTGAACACGCCGGGCGGCACCCCGGCCTCGAGCGCCAGTTCGGCGAGGCGGATCAGCGACAGCGAGGCGGTTTCGGCCGGTTTCAGCACGATGGAATTGCCGGCGGCCAGCGCGGGCGCGATCTTCCACGCGCCGATCATCAGCGGGAAGTTCCACGGCACGATGGCGGCCACCACGCCCACCGGCTCGCGGTGGACCAGCGCAAGGATGTTGTCGGCGGTCGGGGCAATCTCGCCATAGACCTTGTCGATGCCTTCGGCGTAATAGCGGAAGGTGCCGGCAGCCGAACCCGGCTCGGCCTTCAAGGCCATGCCGATGTCGGTGCCATTGTCGCGCACGCCAAGGACCGCGAGGTCCAGCGTGTGTTTCTCGATGAGGTCGGCCAGCCGATGCAGCACCGCCTTGCGACCGGCGGGGGCCATGCGGCTCCAGCGGCCATCGTCGAAGGCGGCGCGGGCCGAGGCCACAGCGCGGGCGACATCTTCGGCAGAGGCCGCGGCGGTGGTGGTCAGCTTTTGACCGTTGATCGGTGACAGGACCGTGGTTTCGCCACCCTGCCCGTCAACCCATTTCCCCTCGATCAGGAGTTTCCGCGGCGCCACGGGGGCGCTCGCAAGGCGGTCGATCTCGGCTTGGGTGATGGCCATGGCAGCAGTCCTTTCGCGCAAAAGAAGAAGGGCGGCAGTCTCCCGCCGCCCCGGTTGGTCAGATCAGAGCTTGCCCTTGCCGAGTTCGGCAAACCGGCCCGGATCGCGGGATTTCAGCATTGCGGCCAGCGCAATGCCAACCACCCCCGCCACGATCACCAGCGACGGCAGCATCCACGACAGGTTGCCCTCGGCCCCGGTCAGCGCGCCGAAATCACGGAAGATCAGGACGAAGAGATAGCCCAGGATCAGCCCCGAGACCGCCGGGAACAGCTTGGTCGACATGGCGTTTTCGCCCTGCGCGTCCTTCAGGAAGAAGGCGATCACGGCAAAGGAGGCCAGCGCCATCAGGCCGAGAAGGCCAAGCGTGCCAAGTTGCGACAGCCAGACGAAGAGGTTCAGCACCGGGTCCAGCCCCTTGGCAACAAAGAGCGTCACCACCAGGAGCGCCAGCACCGTCTGGATCACCGAGCCGACATGCGGCGACAGGTGCTGGGCATGGGTGGTGCCGACGCGGTCGGGCAGCAGCCCTTCGCGGCCCGCCACGAACTTGTAGCGCGCCACGGCGTTGTGGAAGGCCAGCACGGCGGCGAAGATCGAGGTCATGAACAGGATGCCCATGATCTGGGTCAGCGTGGCGCCGATATAGGTCTCGCCAAGGATGAACAGGAAGGCCGACGGATCGGGCAGGCCTTGCAGCGTCGGCAGCAGGTTTTCCACCCCGATGCCCATGGTCATCAGCCAGGAGGTGATGGTGTAGAAGATGCCGATGGCCAGAACCGAGATATAGGTGGCTTTCGGCACTGTCACGGACGGGTTGCGGGCCTCTTCGGAATAGATCGTTGTGGCCTCGAAGCCGATGAAGCCGGCAAAGCAGAACAGGAAGCCGATCGACGGGGTGCCCGACATGATCTGGCCCCAGCTGAAGGGTTGCAGGTTCAGACCCGACGCGCCGCCCTTGACAAGGATCGACAGGTTCAGCGCGATGACGATCAGGAACTCCAGCGCCACGAGGACGACAAGCACCTTGGCCGACAGGTCAACCTGGCGATAGCCGAACACCGCCACCAGCGCGATGGCGATATAGGTCCAGACATACCACGGCAGCTCCAGCCCCCATTGCGCGAAGGTGCCCGAGGCGACGGCGCCCAGAAGGCCCATCAGACCGATCTGCATGGCGTTATAGCTGAGGATGGCGATCATCGCCGCCCCGCCGCCCAGATGGCCGCCAAGGCCCTGCGCGGTGAAGGCATAGAAGGCGCCGGCGTTCTTCACATGCCGCGCCATGGCGACATAGCCGACCGAGAAGGCCAGCAGAATCAGCGTCACGATGGCGAAGCTGCCGGCAATGCCGGCGCCGTTGCCAAAGAGCATCGAGGGCGGAATCCCGCCCCCCGCGCCGGTCAGCGGCGCTGCGGCGGAAACCACCATGAAGGTGATGGCGCCAACGCCCAAGGCGTTCTGGCGCAAGGCTTTCGAGGGCGCGCCCATATCAGACATGGCGACCCTCCTGCGGCATGGAAATTGTCATCTACACGTTCCCCTTCCTGTTTTCGTTTGGGATTGCGGATCTGGTTGATCCGTCTTGTCGGTTTATTATTTGAACCGATGGTTCGATTTCATTTGACAGCGTCTGCGACATTCTGTCAACTGAAATGAACCGCGCCACCGGGATTCTGGCAAGCACAACCTTCGCAACCCTGTAGGGCCGCCATGGGCACCGTGACCAAAGCCTTGGAACTGTTGAACCTTTTTACCCGCCAGCGCCCGCTGATCGGGCTTTCGGACCTTGCGCGGCTGGCCGATCTGAACAAGGCGACCTGCTATCGGCTGGTCACGGAGCTCTGCGATTTCGGTCTGGTGGAGCAGGTCGGCTCGGCGCGCGAATACCGGCTGGGCCCCGCCGTGCTGCGGCTTTCGACGCTGCGCGAGGCACAGGTACCGACGCGCGAGGCGGCGATGCCGGTGTTGCAGGCCTTGGCGCAGAAGACCGGCGAGACGGCGCATCTGTCGATGCTGATGGGTCCGGCCTTGCACACGCTGGGCTTTGCCTATGCCACCACCCACATGACCCGCGTGACGATGGAAGATGCCGAGGTGCTGCCGTTCCATGCCACCTCCTCGGGGCTGGTGGTGCTGGCCTTCCAGCCCGAGCCGTTCCGCGAGGCGGTGCTGGCCCAGCCGATCCCCCGCCTGACCGGGCGCACCGAAACCAGCCCCGAGGCGCTGCGCGCCCGGCTGGCCGAGGTGCGCGGTCAGGGCTTTGCCGAAAGCCGCGGCGCGTTTCAGGCCGAGGTGCATTCCATGGCGGTGCCCTTGTTCGATGCGCTTGGCCGCTGCACCGGGGCGGTGGCCGTCGCCGCGCTGGCCTCGCGGATGACCGAGGACCAGCGCCGCCTGATCCGCTTTGCCCTGACCGGGGCGGGCAGCGAAATCACCACGCTTTGGGGCGGCACATTGCCCGCCGACATCGTCACGCTCTGGCGCCTTGCTGCCTGAGGCCCGGACAAAGATCAAAAGGACCACCGACATGAAAGACGAAAACTTCCTCAAGGCCAACAACGCCCGCAGCCTGTGGCATCCGATGACCGCGCCCTCGGACAGCCTGAAGAACCCGCCGGCGATCATCACCGGGGCGTCGGGCGTGAAGATCCGCGACATCGACGGGCATGAGGTGGTCGACGCCGTTGGCGGGCTTTGGAACGTCAACCTCGGCTATTCCTGCCAGCCGGTGAAGGACGCCATCGCGGCGCAACTTGACGCCCTGCCCTATTACTCGATCTTCCGCGGCACCTCGAACGACAAGGTGATCGAACTGGCCGAGGAGCTGCGCGATTTCTTTGCCCCGGACGGGCTGACCCGGGCCTTCTACACCTCGGGCGGCAGCGACAGCGTCGAAACCGCGCTGCGGCTTTCGCGGCAGTATCACAAGATCAAGGGCGAGCCGGGGCGGATCAAGTATCTCAGCCTGAAGAGGGGCTATCACGGCACGCATTTCGGTGGCGCCTCGGTCAACGGCAATGCCAATTTCCGCACCGCCTACGAGCCTTTGCTGCCCGGTTGCCACCACATCCCCGCCCCCTTCCCCTATCGCAACCCCTTCAATGAGGCCGACCCAGCCAAACTGGCGCAGCTCTGCCTGCAGGCGCTGGAGGACGAGATCGCCTTCCAGGGTGCCGGCACCATCGCCGCCTTCATCATGGAGCCGATCCTCGGCGCCGGCGGGGTCATTCCGCCGCATGAAAGCTTCATGCCGGGGGTGGAGAAGATCTGCCGCAAAAACGGCATCCTGCTGATCGCCGACGAGGTCATCACCGCCTTTGGCCGCACCGGGGCCTGGACCGGCAGCCGCCTTTGGGGGGTGAAGCCCGATTTCACCTGCACGGCGAAGGCGATCACCAACGCCTATTTCCCCTTCGGCGCTGTGATGATTTCCGAGGCCGTGGCGGAGGTGTTCGAAAAGGACGAAACCGGCAAGGCTGCCATCGGCCACGGCTATACCTATTCTGGCCACCCGGTCGGCGCGGCGGCGGCGCTGGCGACGCTGGCGGAAACCAAGCGGCTGAAAGTCAACGAAAACGCCGCAGCCCGCGGGGCGCAACTGTTCGACGGGCTGAAGGCGCTGAAAGACAAGTATTCCGTCATCGGCGACGTGCGCGGCGGCCATGGCCTGATGCTGGCGATCGAGATGGTCGGCGACCGGGCAACGAAATCGGCCCCCGACAAGGCGGTGCCGGGCAAGGTTCAGAAGGTGGCCTATGAGGCCGGCGCCATGGTGCGGGTCTCGGGGCCGAACATCATCCTGTCGCCGCCGCTGGTGATCACCGATGCCGATGCAGCGGTGATCCTTGCGGCGCTGGACAAGGGCTTTGCGGCGGTTTGAGGGGGGTGAGAACCGCCCCCGCCCCTTGGCGGGGGGAAAACGCTCCGGTGGAGCGTTTTCAGGTTCGAACGCCCGCGAACGCTTTCGCGGGCCGGGCCATGCCAAACGCCTGCCAAGATCACGCCCCCTTCCGCCCGGAATCAAGGCGCGAACGCGCCGCCGGGCCGCGCCCGACCTCCCCCCGGGAGGGCGCGCTTGCACCGCTCGCCGGTAGAACTGCGGTGGGAGGGGTTGCACCATAAAGCGCCTAGAACCAGCGGCAGAGCGTCCTCCCGAGGTCGGGCGCGGCCCTTGGTGGGGTGAGAACCGCCCCCGCCCTCGGCAGCGGGAAAAGATCATGTGGAGAGCTTTTAGGTTCCAATGCCCGCGCAAACTTGCACGGGCTGGGGTGTCAAGATGACCAATTCATTTTGCAATGTGCGCGAACGGGCCCGCCGGTGACCGCATGTTTATTTCGAAAACACCGGCCGAACGTTGTCGCTTGATATGACCAAAGACTTCTAAATCGAGATTGGTATCAAATTTCCCGCTGAAAACAAAGCCATGCAAACTTCCGTAGGCAGTGAAGGAACTGGTAAAGGGCATGTCGAATGGTAGTTCTATCATTCCGGCACCTTCCAGATTTGGCGCAAACGTTCCCTTAGGCGCGATGAGCTTGCGCTCATAAACGAACTTGCTAGGTGCATTTGGATCTAGTGAAATTTGTGAGTCCATGCAAAACGCATGAAAACTCGTATAGCCAAGAAGACGATTGAAATCCTGAAACTGCTTGAGGGGCGCATACAGTTCAAAATAGGCAATAATCGAATTGTCTTGTCTGCGTCGGCACCAGCCCTGCGGAACTCTATGTTCCATTCCTTGAAAAATTGCTGGAGCACCCTCGATAAAATCATACGAAATGTAACCCCCCTCTATTTCAAGAGCAGAAGGGTATCCCGGAGCAAGCGGCTCATTAACATCAATCTTTGGTTCATCAACGCCCAAAATGCGGAGTAAGGAGGTAATTCCTCGCGACCATTCACGAAGATCACAAATTTGAAAGTCAAGGATCGTTTCCCCTGCACCAATCGGTCGAGCTTCAATTTCGCATTCATCAATCTTGACAGGAATAAACCACGACTTGTTGGAAGGTCTCCTGCGAATCTCTTCAATAGCAACAATCAGTTCTTCGTTTGCGTAAGATTTATCCCTTGCCTCGCGCGAGCGAGAATAAAGACACACAAAATATGTGCCGCCACGGATTGCATTTTCAATCGCAAGCTTCCAACGTACGCCCGGTTCTAGTGACTCTTTATCCAACCACGTATTGACGCCATTTGCCTCAAGAACTTGCGATAAATAAGTTGCAACTTTTTCATCTTCGCGAACGTAAGATATGAATACCTTACTCACGCCCACACCTCCATAAACTCCCGCCACTCGCCCTTCGACATGCCGCTATCCTCCTGCCCCACCGTCTCCCCGGCAAGCCGCCGTTTCAACACCGCAATCGCCTTGGCACTCAGCGTCACCCCGCCCATCCGGTAGTCCTCGAACGCCGCAAACGCCAGCGGCACCCAGTCGCGCACGGTGGCCGCAATCGCCTCGGCATAGACCCTGATTTCATACTGCGCGTGGGTGTCGGCCCTGAGCCTGAGGAAGTGGAACAGGTTGTGCAGGTCGGTCTTCCAATACCACTGGGTATAGATGTTCATCGGCAGGTTCATCCGCGCCAGTTCGCGGGCAAGGCCTTGCTGGCCGTCCTGGCTCAGCATCGCCTCGTAATCGTCATAGCACTGCGCGGCGTCGCGTTTCAGGATCTCCAGCACGCGGGCGGATTCCGCGCCGGTCAGCACTTCGCCCCGGCCCTGATTGTTGACCACCGATTGCGCGGCGAGTTGCGCGGGTTCGGGGATGTAGAACTCGCGGTCGAGGATCGAATAGCGGGCCGAATATTCGTTCACATTGGCGGTGCGGTGGCGGATCCATTGGCGGGCGACGAAGACTGGCAGCTTCACATGCAGCTTCACCTCGCACATCTCGAACGGGGTCGAGTGCCAGTGCCGCATCAGATAGCGGATCAGCCCGTCGTCGTTCTGCACATGCTTGGTGCCGGCCCCGTAGCTGACCCGCGCCGCCTGCACGATGGCGGCATCGTCGCCCATATAGTCGATGACCCGGATGAAGCCGTGGTCCAGCACCTCATGCGCGCGGTAGAGATGCGCCTCCATGCCTTCGGACACCGCGCGCAGCGTCGGGCGCGGAGTGGCGCGGGCGGCTTCGATTTCGGCGATCTGGTCGGGGGTCAGCGGCATGGGATGGCCTTTCGCGGCGGGGAATGAGTCGAATTCCACTATATCTGGGGGAAGGCCGATAAGGAAACCGCAAGCTGCGGCGTGATGCGGGGCTGCATCATCTGTCGCGGGCGATCGGGCGATTGTGGATATCTTTTGACATATCCGGCACTTGTGGGCATGTTTTCACAGAAGAATAAGATGTGAGGCATAATATGGGCGGGTATCGAGCGGCTTTGGCCGCGCTTCTGGTCGTCGCGGCCTGTGGTGGCAATCCGTTTGTCCCGGATCCCGTCGATCCGACGGATCCGACCGACCCCACGCCCTCCGAGGACAACGAAAACGCCGTTCAGGACCTGCGCGGCTTTGCCTATGACGGCACGACGCTGTCGATCGACATGGCCGGGGTCAGCTCGTCGGGGCAGTTCGGCACCTTCGTGCGCCGCCCCTCGATGGACATTCCGCGCCACGGCACCCACCCGCGCTATCTGGCCTATGAGTTCCAGGAAACCAACATGACGCGGTCCTATCTGGCCTATGTCGCCGAGAACCAGCGCGAGACGCTGCTGGCGGTTGCGGCGGCCGATGGCGGGCAGTTCAACGAACACAATGGCGGCGGCGGCTGGGTGCGGCTGACCGGCTACACCCGCCCGACCATCGCCAGCAGCCCCTCGCCGACGCCGGGGCCGGAGGCTGGAACCTTCTCGTATTACGGCGCCTATGCCGGGGTCTTCGTGCCCGGTCTGGCGGACGCCGACGGCGCGCCGCGCCCGGACCCGCTGCATCCGCAAGAACCTTTGGGCGTGCGCGGCCAGATCCAGGTGAACGCACAGTTCACCAATACCTCTTCGGGCGATCCCGAGGTGGTGGAGGGCCAGATCGTCAACCGCCAGCTCTTTGATCGCGACGGCAACCAAATCATCTCGATCGACGTGTCGGATGGCAGCGGCGGGTTTACCACCATTGACACCACCGAGTTGCAAAGCCTGGTGCTGCGGGAAACCGCGATTTCCGACAATGGCACCTTCCTTGGCACAGTCGAATATGCCGGGACGCCCGACAGCGAGGCCGGCGAGTATGACGGTGCTTTCGGCGGCACCGGGGCCAGCGATGTGGCGGGCGTGATCTGGGTCAACCCGATCGACGGCCAGGATGGCATCTGGGAATATGGCGCCTTCAACCTGCCGCGCTGCGATCTGGCGGGCGCCTCCCCGATCTGCGACCCGCGCTGAGCCGATGCCGGCCAGGGGCCGTTCGATGCGCCACCGTCTCGGGGCGCTGGCCTTTGCCCTCGCGCTGGGGCTGGGCGCCGCTGCCCCCATGGCGCGGGCCGAGGTATTGCACCTGACGCCCGACGAGGCGCTGATGACCGCCCGCGCCGCCTATCTTTCGGGCGATGTCGAAGCGGCGGCGCATATCGCGCGCGCGCTCGCGTCAGTGCAGCCAGACGATCCGCTGGTGCATCTGCTGTTGTCGGCCACCGAGCCGAAGCTCGGGCGGGCTCAGGCCGGGCTGATCGCCGGGCGCAAGGCCTGGAAACTGGCGGGGCGCGGCAAGGAGGCCCGCCCGTTGCGCTATGAAATCGCGCGCAACACGGCCAAGGCGGCGCTGGATGCAGGCAAGCCGCTGCAGGCGCAGTTCTGGCTGCGCCGGTCGCTGGACGTCGCCCCCGACGACGCGGCCTTCGCCGCCTCGGGCCGCGATCTGGGTCTGGTGCGCAATCGCTCCCCCTGGCGGCTTGCGTTCGACATGGAAGCGGGGCCGAGTGACAACCTGAACGGCGGGGCGGATTCCTCGGTGTTCAGGATCGGGGATTTCGTGCTGGGCGAGTTGTCGAACGGGTCCGAAGCCCTGTCCGGTGCCCGCGCCAACCTGCGGATCAAGGCCGAGCGCGCTCTGCCCGGCAGCGCGCGGGCGCAGACGGTTCTCGGCCTGTCGGCAGAGGTAGTGCGCAACCAGATCGACGCCGCCTCGCGCGATGAGGCCGGCACCATGACCTCGCGCGATCTGGACCGCACCCGGTTGTCCTTTGGCCTGCGTCGCGACCTGCTTTTGGGCGACAGGGGCATGCCGCTCAGCCTGTCGGTCGAGCTTGGGCAGAACTGGGCCGGGGGCGAGGTTCTCGGCCCCAGCCTTGGGGTCACGGCGCAGGGCGCGATCTGGCGCGGTCCGGCGGGGACGATCTGGCTTGGCGGCGGCGTCGAACGGGCCTGGGATGACGCGAACATCCGGGGTGCCGACCTGTTCTCGCTGTCGGTGGTCGGAGAACGGGCCTTTGGCAAGACCGAGGCTTCCGTCGCGCTGACGGTCGAGGCCGCCCGGTCCGAGTTCATCAACTCCACCTATGACGCGGCGCGGCTTTCGCTGCAGCTCAGCCCGGACTGGAAGATCGGCGGGGCGTCGGTGTCGCTGGGCGCGACCGCGGGACTGCGCGACTATGAGGCCTTTTCGCTCGGGCTTGTCCATGTGACCGGCGGGCGCGAGGATGCCTCGGTGGGCCTGTCGATGGATCTGTCCTTCGACGACTGGTCGGTGATGGGTTTTGCCCCGGTCCTGTCGTTGCGCCATGGCAAGACCAAGTCCAACGTCAGCCGCTACGAGACCGGGACGAGCGGCATAAGCATCGGGATTTCCTCGGTCTTCTGACGCTGGCCTTTCCGCCCCGCCCGCCCTAGAGTTCCGGCAGCCGAAAGGGGGCATCATGACACTGCGCTATCTGCACTGCATGGTCCGCGTGCTGGACCTTGAGAAATCCATGGCGTTCTACGGTCTTCTGGGCCTGAAGGAGATCCGGCGCTATGAAAGCGAGGCGGGCCGTTTCACGCTGGTCTATCTCGCCGCCGAGGGCCAGCCCGAGACGCCGCTGGAACTGACCTTCAACTGGGATGGCGACACCGGCCTGCCGTCGGACAGCCGGCATTTCGGGCATCTCGCCTATGAGGTGGCCGACATCTACGCCATGTGCGCGCATCTGGCGGCGCATGGCGTGACGATCAACCGCCCGCCGCGCGACGGGCATATGGCCTTTGTGCGCAGCCCCGACAACATCTCGATCGAGCTTTTGCAGGCGGGCGAGGCGCTGGCGCCGGCAGAGCCTTGGGTCAGCATGGGCAACACCGGCCATTGGTGAGAGCGTCTTGAAGCAGGGGCTTCCGGGCGCCGCCGCCTGACGGGCGGATGCCGTGCGGCCCCCAGCCCTCCTCACGAGGGGGAACGGAGGCGACCGGCGGGCCAAGGGCAGTGCGGCGGACGCGGGAGCGCTTCCCCCTTTTGTGGGGGGAGGAAGAGGGGACTCGCGCTGTGCAAGGCCGATAACTGAGGAGCTTGCGCGGATACCGTGCTGCCCCCACCCCCAGCCCCTCCCCACGAGGGGGAGGGGAGGTGACCGGCGGGTCAAGCGCAGTGCGGCGGACGCGGGGGACGCTTTTCATGCGTCGTGTTCCATCGTGCCGATGAGGTCGGAAGTGCCGCCGACAGCAGTGCGCTTCTTTCCCCCATCTTAGGAGAGGGGCACGCCCAGCAAGCCAGATTGTCGGGGAGAGCGACGGGGCACCGCGCTACCCTTGGGGCCACCTGCCCCCCACCCCCAGCCCCTCCCCACAAGGGGGAGGGGAGGTGACGGGCGGGCCAAGGGCAGCGCGGCGGACACGAAGGCGCTTCCCTCCCCCCTTGTGGGGGAGGGAGAGGGAGGGGGGGCGCGGCCTTGCCTCTCGCGGGGCGGCGGCGGGTTGCCCTAGCGATAGTCCCGTTCCGGCCGGCCCGAGATCTTGGCGCGCAGGTCGGGGGCGAGTTCTTCGGGGGCGACGGCGCCGATGATGACGCCGACGCGGCGGGATTTGCCGCGCATGCCCTTGATCTCGGCCTTGGAGATCGTGGTGCGCTGCGCCGGGCGGCGGGCCCAGTCGTTCAGGAGGACCATCAGGCGGGCGATTTCGGCCTGATGATCGGCAGAGGCCCCGAGATCGGTGAACTCATCGGGGTCGGCGGCGGTGTCAAACAGCATCGGGCGGAAACCGCCCTCGGCGTGGATCAGCTTCCAGCGGCCATCGAAGACCATGAACAGCCGGGCATCCTCCGGCTCCATGTCGAGATAGCCGGGGCCGGCCAGCGCCATGCCGGAATAGTCGTATTCCGAGAACACCGCCTGCCGCCATGCCGGCGTCTGGCCGTGCAGGAAAGGCGTCAGGTCGCGGCCTTCAAGGATGTGGTCGGCGGGGGGCTGGCCCATCGCGGCCACGAAGGTCGGGGCAAGGTCGATCGCTTCCACCAGGGCATCGCAGGTGGTGCCGCGGGTGGCGTCGGCCTCGGCCCGCGGGTCGTAGATGATGAGCGGGATGCGCACCGAAGGGTCGTGGAACAGGTCCTTCTCGCCCATCCAGTGATCGCCAAGGTAATCGCCGTGATCGGAGGTCAGGACGATCATCGTCTCGGCCATCCGCCCGGTTTCCTCGAGGAAATCCAGAAGCTTGCCGAATTCGGCGTCGCATTGGGCGATGAGGCCCATATAGGCCGGGATGACCGCCTCGCGCACCTCGTCCTTGGAAAACGCCTGCCCGGCCTGATTGTTCATGAACACCTTGTAGACCGGGTGCGGATCGGCCTTTTCGCGGGCATCGCGGACCGGGGGCACCACATCGGCGGGGCCGTAAAGGTTGTGCCAGGGGGCCGGCACGATATAGGGCCAGTGCGGCTTGATATAGCTGAGGTGGCAGAGCCAGGGCGCCTTGTGCGGCTGGCTCAGGAACTCCATCGCCTGCCGGGTGAGCCAGGGGGTCTCGCTGTCCTCTTCGCGGATGTTCGCCGGCTGGACGGCGTTCTGCAGGAGCCAACCCGAGGCGATATCACCTTCGGCGTCCACGCCGGAATTGGCATGCGTGTGCCAGGGGTTGTGGCCGGGATAACCCTGCCCCTTCAGCCATTCGTTATAGGGCGAGCGCTTTTCGTCGTAGAACCCCTCCGGCCCCTCGGCATTCAGCCCGTCCTCGCGCACCCAGACGTCAAAGCCGCAATCGGCGACGCGGGCGCCGATCACCGAATCCGGAGCAAGGCCAAGCCGGGCCATGCCCTCGGCATCGACGCTCATATGGGTCTTGCCGATCAGCCAGCTTTCCACCCCCGCCTTGCGCAGGTGGTCGCCCAGCGTGATCTCGCCCACTTTCAGCGGAAAGTTGTTCCACGCCGCACCGTGCGAATGCACATAGCGGCCGGTGTAGAAACTCATACGGCTGGCGCCGCAGATCGGAGATTGCACATAGGCGCGGGTGAAGCGCACCCCCTTCGCCGCCAGCCGGTCGAAGTTCGGAGTGCGCATCGTCGGATGGCCGGCGCAGGACAGATAGTCGTGCCGGAGCTGGTCATACATGACGAAGAGGATGTTCTTGATCTGGCTCATGGTGTTCTAGCGCCCCATCAGGCCGGGAAGGACAGTGGCGATCTGCGGGAAGATCAGGACGAGGATCAGCCCCAACGCCATGGCGGCGACAAAAGGCCAGACGCCCTTGAAGGCGGTGCCAAGGCTGATGTCGCCGATGGTGGCCTTGACGACAAAGACATTAAGGCCGACCGGGGGGGTAATCAGCCCCATCTCGACGGTGATGACGGCGACGATGCCGAACCAGATCATGTCCACGCCCATCGGTTTCAGGATGGCGGCGAAGATCGGGATCGTCAGGATCAGCATCGACAGGCTGTCAAAGATGCAGCCCATCACGAGGTAGATCAGGCAGATGGCGATGACGATGCCCATGGGGGAGATTTCAAGCCCGATGAGGAAATCGGAAATCCCGCCGGTGAACCCGGCAAGGTTGACGAAATTGGCGAAGATCACCGCACCGAACGAGATGACAAAGATCATGCCGGTGGTGACGCCAGTTTCGATCAGGCTTTCCCAAAGCGTCCGCCACGACAGCTTGCCGCGCGCAATGGCAAAGGCTCCGGCGGCGGTGACGCCGATACCTGCGGCCTCGGTCGGGGTGAAAAGCCCGCCATAGATGCCGCCGATGATGATGACAAAGATCAGCACAACGCCCCAGACCCGCGCCAGAAGCCGCAGGCGCTGCGGCCATGGCGTGCGGGCACCGGGGGGGCCTTGCTCGGGGTGGCGCCAGGTGGTCCAGGCGATGGCGCCAGAAAAGAGCGCCATGAGGAGGATGCCCGGCAGGATACCCGCGATGAACAGTTTCGCGATATCGGTCTCGGCCAGAATGCCATAGATCACCATCGGCACCGAAGGCGGGATCATGATGCCCAGCGTGCCGCCCGCCGCAATCGCCCCCGCCGACAACCCGTCATCGTAGCGATAGCGCCGCATCGAGGGCATGGCGACGCGGCTCATCGTGGCGGCCACCGCCAGCGACGACCCGCAGACCGCCCCGAAGCCACCGCAAGCCACCACGGTTCCCATCGCCAGCCCGCCGCGGAAATGGCCGACAAAGCCGTTGGCGGCGTCATAAAGTTCGTGCGCGAGATTGGCGCGGCTGATGAGCGCGCCCATCAGGATGAACAGCGGAATGACGGTAAAGCTGTAAAGCGTGACCTGATCATACATTTGCTGGCCGGTCATCACCAAGGCACCGTTGATGGCGCGCATGTTGAACTCCAGCCCTGCCTCGCCCCACGAGATCAGCGCCTGCCCCACCATGTCGGCCCGCACATAGGCAAAACCGACCAGACCGACGAACATCAGCGCAAAGCCCAGGGGCACGCCTGCAAACAGCAGGAACAGCATGACGGCAAAGCCGATTATCGAGACGATCATTCCAGAGACCCTTTCGCGGCATGCAGGTCGCGGTCCAGCCCGGCCAACGCGCGGGCCAGAAGCACCGCCGTCACAAGGCAAGACAGCCACCCCAGGATCGCCATGGCACCGGCCACAGGCCAAAGTGGCAGGCGCAACGAACCGGTGGAGGCCATGGAGCTGTACATGATCCCGGCCTGCACCGTCATCCGCCAGCCGATGAAACCAAGGCCAGCGGTGGAAATCACAAGAATAACAATACGGTGCCAGCGGCGGGCGTTGCCGGTCAGCCGATCGGTCAGCAGACCGATGGCCAGATGGCTTTCCGCCCGGCTGGCCAGCGGCAAGGCGGCAAAGACCGTCAATCCCATCAGGATTTCCGAAATCTCATAGCCGCCCGACAGGGGGGCGTTGAAGAAATAGCGCCCCACCACGTCAAGAACGGTCAGCGCGACCATAGCAATGAGGCTGAGACAGATCACCAGTTCCAGCCCCCTTTCGATACCTGACCACAGTCGCGCCATCGTTCAGTTCCCCTCAGCGATCTTGGCTTGCTCGGCGATGTAGAAGTCCAGGGCGGCCGTGCCGTCGATGCCCATGGGCTGAACCGAGGCGATCCAGGCATCCTTCACCGGGGCGAAGGCCGCGGTAAGCTCGGCCACGAAGGCATCCGACGCGGGCGTGATGGTCTTGCCCGAAGCCAGTGCGCGTTCGCGTGCAGCGGTTTCCTTGTCATCGCCCCCGGCGGCGCGGGCGGCCAAAGCCTCACCCGAGACGGCGCGGATCTTTTCCTGATCCTCGGGGCTGATCGTGGCCCAGACATCCGAGCGGACATAGACGGCAAAGGCCGGGGCAAAGATCGAGCCGGGCACTTCGGTAGATGCCTTGGCGAAATCGATCACGCCGAAGACCTCAAGCGATTCAAAGTTGATGCAGCAAAAGCTGTCGACAACCCCGCCCGAGATCACCTCGTGCATCCTGACCGCCGGGCCGGGCGAAACCACAGCCCCGGCGGCGGTCAGCGCCTCGGCCGGGATGCCGGGGGGCGACCACATCTTCAGTCCGGCCATGGCGGCGAGGCTGTCGATCGGCTTCGTCGCGTCCATGGAGATCAGGCTGTTGGCGGGGGTGGTGACAAGACCCAGAAGCTCGACATCCTTCAGCGCGTTCTTGCCCTTGAAGAACTGCTCATAGGTGCGCCAGAGCGCGACCGAGGTTTCCTTGTCGCCGAAATAGGTCATCGGCAAGAGCGGCATTTGCAGTTCGGGATTGGTTTCGCGGGCGAAGCCGACCATGGAAAACGCCCCGTCCATCACGCCCTGCTGGACGGAATTGAGGAGCTCCGGCGGCGGCGCCAAAGACGAATCGGGGACAGTGAATTTCACCCGCCCCTCGGTCGCGGCCTCGATGTCGGCAATCCAGGGCGCCATCACATCGGTCCAGAGCGCATCGTTCGGTGCGAGGAAGTTGTTGAAAACGATGGTCGTTTCGGAAATCGCCGGGCTGGCTCCGGCCATGAAGGCCAGGATCGCGGCGGCAGTCATCTTGCGCATGTCATTCTCCCTGGTGTGGCGGGACTTCCCGCTTGATTATTTATTGCATAACAGGTTAATCAATAACACGTTATATAGTCAAGTCCGATGAGGTGCTCGATGACCAGCCCCAGCACGATGCGCGGCTTTGAAAGCTCGCTGCCGATTGCACTCCTGCGCGCCCGGCAGGCGACGGCCCACAAGTTCAAGCCGCATACCGACGCGGCCGGACTGACCCAGCCGCAATGGCGGGTGATCCGGGCGCTGGCGGCGGGCGAACCGCTGGACGTCGCCACGCTGGCCAACCGCTGCGTGCTGATGCAGCCGTCGGTCTCGCGGCTTCTGACGGGCTTGCAGGACCGCGGGCTGATCGAGACGGTCCCTGGCAGCGATGCGCGCCGGCGGCTGCTCACGCTGACAGAGGAAGGGCGGCGCACCTTCAACCGGATCGCGGTGATTTCCGAAGCGGTCTACCGCGACATCGAGGCGGTCTATGGCCGCGAGGATCTGGCGCGGCTGGTCGAGATGCTGGTGCGCCTGCGCGAGGTGGCCGAGGCGCTGCCGGACCTGCCCCGCGTCCTGCCCGACCTGCCGGGAGAGCCGGCATGACCGCCCCGGACCTGATCCTGACCGGCGGCCATGTCCTGACCATGGACCCGGCCCGGCCTTTCGCGCGCGACGTGGCGATTGCCGGCGGGCGCATCCTTGCGGTTGGCGATGATCTGGCGCGCCTCGCCGGGCCGTCAACCCGCAGCATCGCGCTCAGGGGCCGCGCAGCGATGCCCGGCCTGATCGACAGCCACACCCACGGGCTCTGGGGCGCCTGCCGCGACCTTTTCGAGGTGTTCCCCGGCCTTGGCGCCCCGTTGCAAGCGGTTCTCGACGGCATCGCCGCCCGCGCCGCCCGCACCCCGCCGGGCGACTGGATCATCGCCGGGCCGTGGCGCCCCTTCGACCGGCCGGGCCTTGGCGCCCGCCCGGCCGAGATGCTCGACCGCCTTGCCCCCGATCATCCGGTGGTGGTCAAGGATGTCTCGCAGCATAACCTCTGGGTCAATTCGGCGGCCTTGCGGCTGGCCGGGATCGACCGGCACAGCCCCGATCCGGCGGGCGGCCAGATCGAACGCGACAGCACCGGGGCGCCGACCGGCATCCTGATCGAAACTGCAGGCGCGGCGGTGCAGCGGTTTCTGGAGCCGACCGCGGCGCAGCTTGACCGCGCGGTGCAGCATATGGCGGGCTATTTCCACGGCCTCGGCATCACCGGCTTCAAGGAGCCGATGGCCTTCGCCGCCGAACTCGCCACCTATGCCAAGGCCGACCGCGCCGGCGCGCTTGACCTGCACGTCGGCGCGCATCTGACACGCTTCTCGCCCTTCTCCGAAGACTGGGTGCAGATGGAGAGCCTCGCCGTCCTGCGCGCGGCGCATCAAAGCCCGCATCTGCACACCGGCTTTGCCAAGCTGTTCCTCGACGGCGTGCCGATTGCCCGCACGGCGGCCTTCCTTGCCCCTTACCCGGGCAGCGACCCCACCAATCACGATCCCGAAGCCATGCTGCTGCTCAAGCCGGACCGGCTGAATGCCGAGGTCACCGCGCTCGACGCCGCGGGCTATGTGGTGAAGATGCACGCGGTCGGCGACCGGGCGGTGCAGGCCGGGCTGGATGCGATTGCGGCGGCGCGGGCCGCCAACGGGGCCTCGGGCCTGCGCCATGAAATCGCCCATGCCAATTTCATCGCCCCCGCCGATCTGCCGCGCTTTGCCGCGCTGGGGGCGGTGGCCGAGGTGTCGCCGAAACTCTGGATGCCGAACCCGGTGACGGCGGGCCAGCGCGCCGTGCTGGGCGATGCGCGGGTCGACCAATGCCACCCGATCCGCAGCCTGCTGGCCCATGGCGCCGAGGTGATCTACGGCTCCGACTGGCCCGCCGCGGCGCTGGATGCCAACCCCTGGACCGGCCTTGCCGGCATGATCTCGCGCCGCGATCCGACCGGCACCTATCCCGGCACGGTCGCCCCCGATGAGGCGATCCCGCTGGCGCAGGCCCTGCCGCTTTTTACCCGCAACGCCGCCCGGGCGCTGGGTCTGGAGGGCCAGACCGGCCAGATCACCCCCGGCGCCTCAGCCGACCTGATCGTGCTCGCCCGCCCGCTTGACCGGCTTTCCCCCGAGGACATCGCCGGCACCCGCCCCGAGGCCACGCTGTTCGAAGGCCGGCTGGTCCACGGCGCGGTCTGATCTTTCAGACTGGCCCAAATATCCAATCCGGCCGAGCCGGTTGGCCGCAGGCCAGAGGCGAGAAACACCCTTGCCGCGGCTTCGCCTTGCGAAGGCGCGGCGCGATTTCCTAGCTTTGCGGAAAGGACCACAGGCTGTAGCGGTCCGGCCCCAGCCCACAGGCCTCGCGCAGGGTCAGGCGGGGGGCCTCGGCCAGCGCGGCCAGACCCAGCGCGGCAAACCCTGCCCGGCCATCGGCCCCGATCAGCGCGCCGGCCTGATAGCTGGCCAGATCATCGGCAAGTCCCCCGGCGACAAGACTTGCCGCCAGTTGCCCACCGCCCTCGCACAGGATGCGTGTCAGCCCGCGCGCGGCCAGCGCCTGCAGGGCGGCGGTGGCGTCCACCTGCCTTGCGGCGGTCGCGGCGACCTCGATCAGCTCGGCCCCGGTGCCCGCCCATGCGGCGCGGGCGTCGGGCGGCGCTGCGGCGGTATGCACCATCCAGACCGGGTTTTCCCGCGCCGTGCGGCCAAGCCGGCTGTCCGGGCGGTGGCTGAGCCGGCTGTCGAACACGATGCGCACCGGCTGGCGCACTACCCCCATGTCACGCACCGTCAAGTCCGGGTCATCGGCCCGCGCCGTTCCGGCGCCCACCAGCACTGCATCATGGCTCAGGCGCAAGAGATGCACATGCCGCCGCGCCGCCGCCCCGGTGATCCAGCGGGACTCGCCCGAGGCCGTGGCGATCCGGCCATCAAGCGTGGTGGCAAGTTTCAGGGTGACGAAGGGCAGCCCCCGCGTCACGCGCTTGAGGAACCCGGCGTTCAGGCGGGCCGCCTCGGCGGCCATCACGCCTTCGGTCACCTCGATCCCGGCGGCGCGCAGCATCGCATGGCCCTTGCCCGACACGCGCGGGTCCGGGTCGGTCAGCGCCGTCACCACCCGCGCGACGCCGGCGGCGATCAGACCTGACGCACAGGGCGGGGTATGGCCGTGATGGGCGCAAGGCTCCAGCGTGACATAGGCGGTGGCGCCCGCCGCGCGCGGCCCGGCCTGATCAAGCGCCCGGCGCTCGGCATGGGGGCGGCCACCGGGTTGGGTCCAGCCCCGCCCGACAATCTGGTCGTCCTTCACCAGGACGCAGCCCACCGCGGGATTGGGCCAGACATTGCCAAGGCCCCGCGCCGCAAGGCGCAGGGCATGGGTCATGTGCTGAGCGTCGCTCACTCGTCGCTGGCCGGGTTCGGCCGGAGTTCGCTCACGAAGCGGTCAAAGTCGTCCGCCGCCTGGAAGTTCTTGTAAACACTGGCAAAACGCACATAGGCCACCGTGTCGATCCGCGCGAGGCTTTCCATGACGATCTCGCCGATGGTCTTGGACGGGATGTCGGTATCGCCCAGGGATTCCAGCCGCCGCACGATGCCGGAAATCATCTGGTCGATGCGTTCGGGGTCGATGGGCCGCTTCTGCATGGCGATGCGGATCGAGCGTTCCAGCTTCGTGCGGTCGAAATCCTCGCGCTTGCCGGACGATTTCACGACCACAAGGTCGCGCAGTTGCACGCGTTCATAGGTGGTGAAGCGCCCCCCGCAAGCCGGGCAAAAGCGACGGCGGCGGATCGACACATGGTCCTCCGCCGGACGGCTGTCCTTCACTTGCGTATCGACGTTCCCGCAGAATGGGCAGCGCATCGGCTCCCTCCTAGCTTGTTCCTGGTGTCCTGCCTCAAGCCCGGGGGTATGCCCCCGTGATCTTGCGCCGACTATAGGGGCGGCCCCGTGATCTCGGGTAGCGGAAAGTTGCCGATACCGCATCTGGGGGCGCATCTGTTGCGGGCAAGACTCAGGTGGGGAGATGCAAAAGGCCCGGAACCTTGCGGGGTCCGGACCTTGTGGTGGGATTTCAGGGGCGAAGCGGTGGGGCGGAACCCACCGCAGGGGGCGATCAGAAAAACGCCTGCAGCCCGGTGATGGCGCGGCCCAAAATCAGCGCGTGCACGTCATGGGTGCCCTCATAGGTATTCACGGTCTCAAGGTTCACCATATGGCGGATGACCTGGAAATCCTCCTGAATGCCGTTGCCGCCGTGCATGTCGCGCGCCCAGCGCGCCGCATCCAGCGCCTTGCCGCAGTTGTTGCGCTTGACGATCGAGATCATTTCCGGTGCGGCATTCGCCTCGTCCAGAAGCCGGCCGACGCGGAGCGAGGCTTGCAGGCCGAGCGAAATCTCGGTCAGCATGTTCGCCAGTTTCAGCTGGTAAAGCTGGGTCTGGGCAATCGGGCGGCCGAACTGCTTGCGGTCAAGCCCATACTGGCGCGAGGCGTGCAGGCAGAATTCGGCCGCGCCGAGAACGCCCCAGGAAATGCCATAGCGGGCGCGGTTGAGGCAGCCGAACGGGCCTTTCAGGCCTTCGACATGCGGCAGCAGCGCGTCTTCGCCAACCTCGACATTGTCCATGACAATCTCGCCGGTAATTGAAGCGCGCAGCGAAATCTTGCCGCCGACCTTCGGCGCGGACAGGCCCTTCATGCCCTTGTCCAGTACAAAGCCCTTGATCTTGCCGCCATGGGCTTCCGACTTGGCCCAGACCACGAAGACATCGGCGATGGGCGCGTTGGAAATCCACATCTTCGCGCCGTTCAACACATAGCCGTTGGCGGTTTTCTTCGCCACGGTCTTCATCCCGGCGGGGTCTGAGCCCGCATCGGGCTCGGTCAGGCCAAAGCAACCGATCCACTCGCCGATGGCCAGTTTCGGCAGGTATTTCTGCCGCTGCGCCTCGGTGCCATAGGCATAGATCGGATACATCACGAGGCTGGACTGCACCGACATCATCGAGCGATAGCCCGAATCCACCCGCTCCACTTCCCGCGCGATCAGGCCATAGGCGACATAACTGGCGCCAATCCCGCCGTATTCCTCCGGCACGGTGACGCCCAGAAGCCCCATCTCGCCCATCTCGCGGAAGATCGCCGGGTCGGTGGATTCCTCGCGGAAGGCCTTGATGACGCGCGGTTGCAGCTTGTCCTGCGCATAGGCGCGGGCTGCGTCGCGCAGCATGCGCTCCTCATCGGTCAGCTGGTCTTCCAGACGGAAGGGGTCTTCCCAGTCGAACCGGCCGAGATCGGGGGCGTCCTTGGCTTTCAGCTTGGGTTTGTCGAGCATCTTGGCCTCCAGAAGGAATGAGATTTGCACAAGTCTATTGCACGAATCTGCCGCTGGCCCTAGCGAAACAGGGGCAATACTCCATGAGGAAATCTCATATGCCAAAGGAGGCCTGAATGCTCGTCTCGCGTCGCTACCTGCCCTCGATGCCCTCGCTTCTGGCGCTGGAGGCGGTGGACCGGCTTGGCAGCGCCAGCGCCGCCGCCGAGGAGCTGAACCTGACGCAGGGCGCAGTCAGCCGTCAGTTGCAGGTGCTGGAAGGCCAACTCGGCGTGGCGCTGTTTCAGCGCGACAAGCACCGGCTGAAACTGACGCAAGGCGCGCGCGACTATTGCCGCGAGGTGCGGCGGCTGCTGACGGGGCTTGGGCAGGCGACGCTGACCCTGCGCGCCAATCCCGGCGGCGGGGCGCTGAACCTCGCCATCCTGCCGGCTTTCGGGATGCATTGGCTCGCCCCGCGTCTGGCGCGGTTCGCCGGCCAGCACCCGGAAGTGACGGTGAACCTTTCGACCCGGCTGAAGCCCTTCGACTTCGAGGCCAGCCAGTTCGACGCCGCGATCCACTATGGCCGGCAGGACTGGCCGGGCGTCGATTACCTGCCCTTGATGCAAGAGGACATGCTGGCGGTCGCCGCCCCGTCGCTGGCGCCCGCCCCCCTGCCCCGGCCCGAGGACGTGCTGGCCCTGCCGCTCCTGCAACTGGAAAGCCGCACCGGCGACTGGGGCCGCTGGCTGGCGCACCACGGGCAAGCCGGCCTGCGGCCCCCCGCCATGCTGTTCGACCAGTTCGCCACCATGATGCAGGGCGCGATCCACGGCCTTGGCGCGGCGCTGATGCCGACCTACCTGATCCAGCGCGAACTGGAGTCCGGCCGCCTCGTGCCGCTTTACGGCCCCGCCATCGCCTCGACCGGCAGCTATTACCTTGTCTGGCCGAAGGACCGCGCCGAACGCGCGCCCTTGCAGTCGTTCCGGCGCTGGCTGAAAGGCGAAATCGGCTGAGGCCCCCTTGCGTTTGATCAAACGCAGCGCCAGCATGCGGCAAACGCAAGGGAGGCTACCGCATGAAGATCGGTGACGTGTCGTTCTGGTATGCCGACATCGGCCTGCCCGAAACTCGCCGGCCCGCGCTGCAAGGCGACACCACGGCCGATGTGGCGATCATCGGGGCGGGCTTCACCGGGCTCTGGACCGCCTGGTATCTGCTGCAGGAAAAGCCGGATCTCAAGGTGCTGCTGATCGAAAAGGAATTCGCCGGCTTTGGCGCCTCGGGGCGCAACGGCGGCTGGTGCATGGGCACCTTCGCCTGGAACCACGAACGCTATGCCGCCGCCACCTCGCGCGCGGCAGTGCTGGAGATGGTCAAGGACCTCGAAGGCACCGTGGCCGAGATCACCGCGGTCTGCGCCGCCGAAGGCATCGACGCCGACATCCTGCCCTCGGAAGAGATGATGGTGGCAACGAACCCGGCGCAACTCCAGCGCATGCAGGAGGAAATCGCCCATCGCCGGCATTGGGGCGACGGCCACCGGGTGCGCGAACTCAGCCCCGCAGAAGTGGCGCAGCGCATCAGCGTGCCGGGCGTTCTGGGCGCCATGGTGGTCAGCGGCATGGCGCGGGTGCAGCCGGCAAAACTGGTGCGCGGGCTGGCGCAAGCGGTGGAGCGCAGGGGCGCGCGAATCGTCGAGGGCACCGAGGTCGTCAGCTATGACAAAGGCCAGGTGGTGACCACGAAAGGCACCGTCACCGCCCCGATCATCCTGCGCTGCACCGAAGGCTTCACCGCCGGCATCGAAGGCCACAAGCGCGACTGGGTGCCCTTGAATTCGGCGCAGATCGCCACTGTGCCGCTGCCGCCCGAGGCCTGGGCCAGGATCGGCTGGGACGGGCATGAGCTGATCGGCGACATGAAGAACGCCTATTGCTACTGCCAGCGCACCCGCGAAGGCCGCATCACTGTGGGCGCCCGCGGCGTGCCCTACAAGTTCGGCTCAAAGATGGACGCCAATGGCGCGCCCGACGCCGAAACCATCGCCCGCCTGACCGCCGTCCTGCACGAACATTTTCCCGAGGCCGCGAAATACCCCATCGACCATGCCTGGTGCGGGGTGATCGGTGTGCCGCGTGACTGGTGCGCGACCGTCGGGCTGGACCGCGACACCGGGCTTGGCTGGGCGGGCGGCTATGTCGGCGTCGGAGTGTCCACCTCGAACCTCGCCGGTCGCACGCTGGCCGACCTCGCGCTTGGCCGCGACACCGCCCTCACCCGCCACCCCTGGGTCAACCGCCGGGTCCGGCAATGGGAGCCGGAACCCTTCCGCTGGCTCGGCATCCACATGATGTACCAGCTTTTCGGCATCGCCGACCGCCGCGAGGCCCGGCTGCGCGGCAAGCCCTCGCGCCTTGCCGCCTTCGGCAACTGGATCACCGGGCGGCACTAGAAAACCGGACCCGCCTTTCATCTGTTCGCAAATATCCTGGGGTGAATGCGCGCATGCGCAGAGGGGCAACGCCCCTGCCCTTAAACAAAAGCCGTGCCGCCGGTCCTGTTTCAGGACCGGCGGCTCCGCTGGATTACAGGGCTTCCTCCAGCGCCTCGGCGCGGCGGGCCTCGGCCTCGCGGGCGGCTTCCTCATGCGCCTTGCGGCGCCGGTTCAGCTCATAGGCCACCGCCAGCACCAGCGTCACGATGATCAGCAGGAAGGCCAGCGCGTTGATCGTCGGGGTGATGCCCGAGCGCACCTTGGAGAACACATAGACCGTCAGCGTATCGGCCCCGCCGCGGGTGAACTGGGTGACGTTGAAGTTCTCGATCGACTGGAAGAAGGCCACCGCCGCCCCCGCGCCGATGGCGGGGTAAAGGTGCGGCAGCAGGATACGGCGCATCACCTGCCCGTGGCTGGCGCCAAGGTCCAGCGCCGCCTCCTCCAGCCCGGCGTCAAAGCTTTGCAGCCGGGCCAGCACCAGAAGCATCACCATGGCGGCGATGTAGCTGACCTGCCCCAGCACCGAAAGATGCAGGCCGGGATTGAACAGGAAGAACTCGGTCCCCAGCGCATTGCCCATCTTGGTCCACAGGATCATCGTCGAGATGCCGATCACCACGCCGGGAATGAGGATGGTCGAGATCATCATGCCGTAAAGCGCCGTGCGCACCTTGCCCGAGACCGAGTTGATGAGGATGGCCGCCGCCGTGCCGATGAGGACGGCAATCCCCGCCACCGCCACCGCCACCCAAAGCGTGTTGGCGAAGGCCAGCATCATGCGCTCATCCGCGATCATCTCGGAGAACCATTTGCCGGTCCAGCCCTTCCACGGCACGATCGAGGGCAGCTTGCTGTCATTGAAGGCCGCGCCGGACATGACGACGAGAGGCGCGAGCATGTAGACCAGAAAGAGGCCCATGTAGAGATGCAGGAGGTTCAGTCGAAGCTTGTGCATGATCCCACCCCCTTATTTCGCAATATCGGACAGCTTGACCTTGAACACCTTCATCGCCACCGAGACGAAGACTGTGCAAAGCAGCAGAAGCAGGAAGGCATAGGCGCTGGCCGTGTTCCAGTCGAGCGCGTCCTTGAACCACTGGTCGATGGTCTGGGTGAACCATTGCGAGGTGGTGGAGCCAAGGATTGAGGGCACCAGAAGCGAGCCGGCCGACAGCATGAACACCATGACCGCGCCCGAGGCGATACCGGGCTTGGCATGGGGCAGCACGATGCGCCAATGGATGCGCCACCACGAGGCGCCCAGATCATCCGCCGCCTCGATCTGGTTGGTGTCAAGCGAGGACACCGCGTTGTAGATCGGGAAGATCATGAACAGCACATAGGTATAGACCAGCCCGACCATGACGCCGGTGTAGCCCATGTTGGTCCAGCGGATCGGATCTTCGATCAGGCCAAGCCCCTGCAACAGCACATTCAACGGCCCCTTGAAGGCCAGAATGATCCACCACGCAAAGGCGCGCAGCACTTCGGAGACCCACAAGGGCACGAACAGCAGCAGCAGGAGCGTCGGCACGGTTCTCGGGCGCACCACCTTGGCCATGTAATAGGCCAGCGGATAGGCCAGCGCGAAACAGACCACGGTGACGACCATCGAATACCAGATGGTCTGGAAGAAGGTCTTCACATGCACCGGGACTGAAAAGGCAATGCCGAAAAGGCTGGTCTCGGTCGCGCCGTCCAGCACCTTGAGGTAGTTCCTGAAACTGTAGGTGTCTTTCGGACCGCCGATATCGACGACCGGCAGATAGGGGCGGAAGCTTTGTTCGAACAAGGTGACGTTGGGCACGATGACCAGCATCACCAGCCAGAAGGCGACCAGAAGGCAGATCAGCCCGGTCAGCCCCGGCCCGTAGCGGCGCAGGAGGTCTTGCATCGGCTTACCCCCTTACATTCGCGTCAGGCAGCAGCGCGGCACGGGCGGCCTCAAAGCTGGCATGCAGCTTGCTGCCGACCTGCGGCACGGTGGCCGAACCGTCGTTGCGGATCTCGGCGGTGATGGTCTGGCCGTGATCGCTGACCGAATGGACCGAGATGAAGGCCCCCTCGAACGAAACCTCGGACACTGTGACCGGGACCGAGTTTTCCGAAGCCGCCGTCGCCGTCAGCACTGTATGCTCGGGCCGGACGTACAGCTTGACCGGCTTGCCCGCCGCATCGGGCGCAAGTCGGGCGCGGAAGGCGCCATGCGCGGTGTCAAACCGCGCCAGCCCTTCGGACGCCGCGCCAGCCGTGCCTTCGAAGATGTTGTTTTCTCCGACAAAAGAGGCAACAAAGCCGTTCACCGGGTTGTTGTAGATGTCGCGCGGATCGGCGACCTGCTGGATGCGGCCCTGGCTCATCACGCCCACCCGGTCGCTCATCGCCAGCGCCTCGCCCTGGTCGTGGGTGATGTAGATGAAGGTCACGCCGGTCCGTTTCTGGATGGCGCGCAACTCGGCCCGCATGTGCTGGCGCAGTTTCAGATCGAGCGCGGAGAGCGGTTCATCCAGGAGCATCACGGCCGGTTCTACCGCCAGCGCCCGGGCGATCGCCACGCGCTGCTTTTGCCCTCCGGACAACTGGCTGACCATCTTGTCGGCCGCGCCGGGCAGATCGACAAGTTTCAGCAAATCCTCGGCCTTCTTGCGCCGGGTGGCCTTGTCGACGCCGCGCACCTCAAGCCCGAAGGAGATGTTCTCCCAGATCGGCATCAGCGGAAACAGCGCGAGGTTCTGAAAGATCAGCGCAGTCGGCCGCTGGTTCGGGCGCTGGCCCTTCATGTCCTTGCCGCCGATCTTGATCGCGCCCTGCGTCGGGTCGATGAACCCCGAGATCATCCGCAGGATCGTGGTCTTGCCGCAGCCCGACGGCCCAAGGAACGAAAAGAACTCGCCCGGCCTGATCGACACATTGGCATTGTCAACCGCGCGAAAGCTGCCGAAATCGCAGCACACGCCTTCAAGATCAATCCCTGCACTCATGGACCGTCTTTCCCCCTGTTTATGTTTTTTGTCAGCCTAGCAGGCGCCGGACCCCGCGCAATGGCTATAGCCAGTTCGGGCGGTGCAATTCATCCAGATTTGGCACCCCCCGGCGCGAACGAAACACGCCGGGCGTTCGACGGCCCGGCGTGATGGTCAAGTGCCCGAAAATGGGGCAGCCTTTTGGGTTACGCCGCTTTGTACTTGTCGGCGTATTCGGCGCGCTTGGCGAGGAAGTCGGCCGACTGGTCGGGCCACCACCACAGCTTCGACAGCGCCTCGTCGTTGAAGGTGCCGTTGTAATAGGCGGCAACGTCGGGGCTCATCAGGTCGGACGCGCCCTTGCCCACCGGGTTCGACGAGAAGGCCGTGGCCCAGCCCGCAGCGCCTTCGGCGGTGGAGATGTACTTGGCGAATTCGTGCGCCTGATCGACGTTGGCGGCGTTCTTCATCAGCACGAAGCCCTGATGCCAGGCGAAGGCACCTTCGGCTGGCGCGACATAGGCATAGCCGTCATTGCGCAGGTTGTAGCCGGTCGAATCCCAGCACAGGCCGATGGTGGCGCCGTTCGCGGTAAAGCCGGCGTTGGCCTCGTTCTCGCCCGACCACCACTGCACGACATTGCCCTTCATCTCGACGGCCTTGGCCAGCGCGATGTCCCACAGCTCGACCATGGCCGCCATGTCGGTGTAGCCGTCCATCCACGGGCGCGGCAGCTGTCCGGTGGCGTCCAGCCAGCGGCCCATCGCGGCCAGCGCCGAATGCGGGCGCACGGTGGCCTGGTTTTCGGCGTTGAACAGATCGCCCAGCGAGGGCGGCGACGACAGCTTGGCCCCTGCGGTGTTCACCACCAGAGCCTCGGTGCCCCAGTTCGACGGCACATATTTCAGCGCGCCGCCGGGACGCGACCGCTCGCCCGCCGCGCCATCGGCCAGACCGGGCAGATAGTTGTCCATCGCCAGCTTGGCTTCATCGAAAGCCCCCAGAAGGCCGTTCGAATCCCAGGCGCCGACGCGGTCGATCGTCGGTTCCATCAGGTCGATGCCGCCGGCCTCCAGCGCGACCTTGCCTTCGGCGAACATGGTGTCCTGGTCGGGAAGCTCCTTGAAGTTCACGGTGATGCCGGTGGCGGCAGTGAAGGCGGGGATGACCTTTTCGGCCAGCGCGGGATAGCCCGCCCAGCCCACGAAGTTCAGCTCGCCCGAAGAGGCCAGCGCCTTGGACGAGATCAGCGCCGGAGCGGCCAGCGCACCGGCCCCCGCGGCAGTCCGCTTGAGAAAGCTGCGGCGGGACAGAGTGGAGGTGGTTTTCGTCACGGAAGTCTCCCTGGTTTGTTCCGGATGGTCCGGAAGGTTTTGCGGTAACGGTCACGCCGCTCCGTCGTTTTTTGTCATTAAGGCTGGATGCTGACAGTTCATTAAGGCTGGATGCTGACAGTGTTGTGACAGTTCCAGTCCATCACCTTTCATAGGGCCAGATTACGCGCGCCTCCCCCAGGTCTGTCAACAGAATGTAACGGAAATGTAACGGGGGCGGCGATCACATCTGATCGACCGCCCCTTCGCCCGGATCTGCCCTGTCGGCAGGGCCGGTCATTTGGTCAGGATCAGCTTGCCCTGACGGGTGATGCGCAGCGAATAGATTTGGCCGTTCAATGCGATGCGGGCCAGATTGCCGCCCTTGGTCAGCTTGGCGGCATCGTGCAGCGGGATGGCATCGGCAAAGGCGGCGGCAGAGGTGAAGACGTCGGCAGAGATCATGGCGGTCATGGCGGGGCCCTTGTGGTTCAGGTGGCGGGTTCAGCGGTTGGCTGGCCTGAAGGGCTGGCTGTCAACAAATAGATTACTGAAATAGTCAGGATAGTAAAGCCCCTTTTCGGCGCCCCCTCCGTGCATCGCCGGAGAGGGGCGGAAATCCGGCGTCAGTCCGCCATGCCGACTGCGCGCCGATAGCCGCGATTGCCGTAAAGCAGGGCATCCGGGCGATCCGACAGCGTCACCGCCGTCACCTGTCCCATCAGGATGTAATGCGTCTCCCACAAAAGCGCGGTTTTCAGGGTGCATTCGAAGCTGGCGGCGGCCTGCGCCAGAACCGGCTGCCCCCCCTGCCCCGGCTGCCAGTCCACCCGGTCAAACCGGCTGCCCTCTCCGCCCGAAGCCCCCTTGTCGCGGCCCGAGAAGATGTCGGAATGGCCCTGTTGCGCCTGGTTCAGAAGGTTGGCGCAGAAGGCACGGTTTTGCAGGATCGCCGCGGCGGCGGGGCTCTTGTGATGGATGCAGACCAGAAGCGAAGGGGCCTCGCCATCGGCCGACACCGAGGTCATCGACGACACGGTGACGCCGTGCTGCCCGCCCGGCCCGTCGGTGGTGATGACAGACACGAAGGTGGCGGCGCGGCTCATGCCCTCGACGAAGGATTGGCGCAGGTCCATCGGCTCACCCCAGATCGAAGAAGCGTTGCAATTCGACATCCGGCACTTTCTTGGCAAACTGGTCGTGCTGGCTTTGGCGCGTGGCCGAGAAGGCATCGACAAAGCGGCTGCCGAGCCAGTCTCGGGCAAAGTCCGATCCGCGCAGCCGGGCAATCGCCTCGGGCATCGAGCGGGCGTAATCGGCGCCCTCCTGCGGGTTGGCATGGCCGTTGCCCTTCACCTCGGGCTGCGGCTCGATCTTCTCGACGATGCCGGCCACCCCGGCGGCGATGGTGGCGGCGGCGGTGAGATAGGGGTTGGTGTCGG
Source organism: Tabrizicola oligotrophica (assembly GCF_011008935.1). Taxonomy (GTDB): domain Bacteria; phylum Pseudomonadota; class Alphaproteobacteria; order Rhodobacterales; family Rhodobacteraceae; genus Tabrizicola_A; species Tabrizicola_A oligotrophica. Next base: position 15,272 of record NZ_JAAIVJ010000011.1, on the reverse strand, counting down.
CGCCGGGCAGGCGGTTCTCCACCCGCAGACTGCCCGCATCATGACCGACGACGCGGAAACAGGTGGTGCGGTTCTCATAGCCCCAGGTCAGGCCGGGCGGCGCAAAGGTGCCGGGCGCGAAGCGGCGATAGCTGTTCACCGTCGGCAGGAAGACAAGGCTCATGTCGCCGATATACTTCTGCAAGCCCCCGATGAAATGCCGGAAGGTCTGGCTCATCGCATTTTCGGCCCCGACCTCGTGGAACAGAGTCTTGCCGGCGGCGTCCTTCATCGAGATGTGCAGATGGATCGACTGGCTGTCGGCGGTCTCGATCCAGCGCGGCATGAAGGTGACCGAGCGGCCCTGCCGCAGTGCCAGCGCCCGGATGAAGTTCTTCAAAAGCACCAGCTGGTCGGCCGGCTCCAGCCCCTGCCCGGCGCCGATGCAGGCCTCAAGGAAGCCGCCGCCGATTTCCTCGTGCATCTTGGCCAGGTCGATCTTTAGAGGCCCGCACATCTCGGACAGCGCCTCGTACCATTCGCTCTGCACGGTCTGGTAAAGGATCAGATCGTGGCTGGCGTGCATGGTGGCGGTCTTGAGGTTGCGATAGCCCTTGTCGCGCGCCGATTCCGGGGTTTCGTCAAAGAGCGTGTATTCCAGCTCCATCCCGTATTTCGGATGCAAGCCATGGCCCGCCGCCCGTTCCAGCACTCGCTTCAGGATCGAGCGCGGGCAAAGCTGCGAGGTCTCGCCGGAATAGTTGGTCAGCACCAGAAGGTCATGGCCGGGCTTGGCCCAGGGAATGCGGCGGACGGTGGCGGGATCGACGACCAGCGGGTCGTCATGGAAATCGCCGGTGCCGTCGGTGACGCCCGGCATCTCCAGCATCTCATCGGTCGGGTCGAGCGCCAGTTGCGCCGGCGACATGCCCATGCCGTTCTTCACGATGCCCTTGAGGCTGGAGACCGACACCATCTGCCCGCGCAACAGACCGTTGGTATCGACCAGCGCCACCGTGGCAAAGCGGCTGTTCTCGTCATCCATGTAAGCTTGCAGTGTCATGGCGTTCCCTGTGCTGGGCCCTGTTCGCTAAGGGCTTGAAGTTGGGCCAGATCGGTGGCCGGATCGGTGGAATAGGCCTTCAGGAACACCCGAAGCCCGTTGGTGATGAAGCGGTTGAGATCGGCGCGCGAGGGCAGGTTTTCCGGGTCATGCAGCGCGCGGTTGCGCGGGGCCGACAGGACAAGGCCCCAGAGGTCCTCGGCGGCCATTTCGGCATCGTCGAAGGTCAGGCGACCCTCGGCCTTGCGGGCCATGAGATAGTCCATCATCCCCGCCAGCATCCGCTCCGGCCCGGCGGCCTGATAGGCGCGGCCGATCTCGGGAAAGCGCTGCGCCTCGCCGATGATGAGCCGCGCGAGCGACAGGAATTCGGGGCGCAGCACGGTGCCGGCATAGTGCCAGGAAAATGCCCAAAGCTCTGGCACAAGGCCCAGCCCGTCGGGTTCTTCAAAGGCCCCGAGCATGGTATCGCGCTGTTCGGCCATGATGGCACCGAAAAGCTGTTCCTTGGAGCCAAAGTATTGATACAGCGTCGGTTTCGACACGCCCGCCAGCGCCGCGATGGCGTCCATCGAGGTGCCGGAATAGCCCTGATCGGCGAAAACCTTCAGCGCAGAGTCAAGAATCCGGCGCTCTTTGGCCAGACGGTTGCGGGTTCTGGGGGGCAGCGCGGTCATGGGATCAGGCGGGCGAGATAGGGGATCAGGGCGGCGTTATATGCCAGCGGGCCTTCGACGTTGCAGACATGTCCGACGCCGGCGATCGTCTCATAGCGCACATCGGGCCGGGCGCTGCCCATCTGCGGCGCGGCGTCAAGGATGCGGCCCGCCACGGCGCGGATTTCGGAAGGCGGCGCCAGCCGGTCATGCTCGCCCGTCATCAAGAGAACCGGCATGGTCAGCCGCGAAAAGTCGAACCGCTCCAAGGGGTTGGTAAAGCAGACCAGAGCGTCGCGGTAGGTCGCCGCGGGAATGGCTGACATCGAGGCGAGAAGCTCGGCCCGCACCGCCTCGGACGCGTCGGGTCCGGCGATGACCTTGACCACGGCGGGCGCGAAATCGGCCGGAACCTGGCCGGCATTCAGCGGCACTTCGCGGCTGACACGGAAGGCTTCGCGCTCCTCGGGACCGGCCTCGGACATGCCGGTGCAGCCGCCCGACAGCACCAGCCCCGCCAGAAGGCCCGGATGGCGCATGGCGAAGGAGGTGGCGATCCACGAGCCATAGGAGAGGCCGACCAGCACCAGTTTCTTGGCGCCGAAATGCTGCATCACCCGCAGGATGTCGTCGCAATAATCATCGACATTCGATTGCCGGAAGCCCAGCGTTGACTCGCCATAGCCGCGCAGGTCCATGGCGCAGGCGGTCATCAGATGCCCCGCCTGCTGCACCTGCCGCGCCCAGTTCTGCCGCGCCCCGCCGATGCCGTGCAGGAACAAGACCAGCGTGTCGCCCTTGCGCGCGGTATGGCTCAGGCCAAGGCGCGGCGTGCCGTCAAGGATGGTGTCGGTCAGGGGAAGGGCCCGATTTTCGTCGAAAATCGGCACGCGCGCCTGCCCGGCGCGGGCCAGAATGGCCTCGATCCCGGCCTCGAACACCGGCGCGGTGCCCTTGGCAATCTCGGAGGCACGCGGCCCCGGCGCCTCGATCTCGGCAGTCCAGGTGATGACCGAGCCGCCCGCCTCGCGCGGCGAGATGGTCAGCCGGGCGGTGTAGCGGGTCGCCCCCCGGATGCCGTCAAGATGGGTATAGGCCAGCGTGTGATCGCTGTCTGACAGGTACGTCAGCTGCTCGCGGTAGACGGTATCCTCGCCATGGGCGGTAAAGCGGCGGATCTGCGCGCCCTTCTCGCCCCGCTCCTCGGCGATGGTCGCCAGGAACGGGTGCCACAGCCCGCAGAAATCGCGGGCGGTGGGCCAGAGCGCGGCAGGGCTTGCCTCGGTCCGCGCCATGACATGCACCGTCTCGCGGCCCATCAGCGCAGCATCCGCAACTGGCCCGAGTCGCCGCGCCACAGGCTGTTGCGCGCCCCGCCTTCGTCGCCGGGGGCATGGTCCAGCTCGTCCATCTCATAAAGCGCGAGGACGCCGATGTAATCCTCCATGATTTCCGAGGTATAGGGCAACATCAGCGCGCCGCAGCGGCTGTCGCGGTACATCCGCTCCAGGGGCAGCGAGCGCAGCATCGACTGGCCACCACAGGTGCGGATCGCCATGGCGGTGATTTCCTGCACGCCTTCCATGACGTTGTATTGCGCGGCATACATCCGCATCACCTCGCCTTTGCTGGGGAAACCCTTGCATTCGGAAAACGCCTGCGTCCAGAGCGCGCGCATGTTGGCCAGCCGGGCATACATCTTGCTGACCGCCACGCGCTTGGTGGCATACATCCGCCGGTCGATCGGCGGCTGGCCGGGGATCTTGCCCTGAAGATAGGCGACGGTGAAGTCATAGGCGCCTTGCGCCACGCCCATATAGGTGGGGCTGAGCGTCGCCATCATGTGCGGCCAGTTCGGCAGGGTCTTGCCGAAGATGCCGCGCGGCATCAAGAGGTCGTCCTTGGTGACGAAGACGTCCTTCAGGATCAGGTCGCGGCTGTTGGTGCCGCGCATGCCCAAGGGGTCCCAGTCGCCCTTGACCATCAGGCCGGGGGCATCCTTGTGGACGACGAACAGCTTGGTGTCCTCGTGGCGCGGCTCCATGCCCTCGAACACCTCGGTGCAGACGATGGTGTAATAGTCACAATAGCCGGCGAGCGAGGCGAATTTCTTGAAGCCATTGATCTTCCAGCCGCCGTCGACAGCACGCGCCTGAGTCTGGTTCGGCTTCGATGTCCAGTTCTGGCCGCCTTCGGAGATCGGCTGCGAGAAGATCGCGCGTTCCTTCATGGCGCGGGTGAACTGGCGGGCGCGCAAGGGCGCGAACTCGGCCTTCTCCTCGGGCGTCAGGTTCGGCATGTCATACATGAAGCGCGACCAGGCCATCGACGAGTTGTGCATGTTGAACGTCAGCGCGGTCGCGCCGCAGTATTTGGCAATTTCGGCGCCCACCATGGCATATTCGCCCATCGAAAAGCCCCAGCCGCCGAATTCGGTCGGGATCGACAGGCCAAGGAAACCGGCATCGGCCAGATCCTTGTAGTTTTCGGTCGGGAAAGAGGCGTCGTCATCCACCCCCTTGGCGCGGGCGGCAAAGGCCGGACCCATTTCGTTGATCTTGTCCAAGGCCGCGAGGACTTCGGGACGGATGCGGGAGAGGTCGTAGTAGTCGGCGGGGGTGCTCATTGGGGGAAGCCTTTTCGTTTGGGGAACGCGCCGCGGCGCAAATCTGACCGCGACCGGCACGCGGGGGTGGGAGCGATATATCGCGCCCGCCCCCGGGGGGCGGGTCGGGCGCGGTCAGATTTGCTTGGGGCAAATCCGACAAGGAAAAGCTGTGACGTCACAGCGCCAGCTCGCCCTGCAACACGCCCGCCTTGACGACAATCTTGCCGTCAAGGGCGATGGTGCAGTTGCGCATCGGCAGGTCGAAATGGCCCAGCGTATAGCGCCCGGCATACTGGTTGGCGCCGGTCGACCACAGGAAGCTGCCGGGCAGCGCGCGGAACTCGACGGCCTGCATGTCGCGCTTGTCATACATCGCCGCCGAGACCCATTTCGCGCCCGGATGCACGCCCCAACCGACATGGGAGATGCCATAGGCGTTCTTGTCCTCCCAGGCCTCCATGTACTCGCGGAAATGCAGCGCATCGATGCCGTCGCCCTTGATGGCGGTGACGAAATCGTTCTCGACCGTGCAATCGATGCGGCTGGTGAGATAGGTCTTGAACGTCAGGTTCATGTCGCCGACGTCCATCACGATGCGGCCGTTGACGGTGTTCTTGCCGGGGAAGGCCAGGCACAGCCCGCCCGGCCAATGCGCCACGGCGCCGGGCGTGGTGCCGAAACCGGGAGTGCCGCCGCAAGGCGCATCGCGCAGGTCGATGCTCAGGTCGGTGCCGGCGGCGGAGGTGACGCGCATTTCGCGGGCCTCGCGCAGCATCTGGATGCCGAGCGTGACGCGGGCCGCGTGTTCGGCTTTCGGCTCGGTGCGTTCGAGAATCTCGGGGTGTTCGTTGGTGATGACCAGCAGCCGCGCCCGGCCGGCGTCCTCGATCTCGGGCCATTCGGGGGCATGGATCAGGCCTTCGACCGTGCAATCGACGATGATGTCTTGCAGCTTCAGCGCCTCGATCACCGCGCGGTTGCCCTGAATGGCCCAACTCGTGCCGGTGGATTTCACCGGAACCGGCGCGACTTGCGGCAGGGTCGGCATCTGGATCAGGCAGAACTCGGCGCCAAGGTCATAGGCGGCCAGCTCACAGAGCTGGATCAGCACCGGGCGCGACTGGGTTTCGGAAATGATCGCCATCCGGGTGCCCTTGGTCACGCCGTTCAGCGCAAAGACCCGGCGGAAGGCCGCGAGCCATTTGCCTTCGATCCGTTCCTGTAGCATCCCCTGCCCTCCCGCTGGTCTGGCCCATTTTCTTACTGATCGGTTTAGTAATTATGAGATTCAGGATTCTGTCAACAGGATTTTCGAAAATCCTTTCGCTTGCGAAAATGCGCCTTGGAACCAGCCGGGGAAATACCGCCACCCCCGGCGCCGCGACGGCATCCGGGGGCGATTTCTGCAGCAGAAATCGGCGCGGAAATCGTGCGATTTCCGGCGCTTGCGGTCAGGTCTTGCCCATGCCGGTCCAGCTCGCCCAGTTTGGCCGCGCCATCTCGAAAGTGTCGCCGGTCCGAACGTAGGTCGAGCCATAGCTCCGGCCGATCAGGTGCAGCGCCGGCGTGTCGATATGCGCGCGCTCGGGATTCTTCACGAAGCGGTCTTCGATATGAACGGCCTTCACCCGGCCGATCACCACGGTCTGACAGGGGCCGGTGATGACCGAACTCAGCAGCCGGCACTCGAAGGCCACCGGGCTGCCCTTGATGCGCGGCGGCCGCACGTGGGTCGACGGCAGGGTTTCCAGCCCGGCGATGTCCAGCTCGTTCATGCCGCTCGGCGCGTCAAGCGCGGTGACGTTCATCGCCTCGGCCAGCGCCTCGGGCACGAGGTTGATGACGAACTCGCCAGTGGCATGGATGTTGGCCGCGGTGTCCTTGAAGGTCGACCCGGTGTCGGACTGGATGCCCAGCACGATGGTCGGCGGATCGGAGCCCATGGCGTTGAAAAAGCTGTAGGGCGCGGCGTTGAGGCGGCCCTCGCGGTCGGCGGTGACCACCCAGGCGATCGGCCGGGGCATGATGGTGGCGGCGAGAAGCTTGTAGGCGATGGGCTCGGCCACCGCATCCATGTCCCAATACATCAGACTTCCTTTACCGGAGTTTTCGGCCGGGTATCGACGGTCAGTTCGAACACATCGGGGCGGGCATAATGGCCGGTGACGTCGAAATCATACTTGGCGCGCAGGATTTCGGAAGGGTCAATTTCGGCGTAAAGAATTGTTTCGCCGCTGAAATCCGGGCCGGCCAGCACCTTGCCCAAAGGGCCGATGATGGCCGAGCCGCCGCGCATCATCACCGTGGCGGGGTCATCACCGAGGGCGCTTTCATGCTCGGGGCCATAGGCGGCGCGGGTGATGTGCTGGCAGGCGGTCAAGACGAACGTGCGGCCTTCCAGCGCGATGTGCTGCATGGTGGCCAGCCAGGTATCGCGATCATCTGCCGTCGGGGCGCAGTAAAGGCTGACTCCTTGGTGATACATGTGCATGCGCAGCGCCGGCATGTAGTTTTCCCAGCAGATCACCGCGCCCACCGTGCCGAAATCGGTCTTGAACGTGGGCAGGGTGGAGCCGTCGCCAAAGCCCCAGACCAGCCGCTCGCCCGCCGTCGGCATCAGCTTGCGGTGCTTGCCGACAAGGCCCTTGGCGCCCTCGAAATAAAGGACGGTGCAATAGAGCGTCGCCCCGTCGCGTTCGATGACCCCGACCACCGCGAAGGCGCCGGTCTCGGCGGCGGCCTCGGTGAGGAGCGCCACTTCAGGACCATCAAGGTCGATGGCGGCGGCGTGGTAGCGGGCAAAGGCGGCGCGGCCTTCGGGCTTGCGCAGGCCGATCGGGGCGCCGAAGCTTTCCCCCTTGGGGTAGCCGCCGATCAACGCCTCGGGAAAGACCACCAGCCGCGCGCCTTTGGCGGCGGCCTCGCGCAGGGCGGCGGCGGCTTTTTCGGCAGTGGCCATGGAGTCGGTGGGGATCGAGGCGATTTGCGCGACGGCGACGGTGACGGTCATGGATGCGGTCCTTTTGCGGACAGGACCGGGGGCTGGCCCCCGGACCCCCAGGATATTTGCGAACAGATGAAATCAGGAGCCAGTCTGGTCGTTTGGGGTGGAATTGACAACCGGGTGGCGCAGCGTGCCGATGCCTTCGACATGAGCCACGACGGTATCGCCGGGCCACATGAATTCCTGCGGGTCACGGCCGGCGCCGACGCCTTCCGGCGTGCCGGAGGCGATGATGTCGCCGGGTTCGAGCGTGATGCCCTGGCTGATGTCGGCGATGAGCTCATCGACCTTGAACAGCATCTTCGCAGTGTTCGAGCGCTGCTTTTCGACGCCGTTGACGGTGAGCCACAGCTCAAGGGTCTGCGGGTCGGGGATTTCATCGGCGGTGACGATCACCGGGCCGAAGGGGGCATAGCTGTCCATGCCCTTGGAATAGATCCACTGCCCGGCGCGGCGGTTGTCGCGGGCGGAGACGTCGATCATCACCGAATAGCCGAAGACGTGTTTCAGCGCAGTTTCGCGAGAGACGCGGCTGGCGCGGGTGCCGAGGATGACGGCGAGTTCGACCTCCCAGTCGAGTTGCCGGGTGATTTTGGAATTGTGCAGGATCGGCTCGTCCGGGCCGATCACGCTGGTCGGCGGCTTGGAGAAGATCACCGGCTGTTTCGGCAAGTCCTTGTTGGTGTCGAGCGCCTTGGCGCTTTCCAGCACATGGTCGAGGTAGTTGAGGCCGATGCCGAAGATGTTCTTGCGCGGCCGGGGGATCGGGGCCAGGAGGCGCACATTGGCGAGCGCCGTGGCGCTGTGGATCGGGAAATCGCCATCGGCCTCATCCAGGCAGGCTTGCAGGGCGGAAAGGCCGGGCCGTCCGGCGTCGATCAGGCCGAGCATGCTGTCCGGCAGATCCTCGCCGTAGGCCTCACCCAGGGCGGCCACGTCCACCACCAGATCATCGACGATCACGCCAAGGCGGGCGGCATCTTCGATGGATGCCCGATAAGTCACGAGTTTCATTCAGGTTTCCTTCAGAGGATCGGCTGGTGGCCGTTGTTGTCGGCAAAGGCCTCTTCGCGGTAGAGCCCGAGGGCGCGCATCACCGGCAGGTCGGAGAGGCAGAACAGGCAGGCGTCACCCCGGTCATCCAGATTGACATGTTCGTGCCAGGCCCAGGAGGGCACGCAGAAGATGTCGCGCTCCTGCCAGTCATAGCGCTTGCCGTTGATGATGGAATAGCCGCGGCCCTTGGCGACGTGGTAGAGATAGCTGCCGGTGTGGCGGTGCGCCTTTGTGTGTTCTCCCGCCCGAAGCATCTGCATCGAGGCGCCCATGGTGCGCATTACCGGGCCGTTCGTCGTGGGGTTGACGTAGTCCATCATCACCCCGTCGAAAGGCGAGCCTTCGGTGCAGCCTGCGTATTTCGACAGCGCGACATAGGTCGGCTCCCATTCGTATTTGAACATCGGCGAATAGCCGTGCGACCATTTGCCGGTGGAAGGCGTCAGGCCCGGATTGCCCCAGGTTTTCGTCATGTCATCCACGGCATAGCCGACCGCCTGGTTGAGATCGGGGTGAACCTCGTAGAAATTCGCCTCCATCGCGTTGACGAAGGGGATGTCCAGCCCGTCCTGCCACAGGCAGGTGGTGCCTTCGGCCGAGACACCGTGTTCATGCCAGGTGCCGTTCGGGGTGAGGACGAAATCATTGCCGCCAAGGGTCATCTTGTGGCCGTCGACGACCGTATAGGCGCCCCTGCCCTCCATGATGAAGCGGATCGCGCTGGCCGAGTGGCGGTGGGCGCCGGCCACCTCGCCAGGGTTCATCACCTGCAGGCCAGCGTAAATCCAGCCCACCGCGGCGGCAACATCGGTGCGGCCGGGGTTGTTGAGGTAGATCACCCGGCGGCCGGCCTTTTCCGGCGTCACCAGATCGACCGAGCGGATCACATGCTCGCGCAGATCCTTGTAGCGCCAGACCACCGGCACCGACTGCGATTTCGGTTCCCAGGGTTCGATCTTGTTGGCCACGGTCCAGAGCGCGCCGGTGTGGTATTTCTCCAGATCGTCGTAATAGGACAGCAGCTCGGGCGTGTCCTCGACATTGGCGCGGCCGATGACGTCTTCGCGGTGGTTCTCATGCGCTTTGGCCATGAAGGCTTCTCCCGGATGCAGGGTGCGTTTCCGCGGTGCAGTGTGGCGTGAATTATTTTCGATGGCAATACGGATTTTCGAAAATCTTGGATTTGCCAAACAGACACGCCTGCGCCATAGTGGCCGGGAAAAGGGGCAAAAACCATGACACTTGCCGAAAAAGCCTATGACAGCCTGCGCCGCGACATCGTGGCGGGACATCTGAAACCCGGTGCCCCCCTGCGCATGGCGCAGCTGTCGGAACGCTATGACATGGGTTTTTCGCCGCTGCGCGAGGCGCTGAACCGGTTGCAGGCGGAGCGGCTGGTGACATCGGTGGCGCTGAAGGGGTTTTCTGTGGCGCCCCTGTCGATGGACGAGATGTGGGACGCCACCAACACCCGCATCCTGATCGAATCCCGCGCGCTGCGCCTGTCGATCGAACAGGGCGGCGATGAGTGGGAGGCCGGCATCGTCGGCACGCTGCACGCGCTGATGTTGCAGGCCGCGCGGGGGACGGCCAGCGAAGACGACGCCCGCGCGCTGGAGGTCCGGCACCACGCCTTTCACAAGGCGCTTCTGGTGGCCTGCGGGTCGGGCTGGCTGATGGAATTCTTCCAGCGGCTTTATGTCGAGAGCGAACGCTACCGTCATCCGATGCTGGCCCCCCGCCCCGGCGAACCGGCCCGCGATGTGCAGGCCGAACACGAGGCACTGGCCAGGGCGACGCTGGCGCGCGATGCCGATCTGGCTTGCGCGCTTCTGGCCGATCACTACCGGCGCACCGCGCAGCGGCTGGAAAGCCTGATGGCGCCGGTTGCCGCAGCCGGCTGAGGCCGGATTGATTCCCGTCCGACAGGGGCTTAGGCTGCAGCGATGATTACGCAAAAGATGAAATATGCGCTGAAGGCGCTTCTGGTGCTGGCCGACGAGGCCGCAAAGACGACGCCCGAGGCCTTGACCATCGAAGAGGTGGCAAGACGTGCCGGCACGCCGAAGCGGTTTCTCGAGCATATCCTGCTGGAGCTGCGCAATGCCGGCGTGATCCGCTCGACCCGCGGCCGGTCGGGGGGATACTCGCTGCTGAAGGCGCCGGCCGACATTTCCATTCCCGAGCTTTTGCGCACCATCGACGGCCCCATCGCCCCGCTGCCCTGCCTGTCGCGCTCGGCCTATCAGCGCTGCGAGGATTGCAAGGACGAGGCTGCCTGCCGCATCCGCCGGGTCTTTGCCGAGGTGTTCTGGTCCTATCTGGTCATCATCGAAAGCCTGACGCTTGCCGACATGCTGCGCGCCGATGCGCCGCAGATCGCGCTTTGACCGCCCCCAAAACCCTTGCGCCCCGCCCCCCATCCGCCTAGATAGGCGCGTCAGCCCCATGCGCCCGAACCGGCGCCAAAGCTTAGCGAAGGCCTCATGGAAAACGTCGTTCTCACCGTCCACCTCATCCTTGCCCTGCTTCTGATCGGCGTCGTGCTGTTGCAGCGCTCTGAAGGCGGCGGCCTTGGCATGGGCGGCGGCGGCGCGATCTCGGCCCGTGGCGCGGCGACGGCGCTCGGCAAGATCACCTGGGTTCTGGCGGCGGCCTTCATCGTGACCTCGATCACGCTGACCATCCTTGCGGCAGGCGAGGGCAAGACCGGCTCGGTCGCCGACCAGATCGGCATCGAAGCCCCCGCCCCCAAGGCCGAGGCTCCGGCCACCGATCTTCTGCCGCCTGCCCCGGCGGACGCCCCGGCCACCCCGGAAAAAGCCGAAAACTGACCTCAACCTGTTGCGGCGCTGCCGGAACCTGAAACAGCATCTTGCGGTGCGGTTGCGCGCTTGGCCATCCTCGGCTATAGGTCAACTCCCGTGATGCTGTGATTCCAGATCCGCGAATCGCACGAATTCAAACCACGGGAGACCCCACATGGCGCGCTATATCTTCATCACCGGCGGCGTGGTGTCTTCGCTTGGCAAAGGCTTGGCCTCGGCGGCACTTGGCGCGCTGTTGCAGGCCCGCGGCTATACGGTGCGGTTGCGCAAGCTTGACCCCTATCTGAACGTCGACCCCGGCACCATGTCGCCCTTCGAACATGGCGAGGTCTTCGTCACCGATGACGGGGCGGAAACCGATCTCGATCTTGGCCATTACGAGCGCTTCACCGGGGTTCACGCCCGCACGACCGACAGCATCTCCTCGGGCCGGATCTATTCCAACGTGCTGGAGAAGGAGCGCCGGGGCGACTACCTCGGCAAGACCATTCAGGTCATTCCGCACGTCACCAATGAAATCAAGGACTTCCTGCGCATCGGCGACAATGAGGTCGATTTCATGCTGTGCGAGATCGGCGGCACGGTGGGCGACATCGAGGGCCTGCCGTTCTTCGAATCCATCCGCCAGTTCATCCATGAGCGCCCGCGCGGCCAGTCGATCCTGATGCATCTGACGCTGCTGCCCTATCTGTCGGCCTCGGGCGAGTTGAAGACCAAGCCCACGCAGCATTCGGTCAAGGAGTTGCAGAGCATCGGCCTTGCCCCCGACGTGCTGGTCTGCCGCTCGGAACACCCGATCCCCGAGCGGGAGCTGGAGAAGATCGCGCTCTTTTGCAACGTCCGCAAGGAGGCTGTCGTCCCGGCCTATGACCTGAAGACGATCTACGAGGCGCCGCTCGCCTATCACCGCGCGGGTCTCGATCAGGCGGTGCTGGATGCCTTCGGAATCACCCCGGCGCCGAAGCCGAACCTCAGCCGCTGGGAAGACGTGATGGACCGCATCACCCACCCGGAAGGCGAGGTGCGCGTGGCGATTGTCGGCAAGTATACCCAGCTTGAGGACGCCTATAAGTCGATCGCCGAGGCGCTGACCCATGGCGGCATGGCGAACCGCACCAAGGTCCGCGCCGAATGGATCGATTCCGAGATCTTCGAACGTGAAGACCCCGCGCCCTATCTGGAAAGCTTCAATGCCATTCTGGTGCCCGGCGGCTTTGGCGAACGCGGCACCGAAGGCAAGATCAAGGCCGCCACCTTTGCCCGGGAAAAGAAGGTGCCCTATCTTGGCATCTGCCTTGGCATGCAGATGGCGGTGATCGAGGCCAGCCGCAATCTGGCGGGCATCCCCGATGCCGGCTCGGAGGAGTTCGACCACGAGGCCAGGGCCAAGCGCTTTACGCCCGTGGTCTATCACCTGAAGGAATGGGTGCAGGGCAACCACACCGTGCGCCGCAAGGCCGATGACGCCAAGGGCGGCACCATGCGTCTGGGCGCCTATACCGCGAACCTGAAAGCGGGGTCCAGGGTGGCGCAGGTTTACGGCACCACCGTGATCGAGGAACGCCACCGCCACCGCTACGAGGTGGACGCCAAGTATATCGAGGGCCTTGAGAAATGCGGCCTGATCTTTAGCGGCATGAGCCCCGACGGCCGCCTGCCCGAGATCGTCGAGGTCAAGGACCACCCCTGGTTCATCGGCGTCCAGTTCCACCCGGAACTGAAGTCCAAACCCTTCGCCCCGCACCCGCTGTTCGCCGATTTCATCCGGGCGGCGAAGGAGGCGGAGCGGTTGGTGTGAGGGCGCACTGCTACGTAGACCAAAACGTACTTGGCCACCTTGATAACGACGAGGTTGTCAATTTGTTCAGAAAATTGCGGAAGAATGATATTCTTCCGGTAGTGTCACACTTTCATTTGACAGAAATTTGTCGCAGTCCCAATTTCGAAAAATATGTGCCACGCCTCGAGAAGTTGGATCCATTCTTTTTGTCATCAGAAAGATCGAACCAACTTCGGAAACACGGAAAAGCTGACCTCTCAAGTATGAATGTGAGTTCGGAAGTTAAATGGCACCGAGAAAACATATACACTATCGAATCTAAATATCTTGAAACTGTGTTTCCCCTTTTGAAACTGATTAGCGGATTGGGGGAGATTGATGACAAGGAGTTGGTTGAAGATCTTGTCACTTCGATGCGCGATGCCGTTGAGCAACTGACAAAGGAATCTGGTAGAACTCTACAGTCAGAATATGTCGCCATCTCTGCGCTTTTAGACCGCGTGGAATTAGAAATGCGAGAAAACTTATCAAGAATTAATCTCAGTCAAGATGTCGAGCGGTTCTCCTCCGTTCGCGCCAAGATTGCATCGCTTGGCAACATTTCTCAAATACCCGTAGAACGGGTCGCCGAAACTGTTTTCAATCAAATGACCGACGACGGCCGAACAGAAATAACTACAGAGTATCCGCGCGGTTTTGCTCAGAATTTCTCAAACCGTGCCGAAAGGCTTACGGCGTTTTCTTTGACGCTATACTCACTTGGTGCTATCGCTAAAACAGGAAGAAACTATTCCGGGGCACCTAGTAATCAGAAAAGCAAGTTTCGCGCTCAGTTTCTTGATTGCTTGCACATCGGCGAAGCCGGATATTTTGATGCATTTGTTACATGTGACGCAGGGGCGCATCGTCTTGCAGGCGCGGTTTACAGTTATGCCGGATTGCCGACACTATCGCTTCAAATGACATTCAACTAAGAAATAAGAGCACGCCCCGCCCCCGCCCGGAATCAAGGCGCGCATGCGCCGCCGGGCCGCGCCCGACCTCCCCCCGGGAGGGCGCGATTGCAACCTCAGCCGCTAGAACTGCGGTGGGGTTGGTTGCACCATAAATCGCCCAGAACAGCCGTTGCTGCGCCCACCCGAGGTCGGGCGCGGCCCTTTGTTGTGATTTTCGCATGGGCGTTTAGACTGCGGGAAAAATCAGGAGTTCCCCAGTAAGCGTCCGGCCTGACCGCTACCCGCGCCATTTCCACGGCAGCAAGTCATCGACCTTGGTGATCTTGTAGTCGGGGATGCGGGCGATGGTGTCTGCGAGCCAGGCGTGGGGATCGACGGCGTTGAGCTTGGCGGTTTCGATCAGGGTGTAGGCTATGGCGCCGGCCTTGCCGCCTGCCTCGGACCCGACGAAGAGGTAGTTCTTCCGCCCGAGGGCGATGGGGCGCATGCCACGTTCGGCGGCGTTGTTGTCCAATTCGAGGATGCCGTGATCGAGGTATGGGCGCAGGCGTTCCATTCGGGTCAATGCGTATCGGATAGCGGATGCGAGCGGGGATTTGCCAGAGATCGTGGTGAGTTGCATGGCCAGCCATCGCTCCAGATCGTCGAAGACCGGGGCAGCATGGGCGTGGCGGAGTTCGGCGCGTCGATCAGGTGGCGACCCTCTGGCCTCCTTCTCCACAGCATAAAGCTGGGCGATCCGGCCGATGGCCTCTTCGGCGATGGGCGAGCCTTGCGACCGGTGGATGTCGACGAACTTGCGCCTGACATGGGCCATGCAGGCGACTTCGCGGATGGCGCCGGAGCGGTAGAGGTCCTCGAACCCTGCATAGCCGTCGGCATGCATCCAGCCACGGTATCGGGCGAGGTGATCCTTGGGGTGCTGACCTTTGCGGTCGCCGGAGAACCGATACCAGGTTGCCGGGGGCACAGTGCTTCCCCATGGCCGTTCATCGCGGGCATAGGTCCAGAGCCTTGCTGTCTGGGTCTTGCCAGTGCCGGGTGCCAGCATGCTGATGGGCGTATCGTCAGCAAAGATCGCCTCGGCCGACAGGACATGTCGTCCAATGGCATCGGCGAGGGGTTCCAGCAGGGCGGTGGTCTTGCCGACCCAATCGGCCAGGGTCGAACGGTCCAGATCGAGCCCTTCGCGGTCGAAGATCTGGCTTTGCCTATAGAGTGGCAGATGATCGGCATACTTGCTGACCAGCACATGGGCCAAGAGACCCGGCCCGGGGCGGCCGCGTTCGATGGGCCGCGACGGGAGCGGGGCTTGCACGAAGCGTTCGCAGCACGAGCAGGT
>NZ_JAAIVJ010000010.1 GCF_011008935.1 Tabrizicola oligotrophica | reverse complement strand
CCGACACGATGGCGGTGCCGAGGCCTTCGATGCCGCCGCCGACGGTGGTCATCACCACCATGCCGAGGCCGACGATGGCGGCGGTCAGCACGACCCAGTCAACCGTCACGGCACCGGATTCGTCGGATTTGAAGGTCTTGAAGAAGTTCACGAGTTTCATGGCAAATGCCCCTTTTCCCAGATTTTCGATCCTGCCGACAGTGCAGGCGCTTGCCGCGTTTGCGCTGCCGACCCCTGCATGAGGCGCCCGGATTCTGGCCTCAATGCGGCGCGGCCGGGGTGATTTCGCGGAACTTTCCCGAAATTTCTGCGGCGACGCTGGCCCGGCTGGCATGACGAAGGGCCGCGTCCTGTCCCGGACGCGGCCCCGTTCCTGATCGCAGGATCAGATCAGATTACTGGTTTTCGTAGCCAGCGGCGCGGCCTTCCAGATCCGACACGATGGCGGTGCCGAGGCCTTCGATGCCGCCGCCGACGGTGGTCATCACCACCATGCCGAGGCCGACGATGGCGGCGGTCAGCACGACCCAGTCAACCGTCACGGCACCGGATTCGTCGGATTTGAAGGTCTTGAAGAAGTTCAGCAGTTTCATTTGATATGTCCTTTGTCTCGAGTGGTTCACAGCTACATGTTTCCGGCTTTCGTCC
Organism: Tabrizicola oligotrophica; assembly: GCF_011008935.1. GTDB lineage: Bacteria > Pseudomonadota > Alphaproteobacteria > Rhodobacterales > Rhodobacteraceae > Tabrizicola_A > Tabrizicola_A oligotrophica. The sequence continues at coordinate 71,024 of NZ_JAAIVJ010000010.1, read as the reverse complement.
ACCGCGGCCTCTGTTCCGGGTGTTCCGAAGACAAGTGCAGGAAGCCAGCGGAACGTGGCAAAGCTGCGGAGACAGCGGGGCGTTTTCTGGAAATGGCGGGGGTTTTGGCTAAGCTATTGAAATGGACTTAAAAATTTATTAATGGCCGATAGTTTGGCGTTCTGACTGGCCCGAACCGCGTGACCCGGCGGTCGATTCTGGCGAAAATGCCATGATCTGAAGGGGAAAAGAGTGGAGTCGCGGGGGCAAACGTGCGACCTTGGCCGCAAGAAAAAACAGCAGGCATCGCAAGAGATGCGCGGGCAGACAGGCTTGATCTTGGCAGCAATGCTGTGCACCGCGCCTTGCGGTGCGCGGGCCGAAGGCCTGTCCGGCGCGCGCGACTTCACCTTCAAGCGCATCGCTGTGGCCGATGTGACGCCGGGCAAGCGGATCACCGTGCAGATCGACCCCGTCGAACAGGCCCGGCTTCTGGCCATGGCGCCGAAGGTTGACCCCTATCCCAAGCCCAGCACCGGGGAAGCCGCTCCTGCGCCGCAGGCCCCGGTAAAGGGCGCGGATTACGGCTGGTTCTGGGACAAGGTGCCGACCGCACGGGATCAGGCCTCGGGGCGGTTCCCGCTGGCGCTGGCCACGCTGTCGCAGGGGCCCTCGGGGGCGCAGGTCGCCGCGCCGCGGATGCAGCACATGCAGCAGATCGCCAACACCTACGGCGTGGAGATCCTGAAGGCGACGATCGGCACCGAAGTGTCGCCGGCGCTGGTGCTGGCGGTCATCGGCATCGAAAGCGGCGGGCGGCATGAGGCGGTGTCCAGCGCGGGCGCGACCGGTCTGATGCAGCTCATCCCGGCGACGGCCGAGCGGTTCGGGGTCGCCGACGCAAAGGATCCGGTGCAGAACATCAAGGGCGGGGTGGCCTATCTCGACTGGCTGATGAAGCGCTTTGACCGCGATCCGCTGATGGTGCTGGCGGCCTACAATGCCGGCGAAGGCGCGGTGGACGCCAACAAGGGCGTGCCCCCATATGCCGAGACCCGCGACTATGTGCCAAAGGTGCTGGCCGCCTGGCAAGTGGCGCAGGGCCTGTGCCAAAGCCCGCCGGAGCTGGTGACCGATCCTTGCGTGTTCAAGGTAATCTCTGCGGCCAACACCACCGGCGACATCAAAGTGAAAGTGCCCTGACCATGCGCCTTCTGCTGTGGACCTCGCTTGTCATGCTGGCGTTTGCGGCCAATTCGGTGCTGAACCGGCTGGCGATCCGGGTGGAGGGCATGGACCCGCTGGCCTTTGCGGCGCTGCGTCTGGGCGCCGGAGCGGTGGTGTTGCTGGTGCTGGCGCAAGGCCGGACCGGGCCGCTCATGACCAAGCGGCGGCTGGTCGGCACGGCGGGGCTTCTGGCCTATATGCTGGGCTTTTCGCTGGCCTACCGGCAGCTTGATGCCGGCACCGGGGCGTTGATCCTGTTTGGCGTGGTGCAACTGACCATGTTCGCCATGGCGCTTGGCGCCGAGCGGGTGCCGGCAAACCGCATCCTTGGGGCGCTGATTGCCTTTGCCGGCCTGGTCTGGCTGGTCTGGCCGGGAGCGGGCGCGCGGGTTGATCTGGCGGCGAGCGGGGCCATGGCGGTGGCCGGGATCGGCTGGGCGGTTTACTCGCTGGTGGGACGGCGGGAAACCGCCCCCTTGTCCGCCACCGCCGCCAGCTTTGCGCTGGCGGCGCTGCCCGCGGCACTGGTGGCCTTTGGCTTCGCCGCCGGGCCAGTCGGGGCGGGCGGGCTGGTTCTGGCCGTGCTGTCCGGTGCTGTGACGTCGGGGCTGGGCTATGCGCTCTGGTATCGCGTGCTGCCGCAGCTTGGTACGGCGCGGGCCGCCGTGGCGCAACTGACGGTGCCGCCGCTGGCGCTTGGCCTTGGCGTGCTGTTTCTGGCCGAGCGCCCCGGTGTGGTGGCGCTGGCGGCGACGGCGGTGATCTTGCTGGGCGTGGGGGTGTCGCTGGTCCGCGTCAGACCTTGAACACATCCGCCCATTCGGGGTGCTTCTTGCGCTGGGCGTTGACGAAGGGGCAGAGCGGCACAACCTTGTAGCCATTGGCCCGCGCATCTGCCACCAGCGCCTCGACCAGCGCCAGCCCGGCGCCCATGCCGCGGAAGGCATCGGGCACGCCGGTATGGTCGGCGATGATCAGCGTCGGCGTCGTGACCGAGAAGGTCAGTTCCGCCTCGTGGCCGTCCATGCGGATGACGAAGCGGCCCTTGGTCGGGCCGCTTTCCTTGGTGACGGTGAGATCAGCCAACGATGGTCGCCTCGGTTGCGGCGCGCAATTCGGCCTCGGTGACACCTTCGGCGCATTCGACGATCTTCAGCCCGCCCGGCACCACATCCAGAACCCCGAGGTTGGTGATGATGCGGTTGACGACGGCCTTGCCGGTCAAGGGCAGGGTGCAGGCCTTCAAGACCTTCGACTCGCCGTGCTTGGAGGTGTGGTCCATGACCACGACCACGCGGCCAACGCCGGCCACAAGGTCCATCGCCCCGCCCATGCCCTTCACCAGCTTGCCGGGGATCATCCAGTTTGCCAGATCGCCGTTTTCGGCCACTTCCATCGCACCAAGGATCGCCATGGCGATCTTGCCGCCGCGGATCATGGCGAAAGACTGGGCAGAATCGAAATAGGCGGTTTGCGGCAATTCGGTGATGGTCTGCTTGCCGGCGTTGATGAGATCGGGGTCTTCCTCGCCCTCATAAGGGAAAGGCCCCATGCCCAGCATGCCGTTTTCCGATTGCAGCGTCACTTCGACGCCCTCGGGGATGTAGTTCGCCACCAGCGTCGGAATGCCGATGCCAAGGTTCACATACCAGCCGTCCTGCAGTTCCTTTGCAGCCCGCGCGGCGATCTGATTGCGGTCCCATGCCATGGCTCAGGCCTCCTTCTTGGTGTTCGCCGCGCGGGCGTCAGAACCGGTTCCCACTTCTGCCTGCGCGGCTTCACGCTTGCGGGTGGTGCGATTTTCGATGCGCTTCTCGTGCCGGCCTTGAATCAGGCGATGCACATAGATGCCCGGCAGATGGATGGTGTCGGGGTCCAGGGAACCCAGCGGCACGATTTCCTCCACCTCGGCGATGCAGACCTTACCGGCGGTGGCGGCGGGCGGGTTGAAGTTGCGCGCGGTCTTGCGGAACACGAGGTTGCCCGAGGGATCGGCCTTCCAGGCCTTGACGATGGAGATGTCGGTGACGATCCCGGTTTCAAGGATATGCTCCTTGCCGTTAAACACCTTCACATCCTTGCCCTCGGCAATCACCGTGCCAACGCCGGTGCGGGTGTAAAAGCCGCCAATGCCGGCGCCGCCAGCGCGCAGCCGCTCGGCCAGCGTGCCCTGCGGGTTGAATTCCAGCTCCAGCTCGCCCGACAGATACTGCCGCATGAATTCGGCATTCTCGCCGACATAGGACGAGATCATCTTCTTGACCTGCCGCGTCGCCAGCAACACGCCCAAGCCGAAGCCATCGACGCCCGCATTGTTCGAGGCGATGGTCAGATCCTTGGTGCCGGCCTTTTCGATGGCGGCGATCAGCAGCTCGGGAATGCCGCAGAGACCGAAGCCGCCCGAGGCAATCGTCATGCCGTCAAACAGCAGACCCTCAAGCGCGGCATCGGCGCTTGGATAGACCTTTTTCATTCGCAAATTCCTCCTCAAGCCCCCGGACCCGCGCCAATTGCCGGGTGTCCGGAGTATCGGGTGATCCTGAAAGATTGCAGCCGGGGCCGCTATCCGTAAGAATACGTAGAAAGCTACGTAGGACGCAGGCATGGCGGCGACGATCAGGGATTATGAAAAGCTGGCCTTCCGCCATGCGCCGGATGCGACGCTGATCCTGGCCGACCGGGTGATCCTGCGCGCCAGCCTGCGGGTGGAGACGGTGTTCGGCTGGAAGGTGGCCGAGCTGGAAGGCCAGTCGATCCGGCGGCTTTACCCCGGCCAAACCGATTTCGAGGTGATCGGCGCCCGCGCCCGGCGGGCGATGCGGGCGGGCGAGGTCTACCGCGACGAGCGCTTCATGCGCAGGAAGGACGGGCAGGTGGTCTGGATGGAGGGGCAGGGCACCGCGCTTGACCCAGAAGACCCGCTGCGGCTGGCAATCTGGACCTATCGGCCGATCGAGACCGGCGCGGTTTCGGGGGCGCTGGGGCCGCTGACCGCCACCGAAAAGAAGATCGCGCGCTATCTGGTGAACGGCTTCACCAGCAAGGAAATCGCGCTGGCGCTGGTCTGCTCGCCCCGCACGGTCGAGGTGCACCGCGCCAACATGATCCGCAAGATGGGGGTGAGGAACAGCGCCGAGATGGTCAGCCGGCTTCTGGCCGCCCCGGTCTGACGGGCGGGGGCTTTACCTTGCCGGCCCGTCCTTTATGGTGCCGCCTGCCCGCGCGCCCGAGTGGTGGAATGGTAGACACAGGAGACTTAAAATCTCTAGGCCGCAAGGCCATGCCGGTTCGAGTCCGGCCTCGGGCACCAGCGGCGCGGGCGCGGACGATCTTCAAGGGGAAAGACATGATCCTTTACGGCATTCCGACGTGCGACACCTGCAAGAAGGCGCTCAAGGCGCTGGAATCGGCCGGCCATGCTGTCACCTTCCGCGACATTCGCAAGGATCCGCTGACAGGGGCCGAAATTGCCGAAATCGTAAGCGAATTCGGGTCGCTCGCCATCAACAAGCAGTCCACGACCTACCGCAGTTTTTCGGATTTCCTGCGCGAATCTGAGCCGGAGGCGCAAATTGCCGCCCAGCCCACCGTGATGAAACGCCCGGTCATCAAGGCCGACCGCTGGTATCTGGGCTGGGATGAGAAGGTGCAGGCAGCCCTGCTCTGAGCCCAAAGGAAAACGGCCCCGCGAGGGGGCCGCTTCCAACAAGTTCCGGCTCGATCAGAGCAGACGCAGATCGCCTGCGGACTGCTTGCCATCGCGGCCAGATTGCAGCTCATAGCCGATTTTCTGGTTATCGTTCAAACCCTTGAGGCCAGCGCGCTCCACGGCCGAGATGTGCACGAACACGTCCTTGCCGCCATCATCGGGCGCGATGAAGCCATAACCCTTGGTGCTGTTGAACCATTTCACGGTGCCGGTCGGCATTCCGTCTCTCCTATCTCAACCCTCCCGTGGCGTGATTGCCGCGGGCCGTGCAAGCAGGACTTCTTGGGCCTCGATAGGCGGTCAGAAAGGCTGTCTTCACGCGGAAAATCATGCCAAAGCTTTTTGTAAAATCAAGCGCGGAATCAAAAGGATGATTCCGCAAGCGAACAGGGCAAGCGAGGGCAGATGCGAAACGCGGCATTGGTGCTGGGACTCATCGGTGGAATTTGGGCGATGGTCGTGGGGTTTTTCGGCTTTGGCTACACCAGTTTCATCGAACAGAATGGCGAAACCGGCGAGCTGCTGCGGCAAGTCGATCATCCGCTGGTGATCAAGGCGGCCAGCTTTCTGGCCCCGATCCTGGCGATTGCCGGGGCCGCAATGGCGCGGTCGCTGAACCTGGCGGCCGGAGCTTTGCTGCTGGCCTCCAGCGCGGCGATCTGGCTGGCCTTCGGCTTCAACGTCTTCACCATGTTCCCGATTGCCATGTGCGGTCTGGGCGGGGTGCTGGCCTTCGCCGCGCGCCAGCCGGACGCCCATTGAAAAACGCCGCCCCGAAAGGGGGCGGCGTTTCTTCGGCAAGGCCTGCGTGATGTCGGTCAGTGCGCGGGCGGCAGGGCGTCCAGCCCGAAAGCCGCCACCGCCTGATCGAAGCTGATCGTCTCGGTCCGCGTCTCGCCGAGGCGGCGCACCGACACCGTGCGCTCCTCGACCTCTTTCATGCCGATGGCAAGGATCACCGGAACCTTGCCCACCGAATGTTCGCGGACCTTGTAGTTGATCTTCTCGTTCCGGGTGTCGGCCTCGGCCCGCACGCCCGCCTTTTTCAGCGCGTTGACGACCTCGTAGACATAGCCGTCGGCATCCGACACGATCGAGGCCACCACCACCTGACGCGGCGCCAGCCAGAAGGGGAACTTGCCGGCGTAGTTTTCGATCAGAATCCCGATGAACCGCTCGAACGAGCCCAGGATCGCGCGGTGCAGCATCACCGGGCGGTGTTTGGCACCGTCTTCGCCCACAAACTCCGCATCCAGCCGGTTCGGCAGGTTGAAGTCGCACTGGAAGGTGCCGCACTGCCATTCGCGGCCGATGGCATCGGTCAGCTTGAAATCCAGCTTCGGCCCATAGAAGGCGCCGTCGCCGGGGTTCACCTCATAGGGCAGGCCCAAGCCTTCGATGGCCTTTTGCAAGGCGGCCTCGGCCTTGTCCCAGACCTCGTCGGAGCCAACCCGCACATCGGGGCGGGTGGAAAGCTTGATGTCGAACTTCTCGAACCCGAGGTCTTTGTAGACGCTGGACAGAAGCGCGATGAAGCCGGCGCATTCCGTCTCGATCTGGTCTTCGGTGCAGAAGATATGCGCGTCATCCTGCGTGAAGCCGCGCACCCGCATCAGCCCGTGCATCGAGCCCGAAGATTCATAGCGGTGGCAGGACCCGAACTCGGCCAGACGCAACGGCAGGTCGCGGTAGGATTTCAGGCCCTGATTGAACACCTGCACATGGCAGGGGCAGTTCATCGGTTTCAGCGCGTTGATGCGCTTTTCGCGGGCGCCTTCCTCGTCGACCTCGACGATGAACATGTTCTCGCGGTAGGCCTCCCAGTGGCCCGACTTTTCCCACAGGACGCGGTCCACCACCTGCGGCGTCTTGATTTCCTTGTAGCCCGCCACCCGCAGCCGGCCGCGCATGTAATCTTCCAGCTGGCGATAGATCGTCCAGCCGTTCGGGTGCCAGAACACCATGCCCGGCGCCTCGTCCTGCAGGTGGAACAGCTCCATCTCGCGGCCGAGCTTGCGGTGGTCGCGCTTGGCGGCCTCTTCCAGCATGGTCAAATGGGCCTTGAGATCATCACGGTTCCTGAAGGCAAGGCCGTAGATGCGCTGCAACATGGGCCGCGAGGCATCGCCCAGCCAATAGGCGCCCGCCACATGGGTCAGCTTGAAGGCATCGGCCGGAACCTGCCCGGTATGGGCCAGATGCGGGCCACGGCACAGGTCTTGCCAGCCGCCATGCCAATACATCCGCAGGTCCTCGCCCTCGGGGATGCGGGCGATCAGCTCGATCTTGAAGGGCTCGCCGCGCTCTTCGTAATAGGCGATGGCGCGGGCGCGGTCCCAGACTTCGGTTTTCACCGGATCGCGGGCATTGATGATCTGCTTCATGCGGGCTTCGATCAGCCCGAGGTCTTCGGGCGTGAAGGGCTCGGCGCGGTCGAAGTCGTAGAACCAGCCATAGTCGCGCACCGGGCCGATGGTGACTTTCACATCCGGCCAGATTTCCTGCACGGCGCGGGCCATGATATGGGCGCAGTCGTGGCGGATCAGCTCCAGCGCCTGCGCATCGTCGGCCAGTGTGTGAATGGCGATCGTGGCGTCGTGGGGGATCGGCCATTGCAGATCGTGATGCGCGCCGTTGACGGTGGCGGAAATGGCCTTCTTGGCCAGTCCGGGGGCGATGGACAACGCCACTTCGGCGGCTGTCACGCCGGCCGCGTAATCGCGCTTGTTGCCATCGGGGAAGGTGAGGGAGATATGGGCCATGGCCTGATCCTCGTCGTTTTGGCGCCTACGAAACGCCCGGTTGCGGGTTATGTGCGGGCTGTTTGACGAAGCGGGCAGGCGGCGTCAAGGTGGGGCGGAGCAAAATCCAGTCAGGTTGCGGATTTGGCAGGGGGAGAGATGCGGACATTCGCGGAAATTCTGGCGATCGCGGCGGAGCGCAAGGGCGGCGAAGCGGCGGTGCTGGCAGGAACTCCGGTGCCGAAATCGGCCGCGGCGCTGGCCGCCATTCCCGACGACCGCTGGCTTTCCGCCATGGCGCAATGGATTTTCCGGGCGGGGATTTCGTGGCGGGTGGTCGAGGCGAAATGGCCGGGCATCGAGGAGGCCTTTGGCGGCTTCCAGATTGGCCCGCTGTCGATGATGGACGATGACCGGCTTGACGCGCTGCTGGCCGACAGGCGGGTGATCCGCGCCGGGCCGAAAATCCTGGCGATCCGCGACAATGCCGCCTTCCTGCGGCAGGTCGGAGGCTTTGGCCGCAGGGTAGGGGACTGGCCGGCCGAGGATTTCGCCGGTCTGATCCAGTGGATGCAGGCAAACGGCAGCCGTCTGGGCGGCATGACGGCGCCTTACGTCCTGCGCCACATGGGCAAGGACAGCTATATTCCGTCGCGCGACGTGGTGGCGCGGCTGGCGGCCGAGGGCGTGGTGGACAAGGCTCCGGCCACGCCGAGGGCCTGGGCGGCGGTGCAGGCGGCCTTCAACGTCTGGCGGGCCGAAAGTGGCCTGCCCCTGACCACGATCAGCCGGGTTCTGGCGCAAAGCATCGGTTGAGGCTCAATCCGGGCTGACAGCACCGCGCGGGAAGGCTACACCCTTGGCCAAACGAGGAGAAATCATGCCCGATTGGTTCACCACCCCCGACGGCCGCAAGCTTGCCTTTCACCAGACCAGGGGGCAGGGGCTGGGGGTTGTCTTCCTCGGCGGCTTCAGGTCGGACATGACCGGCACCAAGGCCGCGCATCTGCAGGCTTGGGCAGAAACTTCGGGCCGGGCCTTTCTGCGGTTCGACTATTCCGGCCATGGGCAATCCTCGGGCCGGTTCGAGGAAGGCTGCATCGGTGACTGGTTCGCCGATGCCCGCGCGATCATCGAAGGGCTGACCACCGGGCCGCAAGTGCTGGTCGGCTCCTCCATGGGGGGATGGATTTCGCTTCTCGTCGCCCGTGCGCTGCCGCATCGCGTGGCGGGACTGGTCGGCATCGCCGCCGCACCGGATTTCACGCAGGACCTGATGTGGGACAGCTATCCGGAGGCCGAGCAGCAGGCGCTCAAGGCGCAGGGCTGGCGGGCCGAACCTTCGGCTTACTCGGAGGATCCCTATGTCGTCACGCTGAAGCTGATCGAGGACGGCGCGCAGCATCTGGTGTTGCGCAAGCCGCTTGCCCTGCCGTTTCCGGTGCGGCTGTTGCAGGGCACGGCGGATGTGGACGTGCCGCCCTCGGTCGCGTTGCGGCTGCTGGACCATGCGACCAGCCCCGATCTGCAGCTGACGCTGGTCAAGGGGGCGGACCACCGCTTTTCCACGCCAGAATGCCTTGACCTGATGGTCCGGGCCATTGCCGAGGTTTCGGACAATGTCTGAGCCTCTGGTCATGATCCCCGGCTTGATGGCCGACGCCCGGCTTTTCCTGCCGCAGATGGTGTGGCTCGGGGCGGAGCGGTCCTGTCAGGTCTGCGTCGCCGCCCGGGGCGAGACGGTGGAACAGATGTCCGAGGCCATGATGCCCGGCCTGCCGGAGAAATTCGCGCTGCTTGGCCATGGTCTTGGCGGCGACATCGCGCTCGACATCGTGCGCCGCGTGCCCGAGCGGGTGACGCGGATGGTGCTGATGGCGACGGACCCGTTTTCCGAGCCGCCGCAACAGGCGGTGGAACGCGAGACCCGCATGGTGATGGCCCGCGCCGGGCGGCTGGTGGAGGCGATGGCGCAGGAGATCCCGGTGGCGGCGGTGGCCGACAGCCCCTGGCGGGACGAGATCATGGCGCTGGTGCAGGACATGGCGCTGGGTCTGGGCGAGGGGGTGTTCCTGCGGCAATCCCGCGCGCTGCAGCGCCGCCCCGACCAGCAGAAGACCATGCGCAAGGTGCGGCTGCCGGCGCTGGTGCTGGCCGGGCGGCAGGACCCGCTGATGCCGCTCCGGCGGCAGGAGTTCACGGCGACCCTGATGCCCTATGGCCAGTTCCAGATCATCGAGGACGCCGGCAACCTGTCGCCCCTGGAACAGCCCGAGGCGGTGTCGCAGGCCATCGAGGACTTCCTGAACGGCCCGATGCTGCTGCGCTGACCCGCCGATTTTCGCCGCGAAAATCGGACCCGGAAATCGGAGATTTCCTGACAGCGATTTCTGCGGAAATCGCCAGCGGAATTCGGGCGAATTCCGCCACTCGGCGCGTGTCAGGCGCTGGTCTTCACCGCCTTGAGCTGCGGTTTGGACGGGGCGCCGGAATTGGCGTCGATGAAGTTCAGCACCAGCGGACGGATGTTCAGCCGCCAGCTCTTGCCGGCGAAGATGCCATAATGCCCGGCCTCCGGCTCCAGATGCCGGGCCTTCAGGTGCTCGGGCAGGCCGGTGCAAAGCTTCAGCGCGGCAACACACTGGCCGGGGGCGGAGATGTCGTCCTTCTCGCCCTCGACGGTCTTCACCGCGACCCGGGTGATCGCGCCGATGTCCACCTTCTTGCCCGCCACGACAAATTCGTTGCGCGCAATCTCGCGGTTCTTGAAGACGCGTTCGACGGTCGACAGGTAGAACTCGGCGGTCATGTCCATGACGGCGAGGTATTCGTCGTAGAAGCGGTTGTGGGCGTCATGGTCGCCCGCCTCGCCGCGCGCAACCCGCAGGATCTGTTCGGAAAACGCTTTGGAATGGCGGTCGGCATTCATCGACATGAAGCTTTGCAGCTGCAGCAGGCCCGGATAGACCAGCCGACCCACGCCCTTGTATTTGAAGCCCACGCGCTGGATGGCGATCTGCTCCAGCTGGCCCATGGTGATTCGGCGGCCGAAGTCGGTGACATCGGTGGCGGCCGCGTCCGGGTCGATCGGCCCGCCGATCAGCGTCAGCGACCGCGGCTGGGCCTCGGGGTCCTCGCCTGCCAGATAGGCGGTGGCGGCAAGGGTCAAGGGGGCGGGCTGGCAGACGGCGATGACATGGGTGTCGGGGCCAAGCGTACGCATGAAGTCGACGAGATAAAGCGTGTAGTCCTCGACGTCGAATTTGCCGGAGGACACCGGAATGTCACGGGCATTGTGCCAATCCGTCACGAAAACGTCGGCATCCGGCAAGAGACTGGCGACGGTCGAGCGCAGGAGGGTGGCGTAATGTCCCGACATTGGCGCCACCAGCAGGATTTTCCGTGCCATGGGGGCGCGGCGGCGCACAAAGAACTGGATCAGGTTGCCGAAGGGCTTTTCCACCACGGTCTTGATGTCGACCAGATGGTCCTGGCCATCCGGCCCGGGGATCGAGCGGATGCCCCAGTCGGGTTTGGTCACCATGCGGGCGAAGGAGCGTTCCGTCACCTCGCCCCAGGCGGCCATGATGTTCAGCATCGGGTTCATCGTCATGGAAAAGGCCGGATAGCTCGCCATGGCGCGCGCGGTGGCCCCCATCCACTCATTCGTGTTGCGGATGCTTTCCATCAGGTCATAGGTGGCCATATACTTCACGGACGTCTCCTTGAACGATGCGGCGGTCATTGCGACCGCATTCCAAGGGGAAGGGCGCGATGCTGCATAGCAGCGAGATTAGGGGCGAAAGTTTAACATGGCAACTGAAGAATATGATGCAGGGCAAAAGCTGGAGCGGATGCAGGCCAACCTTGCCAGGATCGAACAGTTGTCACAGCGCCTGATGGCGGCCCTCGCGCAGCAAAAGCAGAAGGATGCGGCGCTGAACGGGCCGTCGTCGGATGTCTACATGAAGGCGGCGCAGGCCTATCTTGCGGCGATGATGCAGAACCCGGCCAAGGTGCTGGAGCATCAGATCGGCTATTGGGGCAAGACGCTGAAGCATTATGTCGAGGCCCAGCAGGCGCTGGCCAAGGGCGAATTCAAGGCCCCCGACGATCCTGGCCCGAAGGACCGCCGCTTTGCCAACCCGCTCTGGGACAGCCATCCCGCCTTCAACTACCTCAAGCAGCAATATCTCCTCAACTCCGAGGCGGTGCAGAACGCGGTTGCCGACATGGAGGGCATCGAGGACAGCGACCGCCGGCGGGTGGAGTATTTCACCCGGCAGATCGTCGACATGCTGTCGCCGACGAATTTCCTCGGCACCAACCCGGATGCGCTGGAAAAGGCGATTGCCACCGATGGCGAAAGCCTGGTGAAGGGGCTGGAAAACCTTGTGGCCGATATCGAAGCCAACGACGGCGAGCTTCTGGTCACGCTCTCGGACCGCGAGGCCTTTCGTCTTGGCGACAACATCGCCGCGACCCCCGGCTCGGTGGTGTTCCGCAACCGCATGCTGGAACTCATTCAGTACAAACCCACGACCGAGACTGTCCATGAGACGCCCTTGCTGGTCTTCCCGCCGTGGATCAACAAATTCTATGTGATGGACCTGAAGCCGGTGAATTCGCTGATCAAGTGGATCGTCGATCAGGGCTACACGCTGTTTGTCGTCTCCTGGGTGAACCCCGACGCCAGCTATGCCGATGTCGGCATGGACGACTATATCCGCGAGGGCTATCTGACCGCGATGGCCGAGGTGCGGCGGATCTGCGGGGTGAAGCAGATCAACGCGGTCGGCTATTGCATCGCCGGCACGACGCTGGGCCTGACCCTGGCGCATCTGCAGCGCGCGGGCGACCAGACGGTGAAATCCGCGACCTTCTTCACCACCCTGACCGATTTTTCGGACCCGGGCGAGGTGGGGGTGTTTCTGGCCGACGATTTCGTCGACGGGATCGAGCGGCAATGCGCGCAGGACGGCATCCTGTCCAAGCGCTTCATGGGCAAGACCTTCTCGTTCCTGCGCTCGAATGACCTGATCTATGGCCCCGCGATCAAGGCCTACATGATGGGCGAGGCCCCGCCGGCCTTTGACCTGCTCTATTGGAACGGCGATGGCACCAACCTGCCGGGCAAGATGGCGGTGGAATACCTTCGCCAGCTTTGCCAGCAGGACGGTTTCGCCAAGGGCCGGTTCCCGGTCTTCGGCATGCCGGTCAGTCTGGCCAACGTGCAGGTTCCGCTTTGCGCCATCGCCTGCGAGACCGATCACATCGCGCATTGGAGGGGCAGCTTCAACGGGGTCAAGCAGATGGGGTCCGGCGACAAGACCTTCATCGTCTCGCAGTCCGGCCATATCGCGGGCATCATCAATCCGCCGTCGAAGGGCAAGTATGGCCATTACACCAGCGACGCACCGCTGACCGGCACGCCCGAGGACTGGATGAAGGGCGCCACCTTCACTGCCGGAAGCTGGTGGCCGCGCTGGGGGGCGTGGCTGGATGGCCGCTCGGGACCGCAGGTCAAGGCCCGCCAAATTGGCGATTCGGGCTACCCGGAGTTGTGCCCGGCACCCGGAAGTTATGTGGTGGCAAAGCCAGAAGATTGATTTGTCTGGGCTTTCCGCAAGGAAGGTCTGTCATCTTTCGGTTGTTTCTGCGTTGCAGAAATTTCACTTGAAATGCTGCAGTGCAGCATGTATATAGATTTCAGGAAACGGGCACATACCCGGATATTCAGGAGCAATTGAAATGACCAAGACCACCGACTTCACCAAAGTCATGCAGGACATGATGGCTTCGTTCCCGGTTGACGCCTCGGCTCTGCAAAACGCGTTCAAGACCCAGGCCGCCTTCGGCGAGAAGCTGGCCGCCGTTGCGCTGGCCGCCGCTGAAAAGTCGACCGAGCTGTCGGCCAAATGGGCCAAGGACTCGCTGGCCAAGCTGGCTGACGCCTCGAAAGCCAAGGCTGAGCCGGCCGAATACGGCAAGGCCGCTTCGGACTTCGCCACCGCTTCGGCGGAAATGGCTGCCGAAAATCTGGCTGCCTTCGCGGAAATCGCCAAGAAAGTGCAGATGGACACCGTCGAGCTGATGCTGGCCGCTGGCAAGAACGTGTCGGAAGAAGCTTCGGCCGCTGTCAAGAAAGCCACCGCCGACGTGACCGCTCAGGTCAAGAAAGCCGCTGCGGCTGCGAAGTAATCGGTCTTCCTGCGTCGCCTCCCAGACGCGGAATTGACCAATCGGGCGGGCCTTGAGCCCGCCCTTTCTTTTTTTCTGCACCTCGCCTAAGCTTCTCTGCATTCGCATAAGCCCTGGGGAGGGGCGACCATGTCTGATACTGCCAAGCCGCTTTTGATCAAGCGCTACGCCAGCCGGCGTCTCTACAACACCGAAACCTCGGACTATGTGACGCTGGAAGACATCGCGGGCTTCGTGCGCTCGGGTCGCGACGTGCAGATCGTCGATCTCAAGACCGGCGATGATCTGACGCGGCAATATCTTCTGCAGATCGTGGCCGAACATGAATCCAAGGGCGACTCGGTGTTGCCGACCAACGTGCTGACCGATTTGGTGCGCTCCTATGCCACCAACATGCAGGCCGTGATGCCGCAGTTTCTGGCCGCGAGCTTTGACATGCTGCGCGAAGGCCAGACCAAGATGATGGAGAACTTCGCGGGCATGGCCGGGCCGATGTCGGGAATGCCGGGGTTCGACGCGCTGCGCAAGCAGCAGGAAGCCTTCATGAAGACCATGATGGGCGGCATGCCGGGGTGGGGGGCGTCGGGACCGGCGCGCGAAGAGCCGGAGGCAAAGGACAAGCCCGAGGATCTGGCCGAGATCAAGCGCCAGCTGGCCGAACTGCAGCAAAAGCTCTCCAAGCTCTAAGCGCCGATGACCGAAGGGCAGGGCCGGGTGACACTTTGGGGAATCGAGGTGTTTCTCGCCGTGACCGAGGAGCGCTCGATCACCGCTGCGGCTCGTCGCCTTGGGGTGTCGCCTTCGGCCATTTCGCAGCAACTGGCCGGGCTAGAGGCGGCGCTTGGCGCCTCGCTGCTGGATCGCTCGGCGCGACCGATGGGGCTGACGCCGGCGGGGGCGATGTTCCGGCGCCACGCCCAGACCATCCTGAACGCCGAAGCCGAGGCGCGCAGCGAACTTGCCATGGCCGATCTCTCGGGCCTGACCACGCTGCGGCTGGGGGTGATCGAGGATTTCGACGCGCAGGTCACGCCGCTGTTGTTGCAGGGGTTGGCCACCGATCTGAAGGGCTGCCGCTTCCTGCTGGAAACTGGCGCAAGTCACCGGTTGCTTGACCAGCTGGAGGCCCGCGCGCTGGACATGGTGGTGGCGGCCGATCTTGGCAGCGAGGGCGCCGATGACGGCTGGCGCGAGGTGCATCCGCTGATGGTCGAACCCTTTGTCGCCGTGGCGCCCAAGGGCCGCAACCCCGCCGATCTGCCGTTGATCCTTTATACCGCGCGGCACCTGATGGGCCGCCAGATCGCCAGCCAGCTGGCGCGGCAGAACCTGAAACTCACCCACCGCTTCGAGCTGGACAGCTACCGGGCGATTCTCGCCATGGTGTCGAGCGGGGCGGGGTGGTCGATTCTGACGCCATTGGCGCTGCACCATGCCAGCCGCTTCCGCGAAGGGGTGGACGTGCTGCCCTTGCCCTTTGCCCCCTTTGAACGCAGCCTGTCGCTGTCGTCGCGGGCGGGGGTGCTGAAGGACATGCCGGGGCAGGTCGCGAGCCGGCTGCGCGGCCTGATCGCGGCTCAGGTTGTCGCGCCGGCGCTGGCGGAATGGCCCTGGATGGCGGGGAAATTGCGGGTGCTGTAGGGCGAAGAATCCGCTCAGAAACACCCGATGCTGCGCCGCGTCAATGGCTTTTGCACCTGCAGTAAAATTCCCGTGAGGAGAGCGCTAACAGTCATTTGGTATCTGGAAAGCCACAATGAATTCCATATGTTGCGCGGCGAAGGTGATGTTGCCTTCTGTTTTGGCCCGCGCCTGTCGTGGGCTTGGAAACCTAGGAAAAGACCATGAAAAAGTTCGCTATCGCTCTGGCCGCTTCGGCTGTTGCCGCCACCGCCGTGTTCGCTCAGGAAGCTCCGGTCGTTGCTGACGCCGACGCCAACGGCACCTTCTCGCTGGCCGAAGTGCAGGTTGCTTACGCTGCCGCCACCGAAGAAGCCTTCAAAGCCGCTGACGTTGACGCTTCGGGCGAACTGTCGGCTGAAGAGCTGGCCGCTGCCGTTGCCGCGAACGCTTTCGCTGGCTAATTCGGTCTGACCGGATTGAAGGGCCGTCGCGTGCATCGCGGCGGCCTTTTCTTTTTGCGGCCTTGGGCGTAGGGCAGACCAACAACAGGAGAATGACCATGGCCTTGGCCGATCTGATCACCCGCGCGGGCGGGGTTTGCGAATTTTGCGGCGCCGCCGAGGCGCTCGAGCCGGTCGATGTGCCGCCGGGGGGCGAGATCCTGCTCTGCCCGCTGTGCCGCGAGGACGCGCCTGCCCCTGCCGGTCACTGGCGCGCGCTGGAAGGTGCGGCCTGGTCAACGGTGCCCGAGGTGCAGCTGGCGGTCTGGCGCAAACTCGGGACCTTGGGCGAGGCCTGGGCGACCGAGGCGCGCGAAGGCATGGCCTTGAGCGAGGAGGCGCAAGCCTGGGCCGATCAGCCGGCCGCCCTGGAACATTTCGACTGCCACGGCGCAAAACTGGCGCAGGGCGATACGGTCGTGCTGATCAAGGATCTGGTGGTGAAGGGCGCGGGCTTTACCGCCAAGCGCGGTACGGCGGTGCGGGGAATCTCGCTGGTGGCCGACAACGCCGCCCATATCGAGGGCCGGGTCGAAGGCCAGCGCATCGTCATTCTGACCGAATTCGTCAAGAAGAAGTAACGGCAGGCGGGGGGCGGAAATCATACGATTTCCGCCTGCGATTTTCGTCCGAAAATCGCCGCCTTACTCCAGTTCGATCAGCAGATCCTTGGCGTCGATCTGGCTGCCGGCATGGACGTGCAGCGCCTTGATCGTGGCCTCGCGGTCGGCATGCAGGCCGGTTTCCATCTTCATCGCCTCGATGGTCAGAAGCATGTCGCCGGCCTTGACCTTCTGCCCGACCGTCACCGCCACACTGGCAATCGCCCCGGGCATCGGGGCGCCGATGTGATTGGGGTTGCCCTCGGCAGCCTTGGGTTTGGCGGCGGTTTTCGCCTTGATCGCCCGGTTCGGCACCCGGATGACACGGGGCTGGCCGTTCAGCTCGAAGAACACCTTCACTTCGCCGTCATCGGTGGTCTCGCCCACCGCCTGCAGTCGGATTTCCAGCGTCTTGCCGGGATCGATTTCCGAAGTGATCTCTTCGCCCGGCGCCATGCCATAGAAGAAAGTCCGGGTCGGCAGCGTGCGGACCGGGCCATACTGCCGGTGGCGGCCCATGTAATCCAGGAAGACCTTGGGATACATGAGATAGCCGTTCAGATCCTCGTCATCCACAGTGAAGCCGTTGAGATCTTTGGACAGTTTGGCGCGCACCGCTTCCAGCTCTACCGCCGCCACATCGGCGCCGGGGCGGGTCGTCAGCGGCGTTTCGCCTTTCAGCACCTTGGACTGGATGCCCTTCGGCCAGCCGCCATGGGGTTGGCCAAGGTTGCCCTTCATCATGTCGACGACCGAATCGGGGAAGGCGACATCGACGGCGGGGTCTTCGACCTGCCCGCGTGACAGCCCCTGGGCCACCATCATCAGCGCCATGTCGCCGACGACCTTGGACGAGGGCGTGACCTTGACGATATCGCCGAACATCTGGTTGGCATCGGCATAGGCCTGCGCCACTTCGGGCCAGCGCTCCTCCAGCCCCAGTGAGCGCGCCTGCGCCTTGAGGTTGGTGAACTGCCCGCCGGGCATTTCGTGCAGGTAGACTTCCGACGCCGGAGCCGGAATGCCGGATTCAAAGGCGGCATACTGGGCGCGGACATGTTCCCAATAGTTGGAAATCTCGCGGATCGCGGCGATGTCAAGGCCGGTGTCGCGGTCGGTGTGGCGCAGCGCCTCGACCACCGAGCCAAGGCAGGGCTGCGAAGTGCCACCCGAGAAGGCATCCATCGCGGCGTCCACCGCGTCCACCCCGGCGTCGCAGGCGGCAAGAATGGTCGCTGCGGCGGCGCCCGAGGTGTCATGGGTGTGGAAATGCACCGGCAGGCCGACCTCGGTGCGCAGCGTCTTGACCAGCAGCTTTGCCGCGGCGGGCTTCAGCAGGCCCGCCATATCCTTCAGGCCAAGGATGTGCGCGCCGGCCGATTTCAATTCCTGCGCGCGGGCGACATAGTATTTCAGGTCATATTTGGCGCGGGCCGGGTCAAGGATGTCGCCGGTATAGCAGACCGTGCCTTCGCAGACCTTGTTCGCCTCCAGCACCGCATCCATGGCGACGCGCATGTTTTCCACCCAGTTGAGCGAATCGAACACGCGGAACACATCGACCCCGGTTTCCGCGGCGCGGGCGACGAAGGCGCGCACCACGTTGTCGGGATAGGTGGTATAGCCGACGCCATTGGCGCCGCGCAGCAGCATCTGCGTCATCAGGTTCGGCATGGCGGCGCGCAGGTCGCGCAGGCGCTGCCAGGGGCATTCCTGCAAGAAGCGATAGGCCACGTCAAAGGTCGCCCCGCCCCAGCATTCGACCGAGAACAGCTGCGGCAGATGGGCGGCATAGGCCGGCGCGACCTTGATCATGTCGATCGAGCGCATCCGCGTGGCCAGGAGCGACTGGTGCCCGTCGCGCATGGTGGTGTCGGTCAGCAGCACCTTCTTCTGGGCGCGCATCCAGTCGGCAACGGCCTGCGGACCCTTTTGTTCCAACAGGTTGCGGGTGCCCATGGCGGGCTCCACCCGGGGCGTAGGGGCTTTCGGCGCGCGAACTTCGGCCGGGGGTTTCGGGCGGCCGGCGGTCTCGGGATGGCCGTTGACCGTGATGTCGGCGATGTAGGTCAGGATCTTCGTTGCCCGGTCGCGGCGCTTCTTGAAGGCGAACAGCTCGGGCGTCGTGTCGATAAACTTGGTGGTGTAGCTGTAGTCAAGGAAGGTCGGGTGCTTCAAGAGGTTGATGACGAACTCGATGTTCGTGGCCACCCCGCGGATGCGGAATTCGCGCAGCGCCCGGTCCATGCGGGCGATGGCCTTTTCCGGGGTCTGGGCATGGGCGGTGACCTTGACCAGAAGCGAATCGTAATAGCGGGTGATGACGCCGCCGGCATAGGCCGTGCCGCCGTCCAGCCGGATGCCGTTGCCGGTGGCGCTGCGATAGGCGGTCAGGCGGCCATAGTCGGGGATGAAGTTGTTCAGCGGATCTTCGGTGGTGACGCGGCATTGCACGGCATGGCCGTTCAGCTTCACCTCGGCCTGCGACGCAACCCCGGTCGCCTGCGCCAGCGTCTTGCCCTCTTCGATCAGGATCTGGGCCTGAACGATGTCGATGCCGGTGACTTCCTCGGTGACGGTGTGTTCGACCTGAACCCGCGGGTTCACCTCGATGAAGTAGAACTTCTCTTCGTTCATATCCATCAGGAATTCGACGGTGCCGGCGCATTCGTAATTCACATGGGCGCAGATCTTGCGGGCCATTTCACAGACTTCGGCGCGCTGCGCCTCGGTCAGATAGGGGGCCGGGGCGCGTTCGACGACCTTCTGGTTGCGCCGCTGCACGGTGCAGTCGCGCTCCCACAGGTGCCAGACATTGCCCGCCTTGTCGCCAAGGATCTGCACCTCGACGTGACGGGCGCGGGTGATCATCTTTTCCAGATAGCCCTCGCCGTTGCCAAAGGCGGCCTCGGCCTCGCGCCGGCCTTCGCGAACCTTCAGCTCCAGCTCGTCTTCGGCCAGAATCGGCCGCATGCCGCGCCCGCCGCCACCCCAGGACGCCTTGAGCATCAAGGGATAGCCGACCTCCTTGGCCTGTTTCTTGATCGCGGCCATGTCATCGCCCAGAACTTCGGTCGCCGGGATGACCGGAACGCCCGCCTCGATCGCCACGCGGCGGGCGCTGGCCTTGTCGCCAAGGGCGCGCATGGTCTCGGCACGCGGGCCGATGAAGGTGATGCCGGCCTGATCGCAAGCCTCGACGAAATCGGGGTTTTCCGACAGCAGGCCATAGCCCGGATGGATCGCATCGGCCCCGGCCATTTTCGCCACGCGGATGATTTCCGGGATCGAGAGGTAAGCGCCGACCGGCGACAGGCCCTCACCGATCAGATAGGCCTCATCGGCCTTGAAGCGGTGCAGGGAAAGCTTGTCTTCCTCGGCATAGACGGCGACGGTCTTCTTGCCCATTTCGTTGGCGGCGCGCATGACGCGAATGGCAATCTCGCCTCGGTTGGCGACGAGAATCTTCTTGAATTCGGGCATGGCTGACCTCCGGGCGCGGGGATGCGTTCGGCGGGCAGATTAGGGACGCTGCAACGCAGCACAAGGGCCGAAAGCGACGTCCTGCAAATTTTTGCGAAATATTCAACTCGACTTTGCAGCTGCAAAGTTCAGCTTGATGAAGCGGCGCTTGACCGGGGGGATGGCTTCGGGGTCGTCATCGGGCAGCGCGGCGGCCGCAGCCCCGGCTCCAAAGAGCCAGGGACATTCTTCCTCGACGCGCTGGATCAGGGCGGGATAGCCGAAATAGATGAAGCTCCAGACGATGCGATTGCCCTTGGCGTCCTCCAGATACCAGTGGCGGCCCTTTTCGTGGCGGGCGATTTCGATGTCTTCCCAGAAGATCTTGCGGCGTTTCGGGCCAAAGGGCGGCGGCAGAAGCAGCGTCGGACCTTCGATGCCGTCTTCATCCCAGGCGATGTCGTAGAAGGGGAAGAACGCCGTGACCATCATGCCTGTCATCGCCAAGGTTGCGACCGCCACGCCCAGCACCGCAACCCCGCCAGTCCCCTGCAGATAGACCAGCAGCGCCGCGCCGGAAAGCGCCACGCCAAGCAGGCAGATCACCGCCAACAGGGCGCGATTGGGGGCAATCTGGCCGGAGGGGCCGATGGAATCGGCTTTGACCGCCGCATTGCGGGTCAGCACATGGCGCAACATGGCGATGAGCCCGAGAAAGACAGCAAAGGCGATGACGACGCGAGGAGTGATAAGGTCAAGCATGTCTGCACTCCCAAAGGTTCGCCCGAAAGTTGCATGGCAATCCGGGCAGGAATTGGACGCAATCCGCACTTTCCCGCGACCAGCAGGAATTTTGTGAACATTACCGGAACAGTTCTTTAAATCCGGTAAAGGGGCGGCTATGGTCGGCACATGAGCGGATGGGATGAAAATGACGCTTTCGAGGCTGCCGTGCCTTTGTCGCAACGCGCCATGGCGGCGCGGCCTGCGCCCTATCTCGATGATCTGAACCCCGCCCAACGCGCCGCGGTCGAGGCGCTGGATGGCCCGGTCCTGATGCTCGCGGGCGCCGGCACCGGCAAGACCAAGGCGCTGACCGCGCGGATCGTGCATCTGCTGAACATGAACCGGGCAAGGCCGAACGAGATTCTGGCGGTGACCTTCACCAACAAGGCCGCGCGCGAGATGCGCTCCCGCGTCGGCCGGATGCTGGGCGACGTGGCCGAGGGCATGGCGTGGATGGGCACCTTCCACTCGCTGTCGGTCAAGATCCTGCGGCGGCATGCGGAACTGGTCGGGCTGAAGTCGAATTTCACCATTCTGGATACCGACGACCAATTGCGGCTGTTGAAACAGCTGATCGCGGCGGCCAACATCGACGAAAAGCGCTGGCCGGCGCGGCTTCTGGCCGGGATCATCGACGGCTGGAAGAACCGCGCGATGACGCCGGATCGGGTGCCGTCGTCCGAGGCTGCCGCCTTCAACAATCGCGGCACCGAGCTTTACGAGCAATATCAGGAGCGTCTGCGCAACCTGAACGCCACCGATTTCGGCGACCTACTGCTGCACTGCGTGGTGATCTTCCAGAAATACCCCGATGTGCTGGAGCAGTATCAGCGCCGCTTCCGCTATATTCTGGTGGACGAATATCAGGACACCAACGTCTGCCAGTATCTCTGGCTGCGGCTCTTGGCGCAGGCCCACAAGAACATCTGTTGCGTCGGCGACGATGACCAGTCGATCTATGGCTGGCGCGGCGCCGAGGTGGGTAACATCCTGCGGTTCGAAAAGGATTTTCCCGGCGCCGTGGTGGTCCGGCTGGAGCAGAACTATCGCTCCACCCCGCATATCCTTGCCGCCGCCTCTGCGGTGATTGCCCGCAATGAGGGGCGGCTGGGCAAGACGCTGTGGACCGAGGAGCAGGCCGGCGAGAAGGTGCGGCTGATCGGCCATTGGGACGGCGAGGAAGAGGCGCGGTGGATCGGCGAGGAGATCGAAGGTCTGCAGCGCGGCCGGGGTGCGCGGGCCAGGCACAGCCTTGAGGACATGGCGATCCTCGTCCGCGCCAGCCACCAGATGCGCGCCTTTGAAGACCGCTTCCTGACCATCGGCCTGCCGTATCGCGTCATCGGCGGCCCAAGGTTCTATGAGCGGCAGGAAATCCGCGATGCCATGGCCTATTTCCGGCTTGCGGTCAGCCCCGACGACGATCTGGCCTTTGAACGCGTGGTGAACACCCCCAAGCGCGGGCTTGGCGACAAGGCGGTGCAACTGGTCCAGATCGAGGCGCGCGCGATCGGCATGAGCCTGCTGGAAGGCGCGCGGTCCCTGCTGGCCAAGGCGGGCATCGGCGGCAAGGGGGCGGCGCAGCTGCGGGTCTTTGTCGAAGGGGTGGACCGCTGGCACGCGGCGGTGCGCAATGTGCGCATCGTGGCGCCTGAGGACAGCCTGATCGAACCCCTGCTGCCCGAAACGCCGCCGGCCAACGCTGACAGCCATGTCCGGCTGGCCGAAGTGATTTTGGAGGAGTCCGGCTACATCTCGATGTGGCAGAATGACAAGACGCCCGAGGCACCGGGGCGGCTGGAGAATCTCAAGGAACTGGTGAAGGCGCTGGAGCAGTTCGACAGCCTGCAGGGCTTTCTCGAACATGTCGCGCTCATCATGGACAATGAGCGCGAGGAGGCCGAGGAAAAGGTCACCATCATGACGCTGCATGCCGCCAAGGGGCTGGAGTTTCCGGTGGTCTTCCTGCCCGGCTGGGAGGAGGGCCTGTTTCCCAGCCAGCGCAGCATGGACGAAAGCGGCAAGAAGGGTTTGGAAGAGGAACGCCGCCTCGCCTATGTCGGCATCACCCGGGCCGAGGAACTTTGCACGATTTCCTTTGCCTCGAACCGCCGGGTCTATGGCCAGTGGCAAAGCCAGATGCCTTCACGGTTCATCGACGAATTGCCCGGCGCCCATGTCGAAGTGCTGACGCCGCCCGGCCTGATGGGCGGCGGCTATGGCGCGGCGGCGGGGTTCGGCTTTTCGTCCGGCATGGAAGAACGTGTCACCAAGGCCGATGTCTACAATTCGCCCGGCTGGCGGCGGTTGCAGGAGCGCACCACGCGCCCGGTCTCGCAGCCGTCAGAGGCGCGCAACATGACGATCGAGGCCACCGCGGTCAGTGCCTATGTCACGGGCGAGCGGGTGTTTCACCAGAAGTTCGGCTATGGCGAGATTACCGGCATCGAAGGCGACAAGCTGGACATCGAATTCGACCATGCCGGGTTGAAAAAGATCGTCGCGCGCTGGGTGGTGCCCGCGCATCAGGTGGACGACGTGCCGTTCTGAAAAATGCGACCGAAGGAATTTGCGGTTTCTTAAGGGCATGGCTTTAGGCTGGCTTTGGAACCCCTCTTCCGGATCACTCATGCACGGCCTGATAAACCGCTCGATACAAGGATTTCTGCGCGATACCTACGGGCCCGCGACCTGGGGGCTGGTCGCGCATGAAGCGCGGCTTGGCTTCGACAGTTTCGAACCCATGCTCAGCTATGCGCCCGAGCTGACCCATGCCGTGATTGCCGCGGCGGCCAAGGTGCTGAACCGGCCGAAGGACGGGCTTCTGGAAGATCTCGGCACCTATCTGGTGTCGCATCCGAACACCGAAGCGGTGCGTCGGCTGTTGCGCTTTGGCGGTGTGACCTTCGTCGATTTCCTGCATTCGCTGGAAGATCTGCCCGAACGCGCCCGCCTTGCATTGCCCGATCTTGACCTGCCGGGCCTGCAGCTGGCCGGGCTGGGCGACGGGGAATACCGGCTGATGGTGTCGGCGCCGTTTCCCGGCATGGGGGCGGTCATGGTCGGGCTGCTGCGGGCCATGGCGGATGATTACGGCGCGCTGGTGCTGCTCGACCGTTCGGGCGATGCCGCGGGCGCGGATCTGGTGCTGATCCAGCTGCTCGATCACCGGCATTCCTCGGGGCGGCACTTCGATCTGGTGGGGCAGGGGCTGGCATGACGATCTTCGCCCGCATCCCGATGGCCCCGGTGACGCTGGAAAGCCCGGCGCTGGACCGGCTGATGCCGCTGCATCTGCGTCTGGACGAACAGGGGGTGATCCGCTGGGTCGCGCCGACGCTGGCAAAGCTGCTGCCGGAGGCTGGCGTCCTTGGCCACCCGGTCAGCCAGGTGCTGGCGCTGCGCCGCCCGGCTGCGCCGACCGAAATGGCCGATCTGCGGGCGCGCATCGGGGCGCGGCTGCATGTCGCGCTGCTGAACGATCCCGATCTGGTGCTGCGCGGCCATGCGCTGCCCACCACCGATGGCGGGCTTGTCATCAACCTGTCCTTCGGCATCTGGGTGAACGAGGCGGTGCGCCGCTATGGCCTGACGGTTGCCGATTTCGCCGCGACCGACCTGACGGTCGAAATGCTCTATCTGGTAGAGGCGAAATCCGCCGTCATGGCGGAGCTGCGCAGCCTGAACCTGCGGCTGCACGGCGCCAAGGTCGCGGCTGAACAGCAGGCCCTGACCGACACTTTGACAGGGTTGCGCAACCGGCGGGCGCTGGAGCTGCGGCTGGCAGAGCTTGCGGGGCAGGGCCGGCCCTTCGGGCTGATGCATCTCGATCTCGATTTCTTCAAGCAGATCAACGACACGCTCGGCCATGCCGCCGGGGACCATGTCTTGCGGCAGGTGGCGCAAATCCTGACCGAGGAAACCCGCGCCACCGATCTGGCGGCGCGGGTCGGCGGCGATGAGTTTGTTCTGGTCTTTCCCGGCCAGACCGAGGCTGCGCAGCTGGAGCTGATCGCCGCGCGGATCATTGACCGGCTCTGCGAGCCGATGTGCTTTGAAGATCAGGCCTGCCGCATCGCCGGGTCGATCGGCATGGTGCTGTCCGCAGCCTATTCCGGCCCCGATTTCGAAGCCATGCATGCCGATGCCGACCAGGCGCTCTATGCCTCGAAACGCGCAGGCCGGGGGCGGGCCACGATGTACCGGGCGGGCCTGCCGCCGGAGACAGGGTAAGGTTGCGGCATACGGGATGAGCCAGCCGCCAAGGGCGACCGATGCCGTTGCGGCGAAAGCAGTTGGGAAAACTGGCAGCCCGTAGGGGAGTCGAACCCCTCTTACCTGGTTGAAAACCAGGTGTCCTAACCGATAGACGAACGGGCCACGGCAGTGCGGGCTGATTAGGCCATCTTGGCGGGGGGCGCAAGGGTCGCATCACCGAAATTCCGGCTTTTTCGCCCGGACCTGGCCGACAGCGCCCCCCGCCGCTCAGATGACAAGGAAGTCGGCGGCAGCCAGCAGGGGCTGGCCGTCCAGCGTCGCAAATTGTACGCTGGCCAGACCGCCCGAGCCATCGGCATCGAAGAACAGCTCCCCCGTGGTGGAATTGTAAAGGATGCGGTCATTGGCATCGACCGGCCCCCCGGCCGGACCGATGATCTTGAAGGCGTCCGCCGCAAGCGCACCCGGTGCCAGCCCGTGGAACCGCGCGGGGCCGGTGTTTTCCAGCACGATCCGGTCTTCCGCGGCGAAATCCACAATATGGTCGAGGTTTCCGGCACCCAAGGCTGCGCGAAACACAAAGCTGTCCGCCCCGCCGCCGCCCGTCAAGGTGTCGTTGCCCCCCAACCCGGTGATCTGGTCGCCGCCTGCGCCACCCTGAATGCTGTTGTCGGCGGAATTGCCGTCCAGCGTCTGGCCATTGGCGCGCGTTCCGATCAGGGTCTCGAAGTTGCGGCCCAGGGTATAGCTCGCCAGTGCGGTCTGCACCGTATCAAGGCCGCCGGCCAGCGCTTCGATGACCTGATCGCCGAGCGAGTCGACAAGATAGAGGTCATCCCCGGCTCCGCCGCGCAGCAGGTCTTCACCCAGCGCCCCGGCAAGGGTATCGGCGCCGGCGCCGCCGAGGATGGTGTTGCTCAGCGCATTGCCGGTCAGCGCCTGACCCGCGGCATTGGTCCCGGTCAGAGTTTCGACCCGCAGCGCAAGGGTATAGCTCGCCAGATCGGTGCGCACGCTGTCGCGGCCGCCGTCGCTGGTCTCAAGGATCACATCGAGGTGGTTGTCGACGACATAGATGTCGTCTCCGGCCCCGCCCGCCAGCGTGTCGGCCCCGGCTCTGCCGTCCAGCCGGTCATTGCCGCTGCCCGAGGACAGCGCATTGTCCAGCCCGTTGCCGCGCAGCATGACCGCCCCCGCGCCACTGGCCAGTAGGTCTTCGACCTGGGCAGTCAGGGTGAAGGATGACAGCCCTTGAAGGACGATCCGGTCATGCCCGCCCGCTGCCCGCTCTATCACCTGATCGCCAAGGCCGATGACATAGGTGTCGTCGCCGGTCCCCCCGGTCAGGAGGTCGGCGCCGTCGCTCCCGGTCAGGCTGTCATTGCCCGCCTCGCCGAAGAGGCTGTCATCGCCAAGCCCGCCGGTCAGGCTGTCATCGCCATTGCCCCCCGACAACGCATCATCCCCGGCATTGCCGCCGAGCGTGTCGCGATCGTCGCCGCCTTGCACGACATCGGCCGCGGCCGTGCCTGACAGGCTGTCACTGCCGGCGCCCATGTCGATGGCAAAGCCCGTGACGTAAGAGCTTACCCCCGAGAGATCCCAGACATCACTGCCCGCGCCGCTCAGAACCAGCGTGTCGGCGGCTGCGATCACCTCGACCGAGGCGGTGGCGTTCAGCGTCAGCCGGGACAGCGCGGTCAGGGTCTGGTCCAGCAGCAGCTGGTCCGTGCCGGTGCCGCCGATCAGGCTGTCCAGACCGGGATCGCCAGCGCCAAGAACCAGCACGTCATCGCCGGCCCCGCCGTTCAAGGTGTCGCGGCCCGTCCCGCCGGCAAGCCAGTCATTGCCGCTGTTGCCCGCAAGGCTGTCATCGCCCTCGCCGCCGGAGGCGTGGTCGTCGCCCTGCACACCGCGGAAAAGGTCATTTCCGGCGTCAAGGTCGATCGCGTTGTCCGCCGTATAGCCCGCGATGCCCGAGAGGTCGAACAGGTCGGCGCCCGTCGTGCCGGTCAGGGTCACGCCGTTCAGGTTGAAGCTCTCGATCGCCGCGCCGGCCCCGACCACCAGCCATTGCAGCGCGAGCGGACCCGCGGATTCCAAGCGCAACTCGTCGGCCCCGCTGCTGCCCAGAAAGACATCCTGCCCCTCGTTTTCGCCTGACAGCACAAAGACATCATCGCCCGTCCCGCCGACCAGACTGTCATCCCCCGCCCCGCCGACCAGCGTGTCATTGCCGTCAAACCCGATCAACGTGTCATTGCCGCCATTGCCGTAGATCACGTCGTCGCCGACCGAGGTGGTGATGTGATCGTCGCCGGTGAAGGCCTGCAGGGTGACGGCGCGGGTATCGAGGTGAACGGTCAGGTCGATGGTGCCGCTGTCGGTCAGCTCGAGGCTGACCGGGCTGGTGCTGTCGCCGTCCGCCACAAGGATTTCAACGAAGGAATTGAAATAGGCGATGGTCCCCGCGACCGTCGCCCCGCCTGTATAGAGATCCGCCATGTTGTGCCTTTCTGAAATGCAATGACCGTCGGCCTTTCGGCGACCGTCCTGCACTCGAAGGCAGGTTGGCAATAAACCCGGAACCTAAGCCGGCCGGAATAAGCGCCGCGCTTACGCGCATAAACCGGCGGTCAGCCGTCGATGCGGCCGCCGATCAGCGCGATGGCCTGCTGATAGACCGTGGCCGAGTTCCATTCCTTGATGACGGCGAAGTTGGGCTCGCCCTCCTGATAGCCCGCGCCGGCCCGCCAGCCCTTGGCGGCCAGATAATTGGCGGTGGTGGCCAGCGCGTCGGTCTGGTTGCCCAGATCGACCCGGCCGTCGCCGTTGCCATCGACGCCATACTGCAGCGCATTGCCGAGGAGGAACTGGGTATGGCCCCATTCGCCATGCTTGGCCCCGATGGTCTGGTCCGAGATCGAGCCGCGATCGACCAGTTTCAGCCCGCCGATCAGATGCGGCCGGAAGAAATCCGAGCGCCGGCAATCCCAGGTCAGGGTGGCAATTGCCGAGATCACGTTGCTGTCGCCCATGAAGCCGCCAAAGCCGGTTTCCATGCCGTGAATGGCCAGCAGCACCCCGGCGGGCACGCCATATTGCGCCTCAAGCCCCGAGAACAGCTGGGCATTCTTCGCCTTGCGCGATTTGCCCTGGCTGGCAATGGCATCCGCCCCGCGCACTTCCATGAACTTGGCCAGCGAATACTTGAAGCTCTTCTGGTTGCGGTCGGCGCTGATCGTGGCCTTGGAATAGCTGGTGGCCATCAGCGCCGCGAGACCCGCCGGTCCGACACCTTCTGCCTTGGCTTCGGCGGCCATCTGCGCCTTCCAATCCTCGAACCCGGCCGAGGTATCGCCGCAGGGGGCGGCGGCAGCGGGCAGGGACAGCGCAAGAAACAGGGCGGCGGAAATCAGGGGGCGGAAGAACACGGCAGCTGACCTTCTTCAAAAACTTCAGCGGCACAGTGTAGCGGTCTGCCCGGTCAAGGCAAGCGCAGCCGGGGGCCGAACCAAGGCGGTCACACGACAAAGTGAAGCTGTTTCCGGGGGGTGTCTTGGGGGAAAAGTGGCAGCCCGTAGGGGAGTCGAACCCCTCTTACCTGGTTGAAAACCAGGTGTCCTAACCGATAGACGAACGGGCCACGCTGTCGGTGAGGCGCTGTTTAGAGAGGTGGTCGCAGCAGCGCAAGAGGGAAAATCACGCGATTGCCGCGTCTTCCAGACGAAGTTGAACTTTTGTCCGGCCACCCCAATGGTTCAGCTCCAGCCGCCCGGCAAGGTGAAAGCGGTTATGGCCGGGATTTTCCAGCGCCGGGCCCAGCGGGCCGTCGAAGGCGCCGAAGGCCACGGCGTCAAAACGGCCGCCGGCGCTGTCGCTGACCGAGAGCCGCAGGTGGGTCTCGCCCATGCGCCGGGCGCTGAGCGCGACATCGGCGAAGGCAAAGCGCGGGGCCGGCGCCTGCGCGCCAAAGGGGCCGGCAGCTTCGATCTGCTCGACCAGCGCGGGCGTGACGGCGGAGGGCATCAGCAGGCTGTCGATGGCCAGATCGCGCGGCCCGTCGGCCCCCGCACCCTGCCGGGCGAGGAGATCGGCCAGACGGGACATCGCGGCCTCCATCTGGTTTTCGGCCACCGTCAGCCCGGCGGCCATCTTGTGCCCGCCACCTTTCAGCAGCAGCCCCTCGGCCGCAACGCGCTGCACTGCCGCGCCAAGGTCAACCCCGGTGACGGAGCGGGCCGACCCCTTGCCGATGCCGCCGTCCAGCCCGATCACCACGGCAGGGCGGTGGGTGGCCTCTTTCAGCCGGGCGGCAACGATGCCGACGACGCCGGGATGCCAGCCCTCGCCGGCGGCCCAGACCAGCGGGCCGTCAAGCCCGCGCGCCTCGGCCTGCGCCATGGCCTCGGCGCGCACCGCCTCGGTGATCTCGCGGCGTTCGGTGTTGAGTTCGTCCAGCCGGGCGGCCATGGCGGCGGCCTCGGCAGGGTTGTCGCAGGCCAGCAGCCGCGCGCCAAGATCGGCCTGCCCGATCCGCCCGCCGGCATTGACGCGGGGGCCGAGAACGAAACCAAGCGCATAGGGGGTGGGCGCCTGATCCATCCGCGAGACATCGGCCAGCGCCCGCAGGCCCACCCTTTCGCGCCGGGCCATGACCTTCAGCCCTTGCCGCACAAAGGCGCGGTTGACGCCGACGAGCGGCGCGACATCGGCCACGGTCGCCAGCGCCACGAGGTCAAGAAGCGCCATCAGATCAGGGGTTTGGCTACCCTTCGTCCGCAATTGCCGGTTGGCCTCGACCAGCATCAGGAACACCACCCCGGCGGCGCAAAGATGCGCCAGATCGCCCGGCTCATCCTGCCGGTTGGGGTTGACCACGGCAAGGGCGGGCGGCAGGGTTTCGGCGCCAAGGTGATGATCCAGCACCACCACGTCGCAGCCGGCCGCTGCGATCGGGTCGTGCGAAAGCGTGCCGCAGTCGACGCAGACAATCAGCTCATGCGCCGCGCCAAGCGTCTGCATGGCCGGCACGTTCGGGCCATAGCCCTCGTCGATGCGGTCGGGAATGTAGAGCGTCGCCTGCGCGCCCAAGGCCCGCAGCCACAGGATCAGAAGCGCGGCGGAGGAGCCGCCATCGACGTCATAATCGGCGAAGATGGCGATGCGCTGGCGGGTTTCGACGGCCTGCAGGAAGCGGGCGGCTGCCCGCCCCATGTCCTTCAGCGACAGCGGGTCGGGCAGCAGGTCGCGCAGCGCCGGGTTGAGGAAGGCCTGCGCCTGATCAGGCTCGACGCCGCGCGCCACTAGCGTCTGGCAGACCGCCATCGGCAGACGGGTGATCTGCGCCATGGCCTCGGCCTGCCGCTCGGCCTCAAGACCGGGGCCGACCCAGCGGCGGCCGGTGAGGGAATGCGAGACGTTCAGGAAGCAGCGATTGGTCATGCCGCTTGGATGCCCGTTTCGCACCTGCCCTGCAAGCCCGCGCCGCAAGATCGGCGCCGGTTCGGGATAGGCGCCCCGCACGGGGCGCCCGTGGCGCTGGGGCGCAGGCGCCCGTGGCGGCGGCGCAGGTCAGGCCGCTTCGGCGGCGTCAAAGACGAAGCGCAGGTTGAACTGCTCGCCAATCTGGCAAATCTCCTCGACCGAGGGCCGGTCCCGCACGGCGACCGCGGGGAAGAAGCCCTCGAACCCGCCGGGGGTCATCACCACCATCAGCCGCCCCGTGGACTGGCCGATGTTCTGAAAGCGGTGGACCGATCCGCGCGGGACGCAGATCACCGCGCCTTCGGTCAATTCGACGCGGGCGCCGTTGCACCAGAACGCAAAGCGTCCCTCCTGAATGTAGAAGAATTCCTCTTCTTTTTCATGGATATGGAAGGGCGGACCTTCTCCGGCGGGCACCTCGGCCTCGAAGCAACCGAGGCTCCCGCCGGTCTGTTCCGCGGTAATGCGGATGATGTGCCGTCCGAAGGCGAATGCCTCGGTTCCTGCGCCGGATCTGGAAAAGGCAGGCGTGTCGAAAGGGGTCATCAGGAAGTCTCCTTGTGAAAAGTCTTGAGAAAAGGTCTTCGCAGCAGGGGTATACTGCCGGGGTCAGGACATGATAATCCCTGTGGACCTTGCATGATTGTCAGGATGATTTGACAAATGAAGACGGTCGACCCCCTGCACGGCCTGGCGGCCTTTCTCGCCGTGGCCGAGCATCAGAGCTTTACGACCGGCGCCTTGGCGCTGGGCCTGACCCGGGCGACGGTCAGCGCGCAGGTGGCGGATCTGGAGGCGCGGCTCGGGGTACGGCTGTTGCACCGCTCGACGCGCAGCCTGCGCCTGACGCCGGCGGGGCAGGCGTATCGGGACCGGCTGGCCGACCTGCCGGGCCGGCTGGACGAGGCAGAGCGGGCCGCCCGGGCCGAGCAGACCACGCCCGAGGGGCGGCTGCGGGTGACGGCGCCCCCCGATCTGGCAAAGCGGTTTCTCGTGCCCTGGGTGGCGGAGTTTCTCGCCGGGCATCCCGGCATCTCGATCGCGATGGAGCTGTCGAACGCGCCGCGGAACCTGATCGAAAGCCACTTCGATCTGGCGATCCGCGGCACGCTGGCGGTCGAGGACAACCTTGTCACCCGCGCGCTGGGCCAGTCGCGGCTCATCACCTGCGCCCGCTCGGACTATCTGGCGCGCCGGGGCAATCCCGCCGCGCCGATGGACCTGGCCGACCATGACCTCCTGCATTTTTCGGCGCTGCGGCAGGGTCGCAGCTGGTCCTACCTGCGCGGGGAGGAGCGGGTGGAGGTGCCGATTTCCCCGCGGCTGGAGCTTTCGGACGGCTGGGCCTTGCGGGTTGCGGCGCTGGAAGGGGCGGGCATCGTTCAACTGCCCGCCTTCATCGTCGGTCACGACGTGCGTGCGGGGCGGCTGGAGCCGATTCTGACCGAATGGCGCGGCCGCCCGGTGCCGCTGCACGCCGTCTACCCCGACAATCGCCTGATTGCCCTGCGGGTCAGGGCCTTTGTCGCCTTCCTTGCCGCCAAGGCCAAGGCAGAGATCGACCTGCAGGCGGACTGATCAGCGCGCCGGGCTGCGATAGGTCATGCGCCGCACCGAGCCGGTTTTCGAGCGCATCAGCAGGGTTTCGGTGGTCACCCAGCCCGGCTCGCGCTTGATCCCGGCCAGCAGCGAGCCATCGGTCACGCCGGTCGCGGCAAAGATCACGTCCGAGCGCACCAGATCGTCGCGGGTATAGACCCGGTCAAAATTGCTGATGCCGGCCTTGCGGGCGCGGGATTTCTCGTCATCGTTGCGGAACAGGAGCTTGCCGTAGAACTGCCCGCCCATGCATTTCAGCGCGGCGGCGGCCAGCACGCCCTCGGGCGCCCCGCCCGAGCCCATGTACATGTCAATGCCCGTCACCTCGGGTTCGGCGCAATGCATGACGCCGGCCACGTCGCCATCGGTGATGAGGCGGATCGCCGCCCCAGTGCCGCGCAACTCGCGGATCAGATCCTCATGGCGCGGGCGTTCCAGCACGCAGACGGTGATGTTTTCGGTGGAAACCCCCTTGGCGGCGGCCAGGGCCGAGACGCGCTCGGACGGGCTCATCGTCATGGTGACGACGCCGGGCTTGTAGCCGGGGCCGATGGCCAGCTTTTCCATATAGACGTCGGGAGCATGCAGCATCGTGCCGCGCGGCGCCATGGCGATGACGGTCAGCGCGTTCGGCATGTCCTTGGCGGTCAGCGTGGTGCCTTCCAGCGGGTCGAGCGCGATGTCCACCGCCGGGCCCTTGCCGGTGCCGACCTCTTCGCCGATGAACAGCATCGGCGCCTCGTCGCGCTCGCCCTCGCCGATCACCACGACGCCGGCGATGTCGAGCAGGTTCAGCTGGTTGCGCATGGCGTTGACGGCGGCCTGATCGGCGGCCTTTTCGTCGCCGCGCCCGATCAGGCTGGCCGAGGCCAGCGCCGCCGCCTCGGAGACGCGGGCGAGGCCCAGCGACAGAAGGCGGTCATGAAATTCAACGGCGTCGGCCATGGTCTTTGTCCTTGCGAGCTTCGGTTTCCCCCCCGTGTAGCGGGCCGCGCAGCAAGCGGGCAAGGGGGTTTTGCGGATTGCGGTCTCAGACTTCTTCGATGCGCAGCGCAACCGGGGCGCCGACCAGAACGCCGGTGGCGGCGAAGCGGCCCATGGCGTGGTCAATGTCGTCGCGGCTGGCCTTGTGGGTGACGATCAGCACCGGGGCATTGGCGCCCTCATGGCGATACTGGCGCATCTGGTCGATGGAGACGCCGGCCTCGCCAAGGCAGGTGGCGATCTTGGCCAGCGCGCCGGGTTTGTCGAGCAGCGTCATGCGCAGGTAATAGGGCGCGGGGGTTGCCGATTTGGCGGGTTGGGGGTCGGCCAGCGTGGCGGCGGGCTGGCCGAAGGTCGGCAGGTGCAACCCGCGGGCAAGGTCGATCACGTCGCCCATCACGGCGCTGGCGGTCGGGCCCATGCCGGCGCCGGGGCCGCGCATGACGATCTGGCCGACAGAGTCGCCCTCCAGCACCACCATGTTGGTGCCGCCCTGCAACTGGCCCAAGGGATGCGAGGCCGGCACAAGGCAGGGCGTCATGCGCTGCTCCAGCCCCCGGCCGGTCATCTGCGCCACGCCCAGAAGCTTGATGCGATAGCCCATGTCCTCGGCCAGACGGATATCGTCGATCGAGACATTGCCGATGCCTTCCAGCTCGACTGCGCCGAAGGAGACCTTGGTGCCGAAGGCGATGGAAGCCAGAAGCGCCAGCTTGTGGCCGGCGTCGATGCCGCCGACGTCAAGGTTCGGATCGGCCTCGAGATAGCCAAGCTGCCGGGCCTCTTCGAAAACCGTTTCGTAAGACAGGTTCGCGGCCTGCATCCGGGTCAGGATGTAGTTGCACGAGCCGTTCATCACGCCCATCACCCGTTTCATGCGGTTGCCGGCAAGTCCCTCGGTCAGGGTCTTGATGACAGGGATGCCGCCCGCCACGGCGGCCTCGAAGCGGATCACCCGGCCCGCGGCTTCGGCGGCCAGCGCCAGCGCCTGACCGTGATGGGCCAGAAGCGCCTTGTTGGCGCTGACCACATCCTTGCCGGTGGCGATGGCGGCTTCGGTCGCATCGCGCGCCGGGCCTTCGTGGCCGCCCATCACCTCGACGAAGACATCGACATCCTCGCGCCGGGCCAGCGCCACCGGATCGGTTTCCCAGGCATAGCCCGACAGGTCGGCGTCGCGGTTCTTCGTGCGGTCGCGGGCCGAGACGGCAGTGATGACCACCGGGCGGCCGGTGCGGGCCTCGATCAGGGCGGCGTGCTCCTGCACGATCTTCACCACGCCGATGCCCACAGTGCCAAGCCCTGCAAGACCAAGACGCAAGGGGGCTTTGGATGCGGGGGCGGACATGGGAAACCTCGTCGTGATTGCTTCCCGCCTGTTAGCGGTTTCGGCGGCAGCGTGCAACGCGACAGGTGGCGGGGCCTTCACCTTTGCCGCAGAAGCCGGGCGCGGCTGCGCAGCGCGGCGGCTTCGGCGGCGAGGGCATTGGACAGATCGGGCGTTGTGCCGGTGACGGCGGCCAGCTCGGTTGCGGTCAGCAGCGGCGGCCTGGCGCCGGGGACGGCAACGGCCGCGCCGACGTCGGGGAAGTCGGCGCAGGCGGCGAGCAGGAGAAGGGCGGGCAGGGCGCGGATCATGCGCACAGCCTAGCCGATGGCGGAGGGCGGCGAAAGGCCCGGCGCTCTTTGCGGGAAAAGCGCCGGGGCCGGGGTCTCAATGGGCCGGCTTGATGAAGGTGCCGTTGCGCAATTCGCGCATGGCGGTTTCCAACTCGGCTTGCGTGTTCATCACGATCGGGCCGTGCCAGGCGATCGGCTCTTGCAGCGGCGCCCCCGAGAT
Organism: Tabrizicola oligotrophica; assembly: GCF_011008935.1. Lineage (GTDB taxonomy): Bacteria > Pseudomonadota > Alphaproteobacteria > Rhodobacterales > Rhodobacteraceae > Tabrizicola_A > Tabrizicola_A oligotrophica. The sequence continues at coordinate 36,066 of NZ_JAAIVJ010000010.1, read as the reverse complement.
CAGCAGGAAGCGCACGCCGTCGGGGCCGGCCTGCACCGTCACCTCGTCGCCCTTGCCGAACTCGACAAGAGTGCGGTTGCCGGAAAGGTCGCGGATGTTCACTTCCTGCCCGTCCACCTCTTTTTCCAAGAGAACGCCGCGCGGGTTGGCCGCGTCGGAGAACTTCGCCGCCCCGTCAAAGACATAGGCGAAGGCATGGCGGCGGGTGTCGACCTTGAAGGTCTTCTTCCGCCCCTCGGGCACGAAGATGTCCAGGTATTGCGGATCGGCGGCGATGCCGTCGACCGGGCCGCGCTTGCCCCAGAACTCGCCGATGATGACCCGCACCACAGTGCCGTCATCGTCGATGATTTCCGGAATGTCGCCGGATTTCACATCCTGATAGCGCGGTTCGGTCATCTTCAGATGCGCCGGCAGGTTGGCCCAGAGCTGGAAGCCGTGCATCTGGCCCTTGGCGTTTCCCTTCGGCATTTCCTGATGCAGGATGCCCGACCCGGCGGTCATCCATTGCACATCGCCGCCTTTCAGCGTGCCGCGGTTGCCAAGGCTGTCGCCGTGGTCGACCGAGCCGGCCAGAACATAGGTGATGGTCTCGATGCCGCGATGCGGGTGCCAGGGAAAGCCCGCCATGTAGTCACGCGGGTTTTCGTTGCGGAAGTCATCGAAGAGCAGGAACGGGTCCATCCGCGACGGATCGCCAAACCCGAAGGCGCGGTGCAGGTGGACGCCGGCGCCCTCCATGGCGGGGCGGGCGCGGCTGGTCTGGGTAACAGGACGGATCGACATGGGTGGTCTCCCTTTGCCATTGGTTCATGTCCCCATAGCTAGGGTCTGATCGTGGCTGCGGCAACCGAGGGCGCTTGCAGGGCAGATGTGCAGGCTTGCACAGTTCTTCGGTGTTTGCCTATCTCAGGTGCAGTCAACGCCAACCAGACAGATCTTCGGCATGAACCGCGGTCGGGTGACGATGAATTCCCGCAGCGTCTGATCGTTCATCCCGACATCGAAGGATGGCTCGTAATTCACTGCCGCTTCGACCAGCACAAGAAAATCGCCGTCGGCCAGCGTCGGCAGGGCAGGGGCCAGATCGACAAGGCTCGACGTGGTCAACTGGGCCATGCCGTTGCCCGGCGCGCGCGACCATTCCACCTCGTAGCGGTTGTTCAGGGCAGACCATGTGATCGAGGAGACGCGGATCGTGGCGTCCTGATCGGGGTCGATCAGGTATTCCATCATGGCGTCCATGCCGTCGATATAGCCATCCGTCACCGACACCATCTCGCGCGAGATCATGTCCGAGACGGTATAGGCCGCCTTTTGCACCGTGTTCACGGCGCGAAAGCTGTCCCAATAGACGAAAAGCGCAAGATAGGACCACAGCATGAAGGGCAGCACCAGCACGGCCTCGGCCATCAGGGTGCCGGTTTCCTGGGTGACAAAGCGGGTGAGGGTTCGGCGAAGCATTGTCATGGCGCACCTGTCAGTCTGGTTCGGTCACAAAGGCCGAGGCCGCAATCAGCCCATAGCCGCCCGCCCGGTCCTTGGGCAGGCCAAGCCCGATGCCGGTGGTCGGGAACATTGCGTCCTGCACGACACAGACCCGGACCAGCATCACGTCGTTCTGCTGGCCGATCTGCAACTGGGTCACGGGCTGGATGTCTTCTTCGCGGTCAACGCAGGCGACGCGGTTGGTCGGCATCGACCAGCTGGCCGTGTCGATCCGTGTCATCTCGATCGAGATGTTGGCCTCGCAATTGGTCAGCACCACGCTGCGCCGGCAGATTTCCTGTTTCAGAAGCGCTGCGGTCGGCAGCGGAAGATGCCCGAGCCGCAACTCGCGCATCGTTACATCGACCGCTTGTTCCAGCATGATCGACCGGATCATCAGAAAGCCGCTTTCGAACGAGGCCATGAAGATGCCGATCAGGAGCGGTACGGTCATGACGAATTCGACGGCGGCGGTTCCGGCCTGATTGCTGCCAAAGCGGCGCAGGGCGCGACGAAGACTCCCGGCCAGAAACCGGGCCGCCCCCGGGGCGTCCGGCGCGCGGCTGGGCAAAGCCCCGTCGGCCCCGCCAATTGCCTTTTCAACCCTGTCACGCGCCATTTGCGCCTCCGGACCATCAAATTGCACCATGCCGAACCGCAGTCTGCGCTGGTCGATGCGTCCCGCCGACGGTGCGTGAGACCTGAGGCGGAAGTATGGCTCTTCCATGGGCAGACTGCGCTCAGGGCGGGGCATGCCGCACCTGAAGGGGAGAATTGCGCTCTCGCGGGGGAAGCCGCGAGAGCGCGGAGCGGGATCAAAAGAGCGATAACAAATACAACTCGTTGAATGCGGGTCTTTCAAAGGGTTTCGGAACTTGCGGCACGGCCCCCGGGAAGGGCCTGCCGCGGCACTCGTGACGTTCTGCACTATTGCGTCAGCTTCAGCATCGACAGGTTGCTGGCGATCGAGTCGAAGGCGGTGCCGATTTCGGCGCCTTGGGCGGCGTAGAAGTGCTGCGGGGTCGAGGCGCAGCGCGAGATCTGGGTGCGGCCGTTGGTCGGGGCTTCGAACGCGATGCCATAGACCACCACGCCGGCGTTCTTGGCCTGGGTGCAGGTGGTCTGCAACTGGCTGTCCATGGTGCCGACCGAGGCATAGACCGACCGCATCTCGTTCAGCGCGGCGGAATAGGCGCTGGAGCCGAGCGCGCGTCCATAGAACTGCCAGGCGACATAGCTGAGCTTCAGGTTGGCCCAGATCGCGCGCCAGTCCTGCTGCACGGCAGGGGTCGCGTTGTTGGTCCAGGCCGTCGACCGCCAGGTGTTGAGGTGGGGCACATAGAATTTCGCGGTGCCGGCGCGGCTGGCGTGGTAGATCGAATACATGCCGTCGCCGCTGCTGCGATAGATCGGCGAGAGGCCGCTCTTGTAGCCATCGTTGATCCGGTCATGGGCGACATGTTCGCCGTCAGTCATCAGGACCACCACCTTCAGCGTCTCGGTATCGGTATAGTCGAAGGGACGACCGGCCAGCCCCGCGCCCATCTGGCCCGCGTCGATGAACTCGTCATAGATCGAGCGGGCCGAGGGATCGAGCAGGGCGGTGCCCCATTTCATGCCCAGCACGATCGAGGTGTTGCCGCCCGCCGTCAGCCCGTTGATCCGCGCCTGCAGCGCCGTCTCGTTCTGGCTGGGCATGTAGACGGTGTTGTTGGCGGCGCGGCGGCAATAGTTGTTCGAGAAATTCGGCCGGGCCGCGGCATCGCTGGTCGACGTGTAATACGAGCCGGTGTTGGTGCCGTAGTAATGATCGGAATAGGCCATCATCGGCAGGGCCAGCGTGCGCGAGAGCGCGGGCGAGGCGAAAGCGGCCGGCGGCAGTTCAAGGCAGTTGACGTCCGACACGTTGTGCAGGTCGGTCGCATTGAACTTGCCGCGCAAGGCCGCGCCAAGGTTCACCTGGGCATTGTAGGGCACGATGCCGATCGACACGCGGTTGTTGGTGTCGGTGGACAGCATCCGATGCACGAAATTCGACGCCGCGCTGCGCAGGTTGGCGATCTTGGCGCCCGACATCGAGCCCGACACGTCCAGAACCAGCATGATCTCGACATTGGTGACGGTCTGCACCGCGCGCGACCGCGCCACGGCGTCGAAATGGTCAATGCCGATCATGTGCATGAAGAAGGGTTCGGAATCGGCGCGGGCGATGGCCTGCACGTCGCGGCTGCTCAGCCCGTCCAGAACGACCACGTTCTGCAGTTTGTCCGCCAGCCCCGCCTTGGCCACGCAGTCGTTCACCACCGATTCCGGGTCAAGCTGCTGGTCCAGGCTTGCCGCCATCAGCGTGCAGCGGTCGAGCGTCTGCGACAGCTCGGTGCGGGTGGTCTCATAGCGCATGATGTCGATTGCGACGCCGCCCATGGTGGCCATCAGCACGAACAGGAACAGCGCGAAGATGATGAGCGCGCCGTCTTCGGCCTTGCGGAACGCGGCAATCGCGGAGGGGAGCTGGGCAGCCATTTGCGTCACATTCCTGCTTCCGGACAGGTTGCCCTGCCATCAGATTTCCTTGCCCCCGCCACGTCGATGTCCAGAAGTTGTGGCGAAATTGTGGCAAAGGCGGCGGAAGGTCGGCTGGGTGGGGCAGGGTGGAAACGATGCGGCGCGGGGCTGCGCATTGTTCCGGAACGGCGAACGACGCGCTGCCCGAATTGGGGCCGAGACGCGGCAATCCTGTCCAAATTGGGCGACGGCGAATCACAGGATGCTGCAATTTGTCGGAAAAGATCGTCTTTTAGACGCGGACAATTGCCAGTCTTTGCGCCTAAACCTTGGGGCAGGCCTTGCCCCGTCCGCAGGTCCCCAAGGGAGAAGAACCACATGTCCGTCGCCGGCGAACCCAGCTTTCGTGAATCCGTAGACCTGATGTTCAAGCGCGCCACCGCGCTGATGGACCTCAGCCCCGGCCTTGAAGAAAAGATCCGGGTCTGCAACTCGACCTATACGGTGCGCTTCGGGGTGCGCCTGCGCGGCAAGATCGAAACCTTTGTCGGCTACCGCTCGGTGCATTCGGAACACATGGAACCGGTGAAGGGCGGCATCCGCTATTCGCTGGGGGTAAACCAGGATGAGGTCGAGGCGCTGGCGGCGCTGATGACCTATAAATGCGCCTTGGTGGAAACCCCGTTCGGCGGCTCGAAAGGCGGGCTCTGCGTCGACCCGCGGCAATGGGACGAGCATGAGCTGGAACAGATCACCCGCCGCTTCGCCTATGAGCTGATCAAGCGCGACCTCATCAACCCGGCGCAGAACGTGCCGGCCCCCGACATGGGTACGGGCGAGCGCGAGATGGCCTGGATCGCCGACCAGTATGCCCGGATGAACACCACCGATATCAACGCCAAGGCCTGCGTCACCGGCAAGCCGCCGCATGCGGGCGGCATTCAGGGCCGGGTCGAGGCGACGGGCCGCGGCGTGCAATTCGGCCTGCGCGAGTTCTTCCGCTACCGCGAGGACAAGGAGGCCGCGCGGCTGACCGGCGATCTGGACGGCAAGCGGGTGATCGTGCAGGGCCTTGGCAACGTGGGCTATCACGCCGCCAAGTTCCTGTCGGAAGAAGACGGCGTGCGGGTCATCGCCGTGATCGAGCGCGACGGCGCGATCATTGACGAAAAGGGCATCAATATCGAGGAGTTGCGCCAGCACATGAACCGCACCGGCGGGCTGGCAGGCTACCCGAAGGGCCGCCATGTCGAAGACGGCTCGGCGGTGCTGGAAATGGAATGCGACATCCTCATTCCGGCGGCGATGGAAGGGGTCATCAACCTTGGCAACGCCGCCCGCATCAAGGCGCCGCTCATCATCGAGGCGGCGAACGGCCCGGTGACCTACGGCGCCGACGAGATCCTGCGCAAGAAGGGCACGCTCATCATCCCCGACATGTATGCCAACGCCGGCGGCGTGACGGTCAGCTATTTCGAATGGGTCAAGAACCTGTCCCATATCCGCTTTGGCCGCATGCAGCGCCGGGCGGAGGAGGCGCGCTCGCGGCTCTTGGTGGAAGAGCTGGAACAGCTGTCCGCCGATCAGGGGCTCGGCTGGTCGCTCAATGCCGATTTCAAGCAGAAATTCCTGCAAGGCTCGGACGAGCTGGCGCTGGTGCGTTCGGGTCTCGATGACACCATGCGCACCGCCTACCAGGCGATGCGCGAAGTCTGGCATGGCCGTACCGACGTGCATGACCTGCGCGTGGCGGCCTATATCGTGGCCATCGACCGCGTGGCCAAGACCTACCGCTCCAAGGGCCTGTAAGCCGGGATTCCACGGTTTTCAAACCGTTGCGCGGCCCAAAACCGGGCCGCGCCACCGTCCCGCCCAAATTCGGTCACATCTGACGGGCTACTTCGGCCTTGCGCAAGAACGCGCGGAGTGATTCGTCATGTGTAGCTGCTCGCTGGGTATCCTGAACCGCATTCGATCCATGATCCGGCAAGAGGACGGGGGCTCCACGGTTGAGGCCGTGTTGTGGATGCCCTTCTTCATGCTGCTGTTCAGCATGGTCGTGGACGCCTCGCTGGTGCTGGGTGGTCAGGCCGAAGTGCTGCGCGTCGTGCAGGACACCAACCGGGCCGTTTCGCTGGGGCGTTACCCCAACCTGGAAGACGCGCGCGCCCATATCGTGAGCGAAATCGCCCCGCTGACCACGGGCGCCGTGGTGAGCGTCGACGTGGTTGACGGCATCATCACCTCGGTTGTCCAGATTCCCGCCAGTGACCTGACGGCGACCGGCTTCTTTGACGGCTTCGCCAACATCGACATCGTCGTGCGCGCCCAACATCTGTCGGAGGCCTGACACCATGCTTTCGTATCTCCCGCTCCCGCTCTCTCGCTTCGCCCGCTCGGAAAACGGCGGTGGCACCGCTTGGGGCCTGCTGCTGATGGCCACCGTGCTGATGACGGGCGGCTATGCCATCGACGTCCAGAACGTCACGATGGAACGCACCCATTTGCAGACCGTCGCCGATTCCGCGGCGCATGCGGCGCTTCTGACGCGCGAACACAACTCCGAAAGCGTGGCCATCGACGCGGCCCTTTCGGTTGCCGAGGCGAACATGCCGCCCGGCACCTTCGGCGCGGTGCTGAACGAATCCGATGTCGAGTTCGGCACCTGGGACCACGCCTCCCTGACCTTCACGCCCGATCCCGGCGAGCGCGACGCGGTGCGCGTGCGGCTGGCGCGCTCGGAAGGCCGGGCAAACGCGATCCGCACCTATCTCTTCCAGATGGTCGGCATCGACCAGTGGAACCTCGAGGCGACCTCGACTTTCGTGACCTACCGCCCGACCTGCTTCCGCGAGGGCTTTGTGGGCACCGGCCCGGTGGACATCCAGTCGAACAACATCTTCCAGAATGGCTTCTGCGTGCATTCGAACGACTATGTCTCGCTGAACTCGAACAACTATTTCGAGCCGGGCACCGTGGTGTCGATGCCGGATGTCGATGATCTCGACATTCCGAACTCGGGCTTTCAAACCAACCTCGGCCTTGATGCGGCGCTGCGCTCGGGCAGCTACAACATCCGCATCGTCAGCCGGATCGACGACATCATCAACACAATCGCGGTTCCCGGTTCGGAATATTACAAGGACTACATCACCAATTCGTCGCCGCTGACCGTGACCAAGAAGACCATCACCGCGGCAGACCTGCCGGCCGGTCGGATCATCTACTGGAACTGCTCGGGCGGCAAAGGCACGATCTACAAGGACACGCTCGTCGACAGCGTGGTCATCAAGACCGCCTGCGAAGTCAGCTTCGGCTCGGGCGTCAGGGTCGAGAATTCGGTGATCGTGAACAGCAATACCTCGGCCAGGTCCTTCAACTCGCCTTCGGGCTTCCAGCTCGGCAAGAATGACAACTGCGCCCCGGGCGGCGGCTCGCAGCTCGTGACCATGGGCGGCATGAACTTTGCCGCGAACCTGCAGATCTATGGCAGCCAGCTGCTGGCGATCGGCGACATCGAGTTCGCCGCGCAGGCCGATGGCATCCAGGGCGCGGCCATGGTGTCGGGCGGCACGGTGTCGGGGACGTCGAACATGTCGATGGCCTTCTGCGGCACGGGCATGGAAAACAACTTCGAAGCCGAATATTTCCGCATGGTTGACTGACGGGCCGACTGCATCCTTCTGGCGTCCGCGACATTCCCTGTCGCATTCGTGGCAGGAATTTGCGCAAGCCTGTTGAATATCGCCACCAATACCGGTTCACTGGGCCGGAATGGAAAGGCGGTCATCATGCGCTATTCGGGCTTCAAGGTCTTTACCGAAGGGCTGTTCGGCAACTCGGGCTGGAAACCGGCCTGGCGCGACCCGGCCCCGAAGGCCGAATATGACATCCTCATCATCGGCGGCGGCGGGCATGGTCTGGCGACCGCCTATTACCTTGCGAAGAACCACGGGCTGCGCAACATTGCGGTGCTGGAGAAGGGCTATCTCGGCGGCGGCAATGTCGGGCGCAACACCACCATCGTACGGGCGAACTATTTCCTGCCCGGCAATTCCGAGTTTTACAGCCATTCGCTGAAGCTCTGGGAAAAGCTCGAGGGTGAGCTGAACTACAACGTCATGCATTCGCAGCGCGGCCAGCTGATCCTTGCCCATTCCGACGGCCAGCGCGACGCATTGGCCCGGCGCGGCAACGCGATCGTCAATCAGGGGGACGATGCCGAGCTGTGGTCGCTCGATCAGGTGCGCGACTTCGCGCCCTATCTCGATTTCGAACAGACCCGCTTCCCGATCTACGGCGGGCTGATGCAGCGCCGGGCCGGCACCGCGCGGCATGACGCGGTGGCCTGGGGCTATGCCCGCGGCGCCGACCGGCTGGGCGTCGATCTGATCCAGAACTGCGAAGTCACCGGCATCGACATCGAGAACGGCCGGGTGACCGGCGTGCAGACCACGCGCGGGGCGATCAAGGCCCGCAAGGTCGGCATGGTGGTCGCCGGCCGCTCCAGCCAGGTGGCGGCGATGGCGGGGATGCGGCTGCCGATCGAAAGCCATGTGCTGCAGGCCTTCGTCACCGAAGGGCTGAAGCCGGTGATCGACAGCGTGATCTCTTTCGGCATGGGGCATTTTTACATCAGCCAGTCCGACAAGGGCGGCCTGGTCTTTGGCGGCGATCTCGACTTCTACGCCTCCTACGCCGCGCGCGGCAACCTGCCGATGCTGGAACATGTGATGGAGGCGGCGATGACGCTGATGCCGATGATCGGCCGCGCCAAGATCCTGCGCGGCTGGGGCGGCATCATGGACATGACGCCCGACGGCTCGCCCATCATCGACAAGGCCCCTGTCGAGGGCCTGTTCGTCGATGCCGGCTGGAACTACGGCGGGTTCAAGGCGACGCCGGCCTCGGGCTGGTGCATGGCGCATCTGATGGCCACCGGCGAGCCCCACGAAGTTGCCCGCCGCTTCCGCCTTGACCGCTTCCGTACCGGCCATGTCCTCGACGAGGAAGGCACCGGTTCCCAGCACAACCTGCACTGACATGACCCGCCCCCCGAACCTTTGCGCGCAACGCCCCGTCCCGGCTGCGGGAGCCTCTGGCGGGGATATTTGTACCAGTATGAAAGCCCGGGTTTCTTTCATGCTGGCGAAAATATCCCGGGGTGAGGCGCGGATGCGCCGAGGGGCAGCGCCCCTTTCTACTGCCGTTTCAGGAGCTTGACCGATGCGTATTCCCTGCCCTCTCTGTGGCCCCCGCGACCGGCGCGAATTCACCTATTACGGCTCGGACGATTACCTGAACCGCCCTGCGCCGGATGCCGGAGCGGGGCCTTGGGACGACCATCTGCATCTGCGCGCCAATCCGGCCGGCGAGACGCATGACCTGTGGTATCACGAAGCCGGTTGCGCCCAGTGGCTCCGGGTGCATCGCAACACCGTGAGCCATGAAATCTACGGCGCCGCGCTTGTCGCCGGCCTGAAAGGCGGTGCGCAATGAGGGTCGCGGGCAAGGGGCTGATCGAGCGTGAAAAGCCGGTGTCCTTCACGTTTGACGGCAGGACCTACGCGGGTTTCAAGGGCGACACTGTGGCCTCGGCGCTGCTGGCGGCAAGGGTTAGGGTGGTGGGGCGCAGCTTCAAGTATCACCGTCCGCGCGGGGTGCTGACGGCGGGGTCCGAGGAGCCGAATGCACTGATCGAGGTGGTGGGCGCGAAGAACCAGACGCCGAACGTGCGCGCCACCGTGCAAGAGGTGTTCGAGGGGCTGGTCACGCGCAGCCAGAACCGGATGGGCTCCTTGCGCTGGGACTTGCTGGCGGTGAATGACCTGATGGCGCCGTTCTTTTCGGCCGGCTTCTATTACAAGACCTTCATGTGGCCGCGCGCCTTTTGGGAAAAGGTCTATGAACCGGCCATCCGCCGGGCGGCGGGTCTGGGCAGTCTGTCGGGTCGCCATGACGAGGGCCATTATGAAAAGGCCTTTGCCTTTTGTGACCTTCTGGTCATCGGTGCCGGCCCGACCGGCCTGATCGCCGCCCTGACCGCAGCGCGCGCCGGGGCGGATGTGATCCTTGCCGATGAGGATTCCCGGATGGGGGGGCGTCTGCTGTCCAATGGCGAGACTGTCGACGGTCAGCCGGGGCCGGACTGGGTGGCCGCTGTTCTGGCTGAGCTTTCTTCCCTGCCGAATGTGCGGCTCATGCCGCGCACCACGGTGAGCGGGGCCTATGACGGTGGCATCTATGGCGCGCTGGAGCGGGTCGGTTTGCACAAGCCCGCCCGCCCCGACCTGCCGCGCGAGGCGTTCTGGCGCATCACCGCGCGCCGCGCGATCCTGGCTTCGGGTGCGCTGGAGCGGCCCATCGCCTTTCCGATGAACGACCGACCGGGCATCATGATGGCCGGCGCGGTGCAAAGCTATCTCAACCGCTATGGCGTGGCCTCGGGCAAGCGGGTGACGCTGTTTGCCAACAATGACGGCGCGCGCGCAGTGGCGCGCGACCTGATGGCGGCGGGCGTTCAGGTGGCGGCCATTCTCGACAGCCGGGCCAACGCCAGCGCGGTCGAAAACTGCCCGGTCTATCTGGGCGCGCGGATCACCGACACCTCGGGTCGCCACGGGCTGCGGCTGATCGAGGGCCACCATGCCGGCGGCGCGTTCAAGCTGGAGACGGATTGCCTTGCCATGTCGGGCGGCTGGAACCCGACGCTGCACCTCACCTGCCACATGGGCGGGCGTCCGCGCTGGTCGGAGGAGCTCGCGGCCTTCGTGCCGATGGAGGGCGCGGTGCCGGGTCTGGTCGCCGCAGGGGCCGCCAACGGCACGTTCACCACCCACGGCTGTCTTGCCGCGGGCCATGCTGTGGCCGAGGCAGCCCTGGCCGATCTGGGGCTGAGCCCTGCCAAGGTCGCGCTGCCCCGGGCCGAGGGCCTGCCCTATGTCGTCGAACCGCTCTGGGCGGTCGAGGGCAAGGGCCGAGCCTGGCTCGATTTCGCCAATGATGTGACGACCAAGGATGTGAAGTTGGCGGCGCAAGAGGGCTATGCCTCGGTCGAGCACATGAAGCGCTACACCACGCAGGGCATGGCGCCGGATCAGGGCAAGAATTCGAACATGGGGGCGCTGGCGGTGCTGGCCGATGCCACGGGCCGCGCGATCCCGGAGACCGGGATCACCACCTTCCGCCCGCCCTATGTGCCGGTCTCGGTCGCCGCTCTGGGCGCCGGAGGGCGCGGCATGGGCTTTGCCCCGCAGCGCTTCCTGACCTCGGACCAGGCGAGCCGCGACCGGGGCGCGCCGATGATCGAGGCGGGGTTGTGGTATCGGCCCAGCTATTTCCCGAAACCGGGCGAGGCCACCTGGCGCGTCTCTTGTGACCGTGAGGTGGCGATGGTGCGCGGGGCCGTGGGCGTGGCCGATGTCTCGACCCTTGGCAAGATCGACATTCAGGGCCGCGATGCCGCGCGCTTCCTTGATCTGGTCTATACCAACACCTTCAGCACCCTGCCGGTGGGCCGCGTCCGCTATGGGTTGATGCTGCGCGAGGATGGCTTCGTCATGGATGACGGCACCACGGCGCGGCTGGGGGAAAACCATTTCCTGATGACCACCACCACGGCGGCGGCGGGCCAGGTGATGCGGCATCTGGATTTCGTGCATCAGACCCATTGCGCCGACTGGGACGTGCGGTTCATTTCCGTCACCGAGGCTTGGGCGCAATTTGCGGTGGCCGGGCCGAAATCCCGCGCCCTGCTGAACGCGGTTCTCGATCAGCCTGTTCAGGATTTCCCGTTCATGGCCTGTGGCGCGGTGCAACTCGGCGGTGTCACCGCGCGGCTGTTCCGCATCTCGTTTTCCGGCGAGCAGGGCTATGAAATCGCCGTGCCCACCCGCTATGGCGAAAGCCTGTTCCGCGATCTGGTGGCCAAGGCCGAGACCATGGGCGGCGGGCCTTACGGCATGGAGGCGCTGAACGTGCTGCGCGTCGAGAAGGGCTTCATCACGCATGCCGAGATTCACGGCCGCACCACGGCCTTCGACATTGGCATGGAAAAGATGGTCAGCCCGAAGAAGGATTGCATCGGCAAGGCCATGGCGGCGCGGCCGGCGCTGGTCGGCCCCGAGCGCCAGCAGCTGGTCGGCCTGAAGATCGCCACCGGCACGCCGCCTTGTTCCGGGGCGCATCTGTTCACGGTTGGCGACAAGGTCGGGCGCGAGGAAAGCCAGGGCTACATCACCTCGTTTGCGCATTCCGACCTGATGGGCGCCTGCCTTGGCCTTGGGTTCCTGAAGAACGGCCGGGCGCGACATGGGGAGATCATCCGCATTGTCGATCATCTGCGCGGCCTCGATCTGACCGCCGAGGTCTGCGATCCGGTGTTCCACGACAAGGACGGGGAGAAACTGCGTGCCTGAACTGATTGCCAAACCCGCGCTGGAAAAGGCGCCGCTGACCCTTGGCACCTGCCGGCTGGAAGCGGTGGATCTTGGCCCCATCACCTCGGTCGCGCTGTTTCCGGGGCAGGAAAAGGCCATGGCGAAAGCCCTGAAACCCCTTGGCCTGTCCTTCCCCGACCCGAACAGCCTGTCGGCAAAGGCCGGGGTGCAGCTGGTCTGGACGGGGCGCGAGCAGGCCTTCCTGATCGGCGTCACAGCCCCGGATTTCGGCGCCGCGGCGGCTGTCACCGACCAGTCTGGCGGCTGGGCCGCGCTGCGGCTGTCGGGGGACAAGGCGGCCGAGGTGCTGATGCGCCATGTGCCGCTGGACCTGCGCGCGGCGGCCTTCCCGCCGGGCCGGGCGGTGCGCGCGCCCTTGGGCCACATGTCCTCGGTCGTGATCCGCGAGGAGGCCGGCTTCCTGATCCTGATCTTCCGCTCCATGGCGCGCACGGCATGGCACGAGATCGAGGTCGCCATGCGCACCCTCGCGGCGCGGGCCTGATGCTGACCAACCGCGACATTGCCGAGCTGACCGACTGGCGGCGCGAGTTGCACCGCTTCCCCGAGGTCAGCCGCGATGAGGCGGGTACGGCGGCGCGGGTGGTCGCTGCACTCGCCCCGCTCAGCCCCGATCAGGTGCTGACGGGGCTGGGCGGTCACGGCGTGGCGGCGGTGTTCAGCAGCGCGGCGCCGGGACCAACCGTGCTGTTCCGCGCCGAACTTGACGCGCTGCCGATCGAGGAGGTGTCAGACGCGCCCCACCGTTCGACGATCCCCGGCTCCGGGCATCTGTGCGGTCATGACGGGCACATGGCGCTGTTGCTTGGCCTTGGTCGCCTGATCGCGCGCAGGCGGCCGGCGCGGGGCAGGGTGGTGCTGATGTTCCAGCCCGCCGAAGAGGACGGCTCCGGCGCGGCGGCCGTCGTGGCAGACCCGGCTTTTGCCGCCATCAAGCCCGACTGGGCCTTTTCGCTCCACAACATGCCGGGAATTTCCTTCGGCCGGGGGCTCTTGAAGGCGGGCGTGGTGAATTGCGCCAGTCAGGGCCTGAAGATCACGCTTGGCGGCAAGACCGCGCATGCCAGCCAGCCCGAGGCGGGCACGTCGCCGGCTCTGGCGCTGGCCGCGCTGATCGACGGGTTTACCCACCTCGCGCCTCCCGGCCCGTTGCGACCCGGCTACCGGCTGGTGACCGTGACCCATGCCCGGCTGGGCGAGCCGGCCTTCGGCATCGCACCGGGGGCGGCAGAGCTGTGGATCACCCTGCGCACGACCGAAGACGCCGAAATGGCAAGCCTGCGCGCCGAGGCCGTGGCGCTGGCCGAGGCACAGGCCCGCCTGCATGGCCTGACGGTCGCCTTCGAGGCGCATGACGATTTTGCCGCCTCGGTCAATGACCCCGAGGCCACGGCGCGGATTGCCGCCGCACTGGAGGCGTTGGGCATGGTTCATGACGACGCTGATCTGCCAATGCGGGCGTCCGAGGATTTCGGCCGCTTCGGCCAGCCCGGCACGCGGTCGGCCATGCTGTTTCTGGGTGCGGGCACCGATTTTCCCGCCCTGCACAACCCCGATTACGACTTTCCCGACAGCCTGATCGCGCCGGGCGTTGCGATCTTTCACCGCATCGCGCGCGACCTTCTCGGCTGACCTCGTCGTCGACTTTGTCGCTCCTCAGGGCGCCCCGACGAGAAGCCGAAGGCGCCCGAGGAGAATCGTGGACAGCCGATGTTTGACAACACATATAGACCCTATGTCCCTGCCGCCCGGTTTTCTCGACGAACTGCGCACCCGCGTGTCCCTGTCGTCCGTCGTCGGGCGCAAGGTCACCTGGGATATGCGCAAGTCCAATCAGGGCAAAGGCGACATGTGGGCGCCTTGCCCGTTCCATCAGGAAAAATCCGCGTCTTTTCATGTGGATGACCGCAAGGGCTATTACTATTGCTTCGGCTGTCATGCCAAGGGTGACGCACTGACCTTCATCAAGGAGACCGAGAATCTCGGCTTCATGGAGGCGGTGGAGGTGCTGGCGCGCGAGGCCGGCATGCCGATGCCCGCGCGCGACCCCAAGGCCGCAGAGGTGGCGGACCGCCGCAGCCAGCTCATCGCGGTGATGGAAGAGGCGGTGAAATGGTTCCGCCTGCAGCTGAAGACCAGTGCTGCGGCCGAGGCGCGGGCCTATCTGGCCCGGCGCGGGCTGTCCCCTGCAGCCCAGGACCGCTGGGAGATCGGCTTTGCGCCGGATGGCTGGCACGGGCTGCAGCTGGCCATGAAGCAGAAGGGCATCGCGGATGACCTGCTGATCGGTGCCGGCCTTTGCGCCAAATCCGACAAGGGGGGCGAGCCCTACGACCGCTTCCGGGGCCGCATCATCTTTCCGATCCGCGATGGCCGGGGCCGGGCGATTTCGCTTGGCGGTCGGGCGATGGACCCCAAGGACAACGCCAAATACCTCAACGGCCCGGAAACCGAGATCTTCGACAAGGGCCGCAACCTCTATAACCACGCCCCGGCGCGCGAGGCGGCGGGCAAGGGCAAGCCCCTGATTGTCGCCGAAGGCTATATGGACGTCATCGCGCTTGCCGAGGCCGGGTTCACCGCCGCCGTGGCGCCTTTGGGCACCGCCGTGACGGACGAGCAACTGCGGCTGATGTGGCGCATTCATGACGAGCCGGTCATCGCTCTGGATGGCGATGCCGCCGGCATCCGCGCCGCGCTGCGGGTGATCGACCTCGCGCTGCCGCTTCTGGAGGCCGGCAAGGGCCTGCGCTTTGCCGTGCTGCCCGGCGGGCAAGACCCCGACGACCTGATAAAGGCCCAGGGCGCCGCGGCGATGCAGGCGGTGCTGGAGGCGGCGCAACCGATGGTCAGCCTGCTGTGGAAGCGCGAGACCGAAGGCCGGGTGTTCGACAGTCCCGAGCGCAAGGCAACCTTGGACAAATCGCTGCGCGCGCATCTGAGGCGCATCGCCGACCCCTCGATCCGCGCCCATTATGGCGAAGACATCAAGCGGCTGCGGCTGGAGCTGTTCGGTCAGGGCGGCGCGCGGGTGCCGGCCTTCCGGCAACGAAACTTTACCCCGAAAGGCACGCCGCTGCCGCCCACCGCCAGCGCCCGCCAGTCGCTTCTGGCGCAGGGGCAGGCCGTGGAGGAAGCCCTGCGCGAGGCGGTGATCCTTGCCAGCCTGATCGCCCATCCGGCGCTGATCCACCGCTTTGAATCTGCCCTCGAACGGCTGGACCTGACGGGCGAGGACCACAACGCCCTGCGCCGCCTGCTTCTCTCCCATGCCGATGAGGATGTGGCCAGCCTGCAGGACATCCTGCGGCGCGAGGCGGGCGATGCCCTTGACGCACTGATGCGCCGTCCCCATGTGCAGATCGCGCCCCCGGTCCGAAACCGCGCGGACGCCGAGCTTGCGACGCTGTGTCTGGCCGAGGAGATGGCCAAGCTTGACGCCCATCGCGCCGCCCGCCGCGAGGTGGAGGACGCGGTGCATGACCTCACCGGCCTTGCCGACGAGGGCCTGACCTGGCGGCTTTCCAAGGCCGCCGAGGCGCGTCACAAGGCCGACCATCCCTCGCGTGAGGACAGTGCCGACATGGGCGAGGATCGCGCGGCCCTGTCCGGGGTGTTGCAGGCGATGATCGACGAAAAGGTCTGGGAAAAGAAACGCTAAGCCAGCGTCCGCACCCCCCCTGTGCTTTCCCGTGATTCGCGCTATTGATTCGCATCCCGCCACGTTGATTCGTGGCTTCCTGATTCGCTTTTGACCGACGGAGACGACATGGCCTCGAAAGACACCGAAGACGGCAAGCCCGAAGGCGAAGAGGCCGACGTTTCCCTTGATCTCTCGCAGGCGGCCGTCAAACGGATGATCGCCGACGCCAAGGAGCGCGGCTATATCACCTATGACCAGCTGAATTCGGTGATGCCGCCCGAACAGGTGTCGTCCGAGCAGATCGAAGATGTCATGGCGATGCTGTCGGAAATGGGCATCAACATCATCGACGACGAAGAGGTCGAAGAGGGCGAGGCGCCGGTGGGCGAGCTGGTGGAAACCGCCTCGACCTCGCGCGAGGTGGCCGTTGTCGGCGCAAGTTCGGAAACGCTCGACCGCACCGACGACCCGGTGCGGATGTATCTGCGCGAGATGGGCTCGGTGGAGCTTCTCTCGCGCGAAGGCGAGATTGCCATCGCCAAGCGCATCGAGGCCGGCCGCAACACCATGATCGCGGGCCTGTGTGAAAGCCCGCTGACCTTTCAGGCCATCATCATCTGGCGCGACGAACTTCTGAACGAAGACATCCTGTTGCGCGACGTGATCGACCTTGAAGCCACCTTCGGCCGCAGCCTTGACGGCGAGGACGACATGGTCGGCGCCGATCTGGAAGGCGTCGATGTGGGCGCCACCCCGGCGCCGCGCCGGGCCGCGGGCACAGCCGAGCCGGAACTGGATGCCGACGGCAACCCGATCTTCTCGGAGCCCGAGGAAGAGGATGACGAGGACGGCGCCTCGATGTCGCTTGCCGCGATGGAAGCCGCGCTGAAGCCGAAGGTTCTCGAAACGCTGGACCTGATCGCGCGCGACTATGACAAGCTGGCCGACATGCAGGACGCCCGGATGTCCGCGACCCTGTCGGAAACCGTGCGCTTCTCGGCCTCGGAAGAGGCGGCCTACCAGAAGCTGCGCTCGGAAATCGTCGTGCTGGTCAACGCGCTGCACCTGCACAACAACCGGATCGAAGCGCTGATCGACCAGCTTTACGGCATCAACAAGCGCATCATGGCGATCAACTCGGGCATGGTGAAGCTGGCCGACGCCGCCCGCATCAACCGCCGCGAATTCATCGACGAATATCAGGGCTACGAGCTGGACCCGACCTGGCTGGACCGCATGGCGGCGAAGGCCGGACGCGGCTGGCAGGCGCTGATTGAAAAGAGCCGCGACAAGGTGGAAGAGCTGCGCAGCGAAATGGCGCAGGTCGGCCAATATGTCGGCGTCGACATTTCCGAATTCCGCCGCATCGTCAATCAGGTGCAAAAGGGCGAGAAAGAGGCGCGGCAAGCCAAGAAGGAAATGGTCGAGGCCAACCTGCGTCTGGTGATCTCGATTGCCAAGAAATACACCAACCGGGGCCTGCAATTCCTTGATCTCATTCAGGAAGGCAACATCGGCCTGATGAAGGCCGTGGACAAGTTCGAATACCGCCGCGGCTATAAATTCTCCACCTATGCAACGTGGTGGATCCGTCAGGCGATCACGCGCTCTATCGCGGATCAGGCCCGCACCATCCGTATTCCGGTGCATATGATCGAAACGATCAACAAGCTGGTGCGCACCGGGCGGCAGATGCTGCACGAGATCGGCCGCGAGCCGACTCCGGAAGAACTGGCCGAAAAGCTGCAGATGCCGCTCGAAAAGGTTCGCAAGGTGATGAAGATCGCCAAGGAACCGATTTCCCTGGAAACGCCGATCGGCGACGAGGAAGACAGCCAGCTTGGCGATTTCATCGAGGACAAGAACGCCGTGCTGCCGCTGGATTCGGCCATTCAGGAAAACCTGAAGGAAACCACGACCCGGGTTCTGGCCTCGCTCACCCCGCGCGAGGAGCGGGTGCTGCGGATGCGCTTCGGCATCGGCATGAACACCGACCACACGCTCGAGGAAGTCGGCCAGCAGTTCTCGGTGACGCGGGAGCGCATCCGTCAGATCGAAGCCAAGGCGCTGCGCAAGCTGAAGCATCCGAGCCGGAGCCGGAAGCTGCGGAGTTTCCTGGATCAGTAAGAGGTCAAGTACAGAGGGCGCCCCAATTGGCAAACTGCAAGCACTGCGGCACTAAGCTTGGAATGATCGACGCGTTGACCGGGGTATGTGAGAACTGCCGGGAGCTGGAAGCGAAAAGGAAAAGGCAGGAGATTGCAACGGCAGAGGAACAGATGGGAGATCTGCTTGCCGCTGCTGACACTGTTGTTCTTACGACTGAACCTGTACTCTCTGATCGGCATCTTGTTTCCAGGGTTGGCATGGTTGGTTCTCAGTGCGCCTTTGGAATGAATGCCCTGAAGGATGTTTCGGCAGGTATCAGGGACGTTGTCGGCGGACGTGCGAGGGTTGTTGAAGACACGCTGCGGGATGCAAGGGAAGCCGCACTAAGGGAATTGAAGCGAGAGGCGGCTTTGGTCGGCGCTAATGCTGTCGTTTCAGTTATGCTTGAGTTGAGCGAGTTTTCCGGGGGTGGAAAATCCATGCTCTTTGTAATGGCGTATGGTACTGCCGTTGTCGTTGCTGACGGAGAGTAACTCTCCATGAGCCGTGGTGTGGGTTTCCAGCCCACCGTCCCCCACCGTCAACACCTCACCCGCACGGCCTCCCCCGTCGATGCCCCCCATCGATCCCCCTGAATTTGCCAGCCCCCGGGGCCGTTTTCATGCTATGCTGAAGCCTCACATAAAACGGGAGGCTTCTATGACTGCAATGAATGTCGTCCACATGCGTGTGAAGCCCGGCAAGGAAGAAGAATTCCTCAAGATCCATCAGGAAATGTCGATGGAGACGATGCAGGGCAGTCGGAATTTCTGGGCGGTGAACACCGGGGGCCGCAGTTACATCATCGTCGGGGAATGGGACAGTCATGACGCCATGGCCAATGCCCGGCCCACGATGATCCAGAACCTCGACCGCCTGCGGCCGCTGCTTGAAGATCTCGGCGGTGGCCGTGGCGTGACCGAGCCCTGGTCGGGTGACGTGGCACTGCACCGCGTGCGCTGAGCCGCGGCGGAAGGCCCGCGGCGGAGCAGGACAGGACCGACCGGCGCGGGCCGCATGGCCTTGGGGGGGCGACCGCGCGGCGGCGTGTGCGGTTTGCCGTTCAGGCATCCGGCGGGGTGTACTCTTGCCAATGCCGGCCCGAGGCCGCACATAGGGGCGAACCGTCCAAGGAGGCCGCCCATGTTCCGTTCTATCCTGCTTCTGTCGCTGATCGGCGCGCCGGCTATGGCCTTTGAGGCCCGCAATGGCATCAATGTGATCGGAAGCGCCGATCAGATCGAAGTGCAGCCAAGCGCCGGACAAGCCGCGCCGCAAAGCTGGTGCGCGGCAGGGGATTTTGTGATGCGCGGGCTTGGATTGCCGGCCGAGACGCCGATTTACCGGCTGTCCGCGCCGCCGCGGCGCGGCGGCGAAAGTGTTCTCTTCGCAGTCGGCGCCGGGCCGGGCGAGAAGACCGGTCTGTTCAGGTTCGGGGCCGCGGACAACGCGGTCAGCGCCGCGCATGCCAGGGGGCTTTGCACCTTCGGGCGCTGGCGGTTCTAGCGCGGCCGCATGGCAAAAGCGCCGCCTGATCGGGCGGCGCTTTCAGTTTGATCGGCAGAAGAGATCAGCTCCAGAGGAAGTCCGCGCTGGTCAGATCCGCGGCCGCATCCATGCCGGTCAGCGTCAGCGTCAGGTTCGCGGTGCCGTCGCCATCGGTGTCGACCAGAAGCTTGCCGGTGGTCGCGTCAAAACGCGCTTCCGAGTTGTCCGCGCCGCCCGAGAAGGCATTGCCGCCAAGGTAGCTGAACTCGCCGACCAGCAGGCCTTGGAAGACCAGCAGGTCGCCCTCGGCAACGCCGCCGTCAAGCGCGTTGAAGTCGGTGACGGTGTCATTGCCCGCCGTCGCCGAGGAGAAGACGAAGCTGTCGGCCCCAAGACCGCCGGTCAGCACGTCGGCGCCGCCGCCCCCGTTCAGCACGTCATCGCCGGCAAGACCGCGGATGATGTTCGCCGCACCGTTGCCGGTGATGGTGTTGGCCAGCGCGTTGCCGGTGCCGCTGTAGGTGCCGGTGCTGAGCATGGTCAGGTTTTCGACATTGGCCGAAAGCGTCACGGTGGCGCTTGCCAGAACCGTGTCGGTGCCGGCACCCGCCCCTTCGATCACCACATCGCCGATCGCGTTGACATTGTAGGTGTCGTTGCCGCCGCCGCCGCGCAGTTCATCGGCGCCAGTGCCGCCGTTCAGCGTGTCCGCGCCCGCAGCGCCAAGGAGGGTGTCGTCGCCGGCACCGCCCTTGAGGTTGTTGGCACCGCTGTTGCCGGTCAGGGTGTTGGCCGCGCCGTTGCCGGTTGCGTCCAGATTGTCGGTTCCCAGCATGGTAAGCTGTTCCAGACCGGCGCCCATGGTGAAGGTGGCAGTGGTGAGCACCAGATCGGTGCCGCCAAGGCTCGCTTCGGTGATGAGGTCGCCGGAAGCATCGACATGGTAGGTGTCATCGCCTGCGCCGCCCGCCATCGAATCGTCGCCTTCGCCGCCATCCAGCGTGTCGGCCCCGCCGGCACCCGTCAGGGTGTCGTTGCCGGCCAGACCTTCCAGCAGGTTCGCCCCGGCATTGCCCGCAATCGTGTTGGCCGATGCGTTGCCAGTGCCGGTCAGATCAGCGGTGCCCTGCAGCGTCAGGTTCTCGACATTGGCATCGAGCGTGGTCGAGAAGATGGTGCGGATCGTGTCGATCCCGGCCGCTTCGCCTTCGACCACCACGTCAAGTTCGTTGTCGACGATATAGAGGTCGGCGCCCGCGCCGCCGGTCATGCTGTCCGCCCCCGCGCCGCCGTTGAGCGTGTCCGCCCCGCCGCCGCCGTTCAGCGTGTCGTCCCCGTCCAGGCCGAGGAGATTGTTCTTGCCGACGTTGCCGGTCAGCACGTTCGCCGCCGCGTTGCCGGTGCCGCTGACGCTGTCATTGCCCGAAAGCGTCAGGTTCTCGAAGTTGTCCGCCAGGGTATAGGCCAGCGCCGTCTGTACCGTGTCGGTGCCCTCGTCGAGATTTTCGACCAGCACATCGCCCAGCACATCGACGATGTAGGTGTCGTTGCCGGCCCCCCCGGCCATGCTGTCGACCCCGAAGCCGCCGTTCAGCGTGTCCTGGCCGTCACCGCCCGCAAGCGTATCGTCCCCGTTCAGCCCGCTGAGCAGGTTGGCCCCCGCGCCGCCAATGATCTGGTTGGCCTTGGCGTTGCCGGTGGCATTGATGTCGGTGTCGGCCAGCATGATATGCTCAAGCTGTTCGCCCAGCGTGTAGGTGATGTAGGACCCGACCCAGTCCTCGCCGCCGTCCGCCGCTTCGACCACGATGTCGCCCGCGTCGTCCACGATGTATTCGTCGTCGCCCGCACCGCCGGTCAACAGGTCGGCGCCGGTGCCGCCATCAAGATAGTCATTGCCGGCGTTGCCGGTCAGGATGTCGCTTCCAGCCCCGCCGTCAAGGGCGTTGTCGCCGCCGTTGCCGGTGATGGTGTTGGCGGCCGAGTTGCCGGTGCCGTCGAAATGGCCGGAGCCCGACAGGATCAGGTTTTCGACGTTGTCAGCCAAGGTGAAGTCGGCCGCGATCTGCACGGTGTCGGTGCCGCCGTCCGCCGCTTCGCTCACCACATCAAGGGTATTGTCCAGTTCGTAGCGGTCATCGCCCGCGCCGCCGTCAAGGCTGTCGACGCCTGCTCCGCCGACAAGGGTATCGGCGCCAAGACCGCCATAAAGGCTGTCATTGCCCACGCCGCCGTCGAGACGGTTGTTGCCATCACCGCCGGTCAGCACGTTGTCCAGTCCGTTGCCGGTGCCGCTGATGTTGGTGGCCGAGGTGATCGTGAGGTTCTCGATGCCGGCGCCCAGCGTGTGGGTGGCGGTGGCTTCGACAAGGTCGGTGCCGTCCGCGTCCAGGGCGCTTTCATCGGTCACGTCGCCGGTGGTGTTGACCTTGTAGACGTCATTGCCCGCGCCGCCCTGCATCAGGTCATTGCCCGCGCCGCCGTCCAGCGTGTCGTTGCCGGCGCCGCCGATCAGGGTGTCCGCGTTGGTGCCGCCGGCAAGCACGTTGTCCAGCTCGTTGCCGGTCAGCGTGTTGTTTTCGCCGTTGCCGGTCCCGGACACGACGCCGGCGCCGAAGATCAGGTTTTCAAGATGGCTGCCGAGCGTATAGCCGTCGATCGTGGTGTGAACCGTGTCGGTGCCATAGTTCGAGTATTCGGTGATCTGGTCGCCGACGACCACAATGACATCATTGGCATCGCGGACTTCGGCGGTATCGACATAGTAGGTGTCGTTGCCGTTGCCGCCGGTCATGTCGTCGCTGCCGGCACCGCCGTCAAGGACGTCATCGCCCAGCGTCGCAATGGCCGCCGCGCCGCGCAGGACGTCATCGCCCGCACCGCCGGTCAGGGTGTTGTTGCCGCTGTTGCCGATCAGCGTGTTGTCAAGGCCGTTGCCGGTGGCGGTCAGATTGTCCGTGCCGGTCAGGGTGATGTTTTCGATGTAGTTGGTGGTGACAGGGGTGGTCAGCGTATAGCTGATCGAGGCCTGGACGGTATCGGTATTGCCTTCGCCCACCAGTTCGACGACCACGTCATCGGCGCTGTCGACGATGAAGGTATCGCCGCCGGTGCCGCCATACATCACGTCATTGCCGGTGCCGCCGTCCAGCGTGTCCTGGCCGTTGTAGCCGTAAAGCGTGTCATCGCCGGCAAGGCCCGACAGGTAATTGCGACCGCCGGTCGAACTGAGGCTCTCATTGCCCTGAATGAGGTTGTTCAGCGCGTTGCCGGTGCCGTTGATGTCGGCCGAGGAACTGGCGGTTTCAAGGATCAGCACTTCGACATTGTCGGCCAGCGTATGCGCGACAGAGGCGATCACCGTGTCATTGCCGCCATCCGCCGCTTCGACCACGGTGTCACCGGCGTCATCGACGTAATACAGATCGTCGCCCGAACCGCCCGTCATCGAGTCAAGCCCGGTGCCGCCGTCCAGCGTGTCGTTCAGGCTGCCGCCGTCAAGGGTGTCGTCGCCTGCGTAGCCGTAGATTTCGTCTGCCGTTCCCGCGCTGACAAGCGAGTCATTGCCCGCGCCGCCTTCAATGAGTGCCATTCGAAGTCTCCACCAAATTGTATCAGCCCGCAGGCCGGTCCCCAGTTTTCCGGCGTTCAGAGGTAGGCAGGAAATCGGGTCTCAATGTGGCGTGCGCCGCGGCAAGTGGGGTGAACATGGGGCAATAGCATGGCCTCTGGCCCGGAATCAGGCCATTTCGCACCATATTCCGGCGGTTGTGCCGGAAAGCCGGGGGTACACCCGCCGAAAGAAGTTTGATTCGAAAGCGTCGAGACTTTTCCAGATCGGCGACAGAGCCGCGCGGAGGCGGGCGTTGTTGCCAAATGGTGGAAACTGGTAGGGCCGGAGGGACTCGAACCCCCAACCAAGGCGTTATGAGCGCCCGGCTCTAACCATTGAGCTACAGCCCCCCAAGGCTTGCCTAGCAGAGCGGGGCCTGCCAATGCAAGCCGGGGGGCGTGATCCGTTGCGCGCCCGCGGCAGATCGCGTAAGGGCAGGGCAATCGCCGCCAGCATGGGATTCTCGACATGACGACCGGACACAATGGCCTGACCTATGCCGACGCGGGCGTGGACATCGACGCGGGCAACGCGCTGGTGGACCGCATCAAGCCCGCAGCCAAACGCACCAGCCGCACTGGCACGATGGGCGGGCTTGGCGGCTTTGGCGCGCTCTTTGATCTGAAGGCGGCGGGCTATCAGGACCCGATCCTTGTCGCGGCCACCGACGGCGTCGGCACCAAGCTGCGCATCGCCATCGACACCGGCAATGTCGACACCATCGGCATCGACCTTGTGGCGATGTGCGTCAACGATCTGGTGTGTCAGGGCGCCGAGCCGCTCTTGTTCCTTGACTACTTCGCCACCGGCAAGCTGGATGTCGAGGAAGCCACCCGCATCATCACCGGCATCGCGGCGGGCTGCGAGGCTTCGGGCTGCGCGCTGATCGGCGGCGAGACGGCGGAAATGCCCGGCATGTATCACAAGGGCGATTTCGACCTTGCCGGGTTTGCCGTCGGCGCGATGGAACGCGGGGCCGAACTGCCGGCGGGCGTGGCCGAGGGCGACGTGCTTCTGGGTCTGGCCTCGAACGGGGTGCATTCCAACGGTTATTCCTTTGTCCGCAAGGTGGTGGAACTTTCGGGCCTTGGCTGGGACGCCGCTTCGCCCTTCTCGGACGGCACGCTCGGCGCGGCGCTGCTGGCGCCGACCCGGCTTTATGTCAAGCAGGCGCTGGCGGCGGTGCGGGCAGGCGGCGTGCATGCGCTGGCCCATATCACCGGCGGCGGCCTGACCGAAAACCCGCCGCGCGTCGTGCCCGAGGGGCTGGCCTGCGAGATCGACCTGTCGTCCTGGAACTTGCCGCCGGTGTTCCGCTGGCTGGCCCAGACCGCCAACATGGCCGAGCCGGAACTGCTGAAAACCTTCAACTGCGGCATCGGCATGATCGCCTTCGTCGCGCCTGACCGCGCCGCGGCGCTGGCCGACCTGCTCCGCGCCCAGGGCGAAACCGTGGTGGAACTGGGCCGCGTCGTGAAGGGCGAGGGCGTGATCTACAAGGGCCGCCTGCTGTGAAGCGCGTTGCCATCCTGATTTCCGGGGGTGGCTCCAACATGCTGGCGCTGGTCAGGGACATGGGGCAGGGGGCGCACCCCTGTACGCCCGTGCTGGTCGCCTCGAATGACCCGGCCGCCGCGGGGCTCGCCCGCGCCTCCGCCCTTGGCATCCCGACTGCCGCCGTCGATCACCGCCCCTTTGGCCGCGACCGCGCCGCGTTTGAAGCGGCGCTCTTGGAGCCGATCCTTGCGGCCCGGCCCGACATCCTGTGCCTTGCCGGCTTCATGCGCATCCTGACGCCGGCCTTCATCCGGCGCTTCGAAGGCCGGATGCTGAACATCCACCCCTCGCTCTTGCCGAAATATCCCGGCCTGCACACCCACCAGCGCGCCCTTGACGCGGGCGACACCGAGGCGGGCTGCACCGTGCATGAGGTGACGGCAGAGCTGGACGCGGGGCCGATCCTTGGTCAGGCCCGCGTGCCTGTCCTGCCCGGCGACACCGCCGACACGCTGGCCGCGCGGGTGCTGGTGCAGGAACACCGGCTTTATCCCGCCGTGCTGCGCCGCTTTGCCCTTGGCGAGACTGTCCCGCTGATGCTGGCCTGAGCGGGGCAAAATCCCGCCCGCCCGCTGCCCGCCGGAACGCCATTCCCGCTTTTCCCCCGGCCTTGGTCCCGCGACCTTTTCCGAAGCCCCGGCTTGAGTTTGCGCGCCCTTGCCAATAGGTTCACCGCAAGGGGCAAGGCCCACAGCCAAGGAAAGACCATGCGTATTCACAGCGATCTGGCCGACACCATCGGCAACACGCCGCTTCTGAAGCTCAAGCGGGCGTCGGAATTGACCGGCTGCACCATCCTTGGCAAATGCGAATTCCTGAACCCCGGCCAGTCGGTCAAGGACCGCGCGGCGCTCTACATGATCAAGGACGCGGTGGCCAAGGGCCAGTTGCGCCCCGGCGGCACCATCGTCGAAGGCACGGCGGGCAACACCGGCATCGGGCTGGCGCTGGTCGGCGCCTCGATGGGGTTCAAGACGGTGATCGTCATTCCTGAAACCCAAAGTCAGGAAAAGAAGGACATGATCCGGCTGGCCGGCGCCGAACTGGTGCAGGTGCCGGCCGCGCCCTATCGCAACCCGAACAACTATGTGCGCTACTCGGGCCGTCTGGCCGAGGCCCTGGCGCAGACTGAACCCAACGGCGCGATCTGGGCCAACCAGTTCGACAACGTGGCCAACCGCCTGGCCCACATCGAAACCACTGGCCCCGAGATCTGGGAGCAGACCGGCGGCAAGGTCGACGGCTTCATCTGCGCTGTCGGTTCGGGCGGCACGCTTGCAGGCGTCGGCATGGCCTTGCAGCCCAAGGGCGTGAAGATCGGTCTGGCCGACCCCGAAGGCGCGGCGCTGCACGCCTTCTACACCACCGGCCAGCTTGACGCGCCGGGCACCTCGATCACCGAGGGCATCGGGCAGGGCCGGATCACGGCGAACCTCGAAGGTTTCACCCCCGATTTCAGCTATCGCATTCCGGACGCCGAGGCGCTGCCCTTGGTGTTTTCGATGGTGGAAGAAGAGGGCATCTGCCTTGGCGGCTCGTCGGGCATCAACATTGCCGGCGCCATCCGCATGGCGCAGGAAATGGGGCCGGGCCACACCATCGTCACCGTGCTGTGCGACTATGGCAACCGCTATCAGTCCAAACTCTACAATCCGGCTTTCCTGAAGGAAAAGGGCCTGCCGGTGCCGCGCTGGCTGGACCGCGCGCCGATGCAGATCCCGTCCGTCTATCAGGACGCATGAGAGCCGCTTTCGGTCCTCTGACGGCCGGGCTGGGGCTGGTCGTTGCGCTGGCCCTGATGCTGGCGCTTGGGCCGGTTCAGGCGCAGGAGGCGGTGCGGCAGGTCGATGAGACCGGCGCGCTGATGCCGCGGCAAGGGGCCGAACCGGCCGCAGCCGCAGGGCAGGCGCTGCCCGACGCCAATACCACGCTGGATTATGCCGCCTGGGAACGGCTGGCCGAACGCGCCGAAAAGGCGGCGGCCAACCGCAACATCTCGTCCGACGCGCTGGAGGCGCTGCGCGGTCAGCTTGTGGACTGGCGCGGTGCGCTGCTGGGCGCGCAGAACGCCAACGCCGCCCGCATCGCCACGCTGCGCACCCAGATCGCCGCGCTTGGGCCTGCGCCGACCGACGGGGCGTCGGAGGCGCAGGAAATCGCCAACCGCCGCTCGGCCCTGACCGAACAGCTGGTGGAACTGCAAGCCCCCGGCCTTGCCGCGGACGAGGCCTACCGTCGTGCCGACGGTCTGGTCAGCGAGATTGACCGGGTGTTGCGCGAGCGGCAGGCTGACCAGCTGCTGAAGCTCTGGCCCGCGCCGATCAACCCGGCGAACTGGCCCGAGGCGGTGATCGGCCTGACCGATACCGGCCTTCTGTTGTGGGATGAAACCACCGAGAAGTGGCAGGACACCAAGGCCCGTACTGCCTTTGGCGACAATGTGCCCTTCATCCTGCTGCTCCTGGCGCTCGCGGTGGTGCTTCTGGTCTATGGCCGGGTCTGGATGCAGGGCATGGCCAGCCGGTTGCAGGACCGGGCCTCGGCCCGCGGGCGCAGGATTCTGGCGCTCTTTGCCTCGCTCGGCGAGATCGCCTTTCCGCTGATCGGCATCCTTTGCGCCTTCGGCGCGCTGTCGATGACCGAGATGGTCGGTCCCGTGGGCGAGACGGTGACGGATGCCGCCGCCAATCTGGCGCTTTATGTCGTGCTGGCGGCCTGGCTTGCCGGGCGGGTCTTTCCGCGCGGCCTGTCCGAAGGCCCGCTTGGCCTGCCGCCCGAACGCCGGGTCGAGGCGCGGTTCAACGCCGTTGCCATGGCCGGGCTTTTCGCGCTTGACGACCTGCGCTTCGCGGCCATGGACGCGCAGTCCTATTCCGAAGGCACCACCTCGGTCGTGTCCTTCCCAGGAATCGTGGTCTCGGGCCTTCTGCTGGTGCGCATGGGCCAGCTGTTGCACCGCCATCTGACGGGCGAACGGCGCGAGGGCGAGGCGGCGAGTTATGGCCAGTGGCTGATCGGCATCCTGGGGCAGGGCGCCATGGCGGTCGGCGTGGTCGGTCCGCTTCTGGCGGCGGTCGGCTATGTGCCGGCGGCTTCGGCCCTGGTCTATCCCGCGATGCTCAGCCTGTTTGCCGTCGGCCTCCTGCTGGTGGCGCAGGATCTGGTGACCGACCTTTACGCGGCCATCACCCGAACCGACGGCGACGCGGGTGACGCCTTGCTGCCGGTGCTTGCCAACTTCACCCTTGCCCTTGCCAGCCTGCCGGTCTTTGCCCTGATCTGGGGGGCACGCAGTTCGGACCTGACCGAACTCTGGACGCGGTTCCGCGAAGGCTTCACCATGGGCGAGACGCGGATCTCGCCGGCGAACTTCCTGGTCTTTGCCGTGGTCTTCGGCCTTGGCTACATGCTGACGCGGATGTTCCAGGGGGGGTTGAAGAACACCATCCTGCCGCGCACCTCGCTGGATCAGGGCGGCCAGAACGCCATCGTCTCGGGGCTGGGCTACATCGGCATCTTCCTCGCGGCGCTCATCGCCATCAATGCTGCCGGGATCGACCTGTCCGGCCTTGCCATCGTTGCCGGTGCGCTGTCGGTCGGCATCGGTTTCGGCCTGCAGACCATCGTGTCGAACTTCGTCTCGGGCATCATCCTGCTGATCGAACGGCCAGTTTCCGAAGGCGACTGGATCGAGGTCGGCACCACCCAGGGCATCGTCAAGTCGATCTCGGTGCGCTCGACCCGGATCCAGACCTTCGACCGCTCGGACGTCATCGTGCCGAACTCGGACCTGATCTCGGGCCGGGTGACGAACTGGACACGCTTCAACCTGACTGGCCGGCTGATCGTGCCGGTGCCGGTGCCCTTCACCAGCGACAGCCGCAAGGTCGAGGCCGTATTGCGCGAGATCGCCGAGGCCCAGCCCCTTGTCATCCTGCAACCGCCGCCCGTCGTGGCGCTGGTGGGTTTTGGCGCCGAGACGATGAATTTCGAAATCCGTGTCATCCTGCGCGACGTGAACTTCCAGATGCAGGTGCGCTCCGACATCAATCACGCCATCGTCAGGCGCTTTGCCGAAACGGGGATCGAGTTTTCCAACGCCCACCGCGACCATCTGGCCAGACTGGCCGAGGCGGCGGCGGACGAGGACATGGCCCGGCAGGCGATGGAGGCGGTCGGCGATCTTCTGGCCGCGCCCGAGGCACCCGCGCCCGCGCCCGAGATGCCTGCGCCCGCAGACCCGGTCCCGACCCGCAAGCCCCGCCCCAAGGACACCCCCGCCCCATGATGACCCAGCCCTTGTTCCGCGACGACGCCTACCTGCGCGAGGCCGAGGCCCGCGTTCTGGCCCATACGCCCGAGGGCGGCATCGTGGTCGATGCCTCGGTGTTCTATGCCACCGGCGGCGGGCAGCCGGGCGACAGCGGCCTGATCCAGTGGGACGGCGGCCGGATGGCGATCGCCACGGCGGTCAAGGTCGAAGGTGGCGGCATCGCACTGGTGCCGGCCGAGCCTGCCGCCCTGCCGCCCGTTGGCGCCACCCTGCGCCAGCGTCTCGACTGGGACCGACGCCACCGCCACATGCGCGTCCACACCGCGCTGCATCTGTTGTCGGTCGTCATCCCGCTGCCGGTGACGGGCGGCCAGATCGGCGCCGACAAGGGGCGGCTCGATTTCGACATGCCCGAGGCCCCCGCCGATCTACCCGCGCTGGAAGCCGCGCTCAACGCGCTCATTGCGCGCGATCTGGCGGTGAGCGATGCCTGGATCACCGATGACGAACTGCTGGCCAACCCCGGCCTGGTGAAAACCATGTCGGTCATGCCGCCGATGGGGCAGGGCCGGGTGCGGCTGGTCCGCATCGGCGACGGGGCGAACCAGATCGACCTGCAACCCTGCGGCGGCACCCATGTCGCCCGCACTGCCGAGATCGGCCGCGTCGAGTTCGGCAAGATCGAGAAGAAGGGCCGGCAGAACCGCCGAGTCAGCCTGATCCTGACCTGATCCCGCAGGGATATGGCCCTGATTTTCCCACGGCTTGCCGCAACCTTTCCGCTTGAGAACCCCCGGACTTGCCGCTAAACACCCCCCCACGGACAGTTGGCCGAGTGGTCGAAGGCGCACGCCTGGAAAGTGTGTAGGCGGGGAACCGTCTCGAGGGTTCGAATCCCTCACTGTCCGCCACTACATAAGCTATTGATTTTAAACGATTTTTAGCCTCGCGTATTGTGGCGTGTTTTCCGCGGCATGTGAGACATGCTACCCCCTAGAGACTTGAATTCACAGGCGAAATAGTCGCCGAAAATGGCGCGAGTCTCTGTTTGGCATTTGGCGCGATACGGTTTGCGGCCGCGGCTTTTGGCGCTGGACTTGACTTTCTGCTTTTTGGAAGCTGACGCGACTTAGTGTCACCATCGATTGACTTGCGTGCCTGGGACATGGTGGCGGCAGAGGAGTGACGTCCTTCGGTTGTTGTGTGGCCCTCCAGTGTCATCGCTTATAGGTATGATGACAGGCTGCGGGGCTCCGGTCCGAGTCATGGCTCCACGGCCAAGTGTTCAGACGGGTAAAAAAATGGCCGAGCGCAACGACATATCGGGCCTTCTGGCCTTTATCGGCCGAAAAGGCGACTGGCGGGATCGGATGCAGGATGTGCTTGCCGAACATCTGATGCCCGCGCTGGAGGAGTTCGAGATCGACCATGACGACCTCGCCGATCTGATTGGCGAGCAGTGGTCTGGTGTGCTCTGGGGCTGCGGGTTCGAGGATTTTCTCGGCCAGCGCTATGAAGACGGTAACATCGTCGACCTTTACCTGAAACGGCGCGGCTGGAAGGAAACGGCCTTGAACCAGGCCTATTTCGCCGCCCTGCGGGATGCACCGGTCAGTCTGTACGAGGTCAGTGATGTTAAGCCCGGCGCTTCGATGGTGCTGCGCGATCTGTTGACGGATGCGGCGCCGGTCACGGTGAAAGAGAAATCCGCTACGCGCACGTTGAAGCAATGGGACCGCATCGCTGTGCGGGTGGTGCCCGAACGCGATCATCATGTCATCTCCGGGGCGCTGTTGCCCTTCCGCGCCGAGGCGGTGGATTTCCTGTTTGCCGGGCTCCGCGATGCCCTGAAGCTGAAGAAGCGAGATGCTCTGCGGCTCACCCGTGATCAACTGATGGGCAGCGCGCCCATATTTACCGCGGCCTGGTTGTTCATCGAGATCGACCGTGCACTCTCCCCTGCGCTGCCGCAGTTCTCCAATTCGGACGGTGATGATGTCCTGTTCCACGATCTGCGCTTTCCGCTTGCCAGCGGCGTGACGCAGAAGGCGGTGGCAGAAAGCCTGGACCAAGTGAAAGGCTTTCTGCCCGAAGGACCGAAGTTCTGGAACTGGCTGGCAGCGCGCAAGGGGCGCGGCGGCAAGGCAGGCCGCGGCATCATGCTGGACACGCAGATGGAAGGGGCCACCGTCCTGGGCTCTCTGGAACTGAAGGGCAAGACGCTGCTGGTGACCGTCAACTCGGCCAAGCGCGCGGCCAAAGTCGAGGCCTTGATCAGCGCGGCCGCCGGTGGTCTGCTCAAATCACCGTTGACCACGATCCGGACGGTTGATCAGATGCAGGCAGAGGAACAGCATGCAGAGCCGGGCGAGGCGGCAGACGAGATCCCGCCAGAGATTGCACGCCAGCTCATGCACGATCACCTCGACAATCATTACCGCGAAACGCTGGACGCACCGATCCCGGCTCTGGGCGGCAAGTCGCCACGCCAGGCTGTGCGCACGGCCGCGGGGCGCGTGAAGGTGATTGACTGGTTGAAGATGTTGGAAAACCGTAGCGCCAAACATGGCGAGGGTCCGATTGCGGAGTATGATTTCGGCTGGATCTGGGTTGAGCTAGGGCTGCAAGACCAGCGCCGATGATCGCGACTATCGCCAATGTTTGCGGCAGGTGACTTGCCTCGATCAATCCCACCGTCAACACCACGATCTTGACTGCAGGCAGGATCGGACGCGGGAAGCTGAAAAATCGCGCAAGTTCAACAGTCTACCCTATTTTCTACGCTGAAATTGTGCCGTGTTTTCCGGGGGTTAGAAAAAGGAACATATCTCTGGTTCGAATCCAGAGTGCTCCGCCACCACATAAGACATTGATATCGCACGATTTTTAACCTTGGCTATTGTGGCACGTCTTCCGCGCCTTACGAGGTGCGCTGGCACTTAGAGACTTGAATTTGCACGAGGAATAACGGCCCGGAATGGCGCGAGTCTCCGTTTGGCATTTGGCGCGATACGGTTTTCGGAGTCGGCATCTGGCGCTGGACTTGACTTTGGCCCAATTCGAAAGCGACGCGGCGGTCCGAAGGCCAGCGGTTGCGATCACGGAACCGTCGCAAAGGTGCCAAACTTCGCAAAAGATGCAGGGCTCCGAGCATGCTGGTGGTGCACACCGGGACTGGAATGGGCGGCCTCGCGTTCCCGGCCGTCACTTCAGAGGATCAAAGTCCGCCGACGATCTGCCGCTGCTGATCCCAGCCAGCCGGCAACTGGTGTCGCTTGATCCATTCCGAGGTGAAGGCAACCGGCTGGCGGCCAGCTGCGACCTGATCGAGAACATCCGGTGCAAGGAAGGCGAGGCCGATCATCTGCTGGATGCGGCTGGTGGTGGTCTTCTCCCTGGCGGCGAGATTGCCGAAGGAGGCGCCGGCCTTGATGGCGACATACCAGCGCTGTGCCATCAGGATGTTCTTCGCCAGAACCGGATCGACTTGGGGCACGGCGGCACCGAGGACGATGCGGGCCTCGACACCGCGGCGCTGCATCTGGAAGGAGGCGCTGATCCGTCGGGCGGCGCTGTCGATGCGGTCCGGCAGGATGCCGAGCCGTTCCGCCAGAACCTTGCGGTCGAGCCGCAAGTGGATGCTGCCCTGTACGAGATCAGCGCGGCGTAGCAGAGGCGCCCAGAGATCGGCGCTGCCCTCCGGGTCGCAACTGTTCGCTAAGCGCCGCAGCTGCTCCAGCAATCCTGGAATCTCGGCCGCCAACAGGTCCCGCACCAGATCGGTGAGCACGGTGGGCTTCATCAGGTGATCGTGGAGAATCCGGGCGATGCCGGTCTCGAGATCGCGGGCCGGCAGCCGCCAGGCATCGGGGTGCCTCTCACGTCGGTCGGTGACCAGTCGGCGTGAGATGTAATAGCGCAGGCGCTTGCCGCTCTTGCGGGAATGGCTCGGGGTCAGCCGATCCCCGGTCTCGTCGAAGAGCTTGCCGACCAGGGGCGAGCGCTCGGCCGCATTCGACTGGCCGCGGCTGCGCGCCGCCTCGGTGATGAGGCGTTCCTGCAAGACATCCCAGACGGCCGGATCGAGGATCGCCGGATGCTGGCCCGCATAGACCTTGTCGCGATGCCGGATCCGTCCGGCATAAAGCGGATTGGTCAGGATCTGATAGACATGGCCTCGGCTGAAGGGCGTCCCGCCGCTCCGGGTGCCCGAGGCCGACGGTCGTGCCCGCGTCCGATAACCGAGGTCCTCGGCCTCCTCTGCGACCGCCCGGACCGAGCCAAGCTGGCGATAGAGGTCATGGATATGGCGGATGATCGGCGCCTCCGTCTCGTCGATCTTCAGGCTGCGGCCGTCGGGCTGGTAGCCGAAGGGCACGGTCCCGCCCATCCAGAGCCCCTTCTTCTTCGAAGCGGCGATCTTGTCGCGGATCCGTTCCGCCGTCACCTCGCGTTCGAACTGGGCGAAGCTGAGGAGCATGTTCAGCGTCAGACGTCCCATGCTGGTGGCGGTGTTGAAGGACTGGGTGACCGAGACGAAGGAGGCGCCCGCCGCATCGAGCCGGTCAACGATCTTCGCGAAGTCGGCGAGCGACCGGGTCAGCCGGTCGATCTTGTAGACGACGATCTGGTCGACGAGACCCGCCTCGATGTCCGCGAGCAGGCGCTGCAGCGCCGGCCGCTCCAGCGTGCCCCCGGACAGGCCGCCGTCATCGTAGCGGGTCGGGACCAGCACCCAGCCCTCGGCCTTCTGGCTGGCGACATAGGCCGCACAGGCCTCGGCCTGCGCATCGAGCGAGTTGAAGTCCTAGTCGAGCCCCTCTTCAGAGGATTTGCGGGTATAGATCGCACAGCGGATCCGGCGCGCCATCTCAGGCCGCCTTTCTGCGACGCGAGGATGCGGCAGACCCATCGTCCGCCCGGACCTCCACGGTCAATCCGAAGAACCGGGGCCCTGACCAGCGGGCCCCGGTGATCTTCCGGGCAAGGGCTGTGAGCGAGGCATAGCGCTCGCCGCCCATCAGGAACCCGCCGTCGATCACTTCGACTGTCCACGTCCTGCCCTGCCATTCCCGCACCAGCTTCGCACCGGGACGCAGTCGGGTGCCGACCGACGCGTGCGATATGCTACCCGCGGCGATGCGGCTCAGGTCCTCGAGCGTTCGGGCCTTTGGACCGCCGTGAGCCTGGCATTGCAGTTCAAACGCCAGCGCCCGGCGCAGGAAGGGAGCCGAGAGGTTCTTCGGGGCCGGTGATCCGATCAGGTTGCCCCAGAGATCGAGCAGGTCGGCACGGTCGGCGATCTCAAGCGCGGCCAGGGTTGCGGGCAGCTCCTTCGCGGTAACCGGCGAAACGATCACGGACATTCCCGCGTTCATTGCGCGGCCTCCGCACGGGTCACGCCATCAGCCTGTTCGCCGGGTTTGGAGGCGACGCGGTAGATCAGCCCGCTGCTGCCATCCACAGGCTTGGCCGTCTCGACCGCATGGCCCGCCTTGCGCAACCCGGTGATCGCGGCGCGGGTCGTATGCGCCTGCCAGCCGAGCGCCGCGCTGATCGCGGCAATCGTGCTGCCCCCCGGCTGGCGCAGCATGTCGATCAGCCGCGCCTTCTTGCTTTCGGGGCGGGTGGCAGGTCCCAGTGTGGGCGGCGTGCTGGCGGCCTCGGTGCTGTCGGACGTGGTGATGGGTTTCTTTGCCATGGTCGGTCTCCTGGTTCGGGCCGGATCCATTCCGGCCCTTCTACCAGGCAAAGCCCGGACATCCGGGCGGCAGCGGCGCGCGCTCTCAGCGCGCCGGCACGACCCGACTACCGCTTGCAAGGCCAACGAAGTCCAGCGGGAAGTGACAAGGCGGAAAGCAGAAAGGGGCGGAAAGCGGACGGTCGGGACCACGACAGGATACGTCGAAACAAAGGCATTCGACATAAGCCGACTGCCTGCCGGGTCATCTGACCCATCACCACCGCAAGAACCGATGGCCGAGCCATGCGCCGCCGCCTCCGACCATGGCGATCGCAAGCCCATACCACGCTACGAAGAAGAGCGGGGAGTCCTCGGTGCAGTGCAGAGCGTACCCTGCCGCGACGCCTGCCCCTGTCGCGACACCAAGTAGCGCGCCAGTCAGAGCAGGCCGCGTCGGCGCAGCCCGGCGGAGAAGGAAGATGCCGAACGCCAGCGGAAGGGCCGACATCATTGCGATTGAGCCGAGGCAAGCCAGTGCCGTCTGCCCGACCGCTTCCGGAACAAGCGGCCCGTCGGCACCGATGATGCGGAAAAGGGCCATCGCAAAAGCAAGCACGACCGGACCGGCAAGCGGCCACAGGACCACCCGCCCCTCGGGCCGCGCAGAGCCCAAAGCCAGCCAGATCGCCGAGAGGGACAGGAGCGCTGGCAAGATGGTCTTGACCTGCACTGACAGATGCGCCCATGCGGCAACCAGATCGGGCCGCAGGCCGAACCCGGCAAGATACAGGGCCAATCCGCCCGCAAGCAGGCCCGCGATGCCGGCAACGGTGGCCGCAGGAGAGAACCGGGCGGGCACAGGGGCCGCCGCAAGGTCACGGATCAGATCGTCCGTGCTTCGCCTGTCCGTCATTTCATCATCCTTTCGGCCAGCCCCGACAGCCGCCGCATCGCCCGGTGCAGCGCAACCCGCGCCGCGCCGGCTGTCATCCCGACCGTCTCGCCCGCCTCCTCGGCGGTCTTTCCATCCAGCGTCACCGCCCTGACCAGCATGGCGGATCGCGTGTCGATCAATCGCAGCATCGCCGATGGCGTCGTGCCAATGTTCGACGGGCAGTTGGCTGGTGACGATGGTGGAAGCACGGCCGTGGCGATCTTCGAGGATTTCCAGGAGGTCACGTCGCTCGGGGGCGGTCAGGACTGCGAGGC
>NZ_JAAIVJ010000009.1 GCF_011008935.1 Tabrizicola oligotrophica | reverse complement strand
GCCTCGCAGTCCTGACCGCCCCCGAGCGACGTGACCTCCTGGAAATCCTCGAAGATCGCCACGGCCGTGCTTCCACCATCGTCACCAGCCAACTGCCCGTCGAACATTGGCACGACGCCATCGGCGACCCAACCCTGGCCGACGCGATCCTCGATCGCCTCGTCCACAACGCCCACAGGCTCAAACTCACCGGAGAAAGCATGCGAAAAGCCGCCGCCCGCAACACAAGCCTTGACCTGTCAGCCCAAGCCTGACTCCATGAAACCGTCGGTCAAACCAGCTGCCCACCTTCGCGTGGAACAGCTGCCCAAGATGCCGTGGAACGAGTGCCCACGATCACGTGGAATAGGCGCCCAGCTTCCGTGGAATGCGCAACGACGAGACGCTGTCCAAAAAAACAGACGCGATCTTCCATTACTTTTCACACCGATTTTATAATGGATCGGCCGGGGCCGCGCCCGCTGTTTATTGATACTCGCGGCGGGCATTCATTCTGCTTGATTGTAAACGTTGTCCTCGGCTTTCTTATGAAACCGTGCGACCGTTCCGCATGGCAGCACCCTTGGCCTGAAACCTTTGACCCTTGCACGGATGAACAAAAGTGGAGCGAGAAACTATCAAAGATTATCCTGATTTCGAGAATGGAAAGCCAGTGCGGGTTCCGCCTTTTGACGTCAGCCTCACGGCTCCCGAGCATGGTTGGATTGATCTGGGCCTTTGGACGACGGGTATCGCTTACGGCATCTCGCTCAGTTTTGTCTTCGATCCTTTTGTTGCGATCCGCCAATTTCTTGAAGGAGTTGCGCAAGGAACAGGGGCAGTGCTCTTGATCCACGATGAAGGGCACGATCATTTCATTCGCGCAGGCGAAACGAGCGATGCTGGCCTGTTTCGCCTTGCCGTTTGGAACACATTCAGGCTGCAGTCGACTGGTGGCGATGCTTCTGCGTTGACGCTTGCCTTTGATGTGATGACCGAGAGGGATGCTTTCGCCAGATCCTTTTATCAAGCAATCATAGAGATTTGGGGCCTGCCGGACGACCTCACATTCCGTCGCGCCTGGTTCAACTTTGATGAAAATGAGGATCCTTACGAAGACGAACACGGCCTCGCGCGGACCCTACCGGAGGTTCGGTCACCGGCACTGGATCAATTTTTGGGCTAGAAACCCGAGCTGCCAACTAGCCACAGTCGGGAAAATTGGCAGCTTTCAGGATCGCCGCCCTCTTGGGGCGCTGTTCAACTTTGACTGCCGGGTCGGTTCTGCTGTTCCGCCAGTTCCTCCAGTCACAATCCGCTCGCAAGATGCTTTGCCCGCTTGCCGGAGAGTTTCTCCCAGCGGCGGATGATGGTGTCGCAGTATAGCGGATCATACTCGACCAGCCGGGCCTGCCGGCCGGCGAGATCGGCTGCAATCAGGGTGCTGCCGGAGCCACCGAACATATCCAGCACCACATCGCCCCGGCGCGCGCAATCGCGGATCGCATCGCCGATCAGGGTGACAGGCTTGACGGTCGGGTGCATCGCCAGATCGGCATCCCGGGTGGCGCCAAAGGTGTTGACCCCGGCATAGTCCCAGACGTTGGTGCGATAGCGGCCGGTCTCACCAAGGCCGAAGCTGTTGACATGCGGGCCGGGCTTGACCTTCCAGACGAACACCAACTCGTGCTTGGAGCGGTAGAAGGTGCCCATGCCGCCATTGGTCTTGTTCCAGACGCAGAGGTTCTTCAGCTCGGCGAAGACCGTGTCCCCAGCGGCCATCATTTCGCGCATGTGGCGCCAGTCCATGCAGACAAAGGCGATGGCGCCGTCGCGGCAAAGTGCAGCGGCGGGCACAAGGGCCGCAGTCAGAAAGTCGATGAACTCGACCTCCGTCATTTCGCCGCTGGCCATCGCGAATTCGCGATGCTTGACCCGACCCAAACCGCTGACATGACCCTCGATCGCCACGTTATAAGGCGGGTCGGTGAAGATCAGGTCGACCGGCTGGTTGCCGAGGAGGACCCCTAGGGCATTTGCATCCCGGGCATCGCCACAGATCAGCCGGTGCGGCCCCAACTGCCAAAGATCGCCGAGTTTCGTGATTGCGGGACCCGCAGGCAGGGCGGGAACGTCATCGGCAGCATCGCCCGTTGCACCGCCGCCACGTTCACGGGCGTCGTCGAGGATCACATCGATCTCGGCAATGGCGAAGCCGGTCAGTTCCACTTCGAAGTCGAACTCAACCAAGGCCTGCAATTCGATGGCCAGAATATCGCGGTCCCATCCGGCCTTCTCGGCGAGCCGGTTGTCGGCAAGGATATAGGCCCGCTTCTCGGCGGCAGAGAGATGGGTCACAGATAGGACTGGTACTTCAGTGAGGCCAAGGTGCTTTGCGGCCGCGAGGCGGCCATGTCCGGCAATGACCTGATCTTGTGCATCGACCAGGATCGGGTTCACAAAGCCGAATGCGGTAATACTTGCTGCAATCTGCTTGATCTGCGCACGCGAGTGGGTGCGGGCGTTGCCCTGATAGGGGATCAGCGCCTCAATCGGTCGCAATTCTATCGACTGGGTGATCATGGTTGGGATGCCAAGGACCATCACATGATCCCCCTTTCCCGAAACATCGTCTGTGGCACGGGTGCTGAATTCCCCAAAGGCAGTTCCTCAAACAACCGCTGGCGGCCTTCGGCAATTGCGTCGTCTATCTCGAGACGATTGCCCTCGGCCTCCCGGATCCGCACCAGTGTGGCCAGAGTGATGTCGAGATAGCTGATGCAGATACCAATCCCCGGCAGCTGCGCCCCTCGCGGAAGATGCATTCCAAGCTTAGCCCAGCCGCGGTAGCAAAGTGTGAGCAATTCGCGCTTGGTGTACAGCGAGCTGGCCCGCCGGAGCGCTTCTAACTCCGCAGCTTGGCTCAGTTGGAACCGCTTCGGTAGTGTCCGGTTTATGAAGCTGGCAAAGAGCAGGGGGCTGGTGGGTTTGATCTGACTTTGATCCTCTCGTTCAGACGCACCACCAAGCCGATCTTCCAGGCCCTGCTGAAGGAATAGAAGGTCGCGCATCTGCATGGCTTCGTGACAAGCCGCCAGCTCTGCCGTGTCGCAAGGGCCAACAACGCGCGCATCATCGGCATCAATCACAATATCCTCGGGGTGAGGCAAGATCAGGTCAACATCTTCCCCCTTCGCGATAGCCGCGACATGGCGGCGCTCCTGAGACTGCTTGATACGGACCCAAGCTTCACGCTTGGCCAGTCGTTCTTGCGCCTCGCGTTCTGTGGCGCGTTGATCCATCATCAAAATGTGCCGGATTGCATAAGGGCTGCCCTTGAGTGCCACCTCGGCTTGTTTCGCCAACATGGCCTCCCGCATCGACATTGGCTTGGTTTGGCCGTTTTGTCGGGAGGTGACCGTCTTGCGCATGTGGCGCGCAACCGCGTTGTCGAATTCGTCCATCATTGCCCCCAAATCTGCAGCGAAGATCGTCACAGCTCTTAGGGTAATGGTGCGAAAGCTACTTAATCCACCCTGAAAACAACGAGTTGCGGGCGTCGCGTCTCGCAAAAACAACCGCGTTTAGAGGGAACGTTTAAACCCCCGTTTAAAGGGGTGTTAAATGGATTTTAAAAACCCCGAAAACGTTTAAAGCGACATTTCGTGTCGCAAAAACCCGTGTTCACAAATTGTTTCAACCGCGGCCAATTGGGGAGCTTCAAGCCAGTCAGGCGCAAGAACGGGCGGCTCATCAACAAGAAACGAGCGAAGAAAGTTCTCAAACACACTGCTCTCCGGGCAGCGCCAACTCGGATCTATTGAGGAGGCAAGTGGAAGAGGCGCGCGGGGCCGGACTTGAACCGGCATCAACAGCGGGAAATCACGAGCCTCGAGACCTCCCGTCGCCCCCTTACCCATCGGCGTACACCGCGCGCCACTGGTGGCAAGTCGAGGCTCCCCTTCATATACACACACACTTCCATGCGCGCCGCAGAGCCCGCCCTCAAACTTTGCCTTGCGGTGTGGCGCCAATCAGCCGAAGTCTGGCCGAGCGCCGCGTCCACTAACGGCGGTACGGGTCTTCACGCGACCTCTCGTCAGATTGAGGAAAAGGTGCCCCTGTCGCCATTTTTCCCACCAAGGATACCTCTTCGCAGAATCACAAAACGACGAGGCTACCCTGGGTAACTGCAATCTCATCCCACCTTGCGACAATCCTGCCCCGCGAGGGGGCAAGTACATCCAGCGGGGCGCCAAGAGCTCACATGATAACAAGTGCCCTCAATCACAAACAGCCCAGTGACAACCACTTCAGACCCAAAACTTCCCAGGTAACTGCACTGCTGCGCTTGCCCGGCTCCTGCCGGCTGCAATGTTAACGCTCTGATAATACGATAAAACATTCAGATTTCAACAGAGACTGGTTCGCCAAAACTGACTCCACCGCCATCACGCTTCTGCTCATGGCCATGAACTTCATGCAAAACGAGGATTTTCCCGGAGGCTGTCGGGCCAAATTGACCCGAAGTGCTGCACATCCTGCTCACATTGCCTCTCTTTCCCGAAAAGCGGTTGCGGGCTTGGGCGCATGTCGGTCTGGCAGGGGAAAGACCCGGCGGAGCGACTTTCACCAGGCCTGCCGCGCAGGGCGAAGCGCAACGGCTCTTCCGGGCGTGGCAGGCTGCGCCCGACAAGCGGGATGGTCCTGGCATCAGGTCGCGTGCATTGCGACGGCGGGTCCCCGGGCGGATGGGGCGTCTGCCGTCGGGTAGGCCGGCGCCGCGCCTGGCTGTCCTGACCGGCGACAGCGGCCGGCGTTTCGCGGCAGGTTCACGGCCGGCGCATCGCCGGATCCGCCAGCAGCTGCGCCAGCGCATCGAGGCCCGGTCCAAGCTGGTGCGGCGCGACCCCGGTAAAGCCCAGCAGCAGGCCGGGCCGGGGCAAGGGGCGGACGCAGTAATCGCCCAGCGGGTAGCCATGCACCCCGGCCAGCACGGCACGCCGCGCCGTCTCGCGGTCATCCTGGCCACCGGGAAGCCAGGCGATGGCGTTCATGCCGCTGTCGGGCATCTCGACCTGGTAAAGCCCTGAACCGGATCGGGTTGCGGCCTGAAGAAAGCCTTGCCGGCGTTCGGCATAAAGCTCGCGCATCCGGCGCAGGTGGCTGGCGAAATGGCCATCGGCGATGAAACCGGCCAAGGCCATCTGCGTCGCCAGCGGCACAGAGCGCACCATCAGGGCAATGGCGTTGCGGAACATGCTCACCAGCGCAGGCGGCAGGACCAGATAGCCAAGGCGCAGGGCCGGAAACAGCGCCTTGCTGAAGGTGCCGACATAGATCACCCGCCCGCTGCGGTCGATGCTGCGGATCGAGGGCAGCGGACGGCCGGTATAGCGGAACTCGCTGTCGTAGTCGTCTTCAAGGATCCATGCATCCGTGCTGTTGGCCCAATCCAGCAGGCGCAACCGGCGTGCCAGCGACATGGTGCGGCCAAGCGGGTGCTGGCGCGACGGCATCACGAAGGCCAGCCTTTCGCCGCCGCCGTGGGCGATGGCGTCTTCAAAGTCCATGCCGTCGTCATCCACCGGAACATGCACCAGCTTGCGGCCAAGAGCCTCGAACAGGTTGCGGGCAATCATCGGTCCGGGGTCTTCAAACAAAAGACCGTCGCCGGGTTCAGTCAACAGCAGCGCCGCGATCATGAAGGCGGCATGGCCGCCGGGCGTGATGACGATCTGTTCGGGGTCACAGGCGTCGCTGCGATGCAGGGCGAGGTAATCGGCGATGGCGTGGCGTAGTGGGGCATAGCCCGCCGGATCGCCGTATCCCATAGTGCCGCGATAGGCCTGCCGCGTCTGCCGGTTCACATATTTCTGCCAGAGCGCGAAGGGAAACTGGTCATAGGCCGGTGAGTTCGGCAGGAAGGGCCGGTTTTCGCGGGCAATGAAATCAACCTCGGCCGCGCCGAACCGCGACCCAAGGCCGGAAACCCGAGGGGCTATGGCGCTGTCCGGACCCGGTTCCGGCTGGCTGCGGAACCGTTGTGGCACATGCGCCGGGAACGTGGCCGCGACGAAGGTGCCCGAACCGCGGCGCATCTCCAGAAAGCCCTCCGCCGCGAGGCTTTCCAGCACCTGCACCACCGTTTGCCGCGACACGCCCAGATCGGCGGCCAAGGCCCGGCTGGCCGGTAGCCGCGTACCGCCCGACAGCGAGCCGGCCAGAATCCTGCCGCGCAACTGGTCCTCGATCTGGCGGAACAGGGGCGTCCGGCTGTCGCGGTCGATGGCGATTGTGGTCAGCAGGGCGCCGGATTTTCGCTTGGCCATGGGCTCTGCCTCCTGTCGAACTGCTTGTGCAGTCCTTTGTAGCGGTTGGCGCCGCAGGCTCAACCGGCGTGCAGGGCCTCCAGCGCCGCCGCGTGCAGCCTTGCATTCGCCGCCATCAGCACGGTGTCGAAACGCGCCGCATCGGTCAGGGGCTTGCCTGCCCAGTCGGTCGCAATGCCGCCGGCGCCAAGGATGATCGGCAGTTGCGGCAGGATGTCATAGTCGTGGACGTTGCCCTCGACCAAGAGATCCACCGTGCCAAGCGCCAGCAGCCCCGCCGCATAGCAATCATGCGAAGCGCGCGCGAACCGCGCTCGCCCGGCAAGGCGGTCATAGCGCTGCCGCTGCGCCGCGTCGAAATGGTCGGGGGCAGAGGTGTAGACCACCGCCTCGGCCAGCGCGCCCGTGTCACTGGTTTGCGCCGTTGCCCCGTTGAACAGCGTCGGCTCGCCTGCCCGGCCCAGCCAGCGCTCGCCGGTGATCGGCTGGTCGATCAGGCCCAGCACCGGCTGGCCGCGGTGCAAAAGCGCGATCTGGGTGCCGAAGGCCAGCGAGCCGGAGACAAAGCTCTTGGTGCCGTCGATGGGGTCCAGCACCCAGACCCAGTCGGCATCGGCCTGATGCAGTCCGAATTCCTCGCCGCGGATGCCGTGACCGGGAAACCGCGCCGCGATCATGGCGCGCATGGTCTGTTCGGCCTCGCGGTCGGCGATGGTGACGGGGCTGGCGTCGGCCTTGGCATCCACCGCGATGCGGGTGCGGAAATGGCGGCGGATCACCGGACGCACGGCGTCGGCCATGGCATTGGCCAGCGCGGTCATCTCGGCCGGGCAGGGGGAAGTCTGGGGGGCGGTCATGGTGTTGTCCTGAAAGGTTCGGCGGCGGTGGCGATGTCGTCCAGCAGGGCGCGCACCACCTGCAACTGGCGCAGGGCGGCCTCGCGTTCGCGCTGCAGGCGGGCGGAAAGATCGCCGGGGCCGGGATCGGTGAAACTGGCGGTTCGGGCGGGGATATGCGGGTCGGGGCCCTCGCCCGGAAAGCGCAGGGCGGGGGCGTAATAGTCCTCCTCCTCCTCCAGCCCGAAGGCGGTGACCTGCGCCGCCTCCTCGCCCAGAAGCAGAAGCTCGACCAGAAGGGCGGCCATCGGCAGATGGCCTTCGCCGCTTTGACAGGCGCGATGCGCCCAGCCGCCGCGGTCGGGCAGGATGAGGCAATCCTTGACATGCGCCTCGCGCAGCCAGGGGGCCTGCCGGCGCAGCGCCTCCAACGGCATTTCGCCGGCATTGACCATGTTGCCGAAGTCAAAGAGCAGGCCAAGGCGCGGATTGCCCACCGCGTCGAGGATCTGGATCAGCTCGGCCGACGTCAGATCTTCGTGCTGTTCCAGCGTGAAGCGCAGCCGGCCTTCGGGGTCCAGCGCGGAAAGCCCGCGCAGGGCGTCGATGCTGCGGGCGATCACGGTGGACAGCGGGCCTTCATAACGTGGATATGAGCGCACCGCGACCGCGCCGACCGCATGGGCAATTGCGACCGTGCGCGCCAGATCCCATGCTTCGGTCGAGGAAGTCTCCACATGCACCGCCAGCCCCAGACGCCGGGCCTCGGCGCCGAAAGCCTCCAGCTCCGGGCGCCCCATCGCGGCCAGACTGGCCGCCTCGCCGTCCTCGACATGGATCTGCACCCCGGCAAGCCCGTGGGCCGCGGCATGGGCCAGCAGATCGGCCGGAACCATGGCCCCGAAGCGGAAGTTGAGGTGAAAGGCATAGGCATGGGCAAAAAGCGGCGCCGTCCGTGCCCGGTGGGCCAGCCGGACCGCCTCCGCCGGGTTCAGCGCGGCAATCCGCGCCCGCCAGTCCCAACCCTGTTCGCCAAACGCCGCAGGCCCGTTCATGCCGCCGCCTCCCGTTTCCGCTCGCGCTGGCGCAAGAGCGACCAGACCACGGCACAGATCACCGTAACGAGGATGAACAGGATGCCAATGGCGTTGATCATCGGGCTGATGCCAAAGCGCATCCGCGCGCCGATTTCCGTCACCAGCGTATGGTTGCCGCCGATCGAGAAGATCGTGGTGTTGTAGTTCTCGAAGCTTTGCAGGAAGGCGATGACGGCGGCGGTGACGATGGTCGGCTTCAGGAAGGGCAGGGTGATGCGGCGGAAGGCCCGCGCGCGGGTCGCGCCAAGGTCCAGCGCGGCCTCCTCCAGCGTGTGATCCTGTCGTTGCAGCCGTGCCATGAACATCAGCATCGCGTAAGAGGCGATGAAGGCCGATTGCGCAAGGATTGCGGTGAACAGCCCCGCCGTGGCGCCGAGATTGCGCCAGAAGATCACTGTCGAGATGCCGATGATGATACCGGGCGTCAGAAGCGG
The DNA here is from genome assembly GCF_011008935.1 of Tabrizicola oligotrophica. Taxonomy (GTDB): domain Bacteria; phylum Pseudomonadota; class Alphaproteobacteria; order Rhodobacterales; family Rhodobacteraceae; genus Tabrizicola_A; species Tabrizicola_A oligotrophica. Next base: position 141,946 of record NZ_JAAIVJ010000009.1, on the reverse strand, counting down.
CGAGACCATGACGGTATAGGCAATCCCCGCCGACCGCCGCCCGAGCTGCGACAGCAAGAGCGCGCCTGAGAGGCCCATCGGCAAGGCCAGCGCCATCACCGCCACGGCGATCACCAGCGAATTCACCAGCCCCGACCACATCCGCGCATCGGCCCAGAATTCGGCGAACCAGCGGAAGGTAAAGCCCTGCCACACGGTGATCGAGGGCGGGGAATAGGAATTGACCCCGGCCGCCACCATGACCCCCAGCGGCAGGAACATATAGGCGAAGAACAGGCCCATGTAGAGCCGCAGCACCAGCGTGCTGCCCATGCCGGCAGGTTTCATTTGGCGATATCCTTCAGGCTGACTTTCAGAAGGCGCATCATCCCGAAGATGAACACCGTGCAGACGGCAAGCAGGCTGAGCGCATAGGCCGCCCCGACGTTCCAGTTCGTCGCTTCGAAAAAGCGGTTGTAGATCAGCTGGGTGAACCAGGGCGCCGCAGTGCCGCGGGTCATGATATAGGGCACGGCATAGGAGCCGGCCGACAGCATGAAGGTCATGATGCAACCCACCGCAATGCCGGGCCGCGCATGCGGGATCACCACGCGGCGGTGGATGTTCCAGGTCGAGGCGCCAAGGTCGCGCGCGGCCTCCACCTGATTGCCGTCCAGCGTCTCCAGCACGTTGTAGAGCGGGAAGACCATGAACAGGATATAGGCATAGACCATGGCGACAAAGACGCCGGTGCCGCTTTCAAGGAAGGGAACGGGGTCAAGGCCCACCAGCCCCAGGAGCAGGTTCGCCGGGCCGTTCTGGTTCAGGATCATCTGCCAGGCGAAGATGCGCAGAAGCTCGTTGATCGCATAGGGGATCACCAGCGCCAGCATGATGACCGCCGCCGTGCGCGGGGTTTCCAGCTTGGCCACCGCATAGGCAATGGGATAGCAGACCACCAGCGCGATGGCCGACACGGCGAGCGAGGCCGCGATGGTCTTGGCAAAGATCGCCAGATGCGCCGCCCCCATCTGGCCGAAATTGGCCAGCGTATAGACCTTGACCGGCGTGCTTTCGCTTTCCTCCAGCGCGGCGATTTCCGCGTTGATCGCGGCCTCTTTCGCGTCCAGCGCCGCCAGATCCGCGGCGCGCTTGGTGGCATCGGTCCCGGCCTCGGCGGTGCTGCGGTCCAGCGCCATGACGTCAAGCTGGTTGTAAAGCCCGTCGATCTGCACCGAGATTTCCGCCGCCCCCTCGGGCCGCTCCATCCGCCAGAGCGACTGTTCGATCATGATGAGTTGCGGCGCGGCGATCAGGCCCAGAATCCAGATGCTGGAGAACATCAGGATCACCGTCGACAGCGGCACTCCGAAAGCGCGGAAGAGTTTAGTCATCCGACATCTCCCCCTTGGGCAGGATCATGGCCTCAGTGGCGGAGAAACCCAGGGCAATTTCGCCCGAAGGCGGGGCCTCGCGTCCGTCATGGGCCAGATGCAGCTTCAGCTCCTGCCCGCCGGCTTCGACCACCAGTGTCGACCAGGCGCCTTCCATGTCGCGGCGCAGGACGCGCGCCGGGATGTGGTTTTCCGTCGCCTCGCCCGGCGCCAGCAGACGCAGCTTCTCGGGGCGCAGGAACAGGATCGCCTCGTCGCCCGCCCGCAGCCCCTTGGGGTTTGCCGCGCGGAAACCGCCAAGCGGGGTTTCCATCAGGGCCAGACCCTCGGCGGTGGAGGCGAGCTTGCCGGCCAGCGCATTGGTCTCGCCGACGAAAGTGGCGACAAAGGCATTGGCGGGCCGGTCATAGATGTCATCGGGAGAGCCGACCTGCATGATGCGGCCGCGGTTCATCACCGCCACCCGGTCGCTCATGGTCAGCGCCTCGCCCTGATCGTGGGTGATATAGACAAAGGTGATGCCGGTCCTGGCCTGGATCTGCTTCAACTCGGCCCGCATGTGCTGGCGCAGTTTCAGGTCCAGCGCCGACAGGGGTTCGTCCAGCAGCAGCACCGAAGGCTCCACCGCCAGCGCGCGGGCAATGGCGACGCGCTGCTTTTGCCCGCCCGAAAGCTGCGCCGGCATCTTTTCAGCATGATCGCTGAGCGCCACGGTGGCCAGCAGCTCATAGGCCCGGTCGCGCCGCCTGGCCCGGCTCCAGCCGCGCATCTCCAGCCCGAAGGCGACGTTTTCCCAGATCGGCATCAAGGGAAACAGCGCGAGGTTCTGGAAGATCAGCGCGGTCGGGCGGATCGACGGGTCGATCCCCACCATGGACTGACCGCCGATCCGCACATCGCCTGCGGTCGGGTCCAGAAAGCCCGACAAGAGCCGCAGCAGCGTGGTCTTGCCGCAGCCCGAGGGGCCGAGGATGGAAAAGAACTCGCCCGGCTCGATCCGCAGATCGGTGGGCTGCACGGCCTGAAATTGGCCGAACCTGACCGAGGCCCGGTCAAATTCGATCGCCTTGCCGGTCGACTGGTCGGTCATGGGAAGCATCCGTCTCAAGGGGGAAAGGGGGGATACGGGGCCTTGCGACCCCGTATCCTAAGGGCATCAGGCGTTGGTCAGCTTCTCGACATATTCCTCGCGCACCTGGCTGAACCACGGCGTGAACATCGGCCACCACCACAGGTTCGCGATGGCATCGCCCGGATAGGCGAATTCAAACGCGGCGCGGCCGGCGTCCGACATATGCGCGGCGCTGCCCAAGGCGGCCGAGTTGTAGCCGGTGTTGTTCGAGAACAGTCCGCCGACTTCGGGCGAGAGGAGGAAGTTCAGCAGCGCATAGGCCTGGTCGATGTTTTCAGCCCCCGCCGGCACCGCGGCGGTGTCCATCCACGCCAGCGCGCCCTCTTTCGGGGCGGCATAGCGCCATTTCGCATCGACATCGGCATTGAGCTTGATGCCGGTGGTGTCCCAGGTCTGGCCGATGGAGCAACCGGCATCGGTAAAGGCCGCGGTCGCCTCGGTGGCGTTGTTCCAGTAGGAACCGATGTTGGCCTTGTGCTTGGCGGCAAAGGCGACGCAGCCGTCAAAGATGCGGCGGGTGTATTCCTCGGACTTGTAGAGGTCCATCGCCCGGTTCGACGGCAACTCGCCCGTGGCATCCAGATAGATCGCCAGGCTGACGAGGATGGATTTCTGCCGCAGCGCGACCTTGCCCTCCATGCCCTCGGCCCAGAGATGGGCATAGGACAGCTCGCCCGGGGCGACGTTCAATGCGCTCGAGTCATAGGTGATGCCCTCGGTCCCCCAGGTGAAGGGCACCAGATAGCGCTTGCCGCGACGCGCCGCGCCGAGTTCCAGCGACGAGCGCCACAAGGACGGCTCGATCAGGCCGACATTCAGCTTGCTCTCGTCGATTTCGGCCAGAAGATCGCCCTCGTCATAGTTCGGGCGGGTGTCGACCGACGGGAAGATCAGGTCAAAGCCCTTGCCGCCCGCCGCGCGCAGCTTGCTGGCGGCTTCCTCGTTCGAGCCATAGGTCGAGACGTTGATCTTGATGCCGGTCGCGGCCTCGAAGGCCTCGATGATGTTCGGCTGGAAATAGTCGCCCCAGGCGAAGACGTTCACCACCCCCGAGGAGGCAAGCGAACGGCGGGCGAAAAGCGGCGCGGCCAGCGCGGCGGTGCCGGCGGCAAGAAGGCTGCGGCGGGTCATGGTCGTCATGGTCGATGTCCTTTTGTTGCAGGGGTTACAGGTGGAGGTGGTAGACATTGTCTGTGATCGTTTTGCGAAAGCGATGCAGGCGGAACGGGTTAGGCGGTGCCGGCGTCCGGCAGGCGCAGGCGCGAGCTGGCCAGAAGCCCCTGTTCTTCCAGAACCGGATAGGCCAGCGTTGCGAGAAGCGAGTTGATCTGCTTGAGGTCGCGGATCGTGTCGAGGTGCAGCGAACTGGTCTCGATGCTGCGGATGCCGCGATTGCTCAGCCGCCCGAAATGCAGCGCCCGGGCGCTGCGCTCGGCTTCGCGGAACCGCTCCTTCGCCCGCACCAGGGCCAGGGCGGTGGTCTGGTCGCGCGACACGATGACGTTGAAGGCCAGACGCGCATCGGCCATCAAGAGGGCATGCAGGTCGACCAGCTCCTGCCAGCCTTCGGGGCTGAACGACAGGCCCCGGTCATGCTTGCGCTTGACGTGATCCAGCAGATTGCTGCTGGCGACATCGCCGGCCTGTTCCAGGGCAATGCAGGCGGCCAGCAATTCCTGCATGCGCTGCGCTTCGACCGCGTCCACGCCGCTGTTGGCCAGCCGCGCGAGATAAAGCTTGATCTCGCGGTGCGACAGGTCGATCCGGTCGTCCAGCCGGGCGACCGCCTCGATCCGCGCGCTGTCCGGGGCTTCATACAGCTGGATCACCGTGTCCAGCATGGTTTCAAGATCGCCGCAAATCCCCACGACCTCGCGGGTGACATTCGCCAGCGCCAGCGAGGGCGCGCCCAGAACGCTGTCATCCAGCGCCGTGCCGGGTGCCAGATCGACCAAGGGCGGGGCCGACCGTGACAGAACCGCCAGAACAAGGGCGTGGGCGCGTCCTGCCAAAGGCAGGGCGAGAACCGCCACCGCAAGGTTGAACGCGATATGGCCGTTCAGCACCTGCGTCGCCGCGGTGGCGCCCAGCCAGCCGGTTGGTGCCGGCAACAGCGGCAATCCGATCAGGGCCAGAACCGCGGCGCCACCGCGCAGCACAAGGTTGGCCAGCGGCACCGCGCGGGTTTGCGGCACCGCGCCGCGTGACAACAGCACGGCAATCAGCGCCCCGCCCAGATTGCCGCCGAGCATCAGCACCAGCCCAAGATCGGCCGGGATCAAGCCGCGCGTCGCCAAGGCGACCACCAGCAGGATGAAGGCGACCGAGGAATGGAACGCCCAGGCGCAGATCGCCGCGACCAGAAAGGCGGTTGCCGGATCATTCGCCAGATAGCCGATCACCAGCGGCAGGAACTGGCTGTCACGCAGCGGCTCGGACGCCTGCCCGATCAGTTGCAACGCCATCAGGATCAGGCCCGCCCCGATCAGGATGCGCCCGGCCTGCCGCCAGGCGCGTTGCTCGGTCGACAGGAATATCACGGTGCCGGCGATCAGCGCAGCCGGCATGACCAGCGACAGATCCAGCGTCAGCAGGCGCACGACGACGGCAGAGCCGAAATCGGCTCCCAGCGCACCCGCCAGCGCGGCTCCCCCGGCCACCAGACCACTGCCGGCCAGCGAGGACAGCAGGAGGTTGACCGCAGTTGCGCTTTGAAACGCCAGCGCAAGGACCGCGCCGATCAGAGCGGCCCGCACCGGGTTGGACAAGGCCTGTTGCAGATGCCGCCGCAGCAGCGGCCCGCCGGCGCGCTCGACCCCGGTGCGCACCATCCGGGTTGCATACAGCAAAAGCGCCACCGCCCCGGCCAGATGCAACAGCAGGGCCATGCCGCTCATGGGCAGACCCGGCAGGACAGGCCGCACCCGAGGCTGGCGCTGGTTTTCTGGTCAGGGGTTCTGTGCATGCCTGCTCCGCTCCGTCACCATATCGACGAGAGGCAGGCTTGCAGGAAACTGGCATGATAAACATGGCCGCTTTGGATACAACTTGCAGTCCACTTTACCCCGGGCGCGGCAGCGCGCCGGTTTTGCGTCGCAAGGCCGCCGGCGGTCCGCGGCGGATGGGCGCTTTGCCTGACGAACAGCTGTCCTGCGGCCCGCGTCGCGGCAAGTCATCGGCCGGCGGCGTCTGAGCCTGACCTGCGGAACGGTGCGGATACTGTCCGAAGCCGGCGCAAACCTGCTATGATTGCCGCAGGCAGGCGAGGGAGGGTCGCGATGGGCAACATGAGCGAACGCGCAGTCGCGGATCACTATGGCGGCGGAGACCTCAGGTCGCGGATCTTCGCGGCCCTCTCGCAGGCGGGGCTGGATCCGCAAAATCTTCGCCCGGCCGATCTTGCGCCGGTTGACGAATTCCACATGGGCGGGCGTGCGGCCACGGCCGAGATTGTGGCGCGGGCGGGGCTGTCGGCCAGCGACTGCGTGCTGGACATCGGCTGTGGCCTTGGCGGCCTTGTGCGCTATCTGGCCGGCGAAATCGGCTGCTGCGCGACGGGTCTGGATCTGACGCCGGAATATGTGGAGCTGGCGCAAGAGTTCACCAACCTGACCGGACTGGCCGACAGGGCGGACTTCGCGCTTGGCAGCGCCCTGGCGCTTCCCTTTGCCGACCACACGTTTTCCGCAGCCCTGACGTTCCACGCGGGCATGAACATCGCCGATCGGGAAATCAAGTACCGCGAGGCCTATCGCGTGCTGCAACCGGCCGGCAAGATCGTGATCTACGATGTCCTGAAAGGCCCCGAGCCGGGCATGCGGTTTCCCGTCCCCTGGGCCGAGACGGCAGACACCAGCCATCTGGTTTCCGCCGAGGAACAGCGCCGCCTGCTGTCGCTGGTGGGGTTCTCGCTGCTGGACGAGGAGGACCGGACCCCCCCTGGTGCTGAAACATCACCGCGCGCGGGTGGCTGAAATGTCGGTTGGAACACCGCCGCCGCCCTTGGGCCTGCATCTGTTGCAGGGCAGCACGGCCAAGGTGAAGTCGCAGAACATGATCGAGATGGCCGAGGCGGGGCAGATCGCGCTTGGCATGTTCATCGCGCAGAAGGGCGCCTGACAGCGGTCACATCCCCGGCGTGCTGCTGGCGCGTTTCCGCGCCGCACGCCCTGGCGCCTGTGTGCTGCTGATGAAAGGCTGGCCATCGGCGCGTGTTCGCGGCAAGGGAGGCGCCGGTCTTGCGGCCCTGGCGGGCAAGGGCCGGGTTCGGGCCGGCGACGGCGTCTTTGCCCAGTCAGCGCCTTGGGGTGGCCCGGACCTGCCTTGGCAAGGCTTGTCTGCGACCGGTGGGGGAAATGATGCGCCCCGTCCGGAAGGCCTGCACCTTCGGCCCCGGCCGCGCGGCGATGCGCTGGTCGCGGCTGCCGGGTGACACCGGAGCCGGGCCGCCCTCCGTCCCGTCTGCCCGGCCAACGCCTGCGACATGTTCGGCATTGGACAAAGCCCGGCGCGAATGGCAGTATTCCCGGCATGATGCGCCGTGTCATCGCCCTGATTGCCATTGTGTGCTTCGCGATCCTTCCCGCGATCACTGTCGCGCATGCGACCGCCCTGACGGCCAGTGCGCTGACGGCGGATGCGCTGCAGGCAACGCCGGATGCGCATGCGATGCATGCCTCACCGGTCGATCACGCCCGGTGCAAGACCGGCCCTTCCTGCACCCCGGACGATGCCGATGGCTGCGCCGCCGCCTGCAGCGCGCTCTTGGGCCATGTCCTCTTGCCGCAGGGATGCGATGGGATGGCGCAGTCCGGACCGTGTCTTACCTTGCCGGACGAAACCATTGCCGTCGGGCAGGTGCCGGGGCTGAGCGAACGCCCGCCCAAGTCATTTCTCCTCTGAGTGCCGTCCGGGCCGTGGCCCGGCCATCCATCGGACATGGCGGGCTTGCCGCCAAGGAGACCCATGTGACCACATTTTCCCGACGCGGCTTTCTGGCCGCAACTGGCGCGGCCTTCGTGGCCCCGCAGCTTCCGCGCGCGGCCATGGCGCAAACCCCCAGCCCGCTCGCCCTTGTCGCAACCAGCCGGACGCTGGACATCGACGGCCGTGCGGCGACGGTGCTTGGCCTTGCCGGACCGGCGGGGCAGGGGCTGGTGCTTGACCCCGGCCAGGCCCTCCGGGTCGATCTGACCAATGCGCTGGCGGTGCCGACCATCCTGCATTGGCACGGCCAGATCCCGCCCAACGGGCAGGACGGCGTGCCGGACATGCCCCGGCCGCTGATGGCGCCGGGCGAGGTGCGCACCTTCGACTTCGCCGCGCGCCCCGGCACGCACTGGATGCACAGCCATGTTCCGGTGCAGGAGATGCAGCTTCTCGCCGCGCCCCTGATCGTGCGCCGCCCCGAGGATCTGGCCGCCGACCGGCAGGAGGTGGTGCTGATGCTGCACGACTTCTCGTTCAGGACGCCGGAGGAGGTGCTGGCCGAAATCACCGGCGGCAGCGGCATGGCCATGATGGACCATGGCGCGATGGGCCAATCCGGCATGGGCCAATCCGGCATGGGCGCCATGGGCCAGATGGGCATGGCCGCAGGCGGCATGATGGGGATGATGGGCCATGACGGCATGGCCATGGACCTGAACGACTATGACTGGGACGCCTATCTCGCCAATGACCGCACGCTGTCGGACCCCGAGGTGGTGACGGTCGAACGCGCCGGCCGGGTCCGTCTGCGGGTGATCAACGCTGCCGCCGCCACGGTGTTCTGGATCGACAGCGGCGAGGTGCCCGCCCGCCTCGTGGCCGTGGACGGGCAAGCGGTGCAGCCGCGGACCGGCACGCGCTTTGGGCTGGCCATGGGGCAGCGGCTGGATCTGGAGATCGACCTGCCCGCCGGCGCGGGCGCCTGGCCGATTCTTGCGCTGCGCGAAGGCGCGCGGCAGCGCACCGGGCTGATCCTTGCCACGACCGGCGCCGAAATCCGCCGTCTGGACCCCTTGGCCGAGGTCGAGGCCCCGGCCTTCGACCTTGACCTTGGGCAAGAAGCGCAGCTGGTCGCGCTGCACCCGTTGGCTGACAGACCGGCGGATCGCGGCCATGTGCTGATGCTTGGCGGGGCGATGCAGCCCTATCGCTGGACGATCAACGGCGCGACATGGGGCCAGCACCAGCCGATCAGCGCGAAAGCCGGCGAGCGGGTGGTGCTGGCCTTCCACAACATGTCGATGATGGGCCATCCGATGCACCTGCACGGCCACGCCTTTCAGGTGGTGGGGGTGAACGGCCGGCGCATCGCGGGGGCGCTGCGCGACACGGTCTATGTGCCGCCGATGTCGATGGTCGACGTGGCGCTCGACGCGGGCGAGGCCGCGCGCTGGATGCTGCATTGCCATCACATGCCGCACCTGTCGACCGGCATGATGACGGAATTCGCCGTCTCTGCCTGACATGCGCAGGCGGGGCGGCCTGCCTCGCCCCGCCTGCCGTTACCCAGAGTGCCGGGTTGGCACTGCAAGCAAAGGAGATCTCATCATGATGTACGGCACCGGAATGGGATTTGGCTGGCTCTTTGGCCTGCTGATCCTGGTTTTCGTCGTCCTGGCGATCGCAGCCCTCGTGAAATACCTGCGCAAATGAAACCCGGGTCGCGGCCCCTTGCGCCGCCCCCAGGCGCCTCCCGGTAATCGGGGGGCGCTGAGACTGGCACGGAAAGGCAGCAACGGCATGGAACATTCCCACTCCCATTCGACCGCTCCCCTGCCCGAGGGCGCGCAAACCGCCACGGACCCGGTGTGCGGCATGACGGTCGCCATCGCGGAGGACACGCGCCGCGAGACCTTCGCGGGCGCGACCTTCCACTTCTGCTCGGACAGCTGCCGCGCGGCGTTCAAGGCGGACCCGTGGCACCATGCCAGCGGCCGCGCGACGGGCAGGAAGGCCGCCGCGCCTGCGGGCAGCAAATGGACCTGCCCGATGCACCCGCAGATCCTGCGCGACCGGCCGGGAAGCTGCCCGATCTGCGGCATGGCGCTGGAGCCGGTGCTGCCGACCGGCGGCTCCAGCCCGGAGCTGGTCGACTTCACCCGGCGGATGTGGATCAGCCTTGCCGCGGCGCTCCCTCTGGTCGCCCTGACCATGGGCGAACTGGTCAACCTGCCGCTCCGGGACTGGATCGGCCACGCCGTCGCCGGCTATGTCGAGTTTCTGCTGGCCACGCCGATCATCCTCTGGGCTGCCGCGCCCTTCTTCCGCCGCGGCTGGGAGTCGGTCATCAACCGCTCGCCCAACATGTGGACGCTGATCTCGATCGGGGTCGGCGCGGCCTATGCCTATTCGATCATCGCCATCTTCCTGCCGGGGCTGTTCCCCGAGGCCTACCGGATGGGCCACGGCGTCGGCACCTATTTCGAGGCGGCGGTGGTGATCGTGGCGCTGGTCTTTGTCGGTCAGGTGCTGGAATTGCGCGCCCGCGAACGCACCGGCGACGCGATCCGGGCGCTGCTGGACCTTGCGCCCAAGACCGCGCGCCGGGTGCTGGAGGACGGTTCGGAATATGACGCGCCTTTGGAGAACGTCATGGCCGGCGACCGGCTGCGCGTCCGGCCCGGAGACAGCGTGCCGGTCGATGGCATGGTGATCGAGGGCCATTCGGCGGTGGACGAAAGCATGATTACCGGCGAATCCCTGCCGGTCGAGAAAGCCGCGGGCGATGCGGTCACCGGCGGCACGATCAACCGCAACGGCAGTCTGGTGATGGTCGCCGAGCGCGTGGGGGCGGAGACCGTCCTGGCGCAGATCGTCGAGATGGTGGCCAACGCGCGGCGGTCGCGGGCACCCATTCAGGGGCTGGCCGACCGGGTGTCGGCGATCTTCGTGCCGACGGTGGTGGCGATTGCCCTGATCGCCTTTGGCGTCTGGCTGGTCTGGGGGCCGGAGCCGGCGCTGGTCTTTGCGGTTGCCGCGGCAGTGTCGGTGCTGATCATCGCCTGCCCCTGCGCGCTTGGTCTGGCCACGCCGATCTCGATCACCACGGCGGCGGGTCGAGGGGCGCAGGCGGGTGTGCTGATCAAGGATGCCGAGGCGCTGGAACGCATGGCGGCGGTCTCGGTGCTGATCGTCGACAAGACCGGCACGCTGACCGAAGGCCGGCCGAAGCTGACCGATGTCATCGCGTTGGATGGTGTCGGCGAGGCCGACCTGCTGGCCGCCGCCGCCGCTCTTGAACGCGGCTCGGAGCATCCCTTGGCCGAGGCCATCGTCGAGGGCGCGCTGGCGCGCGGGGTCGAGGTGCTGGCAGCGACCGGGTTCGAGGCCGTCACCGGCAAGGGCGTGCGGGGCGAAGTGCAGGGCCGCCCGGCGGCCCTGGGCAATGCCGCGATGATGGCGGCGCTGGGTCTGGACACCACCGCGGCCGAGGCCCGCGCCGATGCGCTGCGCCGCGACGGCAAGACGGCGATGTTCGTGGCGCTGGAGGGCCAGCTGGCGGGCATCGTCGCAGTGGCCGATCCGATCAAGGCCTCGACCGCCGAGGCGATCCGCACCCTGCACCAGCTTGGCCTGCGGGTCATCATGGCCACCGGCGACAACCAGCGCACCGCCGAGGCGGTGGCCGCAAGGCTGGGCATCGACGAGGTGCGCGCGGGCGTCCTGCCCGAAGACAAGAAGGCGATGATCGACGCCCTGCGCAAGGGCGGCGCCGTAGTGGCCATGGCGGGCGACGGCGTGAACGACGCCCCGGCGCTTGCCGCGGCCGATGTCGGCATCGCCATGGGCACCGGCGCAGATGTCGCGGTGGAAAGCGCGGGGCTGACGCTGCTTGGCGGCGATCTGATGGGCGTGGTCCGCGCCCGGCGGCTGGCCAAGGCCACCCTGCGCAACATCCGCCAGAACCTGTTTTTCGCCTTTGCCTACAATGCCGCCGGGGTGCCTGTGGCGGCGGGGGTGCTGTATCCGCTGACCGGCATGCTTTTGTCGCCGATGATCGCGGCGGCGGCGATGAGCCTGTCCTCCGTGTCCGTGATTGCGAACGCGCTGCGGCTGCGGCGGGTAAAGCTTTGACCTGCCGACAAATTCCACGAAAGGAACCGACCATGACTCAACTCTTCCTGACCCGCCGCCGCCTGCTGTCCGCCGGAGCGGCGCTTGTCAGCCTGTCCGCTGGTCCGGCTTTGGCGACCGTGGGGGCGACGCCGCTGCATGTCCTGAAAGACCCCGATTGCGGCTGCTGCGGCGCCTGGATCGAGATTGTCGAGGCCGCGGGCTTTGCCGTCACCACCGACCTCGCCGCGGCGCCCGACCTGCAGCGCTACAAGCTGGCCAATGGCATTCCCGAGGTGATGGCCTCGTGCCATACCGCCAAGGTGGAGGGCTACATGCTGGAAGGCCATGTGCCGGTGGCCGACATCCGCCGCCTCTTGGCCGAGCGGCCCGACGCCATCGGTCTGGCTGTGCCGGGCATGCCCTGGGGGGCGCCCGGCATGGGCCCCGAGGTTGAGCGCGAGGCCTTTGACGTGTTCCTGATCCACCGCGACGGCGGCACCTCGGTGTTCAGCCATTACGCCGCGGCGTGAGCATCTGACGGAAAGGAAATGCCATGGCCAGAATCCTGCGAACCGGGCGGATTGCGCCCGCGCTGCTGACCCTTCTGCTTGTGTTGCCACGGCCCGGCCTTGCCGAGGGTCTTGCCGGCGCGGCCGGACTTGTCTTTACCGCCGACGAGCGCGGCAATTCGGTCAGCCGGGTTGATCTTGCCTCCGGGGCGGTCGAGACGGTTGCCCTGCCGATCTCGCCGCACAATGTGCAGGTCGGGGCCGATGGGCGGCGCTTGCTGGCGGTGGGGGCGGCGGCAGCGCAGCTCGGCTCGACGCATGGTCACGGTGACGGTGGCCAGTTGCTGATCCTTGATCCGCATGAGCTTGACGCCCCGCCCGCCAGCATTGCGGTGGGCGATCATCCGGCCCATGTCGTGACAGACCGCGACGGCGGCCGCGCCTTCGTGACCAATGCCGGCGATGACACCGTGTCGGTCGTCGATCTTGCCGCCGGGGCCGTGGTCGCCAGCATTCCGACCGGCGATTACCCCCATGGCCTGCGGCTGTCGCCGGACGGCGCCAGCCTGCTGGTGGCCAATGTGCAGGACGGCACGGTGTCGCTGATCGACGTGGCCAGCCTGGCGGAGCTGGCGCGCATTCCGGTTGGCACGACGCCGGTGCAGGTTGCCTTCCTGCCCGACGGCCGCCGCGCCTATGTCAGCCTGCGCGACGAGGATGCGGTGGCGATCGTCGATCTGGCCAGCCGGACGACGACAGGGCGCATCGCAGTCGGCGACGGCCCGATCCAGCTCTTCGCCACACCGGACGGGGCGCAGGTTCTGGTGGCCAATCAGGGCAGCGAAGCCCTGCCGGGCGACACGGTGTCGGTGATCGACGTCGCCAGTGGCAAGGTGCGCGCCACGGTGACGACGGACGCGGGCGCCCATGGCGTCGCCATCAGCGCCGACGGTGCGCTGGCCTTTGTCACCAATGTGACGGCAGGCACGCTCAGCGTGGTCGAGGTCGCGGCACCGGCGGTCGTTGCCACCTATTCCGTCGGCGCGGGGCCAAACGGCGTGAGCTATCTTGCCCCCTGAGCGGCCCTCGCCAATGGCCCCCCCGGCAAGCGCCTGTCGCTGATTGACAACCGGCGGTCCGGCCAGTTACCTGCGCGGGATGGTTCCCGAAGCCAAGGGATGAAAAGGGAACACGGTGAGGATTACCCATCAGGGGCCGAATCCGTGGCTGCCCCCGCAACTGTGAGCGGCGAGTCCCCGGTCAATTGCCACTGGCCGCCCCCATTCCACAGGGGGCATGGGCCGGGAAGGCGACCGGGGTGCAACGACCCGCGAGTCAGGAGACCTGCCATCGCGCTTGTGCTGCAAGACGTCCGGGGCGCGGGGTGCGTTGGATTTTTCGATGGCAGCGCGTTCGATGTGGAAGGATTGCAGATGCACATCATGGAGGGCTTTTTGCCCCTGTCGCATGCCTTGGGGTGGTATGCCGCCGCGGCGCCCTTTGTCGTGGCCGGGGTCCGGCGCATCCGCCGGATCCTCCGCGAAAAGCCCGAGGCGCGAATGACGTTGGCCGCCTCGGGGGCCTTTGCCTTCGTGCTGTCGGCGCTGAAGATCCCCTCTGTCACCGGCTCGTGTTCGCACCCCACCGGCACCGGGCTTGGCGCCATCGTCTTTGGCCCGCCGGTCATGGCGGTGCTGGGGGTGATCGTGCTCATGTTTCAGGCGCTTCTGCTGGCGCATGGCGGGTTGACCACGCTCGGGGCCAATGCCTTTTCCATGGCGATCGTCGGCCCATGGGTTGCCTATGGGGTCTGGAAACTGGCCGGGCGGCTGGGGCTGTCGTTCGCGGTCTCGGTGTTTCTGGCCGCGGCGCTGGGCGATCTGGCCACCTATGTCTTTACCTCGCTGCAACTGGCGCTGGCCTATCCCGATCCGGCCTCGGGCCTTGTCGGGGCCGCGCTGAAATTCGGCGGGATATTTGCGGTCACGCAAATTCCCCTCGCGATTGCCGAGGGGCTTCTGACAGTCGTGGTGATCGAGGCGCTTTCGGGCAAGATCCGCGATGAGGACCGGATTTCCACCTTGGCGGGGAAGGGCAAGTGATGTCGAAACGCTCGGTCTGGATGCTGGTGGTCGTGGCGCTGATCGCCATTATTCCGCTGTTCATCGGCGGTGAGTTTGGCGGCGCCGATGGCGAGGCCGCCGCCCTGATCGAGGCCCGCGAAGACTTCGCCCCGTGGGCCCGCCCGATCTGGGAGCCGCCAAGCGGCGAGGTGGCCAGCCTCTTGTTCTCGCTGCAGGCCGCCTTGGGCGCGCTGGTGATCGGCTATGTCATCGGCCGGTCGCATGGCCGAAAAGAGGCCGCAGCACCAAAGGACGGCACCCAGCCGCCGCAGGCCTGAGATGTCGGTCGGAACACTGGACCGCGCTGCCAGCCTGAACCACTGGCGACACCGCGCCTTGGGCGAGAAGGCCTTGATCGGCCTTGGGTTTCTGGTCCTTGCACTGGTCTTGCCGCCTTGGCCGGGGGCGGCGCTGGTCGCCGTCGCCGTTCTGGCCTTCACCTTCCTCGGCGCGCGGGTGCCGCTGCGGCTTTGGCTGGCGACGGTGGTGCTGCCCCTCGGCTTTCTGGCCAGCGGCGGCCTGATGCTGCTGGTGCAGATTACCGGCGACGGGGTTTCGCTGGCACCGGGCGGGGCGGAGAAGGCGGCGTTTCTGTGCCTGCGCGCCATGGCGGCGACCTTCTGTCTGATGTTTCTGGCCCTGACCACGCCGATGGCCGATCTGTTCGCCGGCCTGCGGCGGCTGGCGGTTCCGGCCGAGATCGTGGAACTGGCGCTGCTGACCTACCGCTTCGTGTTTCTGATCGCGGATGAGGCGGCGGCGATGACGGCGGCGCAGCGGGCGCGGCTGGGCCATTCCAGCCGCCGGCGCTGGTTGCGCTCGACGGCCATGGTGGCCGCCAACCTCTTGCCCCGCGCCCTGGCCCGGGCGCGGCGGATGGAAACCGGGCTGGCCGCCCGCGGCTGGCAGGGCGAGATGCGCGTGCTGTCATCTCGCGTGCCGGTCTGCCGCAAGACGGTGGCGCTTGTGCTGGCCGTGCAACTGGCCGTCCTGCTTGCAGTGGTGCTGGCATGACCGCGATCCTGTCGGCAACCGATCTGCACTACGCCTATCCGGGCGAGGTGCCCGCGCTTCGCCAGCTCTCGCTCGGCGTCCCGACCGGGCGCAAGCTGGCCATTCTGGGGCCGAACGGAGCGGGGAAATCCACGCTGCTCTTGCACCTGAACGGCTCGCTTCGGCCCGACCGCGGGGCGGTCCTGCTGGCGGGCAAGCCGGGCGACTATTCGCGCCGCGGTCTTTTGCAGTGGCGCAGCCGGGTGGCGCTGGTGCTGCAAGATCCCGACGACCAGATCTTCGCCGCGACCGTGGCCGAGGATGTGTCCTTCGGCCCGCTGAATCAGGGCCTCACCGACACTGCGGCCCGCGCCCGGGTTCAGGCCGCGCTGGCGGCGCTCGGCATTGCCGATCTGGCCGACCGTCCGCCGCACATGCTGTCGGGCGGGCAGAAAAAACGGGTGGCCATCGCCGGCGCGGTGGCGATGGAGCCGGAGGTCCTGCTGCTGGACGAACCCACCGCGGGGCTGGACCGCGAGGGGGCCGACCAGCTGATCGCGGTCTTGCGCCAGCTTGGCCAGCGCGGCATGACGCTGGTGTTTTCCACCCATGACATCGATCTCGCGCTGGCGCTGGCCGATGATGTGGCGCTGTTTCAGGACGGCACGGTTCTGGCGCAGGGACGGGCCGAGACCCTTCTTTGCGACCCGGCATTGCTGGCGAGCGCGGGGCTGAGGCCCCCGGTTCTGGTGGAGCTGTGGCTGGCCGCGCAGGCACGCGGGCTTTGCCCGGCGTCCGGGCAGATGCCGCGCACGCCCGAGGCCTTGATGGAGCAGCTCGCCCCGGCCCCGCCCGCCTTGCGCGTGGCACAATAAGCCTTGCGCCGGGTGGCAAAACCGTTGCCCGGCGCGCGGGCTTGCGGTATCGGGCCTGTGTCTGGTGCCCTGCGCAAGCCGGGAGAATCGGGAATGTGGTGCAACTCCACAACGTGCCCAACGCTGTAAGGTGGATGGGGCCGCACATGCCACTGGCCGCAAGGCTTGGGAAGGCGCGGCCCTGCTTGAAGCCAAGTCAGAAGACCGGCCAGACGAAACCGGGGCAGCCGAAGGCCGGCGGCCGTTCCGTTTTTCGCCAAGGGGAATGCCATGTCTGTTGCCACATCTGAAACCTTCACTGCCGAAAGCCCCATCCTTCCGGCCGGACCTTTCGAGCCGGCCGAACGCGAGGCCGTCTACCGCGCCATCCACTCGCGCCGCGATGTGCGCAGCCAGTTCACGCCGCGCCCGATTGACGAGGCCACGCTGCGCCGCCTGCTGATGGCCGCGCATCACGCGCCCTCGGTCGGGCTGTCGCAGCCGTGGAACTTCATCGTCATCCGCTCGGATGAGGTGAAGGCGCGGGCGCATGCCGCTTTTGCCCGCGCCAGCGCCGAGGCCTGCGCGATGTTTCCCGAAGCGCAGCGTCCGCTTTATTCGGCGCTGAAGCTGGAAGGCATCCTGCAGGCGCCGGTCAACCTGTGCGTCACCTGCGATCACAGCCGCGGCGGGCCGGTGGTTCTGGGGCGCACGCATCAGCCCGAGATGGACCTGTTCTCCACCGTCTGCGCGGTGCAGAACCTGTGGCTTGCGGCCCGGGCCGAGGGCATCGGCGTTGGTTGGGTCAGCATCTTCCACCGCGAAGACCTGCGCGACATTCTGGGCCTGCCCGACCATGTCAGCCCGGTGGCCTGGCTGTGCCTTGGCCATGTCGACGAGCTTTATGCCGAACCCGAATTGCAGGTCCGGGGCTGGACGCGGCGTCTGCCGCTGGACGATCTGATCTACCACGAAGGCTGGGGTCAGAATGCGGGCTGACGGCCCCGTCTTCCTGCCCTGCCATTTCGGCGAATGGCTGCAGGGCCGGCTTGGGGCGGATGGCCCGCTGGCGCTGGTGACGCTGGTGCCGCAGGGCGTAGCCCTTGCGGCATGGCGTCGGCCGGCGCGGGGCCTTGCCAGCCACGCCATCGGCCATGGCGCGATGGAGCCGGCGCTTCTGACCCGGTTCGGCCGCAGCCTTGGCCACAATCCGCAGGGCCGCATCCTGCTGCGGCTGCCCTATCCGCCGGCTTTGGGCACCGGCATGTCGACGGCCGGGCTGCTTGCGGTCGCGCGGCTGACCGGGGCGGAGCGGCCCGCCGCGACCCTTGCCAAGGCCTGCATCGCCGCCGAGGGCGCCAGCGATCCGCTGATGTTCCGCGACGCGGCGCGGTTGCTCTGGGCCCCGCGCGAGGGCCGGGTTCTGGACTGGCTGCCAGCCCAGCCGCGCGCGCATCTGCTGGCCGGGTTCTGGGGGCCGCCGCGACCGACCCGCGCGGCGGATCAGGACTATGACGACATATCCGATCTGGTGACGGCATGGCGGGCCGGCGGCGATCTGGCCCGCCGCGCCGCGCTGGCCAGCGAAAGCGCCCGGGCCTGCATCGCCCGCCGCGGCCCCTCGGGCGATCCGACCGAGGCGCTTGCCCGCGATCTTGGGGCGCTGGGCTGGGCCATCTCGCATTCCGGCGCCGCCCGGGCGCTGATCTTCGCGCCCGGAGAGGTTCCGGCGCATGGCATGGCCGCCTTGCGCGAAGCGGGCTTGCGCGGGGTGCATCGGCTGGCTACCTGCGGTCAGTAGCTCAGGGGGGGACAGCATGCGCGATCACGGCGGCAATCTGGATCAGGCCATGGCCTCCTACGGGGCGGGCGACTGGATCGACCTGTCCACCGGCATCAACCGCCGCCCCTGGCCCATCCCCGACCTGCCCGCCGCCGCCTGGCGCAACCTGCCGACCAAGGCGGCGCAAGCGGCTCTGGTCGCCCAAGCCGCCGCAAGCTGGGGCGCGGCCAAGGGCGTGGCGGGTCTCGCCCTTGGCGGCGCGCAAGCCGCGATCCAGCTGGTGCCGCGCCTGCGGCCCAAGGGACGCGCCGCCGTGCTTGGCCCGACCTATAACGAACACGCCGCCTGTCTGACCGCCGAGGGCTGGCAGGTCGACGCTGTCACCGATCCGGCCGATCTCGTCGGGGCCGATCTGGCCATCGTCGTCAACCCGAACAACCCCGATGGCCGCAGCTTTGCCCCCGAGGCGCTGCTGGCGCTGGTGGGCCGCGTCGGCCTTCTGGTGGTCGATGAAAGCTTTGGCGATGTGACGCCCGATCTGTCGCTCTTGCCCCATCCGGCGCGCGGGGGGCTTCTGGTCCTGCGTTCCTTCGGCAAGTTCTACGGGCTGGCCGGGGTGCGGCTGGGCTTTGCCTTCGGCACGGCGGAAGACATCGCCACGCTGTCACGGATGAGCGGGCCTTGGCCCGTCTCCGGCCCTGCCATTGAGATCGGTACTCGCGCGCTGGCCGATCTGGCATGGGCCGAGGCGATGCGCGCCCAGCTTGCCGCCGACGCGACCCGCGCCGATGCGCTGGCCCGGACGGCGGGGTGGCGGCTTGTCGGCGGATCGGATCTGTTCCGGCTTTACGACACCGGCGATGCCAGGGCCGCGCAGGACCGGTTGGCCCGCCACCAGATCTGGAGCCGGATCTTCCCGTGGTCGGCTACCCTCCTGCGGCTTGGCCTGCCGGGACCAGAGCCGGAATGGCGGCGCCTGGAAATGGCGCTTGGACCAAAGGCTTAACGCGCCAGCGCCAACAGGCCCGGCACATCCAGATGCGCTTCCAGATGATCGGCGAGCGCCTCCAGCACCGCCTCGATCCCGGCCGCGTGCCGGCGCGGATCGGCTTGAATGCCCAGACCGGCAAGATAGGCCGCGCGGAAGGCGTCCATGTGGAACAGCCCATGCAGGTAACTGCCCACCACCCGGCCGTCGGCACTGATCGCCCCTTCGGGCCGGCCATCGACCATGGCGAAGGGACGGGCGCAGTCGGGGCCCTGGCTGCGGCCGATGTGGATCTCGTAGCCCTCGACCGGCAGGCCGCTGGCCACATGGTCGGCCCGCACCCGGGACAGCCGCTTGTCCGGGGTCATCACGGTTTCGATGTCAAGATGCCCAAGCCCCGCCGTCTCGCCCGCCGGGCCTTCGATGCCGTCAGGGTCCGACACGCTGCGCCCCAGCATCTGATAGCCGCCGCAAATGCCAAGGACATGCCCGCCGCGCCGCAGATGGGCGGCAAGGTCGATGTCCCAGCCCTGCGCCCGCAGGAAGGCCAGATCGCCGCGCGTCGACTTCGACCCCGGCAGGATGACCAGCCGCGCATCGCCCGGAATGGCCTCGCCGGCGCGGACCATGACCAGATTGACGCCCGGTTCGGCCTTCAAGGGGTCCAGATCGTCGAAATTGGCAATGCGCGACAAGGTCAGACAGGCAATGGTGATGCCGTCCCCTCGCGGGCCAGAGGCGATGTCCAAGGCATCCTCCGCCGGCAAGAGATGCGCCTGCGGAAACCACGGCAAAACGCCGAACCCGCGCCAGCCGGTGTGATGCTCGATCAACCGATAGCCGTCGTCAAACAGCCGCGGATCGCCGCGGAACTTGTTGACCAGAAAGCCCGCCACCATCGCCGCGTCCGCCGGAGCAATCACCGCCTTGGTGCCGACCAGCTGCGCGATCACCCCGCCGCGGTCGATGTCGCCCGCCAGCACCACCGGCACATCGGCGGCGCGGGCAAAGCCCATGTTGGCAATGTCGCCGGCGCGCAGGTTGACCTCGGCCGGGCTGCCGGCGCCTTCGACGATCACCAGATCATGCGCCGCCTTCAGACGGTGGAAGCTTTCCAGAACCGCGCCCATCAGCTGCGGCTTCAGCGCGGCATAGTCGCGCGCCCGCGCCGTAGTCAGGCGCTTGCCCTGCACGATGACCTGCGCGCCGACGTCGGATTCGGGCTTCAGCAGAACCGGGTTCATGTCCGTCACCGGCTCCAGCCCCGAGGCCAGCGCCTGCAAGGCCTGCGCCCGGCCGATCTCGCCGCCATCGGCCGTCACCGCGGCATTGTTCGACATGTTCTGCGGCTTGAACGGCGCCACCGAGAGGCCGCGCCGCCGCGCCGCCCGGCACAGGCCCGCCACCAGCATCGACTTGCCCACATTCGAGCCGCAGCCCTGGATCATCAGGCTTTGTCCCGGTCTTTGTTGCATCGACGTTCCTTCCGCTTCCCCGAGGCCTGCGGCAATCGGCCTCTGGCCACAAGCCCTAGCCTTCCGCAGGCGGCAAGGACAAGGTGGCATGATCGTCGCCGGCCGATTTCGCCAAGGCCCGCCCCGACGACCGGAGCCCCGATGCGTCTTGCCCTGTCGAATATCTGGCTGATGCCGCACCGGCCGCTGTTTCTGGCCGCCGGCCTTTGGGCCGTTGTCGCAATCGCGTGGTGGCAGTGGGGCGATGCCGCCGGGTTTGCGCCGCCCAGCCTCGACACGCCGGTTGCCTGGCACGCCCATGAGATGATCTTCGGCTTTGGCGGCGCGGCACTGGCGGGCTATCTGCTGACCACGCTGTCGGGCTGGACGGGCCGGGCGGCGACCGGGGGCTGGCTGCTTGGCGCCATCGTCGCCTGCTGGATCGCGCAGCGATTCGCCCTGGCGCTGGCGGCTGTCCTGCCGGCCCTGCTGGTGCTGCTGCCGGGTCTGGCCTATTTCGGGCTGGTGTCCGGGGTGCTGGCGCGGGGCCTGCATCAGGGCCGCGTGCCGGGGAAATGGGGCTTTCCGCTGGCCGTTGCCGCAATCGGAGGGGGCGATGCGGCGTTTCTGTTGGCGTCGCTGCGGGGCTGGCCCGGTCTGGACAGCATGGTGCTGATCCGCGGCTGTGTCCTCGGGTTTGCCCTTCTGGTGTCGGTCGTCGGGGGGCGGATGGTCGTCGGGTTCACCGACAACTGGCTGCGCCAGACTGGCCGTCCGGTGCCGCCACCCGCGCGCAAGACGGCGGCCGCGCGGCTGGGCTTCGCCCTGCTGGGAGCGGCTTTGGCGCTGACGTTGTTCAACCAAACGCGCGCCAGCGGCCTTGCGCTGGTCGCGGCGGGAGGCGTGCAGGCGTGGCGGCTGGCCGGCTGGCGCAGCCGGCATGTCGGCGGCAATCCCTTGCTCTGGATGCTGCATGGCGGCTTTGGCTGGCTGGCGCTCGGGCTTGTCCTGCTCGGCGCGGCGCGGCTCTTTCCCGATCACCTGAGCGAAGCCGATCTGGTGCATGGCCTGACCATGGGGGCGATGGCCGGCATGATCCTTGCTGTCGCGGCCCGGGCCGCCGCCCGACGCGCGGGCGGAATGCTGCTGGCGCGGCGCGGCCTGTCCGCCGCTTGCCTGCTGCTCTGGGCCGGCACTTGCCTGCGGCTGGCCGTCGCCCCCTGGCCCGAGCTGCGCCCCTGGCTGACCGATGGTGCGAGCCTTTGCTGGCTGGCAGGCTGGGCGCTGTTCCTGCGCTGCTTCCTGCCTGCCGCGCTTGGCCCTGTCCAGCGGCCGGTGTTCAGCGGCAGCCGGGCCTGAGGCTCAGAACTCCACCCCCGGCTGGCCCTTGATGCCCGAGCGGAACGGGTGCTTGAGCAGGGTCATCTCGGTGGCAAGGTCGGCCGCCTCGATCAGCGCCTCCTTGGCGTTGCGGCCGGTCAGGCAGACATGGGTCAGCGGTGGCTTTTCCTCGCGCAGGAAGGTCAGCACCTCGTCAAGGTCGAGATAGTCATAGCGCAGCGCGATGTTGATTTCGTCCAGGAGGACAAAACGGATCGAGGGGTCGCGGATCAGCTCCTTGGCCTTTTCCCAGCCGGCGCGGGCGGCGGCGATGTCGCGGGTCTTGTCCTGGGTTTCCCAGGTAAAGCCTTCGCCCATGGCATGAAACTGACACAGATCGCCGAAATGCCCCTCGATCAGGCGGCGTTCGCCGGTGTCCCAGGTGCCCTTGATGAACTGCACCACGGCGCAGGGCATGTCATGCGCGATACAGCGCAGGATCATGCCGAAACCGGACGAGGATTTGCCCTTGCCCGCGCCGGTGTGGACGATGATCAGGCCCTTTTCGCCCGATTTTCCGGCCATGATCTTGTCGCGCGCAGCCTTCTTCTTGGCCATCTTCGCGGCGTGGCGGGCAAGATCTTCGCCCGGTGTCTCTGGGGCCATGTCGTTTGTATCGACCATCGGGACGATTCCTTCTCCTTGACAGCGCCCGCTTTGTGCCACAGGAGGAGGGCAAAGGCGCTGGTGCCTGTCTTAGGGCAGGCCAAGAGGGAATGCGACAGGATTTGCGACGTCTTGCGTCGTGGCTCCGAAGTGCAGCCGCCCCCGCGACCGTGACCGGAAAGGTCTGTCCGATGCCACTGGCCGCAAGGTTCGGGAAGGCGGGCAGGGCGCCGGGGCAGGGCTTTCGCCCGAGGTGCCCCGATATCCGCAAGCCGGGAGACCTGCCAGGGCCTGAGCTGAATTGCGCGGACGGGGTGTTCCGTGACCTTCGGGTTCTGGGCTTGTCAGGCCCGGACCGTCGGCCATTCCCGTCAGCACCACCGGGAGGGGCCATGGCCACCATACTGCACGTCTGCACCACCTGCCGCGCCGGCCAGCCGGTGCCCGAGGGCGAGATCTGCCCCGGCAAGCGGCTGCATGAGGCGCTTGTGGCCTCGGGTGCCCCTCAGGGAGTGACGATCCGCGCCGCCGAATGCCTGTCGGCCTGCGATCACGGCTGCTCTGTTGCCCTGTCCCGGCCCGGCAGCTGGTCTTATGTCTACGGCCGGATGACCGATGCCGACGCAGCCGAAATCCTGCGCGGCGCGGGGCTTTATGCCGCCAGTGCCGATGGTCTGGTGCCCTGGCGCGACCGCCCTGTGATCTTTCGCAAGCAAAGCCTTGCCCGCATTCCCCCGATGGAGATTTGAATGACCGACCTGACCAAGATCCCCGTGACCGTCATCACCGGCTTTCTGGGCGCGGGCAAGACCACGCTAATCCGCCACCTGATGCAGAACCCGCAGGGCAAGCGGCTGGCCATTCTGGTCAACGAGTTCGGCACCGTGGGCGTCGACGGCGACATCCTGAAATCCTGCGCCGATGCCAATTGCCCGGTGGAAAACATTGTCGAGCTGGCCAATGGCTGCATCTGCTGCACGGTGGCCGATGATTTCATCCCGACGATCGAAGCCTTGATGGCGATGCCGGAACGCCCCGATCATATCCTGATCGAGACCTCGGGTCTGGCACTGCCGAAGCCCTTGCTCAAGGCCTTCGACTGGCCGGCGATCCGCTCGCGCATCACCGTTGACGGGGTTGTCGCCCTGGCCGATGCCGAGGCGGTGGCGGCGGGCCGGTTTGCCCCCGACGTCGCGGCGGTCGATGCCCAGCGCGCGGCCGATGGCAGTCTGGACCATGAAACGCCCCTGTCCGAGGTGTTCGAAGACCAGATCGCCTGCGCCGACATCATCCTGTTGACCAAGGCCGATCTGGCGGGCGATGCCGGTCTGGCCGCCGCCCGCTTGGTGATCGAGGCCGAATTGCCGCGCAAGCTGCCGATCCTGCCCGTCACCGACGGCACCATCGACCCGCGCGTCATTCTGGGTCTGAACGCCGCCGCCGAGGACGACCTTGCCGCGCGCCCGAGCCATCATGACGGCCATGACGACCACGAGCATGACGACTTTGAAAGCGTCGTGATCGAGCTGCCCGAGGTTGGCGACATCGACGACCTGGTCGCCCGCATCCAGCGCCTTGCGCGCGAACAGGATATCCTGCGGGTCAAGGGCTATATCGCGGTGCAGGGCAAGCCGATGCGCCTTCTGGTGCAGGCCGTGGGCGAACGGGTGCGCCATCAGTTCGACCGGCCTTGGGGCGCTTCGCCCCGGCAGTCGCAGCTGGTGGTGATCGCCGAGCATCACGACATCGACGAGGCCGCGATCCGCGCGGTTCTGGGGGCCTGAACCATGGCCTGCTGCGCCGCCATCGCTGAGCTTCCCGCGCCTCCCTCCCCCCTTGTGGGGCAGGGCTGGAGTGGGGGGGCTGCGCCCGGGTCAGGGGGCTGAGGTCGCGCCATGCACGTTGTCTTCCGCGAAACCCAGGGACTCGATTCCGCCGAGGCGCCGTTTGATCCGGCGCAGGATCCGGCGGATATGGTAGTGCTGTCCTTTTCGGACAGCGACCTTGGGGCCTTTGCGGCGGGCTGGCACCGGGCGGCGGGCAAGCTGCCCTCGCTCCGGCTGCAGAACATCGTGGCGCTGAAGCACCCGATTTCGGTCGATACCTATGTCGAGCGCACCCTGTCCGGGGCCAAGGCCATCCTGATCCGCCTGATCGGCGGCGAGGCCTATTGGCCCTACGGCATCGCCTCGGTGCAGGATCTGGCCCGTCGCAAGGGCATTGCGCTGGCGGTTCTGCCCGCCGATGGCCGGCCCGATCCGGGGCTCGATGCAGTCTCGACCCTGCCGGGATCGACCCTGCGGCGGCTGCAGCAGCTGTGCGACACCGGCGGCACGGTGGCGGCGCAGGCCGCGCTGGCCCAGCTTGCACTGGCGGCGGGGCTTTATGCCGGGCCGGTGCCGGGCGACAAGCGCCTGCCCGACATGGGCTTTTATGACCCCGATCAGGGCGCGCTGGCGGCCCCGCCGGCCGGACCGCATGTTCTGGTCAGCTTCTACCGCAGCTATCTGACGTCGGCCGATACCGATCCGGTCGATGCCCTGATCCGGGCCTTCCGCGCCAATGGCATTTCGGCCTGCGGCGTCTTTGCCGCCTCGCTCAAGGCACCCGGTTTTGCCGAGTGGCTGCGCCCGCAACTGCTGGCCAGCCCGCCGCTTGCCGTGGTCAATGCCACCGCCTTTTCGGCGCGGGGCGAGGATGGCGCGACGCCCTTTGATGCGGCCGATTGCCCGGTGTTTCAGGTCGCGCTCTCCACCGCGCGCCGCCGTGACTGGGCGTTGTCCGACCGCGGATTGTCGCCCGCCGATCTGGCGATGCATGTCGTCCTGCCCGAGGTGGACGGGCGGTTGTTCGCGGGCCTCGTGTCGTTCAAGTCACCCGGCGCGCGCGATGCGGCGCTGCAATTCTCGCGCTTTGCCCATCGCGCCGATCCGGCCCGCGTCGCCGCCGTGGTGGCGCGGGTGACGGGCTGGCTGCGCCTTGCCGCCACCCCGCGAGCATCCCGGCAACTGGCCGTAGTTCTGTCCAGCTACCCGGGGCGCGACTGGCAGATGGCCCATGCCGTCGGCCTTGACGCGCTGGCCTCGACCGGGGCGCTGCTGGAGGATCTGGGGCAGGCCGGCTACCAGGTGGGCAGCGCGGCGCTGACCCCGGCGCTGATCTCGGACCGGCTGGACTGGCCGCTGGAGGCCTATCTCGCGGCGCTGGGCGGCTTGCCGGAAAAGCTGCGCCATGACCTCCACGCCGCCTGGGGCAATCCTGCCGACGATCCCGCCTGTCAGGACCGCCAGTTCCGCTTTGCCGCCACCCGCGCCGGAAATGCGCTGATCGCCCTGCAACCCGAGCGGGGCGAGCGCGCCACCCGCGACGGCGATTATCACGACCTCGCCCGCGTGCCGCGCCACGGCTATGTCGCCTTCTACCTCTGGCTGCGGGCGCAGGGGATTCAGGCGCTTGTCCACATGGGCGCGCATGGCACGCTGGAATGGCTGCCCGGAAAATCCGTCGCCTTGTCAGAGGCTTGCTGGCCCGAAGCGCTGGTGGGCGATCTGCCGGTGATCTATCCCTTCATCGTCAACGATCCCGGCGAGGCGGCGCAGGCCAAGCGCCGCATCGGCGCGCTGACGCTGGGCCACCTGCCGCCGCCCTTGCGCGCCAGCAGTCTGCCCGACGGGCTGCACCGGCTGGAACGGCTTCTCGATGAATATTCCACTGCCGATGGGCTGGACCCGGCCCGGCGCGACCGGCTGATCGCCGCGATCCGGCTCGAGGCGCAGGCCGCGAGCGTCGAGGCCGATCTGGGCATCCCGTCCGGCGCCGGCGCGGCCGAGGCGATCACCCGGATCGACCGCTTCGTTTGCGACATCAAGGAAAGCCAGTATGGCGAGGGCTTGCATGTCTTTGGCAGCGGCGCCTGCGGCGCCGAGGAGCGGGCGGGCCTTCTGGCCGCGCTTGACGGCAAGCGCGTGGCAGCGGGACCGTCGGGCAGTCCGGCGCGCGGACGGTCGGATGTGCTGCCGACCGGGCGCAACCTTTATGCCGTCGACCCCCGCTCTGTGCCAAGTCGCGCCGCCCATGCCCAGGGCGTGAAACTGGCCGAGGAACTCTTGCGCAAGGCGCTTCAGGATCAGGGCGATTGGCCGCAGGGGCTGGTCGTCGACCTCTGGGGCAGCGCCACCATGCGCACTGCGGGCGAGGAATTCGCCATGGCGCTGCATCTGGCCGGCCTTGCACCGGTCTGGGATACGGGCTCGGGCCGGGTTGCGGGGGTCGAGGTGGTGCCGCTGACCCTGCTTGGCCGCCCGCGCATCGACGTGACGCTGCGGGTTTCCGGCCTGTTCCGCGATGTGTTCCCGGGGCTGGCGACGCTGTTTGAAACCGGGGCGACGATGCTGGCAGACCGCGACGAAGCCGCAGCGGACAACCCCTATGTCACCCGCGCCGCCCGGGTTTTCGGACCGAAGCCGGGGCAATACGGCCTTGGCATGGGCGTGGCGCTGGATGATTTCACGCCCGAGGCACGGGCGTCGGCGGGCGAGGCCTGGCTTGCGGCCTCGGCCTGGGCGATCGGCATTGACGGCCAGTCGCGCGACGACCGCGCGGGGCTGGAGGCCCGGCTGCGGGGCGCCGACAGTTTCGTCCATGCGCAGGACCTGCCCGAAAGCGATGTTCTGCTGGCCGCCGACTATGCCGCGCATGAGGCGGGGTTTGCCGCCGCGCTGGCGCGTCTCGGGGCCGCGAAACCGGCGCTTTACCATCTCGACGCCACGCAGCCCGACCGTCCGCGCGCCCGGGCGATGAGCGAGGAAATCGCCCGCGTCGTGCGCGCCCGCGCCGCCGATCCGGCCTGGGCCGATGGCATGATGGCGCATGGCTTCCGCGGTGCGGCCGAGATCGCCGCCACCGCCGACCACATGGCGGCCTTTGCCCATCTGGCGGGGGTCGTGCCGCCGCATCTCTTCGATCTTTACCACGAGGCCACCTTGGGCCGGGCCGATCTGGTCGCCTTCATGGAGCGCGAGAACCCGGCGGCGCTGGCGGCGCTGCGTGATCTGTTCCGGCGTCTGGCCGAGGCCGGCCTTTGGGTGACACGGCGCAATTCGATTGCAGCAGCCTTGCAGGAGGGCGCATGACCGGGTCGCCGTTTCAGGTGCAAGGCTGGTGCCCCGGCGCGCTGCGCCCGATGATGTCGGGTGACGGGCTGGTGGTGCGGGTGCGCCCGCAGGCCGGGCGGCTGAGCCGGCAGCAGGCAGCCGGGATCGCCGCGGCGGCGCGGGCGCATGGCAACGGGCTGATCGACCTGTCGGCCCGCGGCAATGTGCAGTTGCGCGGCGTGACCGAAGCCGCGCACCCCTCTCTGATCGCCGATCTGCACGCGCTGGGCCTGATTGACGCCGATGCCGGCGACGAGGCCCGGCGCAACATCCTTGTGACGCCCTTTGCCGAGGCCGGAACCGATGCGCTGGCGGCAGCGCTGGGCGCGGCGCTGGCGCGGATGCCGCCGCTGCCGGGCAAGTTCGGCTTTGTCGTCGATACCGGCCCCGCGCCGGTCTTCGGCGGCATTGCGGGGGACATCCGGCTTGAACGGGCAGTCGGCGGCGGCCTGCTCCTGCGCTGCGAAGGCGCCGGGCTCGGGGCGCCGGTGACCGACGCTGAAGCCGCCGAGGCTGCAGTTGAATTGACGCGGTGGTTCGTCGCCGCCGGTGGGGTAAGCGAGGGCCGGGGCCGGATGGCGGCGCTGATCGGGCGTGGAGCGGCCCCCGCGGGCCGTCTCGCCGGCAGGGTCGCGCCCGCACCCGCCGTTGCGCCGCCGGCGCCGGGTCTGGTGGCGCAAGGCGCGCTGGTGGGCTTCGCTTTTGGCCAGATGACGGCGGAAACCCTGCAGGCGCTTGCCGCGCTTGGCCCCCTGCGCATCACGCCCTGGCGGATGGTGCTGGTCGAAGGCCTGAGCGCCTTGCCCGATCTTGCCGGCCTGATCCTGACTGCCGCCGACCCGATCCGCCGCGTCGAGGCCTGCTCTGGCGCACCGGCCTGCCTGCAGGCGCTGGCCCCGGTGCGCGAACTGGCGGCCCGCCTGGCGGCGCAGGTGCCCGAAGGCCGGCTGCTGCATGTCTCGGGCTGCGCCAAGGGCTGTGCCCATCCGGGCCGCGCCGATCTGACCCTTGTCGCCACCGCGGGCGGGTTCGACCTGATCCGCGGCGGCTCCACGCTTGACACCCCTGACCGGCGGGCGCTCGCCCCCGACACGATCGACCTGAAAGGACTGTTCTGATGCCGCATGTCTACGAAACCGATGGTGCGGCGATCTACGTCCAGTCCTTCGCCACCATCCGCGCCGAGGCCGACCTTGCCCGCTTCACCCCGGAAGAAGAGGTCGTCGCCGTGCGCATGATCCACGCCGCCGGCATGGTCGGGCTGGAGCGTCATGTCCGCTTCACCCCCGGCATGGCCATCGCGGCGCGGGCGGCGCTGGAGGCCGGCGCACCGATCCTGTGCGACGCGCGCATGGTCAGCGAGGGGATCACCCGGCCGCGCCTGCCTGCGGGCAACGAGGTGATCTGCACCCTGCATGACCCATCGGTGCCGGCGCTTGCGGCGAAGATCGGCAACACCCGCTCTGCGGCGGCGTTGGAGTTGTGGCGGCCGCATCTGGCGGGCGCGGTGGTGGCGATCGGCAATGCGCCGACCGCGCTCTTTCACCTGTTGAACATGCTGGAAGACCCCGATTGCCCGCGCCCGGCCGCCATCATCGGCTGCCCGGTGGGCTTCATCGGGGCGGCGGAATCGAAAGACGCGCTGATGGCCGCGCCGCCCTGTCCCGCCGTGATCGTCGAGGGGCGGCTCGGTGGTTCGGCCATCACCGTCGCCGCCGTCAACGCCCTTGCTAGCCGGAAGGAATGACCATGGCTCCGATTGGACGCATCATCTGTGCCGGCCTTGGCCCCGGCGATCCGGATCTGATCTCGGTCCGCTCTGACCGCGCGATCCGGGCCGCGCGCCACATCGCCTATTTCCGCAAGGCCGGCCGGCAGGGTCAGGCGCGCCGCATCGTCGAGGGCATGCTGGCCCCCGGAGCCGTCGAACACGCGATGGAATATCCGGTCACCACCGAAATCCCCTTCGACAGCCCGGAGTATAACGCGCTGCTTGCGGCCTTCTACGACGACTGGACGGTGCGGCTGCAAGTGCTGGTGCAGCAAGGCCACGACGTCGTGGTGCTGTGCGAGGGCGATCCCTTCTTCTACGGCTCGTTCATGCATCTGTATGTGCGGCTGAAGGATCTGGTCCCGGTCGAGGTGATCCCCGGCATTCCCGGCATGGTGGGGTGCTGGAACGCCACCGGCCAGCCGATCACCTGGGGCGATGATGTGCTGACGGTGCTGATGGGCACGCTGCCCGAGGCCGAGCTGCTGCGCCACATGCAGGGCTCGGACGCGCTGGCGATCATGAAGACCGGCCGCAACCTGCCGCGGGTGCGCCGCGCGCTGGCGGCGGCGGGGCGGCTGGGCGATGCCTGGCTGGTCGAGCGCGGCACCATGCCGGGCCAGCGCCTGCAGCCCCTGGCCGAAGTCGATGCCGAGGACTGCCCGTATTTCGCCATCGTGCTGGTGCATGGCCACGGTCGCCGTCCGGTGGCGGAGGCCGCAGAATGACGCAAGACGACAAAACCGGGGGCTGGATTGCCGTTGCGGGTCTTGGCCCCGGCAATGAGGCACTGGTGACGCCCGAAGTCACTGCAACTCTGGCCGAGGCGACCGATGTGGTCGGCTATATCCCCTACGTCGCCCGGGTGGCCCCGCGCGACGGGCTGGTGCTGCACCCGTCCGACAACCGGGTAGAGCTGGACCGCGCACAGTTCGCGCTGGATCTGGCGGCGCAGGGGCGGCGGGTGGTCATTGTCTCCTCGGGCGATCCGGGGGTCTTTGCCATGGCCTCGGCCCTGTTCGAGGCGCTGGAGGCGCGGCCCGACCGGCAGGCGACCGACATTCGCATCCTGCCCGGCATCACCGCCATGCTGGCGGCGGCGGCGCGGGCCGGGGCGCCCCTGGGGCATGATTTCTGCGCCATCAACCTCAGCGACAACCTCAAACCCTTTGCCGAGGTGGAGCGCCGCCTGCGCCATGCCGCGCAGGGTGGCTTTGCCATGGCGTTTTACAACCCGCGCTCCAAATCCCGGCCGCACCAGTTTACCCGTGTCTTGGAGATCCTGCGCGAGGAATGCGAACCAGACCGGCTGGTGCTGTTCGCCCGCGCCGTGACCCGGCCCGACGAGGCGATTGCCTGCGTCGCCTTGTCCGAAGCCACGCCGGAGATGGCAGACATGCAGACCGTGGTGATCGTCGGCAATGAGGCAACGCGCCGGGTCGGGCGCTGGGTCTATACCCCGAGGTCCGTCTTGACCCCTGCGGTTGCCGGATGAGACAGCCAGTCCATCACCTCTGCAACCGTTGCGACCACCCTGCGGGTGGGCAGCGCGGGGCGGTCGATCAGGATCACCGGCAGGTGCAGGGCGCGGGCGGCGATCAGCTTGGCCTCGGCCCCCACGCCGCCAGCGTTCTTGGCGACGACATGGGTGATGGCATGGGCGCGCAGCAGGGCAGTATCGGCCTCGGCATCGAAAGGGCCGCGCGCAATCACCACGCTGGCCTGCGGCAAGGGCAGCGGCGCTTCTGGCGGATCGACAAGGCGCAAGAGGTAATGGTGCTGCGGCTTGGCGGCAAAGGGGGCAAGGGTCTGCTTGCCGATGGCCAGAAACACCCGCGCGGGGATGTCGGGCAGGGCAGCAACGGCGGCCTCGACATCGGCGACGCCCTGCCAGTCATCGCCGGGGCCTGCGAGCCATGCCGGACGCTCCAGCGTGACCAGCGGCGTGCCGGTTGCCGCGCAGGCCGCAATCGCGTTTCGGCTCATCTGGGCGGCGAAAGGGTGCGTCGCGTCGACCACATGGCTGATGCCTTCACGGGCAAGATAGGCCTCCAGTCCCGCCGCCCCGCCAAAGCCGCCAATGCGCATCGGCAAGGGCTGGGCGATCGGGGCTTCGGTGCGCCCGGCATAGGAAAACACCGCCTCCAGCCCCGCATCGGCCAAGGCATGCGCCAGACGGCTGGCCTCGGTGGTGCCGCCGAGAACAAGGATGCGTGTCATGTCTGAGCCTTGGCTTGCAATCATCGGTCTGGGCGAAGATGGACCGGCGGGGCTGGCAAGTGCAAGCCGCGATGCGCTGGCGGCGGCTGACATCGTGTTCGGTGCCCCGCGTCATCTGGAACTGGCCGGGGTCGGGGCAAGGGGTCACGCTTGGCCGATCCCCTTTGACCTCGCGCCGCTGCTGGCCCTGCGGGGGCAAAAACGGGTGGCGATGCTGGTGTCCGGCGATCCGTTCTGGTTCGGCGCGGGGGGCTCGGTTGCCGCGCATCTGTCGCCGGACGAATGGCGGGCTTTCCCGGTGGCGGGCGTGTTCTCGCTGATCGCCGCGCGCTTGGGCTGGCGGCTGGAAGACTGCCTTTGCCTTGGCCTGCATGCCGCGCCCTTTGCCCGGCTGCGCCCGGTGCTGGCGCGCGGGGTGCGGGTGCTTGCCACCCTGCGCGATGCGGCGGCTGTGGCAGAGCTGGCCGCTTGGTTGCAGGACGGCGGCTTTGCCGAGGCCCGGCTGACGGTCTGCGAAGCCATGGGCGGCCCGCGCGAACGGCTGCGGCAGGGGGCCGGATGGCCCGACATTCAGGCGCCGGTGGCCGTGGCGATTGACGGCGCCGACCTGCCGCGCGGCGCGGGCCTGTCGCGGGCGTCCGGCCTGCCTGACGCGCTGTTTCAAAGCGATGGGCAGATCACCAAGGCCCCGATCCGCGCCCTGACGCTGTCGGCGCTTGCCCCGCGTCCGGGCGAGCTTTTGTGGGATATCGGTGGCGGCTCCGGTTCGGTTTCGGTAGAATGGTGTCTGGCTGGCGGCCGGTCGATCTGCCTTGAGACGCGGGCCGACCGGGTGGCGAATATCCGCGCCAATGCTGCGGCTTTTGGCGTCGCCCATCGCCTGACCGCGCTGCATGCAACCGCCCCCGAGGGGCTGGCCGCGCTGCCCGCCCCCGATGCGGTTTTTGTCGGTGGCGGCGGGGATGCGGCGCTGCATGCCGCGATCTGGCCGCTTTTGCCCGAAGGCGCGCGGATCGTGGCCAATGGCGTGACCATCGAGACCGAGGCGGTGCTGGCCGACCAGCACGCGCGCCACGGCGGCAGTCTGCTGCGGCTCGACATCGCCGAGGCCGCCACCCTTGGCCGTTTCCGCGACTGGCGCGCGGCGCGGCCTGTCGTGCAATGGCGGGGGGTGAAATGAGGGTTGCGGGCATCGGATTTCGCCAAGGCGTGCCGCTCGACACCCTCCGCGGGGTGCTGCGCGCTGTCGAGGCACTGGGCGGACCGGCAGAGGCGCTGGCAAGCCTGCCCGAAAAGGCCGCCGATGCCCGGCTGCAAAGCCTTGCCGCCGAGCGCGGCTTGCCGCTTTATCCCGTGGCCGTCGCGGGCCTTGCGACCCCCACCCGTTCCCTCCGCATCATGGCGCGGCATGGCACCGGCTCGGTGGCCGAGGCCGCGGCATTGGCGGCCTGCGGGCCGGGGGCAAAGATCACCGTGGCGCGGATCACCGCGCCGGATGGCATGGCGACTTGCGCCATGGCCGAGACAGAGGAAACCAAGACATGACCGTTCATTTCATCGGCGCCGGACCGGGCGCTGCCGACCTTATCACCCTGCGCGGCCGCGACCTGATCGCCGCTTGCCCGGTGTGCCTTTATGCCGGATCGCTGGTGCCCGAGGCGCTGCTCGCGCATTGCCCGCCGGGCGCGAAGATCGTCAACACCGCGCCGATGAGCCTTGACGAGATCATCGTGGAAATCGCCGCGGCCCATGCCGCCGGGCAGGACGTGGCCCGGCTGCACTCGGGCGATCTGTCGGTCTGGTCGGCAATGGGCGAACAGCTGCGCCGCCTGCGCGCGCTGGACATCCCCTATGACGTCACGCCGGGGGTGCCGTCCTTTGCCGCTGCCGCCGCGGTGCTGGGCGCGGAACTGACGCTGCCGGGCGTGGCGCAATCGGTGATCCTGACCCGCACTTCGGGCCGGGCCTCGGCCATGCCGGACGGCGAGACGCTGGAAAACTTTGCCCGCACCGGGGCGACGCTGGCCATCCATCTGTCAGTGCATGTGCTGTCCGATGTGGTGGCGCGGCTGACGCCGCAGTATGGCGCGGGGTGCCCAGTGGCCGTGGTGTTCCGCGCCAGCTGGCCCGACCAGAAGGTGGTTCGGGCGACACTTGGCACGGTGGAAACCAGCATCGGCGAGGGCGAGCGCACGGCGCTGATCCTTGTCGGTCCTGCACTGGGCGCTGAGGAGTTTACCGAAAGCCGGCTTTATGCCGGCGATTATGACCGCCGCTACCGCCCGGTTGGCACCGAGCCCCGGTTCCCCGAATGACGGCTGCCCGAATGACTGCTCCGGGCCTTCTGATCTCGGCCCCGGCCTCGGGCACTGGCAAGACCACGGTCACGCTGGGCCTGATCGCCGCGTTCCGCGCGGCTGGGCTGGCGGTGCAGCCGTTCAAATGCGGGCCGGATTACATCGATCCGGCCTTTCATGCGGCAGCCGCCGGGCGGCCTTCGGTCAACCTCGACAGCTGGGCCATGGCGCCCGAGCGTATCGCAGTGCAGGCCGCTGCGGCGGAGGGGGCTGATCTGGTGATCGCCGAAGGCTCGATGGGCCTCTTCGACGGGGTGGCGCGGGCGGGCGAAACCGGCACCGGGGCCAGCGCCGATGTGGCCGCCCTGATGGGCTGGCCGGTGATCGCGGTGCTGGATGTATCGGGGCAGGCGCAGACGGCGGCGGCGGTGGCGGCGGGGCTTGCCGGGTTCCGCCCCGGCCTGAAATTCGCGGGCGTGATCCTGAACAAGGTTGCCTCGCCCCGGCATGAAGCCCTGGTGCGCGCGGGCATGCAGGCGGCGGGTCTGGCCGTGCTGGGGGCCCTGCCGCGCAAGGCCGCCGTGGCGCTGCCCGAGCGGCATCTGGGGCTGGTGCAGGCCGAGGAATTGCCGCGCCTGCAAGGGATTTTGGCCGAGGCAGCAAGTTTCGTCGCCGCGCATTGCGATCTGGAAGCGATCCGCGCTGTGGCGCTCGCGGGGCAAACTTCGGCCAGGGCCGTGCCGCCGGTGCACGCCCCCGGCGGGCGCATCGCCCTTGCGCGGGATGCGGCGTTTTCCTTTGTCTATCCGCATCTTCTGGCCGATTGGCGGGCGCAGGGGGCGACGATCCTGCCCTTCTCGCCCCTTGCCGATG
Source organism: Tabrizicola oligotrophica (assembly GCF_011008935.1). Classification (GTDB taxonomy): domain Bacteria; phylum Pseudomonadota; class Alphaproteobacteria; order Rhodobacterales; family Rhodobacteraceae; genus Tabrizicola_A; species Tabrizicola_A oligotrophica. The sequence goes on along the minus strand of NZ_JAAIVJ010000009.1, from coordinate 107,392 downwards.
AGGCCCCCGATGCCAGCGCCGATTGCTGCTGGCTGCCCGGCGGCTATCCCGAACTGCACGCCGGACGGCTGGCGGCGGCCGAGCGTTTCCGTGACGAGCTGACGGCTTTTGCCGATACCCGGCCCGTGCATGGCGAGTGCGGCGGCTACATGGCGCTGGGCGCGGGGCTGGTGGCAGCGGATGGCACGCGGCACCGCATGGCCGGGCTTCTGGGGCTGGAGACCAGCTTTGCCAAGCGCCGGATGCATCTTGGCTATCGTCTGGCGCGGCCGCTGCATCCCTTGCCGGGGCCGCTTGGCACGGCCGCATTGCGCGGCCATGAATTCCATTATGCCACGATCCTCGGCCAGCCCGACGCCCCGCTTGCCGCCGTTGAAGATGCCAACGGCGAGCCGGTGCCGGAAACCGGCTCTTGCCGCCTGACCTCGGGCGGCGCCCGCGTCAGCGGCACCTTCTTTCACCTCATTGCCCCTGCCAGCCCAAAGGTGTCCCCATGAGCGGCTTTGTCTCTTTCGTTTCCTCCGGCCCGGGCGACCCCGAGCTTCTGACCCTCAAGGCCGCCCGCCGTCTGGCCGAGGCCGATGTGGTGCTGTTCGACGATCTGTCGGCAGGCCCGATCCTGTCGCATTGCAACCCCGAGGCCGATCTTGTCGCGGTGGGCAAGCGGGCCGGGCGCCCCTCGCCCAAGCAGGATCATGTCAGCCGCCTCTTGGTCGATCACGCCCTGACCGGAGCCAAGGTGGTGCGGCTGAAATCCGGCGACAGCGGCATCTTCGGCCGGCTGGAAGAGGAAATCACCGCCCTGAACGCCGCTGGCGTCAGGTTTGAAATCGTGCCGGGCGTGCCATCGGCCTGCGCGGCGGCGGCGGCGGCGGGGATTCCCCTGACCCGCCGGTTGACCTCGCGGCGGGTGCAGTTCGTCACCGGCGCCGATGTGACGGGCGACCTGCCCGCGGGGCTGAACTGGGCCGCGCTGGCGGACCCCACGGCGACGACGGTGGTGTTCATGGGCAAGCGCACCTTTCCGGCACTCGCGGCGGGACTGATGGCGCAGGGCCTGGCCGCCGACACGCCCGCGCTGATGGCCGAGGCCGTCGGCCACCCCGAACAGCGCCTGATCCGCTCGACCATTGGCGCTTTGGGCGAGGTGATCGCCGCCGAGGCAGGCAGCGGCCCGGCGCTGATCCTTTACGGCCCGCTGATGGAGGGGTGACCGCCGTGGACGCTCTCGCGACCGTGACGCTGTGCCAGTCCTGCGCGCTTGGCCGTCAGGGCTTTGCCAATGAGCTTGGCGCGGCCATGGCCAAGGCCGGCCTGCCGGTGGCGGTCGCCACGGTCGACTGCATGTCGGGCTGCACAAGACCGTCGACCTGCGCCTTCCGCAGCCCCGGCAAGACCGCCTATCTGTTCGGTGACCTGAGCGCGCAAGACCTTGAGGCGCTTGTCACTTTTGCCCGGCTCTATCTTGCTTCGGCCGATGGCGCGCTGGCCGATGCGCGCGTGCTGGGCGATCTGCGCTTCAAGGCGATTGCCCGCATCCCGGCCTGATAGGGCTTGACCGGATTTCTGCCATGATGGTAACTGGACCGGCAAGGTGTCCGATCAGGCGCAAAGCGTCCGGACTGAAACGGGAATGGGGAAAGGGTGGACCGATCACGGCACCTCAAGCCCCAACCGCCCCCGCGACTGTGAGCGGAGAGCGGCTTTCCAGAAAGCCACTGGTCCTTCGGGGCCGGGAAGGCGGGAAGCACGCTACGACCCGCGAGTCAGGAGACCGGCCATGCGCAACGGTAACACAGCCGTCGGGTGTGACGGCAAGGAGATGAAGATGACCATGAATTCCGGCGCCCTGCGCGCAACCTCGCAAACCTCGGCCCTCGTGTCGGTGCTGTTCGTCGCCTTTGTCGGCGCCGCGCTGCTGTTCACGGCGGGTCTTGCGCAATCCTCGACGCTGCACGACGCGGCGCATGACGTGCGCCACGCCACTGGCTTTCCCTGCCACTGACCTCCTGCCAGAATGATTCAGAAAATGTTGGCCAGCGCGCTGTTCGCTGGCGTTGTGGCGGGGCTGCTTGCAGCCCTGCTGCAATTCGCATTTGTCCAGAAGCCGCTGCTTCTGGCCGAAGAGTATGAATCCGGCGCGCTGGTGCATTTCCAGGGGGTTGCCCCGGCGGACGGCAGTCATGATGCCGCCACCGCCGAGGCCGATCAGGCTGGCCAGGACGCTACCGCCCAAGACGCTGCCGCCCATGACGCTGACAGTCACGAGCATGCCGGCGAGGAGGCCGCGCCTTCGAGCCTGAAGCGCAATGCGCTGACCGGGTTGTTCCTGATCCTGGTCTACACCGCCTATGCCGCGCTTCTGGTCGCCGGGTTTGGCCTCGCGCTGGTCTACGGCCGCCGGATCGGCGCACGTGAGGGGTTGCTCTGGGGCATCGCCGGCTTTGCGGCCTTCCAGCTTGCCCCGGCGCTTGGGCTGGCCCCGGAACTGCCCGGCATGCTGGCAGCAGAGGCCGGCGCGCGTCAGGTCTGGTGGGTTGGCACAGCGCTGGCCACCGCAACCGGGCTGGGCCTGCTGGCCTATGGCCGCGGCCCGTTGGTCGTGGCGCTTGCGCTCGCCCTGCTGGCCGCCCCGCACCTGATCGGCGCGCCCACGCTCGAGGGCTTTGCCGGTGTGGCGCCGCCCGAACTGGCGGCCATCTTTGCCGCGCGGGTTCTGGGCGTCGGGCTTGTGGTCTGGGCCGTTCTGGGATGGACGGCAGGCGCGCTCTGGTCCAAAGAGACTGCAACCGCCTGAACGCCCTGACATCGACTGCCGCCGCGGGTTCGCTTTCCGGCCCGCGGCGGCAGGAACCGAAGAGTTTTCCCATGATCGACCTGACCCTGATCGGCATTGGCACCGGCAATCCGGACCATGTGACGCTGGAAGCCGCCAAGGCGATGAGCGCGGCGGATCTGATCCTGATTCCGCTGAAGGGCGAGGACAAGGCCGATCTGGCGGGTCTCAGGCTGGAGATCTGCCGGTCCTGCGTGACCAATCCCGCCACAAGGATCGCAAGCTTCGATCTGCCGGTGCGCGACCCCGCGACGCCGGATTACCTGCAGCGGGTCAACGACTGGCACGACCAGATCGCTGCCGTCTGGCAGGGCGCGATCGAGGAGCATCTGGGGCAGGGCGGCGGGTCGAGGGTGGCCTTTCTGGTCTGGGGCGACCCCTCGCTGTACGACAGCACCCTGCGCATCGCCGAGCGGCTGGCCCGGCAGGTGCCGCTGCGGCTGAAGGTCATCCCCGGCATCACCGCCATCCAGACGCTGTGTGCCGCCCATGCCATCCCGCTGAACGACCTGGCCGCGCCCTTCACCATCACCACTGGCCGCCGCCTGCGCGAAGCCGGCTGGCCCGAGGGCGCCGACACCGCCGTCGTCATGCTCGACAGCGGCGGCGCCTTCGCCGAGATTGACCCGCAGGGGGTCCGCATCTGGTGGGGCGCCTATGTCGGAATGGCGAACCAGCTCTTGCTGGCGGGGCCATTGGCGGAGGTGGCCACCCAGATTACCGCGGCCCGCGCCGCCGCGCGCGCGGAACACGGCTGGATCATGGACATCTACCTGATGCGCCGCGACACCGGGCAGGCCGCGCGGGCGTGACGGCAGGCCGATGGCGCCGAGAGCGGGCTTCGGCCCGAGCTGGCGCTCTGACCGCCTGGCGCTTTTGCCCGCAAGGGGCGAGGTGGCGGGTGGCGCGACCGTCTTTCAGCGTGCGATCACCGGCAGCCGGTTCGCCTGCGCCCTTGGCGGGCAGGCCTGGATCCGCGGTTTGACGCGAATGGGGCTGGACCCGGACGCGGCCTTTCAGCAAGGCTTTGCCCGGAGCGATACCTGGTCTGGGGTACTGGCATGAAGGTTCTGATCGTCTTCGACCACCCGCGCCGTGACGGCTTTTGCGGTGCGGTGCTGGACAGTTTCGTGGCCGGCCTGCACGCGGCCGGCCACCAGAGCGAAATCGCCGACCTGCGGTCCGAAGGCTTCGACCCTCGCCTCGATCCCGCGGACGAACCCGACTGGGACAATCCGCGCAAGGCCTACAGCCCCGCCGTGCTGGCCGAGCAGGCGCGCATCGCCCGGCACGAGGCGCTGGCCTTCGTCTTTCCGGTCTGGTGGTGGTCGGTTCCCGCCGCGACAAAGGGCTGGATCGACCGGGTCTGGAACAATGGCTGGGCCTATGGCGACCGCAAGCTTGCCCAGCGCAAGGCGCTGTTTCTGGGCGTTGCCGCCAGCGATGCCGGCCAATACGCCAAGCGCGGCTATGACAGCGCGATGCGCACCCAGCTTGTGACCGGCATCGCCCGGTATTGCGGCATCGACGATGCGGCGCTGGAACTCCTGCACGGGGCGCTGGGGGCGGAAGGGGATCGCCTTGCGGCGTTGGAGCGGGCAAAAGACCTGGGTCGTTCGTTTTGAAGGAGAGAAAGATGGCAGGCTATTGGATCGTCAAGGCCGGACCAATCCGGGACGCCGAGGCGCAGCAGGCCTATGTCAGGCTGTTCAACCTTGTGGCGCAGCGCTACAAGGCCGAGCTCATCGCCGGCAAGGGGCGCATCGAAACCGTCGAGGGGACCGACTTTCCGCGGCAGTTCCTGATCCGCTTTGACAGCTTTGAGACCGCGCAAGCGGCCTATCGCGACCCCGACTATCAGGCATCACTGCCCTTTGCGGCGCGCATGTCCGACCGCGAGTTGTCGATTGTGGAAGGCGTGGTCTGAAAGAGGGGGGGCCGCGGGAGCCGCGGCTTCAAAACCCCTGACCGCGCAGCGTGGCCTCGATCAGCTGGCGAGTTTCGGCGTTGCGGATCGGGAAGGCGCGGGAAAAGTCGGGGGCAGACAGGTCCTGGCGTTTGGCGCGGGCAGTGTCGGCCCATCGCGCGGCCTGCGCGGCATTGCCCGCCAGCCCGCAGGCCGCGACGGCGATGAGCGCGATCAGGTGATGCGCCCCCGGCGCAGTGGCGGCCCGCTCCGCCCAGCGCGCTGCGGCCGCGAACTTGCCCTGCTGGATCAGCATCTGGGCGCGCACGCCGAACATGCCATAAAGCAGCGGGTCGATCGGGCTGAGCTCCAGCGCCGCGTCGATCGCGGCCTCGCAGGCCGGGGCATCGCCGATCAGCATTGCGGTGAACCCGGCGGCATAGAAACCTTGCGCGTAATTCGGGTTGAGCGCGGTGGCGCGCGCCAGCCAGAACCGGGCGGTTTCCGCCTCGTCGGTCAGCCAATGGGCGCGGCCCATGGTGAAATTCACGAACGGGTCCAGCGGATCCAGCTCCAGGCCGCGCTCGGCATGGCGCCGCGCGGCGCGGGCCGCGGCAGGCACGTCGGGGACGATGCGCAGGAAGGCCTCGATGAAGCTGGTGAACGAAAGCCCGGCTTCGGCCCGGGCAAAACCGGGATCAAGGGCTACGGCGCGTTCGAAGTGACCTTTGGCAAGGGCATTGTCGGGCGCGGTGAAGCGGTAAAGGTGGCGCAGGCCCAGATGGAAGCTTGCCCAGGCATCGAAGGCGGCCGAACCGCGCAACTCGGCCTGACGGGCCTCGTTTTCCGGCACCCGCAGGTCCAGCGCCGCGATGATGCGTGCCACGATCACGGCGCGCAATTCGGCAAGGCCCTCGCGCGGGCGGGCGATGCGGTCGGCCCAGATCACCTCGGCATTCCGGCAGTCGGTCAGCTCCACGGTCACCTGCACCCGGCCGGCGGTTTCTTCCAGCAGGCCCGACAGCACATAGCGCACCCCGAGCGTGCCGGCGACAAGGCCGAAGTCGGGGGCCTCCTGCCGGAAGCGGAAGGACGAGCCGCGCGCCGTCACCGCGATCCAGCGCAGGCGCGACAGTGCAAGGATGATCTCGTGCGGGATGGCCTCGGCCAGAATCGACAGCCCGTCGCCGGATCCGAGGATGCGCAGGGGCAGGACGGCGACCGAGGGGCGACCAAGGGGCGCAAGGCCCGGGTCGGGGCTTGCGCTTACCGGCGCCACGAAGCGAAAGCCCAGACCATGCACGGTGCGGATCACTTCCTGCCGTGTCCCGTCATCGCCCAGGGCCGCCCGCGCCGCCTTGATGCGGCCCGCGATGCTGGCATCCGAAACCGCGCCGCCGGGCCAGACCGCATTGGCCAGCTCGTCCCGCGGCACCATCCGGTCGCGCTGGCCCATGAGATAAAGGATCGCGGCAAAGACCTGCGGCTCAACCCCGACGGGCCGGCCGTCCCGGGTCAGTTCATGCCGTTCCGGGTCGATCCGGTATGCGCCAAAAGTCCAGATCATGCGGCAGGATACACCAGAACCGGCGGCTTCTTCATGAAATCTTCAGAACTTGTTCAAGCCCCCGGGTGCAAAATGGCGTAGGCTGGCCAAAAGGCTGGCAAAAGGGAGAAACCGCCATGGACGCACAAGCGATCAGAACGACTGCCGGGCGCGGACGACTTTACGAAAGCATCCTTGACACCGTGGGCGATACGCCTGCCATCCGGGTCAACAATCTCGCGCCCAAGGGGGTGCGGCTTTACGTCAAGGCCGAGTTCTTCAATCCCGCCGCCTCGGTCAAGGACCGGCTGGCGTTGAACATCATCGAGGCGGCCGAGCGCAACGGCACGCTGAAGCCCGGTCAGACCGTGGTGGAGGCGACCAGCGGCAATACCGGCATCGGGCTGGCCATGGTCTGCGCGCAAAAAGGCTATCCGCTGGTTGTCACCATGGCCGACAGCTTCTCGGTCGAGCGGCGCAAGCTGATGCGGATGCTCGGGGCCAAGGTGATCCTGACGCCGCGGGCGCAGAAGGGGACGGGGATGTATGCCAAGGCCGCCGACCTTGCGGCCAAGCATGGCTGGTTCCTCGCCCGGCAATTCGAGACCGAGGCGAATGCCGATATCCACGAGGCCACCACTGCCCGCGAGATCATGGCGGATTTCGCCGGCGACCGGCTGGATTATGTGGTGACGGGTTACGGCACCGGCGGCACGGTGACGGGCCTGGCGCGGGTGCTGCGCCGCGAACGGCCGCAGACGAAGATCGTTCTGGCCGAGCCGGCGAACGCGGCGCTGCTGACCAGCGGCGTGAAGCAGGAACGCGGGCCGGGCGGCGCCCCGGCCAAGACCCATCCCGCCTTCGAGCCGCATCCGATTCAAGGCTGGACGCCGGATTTCATCCCCAATGTGCTGCAAGAGGCGATCGACCAGCGCGGCTATGACCAGCTGGTGACCGTGGCCGGCAGCGCCGGGATCGACTGGGCGCGCAAGCTCGCCCGGCACGAGGGCATCATGACCGGCATTTCGGGCGGCGCCTCCTTTGCCGTGGCGCTGGGCATTGCCGAGACGGCAGCCCCCGGCACGGTCATTCTGGCGATCTTGCCCGACACCAGCGAACGTTATCTGACGACGCCGCTGTTCGAGGCGATCCCCGAAGCGATGGACGAGGCCGAGATGGAGATTTCCCGGTCAACCCCTGGCTATCAGCTGGACTGAGGAGGCGATCATGGAGGCGACGGACCGGACCGGCGAGCGCGACTCGCTGGACCCGCCCGGCTGGGCCGAATTCCGCACGGTGGCCCATGCGGCGGTAGACGATGCGATTGCCCGGATCTCGGGTCTGCGGGACGGTCCGGTCTGGCAGCCGATGCCCAATGCGGCCCGCGCGCGGTTTCGCCAACCGCTGCCGGTTGCGCCGCAGCCCTTGGCCGAGGTCTATGCCGAAGTGGCAGAGGGTGTCTTGCCTCATGCCATGGGCAATGTGCATCCGCGGTTCTTCAGCTGGTACATGGGGGCGGGCGACCTGACCGGGGCGCTGGGTGATTTCCTCGCTGCGGTCGATGGCTCCAACCTCGGCGGCGGGGATACGGCGGCGACGGCGGTGGACCGGCAGGTGACGGGCTGGATCTGCCAGATGATGGGCTTTCCCGAAGGCGCCAGCGCCGCGCTGGTGTCGGGCGGCTCGATGGCCAACATCATCGGCCTGACGGCGGCGCGCAACGCCATGGCGGGGGTGGACCTGCGGCATGAGGGGCTTGACGCCCTGCCGCAACCCCTGGCCTTCTACGCCTCGGATCAGGTGCACAGCTGCCACAAGAAGGCGATGAACCTGCTGGGCCTTGGCCTGAACGCCCTGCGCCGGGTGCCGACTGACGCCGATTTCCGCATGGACCTTGCCGCTCTGGAAGGGCTGATCGCGGACGACCTTGCCCGGGGCATCCGCCCGGCCTGCGTGATCGCCACGGCGGGCACCACCAACACCGGCTCGGTCGACGATCTGAATGCGGTGGCCGACCTGTGCCGGCGCCATGGCATCTGGCTGCATGTCGACGGCTGCATCGGGGCGCTTCTGGCCATCGCCCCGCGCAGCGCCGGCCTTGTCGCTGGGATGGAGCGGGCGGATTCGCTGGCGATGGACTTGCACAAATGGTTGCACGCCCCCTTCGATGTCGGTTGCGTGGTGATCCGCGACCGGCGGCTGCACCGCGAGACCTTTGCCGAGGAGGCCGAGTATCTGGAACAGGCCGAACGCGGTCTGGCCGCGACCGAGTTCCTGCACCATTACACGCTGGAAACCACCCGCAGCTTTCGCGCGCTGAAGCTGTGGATGATGCTGAAGCATCACGGCGTGGCGCGGTTCGGCGCCCTGATCGACCGCAACGTGGCGCAGGCCCGCCATCTGGCCGACCGCATCAAGGCCGATCCGCGGCTGGAGCTGCTGGCCCCGGTGGCCACCAGCATCGTCTGTTTCCGCTACAATCCCGGCGAGATGGACGAACCCGCACTGGACCGGCTGAACCACGAGATCCTGTTCCAGCTGCAGGAAACCGGCATCGCAGCGCCCTCGGGCACCACACTGCGCGGCCGGTTCTGCCTGCGGGTTGCGCTGTGCAACCACCGCACGCAACTGGCCGACCTTGACCTGCTGCTGGACGAGGTCTGCAAGCGGGGCGATCTGGAAAGCCGGACTGCCGCGCCCCGCTCGGCCTGAAGCATCATGACCGGCAGGTGTTCAGGCGCCGGTCATTCCGGCTCCCGCCTGCCCGGCAAGACAGCCATCGCAGCCTGTCGCGCCCGGCCTCAAACCCGGCCAGCCCCGCGCCGCGCCCCGGCTGACTGCGCCCGGCAGGCGTTCAGCCGCCGGTCATGGCCGCGCCCGCCTGCCCGGCAAGGAAGCCGTCGCAAAAGGTCGCGCCCGGCATCAGCCCGGCCAGGTCCGCGCCGAGGTCCGTCTGGCCCTGCAAGGCGGCGGCATAGGCCCGCACTACGCCGGCGAAATCCCCGACATGCGGCGACAGGCGCAGGGCAGAAACCCCGGCGGCGCGCAGCTCGGCGATCTGGTGGGCGACCGTCGTCACTGCCCGGCCCAGCGTCTGCACGCCGTTCACCGTCAGGAAGGCCCGCCCGTCCAGCGTATCGACATCGCGCCCGTCGGGATCATCGGCGCAGACGAACTGGCAGCTGTCCTTGGCCCGGTCATGCAGCCGCGCGTGATAGCAGCGCGCCGAAATGGCCAGGGGCGCGCGACCATGACCCCAGACCTCGACCGCGACCCCTGCCGCCCGTCCCGCCTCGGCCAGCCGGGCGACCGAGGCCAGCGGCAGTTCCGGCGGCAGGCAGATCCGGGTGGCGCCACGGCGGGCCAGCCATTCCAGCGTGCCCTCGTTGTAGACGTTCACCACCGGCCCCACCCAGAAGGCCGCACCGTCCGGCAGATGGCGCAGCACGCTCAGGTCGTTGATCTCGACCGGCAGGCCCATTTCGGCCAGTTCGGCGGTCTGGCGCCGCTCGCGCGGCAGGGTGATGAGGGTGAGCGAGCTGATCACCACCTCCTTGCCCGCCGCCCTCAGGGTGTCGACGGCATGGGGGATTTCATCCTGCCAGAACGGCAGGCGTTTCGAGCAGACCCATTCGCCCAGCGCGACGCGGGCCACCGGCGTTTGCGCCAGCGCCGCATAAAACGCGCGCACCGCCGCGGCGGACCAGAAAAAGGCATTGGCGCCAACCGTCAGGTCCATCGGTCTATCTCCAGGTCTTGGCATAGGAGCCCGTCGTGGCCGCTTGCCCTTCGGTCAGGCTGGCCAGCAGGCTTTCAGGCATCGGCGCGCCGGCTTCGGCCGCCTCGACCGCCGCGCGGAAGGCACGGACCACCTGCGCGACATAGGCCCGCGACCGCTGCCGCCCTTCGATCTTCAGCGCCCGCACGCCGGCGCGTTGCAGGGCCGGGATTAGCTGTGTCGCATCAAGGCTGACCGGGTCTTCGAAGATATGTCCGGTCTGCACCGCCCCCTTGCCATCGGCCGAGGTGAAACAGCCCTTGCACAGCGTCGGATAGGGCACCGAGGCCCCCTTGGCCGTGCGGTGGATCAGCCAGTCGGCCAGCCGCGCCTCGCTTTGGCCTTGCACGTCGGAATAGCTGACATGGCTGGCGGGCGAACAGACGCCGTTCATGTTGGGCGACAGCCCCGTCGCCCAGGAGGACAGCGAACAGCGCCCCTCGGCCATGACGCACAACCCGCCAAAGACAAAGACTTCGGTCTCGACATCGACCTCGCGGTTGATGGCGGCGATTTCGGCCACTGTCAGGACACGCGGCAGCACGACGCGGCGGACGCCAAAGGCCGTGGCGTAAAGGTTGATCGCATCGGGATTGGCGGCGGCGGCCTGCACCGACAGGTGCAGCCGCAAACCGGGGTGACGCTCGGCGGCAAAGGCCAGCAGGCCGGGGTCGGCGAGGATCACCGCATCCGCCCCGGCGCGGGCCGCATCCGCGACCGCGCGATGCCACAGCGCCTGATCGCCGGCGCGCGGAAAGGTGTTGATCGCCACCAGCACCTTGGCGCCGCGCGCATGGGCAAAGGCCACGGCCTCGGCCATCTCCTGCCGCGAGAAGTTCAGGCCGGGGAAGTTGCGGGCGTTGGTTTCATCGGCAAAACCGCAATAGACGGCATGGGCGCCGGCCTCGACGGCGGCGCGCAGGGCGGCGGGAGTGCCGGCGGGGCAGACCAGTTCCATCATGCCAGCCCCTCCTGCCGCGACAGCGCCAGCCCGGTGCGGCGCGCGACAAGGGCAAGCGCCGGTTGCAGCACCGGCGCGGCGCGGCCCGAAAGCGCCAGCAGTTCCTCGCTCAGGTCCAGTTCGGCATCGTCCAGCGCATTGCGCAAGGCCAGCACCGCGGCGGTATCGCCCGAAATCGCCAGCGCACCGGAAAAGAACAGCGCGTCGCCATCCACCCCGCCATGCAGCATCGCCAGAAACGCCGCCAGCTTGCCGCGGATCACCGCATCGGCCGTGGGCAGTGTGGCGCGGCGATGGGCGCTGACCCGCTGCCGCGCCGGCTCGAACAACAGCGGAAACGGGGCGTCGGTGACATCCAGCAGGATCCGCGCCGTGGCATGCGGTCCAAGGCGGCGCAGAATCGCCGGGTGCCGGGCGACAATCCCGCGCATCAGCCGCGAGAGGGCAAGGTTCAGGGGCAGGAGCGGCGGCAGAAGGGGGAGGGGAACCTGGGGGAGCATGATCTCGGGCGGTGCTGCGGGGATGGTGCCGCAGCGATAGGGCCGGGCCGGGGCGCGAACCTTGACAATCGTCAAGTCCCGCCCCGCGCGGCCAAGATATGGGAGGGTTCTGTTCCCCCAGCCGCCCAGGACCGATGCGCGACCTGCCTCCCTTTCCCGACCTGCGCGCCTTTCTCGACCATCTGTCGGGGCAGGGCGATCTGGCAGCCATTGCCGCCCCGGTGGAGACCCGGCACGAAATGACCGCCGTGCTGCTGCAGGCGCTGCAGGCTCGCGGCCCGGCGCTGCGCTTTGACGCGGCGACGGTGGCGGGACAGCCGGCGGGCATGCCGGTGGTGGGAAATCTTTTCGGCACAAGGGCAAGAGTTGCGGCGGGTCTTGGCGTGGCGCCGGATCGGGTGGGCGATCTTGGCGCCTTTCTGGCCGCCCTGCGCGCGCCCGCCCCGGTTGCCGGCATGCGCGACGCGCTGTCGCGCTGGCCCATGCTGCGCGCCGCGCTCAGCACCCGCGCCCGGCTGCAGAAGCGCCCGCCGGTGCAGGCCGAGCGGCTGCGCGACCTGACCGAAATCCCGGTTCAGCTGCCCTGGCCGGGCGATGCCGGGCCGCTCATCACCTGGCCCGTGGTCATCACGCGGCCCTTCGGCGGGCAGGCCGATGACCTGCAGGACTACAACCTTGGCGTCTACCGCGCGCAGGTGATCGGGCCGGACCGGCTGATCCTGCGCTGGCTGGCCCATCGCGGCGGCGCGGCGCATCACCGCAGCTGGATGCGGGCGCAGGAACCGATGCCGGTCGCCGTGGCGTTGGGCTGCGACCCGGCGCTCTTGCTGTCGGCCGCGCTGCCGCTGCCGGAAACCGTGTCGGAGCTGACCTTCTCGGGCGTGCTGCGCGGCGCGCGGGCCGAGATCGCCCCGGCTGCGACAGTGCCGCTGATGGTGCCCGCACGGGCCGAGATCGTGATCGAGGGCTGGGTCCACCCCGGCGACACCGCCCCCGAAGGCCCGTTTGGCGACCATACCGGCTATTACAACGCCGCCGAACCCTTTCCGGTGCTGCAGGTCAGTGCCATAACCTGCCGGCCCGATCCGCTTTACCTGACCACTGTGACCGGCCGCCCGCCGGATGAACCCTCCGTCATCGGCGAGGTGTTCAACGATCTGGCGCTGCCCGTCATCCGCGCCCAGATCCCTGAAGTGCAGGATCTCTGGCTGCCGCCCGCCGCCTGTTCCTATCGCATGGCGGTGGTGAAGATCGCCAAGCGCTATCCCGGGCAGGCCCGGCGGGTGATGATGGCGCTTTGGGGCATGCTGCCGCAGTTCAGCTATACCAAGATGATCGTCGTGGTCGATGACGACATTGATCCGCGCAACTGGGACGACGTGCTTTGGGCGCTGTCGACCCGGATGGACCCGGCGCGCGACCTGATGGTGATCGACGGCACGCCGATGGATTACCTTGATTTCTCCAGCCCGCGCGAGGGGCTTGCCGGCAAGCTCGGGCTGGATGCCACCACCAAGATCGGCTCGGAGACGACGCGCGACTGGGGCCGGGTGATGACGCTTGACCCGGGGCATGCCGCGCGGGCGGCCGAGCTGCTCGCGGGGGTGCTGCGATGACCGGGCGGGTGGTGCCTGAGGGGCGGGGATGCCTCCGCCTTGGCGTCGGATCGCGCTCGGGCGCCGGAGTTGCCAGCGGAGCGGCCAGGATGAGCCGGCGGGTGATCGTGGGCGGCTCCGGGGCTGCGGGTTTGGCCTTGGCGCTGGATTACGCCGGGGCGGCGAGGTTGCTGGTGGAGGTGCCGAGATGAGCCTGCGGGTGGTGCTGGGCGTCTCGGGCGCCTCGGGGGCGGCCCTGGCGCTGGATTGCGCGCGGGTCTTGCGCAGCTTGGCGGCAGAGGTGGATCTGGTGATCTCGCCCATGGCCGAGCGCACGCTGGCCGAGGAAATCGGCCCCGACGCCAAGGCCCGGCTCTGCAGCCTTGCAACCCGCATTCACGATGTCCGCAACCTCGGGGCGTCCATCGCCTCGGGCTCCAGCCCCGTCGCCGGCATGATCGTCGCGCCCTGTTCGATGCGCAGCCTTGCGGCCATCGCGCATGGGCTGGACGACAGCCTGCTGACCCGCGCGGCCAGCGTGCAGCTGAAAGAGCGTCGCCCGCTGGTGCTGCTGGCGCGCGAAGCCCCGCTGACGCTGGCACATCTGCGCAACATGACCGCCGCGACCGAGATGGGGGCGGTGATCCTGCCCCCGGTTCCGGCCTTTTACCTGCGCCCCGATAGCCTTGCCGCCGTGACTGCCCAGATCGCCGCCCGGGCAGTCGATCTGCTGCGGCTGGCCGCACCCGCCGCCACCCCCTGGACCCCTGATGAAAGTGCATGACATGACTGGATGGACCCTGACCCCCGACACCACCGTAGGCGAGATTGCCGAAAGGCTGCCCGGCTCGACCGAAGTCTTCCGCCGCGCGGGCATCGGCTTTTGCTGTGGCGGCGGGGAATCGCTGGCCACCGCCTGCGCCCATCAGGCGCGCGACCTTGGCGCGGTGATGACCGAGCTTCAGACGCTGCTGGCCCGCGCGGCGCACCAGCCGCCCGCCGAAACCGACGCGCTGATCGACCATATCCTGATCCGCTTTCACGACATCCACCGCGAGGAGCTGGACTGGCTGATCCCGCTGGCGCAAAAGGTGGAAACCGTGCATGGCGACCATGACGAGGCCCCCCTTGGCCTGACCGAGGCGCTGGTGGCGCTGGCCTCGGGGCTGGACAGCCACATGCAGAAGGAAGAACAGGTGCTGTTCCCGATGATGCGGGCCGGGGGCCATCCGATGATCGCCCATCCGATCGCCGCGATGCGCAGCGAGCATGACGAGGTGGATCAGCTTCTGGGCAATGTGCGCCGCATCACCCGCGACCTGACCCTGCCCGAAGGCGCCTGCCGCAGCTGGACCGCGCTTTACACCGGGCTCGACAAGTTCGCCACCGATCTTGCCGCGCATGTCGCGCTGGAAGACAATGTGCTGTTTGCCCGGTTTCAGCCGGCCTGACGCCGCGCGCGGCGTTTGATCCGACTACAGGACAAGGCGCGGAGGAGGGCATCGCCCTGTTTCGCGTCTGCCCTGCACAAACGACCCGTCCGGTTGCCACTCATCCGCGACTTCTGAAGCCGCGAGTGCCGGCTTGTGTCAGTGGTCCGCAATGTCTCTTGGGGGGATTTGGTGGCGGGGGGGAGACTTGAACTCCCGACCCCGTGATTATGAGTCACGTGCTCTAACCAACTGAGCTACCCAGCCACTGGCGCGGGGGATAAGACGAGGCGCGGGGGGCGTCAAGAGGAAAAAGGCAAGGCCGGCGCGGATTTGCGAAGCCGGCCCATGCCCGGGGGTTGGCCGCAGGCAACCAGCGCTGCAGACCTGCCGCGACCCCGGAGTTTTGCAAAACTCCGAACCGGAAAATTGCAATTTTCCGGTTCGATTTCTGGCAAGAAATCGGCCCGTGTCAGTGGGCGACGCGGGGGCGGCCTGCGGCGGTGACCGAGACCGAGGCCTCGACGAACATCTTGCGGCCTTCGATGTCGACCTCGCGCAGGTCGCGCGTCGCAGTCAGGCGCAGATCTTCGGCGCCGGCGCTACGGGCGCGGGTCTCGGCCTCGATCCGCAGCGCGGCCTCCAGCGCATCCAGCGCGGCGGTGGCGCTGGCGAAATTCTCAAGGCCGCCCGGCAGATGGGCGACAAAGCGGCCTTCGGCGGGCGAGGTGACAATGGCGGTCACCTTCTGGCTGACCTGTCCCACCACCGCGCCGATGGCATTGGCGACCCCGGCATGTTCCGGCAGGATCATCTCGCAGCCCAGAACCGCGCCCACCGCGCCGTAATAGGAGGGGGCCGAGGCGCCGAGCCCGATCACCGGCACGCCGAGGCGGGCGTTGAGTTCCACGATGCCGCGATGGCCCCGCAGCCCGGCTTTCACCAGCGGATGCCGGGCCAGGGCGTCGCTGTCCTGACCTTCGAAGGCGGTGTCCTCGTCAAAGGCGGCTTCCAGCAGGCAGTCCACGGTCTGCGCCGTGAGCTGGTCGATGATCGCCTGTGCCAGCACCTCCGGCCCCTTGGCAAAGCGCTCGCCCGCGCCATTGCGGCGGCGCGCGAGCAGCGTCAGCGCCTTGACGGCGGCGGGTTTGTTCCAGCTGTCCAGCCGGTCGAGCGCATGGCTGGCATCCGACGGCGTCACGCCCGAAAGCATGACCAGCCCGCGGGCGACAAGGCGTTCCAGCGCCGCGACCTCGATGCGGCTGGTCAGCGCTGCGGCCAGCGGCATGGGCCGGGTGATGCGGGCCAGCACGGCGGCCTCGCGGGCATTCAGCCCGCCGGCATTGCCCCCCATCGGCACCACGAAACGGCCATCGAACTCGCCCGCCGTCTCGGTCGACAGCGCCCGGTCCAGCGCGGCATGCACCATCTCGCCCTCGGTCTCCGCCAGCAGCGACACCGGCATCAGCCGGCGCGGACCAAGGCGCAGCCCGCCCTGCAGCCCTTCGGTCTTCAGATGCACCTCGCTGTCGCCACCCAGCCCGGTGGTGCGCATCGCCACTGCCTCGACCATGGTGCGGAAGCCGCCGACGCGGGCGCCGGCCGGGTCGATCTCGGGCAGGCCGTCCTTCAGCAGCGCCACATCGGTCGTCGTGCCGCCGATGTCGGAGACCAGCGCATCCGCCGCGCCGGTCAGCCAGCGCGCGCCGACGATCGAGGCGGCGGGGCCGGAGAGAATCGTCTCGATCGGCCGCTCGCGCACCATGGCCGCCGAGATCAGCGCGCCGTCGCCGCGCACCACCATCAGGGGCGCGTCGATGCCGACGGCAAGCAGGTGGCGCTCGCAGGCCGCGACCAGCCGGTCGATCATGCCGATCAGCCGGGCGTTCAGCACGGCGGTCAGCGCCCGCTTCGGGCCGTTCAGGTTGGCGGACAGCTCGTGCGAGCAGGTCACGGGCCGGCCGGTGACGCGGCGGATCACCTCGCGCGCGGCGACCTCATGGGCGGGGTTGCGGGTGGCAAAGCGGGCGGCGACGGCAAAGCCCATGACGCTGTCGGCCAGTTCGACCAGCTGCGCCTCCAGCCCGGCGGCATCAAAGGCGGCGGCTTCGGTCCCGGCATGGCTGTGACCACCGTCCAGAAGGATCACCGGATCGCCCTTCAGCGCCTCGGTCAGCCCGCCGCGTTCCAGATCGCCGCCGTCAAAGCCGATGAAGACCAGCGCCACGCGCCCGCCCTGACCTTCGACCAGCGCATTGGTGGCCAGCGTGGTGGACAGCGAGACCAGCGAGACATCGCGTGCCGCCACCTGCGCCCCCGCCAGCGCGGCGTCCACCGCCCGGCCGATCCCCAGCGCCAGATCCTCGCGCGTGGTCAAGGACTTGGCCTTGCCGATCACCCGGTCGGCGGCCTCGTCCACGATCACGGCATCCGTATAGGTGCCGCCGGTGTCAACGCCGAGAAAATAGGCCATGGGTTCAAACTCCTGTCGCGCGCGGGGCCGGGATAGCCTGTGGCGGGCGAAAGATCACCCCCGCGCGCGACATTTTCTGTCGTTCGCCCGACCCCGTTCCTCCTCGTGCGCCTGCGGCTTCTCGTCGAGACCGCCGAGGAGCGACAGCGTCGACGACGAGGCTCAGCCGCGGCGCACCAAGAGGCGGGCAAGCAGCGGCACAAGGATCAGCGCGGCGGCGGCGAAGACGAAGGCAAAGCGCAGGCCAAGGGTTCCGGCGACAAAGCCAAAGCCCGGCGGGCCGATGAAATAGCCGAAATAGCCCAGAAGCGTGGCGCGGGCCACCGCGCGGGCGCGGGCCTCGGGCGCGGCGCGGGCACCGACCAGCGAAAAGGTCGTCGGCGCGATCACTGACGAGCCGATGCCCATGATGACGAAGCCGGCATAGGCCATGGCGGGCGACACCGCGCCGCCGACACAGAGCGCCCCGGTGGCCGAAATCGCCGCCCCGGCGGTCAGCAGCCGGATCGGATTGATCCGGCCCGCCACGCCCTGACCGACCAGCCGGGCGATTCCCATGGTCAGCGCCAGCGTCGCCGGCCCCAGCGCCCCATGCGAGGGCGAGCCGCCAAGGGTCTGCTCGATATGCAGCGCCGACCAGTTCTCGGCGGCGTTTTCGGTCAGGAAGGCGATGAATACCATCGCCCCGCCGAACATCGGCACCAGCCCGAGGCCCGCGCTCGTGCCCTTGGGCGGGCGGGCGAGGCCGTCGATGCGGCCGTCCTCTTCCAGCGTCAGCAGGCACAGGAGCGCGGCCAGCACAGCCATGCTGCCCAGCACCCAGCCGGGCGACCATTCCGCCTGCCGCAACACTCCGGTCAGCAGCGAGCCGCCGGCATAGCCGAAGGAATAGGCGGCATGGCACAGGTTCATCAGATGCAGCCCGCGCTGGCTTTCCATCGCCGCCACGCGGGCGTTCATCAGCACATCGGTCAGCCCGGTGCCGAATCCGGCTGCCATCATGGCGATGGGAAACATCCAGATTTCCGCCGCCTGTCCCGGCAGGGCGAAACCGAAGCACATCAGCGCCGCTGCGACCGGCAGGGCCACCCGGCCAAAGGCCACGCCTGCCGCAGGTGCGATCAACATGGCCGAAACGGCGGCCACCGGGGTCAGGAACATCAGGAGGCCCATCTGCGCCTCGTCCACCCCGAGCATGGCTTTGAGGTCGGGCAGGGCGGCGGCGAAGGTGCCCCACAGGATGCCCATTGCGGCAAAGGCCGCCACCGCGGGGCGTGAAATCGACAGGAGGGCAAGGAAGGACATGGAAATCTCGGACCGATCAGACGCCACTGCTAGCCTTGGCGCACGGCCGCGGCTATCTTCCCGCCGACACGGGCTTTGTCGCTCCCGGGCGAAATTCCTGCTTTCCCTTTGACCGATTCCCCGCTATAGGCCCCCGGTCGCGCCATGCACCCTTGGAGGATGGCGGACTTATTTAGGAGAAGAACCATGGCTCGTGAAGCACAAGATTTCAGCGCCGCGGTACGGACGGGGACAGGCAAGGGGGCCGCTCGTCAAGCTCGTCGTGAGGGCAACGTACCCGGTATCGTTTATGGCGACGGCAAGGAGCCGGTCGCTCTGAACATCAACTACAACTACCTCTTGAAGCGCCTGAAGCAGGGCCGGTTCCTGCAGTCGCTGTTCAACCTCAAGGTTGAAGGCCAGCCCGACGTGCATGTGATCTGCCGCGGCGTGCAGCGCGATGTGGTCAAGGACCTGCCGACCCACGTCGATTTCATGCGCATCCATGACGAATCGAAGATCGAACTCTTCATCCACGTCGACTTCATCAACCACGAGGCCTCGCCGGGCCTGAAGCGCGGCGGCACCCTGACTGTCGTGCGTCACGAAGTGGAACTGGAAGTCACCGCCGGTGACATTCCGGACCACATCACCGTGGACCTGACCGGCAAGCAGATCGGCGATGTGATCCACATCAACGAAATCGAACTGCCCGCCGGCGCCAAGCCGACCGTGGCACGCAATTTCGCCGTGGCGAACATTGCCGCCCCCTCGGGTCTGGCCGCTTCGGCCGAGTAATCACTCGCCTTCGGGCGAAAAAGGGCGCGGCAGGGCAACCTGCCGCGCCTTTGTATTGCGATCATGCCTTGCGCCGCACACCGCCCGCCGATCCCGCGATGCGGATCAGCCGTCGCCGGTCGCCGGCAAGGGCAGCCTCCATCAGCCCCGCCAGCACGCCACGCGCCTTCAGATGCGGCACGAGGTCGGAATGGCCTTGGCCGGCAAACAGGAAATGATCGGTCCCGGGTTGCAGCGCAAAGGCCATCGCCTCGGCCCCGTCATCGACCAGCCCGTGAAAGACGCAGGCCCAGCCCTGACCCGGCCCGGGCAGGGGGGCGACGGGGTAGGGGGTCGCAGAAATCCGCCCCGTCCAGCCCGACCAGCGGTCCGGCCCCCGGCCCAGAACCCGGCGCTGCGGACCGAAGGCGAGCGTCACTTCGACCGGCAGCACCTGCATCGCGGCCAGCGCGGCAAAGCCGCCCATCGACAGGCCGAGGCAGGCAATGCGCGCGACAGGGGCCATGGCCCGCACGGCGCCGACGGCGGCCAGAAGGGCGGGGGCAAAGCCGGGGTCGCTCGCCCAGCCACGGCCCGCGTCCTGCACAAAGAGCGCGCGGCGGGGATAGGCCGTCGTGCCGCGCCCGGTCGCGGTGGCGACAAACTCGGGCGAGGGCGGCCGGCTCGGGTCATGGCCGATCGAGGCAAAAGCGATCACCAGATCGCCCCCTGTCCCGTCCAGAAACTCCACCGTGAAGGGGGCGCGGTCCCAAAGCCGCCGGAAACCCGGCGCGCTCACGCCCCGGCCTGCCCGGCGGCCTCGGCTGCGGCCAGAAAGGCATGCCAGCGCGGATCCTCCTCGACCCGGCGGTCGTGCTTCTCGGCGATCAGCCGCAGATGGTCGGCGCAGCACAGCGCATGCAGCCGCGCGACGCCGGGCAGCGCCATGGTGCTTGCCTGCACCTCGGCGAAGGCCTCGGCATGGCGGAAGGCGGAACTGTCGGTTTCCGGGTCGGCATTGGCGCGGCGCCGGTAGGTGTCGGTATAGCGCAGCGACAGCGTGACCGGCGCCTGCGTGCCCGCTTTCAAGGAATAGCTTTCCTCCGAGCGCAGCATGTAATGGTTCATCTGCGCCCCCTCATGCGTGGCCAGCGCCTCGGGCAGGTGGCGCATGTAGCGCCCGTCGGGGTTCCAGTCGGGCACCTCCTGCCCCTTGGCGTTGACCATCTGCATGCCCGGATCTTCGGGGTTGCGCTGAAAGCGCGCCAGATCCCAGCCGCGCGGCCCGTGTTCACCAAGCGCCTGAAACCAGCGCGGCTGGCGGTGCAACACCTTGATATGGCGCGACAAGGCCCGCTCCAGCGGCAGGCCGAAGGCGAATTGCTGATGCACGGGGCGGTCCTCGAACCGCTTGACGCCGCCGGTGCCGAACACCCGCCAGTTGAAGGCCATGGCGGCAAAGGGGGCATCTTCCGGCTGGGTGCCGATCAGCGCGTCGATCTTGCCCGTGCCCTTGTGGATCACCAGAAACTCGTCGACGTCGCAGACCAGCAGCCAGTCCGCCCGCCGGACGGCCTTGTGTTCGGCGGCGGCGGCCAGCTTGCGATGGGTGATCCGCTTGCCCGGCTCCACATTGCAGCGGATGTGATGCACCAGCTTCGCCGCCTCCAGCGCGTCCAGAAGGTCGGGCGAGCGGTCGGTGCAGTTGTTGGTCACGACGACCACATCGCTGAAGCCCAGCATGCGATACCAGCTGACCCATTCGACGATGAAGGGCCCCTCGTTCCGCATCGAGGCGACAACCGTGATCCGCAAGCGCTGCTCCGTTTTTCCCATAGCTGGCCCGCGCCTCGGGGCAAGTCAAGCCACGCAAGGCTTGCCATGCGCGGGCGGTCATGAGATTGCGGGGCCGGCAAGGGAGATGGGCATGCGGCTTTTCGTGGGGCTTGGAAATCCGGGCGCGAAATATGCGGGCAACCGCCACAACATCGGTTTCATGGCGCTGGACCGCATCGCCGCCGACCATGGCTTTGGCCCGTGGCGGAAGGCGCATCACGGGCTGGCGGCCGAGGGGCGGCTGGGGCTGGAAAAGGTCGTGCTTCTGAAACCCGAGACCTTCATGAACCTGTCGGGCCAGTCGGTGCAATCGGCAGTGTCCTTTTACAAGCTCGCGCTCAACGAGGTGACGGTGTTTCATGACGAGCTGGACCTTGCCCCCGGCAAGGCCCGCGTCAAGACCGGGGGCGGCCATGCCGGGCACAATGGCCTGCGTTCGATCCATCAGCATCTGGGCGAGGCTTACAACCGCGTGCGGCTGGGCATCGGACATCCCGGCCACAAGGACGCCGTGGCCGCCTATGTGCTGCATGATTTCGCCAAGGCGGATCAGGACTGGCTGGATGATTTGTTGCGCGGCATTTCCGACGGGGCGGCGGCTCTGGCGGCGGGCGATAGCGCAAGGTTCCTGAACGCGGTGGCGCTGCGCATGGCGCCGGCACGCAATTCCGGCGCGGGTGGCGAGGCGGCGTCCGCGCAACCCGATGACAAACCCGGCGCGATGGCCCCCGAAAAAGCCACGGCGCCGGCCAAGCCGCACAGCCCCTTCGACGCCTTGCGCGGGCTTTTGCGCAAGGGAGACTGAGACAGGGACCTGACGCGGCGTCCCCGCAATTTCCGCCTTGCCACCATCGGCCGGCCGTGGTCGCCTGACGGCACCGCAACCGGAGATCGCCCATGCCCCGCCTCCTGCGCCGCGCCCTGCAGGTCATCGCCGTCCTTCTTGTGCTTGCCACCGCCGCGGCAGTCTGGAAGCGCGAGGAGATCACCCGGCTGATGGCGGTCAACAGCCTGTTTGACGCCGAAACCATCGTGCAGAATTTCAGCCACATGGACCAGCTGTTCCTGACCCGCCCGCTGTCGCGCGGCGCGGGGCCGGTGTCGCCCTTGCCCCCCGGTCCGCCCGCCGAGCTGTCGGCGGAGGCCGCGCAGTGGGTCAAGGACCGCGCGATCACTGGTCTTGTGCTGCTGAAGAACGGCCAACTGGTGCATGAAAGCTATTACCTTGGCACCGGGGCCGAGGACCTGCGGATTTCCTGGTCGATGGCGAAAAGCTTTCTGGTCAGCCTGTTCGGCATCCTGAATGCCGAAGGCGCCTTTGCCAGCCTGGACGATCCGGTGGTGCGCTATGCCCCCGGCCTGACCGGCTCGGCCTATGACGGCGCGACGATCCGCGATGTGTTGACCATGTCCTCGGGCGTGGCCTTCAACGAGGACTATCTGGACTTTAATAGCGATATCAACAAGATGGGTCGGGTTCTGGCTTTGGGCGGCTCGATGGATGCCTTTGCAGCCGGGCTGGTGGCGCGCGACGCTGACCCCGGCGCGCGGTTCCATTATGTCTCGATTGACACCCATGTCTTGGGCATGGTCATGCGGGGCGCGACCGGCAAGGACATTCCCGAACTTCTGGAAAGCCGTCTCCTCGCGCCACTGGGGCTGGAAGCCGCGCCTTACTACCTGACCGATGGCGAGGGCGTGGCCTTAGTGCTGGGCGGGCTCAACCTGCGCACCCGCGACTATGCCCGCTTCGGCCAGATGGTGCTGCAGGGCGGCAAATGGCAGGGCGCGCAGGTGGTGCCGGAGCCTTGGGTCATCGCCATGACCAGCCGGCAGGCGAGCGACGGCTCGGACTACGGGTTCCAGTGGTGGATCCCCGAAAACGCCAGTCCGGGCGAGGTGATGGCGCAGGGGATTTACGGCCAGTATATCTATATCAACCCCGGTCTGGGGGTGGTGATCGCGGTCAATGCCGCCGACCGGAATTTCGAAGCGCCGGGGGTGGTCGCGGGCAATCTCGCCATGCTGCGGGCAATGGCGGCAGGGCTGGCCGGCCCGTGACGCTGCGGTGAGCGGCAAAGCCCCATTGAAAACCCGGGGCCTTGCGGTCATAGTATTGCGCAGAATACGATCCGCAGGCCCGCCTCACGGGATCATGTGGACAGACAGAGGCCGAGACATGACCAAATCCCATTTCCTTGCCGCCGGACTGGCCGCAGGGCTGGCCCTTGTGGCCGGCGCCGCCGTTGCCGGTCCCATCGAGCGCGCCTGCAACAAATCCGACCGCGAGGCGGCGACGCGCTCGCTGTGCGCCTGCATCGAGCAGGCCGCCAACATGACCTTGTCGACCAGCGACCAGCGCCGGGCGGTCAGCTTCTTCAAGGACCCCGAAAAGGCCCACAAGGTCTGGATGTCGAAAAGCCGGGGCGATGATGCGTTCTGGGAGCGTTACAAGGCTTTCGGTGCGCAGGCCGAGGCGCTGTGTGGCGCCGGTGAAAGCGCAAGCGCCAGCCAAGGCTGAAAGTCGCGCGCGGGCGGGTCATGACCCCGCCGGCTTGCCGCTCTGCAAGGCGGCGATCAGCCCGTCACTGGCCGCCTCCAGCATGTCCAGAACCCCGTCGAAATCGCCGGAATACCAGGGGTCCGGCACCTCATCGCCGTGCTGTGGCGCATAGCCGAGGACCAGCTGCGGCGTGGCGCCGTCCTTGGGCTGCAGGGCGCGCGCCTCGGCGAGATTGCGGCGGTCCATCACCAGAACATGGTCAAAGGCGGTGAAATCCGCCAAGGTGAGTTGCCGGGCGCGCAGCCCGTTCAGGTCATAGCCGCGCCGCAGTGCGGCCTTGACCGCAGGCGGATGCGGCGGTTCGCCCGCATGCCAGCCGCCCGTGCCGCAACTGTCCACCTCGACCGCCAGCCCGGCCTTTGCCGCCCGCGCCCGGAACACGCCTTCGGCGGTGGGCGAGCGGCAGATGTTGCCAAGGCAGACGAACAGCACACGGGGTTTGTGCGGAGATGTCATTCGGGCTTTTCCCCGAAGCGATAGCGCGCGGCGTGGGCAGGAAGCGCGGTGCCGGGCGGCAGGTCGGGCGCCGGGATCGGCACGCCCATTTGGAACGCGATCGGCAGAAGCCCGGCCCAGACCGGCCAGCCCTTGTCCGCCTCCGCATCGGTTTCGCCGGGTGCGGCGGCGGAAATCTTGGCGGAAGCCTCGGTCAGCGGCAGCGACAAAAGGCCCGTGGCCTTGACCTCGGTCTCGGTCATCGGACGCAATTGCGGCCAGCGACCGGGGAACAGCCGCTCCACCATGGCCTGCAGGTGCGCGGCCTTGGCGACGGGGTCAGTGACCCACTCCGCCTGCCCGAACACCATGACCGAGCGCGAATTGACCGAATGTTCGAAGGCCGAGCGCGCCAGCACCATGGCATCGCTCAGCGTGACGGTGACGCAGACCGGGCAGCCCTTGCCCGCCTTCATCGACCGCGAGGCGGCCGATCCGTGCCAGTAGATCCGGTCGCCCTCGCGCCATTGCAGGGTGGGAATGACCACCGGCGCGCCGTCCATCACATAGCCGACATGGGCCAGCGGCATGGCGTCAAGGATGGCGTGGATGGTGTCCCGGTCATAGGCGGCCTTGTCATGCAGGCGGCGCAGACGGGTGCGGTCGGTCGGGGCTTTGGCGCGGGAACGGGTCATGCGCCAGACCCTAGAACGTGTCAGGTTCTCTTTGAAGCGGGTCGTGGCGAAAATCGCGTTCGAGCCTATGCGAGAGGCCGCGCTTTTCGTTCCAACTCAAACCTGGCACGCTTTGGCGCAAAGGAAGGCTTACGTCGCGCCGTGGAGGGGAGCATCGGCACGGTCGCGCATCAAAAGGCTGGCGATCAGAAACGCCTGGGCCAGCAACAGGGCATAGGCGGCGAGGATGACCGCACAGGGCACGACAAAATTCAGTTGTGGCGCCGCCCCGAGAAAGACCGGCACGCCCCAGGATACGAGCGAAATGACGCCGCACCCGATCAGGGCTCCCTTCGTGCCAGCCGAGACGCCGGCCAGGAGCGGGCTGCCGATCTGCCCGCGGACGAAGGGCAGCACGAAGCGGTGAATGACAAGGCCGTTCGCGGTCAGAATGCTGACGATGGTCAGCTTGGCCCAGATCTTCGGGTTCATCAGCTTCTCGGGTTCGGCCACCTGATACAGCGCAAGAAACCCGAGGCCGGAGATCCAGAGCAGCAGGAGGCCGAGGGCGACGAAGCGACTGACCCATTCGATGTGGCCGACCAGTTCGGCGCTGACCCGCATGCGGCGGTAGCGCGACAGGATCAGGTCGAGAAAGACCGCGCCGCCAAGGCCAAGCACAAGGCCAAGAAAATGGACGAGCCGAAGGGTCGTGCGGATATAGGAAACCAGCGCCGGTGCCGACGCCAGAGTGTAGTCAAGAACGGCCATCTTCCAAATTCCCAAGTCTGGCGTGCCAATGCGGTCGCAACCCGGCATGGGTGCGTCCGCTTGCGATGGATGTGATGGCTGATCGGCGCGGTTTCGATCGAATCAGAAGCCGCCCGCCTTGCTGGCCCCGCTATAGTTTATGTTGAGTTTTTCAGTCAATAATTATGATCGCCCTATTGGCGGGTTCAGGGGGGCGGAAGGCCGGGGCAAAGGGGCAGGCCCAGCCCGCCCCCCAACCGTTCCCTTGTGTCTTCGGGTCAGTTGCTGACGTCGGTCTGGCCTTGCGGCATCTGGTGACCGGCATGGCCCATGCCGTCGGCCTTGCGGGCATTGTCGACCGGAGCCTCGACCACCACCTCGCCG
The DNA here is from genome assembly GCF_011008935.1 of Tabrizicola oligotrophica. Taxonomy (GTDB): domain Bacteria; phylum Pseudomonadota; class Alphaproteobacteria; order Rhodobacterales; family Rhodobacteraceae; genus Tabrizicola_A; species Tabrizicola_A oligotrophica. The sequence continues at coordinate 81,664 of NZ_JAAIVJ010000009.1, read as the reverse complement.
GCGTGTTCGAAGATCAGCGTGAGGGTGATGATGTCGCCATCCTTCAGCTCGCGCGTCAGGCCCATCAGCATGATGTGGTCGCCGCCGCGTTGCAGGTTATGGCCGCCAAGGGCGGCGACCGGAAAGCCTTCGGGCACATGCAGCATCTGCATGACGCCGTTGCCGTCATCCTTGTGGGTGTGCAGCTCGACCTTTTCGGCGATGTCGGATTTCACGTCGACCAGCCGGTCGTCGACATCGGCATGGTTGCTGATTTCAAGAAACACCGCGCCCGAGGCGCCGATGCCGCCCATGGTGCGGGCATAGGGGTTGTCGATCTGCACGCCGTCATGGGCGAACACGGGAAGCGCGAAAAGGGTTGCCGCCGCAGCGAGCAGGGTCTGAAACCGGGTCATGGTTTGTCTTTCTGTCAGATTGGTCAAAAGGGTGAGGGATCAGACAGAACAAGGCGGCGGTCCGCGGGCATGGAAGGTGAGGGGGGTCGCGACATGCCGCGCGGTGTGCAGGGGGGCGTGCGCGACGGGCCGGGCGATCCGGTCCGGCGCGGCGAGGACCAGCGGCACGGTCAGGTCAAGGGCGGTCGCGGCACTCAGGCAGTCGGGGCAAAGATGCGGGGCCATCGGCACCGGGGCGCCGCTTGCGTCCATCATCACGGTGACCGCGCCGCCTTCGGAGCACAGCTCCATCGTGCCGCCCATCGGCGCCTGCCCGCGCGCCACGGCCATCGACACCGAGGCGACGGCCAGCACCAGAGACAGCAGAAGGGCGGCAAACATGCGCATGGCCCTGCCTTTAGTCGATCCGCGTGGCAGGGGAAAGGCGACAGTTCGTCCACCCCCAAGACCCGCCAAAGCGAAAAACCCCGCCTGACTAACAGGCGGGGCTTTCAAGGCATATGCCGGAAAGATCAGGCGGCAGCCTGAGCCTTGGCGATTTCTTTCTTGATCTTCAGCGCGTTGACCGAAAGCTCATCATCCTTGGCCTTGGCCAGGAAAGCGTCCAGCCCGCCACGGTGGTCAACGGTGCGCAGAGCAGCCGCCGAAACGCGCAGCTTGAACGACTGGCCGAGAACGTCCGAGATCAGGGTAACGTCGTTCAGGTTCGGGAGGAACCGGCGACGGGTCTTGTTGTTGGCGTGGCTGATGTTGTTGCCAGACATCGGGCCTTTGCCGGTCAGTTCGCAGACGCGCGACATTGTCGTGATCCTTCGTGTCAAAACAGGAGGGTCCGCCCGAACGGGGGGCAGAGACCGAATTCGATTTGGGGCGTGTAAGGGGATTCCGCTGCGGCGTCAAGCGATTCAGGCGCTCAATCGCACCGTGGCCGGCAGGATTCTCGCGCTAGACCTGACCATCCTTTGGCGTGCCGGTTTTTCGCCGCGCTTTCAGGGGCCTGAGGCGGCGGCGATGGGCGGCGGGAAAGCCTTCGGCTGCACGATACTGGGCAATGGTGCGGCGGGCAAGTCGCACGCCGGTTTCCGCCGCCAGCCGATCGGCGAGGGCGGCATCGGACAGCGGCGCGGCGCGCGGCTCGGTGGCAATCAGGCGGCCCAGCCGATGGCGCAGTGCCGCGACCGAGACGCCGTCGCTGGCCATGGCTTCCTGCCCGGCGTCCGCCGCGCCCCGGGCTGCGGAAAACATCTGCCGCAGCCACCAGACCCCGGTCGGCCCGTCGAGGCTCGCCCCTGCCACCACGCGGCTGATGGTGGAGACATGCAGCCCCAGCGCCTCGGCCAGATCGGCCATCACCATCGGGCGCAGCGCCCCCGGCCCCTGCGCCAGCGCCTCTGCCTGCCGCGTGACGATCTCGCGCCCGACCCTGAGCAGCGTGTCATTGCGCGCCTCGACCATATGCTGCAGCGCCTTGGCGGCCTGTAGCCCCGCCGGATTTGCGGCCCCGTCCTCGCCACCCGTTCCCGACACCTCGACGGTGGGCAAGGCCGAGCGGTTCAGCGCCACCTGCCAGCGCCCCCCTTGCAGCGGACGGGCGAGCAGATCGGGTTCGCGGGCCTCGGCCGGGTTTGCGGTTGAAAACCCGGCCCCCGGCTTGGGGTTCAGCGTGCGGATCAGGCGAAAGCGCTGCGCGATCCCCGCTTCGTCACAGCCGCACAACTGGGCAAGGCGCCGGGTGCCACCCGAGGCGAGAAGGTCGAGATGGTTCAGCAGCACCGCCATCTCGCGGTCAAGTTTGCCCAGATCCTCGACCTGCAGGGCAAGGCATTCGGCAAGGCTTCTGGCAAAAAGCCCCGGCGGGTCGATCTTTTGCAGCCGCTGCAGCACGGCCTCGACCTCGGTCGCCGGGTGATCCAGTTCGGCCGCAATCTCGGCCAGCGGGCGGCCAAGCCAGCCCGAGGGCTCCAGCGCCTCCAGCAGGGCAAGGGCGATCGCATGTTCCACGCGCGGCAAGGCCAGCGCCTGCACGGCCGCAACGACATGAGCAATCAGGCTGGGCTGGGCCGAGGCCGGCTCGCTTGCCGTGGTCTGGCCCGCCTTGCCAAAGGCCAGAACGCCCGACCAGCGCGGCAGCCAGTCGCCAATGGCGGCAGGCTCGGGGCCGACAAGCCGGACATGCGGATTTTCCGCTGCCTGTTCCTCCAGATAGCGGGTCAGCCCGGCGGTATCGCTGCGCAAAAGCCGGATCGAGGCGCTGAGGTTGGCGTTCAGCGCCAGCCTTTGTCGCTGGGCAATGATGATGCGCGGGCGCTGGCTCATGCGCGGCAGGCTAGCGCAGGCGGCAAGGCCGGGCAATCGGTCGCGGGCGGGGCCGCACGCTTCCCGGCTGTTCAATCCCCTCCCGCGCGGCTAGGAAGGGGCCGGTTGAAACAGGGGCGGCGATGCAGGCGTTGGGCTATCCGGCGGTGAAGGATCTGGTGCTGGTCGGAGGTGGCCACGCCCATGCGCTGGTGCTGTTGCGCTGGGCGATGCAGCCCATGCCCGGCGTGCGGCTCACGCTCATCAACCCCGGCGCCGCTGCGCCCTACACCGGCATGCTGCCCGGCCTGATCGCCGGCCATTATGCCCGTGACGAGATCATGATCGACCTGATGCGGCTCGGCCGGCAGGCCGGGGCGCGCCTGATCCTTGACCGCGCCACCGGCATCGACCGCGACCGGCGCCTTGTGCATCTGGCGGGTCGCCCGCCCGTGACCTATGACCTTATGTCGCTTGACATCGGCATCGGCTCGGACCTGCCCGACATTCCGGGTTATGGCGATCACGCGGTGGCCGCCAAGCCGCTGGGCCGCTATGCCGAGACCTGGGAGCGGTTCCTGTCCCGCGATCTGCCAAACCCCCGCCTCGTCATCATTGGCGGCGGTGTGGGGGGGGTGGAGCTGGCGCTGGCATCGCATCACCGGCTGGCGCGGCTTGGCCGCAGGCCCGCCATCACCATCATCGAACGCGAGGCCGAGGCGCTGCCCAACATCGGCCGCGCCGCCCGGGCGCGGCTGGTGCAGCATTGCGCCGAGGCGGGGGTACGCTTTGTCACCGGGGCCGAGGCCACGCAGATCCGCGCCGATGCGGTGCAACTGTCGACCGGAGAAACCCTGCCGTCGGATTTCACGCTGTCGGTCGCCGGCACCCGGCCGCAGGGCTGGCTTGCCGGGACCGGCCTTGCGCTGCATCAGGGCTTTGTCAGCGTCGGCCCGACGCTGCAAAGCTCGGACCCGCTGATCTTTGCGGCGGGCGACTGCGCCCACCTGTCGCACGCCCCGCGCCCCAAGGCCGGGGTCTTTGCGGTGCGCGAGGCGCCAGTCCTCATGCACAACCTGCGGGCGGCGCTGAGCGGAGGGCGGCTTAAGGCCTACCACCCGCAGCGCGACTATCTGAAACTGGTCTCCACCGGTGGCAAGGGGGCGGTCGCCGACAAGTTCGGCCTGCGTTCGGGCGGGGGCTGGCTCTGGCGGGTGAAGGACCGCATCGACCGCAAGTTCATGGCGATGTTCACCGCCGGCGGCCCCATGCTGCAACCGCTGCCCGCCGGCCCCCGTGTCGAAGGGCTGCTCGAGGCGATGGGAACCAAGCCGCTTTGCGGCGGCTGCGGCGCGAAGCTCGGGGCCGAGGGCCTGTCGGCGGCGCTGGCCGGCCTGCCGGCGCCGTCGCGGACCGATGTGCTGTCGGGGCGGGGCGACGATGCGGCGGTGCTGCGCGCCGGGCCGGGGGTGCAGGTCATCACCACCGACCACCTGCGCGCCCTGACCGAAGATCCGCGCCTGATGGCCCGCATCGCCGCCACGCACGCGCTGGGCGACATCTTCGCCATGGGCGCCCGCCCGCAGGCGGCACTGGCGCAGGTGATCCTGCCGCGCCTCAGCGAAACCCTTGGCGCGCGCACGCTGGCCGAAATCATGGACGAGGCGGCGCAGGTCTTTGCCGAAGCCGGGGCCGATATCGTTGGCGGCCATTCCTCGACCGGGGCCGAGCTGACCGTCGGCTTCACCGTTACGGGATTGGCTGACCGGGCGATTTCCAAGGCGGGGGCCGAGCCGGGCGATGTGCTGATCCTGACCAAGCCGCTTGGCACCGGCACGGTGCTGGCGGCGGAAATGGCCATGGCGCGGTTGCCGGGTCTGGTGCTGGGCGAAGCCGTGGCGGCCTGTCTTGCATCGATGGCTGAAAGCCTCGGCCCGGCGGCGGCGCTGCTCGCGCCTCAGGCCCATGCCATGACCGATGTCACCGGCTTTGGTCTTGCCGGACATCTGCTGGAGATCTGCGCGGCGTCGGGCTGCGGCGCCACGCTCCGGCTGGCCGACCTGCCGCTTTTGCCCGCCGCCGAGGCGCTTGCCGCCGCCGGCGAGGCCTCCAGCCTCGCCCCGGCGAACCGCGCCGCCTGCCTTGGCCGCATTTCCGGCCCGCTGACCACGCCCCGCGCCGCGCTCATCTTTGATCCGCAAACCTGCGGCGGGCTTCTCGCGGCGGTGCCGGCCAAGGCCGCGCCGGCGCTCCTCGCGGCCGTTCCCGCGGCCCGGGCCATTGGCGAGATCACCGCCGGCCCGGCCCGGATCACCTGCGCCTGACCGGCCTTTCAGACTGGCGCAAATATCCTCGGGGGGCGGGATTTGGCCCTGCCAAATCCCGTGGGGGGCAGACAGCCCCCCGCCTTGCGCCGCCCGCCCCCGGCGAGGCGGCCGGGCGGTCTAGCCCAGTGCGGCGATGGCAGCCGCCACGCGGGCGGCAGTGGCCGGCAGGCTCCCGGCCGTCAGCGGGCCGGCCTCGATCTCCTGAACCGGCACTTTCATACGGGCGCGGTGCTTGGCGTAGCGCGGGTCGTAGTGGCGCACCATCAGACCTTCGGCCAGCGCGGCAAAGGCCCCGGTCGCGGCCATTGCCTGCCATTCGGCAATGACTTCCTGCGCGTGCTGTGGCTTCAGCAGGTCGATCACCGCCGAAAGCCGGACGGCATCCTCCACCATGTCGGCATAGGCGCGGGTCAGATAGCGCGCGCGGTCCGCCGTCGTCGCAGTCAGGGCGACGCGCGGGGCGCGGGTCATCGCCTTCCAGATCTCGGGCGGCAGCCGGCAATTGCCGATCTTCGAGCTTTCGGCCTCCACCACCACCGGGCGCGTCGGGTCGAGCGCGGCGAGCGCCTGTGCCAACCGGCCCTCGAAGGCCTTCTGGCTGGGCTGGTCACCGCGCGCGCCAAAGAGCGAGCCGCGGTGGTTCGCCAGCCCTTCAAGGTCGATCACCTGCACGCCGTGAGCGGGAAGCAGGTTCAGGATCTCGGTCTTGGCCGATCCGGTGTTGCCGTCCAGCACGACCATCGGCGCGCGGACCGGGGTGTCATAGACCTCGCGCACCACCAGCCCGCGCCAGGCCTTGTAGCCGCCCTGCAGCGTCTCTGCCCGCCAGCCGATCTGCTGGAGAATGATCGCAAACGAGCCCGAGCGCTGGCCGCCGCGCCAGCAATAGACCAAGGGCCGCCAGCCGCCCGGCTTGTCGGCCAAGGGCCCGAGCAGATGATCGGCGACATTGCGCGACACCAGCGCCGCGCCGCGTTTCTTGGCGGTGAAGGGGTTCACCTGCTTGTAGAGCGTGCCGATCTCGGCCCGTTCGGCGTCGCTCAGCACTGGCAGCGAGATCGCGCCGGGCAGGTGGTCTTCGGCATATTCGGCGGGGGCGCGGGCGTCGATGATGGCATCGAAGCCGAGGGCGGCGAGGTCGGACAGCGAGGTGAGCGTGACGGGCATGTCCGCGGTTTAGCCGAAGTGGCGCGTGGCGGGAAGGGGAAAGCCTGCCGGCCTGCGGGCGCGCGGCAGGCGCGGTGCCGTGGATATTTGGGCCAGTATGAAAGGCAGGGCGCTGTCAGAGGAGATCGGTGACGAGGCGGGGCAGGTGCGACCAATCGGCAAAGGCGGCGGTGTGGGCGATGCGGTCAACCGGCGACTTGCGGTAGCCTTCGGTGAACAGGAGGAATGGCACCCGGGCCGCGGCGGCGGTGTCGGCGTCGACCTCGCTGTCGCCGACGAAGATCACCTTGCGGCGGTCGAGCGCACGGGCGGTGGCGTGCAGGTGCTCCGGATCGGGCTTGCGCAGGGGCAGGCTGTCGCCGCCGAGGATGGCGGCGAAATGCCGGGTCAGGCCGAGGTGATCCATCACCGCGCGGGCGGGGGCGAGCGGTTTGTTGGTGCAAAGCCCCAGCGCCGCGCCGTCGCCTGCGAGACGTTCCAGCGCCGGCAACACGCCGGGGTAGGGCCGGGTCTGGCTGTGGGCGGTGAGGTATTCGGCTTCGAACCGGGCGATGGTGGGGGCAAGCAGCGGCCCGGCCGGGTCTTGCCCGTGGTGTTCCAGCAGCCGGGCGACGAGGTTCGGCACGCCCTTGCCGACATAGGCCTGCACCTCGGCGCGGCTGAGCGCGGCATGGCCCATCTCGCCCATCACCCGGTTGGCGGTGGCGTGGATGTCGGCGGCGGAATCGATCAGCGTGCCGTCGAGGTCGAAGATGACGGCAACCGTATCAAGCCGCGGCAGGGGGTCAGCCACGCGCGGCCTCGGCCGCAGCGCGGATGGCGCGGATGTTCTGGCCGTAAGCGCCGGGGTTGGCGACCGAGCCGCCCTTGAACACCGCCGATCCGGCCACCAGCACATCGGCGCCGGCGGCAGCGACGAGGGGGGCCGTCACCGGGTCTACCCCGCCGTCGATCTCGATATGGATCGGGCGGTCGCCGATCATGCTGCGCAACTGGCGCACCTTGGCGGTCATGTCGATGAACTTCTGCCCGCCAAAGCCGGGGTTCACCGTCATCACGCAGACCAGATCGGTGAGGTCGAGAAGATGGGCCACCGCCTCGGCCGGAGTGCCGGGGTTGAGCGCGATGCCGGCCTTCATGCCCGCGCCGCGGATGGCTTGCAGCGTGCGGTGCGAATGCGGTCCGGCTTCGACATGGGCGGTCAGGATATCGGCGCCGGCACGTGCGAAGGCCTCGATATAGGGGTCGACCGGGGCGATCATGATATGGACGTCCATCACCGTCTTGACATGCTTGCGGAAGGCGGCAACGGCGGGCGGGCCGAAGGTGATGTTCGGCACGAAATGGCCGTCCATCACGTCGACATGCACCCAATCGGCGCCCTCCGCCTCGATGGCCTGAATTTCGCGGCCGAAATCGGCGAAATCGGCCGAGAGGATCGAAGGGGCGATCTTGATGGAACGGTCGAACATGGGGGCCTCCGCTGCCGCTGTCGGGGGCAGGTAGCGCGGGGGGCGGGGGATTGGCAAGGGTTGATCGCGCGGGGCGTTGTGGGTAAGGGGCTGCAAGGGTCAGACAGGTGCGGCGCGGATGGTGATGGATGAGATGATCCCGGCCTGGGTGGAGGGGCAACTGGCCCCGGTCGAGAAGCTGGCGGTGCATCTTCGCGGCCTGCGCCACAAGGCGGTGTCGGTCTTCGTGCTGTCGGAGCGCGGCATCCTGATCCAGCAGCGCGCCTTGGCCAAATACCACACGCCGGGGCTTTGGGCGAACACCTGCTGCACGCATCCCCGCTGGGGCGAGGCGGACGCGGAGTGCGCAGCGCGCCGGCTGCGCGAGGAGTTGGGGATCGTCGGGCTTCATTTGCAGGCTGCGGGCAGGGTGGAATACCGCGCCGAAGTCGGCGGCGGCATGGTGGAGCATGAGGAGGTGGCGCTGTTTCGCGCCGTGGCCCCGGCCGATCTGGCGCTGCGGCTGAACGCTGACGAGGTGATGGCGGCGCGCTGGGTGGAACTTGCCGCGCTGCAGGCCGAGATTGCCGCCGCGCCCGAGGCGTTTACCCCGTGGCTGCGGATCTATCTGGCGGATCATTCGCGGCAGATTCTCGGCCCGGTCGGCGGCTGAACCCGGCGGGAGCGCTCCGCGCGGGGATATTTAGGCCAGTATGAAAGGCCGGGAGAGATTTATCTTTTCCAACCCGTCGTGCTGCGTCTGGCGCCGAGATGGTTCTGGACTTGCAGAAAAGCGATTATCCGAAAACCGCCTTCGCCTGTGCCTCGAGCCGCGCGCGCTGGAAGGCGATCATGTCGGCGGGGGGTTGCTGGGCGTGGATGATGTCGAACATCGGGTCGATGACATCGGTCTTTTCGCCCAACAGGGTTTCGACGATGGCAAGGCCGCAGAACGGGACCATGAGTTCGGAATAGCCGCCCTCGTGGACGCAAAGCAACTTGCCGTCGCAGAGCTCTGCCGCCAGCGCCTTGATGCGGGTCGCCATGGCGCGAAAGGTTTCGGCATGGGCCAGCATGCGGGCGAGGGGGTCGACGCCGTTGGCATCAAGGCCCGAGGCGACGACGATCAGCTCGGGCCTGTAGGCGCGCAGGGCGGGGGCGACCAGCAGGTCGAAGGCGTCGAGATAGGCCTGATGGCCGCCGCCGGGCAGGAGCGGGATGTTCAGATTGCAGCCCAGACCCTTGCCGGCGCCGCGGTCGGCGGCGGCCCCCTTGTCGAGCGGGAAGCAGGCTTCCTGATGCAGCGAGATGGTCAGCGTGTCGTCGCGGTCGTAGAACACCGCCTCGGTGCCGTTGCCGTGATGCACGTCCCAATCCACCACCGCCACCCGCAGCGCGCCATGGGCGGCGCGGGCGGCCTCGAGCGCGATCGGGATGTTGGCCAGCAGGCAAAAGCCCATCGAGGCTTCGGACAGGCAATGATGGCCCGGCGGGCGCGACAGCACATAGCCGTTCGAGACCGCGCCGGTCAGCACATCCTGCACGCCCTGTTTCACCAAGCCCGCCGAGACGGTGGCGATTTCGTAAGATCCCCGGCCGAAGGGCGAGTAATAGCCGGCGTTGCCACCGCCCGCGTCGGAGACATCCTTGAATTTCTTCAGATAGTCCTCGCTGTGAACGCGCAGCATGTCCTCGGTCGTCACCGGGGCGGCATCGCGGACGGCCAGTTTCTTCCAAAGCCCCGAAACCTCCAGCAGGTTCTTGAACCGCCGCTTGGTTTCCGGGCTTTCGGCATGACCGGCGCCGGCGGGCGGCTGGACATAGCCCCCGACCGGGATGATGAGCGCATGTTCCCCGGTGGTGTGCCACAGGCAGCGTTCGTCGTGATAGAAGGCGGTGGTCATGGCGCGTCTCCCTCTGCCGGTGGCCCCACTGTTTCGCAGGGCCGCGCGCCGCGCCATAGTGCAGATGCACCATGCAGGCGGCTGCAGCGGGCGCGGCGTGGCATATCGGAAACAGCCGGTCCGTCCATAATTTCAACACAGTGGCGGGCGAGGTTCATGCGGATTATGGTCACCTTCGGCTGGGGGGCCTGGGCAGAAGGATTCGCGGGATGTTCAAAAGGCTCCTCTTGGCCGCCGTTCTGGCGGTGTCGGCGACGGGTGTGGCGGCGGAGGGCCGGGTGACGCTGGGCTGGGGCCGCATCTTCACCAATGACCAGATCGGCGACAGCAAGGACCGCTGGCGCTCGGGGTCCTACACGGTCAGCCGGGTGCGCGGGCCGTCATGGCACGGCTACGAGGCGCTGGCCTTTGGCGATCTGCTGGAGTTTCGCGGCCATGCGGCGGTGATCGCGCCGGACAACCTGACGGCGCCGGCAGTCGGAGACCGGCGCTATGCCGGGCTGTTGAGCCTTGGGATGAACACCCATTTCGGCTGGAAGGCGGCAGAGGTCGGGCTGGGCGCCGAACTGGCGATGACCGGCCCGCGCACCGGCATCGGCAGCTTTCAACGCTGGTTCCACGAGCTTGCCGGCATGGTGCCGCCCTCGGCCGGGACCCTTGGAAACCAGATCGGCAACCACCTGTATCCCGGTCTGAATGCCGAGATCGGGCGCAGCTACGATCTGGGCGGCCTGCGGGCCCGGCCCTTTGCCGAAGCGCGGGTCGGGGTGGAAAGCCTGGTCAGGGTCGGGGCGGATTTCACCTTTGGCGCGCTTGGCCGCGATGATCTGATGCTGCGCGATGTGACCACCGGCCTGCGCTATCGCGGGGTCGCGGGCCGTCGGGACGAGGGTCTCAGCCTGACTGTCGGCGGCGATCTGGCGCATGTCTTCGACACCGCACTCTTGCCGTCGGGCGGGGCGGCAGTGGCCGAGGATGCGCGCTATCGCCTGCGCGCGGGGGTGCAATGGCAAGGCAAGCGCGCCGCGGCTTTTTATGGCGTGAGCTACCTGTCGCGGGAATTCACCGGCCAGCCCGAAGGCCAGCTGGTCGGGGCGCTCAGCCTGAACCTGCGGTTCTGAACTGATGTACAATATGGCAGGTGTTGCCCGTTTGCTCTAGCCAAGGGCCGGGGCAGTTGTTAACTTTTGCTCACAAGCGGCGGAAAAAGCCGCGAAAAATGAAAACAAGAAGAACGAGCAGGCATACAGGCAATGAAGACGGGCTCTTTGGGCACGTTCGTCATCTCCTGGTCTCAGACGGAAGTGGACGGCCTCAGGGCCGCGCCTTTGGATGTTCTCGCGGTCGGCACCACCTGGCGCTGGACGGGGGCGGCGGTGCGCGTGGACGGGCCGCAGGGGGTGTTGCTTCTGGAAGGGGCCGAGGGGGCTGCGGACATACGCAAGCGGGCGGCGCGCATGGTGCGCCGATTGGTTGGCGTTGCGGTCGGTGGCGAGGGGGATGCGGACCGCGACGAGGTGGAAATCCTTCCTGAACAAGGGTTTATCGTCACTGACGGCCATCAGAGCTATGCCGTGACACTTATCCCGGTGCCCGATACCGGGGCGCGGCTCCTGATGCTGGTGGGCGACCTGCCGCCGGTGGATCAGGATCTGTGGGTGGTGCGTACCTCGATCGACCGCACCCATTCCGGCGCGGGCGCGCGCACGGCGGGCGGGGTGATCTGCTTTACGCCCGACACCAGGCTGGCCACGCCGGACGGGCCGCGCCTGATCCGCGACCTGCGCCCCGGCGACCGGATCGCCACCCGCGACAACGGCCCGCAAGAGGTGCTGTGGTGCGGCCACCGCCGCATGACGGGCGCGCGGCTTTATGCCATGCCGCATCTGCGCCCGGTGCGGTTCAAGGCGGGGGCGCTGGGGATCGGCCGGCCGGATGAGGATCTGCTGGTCTCGCCGCAGCACCGGATGCTGCTCAGGGGAGCCGCCGCGCAGGCCCTGTTCGACACGCCCGAGGTGCTGGTGGCGGCTGAGGATCTGGTCAACGACCAGACGGTGATCGTCGATCACATGCTGCGCGAGGTGACCTATGTGCATATCCTGCTGGAGCGGCACAACGTGATCTGGGCCAACGGGCTGGAATCGGAAAGTTTCCACCCGTCGAACACCGCGCTCGATACAGTGGATCCGGGGCAGTTGGGCGGCCTGTTGCAGCTTTTGCCGGAGGTGGAGGCCAATCCGCACAGCTATGGCGACTATGCGCGGCGCAACCTGTCGGCCTCCGAGGCGGCGATCCTGCGTTATGAAATGGCGCATTAATCCGGGCTTTCCCAGTTAGCCACGCCGCAATGGAAGCAGATATTGGCGATCTTCCACCTGAAAAGTTCTTATGTAGAGTCCCATCGTTTCGGTGTTCATATCTGGCCGCCTGATGGCAAGCGAACCATAGACGAAGATGCCGAAATCTTCTCGTCCGTGCCCAGCCTGAATGGCGCGCGCGCCTTGAACGACGCCGAGGTTTCATTGCTTTTGCGCAGCAAGGTCGTGGTGCAGCATAAGCGGAAAAAGCCGCTGCACATCGCGGGCATTCATGAAAACCTTTTGATTGTCAGTCAGCAAATATCTGATCTGATTGCAGAAATGTCCCCCGGCCTGCACCAGATCATGCCTTTGACGAATCTGTGGTATGTGGGCGAAAAAGAACCCGCACCGGGCCTTTTCTGTGCGGTTCTCATCCTTGACTACGCCCATACCGTTGATCTTGACCGCGCCGACGTGCAGCGCCACTACATCGAACATCTGGGCCAAACCGCGATCTGGCTGTCATCAATCTTCCCCGAAACCTGCATCATCCGGGCCGCAACCGGACAGGGCCGCCACATCTGGGCCGACAATCCGACGGGGGCCGTGTTCTGCTCGGACGCCTTTCGCAAACGGGTTCTTGCCTTGCCCGGCCTGCCCGGGGCCGACTTTGCCGGTTGCACGGAAACCTGACCCATAGCTGCCCGCAGCAAATGCAAAACCGTGGGCCGGTGGGTGTTGACACCACCTTTGCCCCCTGTATAAGCCGCCCCACTGTTCCCGGAAGCAATTCCGGGGCTTTTCGTTGGTGTTGGTGGCCCCCGCAAGGGGATGCCTGTCGGGTTTTCGGACCAAAGGACAACGCCCTTCATGTCTAACGAAGGAGATCAGCCGTGACCAAACGCACGTCTGCCAAGTACAAAATTGATCGCCGCATGGGCGAAAACATCTGGGGCCGCGCCAAGTCGCCGGTCAACAAGCGCGAATATGGCCCCGGCCAGCACGGCCAGCGCCGCAAGAACAAGCTGTCGGACTTCGGTACCCAGCTGCGCGCCAAGCAGAAGCTCAAGGGCTACTATGGCGACCTGACTGAAAAGCAGTTCCGCAAGATCTATGGCGAAGCCGAGCGTGTGCGCGGCGACACCGGCGAGATGCTGATCGGCCTGCTGGAGCGCCGTCTGGATGCGGTGGTCTACCGCGCCAAGCTGGTCCCGACGATTTTCGCCGCCCGCCAGTTCGTCAACCACGGCCACGTCTCGGTCAACGGCAAGCGCGTGAACATCGCCTCCTACCGTGTGAAGGAAGGCGACGTCGTCGAAGTCCGTGAAAAGTCGAAGCAACTGGCGATCGTGATCGAGGCGCTGGCCTCGGGCGAGCGTGACATTCCGGACTATCTGGAAGTCGACGCCGGCAAGAAGGTCGTCAAGTTCGTCCGTACCCCGGGCCTGTCGGATGTGCCCTATCCGGTGCAGATGGAACCGAACCTGATCGTCGAATACTACGCCAAGAACTAAGGCGTTCTGCGCGCAAGCGCAGCTCAGCTTCGGGGGCCGCGCCGCAAGGTCGCGGCCCTTTTACATTCCAGAGGATACCATGGCCGAAAAACCCAGCCTTGAAGCCAGATTCGAACGCGGATTGTTCGCCAGCCGCTGGCTGATGGCACCGATGTATCTGGGGCTGGTCGTCAGCCTTGCAATGCTTCTGGTCATCTTCCTGAAAGAGCTGGCCTATTACGCGCCGAAGGCCTTCAGCCTGACCGCCGATCAGGGCATTCTTGCCGTGCTGACGCTGATCGACCTGTCGCTGGCGGCCAATCTGCTCTTGATCGTGCTGTTCTCGGGCTATGAGAACTTCGTCTCCAAGCTGGAAATCGGCGAGACCGCCGACCGGCCCGACTGGATGGGCACGGTGGATTTCTCGGGGCTGAAGATGAAGCTCATCGCCTCGATCGTGGCGATTTCCGGGATTCACCTGCTCAAGGTGTTCATGGCGCTGGGCAAGGGCGAGGCGGCCAATGCCCCCGGCACCGACACGCTGCGCTGGATGGTCGTCATCCATCTGACCTTCGTCATTTCCGGCGTCCTCTTGGCGCTGATGGACTGGCTCACCGCCAGGACCGACAAACATTAGGAGTTCGATCTTGACCTACACCGTTCACGCCCGCATCGACGGCCCTCTGGTGATGATCGGCTTCGGCTCCATCGGGCGCGGCACCTTGCCGCTGATCGAGCGCCACATCGGTTTTGACCGCGAGGCCTTCACCGTCATCGAGCCTTCGTCCGAATTCGCCCATATCCTGCGCGACCATGGCATCCGCCATCTGCCGCTGGCCCTGACGCCCGAGAATTACGAGGCGACGCTGCGCGGGCTGTTCCCGGCGGGCAAGGGCATGGTGGTGAACCTGTCGGTCGACGTGGATTCCATCCTGCTGATGGAACTCTGCGCGACCCTTGGCGTGCAGTACATCGACACCGTGGTCGAACCCTGGCCGGGGTTCTACTTCGGCTCGACCCTGCCCAATGCCGAGCGCACCAACTACCCGCTGCGCGAGAAGGTGCGGGATCTGGGCCGCGCCCATGTCGGCGGACCGACGGCGGTGTCGTGCTGCGGCGCGAACCCCGGCATGGTGAGCTGGCTCTTGAAAGAGGCGCTCTTGAAGCTGGCCGAGGATACCGACGTTGCGGCCGCACCGGCCTCGCGCGAGGACTGGGCACAACTGGCCATGACGCTTGGCGTCAAGGGCGTGCATGTGGCCGAGCGCGACACGCAGGTTTCGGCCAAGGCCAAGCCGCAGGGCGTTTTCGTCAACACCTGGTCGGTGGACGGCCTGTTGTCCGAGGGCTATCAGCCGGCCGAGTTGGGCTGGGGCACGCATGAAAAGAAGCTGCCGCCGCACGGCCATGCCTTCACCCATGGCGCAGGCTATGCGATCTGGATCGACCGGCCCGGCGCCGATACCCGGGTGCGGTCATGGTGCCCCGGCGTCGGCCCGCAGTTCGGCTATGTCGTGACCCACAATGAATCGCTGTCGATCCCGGATTACTACACGGTCCGGGACGGCGAGCGGGCAATCTACCGGCCGACCTGCCATTATGCCTATCATCCCTGCAACGATGCGGTCCTCAGCCTGCACGAGATCAACGGCGCAGGCCAACTGCCGGAAAGCAAACACATTCTGACGGCGGACGAGATCGTCTCGGGCGGCGATGATCTGGGCGTGTTCCTGTATGGTCACGCCAAGGGCGCCATGTGGTACGGCTCGCGCCTGACCATCGACGAGGCGCGCAATCTGGCGCCCTATCAGAACGCCACCGGCATGCAGGTGACCTCTGCCGTGCTGGCGGCCATGGTCTGGGTGGCGGAAAACCCGCATGCGGGCTGGGTCGAGGCCGACGAGATGGACCACGAGCGCTGCCTGCAGGTGCAGCGCCCCTATCTGGGCCGGATCGAGTGCCATTACACCGACTGGACCCCCGTGCAGCACCGCATCAACAGCTTTGCCGAAGACCGCGACGACGAGGACCCCTGGCAGTTCACCAACTTCCTGGCGGTCTGACGGTTCGGGCCACCCCCGGCCCGAACCGTTTTGCAGGTTGGGACGGTCAGTTGTTGGCCGTCGTCGGGTCGATGATGATCGGGATTTCGGTGATCTTCGTTGCCGGGAACCCGCTCAGCCGGGCGTGGTCACGCACCGCGTCCTCGTCCTCGGCGAGATAGATGCAAAAGGTCTTGTCCGCCGCGACATAGCTGTGATTCCACTGCACGCGCGGCGCAAGCTGGGCCAGCGCCTGGTTCGAGGCCCGCGCCGCGCCGCAGAGTTCGGTCAGCGACATGGCTCCCATGCCGGGAACCTCGCGTTCGATGATGTATCGCTTCATGGGCATTGCAAGTCTCCTATCCGAAGGGTGGAACGTGCCGGCCAGCAGCAAAAGCCTGAACCCGTTGCGGCCATGGCGCAATCCAGTTGTTCTTTACCGACATAAAGAAAATCTTTAGACTGCAGCCATGAGCCGCGTTGTCTACCTGAACGCCCTGCAAGCCCTTGACGCGGCGCTGCGGCACCGCTCGATGCGGGGTGCGGCCGATGAGCTGGGCATCACCGCCGCTGCCGTGGGCCAGCGCATCCGCGCGCTGGAGGAGTTCACCGGCACAAGGCTTCTTGACCGCGGCAATGCCGGCGTAGTGCCGACCGCGGCATCGGCCGGGGTGGCCCAAGCGCTGCGCCGGGCCTTTGCCGAGCTGGATCAGGTGGCGATGCGGCTCAATCTGGACCGCGATACGCAGGTGCGCATCGCTTGCGACGCCGATTTCCTGGCGCTCTGGCTCAGACCCCGCCTCGCCGCGTTCGAGATGCAGTTTCCGGCGATCCGGCTGGCCTTCCTGTCCCCTGCCGACCCGGCCCCGCCGGATCTGACGCTGCGGGCCGGGGGCGCCGGGGCCTTGCTGATGCCGGACTGGATGCTGCCGCTCGGCTCGTCTGAAAACCTGCCGCGGATGGGGCGCGGTCCCTCGCCGCTGCCGCTGGAGGGCATGCCGCTCTTGCATGTCGAACCCGTCGCGGCAGCCCGGGCGGAACTGGGCTGGCCCGAGTGGCTGGCGCGTCATCCGCTGCGCCGGGACGGGGCGCAGCGCGGCTTTCGCTTTGGCTGCTGGTCCGATGCGCTGAACCTTGCGACGGCGCATATCGGATTTGCCCTTGTGCCGCTTGCCTTGGCGCGCGGCGCACTGGAGCGTGGCGACATTCACCCGATGTTCCCCGAAACGCCGCTGTTGCCGGCCCGCAACCCCTGGATGTTGCAGGAACATCCCCGCCCGCGCCCCAGGCCGCACGTCGGGCATTTCCTTGACTGGCTGCGCGGGGCGGTGGCCGTCTATCTGGCATCCTTGCCACCCCCCGGCGCGGATGGCGAATTGGCGATGGAAACTGGCGGGCGCTCCCGCTAGAACCCAGCCAGAGACGAGGGAATCCGATGAACGATCATATCCGCCCGCAGCCCGGCATCCTGGACATTGCGCTTTACGAAGGCGGCAAGGCCTCGGTCGCGGGGGTGTCGAACGTGGTCAAGCTGTCGTCGAACGAGAACCCCTTCGGCCCGTCGGACCGGGCCAAGGACGCGTTCCAGCGGTCGGTGCATCAGCTGCACCGCTACCCCTCGACCGATCACGCCTCCCTGCGCGAGGCGATTGCCGATACGCACGGTCTTGATGCGGCCCGCATCATCTGCGGTGTCGGCTCGGACGAGATCATCCATTTCCTCTGTCAGGCCTATGCCGGGCCGAAGGATGAGGTGGTCTATACCGAACACGGCTTCCTGATGTATCGCATCTCGGCCATGGCCGCCGGGGCGACCCCGGTCGAGGTGGCGGAACGCGACCGCACCACCGATGTCGACGCCATCCTGCGCGCCTGCAATCGCCGCACGAAGCTGGTGTTCATCGCCAACCCCAACAACCCGACCGGCACGATGATTTCGGCCGCCGAGGTGGAGCGTCTGGCCGCCGGCCTGCCGCCGCAGGCCATTCTGGTGCTGGACGGGGCTTACGCCGAATATGTCGAGGGCTTTGACGCCGGTGCCGCGCTGATCGAGGCGCGCGACAATGTGGTGATGACCCGCACCTTCTCCAAGATCTACGGTCTGGGCGGTTTGCGGATCGGCTGGGGCTATGGCCCGAAGCATATCATCGACGTCTTGAACCGCATCCGCGGTCCGTTCAACCTGTCGAACACCCAGCTGGACGTGGCCGAAGCCGCCGTCCGCGATCAGGATTATGTGGCGAAATGCCGGGCCGACAATGCCCGGATGCGGCACTGGCTGGCCGAGGCGCTGGCCGAGCTGGGCGTGCCTTCGGACACCTCGATGGCGAATTTCATCCTTGCCCGCTTCGCCTCGGTCGATGAGGCCGAAGCCTGCGACAAGTTCCTGCAAAGCCAGGGCCTTATCGTGCGCCGCGTGGCCAGCTACAACCTGCCCAACTGCCTGCGCATCACCATCGGCGACGAAGCCTCGTGCCGGCGGGTGGCCCATGCCATCGGCCAGTTCAAGGGGGTACGATGACGAAGCCGATCTATGCCCCACCAATCTATGACCGCGTGGCGCTGATCGGGCTGGGCCTGATTGCGTCTTCCATGGCCCATGCCATGAAGCAATCCGGCCTTGCGGGCGAGATCGTCGGCTATGCCAAGACCGAGGACACCCGCCGGGTCGCCGTGGAAATCGGCATCTGCGACCGGGTGTTCGGCTCGGCCGCCGAGGCAGTGCAGGGCGCCGATCTGGTGGTGCTGGCTGTGCCGGTCGGCGCCATGGCCGAGATCGCCGCCGAGATCGGCCCGCACCTGTCGCAGGGCGCCTGTGTCACCGATGTCGGCTCGGTCAAGCAGGCCGTGGTCGATGCCGTCGCCCCGCATATTCCGGCGGGGGTGCATTTCATCCCCGGCCATCCGATTGCCGGCACCGAGCATTCCGGGCCGCGCTCGGGCTTTGCCACGCTGTTCCAGAACCGCTGGTGGCTGCTGACCCCGATGCCCGACAGCGACCCCAAGGCGGTGGCCCGCCTGCGCCGCCTGTGCGAAGCGATGGGGGCCAATGTCGATGAAATGGACGTGCCGCACCATGACCTCGTGCTGGCGGTCACCTCGCACACGCCGCACCTGATTGCCTATACGATGGTGGGCGTGGCCGAACACATGCGCCGGGTGTCGAACTCGGAGATCATCAAGTATTCCGCCGGGGGCTTCCGCGACCTGACCCGGATTGCGGCCTCGGACCCGACGATGTGGCGCGATGTGTTCCTGACCAACAAGGAGGCGGTGCTGGATATTCTCGGCCGCTTCACCGAGGAGCTTTTCATGCTGCAGCGCGCGATTCGCATGGGCGACGGTGAGCAGCTGCACGCCTATTTCACCCGCACCCGCGCCATCCGCCGTGG
Organism: Tabrizicola oligotrophica; assembly: GCF_011008935.1. Lineage (GTDB taxonomy): Bacteria > Pseudomonadota > Alphaproteobacteria > Rhodobacterales > Rhodobacteraceae > Tabrizicola_A > Tabrizicola_A oligotrophica. The sequence continues at coordinate 62,898 of NZ_JAAIVJ010000009.1, read as the reverse complement.
CATCATTGAAGCGGGTCAGGACACCGCCGCGCCGGACTTTGGCCGCGCGGCTCCGGCGGCCAAGCCGGGGGAATAACCCGGTGCGCGGGCTGGCGCTGTGCCTTGCGCTCAGCCTTGCAGGGCAGGGCGCAGGGGCCGAGGCCCCGGCAACATCACCCCGCCCGATGCCGCGGCTTCAGCTTGCCGCACCCGACATCACGCCCGACCCCCCGGTCCCCGAGCCGCAAGGCCAGTCGCCGGTCCGCCCGAAGCGCCGCCCTGATCTGTCGCCGCCTGCGGCCGAAGTCGTCCTGACTGTGCCGGTTGCAGCTGAACCCGCGCCCCTGCGCCCCAGACGCCGCCCCGATGGGCTGAACGCCAGTTTTGCCGCCCCCTTGGCCGAAGCCGGCCAGGGCACGGGCAAGACGAAGGACAAGGCGAAGGACAAGACGAAAGACAAGGCGACGCAGAAAGGATCGGTCTGCGGCGACCCGGAAATCAAGGGCGAGGTGCTGGCCGCGATCAAGGGCAAGGTCAAGGGCTGCGGCATCGAGGCGCCGGTGCGCGTCACCGCGATTTCCGGCATCCGGCTGAACCAGCCCGCGACCATCAGCTGCGAAACGGCGACGGCCTTCAAGACCTGGATCGAACAGGGCATGCGCCCGGCCATGGGCAAGCGCGAGGTGGTCGAGATCCGTATTGCGGCCAGCTACATCTGCCGCCCCCGCAACAACAAGAAAGGGGCGAAGATCAGCGAACACGGCCGCGGCCGCGCGCTGGACGTGGCGGGATTCGTGTTTTCCGACGGCACGCAATGGTCGGTGGCGCGCGACTACAACAGCCAGACCCGCAAGGCCCACAAGGCGGCCTGCGGCATCTTCGGCACCACGCTGGGACCGGGATCAGACGGCTATCACGAGGATCATCTGCACTTCGACATCGCCGGCTATCGCAGCGGGCCTTACTGCAAGTAGGATGTCTTGCGCCACGGGCGGGCAAACGCTCCGCCTGCGGCAAGGGCATACAGGCAGGGTCAGGCGTTGCGGATGATCTTGGCGAAGCCTTCGAACAGCGGCTCATTGGCGCACAGGATCGCGCCCTTGCCCAGAATGTCGTCGCCCTCGCGCACCGGGCCGACCATGCCGCCGGCTTCCTTCACCAGCAAAAGCCCCGCCGCGATGTCCCAGGGCTGCAACTCGCGTTCCCAATAGCCATCGAAGCGACCGGCAGCCACGAAGGCCAGATCCAGCGAGGCTGCGCCCCAGCGCCGCACGCCGGCGCAGGCGGGCATCAGACGGGCCAGATCGGCCAGCATGGCCGGCAGCGTCTTTTTCGCGCCGAACGGCACGCCGGTGGCAAACACCGCATCGGCCATCGCCCGGCGGCCAGAGACGCGCAGGCGGCGGTTGTCGTTCAGCCAGGCGCCCGCGCCCTTTTCGGCCCAGAACATCTCGTCCTTGGCGGGGTCATAGACTACGGCGGAAACGATCTCGCCCTTGTGTTCCAGCGCGATGGAAATCGCCCAATGCGGCATGCCGTGCAGGAAGTTGGTGGTGCCGTCCAGGGGATCGACGATCCAGCGCCGGGTCGGGTCGGCGCCGGCCTCTTCGCCGGTTTCCTCGCCCAGCCAGCCATAGGTCGGCCGCGCGCCCATCAGCTCTTCCTTGATCAGCCGCTCGGCCTCGCGGTCGGCCTTCGAGACGAAATCGCCGGGGCCTTTCGAGGAAACCTGCAGGTTCTCCACCTCGCGGAAGTCCTTGACCAGCGACTTGCCAGCGCGCCGCGCGGCCTTGATCATCAGGTTGAGGTTGGCACTGCCCTGCATGGGAAAACTCCGGTCCGGTTCAAGGCGGTGGCCTTACACCGAAAGGGGGCGAAGGGAAAGGGGGCAGGCGGGCCCGGGTTGCAATCACGCCGCGGGATCTCAGCCGCGCTGGAATTTCAGCGGTTCCGACCGTCCGAGTTTCAGGAAATGCGCCATGTGGGGACGGGCGGCGTCTTCTTCGCGCAGGCAGGCATAAAGCCGGCGGGTGACATTGCCGGGGGCAAGGGGGCGCGTGACGTAATCGGCGTTCGCCCTGACCTCGCGGATCACCCAGTCGGGCAGCACCGCCACACCGCGGTTCGATCCGACCAGCATCAGGATCACGGCGGTCAGTTCGACATGGCGATGCGCGGCGGGCTCCACCCGGGCGGGCGTCAGAAGGTCGGTGAACACATCCAGCTTGTCGCGGCCGACGGGGTAGGTGATGAGCGTCTGGTCGCGCAGATCCTCGGCCGCAATCATCGCCTTGGCCGCCAGCGGGTTTTGTGCCGACGCGACGAAGGTGGGCGCATAGTCGAACAGCGGCTGGGCCACGACGCCGGGCAGCGGTTCGGGGTTCGACGAGATCACCAGATCCACCTCCTCGCGTGCCAGCGCCGGGAAGGGTTCGAAGGCAAGGCCGGCGCGGATGTCGACATCGACCTCGGGCCAGGCGTGGCGAAAGAGTTCCAGCACCGGGAAAAGCCAGTCGAAACAGGCGTGGCACTGGATGGCGATGTGCAGCCGGCCGGTCTTGCCCGAGCGCAGGGCGCGGAATTCCTCTTCCAGCGCAGCAATCTCGGGCAGGATGCGTTCGGCGGCGCGCAACATGCGCTGGCCTGCTGCCGACAGCCGCATCGGTTTCGAGCGGCGGACGAAAAGCTCCATCCCGGCCTGATCCTCCAGCCCCGCAACCTGATGCGACAGCGCCGACTGCGTCATGTTCAGCATCTCGGCCGCGCGGGCAAGGCCGCCCGCCTGATGGATGGCGCGCAGCGAGCGCAGGTGGCGCAACTCGATGTACATGCGGCAAACCTCATAATGATCGTGAATATTATGAATTGGCGTCACATTGGGCGATCTGGCAAAAAGGGGCAAGTGAAAAGGAGCAAGACCCATGGCCCAACCCCGCATCTCGTTCGAGTTCTTCCCGCCGCAGTCGCTGGATGCCTCGTTCAAACTGTTCGAGACGGTGCAGGCTCTGGCTCCGATGTCGCCCGAATTTGTCAGCGTGACCTATGGTGCCGGTGGCACGACGCGGAAGCTGACGCATGACGCGGTGGGCACCATTCACCGCAATTACGGGCTGAATGTCGCGGCGCACCTGACCTGCGTCGAGGCGTCGAAATCCGAGACGCTGGAGATCGCCGAGGCCTATCATGCGGCAGGCGTGCGCCAGATCGTGGCGCTGCGCGGCGATGCGCCGAACGGGGCGGACCGCTTTGCCCCGCACAGGGACGGCTTTGCCCATTCGGCCGACCTGGTGGAAGCGCTGGCCAGGACCGGAAAGTTCGAGATCGCAGTCGGCGCCTATCCCGAGCCGCATCCGGACGCGGCCGACCCGACGGCTGATGTGCGCTGGCTGAAGCGCAAGGTGGATGCGGGGGCCAACAAGGCCATCACCCAGTTCTTCTTTGACGCCGACACGTTCTTCCGCTTCCGCGATGACTGTGTGGCCGCCGGCATCCACGCGCCGATCATTCCGGGCATCCTGCCGATCCAGAGCTGGGCCGGCGCCAAGCGCTTTGCCGCGCGCTGCGGCACCAAGGTTCCTGCCAAGCTGGACGAGGCCTTCACCACGGCGGCGCGCGACGGGCGCGAGGAGCTTCTGGCGCTGGCGCAATGCACGGCGCTGTGCGACCGGCTGATCGAGGGCGGGGTGGAGGATCTGCACTTCTACACCCTGAACCGCCCGAACCTGACGCGCGAAGTGGTGCGCGCCTTGGGCATCACGCCGCAGGTTCAACTGGAAAAGGTCGCCTGAGGAACATCCTCGCTGCGCCGGCTGGTCTCCCTGCCGGGCGGTTCCCCCCAAGGTATGCGACCTCTCTTGCGCCCCCCGCTGGTTCGGGGGGCGTTTTTTTACCCGATCTTTCGCGCCCGCCTCCTCGGGCGCGCGCGGCGCTTCTCGTCGGGGCGGCGGGGCTTTGCGGGCGCGGCAAGATCGGCTAGGCTTCGCGCGAGTTGCAAAGGATGCTGCCCGTGGCAAAGCCGATCTTCGTTCTGAACGGTCCGAACCTGAACCTGCTGGGCCTGCGCCAGCCCGAGATCTACGGCAAGGAAACCCTGGCCGATGTCGAGGCGGCGCTGGGCCGGCTGGCGGCGGAGCTGGGTCTGGCGGTGGACTGCCGGCAGTCGAACCACGAGGGGCAGCTGGTGGACTGGATCCATGAGGCGCGGGCCGCGGCTGCGGGCATCCTCATCAACCCCGGCGCCTACAGCCATACCTCGGTGGCCATTCTGGATGCGCTGAATGCCTTTGATGGCGCGGTGCTGGAGGTCCACATCTCGAACATCCACAAGCGCGAGGCGTTCCGGCATCATTCCTTTGTCTCGGGGCGGGCCGAGGGGGTGATCGCGGGGTTTGGCACCGAGGGCTATCTGCTGGCGCTGCGGCGGATGGCCAGCCTGCTGCGGACCTGACGCGGGATCGTCGCGGCGATGTGCGCCTCCGGCGGGGATATTTCGGCCAGTCTGAAAGGCGGATTCCGGGTGCATCCGGCTGCGCGGCTGTTCGATGCCGGCGGGGAGGCGTCCTTGGCGCCGGGGGGCGGTGGGCTGCTGGCCGAGCGGCCTTCGGCGGTTGCCCTGGACGGGGCCTTCGGCGGGCCGTTCCGCATTGGCGGAGTGGGGGGGCTGGCGACCGGGGCGGAGGAGTTCGAGACGCTGACATCGGGGTCTTCGGGCCAGCCGCGGCGGATCGTGCGGAGCTTTGCCTCGTGGCAGGCGTCGTTCGCGGTGAATGCGGGGCTGTTCGGCATCGGGCCGGGGGTGCGGGTGGCGGTGCTGGGTCGGCTCACGCATTCGCTGGCGCTTTATGGCGCGGTCGAAGCGGTGTCGCTGGGGGCGGAGCTGCATCTTCTGGACGATCTGCGCCCGGACCGGCAGCGGCGGGCCTTGGGCGAGCGGGCGGTGACGGTGCTTTATGCGACGCCGGCGCAGTTGCGGCTGCTGATCGAGGCCGGCGGGCCGCAGCTGCCGCTGGCGCGCGTGCTGGTGGGCGGCTCAAAGCTGGACCGGGCCCTGCGCGCCGGGCTGGCCGCGATGGCGCCGGATGCACAGGTGCAGGAGTTCTACGGCGCGGCGGAGGCAAGTTTCATCACGCTCTCGGGGCCGGATTGCCCGGAGGATTCGGTCGGGCGGCCCTATCCGGGGGTGGAGATCGTCGTCGAGGCGGGCGAGATCTGGGTGCGCAGCCCCTATCTGTTCCGAGGCTATGCCGGCGAGGATCCCGGCTCGGCGCGGTGGCGCGCGGGCTGGCTTTCGGTGGGCGAGATGGGCCGGATGGAGGGCGGGTTCCTGTACCTGTCCGGCCGGGCCGGGCGGATGGTGACGGTGGCCGACCAGAACGTCTTTCCCGAAGAAATCGAAGGCTTTCTCATGGGCTTGCCGGGAGTGGAGCGGGCGGCGGTGCTGCCGCGCCCCGACGCGCTGCGCGGGGTGCATCTGGTGGCGGTGATCGCGGGGACGGCGGGCGATGCAGACTTGCTCGCTGCCTGTCGGGCGGCCCTGGGGCCGCTCAAGGCACCCAAGGCGGTGTTCCGACTGGCAGAGTGGCCGATGCTGGCCTCGGGCAAGACCGATCTGGCGGCAATCGAAAGGGCATTCGGATGGCGGTGATCCTTGCGGCCCGGCGCACGGCGGTCGCGCCGCGGGGCGGGGCCTTTGCGCGGCTCAGGATCGAGGATCTGGGGGCGGCAGTGCTGCGGGCCGTGCTGGCCGATGCGGGCCTTGCCGCCGAGGCGGTCGACGAGGTGATCGTCGCCAATGCGCTGGGCGCGGGGGGCAATCCGGCGCGGCGCGTCGCCTTGGCGGCGGGGCTGCCCGAGCGGGTGGCCGGGCTGACCATCGACCGGCAATGCGCCGGCGGGCTGGATGCCATCCTGCTCGCCCGGGCGCTGGTGGACAGTGGCGCGGCCGAGGTGGTGGTGGCGGGGGGCGTGGAGAGCTATTCGCTGCGGCCGCTGCGGGCGATGCCGGGCGCCGATGGCCAGCCCGTGCCCTACGACCAGGCGCCCTTCACGCCCTGGCCCGCGCGGGACCCCGAGATGGGGGCTGCCGCGGCGGCCCTGGCCGACAGGCTGGGGATCGCGGGCGCGGCGCAGGTGGACTGGGCGGTGCAGAGCCATGCCCGCGCGCGGGCCGTGGCGGACTGGCCCGAGATCGTGGCTTTGTCCGGGGTGACGCGCGACGCGTTCACGCGGGAGCTGACGCCGGCGGTGGCCGGGCGGGCCAGGGTCGTGGCGGGGTCGGTCACGGCGGCGACGGCGGCGGTGGCGGCGGATGCGGCGGCCCTGGTCGTCGTGGTGTCGGACCGGACCGCGGCGGGACGGGGTTTGCGCCTCCTTGGCGGTCTGACGCTGGGCGGCGACCCCGAGGAGCCGGGCCTCGTGCCGGTGGCGGCCATTGCCGCCGCATTGGGTGGGCTGGGTCTGCGGCCCGCCGATCTGGCGATGGCCGAGGTGATGGAGGCCTATGCCGTGCAGGCCATGGCCTGCGTGGCGGGCGGGGGGCTTGACCCCGCCATCGTGAACATCGGCGGCGGGGCCCTGGCGCGCGGGCATCCGATCGGGGCCTCGGGCGCGATTCTGGCGGTGCGGCTGTTCCATGGCCTGCGCGCGGGCAAGGGCCTTGCGGCCATTGCGGCGGCGGGGGGCCTTGGAACAGCCCTTGTCGTGGCGCGTTAGCCGCGCGACAGCAGGGCGGCCGGACGGGCCTTGGCGACGGCGGCGGTAATGGCGGCGGTCAGCACGGCCTTGACCAGATCGCCCGGGATGAACGACAGCGAGATCACCAGCGCCTCGTTCAGGGTCTTGCCGAGGCCCCAGGCCATGCCGGGGATGCCAAAGGCGTACAGCACGCCCATGCCGCCGATGACCGAGGCGAAGAAGGCCGAGACGGGGATCGAGGCGGGCAGGCGGCTCATCATCCAGCCGGTGACGAAGGCGGCAAAGGGGAAGCCCACGATGAAGCCCACCTTGCCGGTGGCCAGCAAGCCCACGCCACCGACGCCACCCGCCCAGATCGGCAGACCAAGAAGCAGGACCAGCACGAAAAGCCCGGCGGCAAGTCCGCCCAGCCGCGCGCCAAGGATGGTGCCGCAGAGCATGACGCCCATGGATTGGGCGGTGATGCCAATGCCCGGCACGATTTCAAAGCGGGGAATCAGGCCAAGCGCCGCGATCATGGCAGCAAAAAGCGCGATGTGGGTCAGGTTGCGTTCCATAGGTCTCTCCTGTTTCTGCGCGGCGCACCCTATAGGGCGCCGCCGCGGGCGCGCAAGGCTTCTGCCACATGGTCTGCGTCGTCAAGCGCCGAGACGAGAAGCGGCGCCACGAGCCGCGCGCGGGGCCGGCGCGGCGAGCGGGCCGACCAGGCGGTGGAAAGCTGCGCCGCACGGTCGGCCATGACGGGGATGAAGCGGATCATCAGCGCAATCGCAAGGCTGAGCGGTTTCGCGGGCAGAAGCTTCGCCAGCGGGCTGAGCGCCCAAAGCACCAGCGCCTGCAGATCGGCAAGCCGCGTCGTCATCGTCATCAGGTTGGCTGCCCCCACGGCAGCAGCCATGCGGGCAAGGATCACCGCACCCTGCAGTGGCGTCGCGGTGACGGCGTGCCAGACGATCAGCAGCACCACAAAGGGCCAGAGCGGCCGGAAGAGCCGCGCCCAGGGGGAAAGGATGCCCCAGCCTCCGGCGGTGATTGCCGCCGCGGCCAGAAGCGCAAGCGCAAAGGCCAGCGCGGGCCAACCGGGTGCAGGCAGGAACAGCGCGAAGGTCAGGCCGGCCAGCGCCGCGAGCTTTGGCCCGGCACGCCAGCCATGGGCCGGGGTCTGGATCGGCGAGGTCAGGCTGAGCATGGCGGACGATCAGGGCTCATCTGCGGCCCCCATATCTTCGGCCCCCAGCCTGGCCATTTCGGCGCTGAAGGCGGGCAAGACCTGATCCGGCGGGCCAAAGCCTTGCACGCGGCCCTGGTCCAGCCACAGCACCTCGTCACAGCCGATCAGGTCGTCGGGGCGGTGCGCGATGGTGATGAGCCGCTGCGGCAGGGCGTCGAGATGCCGGCGCAGCCGGATTTCGGTCGGCAGGTCCAGCGCGGCAAAGGGCTCGTCCAGAAGCAGCGTCTCGGGCTGCATCAGCAGGATCGCCTGCAGGCACAGCCATTGCTTCTGCCCGTGGCTGAGGGTCCAGACGGCGGCCTTGGCCCAGTCGGCCCGGCCATGGGCGGCCAAGGCGTCACGGGCGCGGGCAAGGGCGGCGTGCTGCGGGTGGCCCATCTGGGTCAGCCCGAAGGCCAGCTCTTCTTCGACGGTTGGAAACAGGATCTGGTGGTCGGGGTTCTGAAACAGGATGCCGATCTTTGCCAGCGCCGCCTTGCGGTCGGTGAACGGGTCGGTTGCGCCAATCCGCAAGCGGCCCGAACTGGGCGCCACGAGCCCCGCGATCAGCCGCAGCAGCGTGGTCTTGCCCGACCCGTTGCGCCCGATCAGGCCGACGCGCCGGCCGCTCAGCGTGACCGTCAGCCCCTGCAAGAGCGTCTTGCCCGGCACGGCGTAGCTGAGGTCGGAAAGGCAGATCGGCTCCATGTCTTGCGGCTTAAGCCATGGCGGGCAGGAAGGGCAAGGGGCAGGGCAGTCCTGTACGGCCTTGCGCCGGGCATTGGCTGGAGCCGGCGGAATGGAAAAGGCCCCCGGAATACCGGAGGCCTTGTGCCGTAATCCCAGCAATCAGCCTTGGCGCGCGGCGGCGACCGAGGCTTCCAGAATGTCCATCGCCTCGGCGAAATGGGCGTCCGGGATGGTGATCGGGGCAAGGAAGCGCACCACGTTGCCATAGACGCCGCAGGTCAAGAGGATCAGGCCGCGCTTTTGCGCCTCGTTCTTGACGCGGTTGGTGAAGCCGGCATCGGGTTCCTTGTTCGACGGGTTGGCGAATTCCACCGCGACCATAAAGCCCGGGCCGCGGATGTCGCTGATTTCCGGCGTAGTGGCGCGGATCGATTCCAGCTTCTGCTTCAGACGCGAGCCAAGCTCATTGGCGCGGGCGCAGAGCTTTTCCTCTTCGATCACGTCCATGACCGCATGGGCCGCCGCAATCCCGATCGGGTTGCCGCCATAGGTGCCGCCAAGACCGCCGGGATTGGCCGCGTCCATCAAGCTGGCCTTGCCGGTCAGCGCCGCCAGCGGCAGGCCGCCAGCCAGACCCTTGGCCATGGTGGTGATGTCGGCGGCGACGCCGTATTGCTCCATCGCAAAAAGCGTGCCGGTGCGGGCAAAGCCGGTCTGCACCTCATCGGCGATCATCACGATGCCATGCTCGTCACAAAGCGCGCGGATGGCCTTCACCAGATCCTTCGGCGCCGGATAGAAGCCACCCTCGCCCTGCACGGGTTCAAAGATGATCGCGGCAACGCGGCCGGGGTCGATGTCGGCCTTGAAGAGCTTGGTCAGCCCGGCCATCGCCTCGGCGGTGGTGATGCCGTGGACTTCCTGCGGGAAGGGGACGTGGAACACATCGGGCATCATCGCGCCAAAGCCCTTCTTGTAGGGCTCGACCTTGCCGGTCAGGGTCATGCCCATGAAGGTGCGGCCGTGGAAGGCGCCGCCAAAGGCGATGATGGCCGAGCGGCCGGTGGCGATGCGGGCGACCTTGATGGCGTTTTCGACGGCTTCCGCGCCAGTGGTCACGAAGACGGTCTTTTTCGGGAAATCGCCCGGCACGGCGGCGTTCAGACGCTCGGCCAGACGGATGTAATGCTCATAGGGCAGCACCTGATGGCAGGTGTGGGTGAATTTCGCCATCTGCTTGGCCACCGCATCCATCACCTTGGGGTGGCAATGGCCGGTGTTGACCACGGCGATGCCGGCGGCGAAGTCGATGTAGCGGTTGCCCTCGATGTCCCAGACTTCCGAGTTCAGCGCGCGGTCGACGTAGATCTGGGTCTGCATGCCCACGCCACGGGAAATCGCCTCGTCACGGCGCTTGGCTACATCTGCGTTTTTCATGGTCAGCATCCTTCTTGCGCCGGGATGGCGCGGCTTTGGTTCGCTTGGCAATTGATCAAATCTGGCACGGGTTTCAATGGGCAGTGGCATGTTTTCGATAAGTCCAGTTTGGAAAACATAAGGCCAGAGAAAACGGCAGTTTGCCGGCCTGCTGCGATTCACCTTGCGTTAACTAATGCCGGGCAGAGTGGCGGCAAGAGGTTCGGGGGTTTCATGGCCGGGGCGGCACAGATGGCGGCACCAATGGCGGCAGGCGGCGCGGCGGAACGCGATGATCCGCTGGACTGGCTGCGGCTGATCCGCTCGCGCCGGGTGGGGGCGGTGACCTTTCACCGGCTGGTGGCGGAACACGGTTCGGCCCGCGCGGCCCTGGCGGCCTTGCCCGAGATTGCCCGCGCGGCAGGGGTGGAAGACTATGCAGTCTGTCCGGTCGAGGTGGCGCAGGCCGAACTGCGCAGCGGCCGCGCCTTTGGCGCGCAGCTCCTGCTGTGGGGCGGGCCGGACTATCCGGCCGCGCTGATGGACCTGCCCGACGCGCCACCTGTCCTGTGGGCACGGGGCCAGACGGCACTCTTGGCGCGGCCGATGGTGGCGATGGTGGGCGCGCGCAATGCCTCGTCCCTGGGCCTGCGCATGGCACGGCGGCTGGCCGAAGGGCTGGGGCAGGGCGGGCAGGTGGTGGTGTCGGGCCTTGCCCGCGGCATCGACACCGCGGCGCACGAGGCGGCGCTGGCCAGCGGCACGGTGGCGGTGATGGCGGGGGGCGTGGATGTGACCTACCCCGAGGAAAACGCCGACCTGGCCCGGTCGATTGCCGCCACGGGCTGCCTTGTGTCGGAGCAACCGATGGGCTGCGTGCCGCAGACCCGGCACTTTCCGCTGCGCAACCGCATCATCTCGGGGCTTTCCCGGGCGGTGGTGGTGGTTGAGGCCGCCGCGCGCTCGGGCAGTCTCATCACTGCGCGCGACGCGGCCGATCAGGGGCGCGAGGTGATGGCGGTGCCGGGCCATCCGTTCGATGCCCGCGCGGCCGGCTGCAACATGCTGTTGCGCGACGGGGCGACGCTGGTGCGCCATGCCGGCGACGTGGCCGAGGCGCTGGGGCTCTCGGCGCCGAACCTGCCCGAGACGGCGCAGCCGGAGACCGGGATTCTGCCCGGCCCCACGGCGCCGCGCCGTCCCTTGGGCGATATTGCCGCGGTGCATGGGCAAATCCTTGCCCGGCTTGGCCCCAGCCCGCTGGCCGAGGATCAGTTGATCCGCGATCTCGCCCTGCCGCCTTCGGTGCTGACGCCGGCGCTGGTATCGCTGGAACTTGAGGGCCGCATCACCCGCGCGCCGGGGGGGCTTTTGTCGCGGGCGGACTGAGGTCGATGCCCCTGGGGCCAGTGGCGCAAGGCCGGGTATTTGCAAAGGCGCAAGTTGCCGCGCCGTTCGCAGGTTGACAAGGCTCACCCTTGGCCCCCATGGTGCGGCCCCGTCCGAAAAGCTTGTCGAAAGTTCATTCCCATGCCCGTCGTCGTCGTCGAATCCCCCGCCAAGGCCAAGACGATCAACAAATATCTTGGCCCCGATTTCACGGTTCTGGCCAGCTATGGCCATGTCCGCGACCTACCGGCCAAGGACGGCTCGGTGAACCCCGAGGACGGGTTTGCGATGTCGTGGGAGGTGGCGACCGACAGCAAGAAGCACGTCCGCGCCATCGCCGAGGCGCTGAAGACCGACGACACGCTGATCCTGGCCACCGACCCCGACCGCGAGGGCGAGGCGATTTCCTGGCACCTGCAAGAGGCGCTGGCCTCATCCCTGAAGAAGGGCAAGAAGGTAGCCCGCGTCACCTTCAACGCCATCACCAAGGATGCGGTGACCAAAGCGATGAAGGAGCCGCGCGAGATCGACCGGCCCTTGGTCGAGGCCTATCTTGCCCGCCGCGCGCTGGATTATCTCGTCGGCTTCACCCTGTCGCCGGTCCTCTGGCGCAAGCTGCCGGGGGCGAAATCGGCGGGGCGGGTGCAGTCGGTCTGCCTGCGCCTGATCGTCGAGCGCGAGATGGAGATCGAGGCCTTCCGCGCCCGGGAATTCTGGACTGTGGGGGCGACGTTCAAGACGCCGAGGGGGCAGGAATTCGACGCCCGTCTCACCACGCTTGGCGGCAAGAAACTGGACAAATTCGATCTGCCGACTGCGACTTCGGCAGAAATGGCGGTGCAGGCTGTCACTTCTCGAACATTTGCGGTGCAAAGCGTCGAGGCCAAGCCGGCCAGTCGCAACCCCTATGCGCCCTTCATGACCTCGACCCTGCAACAAGAGGCCAGCCGCAAATTCGGCTTTGGCGCCAAGGCGACGATGAACGCGGCGCAGCGGCTTTATGAGGCCGGCCACATCACCTATATGCGGACCGACGGCATCGACATGGCGCCCGAAGCGGTGGCCGCCGCGCGGGCCGAGATCGGCAAGCGGTTCGGCGCGGCTTATGTTCCCGACAGCCCGCGCATCTACAAGAACAAGGCCAAGAACGCGCAGGAAGCCCACGAATGCATCCGCCCGACCGAGATGTCGGCCGACCCCGAAAGCCTGCGGCTGACCGATGCCGACCAGCGCAAGCTTTACGATCTGATCTGGAAGCGCACGATCGCCAGCCAGATGGCAGCGGCGCGGATGGAGCGGACGACGGTCGACATCGTCAGCCCCGATGCCCAGGTCGGCTTCCGCGCCACCGGTCAGGTGGTGCAGTTCGACGGCTTCCTCAAGGTCTATGACGAGGGCCGCGACGACGAGGAGGAAGACGACGCCCGCCTGCCGCAACTCGCCAGCGGCGAGGCGCTGGACAAGCGCAAGGTGACGCCCGACCAGCATTTCACCCAGGCGCCGCCGCGTTATACCGAGGCGACGCTGGTGAAGCGGATGGAGGAGCTTGGCATCGGGCGGCCCTCGACCTATGCCTCGGTGCTGACCACCATCGTTGACCGCGAATATGTGAAAAAGGACAAGAACCGCCTGATCCCCGAGGACAAGGGGCGACTGGTGACGGCCTTCCTTGCCAATTTCTTCCACAAATATGTGGAATATGACTTCACCGCCGATCTGGAGACCGAGCTTGACGATGTCTCGGCCGGCGAGCGGGATTACAAGGACGTTCTGGCCCGGTTCTGGCGCGATTTTTCCGCAGCCGTTGCGGAAACCGCTGATCTGCGCATTGGCGAAGTGCTGGAAAAGATTGACGACTTTCTGGCGCCGCATCTTTACCCGCTGCGCGCCGATGGTTCGGACCCGCGGGTCTGCCCGACCTGCGGCTCGGGCCGGCTGCATCTGAAGACCGCGCGTTCGGGCGGCGCCTTCATCGGCTGCGGCAATTACCCCGAATGCCGCTACACCCGCCCGATTTCCACCGGTGACGAGGCCGCGGCGGCGGTGGATGGCAAGGTGCTGGGGCAGGACGCCGCTGGCAATGACATCAGCCTGCGCGCCGGGCGCTTCGGCCCCTATGTCCAGCGCGGCGAGGCCACCGAGGCGCAGCCGAAGCCCGACCGCGCCAGCCTGCCCAAGGGCTGGGACGCGGGCAGCCTGACGCTGGAGCGGGCGCTGGAGCTTCTCAGCCTGCCGCGCATCCTTGGTCCGCACCCCGCGGATGGCGAGACCATCGAGGCGGCGATCGGCCGCTTCGGGCCCTACGTCAAGCATGGCAAGACCTATGCCAACCTGCCCGATGTCGAAGAGGTTTTCACCATCGGCATGAACCGCGCCGTCGAGGTTCTGGCGCAAAAGCTGGCCCGGGGTCCGGGCCGTGGAGCTGCGGCAGAGCCCTTGCGGGTGCTGGGCGATCATCCCGATGGCGGCCCGGTGCAGGTGATGCCGGGCAAGTTCGGGCCCTACGTCAAATGGGAAAAGGTCAACGCGACGCTGCCCAAGGACATCACGCCCGAGGCGGTGACGATGGAACAGGCCTTGGCGCTGATTGCCGAAAAGGCCGGCAAGTCGGGGGGCAAGACGAAGGCCGCCCCGAAGAAGGCGGCCGCCAAGACGGCGGCCGAGAAGAAGGCCCCGGCCAAGACGGCAACCAAGACGGCCGCCAAATCGGCGGCGAAAAAGCCTGCAACGAAGAAGGTGGCGGCCAAGGCCTGAGCGGCCAAGGGCCGTCTCGGGGCAGGGCGCTTGCACGCCCCGCTCGCGCCCTCAGGCCGCGCCGCGCGGGTTCAGCAGTTTCGACAGCACATCGGTCGCCTGAACCCGGCCGATGGCCTGGCCGTTCTCGGTCACGGTCACATCCGACGCCCCGCCCTGCAGCATCTGCATCAGCGCCTTGACCGGGGTTTCGGCATCCACCGCCAGCCCGTTGCCGCCCGCCCCCGTGACCATCACATCGCGCGCGGTCAAGACACCCAGCGGGTTCATATGGGCGACAAATTCGGCGACGTAATCGCTGACCGGATTGGCGATGATCTCGCGCGCGGTGCCGACCTGCACCAGACGCCCGCCCTCCATCAGGGCAATGCGGTTGCCGATCTTGAAGGCCTCATCAAGGTCATGGCTGACGAAAACGATGGTGCGCTTCAGGCGCTTTTGCAGGTCCAGAAGCTCGTCCTGCAACTTGGCGCGGATCAGCGGGTCAAGCGCCGAGAACGGCTCGTCCATCAGAAGGATCGGCGCTTCGGTGGCAAAGGCGCGGGCCAGCCCGACGCGCTGCTGCATGCCGCCGGACAATTCGCCCACCTTGCGCTCGGCCCATTGCGTCAGGTTCACCAGCGCCAACTGCTGGTCCACCTTCTCGCGCCGCTGCGCCGGGGTCTGGCCGGCAAGCTCCAGCCCGAGACCGACATTCTCGCGCACGGTGCGCCAGGGCAGAAGGCCGAACTGCTGGAACACCATGGCGATGGTCGACAGCCGGAGGCCGCGTAGCGTTTCGGGATTGGCATGCGTGACCGACACCATCTCGCCGCCGGCGCGCACCCGTACCTCGCCGCGCACCACCGGGTTCAAGGCATTCACCCCGCGCAGGAGCGTCGACTTGCCCGAGCCGGAAAGCCCCATAAGAACAAGGATTTCGCCCTCGCCCACAGTCAGCGAGCAATCATGCACGCCAAGGATCTGGCCGGTCTTTTCCTGAATCTCGCCCCGGCTCAGCCCCTGATCCATCAAGGGCAGGGCGGCGGCAGGGTTGTCGCCGAAGACGATGGAGACCTTGTCAAACTCGACAGCATTCATTTGGTGTTCACCCTCAGCGAGCGGTCCAGAAGGATGGCCACAACGACGATGATGAAGCCAGATTCAAAGCCAAGCGCGGTGTTCACCGAGTTCAGCGCCCGGATCACCGGCACGCCAAGGCCATTGGCACCGACCAGCGCCGCGATCACCACCATCGACAAGGACAGCATGATGGTCTGGTTCAGCCCGGCCATGATCTGCGGCAGGGCATAGGGCAATTCCACCTTCCACAGCCGCTGCTTCGGTGTCGCGCCAAAGGCGGTGGCCGCCTCCAGAAGCGCAGTCGGGGTCGAGGACACGCCAAGATAGGTCAGGCGGATCGGGGCGGGCAGCACGAAGATCACGGTCGCAATCAGGCCCGGCACCATGCCGAGGCCAAAGAACACGATGGCCGGGATCAGGTAGACGAAGGTCGGCAGGGTCTGCATCAGGTCGAGAACCGGCACCATCGCGGCGTAAAGCCGGGGGCGGTGGGCGGCGGCGATGCCGATCGGCACGCCGACCCCCATGCACACCACGCAGGCCGACAGGATCAGCGTCAGGCTTTCGGTCGTCTCCTCCCAATAGCCCTGGTTCAGGATGAACAGGAACCCCAGAAACACCCCGAGGCAGACCTTCCACGAGCGCTGCAGATACCAGGCCAGCGCCATGAAAATCGCCACGATCACCAGTGGATGCGGCGTCTGCAAGAGCCACAGGATCGCTTCGATCAGGCTTTCCATCACCAGCGCAATGGCGTCAAACAGGCCGCCCAGATTGTCGCTCATCCAGTCGTTGATGGTCTTTGCCACCTTCCCGACCGGGATCTTGTTATCGGTCAGCCACTCCAAAGGCGTTCCTCCCCCGTTCATCTGTTCTCAAATATCCCACGGGGGTCCGGGGGTGTGAAACCCCCGGAGGCCGTCCGCAGGCGCGCGGCCGGTTATTGCAGCGCAGCGGTCACCGCCGCCTTGGCATCGCTGCCGTCCTTGGCCGTCACGCCGTCCAGCCAGGCTTCCCAGGTGCCGGGGTTGGCAGCGAGCCAGGCCTTGGCGGCCTCGCGCGGGTCGGCGCCGTCATTCAGGATCGCGCCCATGATCTCGTTCTCCATCTGCAGCGAGAACACGAGGTTCTGCAAGAGCTTGCCCTGGTTCGGGCATTCCGCCGCATAGCCCTTGCGGGTGTTGGTGTCCACCACCGCGCCGCCGAAGTTCGGCCCGAAGATGTCATCGCCGCCCGACAGATAGGTCATCTTGAAGTTGGCGTTCATCGGGTGGGGTTCCCAGCCGAGGAAGACGATGGGCGTGCCGGCGTCGGATTTGTTCTTCACTTCGGCCAGCATGCCGGCTTCCGAGCTTTCCACCACTTCAAAGCCATCCAGACCGAAGGGGCCGCCGGCGATCATGTCGATGATCAGGCGGTTGCCGTCATTGCCCGGCTCGATGCCGTAGATCTTGCCTTCCAGCGCGTCCTTGTGGTCCTTGATGTTGCCGAAATCGCTGATCCCCAGCGCGGCGCCCGCCTCGTTGGTGGCCAGCGTGTATTTCGCGCCTTCAAGGTTGGTGCGGATCACTTCGACAGTGCCGGCGTCGCGGTAAGGCGCAATGTCGGCCTCCATCGTGGGCATCCAGTTGCCAAGGAACACGTCGATATCGCCTTCGGCAAGGCCGGTATAGGTCACCGGAACCGACAGCACCTTGGTTTCGGTCTCATAGCCCAAGGCCTCGGCGACAAGGCTGGTCGCGGCGGTGGTGGCGGTGATGTCGGTCCAGCCCACATCCGAGAAGACGATCTTGTCGCAGCCTTCGGCAAAGGCCGAACCCGCAAGGGCGAAGGTGACGGCGGTGCCCAGCAGGGCGGTGCGGAGGTTCAGTCGGGGGGTCATCAGGAGGCTCCCTGTTTTTGTTGATTGACGAGTCAATAAACTTCACGCTTTATCGGTTTGGCAAGCAGAATCTTGGAGCCAGACCGAAATGCCCAAAGTTGGGATGGAGCCTATCCGAAAGGCGGCCCTCGTCAAAGCTACGATCGTCGAGATCGGGCGGGCGGGGTCTTTGGACGTGACGGTCAGCCAGATCGCCAAACGGGCCGGCATGTCGAGCGCGCTGGCGCATCATTACTTCGGCTCGAAAGAAGAAATTTTCCTTGCGGCAATGCGACATATCCTGTCGCTCTACGGTGCCGAGGTGCGCGGCGCGCTGCATCTGGCGCAAGGCCCGGAGGCGCGGCTGAAGGCCATTCTGTCGGCCAGTTTCAGCGCCGCGAACTTCCGGCGCGAGGCGGTCGGGGCCTGGCTGAACTTCTGGGTCCTGTCGCAGACCGTGCCCGAAGCCAAGCGGCTTCTGGCGGTCTATCAGCGCCGGTTGCGGTCGAATCTCCTCGCCGCGCTGCGCCCGCTCGCCGGCGAAAGGGCCGATTCTGTGGCCGAGGGTCTGGGGGCGCTGATCGACGGGCTTTACCTGCGAGAGGTGCTGAAATCGGGCGCGCCCGACGGCGCGGCGGCGGTGGCCACCGCGATGAACTATCTCAATTCGCAACTTGAAGGCAGTGACGCATGAAGGCGCAACCCAAGGCCAGCCATTTCGTCGATGGCGCCTATCTGGAGGACAAGGCCGGCGCGGCCATCGAGGTGATCTACCCGGCCACCGGCGAGGTGATCGCCGTCGTGCATGAGGCGACGCCTGCCGTGGTGGAAGCCGCCCTTGCCAGCGCCACCCGCGCGCAAGGGGCTTGGGCCGCGCTGCGCCCGGTGGAGCGCGCCCGCATCCTGCGCCGCGCCGCCGACCTGATCCGCGAGCGCAACCCCGACCTCGCGCGGCTGGAGACGCTGGATACCGGCAAGCCGGTGCAGGAAACGCTGGTCGCCGACTGGCCCTCGGGCGCCGATGCGCTGGAATATTTCGCCGGGCTGGCCCCGACGATCACCGGCGAAACCATCCCGCTGGGTCGCGATTTCGTCTACACCATCCGCGAGGCGCTGGGCGTCTGCGTCGGCATCGGCGCGTGGAACTATCCCAGCCAGATCGCCTGCTGGAAATCGGCGCCGGCGCTGGCCCTCGGCAATGCCATGGTGTTCAAGCCCTCGGAAGTCACCCCCTTGGGCGCGCTGCAACTGGCTGAAATCTATATCGAGGCCGGCCTGCCGCCGGGTCTGTTCAATGTCGTGCAGGGCCGCGGCGCCGTGGGCGGCGCCCTGGTGACCGATCCGCGTGTCGCCAAGGTCTCGCTCACCGGCTCGGTGCCGACCGGGCAAAAGGTTTACGCCGCCGCCGCCGCGGGCGTGCGGCATGTGACGATGGAACTTGGCGGCAAGTCGCCCCTGGTGGTGTTCGACGATGCCTCGGTCGAGGATGCCGTCGGCGCCGCGATGCTGGGCAATTTCTATTCCGCCGGGCAGGTCTGCTCGAACGGCACGCGGGTCTTCGTGCAGAAGGGCATCAAGGCCAGGTTCCTGAAATCGCTCGCGGCGCGGACGGCGAAGATCACGCTCGGCGACCCGCTGGACGAGGCGACGCAGATGGGGCCGCTCGTCTCGGCCGCGCAACTCGACAAGGTGCTGGGCTATATCGAAACCGCCAAGGCCGAAGGCGCAACGCTGGTCTGCGGCGGCGAGCGGGCGGCGCTGAACAGCGGGTTTTACGTCCAGCCCACGGTCTTTGCCGATGTCACCGACGCCATGACGCTGGCGCGCGAGGAAGTTTTCGGCCCGGTGATGGCGGTTCTCGACTTCGATACCGAGGACGAGGCGATTGCCCGCGCCAATGCCACCGAATTTGGCCTCGCGGCGGGGGTGTTCACCGCCGACATGGCGCGGGCGCACCGGGTGGTGGGCCAGTTGCAGGCCGGCACCACCTGGATCAACGCCTATAACCTCACCCCGGTCGAGGCGCCCTTCGGCGGCGCGAAATCGTCGGGCGTGGGGCGCGAGAATGGGCACGCGGCGGTGGAACACTACAGCCAGATCAAGAGCGTCTACGTCGGCATGGGGCCGGTGGACGCGCCTTACTGAAACGCCGCGCCGAACCGGCCGCAGCACAAGATCAAGGGGCCGCCCGGCGGGCGGGAGGGGAAGATGCAGGCAGATTATGTGATCATCGGGTCGGGCTCGGCGGGGGCAACCATGGCCTACCGGCTGTCGGAGGCGGGCAAGCGCGTGGTGGTGATCGAGCAGGGCGGCAGCGATGCCGGGCCGTTCATCCAGATGCCGGCGGCGCTCAGCTATCCGATGAACATGGGGATCTACGACTGGGGCTTCCAGTCGGAGCCCGAGCCGCATCTGGGCGGTCGGCGTCTGGCCACGCCGCGCGGCAAGGTGATCGGCGGGTCCTCCTCTATCAACGGCATGGTCTATGTCCGCGGCCATGCCAAGGACTTCGACACCTGGGAGGAGATGGGCGCGCAGGGCTGGTCCTATGCCGATGTGCTGCCCTATTTCCAGCGCATGGAAACCTGGCATGGCGGCGGCGATGCCAATGGGGCCGACGCCAGCTATCGCGGCACCAGCGGGCCCCTGCACATCAGCCGCGGGCCGCGCCACAACCCCTTGTTCGACGCCTTCATCGCGGCGGGCAAAGAGGCCGGCTATCCGACCACCGCCGACTATAACGGCGCGCAGCAGGAAGGCTTTGGCGCCATGGAGGCGACCATCTACAAGGGCCGCCGTTGGTCTGCGGCCAATGCCTATCTGCGCCCGGCGCTGAAGACCGGCCGGGTGGAGCTGGTGCGCGCCTTCGCCAAGCGCGTGGTGATCGAGAACGGCCGCGCCGTCGGGGTGGAAATCCGCCGCGGCGGGCAGGATGAGGTGATCCGCGCCAGCGCCGAGGTGATTGTCGCCGCCTCTTCGATCAACAGCCCGAAGATCCTGATGCTGTCGGGGATCGGCGATGCTGCACATCTGTCCGAACATGGGATTCCGGTGGTGGCCCACCGCCCCGGTGTCGGGCAAAACCTGCAGGATCACCTTGAAATCTATATGCAATTTGCAGCGGCCCAGCCGGTGACGCTGTATAAATACTGGAACCTCTGGGGCAAGGCGATTATCGGGGCGCAGTGGCTGTTCACCAAGACTGGCCTTGGCGCGAGCAATCAGTTCGAGGCCTGCGCCTTCATCCGCACCCGCGAGGGCATCGAATATCCCGATATCGAATACCACTTCCTGCCGATTGCCGTGCGCTATGACGGCAAGGCGGCGGCGGGCGGGCATGGCTTTCAGGTCCATGTCGGGCCGATGCGGTCAAAGTCGCGCGGCGCGGTCAGCTTGCGCTCGGCCAATCCGATGGACGCGCCGAAGATCCTGTTCAACTACATGTCGCACCCCGACGACTGGGACGAATTCCGCCGCTGCATCCGCCTCACGCGCGAGGTTTTCGACCAGCCGGCGATGAAGCCCTTCGTGAAATCCGAAATCCAGCCCGGTCTGGCGCTGCAATCGGATGCCGAACTGGATGCCTTCCTGAAAGAGCATGTCGAATCGGCCTATCACCCCTGCGGCACCTGCCGGATGGGCCGGGCCGATGATCCGATGGCGGTGGTCGATCCGGAATGCCGGGTGATCGGGGTGGAAGGTCTGCGCGTCGCCGACAGCTCGATCTTCCCGCAGGTGACGAACGGCAACCTCAACGGCCCGTCGATCATGACCGGCGAGAAGGCGGCCGATCATATCCTTGGCCGCCGGTTGCCGAAATCGAACCTGCAACCGGTGATGGCGGAGAATTGGCAGACCCGGCAGCGCTGAAAAGGCAGGTGTTTTGATCCGTGTCAAAGTCAGCTTTTGCGCTCCTGATAAAGTCGGGGGCGACAAGACAGAAGGAGACACGCATGTCGCATACGCCCCACGCCCTCGCTGAGGAATTTCCGGAAAAGTCCCAGAAGATCAGCGCCTTGAAAGAGGCCGACGCCCATTTCGCCAAGCTGGTGGCGGAATATGACGCGGTGAATGACAAGGTACACCGGGCCGAAAGCCGGCTTGACCTGCTGTCCGAGGAGGCCGAGGAGCATCTGCGCAAGCAGCGCAGCCATCTGAAGGACCATATCTGGCAGCATCTGAAGTGACCAGGTGACGGAACGGGAAAAGGGGGCCTTCGCGGCCCCCTTTTTCAATCGGCCGATCTCTTCAATCGGCGATGTCGTAGGGCAACAGGCCCCGCGTGTCGGGATCAACCCGCAACCGGCGCTCCAGCGGCGGGACCGAGCGTTGGTGGCAGTCCTTGCGCTCGCAGATCCGGCAGGAAATGCCGATCGGCTCGAACCGGCCCTTCAGGTCCAGCCCGTCGGAATAGACAAGGCTGGCGGCATGGGTGATCTCGCAACCAAGGCTGATGGCATAGCGCCGCACCGGAGCAAGGAAGGCCCCGCCCGGCTTTGACACATCGCGCGACAGGCAAAGATAGCGCACCCCGTCCGGGGTTTCGGCCAGTTGCCGCAGGAAATGCCCCGGCGTCTCGAACGCGCGGTGGGCGTTCCACAGGGGGCAGGCGCCGCCGAAGCGGGCGAATTGCAGCCGCGTCGCCGAATGGCGCTTCGTGATGGTGCCGGCCTGATCGACGCGGACAAAGAAGAACGGAATGCCCTTGGCGCCGGGCCGTTGCAGGGTGGAGAGCCGGTGCGCCACCTGTTCGATCGAGGCGCCGAAGATGTCGGCGAGGCGCTCCAGATCGTGCCGGGTCTTTTGCGCGGCGTCGAGAAAGGCGCGGTAGGGCATCAGCGCGGCGCCGGCAAAATAGTTGGCCAGCCCGATCTTGGCGATGTCGCGCGCCTCGGGCGTGGTGAACCGGGCGAGGTCGAGCGTGGCTTCCAGCAGCTCGTTCTGGGTTTGCAGCGCGACCTGATAGAGCATCTGAAAGCGCTGGGTCGGGGCGGCGGCGCGGGCCGAAAGCTCCAGCCGCCGGGCCGAGCCGTCGAAGTGGCGCAAGGGGCCATTGTCGGAAAACTGCACATCGACACCGCGCTTTCGCAGCGCTTCGGCCGCGGTAATAAGCACGTCTTTTCCGGCACCTGCGGCGGTTATGAAATGTTCGGCGGCCCGGTCGATGGCATCGACGTAATTGTCGCAATAGTGAAAGAAGTCGCGAACCTCTTCCCAAGGGCTTGCGCGCAATCCGGCGTCATCTCGGCCCAAAGCCTCATCGAGTGAGGCCAGCCGCTCATGGCTTTGCCGGTAGGCGCGGTGCAGGTCGAGAAAGGCACGGGCAAGCGCCGGGGCGTTGGAGGCAGCCAGCCGCAGGTCGGCCAAAGGCGGGGCGGATTTGGCAAAGACCGGATCGGCCAAGGCCTCACGCATGTCGCTCACCAGTCGCTCGCCCTCACCGACCGTTAGCTCGGTCACGTCCAGCCCGAACTCCTGCGCCAAGGCCAGCACCACGGCGGCCGAGACCGGGCGGTGGTTGTTCTCCATCTGGTTCAGATAGGGCAGCGACACCCCGAGCTTGTCGGCAAAAATGCGCTGGGTCAGGCCAAGGCGTGCCCGCAACTCGCGCAGTTTCGCGCCTGCATACAGTTTCTGTGTCGCCATGGCCGGCCCCCTTTGCAAAGCCAGCATGGGCTTTGCAAACCTGCGCCGTCAAGTGCCGGAAAGCCCCAGTTTGCGCGCGCGCGCCATGACCAGAAGAATGGCCAGCACCGAGCCGACCGAGCTTGCCAGCATTAACAGGACCAAGGGCAACTCGCTGGACCCCGGGCCGAGGAGATGCCCGGCCAGCGCCGCCAGCCCCGCGCCGCCGCCGATCATGATCGCCCCGCCAAGACCCGAGGCGGTGCCGGCAAGCTCGGGCCGCACCGACAGGATACCCGCATTGGCATTCGGCAGGCAGAGCCCGTTGCCAATGCCCATCGGCACGGTCAGCGCGAAGAACACGATCGGCCCGGACAGGCCCGCAACCGTGGCCAGCACCAGCAGCAAAAGCCCGCCCGTCGTGGTCAGCGTGCCCAGAAGCACCATCCGGTTCATGCCGACGCGCACCGAGTAGCGCCCGGCAAGGAAGTTGCCGATCAGATAACCGATTGCCGTCAGCGAAAAAAGCAGCCCGATTTCCTTGGACGACAGCCGGAACACCTCGGTTCCGACATAGGGCGCACCGCCGAGATAGGCGAAAAAGCAGCCCGAGGAAAACGCTGCCGCCATGCAATACCCCCAGAACCGGCGCGAGGCCAGAAGTCCGGGGTATTGCCGCAGCTGGTCGGCAAAGCGGGTGTCCTTCGGGGCTGCGGTCTCGCCCAGATCGGCCCAGACAAGGGCGGTGACGGCAAGCCCGGTCAGCAAGAGCAGCGTGAAATTCGCCTGCCAGCCAAAGGCCTCGTCCAGAAAGCCGCCGATCGCCGGGCCGATCATCGGCACAAGGCTCATCCCCATGGTGACATAACCGATCATCGAGGCGGCTTCGGCATCGGCCACCATGTCGCGCACGATGGCGCGGCTCAGCACCATGCCGGCGGCGACCACGGCCTGCGCCATGCGGAAGAACAGGAAGGTTTCGGCATTGGGGGCCAGCAGCGTGCCGAGGGTGGCGATCAGGAACAGCACCAGCGCGCCCAGCACCACCTTGCGCCGCCCGTAACGGTCGGAAATCGGGCCGATCACGATCTGCAAGGCCGCCGACAGCGCCAGATACAGCGCGACCGACAGCTGCATCAGCGAATAGGGCACCTCGAACCACTTCGCCATGCCGGGCAGCGAGGGCAGGAAGATGTTCATCGTCAGCGCCGACAGCCCCGCCAGAAGAACCAGGGTAACGACTTTTGGCGGTGTGCTGCGATTCAGGAAAAGGGATTTTTCGCGCATCCCACAGGGCTACGCCTGTGGCCGGGGGGAGTCTAGGCCCATTTGTGGAAGATGAAGAACGCCCCCGCAGCGATGAAGCCAAAGCCGACGAAATGGTTCCATGTCAGCGGCTCTTTCAGGTAAAGCACCGAAAACACGGCGAAAACAGAAAGCGTGATGACCTCTTGAATGGTCTTGAGTTCAGCGGCCGAATAGTGGCCGTGGCCGATCCGGTTGGCGGGCACCATCAGGATGTATTCAAAGAAGGCGATGCCCCAGGAGATCAGGATCACGGTCACGATCCCCGAGGTCTTGAACTTCAGATGGCCATACCAGGCGAAGGTCATGAAGATGTTGGAGGCCATGAGAAGGCCGATGGTGAGAAAGGGAATTGGCAGGGACATGATGGCTCCGGTTGGCGGCCGGTGCAGCATAGGGCGAAGGCGCGGGAAGGGAAAGATTTTGCAGATTTGCAATTCGCAAAACGCTATCTTCCAAAGTTATGCAAATTTACGGGATTCCGCTTTGTTCCCCGTCTGCCCGGCGATATGGTGCCGTCGATTTTGGGGAGGCCTGCCATGAAAGACATTCTCGACCAGCTGGAACAGCGCCGCGCCGTGGCCCGTCAGGGCGGCGGCCAGCGCCGCATCGAGGCGCAGCATGCCAAGGGCAAACTGACCGCGCGCGAGCGGATCGAGCTGTTGCTGGACGAGGGGTCGTTCGAGGAATTCGACATGTTCGTCGCCCACCGCTGTGTCGATTTCGCCATGGAAGAAGATCGCCCGGCCGGCGACGGGGTGGTGACGGGCTGGGGCACGGTCAATGGCCGGATGGTCTATGTGTTTTCACAGGATTTCACCGTGTTCGGCGGCTCGCTGTCCGAGACGCACGCGCAGAAGATCTGCAAGATCATGGACATGGCGCTGCAAAATGGCGCGCCGGTGATCGGGTTGAACGACTCTGGCGGGGCGCGGATTCAGGAAGGCGTGGCCTCGCTGGCGGGCTATGCCGAGGTGTTCCAGCGCAACATCATGGCCTCGGGCGTGGTGCCGCAGATTTCCGTCATCATGGGGCCTTGCGCCGGCGGCGCGGTCTATTCGCCGGCGATGACCGACTTCATCTTCATGGTGAAGGACAGCTCCTACATGTTTGTCACCGGCCCCGATGTGGTGAAGACCGTGACGAACGAAGTGGTGACGGCCGAGGAGCTGGGCGGGGCGTCGACCCATACCAGGAAATCCAGCGTCGCCGACGGCGCCTTTGAAAACGATGTGGAGGCGCTGGCCGAAATCCGGCGCCTGGTCGACTTCCTGCCCTTGAACAACCGCGAGAAGGCCCCGGTGCGGCCCTTCTTCGACGATCCGAAGCGGCTGGAGGCCAGCCTTGACACGCTGATCCCCGACAACCCGAACCAGCCCTATGACATGAAGGAACTGATCCTGAAGATCGCCGACGAGAGCGACTTCTTCGAGATCCAGAAGGACTTCGCGGCCAATATCATCACCGGCTTTGTCCGCATTGAAGGCCAGACCACGGGCGTTGTCGCCAATCAGCCGATGGTGCTGGCGGGTTGTCTGGATATCGACGCCAGCCGCAAGGCGGCGCGGTTCGTGCGGTTCTGCGATGCCTTCGAAATTCCGATCCTGACGCTGGTCGACGTGCCCGGCTTCCTGCCCGGCACGGCGCAGGAATATGGCGGCGTCATCAAGCACGGCGCGAAGCTGTTGTTTGCCTATGGCGAGGCGACGGTGCCGAAAGTTACGGTGATTACCCGCAAGGCCTATGGCGGGGCTTATGACGTGATGGCCTCCAAGCATTTGCGCGGCGATTTCAACTATGCCTGGCCCACGGCCGAGATCGCGGTGATGGGGGCCAAGGGCGCGACCGAGATCATCCATCGCGGCAAGTCGCCCGAGGAAATTGCACGTTTGACCAAAGTCTACGAAGACCGCTTCGCCAACCCCTTCGTGGCGGCGGAAAAGGGCTTTATCGACGAGGTCATCATGCCGCATTCGACGCGCCGCCGGGTGGCGCGGGCCTTTGCCTCGCTGCGGGGCAAGAAGCTCGTCAACCCGTGGAAAAAGCACGACAACATTCCGCTGTAAGGGCTGCGTGCGATGGGCGATCAGGGGCAGATCTGGCAGGTTCAGAGCGGGGGCGGGCAGACCGTTCCCGGTGATGGGCTGGCCGTTTCCCTGCCCTCGGGGCAGACGGTGACGCTGGTGGAATCCATCTGGAACGCCCCCGGCCCGATGGGGCTGGTGACGCGCTTCCGCTTTCTGGCGCCCGAGATCAACCCGGCCACCGGCTCGGTCGGGTTTGACCTGGCCGCGCAGGACATCGCGTGGCTCTGCCAGAACTACGCGCTGGAGCGGGTGATGACCAATGGCCCGCTGCCGGCGCAGGTGATCGTCTCGCTCGAGGATCGCCCGGTGGCCTTTGGCGAAGCCGACCCCGAAGCGACCCAGTTCTTCGAAGCCTTCCGCATCGAAGACGGCTCCTGCATCTGGGAGGTGTTCTGATGGCTGCGCTACATCTTGTGGTCCTGGCCCCGGCGCTGCGTGGCTTTGATGCGGCTGTGCCACAGCCGGGGGCGATGGGCAGAAAACCGTGTCAATCCGGTCAGTTGTCGGCTATTGTTCATGCGGACCGAACCCAAGCGGTCCGCACATTGAAAAGGGGGTTCGCCGGTTGCGAAACCCTCCAAGAACACAGGAGTCGAGAATGTCGAGCACCAAGATCCTTCTGTCGCTTTGCCTCGTTGCCTTCGTGGCAGCCTGCGCCGCCGCACAGGATGACGTTGTCTATGTTGAAGAGCCGGCCGTCACGGTCGAGCCGACCTACACCGGCAAGTACAAGTAAGACCAACGGGCGGGCCGCAGGGGCGTCTTGCGCCCGGCCCGCCCTTTTTCTGTCCGCCGGACTGTCGGCGGATGCCCCCGTCCTTCCCATCGAACGGTTTGCCACCATGCCGCGCCGCAGCTATGCTGCCGGCACTGCAACCCTTTGTCCTTGGAGATTCTCATGCGGACTTCTGCGATCCTCGCAATGCTGGCCCTTGCCACCCTCGCTGCCTGCGCCCAGCCCGCGCCCGAACCCGAACCGGTTCCCGTCACGGTTGAGCCCGCGCCGACCGGCAAGTACGGCTCCTGATTTCCCGGAACGGGCGTGCCGGGGAAGCCGGCCTGCGCCCGTTCCCTCCCCGCCGCGCGCCCCTCAACAAGAGGTGCGCCCATGCTGAAGCATCGCGGTTTCCCCAGCCGGCTGACCGGCACAGATTTCCAGTTCACCATTCGCCGCGCCAACGTCAAGGAAGGCGCCACGAAGATCATCCGGCGCGAACGGTTCAAGGACCGCAAGGCGCCCGATCGCAAGGCCGACATCGCCTTCATGGCGGCGCTGTGGAACCACTTTGGCGAAGACCCGTTCGAGCGCGGCAATCTTGACGCCGGCCGCCTGTCCTGGCTCTTTGGCCGCGAAGTGGTGCCCGCCGAGGACCCGTTCGATCCGGCCTCCTACGAGGCGCTGCTGAAGATCGACCGCAAACGCGCCGAAGCCGCCTTCCCCGAAGTTTTCGCCCCCGAGGCCGAGGAGTTCCTCTGGGACGACGAGGACGAGGACGAATAGGCATGAATCCGCGCAAGCCCTTGTTCCTTTGGCAGGTTTTCGCGCAAGCCCCCGGGGCTGCGAAATCGGGCTTTGCGCCGACTCACTTCGCTATGCAGGATAAGGAAATTGGCGGACCCGGTCCTTGCGGCCCTGCCCCCCACTGTTACCCTTTCCCTATGATCTGGCTCAGCCCCGCCGGGGTTGAGCCTTTTTTTTCGACCGGCGATTGCTTGCTGCTGGATCGGCAAGGTTCCGCTTCCGCGGCGGGGCAAGGGGCCACGTCGCGCCGCATTTCCGCTTTCAACACCCAAGATGACGCGCTAGACTTCGGGTTCATAACAACATCTGCCCGAGGCACAGCATCATGCGGAAATTCATCGCCCTTCTCATCATCGCCACCCCCCTTGCGGCCTGCATGCAGGACCCCGGCTCGCGCGGGCTTGCCGGTGCGGCTCTTGGCGCGGCCATTGCCGATTCCAACGATGACAACCTGCTCACCGGCGCCGCGATCGGCGGCCTTGCCGGCGTCGCATCCTGCCAGATCCCGGGCACGCTCGGCTGCCCGTAACGCTGTTTCCCGTGACCTGACCGCGCAAGCGGCGGCACGACCCACGACACCAGCCACCCGAGGGGGATGCCCTTCGGGTGGCTTTTTCATTTCCCGCCCCATGGCGGCGCTGACCTGAGGGAGAGACCGATGTTCCAGAAAATCCTGATCGCCAACCGGGGCGAAATCGCCTGCCGCGTCATCAAGTCGGCGCGCAAGATGGGGATCAAGACGGTGGCGGTCTATTCCGATGCCGACCGCAACGCGCTGCATGTGCAGATGGCGGATGAAGCTGTGCATATCGGTCCGCCCCCGGCCGCGCAGTCCTATATCGTGATCGACAAGATCATGGCGGCCATCCGCCAGACCGGGGCGCAGGCCGTGCATCCGGGCTATGGCTTTCTGTCGGAAAACATGAACTTCGCCGCCGCGCTGGAGGCCGAAGGCGTGGTGTTCGTCGGCCCGCCCTCGCCGGCGATCGAAGCGATGGGCGACAAGATCACCTCGAAGAAGATCGCCATGGAGGCCGGGGTCTCCACCGTGCCGGGCTACATGGGCCTGATCGCCGACGCGGACGAGGCGGTGAAGATCAGCCAGCAGATCGGCTATCCGGTGATGATCAAGGCCTCCGCTGGCGGCGGCGGCAAGGGCATGCGCATTGCCTGGAACGACCAGGAGGCGCGCGAAGGTTTCCAGTCCTCGAAGAACGAGGCGGCAGCGAGCTTTGGCGATGACCGCATCTTCATCGAAAAGTTCGTCACCCAGCCGCGCCACATCGAAATTCAGGTTCTGGCCGACAAGCACGGCAACTGCGTCTACCTGCACGAGCGCGAATGCTCGATCCAGCGCCGCAACCAGAAGGTCATCGAAGAGGCGCCCTCGCCCTTCCTTGACGCCGCGACGCGCAAGGCGATGGGCGAGCAGGCCTGTGCGCTGGCCAAGGCCGTGGGCTATACCAGCGCCGGGACGGTGGAATTCATCGTCGACGGCAACCGCAACTTCTATTTCCTCGAAATGAACACCCGGCTTCAGGTGGAACATCCGGTGACCGAACTCATCACCGGCGTTGACCTTGTCGAGCAGATGATCCGCGTGGCGAATGGCGAGCCGCTGCCGTTCCGGCAGGAGGATCTGAAGATCAACGGCTGGGCGATGGAAAGCCGGCTTTACGCCGAAGACCCCTACCGCAACTTCCTGCCCTCGATCGGCCGCCTGACCCGCTACCGCCCGCCAGTCGAAGGCCCGACGCTCGGGGGCGGTATCGTCCGCAACGACACCGGCGTCTATGAGGGCGGCGAGATTTCGATGTTCTACGACCCGATGATTGCCAAGCTCTGCACCTGGGGGCCGAGCCGGGCCGAAGCCATCGAGGAAATGCGGCTGGCGCTCGACACGTTCGAAGTCGAAGGTATCGGCCACAACCTGCCGTTCTGCTCGGCGGTGATGGATCACCCGCGCTTCACCTCCGGTAA
Organism: Tabrizicola oligotrophica; assembly: GCF_011008935.1. GTDB lineage: Bacteria > Pseudomonadota > Alphaproteobacteria > Rhodobacterales > Rhodobacteraceae > Tabrizicola_A > Tabrizicola_A oligotrophica. The sequence continues at coordinate 33,325 of NZ_JAAIVJ010000009.1, read as the reverse complement.
CATCACCACCGCCTTCATCGCCGAGGAATACGAAGGGGGCTTTACCGGCGCGACGCTGGACGCCGAAACCATTGCCCGGGTGGCGGCCTCTGCCGCGGCCATGAACCGGGTTGCCGAAATCCGCCGCACCAAGATTTCCGGCACGCTCGACAATCACGAACGCCGCGTCGGCGACGACTGGGTGGTCACGCTGCAAGGCGTTGAACATGCCGTGAAAATCGCCGCCGATCCCGAAGGCTCCACAGTCAGCTTCGCCGATGGCACCTCCCGCCGCGTGACGTCAGACTGGGCGCCGGGCCAGCCGCTCGCCCGCCTGATGGTCGACGGCAAGCCTCTGGTCATGAAGGTCGGCAAGATCTCGGGCGGCTTCCGCCTGCGGCTGCGTGGCGCCGATCTGAAGGTGCATGTCCGCACGCCCCGCCAGGCCGAACTGGCCAAGCTGATGCTGGAAAAGCTGCCGCCCGACACCTCGCGTTTCCTGCTCTGCCCGATGCCGGGCCTTGTGACCCGCATCATGGTCGAGGTCGGCCAGGAGGTGCAGGAGGGGCAGGCGCTGGCCACGGTCGAGGCGATGAAGATGGAAAACATCCTCAAGGCCGAACGCAAGGGCGTGGTCCGGGCCGTCAAGGCGGCCGCCGGCGCCAGCCTCAAGGTTGACGACGTGATCCTCGAATTCGAATGACCGCCCCGGTCTTTCATACTGGCTCAAATATCCTGCGGGGGGCCGGGGGTGCAAAACCCCCGGGGCCTGCCGCCAGAACCACGACAGGACATACCATGCCGACCCGCGCCGATTGGGAAAAGACCGCCGCCAAGGAACTTCGTGACAAGCCGCTGGACAGCCTGACCTGGGCGACGCTTGAAGGCATCGCCGTCAAGCCGCTTTATACCGCCGAAGATGTGGCGGGCCTGCCGCAGATGGGCGAGATGCCGGGCATCGCGCCCTTCACCCGCGGCGTGCGCGCCACGATGTATGCCGGCCGTCCCTGGACGATCCGGCAATATGCCGGCTTTTCCACCGCCGAGGAATCCAACGCCTTTTACCGCAAGGCGCTGGCCGCCGGGCAGCAGGGGGTTTCGGTGGCCTTCGATCTGGCGACCCACCGCGGTTATGACTCGGATCACCCGCGCGTTGTCGGCGATGTCGGCAAGGCCGGGGTGGCGATCGACAGCGTCGAGGACATGAAGATCCTGTTTGACGGCATCCCGCTGGAAAAGGTCTCGGTGTCCATGACGATGAACGGCGCGGTGATCCCGATCCTCGCCAATTTCATTGTCACCGGCGAGGAGCAGGGGGTGCCCCGCGCCGAGCTTTCCGGCACCATCCAGAATGACATCCTGAAAGAGTTCATGGTGCGGAACACCTATGTCTATCCGCCCGAACCCTCGATGCGGATCATCGCCGACATCATCGAATACACCAGCGCCGAAATGCCGAAGTTCAACTCGATCTCGATCTCCGGCTATCACATGCAGGAGGCGGGCGCGAACCTTGTGCAGGAACTGGCCTTCACCCTGGCGGACGGGCGCGAATATGTCCGCGCCGCGCTGGCGCGGGGGATGAACGTCGACGATTTCGCCGGGCGCCTGTCGTTCTTCTTCGCCATCGGCATGAATTTCTTCATGGAGGCGGCCAAGCTGCGCGCCGCCCGGATGCTCTGGCACCGCATCATGTCCGAGTTCGCGCCGAAAAAGACCGCCAGCCTGATGCTGCGCACCCATTGCCAGACCTCGGGCGTCAGCTTGCAGGAGCAGGACCCCTACAACAACGTCATCCGCACCGCCTATGAGGCGATGGCGGCGGCCTTGGGCGGCACGCAAAGCCTGCACACCAATGCGCTGGACGAGGCGATTGCCCTGCCGACCGAATTCTCGGCCCGCATCGCCCGCAACACCCAGCTGATCCTGCAGGAAGAAACCGGCATCACCAATGTCATCGACCCGCTGGCGGGCAGCTATTACGTCGAAAGCCTGACGCATGAGCTGGCGGAAAAAGCCTGGGCGCTGATCGAGGAAGTCGAGGCGATGGGCGGCATGACCAAGGCGGTGGCCTCGGGCATGCCGAAGCTCAGGATCGAGGAATCCGCGGCCAAACGGCAGGCGGCGATCGACCGCGGCGACGAGGTGATCGTCGGGGTCAACAAGTACAAGCTGGCCAAGCAGGACCCGATCGACATTCTCGACATCGACAATGTCGCGGTGCGCGAGGCGCAGGTGGCGCGGCTGAAGACCACGCGGGCGGGGCGCGACGAGGCGGCCTGTCAGGCGGCGCTGGCGGAACTGACCGCCCGCGCCGAACAGGGCGGCAACCTCTTGGACGCCGCCGTTGAAGCCGCCCGCGCGCGGGCCTCGGTCGGGGAGATTTCGGACGCCATGGAAAAGGTCTTTGGCCGCCACCGCGCGGAAGTGAAAACGCTGGCCGGGGTCTATGGCGCGGCCTATGAGGGCGACGAAGGCTTTGAAGCCATTCAGAAAGATGTCGAGACCTTCGCCGCCGAGGAAGGCCGCCGCCCGCGGATGCTGGTGGTGAAGATGGGGCAGGACGGCCATGATCGCGGCGCCAAGGTGATCGCCACTGCCTTTGCCGACATCGGCTTTGACGTCGATGTCGGCCCGCTGTTCCAGACCCCGGAAGAGGCGGCGCAGGACGCCATCGACAACGATGTGCATGTCATCGGCATCTCGAGCCAGGCCGCCGGTCACAAGACGCTGGCGCCGAAGCTGGTCGAGGCGCTGCGGGCCAGAGGGGCCGGCGACATTCTGGTGATCTGCGGCGGGGTCATTCCGCAGCAGGATTACGAGTTCCTGATGGGCGCGGGGGTGAAGGCGATCTTCGGTCCCGGCACCAACATTCCCGAGGCAGCGAAGAACATCCTCGCCCTGATCCGCGCCGCGCGCGGCTGATCGGACGCCGGCCCCACCCCAACCCTCCCCATGCGGGGGAGGGAGCGGCCTTTGCTCTTGCGGTCACGACAAGGAGAAGGAGGCCGGGGAACCTCGCCTTTACTCGTCGGAGGGGGAACCTTCAGGCTGCGCGCCGGGCGCGATTCCCTGGGTTGGCAGGTGGGGCACTCCCTCCCCCGCATGGGGAGGGCCGGGGTGGGGCCCAGCCCGCACTGCGGGTTGCCGTGCGCTGCACGCCATAACCTGCGACAGCCGCCTGCCCGCCGCTATCCCGTCCCCAAGATGTCAGACCCGGACACGGCGCTCGGGCGGGCAGGTGGGGGCGCTCCCTCCCCCTCGTGGGGAGGGCCGGGGTGGGGGGCTTGTCAGGCCGCGCGCGGCACGCCCAGCCGCATCATGTTCCTCATCTGCTCGCCCCGAGACCTCAGCGAGCCGGTGAACCGCGACAAGGGAACGCCAGTCCCGGCCAGCGTCGGCGGGCTGCTGACCATCACCAAAGCCGGCAGGTGGGGGCGCTCCCTCCCCCTCGTGGGGAGGGCCGGGGTGGGGGGCTAGTCAGGCCGCGCGCGGGGCGCGGTCGTGCGCAGCACGGCATAGCCCGCCACTGCCGCCACGGCCGAACCGAGCAGCACGCCGAGCCGGACCATGTTCATCATCTGGTCGCCCTCATAGCTCAGCGAGCCGATGAACAGCGACATGGTAAAGCCGATCCCGGCCAGCATCGACAGACCCCAGACCATCGCCCAGGTCGTGCCCTGCGGCAGTCGGCCAAGGCCGAGTTTCACCATGGCGAAGGTCGCGCCGAACACCCCAATCTGCTTGCCCAGAAACAGGCCGGCCGCGATCCCAAGCGGCAGCGGTGCGATCAGGTCCGAAAGCGCCAGACCCGACAGGTTCACCCCGGCATTGGCCAGCGCAAAGACCGGCGCGATGCCGAAGTTCACATAGGGGTGCAGCCCGTGTTCCAGCGCGTGCAGGGGGGATTTGCCGAACCGGTCGGTCAGTGGAATGCAGAAGGCTGTCACCACCCCGGCAATCGTCGGATGGATGCCGGATTTCAGCACGAAAAACCACATCACCGCCCCCAGAAGCAGGAAAGGGGCGATGCGGTGCGAGCCGCGCAGGTTCAGCGCGATCAGCCCGGCCAGCGGCACGGCGGCCAGCGCCAGAGACCCCAGATCCACCCCCGAGCCGTAGAACAGCGCGATGATCACGATCGCGCCCATGTCGTCGAGAATGGCCAGCGTCAGCAGGAAGATCTTCAGGCCCGGCGGTACGCGTTTCCCCAAAAGCGCCAGCACCCCCACGGCAAAGGCGATGTCGGTCGCCGCCGGAATCGCCCAGCCGGCGTGCAGCTCGGGATGCGCCCGGGTGACGGCCAGGAACACCAGCATCGGCGCCAGCATGCCGCCCAGGGCGGCTACGCCCGGCAGCATCACGTCGCGCGGGTTCTTCAGCCGGCCCTCGACCATCTCGCGCTTCAGCTCCAGCCCGATCAGGAAGAAGAACACCGCCATCAGCCCGTCATTGATCCACAGGATCAGCGGCTTGGACAGCCCGGCCTCGCCCAGGGCAATGGTGAATTTTGTATTCAGAACAGCATGATAGCCATCAGCCAGCCCGGAATTGGCCAGCGCCAGCGCGATGGCGGCGGCGAGCATCATCAGCACGCCGGCAAAGGCCTCGTGCTGGATCAGGCGGGACAGCAACCCGGAGGGCTGGGGCGCATAGGGCAAGGGCTGGCTCCTTCAGGGGTCAGAGATCAATCTGCGGCGCAGGCTCTGGCGCGCTTTCCGGCAGGGGAGGGGCCGGCAGGGGCGGGGCGGGCGGGGCCTCCGGCTTGCGGCGGATCAGGATGTCGCCGTTTTCCAGCCGCTCCGGCGCCTGATAATTCGTCAGGTCATCCACCAGTGCCAACAATTCCAGCATCTTTGGCTGCAGGTCCTTCAGCGCCGGTTCCACCTCGGACAGGGCCTTGCCCATCTCGTCCAGCGCCGGCTCCATCTCGGACATCAGCCCTTTCAAAAGCAGCTTTGCCCCCTCTTCCATCAGGCTGAACCCCTCTTCCACCTCTTCGTTTTCCGAAGGGGTCTGGGCCATCGCAGGCCCGGTGGCGGCAAGCGCAAGTGCAAGGATGAGATGCTTCATGCCCCGAATATGGGGCGCAACGCCCGCCATTTCAATCAAGGGCAAGGTCCAGCGTCACCGGAAAATGGTCCGAGGCGGTCAGGATCGCGTCGCGCAGCTCGGGGACGGCCATGACGCCGGGGTCGTTGAACGGATGCCAGATGCGCCAGTCGGGCCGGCGGGCGGCGAGATCGGGCGAGACCATGATAAAGTCAAGCAGCGCCTCGAAATAGCGCTTTCTCGGCGCCAGCCAGAACCGCGCGGTGGTCGGGGTGATGCCGGTGCGCCGGGCCAGCGCCATACAGGCGTGCGGATCGAAAAGCTGGTGTTCGGGTGCGGAGTCCAGCCCCATGGCGATTTCCACCCCGGAATGGCCGAAGAGCTTTTCGTATTCGTCCAGCCCCGGACCATCGTTGAAATCGCCCAGCACGATCAGGCTGTCCCGGGCGTCCAGATGCGCATCGATCCGGCGGCGCAGCCATTGGCATTCGGCCAGTTGCTTGCGGCGGTTCTCGATGGAGATCCGGGTGAACTGCGCCTCGGTCATCTGGCCATGCGGCGCCTTGGACTTGGCATGCACCCCGATCAGCCGCAGGTGGCGGCCGCCGGCGCTGATCGCCAGCTCCAGCGGCGGCTTGGAAAACCGGACCTGCTCGGCCACGCCGTCAAGGTCAAGATCGGCGCGCAGGCTGGTGTCAAAGCGCGGCGCACCGGGCGCCCCGGCCGACGGCGCTGGGTCCCCCAAGGGGGCATGGGCCGCCGTGATACGGTCGGGGTCGTAGAGAAAGGCGATTTCCTGCTCGGTCTCCGAGGCAAAGCCATGCAGCGCCTTGCGGGTGCGCAGGCCGAAATGGCGGGCAAAGGCCTCCAGCGCCCGCACGGTCGATCGCTTCGAGCCCTCGTCCGGGCCCTCGATCACCATGATGCCGTCGGCATTGAGCGCCGTCAGCACAATGGCAATCGCGCCAAGCTGGTCGCGGCGGCTGGTCTGATAACGGGCCGAAAGCTCGCCGTCTTCCAAAAGCCGGCCACGGTCATCAAACAGCGCATTGAACCACTCGATGTTGTAGGTTGCAATGCGCAGGGCGTTGCTCATGCCGCGGCCCGTTCGCGCAAATCCTCCCAGGCGGCGTTGATGGCGATGAGCCGGCGTTCGGCCAGCACCACCGCCTCGGGCGGCACGCCGCGGGCGATCATCGCGTCGGGATGGTTTTCGCGGACCGCCTGTTTCCAGGCGGCGCGGATTTCCTCAAGGCTGGCGTCATGGCCGACGCCCAGAAGGTCATAGGGATCGCGCTCGGTGCCATCGACCAGACGGGCGCGGATGGCGCGATAGCAGCGCTCGTCCAGCCCGAAGATCTCGGCGGTATGGGCTAGGAAGGTGTCCTCATCCTCATGCAGGATGTCGTCGGCCAGCGCGATATGAAACAGCCCCTCGATCAGGTCGATGAACAGTGCGCGGTTGTCGGGGTGGTCCTTGTCGGTGAACATGGCCACGATCTTGCGGGCATAGGCATCAAAGCCGGCGACGTCCTGTCGGGCCAGGTTGAAGACGCGGGCGGCGTTGCGCTCTTCGCCGCGGGGCAGGGTAAAGACCCGGCGGAAGGCCGAAACCTCGTCTTTGCTCACCTGCCCGTCGGCCTTGGCAAGCTTGGCGCCAAGCGCAATGACGGCGATGGTGAAGCCGACCGAGCGTTCCGGGTCGGGCGCGCTGCGCAGGTGGTCGAACACCACCGAAAGCGGCTCGCCCTTGGCGAGGGAAGACAGGGCAGCGCTGATGCGGGTCCAGATCGACATGGGCACAATCTAGCGGGGTCCGGCGGGATTGTCAGGTCAGGATTTTCTGCATCAGCACAAGATCGAGCCAGCGCCCCCACTTGTGCCCGGCCTGCAGGATGCGGCCGCATTCGGCATAGCCAAGGCGGGCGTGAAAGGCCTGCCCTTCCGGATTTTCCGAGGAGACCCCCGCCACCATGACATGCACGCCCTGGGCGCGGGCATGGGATTCAAGCGCCGCCATCAGGGCGCGGCCCATGCCCATGCCCTTGGCCGAGTTGGACAGATGTATTGAATGTTCCATGCTGTAGACGTAGCCCGGCCCGCCGCGAAATTGTCCATAGGTCGCATGACCTTGCACCGCATCATTCACACAGGCCACCCACCAGGGCGTGCCGGTTGCGATCTGGGCGGCAAGCGTGGCCGGGTCTTTTTCAAGAGTGGTGAAGGTGGCCAGGCTGTCCCGGATCACCGCATTCCAGATCGCGGCAATGGCCGGGGCGTCGGCGGGGGTGGCGGGGCGGATCATTCCAGAACCCGCACCCCATGCGGGGTCTGGAAAGTTGCGCGCAGCGCCCTGACGGGGCCATAGAGGAGTTCCACTCGCGGGTCACGGAACAGCGGGGCGAGGGCTGCCTGCAGGGCGTCGGCGCCGGGGTGGGCAATCTCCAGCCGGGTCAGACGGACCCCGCTTTCGGGCAGGGCGCGGGCGGGGTGCAGGCTGCCCTGCCACTGGATCACCGCCGGAAAGCAGCCGTCAAAGGGCAGCTTGCCATCGGCGGGAACCGCCATCTGCCAGCGATAGTCGCCGCGCTGCAGGGCCAGCGGAATGCCGGTGCCGGGCGGAGCAAGCGTCAGATCGGCGTTTATACTTTCCGAACGTGCAACCCAGTTCGTCAGCCTCGGTCTGCCGGAAAAATTGTCCAAATCAAACCACCGCGGGAAGGCGGGGCGCGGCGCGGCCGGGTTTGCGGCAATGACCTCCAGATAAAGATCGCCAAGGCCAAGCAGCCGGTTGTGGGTGGCCATGTAGGGGTGTTCCCCGCCGCCCGCCATCGCCACGCCCAGGGCGGCTTCGACCATTTCGACACCCTCGCCCAGCGTTTCGGCCGAGATCGCGATATGGTCGAAGGTCAGCATCAGGCGTCCACCACCTTTGTCGCGGCTTTCAGGGCCAGCGCGAGCGAGGCAAACCGGGCCTGCGCCACCTCGCCATAAAGGCCGCGGCCGGTTTCGGTCAGGCAGAGTTCCAGAAGCCGCTTCTTCGGCTGCCAGTCGATCGAACCGGCCTGCGCCGGGTCGCCCATGGCGAACATCGCGCCGAACCGCATGGCCTTGCCCAGCACCTCGGCATCGCGGATGTCGTCCTCGGACAAGAGGCGGAACATCGGCTCCAGCCGCGACCCGGCCCGGCTGTTCTTGTAGCGGTGCAAAAGCGCCAGCCCAAGGAAAACCCGGCCCGGATGGTCCAACCCGCCAAGGTTGGCGCGGGTGGCATTGTCGAAACAGGCCTCGGCGCGGAAATCGGGGTGCGCGCGCCAGGTGGTGTCATGCAGGAGGCAAGCGGCCTTGATCAGCCGCTGCCGGTCAGCGGTGGCGTCCTTGAACAGGGGCTCAAGGAAGGCAAACAGCTTCTTGCCAAAGCCGGGCATGCGGGCCTGCGTTTGTTCGGACATCCGTGCAGCTTCGATCAGCGGATCGCGCCGCCGCAGCTTTTCCGGCATCTGTTCGTAAAGCAGCCCCTCGCGGATGCCGTAGGAGGACACGTCGATTTCCGCAGGCTTCAGCAGGCGGATCAGTTCGCGCAACACCTCGCAGGCCAGAGGAACCAGCTCCATCCGCTCGGGGCTGGTGCCGGTGCGGGCGCGCAAAATGGCAAGGTCGGCGGCCTCGATCCAGTCGATCGTGTCCAGCAAGCCATTGGGCGTCATGCGATATTCGTGAAGGACGGTGAGCGGGTAGTTGCGCCGCTCCATGTCGAGACGGGCGATGACGCGCCATGACCCGCCCACCAGATAGATGCGCTCACCCTCGGATTTGATCTGGCCCTGCGCGTCTTTCAGGATGCGGACGATATGGCTGGCACGCTTTTTGGCGGTATCTGCCACCTGTTGCAGCCGGAAAGGACCAAGCGGCGTTGACACCCGCTTGCCGACCTTGCCGTCGCCGATGCGGGCCAGTTCCATCGAGTTGCCGCCGATGTCGCAGACCACGCCCATGGCATCTGGCCAGCCCAGAAGCACGCCCTGCGCCGAAAGCCGGGCCTCTTCGCCGCCGTCGATCACCCACATCTTCAGCCCGGTGTCCTGCAACACCTGCAACTGGAAGGCCGGGCCGTCCTCGGCCTCGCGCACTGCTGCCGTGGCCACCACGGTCAGGCTTTCGATGCCCATCCCCTTGGCCAGAAGCGAGAACCGCTTCAGCGCCGCCAGCGCCCGCAGCCGGCCTTCGGGCGAGAGTTTCCCGGTCTGCGCCAGCCCCTTGCCAAGGCCGCACATGATCTTTTCGTTGTAGAAATAGGCCGGGCTGCGCGCGGCGCCGTCAAACACCACCATCCGGACCGAGTTCGACCCCACGTCGACCACCCCCACGCGCGACAGCGCCCGGGCGGAGGGGTCATCAAACAGCGGGCGGCCAAAGGGGCCGTGGTCTTCGTCGGCGTCGGGAAGGGCAGCGTCGGTCATTTCGGCCTCAGGTCAGTTTCGGCACATCCTTCGCCCCCGCCGTGCCACGGCCCGAGAGCGAAGGATTTTCCATGAAGAAGCGATGGCAGTTGAAGGCAGAGCCATCCGTCGGAGCAAGGTCGCGGCTGTAGCGGCCATCAGGGCCTAGGATCCAGCTTTGCGCCTCGTCGGCGAGGTTTGCAGCCATGATCTGCCCGACGATCTGGGCTTTCACGGTGTCGTTCATGATTTCCACAAGGGTTTCGACCCGGCGCGTCAGGTTGCGGCCCATCCAGTCGGCCGAGGAGATGAACACCCGCGCCTGCCGGCCCGGCAGGCCTGCGCCATTGCCGAAACAGACGATGCGGGAATGTTCCAGAAAGCGCCCGACGATCGACTTGACGCGGATGTTGTCGGAAAGCCCCTTCACGCCGGGCCGCACGCCGCAGATGCCGCGCACGACGAGGCTGATCTTCACCCCGGCCTGCGAGGCGGCATAAAGCGCGTCGATCACCTCGGGCTCGATCAGCGAGTTCATCTTGGCCCAGATTTCCGCAGGCCGCCCGGCGCGGGCGTGGTCGGCCTCGCGCGCGATCATCTCCAGCAGCCGGGGCTTCAGGGTGATCGGAGAAAATGCAATGTTTTCAAGATCTTGCGGCTGAACATAGCCCGACAGGTAGTTGAACACCTTGGTCGCGTCGCGCCCGAGCGCGGCATCGCAGGTGAAGAAGGAAAGGTCGGTGTAGATGCGGGCGGTGATCGGGTGATAATTGCCGGTGCCGTAATGGGTATAGGTCACCAGATGGTCGCCCTCGCGGCGCACCACAGTCGAGATCTTGGCATGGGTCTTGTAGTTGATGAAGCCGTAGACCACATGCGCGCCCGAGCGTTCCAGTCGCCGCGACTGGCGGATGTTGGCGGCCTCGTCGAACCGCGCCTTGAGTTCCACCAGCGCGGTCACCGATTTGCCGGCTTCGGCCGCCTCGCAGAGCGCCGAGACGACGGGGCTGTCCCATGACGTGCGGTAAAGCGTCTGCTTGATTGCCAGCACGTTCGGATCACGCGCCGCCTGTTCCAGAAACCGGATCACCAGATCGAAGGTTTCATAGGGGTGATGCAGCAGGATGTCCTTCTGCTTGATGGCAGCGAACATGTCGCCCTCGTGGTCCTGCACCCGCTCCGGCACGCGGGGGGTGAAGGGCGGCCAGAGAAGATCGGGGCGCGAGGACAGCACCAGTTCCTTGAGGTCGGCGATGCCCAGCATGCCGCGCACCTCGACGGCCTCGTCATCCTTGACGCCAAGCTCTTCCATGATGAGCGCGCGCAGGTCGTCGGGGGCGCCGGCGGACAGTTTCAGCCGGATCACCTCGCCGCGGCGGCGGCGTTTCAGCGCGGTTTCAAATTCGCGCACCAGATCTTCGGCCTCGTCCTCGACTTCCAGATCGCTGTCGCGCAGCACGCGGAACAGGCAGTGGCCGCGGTCGGTATAGCCCGGAAACAGCATGTCGAGATGCAGCAGCAGCAGTTCTTCCAGCGGCAGGAAGCGGTGTTCGCCCTCGCGGCCGGGCAGTGGCACGAAGCGGGCAATCTGCTGCGGGATCGGCAAAAGCGCCTTCAGCGTGCGCAGGTCGCTTTCGCGCTCCAGCTCCAGCGCCAGCGAAAAGCCGGTGTTGGGGATGAAGGGGAAGGGGTGCGCCGGGTCGATCGCCAAGGGCGACAGCACCGGAAAGACGTTGCGCAGGAAGTGATCTTCCAGAAACTTCAGATCGCGCCCGGTCAGTTTTGACCTTGTGGCAAGGATGATGCCCTGCGTCTCCATCTCGCGGCGCAGGCGCTTGAACACCGATTGCTGCATCTGCATCAGCTCGCGCGCGTCGGCGTGGATCTGGGCCAGCTGTTCGGCCGGGCTGCGGCCATCCTCGGAGGGCGTGGAGTTGCCGGCCTTCACCAGCGCCCTGAGGCCCGCGACGCGGACGGTGTAGAATTCGTCAAGGTTGGTCGCCGAGATCGACAGGAAGCGCAGCCGTTCCAGAAGCGGCACGGCGGGGTTCGACGCCTCGTCCAGCACCCGCCAATTGAACGCCAGCCACGAGATTTCCCGGTTGAAGAACCGGCGGGGGCCGGCGATTTCGGCCTCGGGCAGGGCGACGGGCTCGGGGAAGGGGGCTTTGAGGAAATCGGCGAAGGTCATGGCAGGGGGGATACCGGGTCAGTATGTCATTCACATGACAGTGTTTCACCCGTTCCCGGTGCTGTCCAGCAATTCGGCGGCCAGCGCACGGGTGACCGGACGGCCAAGCGCCAGAGCGCGGGCATCGAGCGCGGCAACCAGCGCGCGCGCGGCGGCGATGGAGCGGTCCATGCGGGCGGCAAGATAGGGGATCAGGTTCGGGGCCACGGCGATCTGGCGATCGGCGAAAAGCTTGACGAGAACGGCAGAAAGCAGCGCGTCGTCCGGGGCATCGAGCCGGGCAATGGCGAGGGATTGCAGGCGGCTGAGAAGATCGGGCAACCCGAGACCCCAGTCGCGCGGCGCCCGCCGCGCCGTGAGCAGCAGGTGGCCGCCCGAATGGGCCTGATGGTTCAGCAGGTGAAACAGCGCCTCCTCATGGGCGGGCCGGCCCGCCACTGCATCGGCCTCCTCCACCACCAGCCGCGGGGGCAGGCTGGTCGGGTCAAGGCCGGGCAGGGCAGCCGCCATCAGGAGCGTCGCGCCGGCCTCCTGGGCCCAGATATGGGCGAGATGGGTCTTTCCCGCACCTTCGGGTCCGGTCAGCAGCAGTCGGTTCTGCGGCCAATGCGCCCAATCGGCCAGCACCGCCTGCGCTTCGGCATTGGCGGGCGAGGCAAAGAAGCCCGCGCGCGAGAAATCCTCGGCCGCGCCAAGGTCAAAGGTCATCTGGCGCGGTGTCACGCCTGATCCTCGTCTTCGGGGATGCGGCCGGCGATGCCCTGATACAAGAGACTGCCGTGATACTGGCCAATGGCAAAGCGGGTCAGCACGCCAAGGGCTGCGGCCACCGGCACGGCGACAAGCATGCCGACAAAGCCGAACAGCGTGCCAAAGGCCGACAGTGCGAACAACAGCCAGACCGGGTGCAGGCCGACGGATTTGCCGACCAGTTTCGGGGTCAGGACGTTGCCTTCAAGGAATTGCCCGACGGCGAAGATCGCCCCGACAATACCGATCTGCACCCAGTCGCCCCAGAACTGGAACAGCGCAAGGCCAATGGCCAAGGCGCCGCCGATGATGGCGCCGACATAGGGAATGAAAGTGATCGCCCCCGCTGTCGCCCCGACGACGAGGCCGAATTGCAGCCCCGCCAGCATCAGCGCCGCCGAATAGTACAGCCCCAGCACAAGGCAGACCGACAATTGCCCGCGCACAAAGGCCGAAAGCGCGCCGTCGATCTCGCGGCCAAGGCGGCGGATGGTCGGGGCATGGTCGCGCGGCAGAAGCTGGTCGAGGCGGGCAACCATGTGATCCCAGTCGAGGAGCAGGTAGAAGGCCACCACCGGCACGACCAGCAGGAAGACCACGATGGAAATCGCGCTGGCAAGCGAGGTCAGCAGACCCTCGGCCAGAGCCGCGCCCTTGGACTGGATGGTCTGGCCGATCTGCGCCAGACTTTGCCGGATGGTCGAGGTGCCGTCGGCCAGTTCGGGGAAGCGTTCCAGAAGGAAGGTTTGCAGCCGCAGGGCGATGTCGGGGGCAGCATTGACCAGCGCCGTCAGCTGGTTGACCAGAGTCGGGATGACCGCCAGCACCAGCGCCACGACGATCAGGAGCGCCCCGGCAGTGATGACCGAGGTGGCGGCGACGCGGGAAAGCCCGGCGCGCTCCAGCCGGTCGGCGACAGGATCAAGGAAATAGGCCACGGCGCCGCCCACAAGGAACGGCAGGATCACCCCGCCAAGCACCCAGAGCGCCACGAAGAACACCGCAAGCGCGATGCTCCAGTATTTGACCTGTTCGCGGATCGGAAGTGCCATGCGCCTGCCCCTTGCGGTTTGTGTCTCACATTGCCCATCGGGGACGGGGTTTCAAGGGGCAGGGTCATGGGCAAGGGGCAGGGCGGCCGCGGCCCCTTGGGTGCGGCCCCCGCAGTCCGGTCAGTAGAGAAAGATATCCGCCGCGCTCAGCGCCGTGCCGTCGGTCAGCTCCGCCACCAGCACCTTGGCCCCGTCGCCGCTGCCGTCGGCGTCATACCAGAGGTTTCCGGTCACGCGCCGGTAAAGGAAGCGGTCGTCCGGGTCCAGGGCCGCCGCGCCGGCCACAAATTCGATACCGTTCAGCTGGCCAGTGTAGGAAAAGCCGGTGAAGGTCGCAGTGTCGAAGCGCAGCGCATCATCGGTGGCGTTGAAATCGGTTATGATCTCGCGGTTGGCGGCACCCCTGTGGGTGAAGATGAAGGCATCGGAACCGGCCCCGCCCGTCAGGTTGTCGACCCCCGCGCCGCCGGTCAGCCTGTCGGCCCCGATGCCACCAAGCAGGGTGTCCGCGCCGGCGTCCCCGATCAGCCGGTCGGCGCCGGCAAAGCCGCGCATCAGGTCATCACCGCCAAAACCCCGCACGGCGTCCCGGCCTGCCGACAGGCTGTAGGTGTCACTTGTATTGAACAGAAGCGCATTCAGCGCCCCCCAGTTGCTGGTCGTCAGATAGTCGGAGAACGCGGCGGCCGACAGGTTGAGACCGGACCAGTCAAGATAGACCGTTGTGCCCTCGGCATCGGTGATGGCTATCCGGGTCACAGTACCCCCGATGAGGCCGACGATTTCGCCTCCGTTCATCTGGTAATCGAAACCGGAGCCATAGAAGGTGAACGTCTGCTGGTCACTCGCGAGGCTCAACTGGGTATCCGTAATGGTCGTCGCGGTGAGCGTGAGAAGTCCCGCGAAGCCAGACGACGACAGGAGGTGAACACCAAGAATGTCCTGCATTACTGTAATGCTTGCCACGGTATGCATCCTTTCATGGCTGAAAAACCTATTGCCGCAGGGATCATATTGCGTAAATTTTTCATGATCCTAGCACGGCGACGCCTCCCGCGCCACCTGCGTTCGGCACGGAAATGCGGCCAGACAGCCGCCCCCTTGCGCGGACCAACGGCCACTCTTGCACCGCCCGCCCGGATTGCCGCCCGCCCGGCAAAAGCCTGCCGCTCGCGCCGATGTGGCTTGTCTCGCAGGGTGGGGCGCGTAGAGTCCGGTCCATGGTGTTTGGAGGTTGCTCATGCGTTGGCCCATGCGTTGGATTGTCCGCTCGGTTTTCGCGCTTTTGACCTTGGCCGTTCTGGCCATGGGCGCGCTGTTTCTCATCCCGGCGGAGCGGATTGCCGGGCTGGTCGTAGGACAGTTCAACAGCCTGACCGGGCGGCAACTGGTGATCGAAGGTTCGATCCGCCCGACGATCTGGCCGGTTCTCGGAGTGAAGACCGGCAAGGTCACGATGTCGAATGCCGACTGGTCGGACGAAGGCCCGATGTTTCAGGCGGAAGGGCTGGAAATTGCCGTGGACATGGCGGCGCTGATCGGGGGGCAGGCGCGCATCACCGCGGTCGAGGCGGTGGCGCCGGTGCTGATCCTTGAACGCGCCAGGGACGGCCGGGAAAACTGGATCTTCGGGGGGGAAAGCGGCGGCACGGTGTCAACCGCGACCCCCGGCGTCGGCAAGGCGTTCACGCTGGACAGGGCGGTGATCTCGAACGGCCGGCTGGTGTTTCTCGACCATGGCAGCGGCACCCGGCTGGACCTGACGGCGCTGGATCTGGAAACCGCGATTGCCGAATTCGACGGACCGGTGACAGTGCAGATGTCGGCGGAAAAGGAAGGTCAGCCGTTCCAGCTTGACCTGACGCTTGGGGTGTTCCGTGACTTTCTGGATGGCAAGCTTGGCCCGGTGGAGGCCAGCTTCGCGGCGGGCAAGGCCGAGGGAACCTTCAGCGGCAAGGCTGGCTGGAACCCGATGGCGGCCAAGGGTGAGCTGGAGGCCGATCTCGGCACGCTGGCCGAGGTCGCGGCGCTGGCCGGCGCCAGCGCCCCGGCACTGCCCGAGGGGCTTGGCGCGGGGGGCGTCCGCGTCAAGGGCGGCGTGACGCTGACCGACAAGGGGACGGTCCATCTGCGCGGCGGCACGGTGGTTCTGGATGGCACGGTGCTGGCCGTTGATGCCGATCTGACCCAGGGTGAGGCGCGGCCGAAGCTTGCGGCCAAGGTGGTGGCGGGGGTGCTGAACCTTGCGGCGGTCTCGGGGGGCAAGGGCGGGGGCGCACAGGGCGGCATGAAGGCCGATGGCTGGCCCAAGGACAAGATCGACGTCTCGGCGCTGGCAATGCTGGATGCCGATGTCTCGCTCAGGGCCGACGGGATTGATCTTGGCATGGCCAAGCTCGGGGCCAGCGCGGTGAAGCTGACGCTCGACCGGGCGCGCGCGGTTTTCGAGCTGTCCCGCGTGCAGGCCTATGGCGGGGCGGTATCCGGGCAATTCGTGGTCAACGGCCGCAAGGGCCTGTCGGTGGGCGGCGATCTTGGCTTTGCCGGGATGGCGCTGCAACCGCTGATGACCGACCTTGCGGGCTATGAGCGACTGGTCGGCACCGGCGATCTGCGGCTGAAATTCCTTGGCTCGGGCAATTCGGTGGAGGCGATCATGCAGGGGCTGGAAGGTTCGGGGACATTGGCCTTGGGCAAGGGCGAGATTCTGGGGCTCGACATCGGCGGCATGTTGCGGACGCTGGACACCGGATATGCCGGCGAGGGGCAGAAGACCATCTTCGACAGCCTGACCGCCGGGTTCACCATCGCGGGCGGCGTGCTGCAGAACGACGATCTGGTGATGCAGGCGCCCTTTGCCACGGTGCGGGGGGCGGGCCGGCTTGGCCTTGGCGCCCGCACGATCAACTATCGCCTGCGGGCCGAGGCCGCGGTGGGCGACAAGACCCTGACCGCACCGATCCTTATCAAGGGCCCGTGGGCCGACCCGTCGATCAGCCTTGATCTGGAGGCGCTGGCCAAGGAAAAGCTGGACCTTGAAAAGGCCGAGCTGGAGGCCGCCGCGAAGGAAAAAGCCAAGGCACTGGAGGCGGAGGCGAAGGCCAAGGTGCAAGAGGAGCTGGGCATCGTGCCGCAGGACGGCGAAAGCCTGGAGGACGCGGTAAAGCGGCAGGGCGAGGAATTCATCACCGACGAGGCGGCAAAGGCACTGGAAAAGCTGCTGAACGGCGGGAATTAGGCCACCGGCCCGCCGGGCAGAGAAAAAGGGCCAGCCCTTGTGGGCTGGCCCTCTTTGCAATCGGGGAAAGGCGGTCAGCGGCGGCGGTCGCGCCGGGCGCTCATCGGCTGGAAGGCAACGCCGACATGGGCTTCGCAATAGGGCTTGCCTGCGACCGATGGCAGGCCGCAGAACCAGAAGTCATCGGTCGCCGGATCGCCGATCGGCCATTTGCAGGTGCGCTCGGTCAATTCCATCAGCGTCAGCTTGCGGGCGCGCTTTTCCACTTCGCGGACCGAGGCCAGCGCCTCGGGGCTGATCTCGTTGGCCGAGGGCTGCGGCGGCAGCGGCTGGCCGGCCGGGATGATCGCCTTGCGGATCGGCAGCGGCGTGACATTCGACGGCGCCGCCGGCGCGGCGGCGGGGGCTGCGGCCGGGGCCGGACGTTCGGCTGCGGGCTTGGCCGCGGGCGCGACAGCCGGTTTCTGGGCGGCAGGCTCGGCCGGTTTCGCCGCAGCCTCGGGGCGCGGCGGCGGGGCCGGGGCCACGTCGACCTCATCGGCCGTCGAGGCGCCTTCGCCTGCGCGGTTCGACAGGCCCAGCCGGTGGACCTTGCCGATCACGGCATTGCGGGTGACCCCGCCCAGCTCTTTCGCGATCTGGCTGGCGGACTGGCCTTCGGCCCACATCCGTTTCAGCGTTTCGACGCGTTCGTCGGTCCAGGACATCATCACCTCGCCAAGGCCATTTCGGCCATTCTATTCGGGACGGTATCCGATACAAGGCGAAGGGCGGGGAATCAAGCGCCGAGAGGGCATCCGATGGCACATGACTGGCAAACGCAGAAGGCCGAGACCTTCGCCACCTTCAAAGAGGGCGCGCGCGGGGTGAAATTGCCGAAAGAGGCGGTGGTGGTGTTCTATTTCCTCGCCGAGGAGGTAAAGCCGCAATGGGCGGCGGCCGAAACGGCGCTGCGCGAGCGCGGCTTTGTCACCCGCCACGATGCCGACCAGATCGAGGCGCGCACTCCAACGGCCATTCCGATCACCGCCGAGGCGATCTGGGAATGGGAAAAGGCCGGCACCGAGGAGGTGATCGGCTTTGATTTCTGGCCCGACGGCTGGGAAATCGAGGACTGAGGCCGGCTCATCGTCGCCGTTCCGGCGCTTTTCGCGGCAGCGTGGCGCGCGTGCGGTCTTGCGTCTTGCGAAATGCCTGCAACCCGCCCTGTCACCGGGCGGTCGGTTTGCCGCCCACCCAAGTCGCATGGATCGCCCGGTCGTCGCCCATCATGATGGTCGGGAAGATCGCCTGCCAGATGTCGTCGGCCCGGCGGGTAGCCTGTTCGATGGCGGCGGTGGAGGCAAGGTCGATCACCACCAGATCGGCCTCCATCCCGGGCGCAATGGTGCCAATGCAGTCGGCGGCGTGCAGCGCCTGCGCTGAACCGGCGGTGGCCAGCCACCACAGTTCCGCCGGATGCAGCGCGCGACCCCGCAGCTGACCGACCTCATAGGCCGCCGCCATGGTGCGCAGCATGGAAAACGACGAGCCGCCGCCGGTGTCGGTGGCCAGCCCGATGCGATGACCTGCCGCTTTCAGACCGCCCATGTCAAAAAGCCCCGAGCCGATGAAAGTGTTGGAGGTCGGGCAATGGATCAGGCTGGCATCCACCTCGGCCAGCCGGGCTTTCTCGCGCTCGGTCAGGTGGATCGCGTGGCCGTAAAGGCCGCCCTTGCCCAGAAGTCCGTGCGCCTCATAGGTGTCGAGATAGTCGCGCGCGGCGGGAAACAGCGATTTGACCCAGTCGATTTCGTCGGTCTGTTCGGACAGGTGGGTTTGCATCAGGCAGGATGGATTCTCGGCCCAGAGCGCGCCGAGGGCCGCCAGCTGATCGGGTGTCGAGGTGGGCGAGAAGCGCGGCGTGATGACGTAGGACAGCCGCCCCACCCCGTGCCAGCGCGCCAGAAGCCGCTTGCTGTCGTCATAGGCGGTCTGCGCGGTGTCGCGCAGGCCTTCGGGGGCGTTGCGGTCCATGCAGGTCTTGCCGGCCCAGACCCGTTGGCCCTGGGCCTGCGCAGCGGTGAAGATGGCGTCGACGCTTTCGGGATGGATGGTGGCATAGCTGCAAAAGCTGGTGGTGCCATTGGCCAGCGTCAGCTCGCAGTAACGCTCCGCCACTGCGCCGGCATAGGCCGGATCGGCAAAGCGCATTTCCTCGGGGAAGGTGTAGCTGTTCAGCCAGTCGATCAGCCGCTTGCCCCATGAGGCGATGATCGCGGTCTGCGGGTAATGCACATGGGCGTCGATGAACCCCGCCGAGATCAGGTGCTGGCCGTAATCGGTGACACGCGCGGCCGGGTGGGTCGCGCGCAGGACGGCCGATTCCCCTATGGCGGCAATGCGGCCATGCTCGACCAGCACGGCGCCGTGACGAAGATGCCGGGCCGCGGCCAGCCCTTCGGCAAAGGGATCGCCGGTGAAGGTCAGGACTTGTCCAAGGATGAGATCGGCCATGACGCCCCCCGCTGCAATCCTCATGACACTAGAGCCTTATGACAATTCGGTAAATTTCCAAGGCCCCCCTGTTTTGCCCGAAACAGTTTCGCTAAGGATGAAAAGGCGGGGGTGCCGATGGACGAGAATCTGGCCGTGATGGACGAGGACGAGGTGCACGCCGATCGCGTGGCGGCCATCCTTGAGGCTGTCGAGACGGGCGACACGCCGCGCCTGACCGCCCTGATGGAGCCGCTGCACGCCGCCGACATCGCCGACCTGCTGGAACAGATCGGCCCCGCCGAACGCGGCGCGCTTTTGGCGTTGTGGTCGGGCGAGATTGACGGCGAAGTGCTGTCGGAAATCGACGAGGCCATCCGCGAAGAGGTGATCGAGGCCCTGCCGCCCGAGGTCGTCGCCGAGGCGATGCGCGAGCTGGATACCGATGATGTTGTTGATATCCTTGAAAATCTTGAACCGGAAGAGCAGGGCAAGATCCTTGATGCGCTGGAAGATGCCGACCGGGTGGCGGTGGAACAGGCGCTGGCCTATCCCGAGGAATCCGCCGGCCGCCTGATGCAGCGCGAGGTGGTGGTCGCGCCGGAACACTGGACGGTGGGCGAGGCGATCGACTTCCTGCGTGGGGCCGACAGCCTGCCGGACCAGTTCTACCACGTCATCCTGATTGACCCCCGGATGAAGCCGGTGGGCTATGTCACCCTTGGCCGCGTCCTGTCGGCGCGGCGCGAGGTGGGGCTGAAATCCATCACCGAGGACAGCTTCCGCACCGTCGCGGCCACCGATCTGGAAGGCGACGTGGCCTATATCTTCAACCAGTATCACCTGATCTCCTGCCCCGTGGTCGATCAGGGCGGGCGGCTGGTCGGGGTCATCACCATTGATGACGCGATGAATGTGCTGGACGAGGAACACGAGGAAGACATGCTGCGCCTTGCCGGTGTCGGCGACGAGGCCTCGGTCAGCGATGGCGCGGTGGAGACCGTGCGCCAGCGCCTGCCCTGGCTGGCGATCAACCTCTTGACGGCCTCGCTGTCGGCCATTGTCATCAGCCAGTTCCAGGACACCATTGCGACCCTGGTGGCGCTGGCGGCGCTGATGCCGATTGTCGCCTCGACCGGGGGCATTGCCGGGACGCAGTCGCTGGCCGTCGCAGTGCGGGCCTTGGCAACGCGCGACCTGACGCAGGCCAACGCGGCGCGGGTGGTGCGGCGCGAGGTGCTGGCGGGATTGATGAACGGGCTGGCGCTGGCGGCCATTCTCGGGCTGGCGGGCAGCCTGATCTTTGCCGACTGGCATCTGGGGCTGGTTCTGGGACTGGCGATGATCGTCAATCAGGTCGTCGCTTCGCTGGGCGGCGTGCTGGTTCCGCTTGGCCTGTCGAAAATGGGTCTTGATCCGGCGCTGGCGAGCGGGACTTTCGTCACCACCCTGACAGATGTGATGGGGTTCTTTGCCTTTCTGGGGCTGGCGACGGTGGTGCTGACATGATGGATCTGGCGGAATTGAAGGCCGAGGCGCGCACCGCGGCCTTTGCGGCGCGAAAGGCGGCCTTTGCCCGTGGTCAGGGGCAAGCGGCGGAAATCCTTGCAGATTTCCTTGCCGGGCAAAGCGGCAAGGTGCTGGCCGGCTATATGCCGATGCGCACCGAGATTGACCCCATGTCCGCCATGGCCGCGCATCAGGGCCCGGTGGGCGTGCCGGTGATCCTTGGCCCCGGTCAGGCGCTGAAGTTCCGCGAATGGAGCCCGGGCTGCGCGATGCAGGAAGGCGCCTTCAAGGCCTATATCCCGGTCGAGGGGGCCTGGGTCGAGCCGCAGGTGGTGATCGTGCCGTTGGTCGCCTTTGACGCGCGGGGGTTCCGGCTGGGCTATGGCGGCGGGTTCTATGACCGCACGCTGGAGGGCCTGCGCGCGAAACACCCGGTGATTGCGGTGGGCTTTGCCTTTGACGCGCAGGAAATGCCGGAGGTTCCGATCGAAGAAACCGATCAGAAGCTGGATTTCATCGTCACCGAAAGCGGTGTTCGCGCGTTCTGAACGCGCCTCCTCGGGCGCCTTCGGCTTCTCGTCGTGACGACGAGCGACGAAGTCGACGAGGAGGTCTGATCGAATTTTCCGATCACCTTGCGATCGTTTCGTCCCGCACGAACATGTTGCCCCAGGCCCGGTCGATCAGCTCGGGCGTCATCTGATAGGGGATGCGCTCGAACTCGCAGACCGCGATCATCTGGTCGATCAGGAAGGTCGGCTGATAGTTGGCGAAATTGTTGTCGATGGTGGGGTATTTGACCTTCAGGAGATGCACCAGCGAGCGCTCGTCCAGCGCCATCTTCTTCTTGCGCGCCACCATGGCGAAGATCTTCAGGAACATGTCCTGCGTCGGCCCGTCGATCTTGATCTTGAAGAAGATCCGGCGCAGTGCGGCGCCGTCGAAGATCTCGTTGGGGTGGAAGTTGGTCGAGAAGATCACCAGCGTGTCGAACGGTACGGTGAATTTCTCGCCCGATTGCAGTTGCAAGATGTCGCGGCCCTCTTCCAGCGGCACGATCCAGCGGTTGACCAGCTTTTGCGGCGGTTCGGCCTGACGACCAAGGTCGTCGACGATGAAGATCCCGCCCGAGGCCTTGAGCTGCAACGGCGCGGTATAGGTGCGCGCGGTGGGATTGTATTTCAGATCGAGCATGTCGAGCGTCAGTTCCCCGCCGGTAATCACCGTGGGGCGTTCGCAATAGACATAGCGGTTGTCAAAGCGGTTGCCGGTGCGGCGCAGCGACGTCGGGTCGTCCACCGCGGCCTCGGCGGCGGAATGCACGATCGGGTCATAGACGGTGATGACCTGGCCTGCATATTCGATGGCGCGCGGCACATAGATCTTGTCGCCCAGTGCGGCGCGGATGCCGTTCGAGATACTGGATTTGCCGTTGCCGGGCGGGCCATACATCAGGATTGATCGACCGCTTGAAACAGCAGGACCGAGATTGTCGATCAGATCGTCGGGAAGGATCAGGTGCCCCATGCCCTTCATCAGATCGGGGCGGGTCATCTTGATGTCGCGCACCGACTGGCGTTTCATCTGCAGCGCATAGTCCGGCAGCGGCACCGGCAGCGCGCCGTAATATTCCGACTGGCTGAGCGCATCGAGCGCGCGCGACTTGCCCGCGTCGGTCAGCTGATAGCCCATCTCGTTGCCCGAGGTGGCATGCAGCGTGCCGGTCGCCTCCAACAGCTTCTGCTGGCGGGCCATGTCGACCAGCTCTTGCGTCAGCTGCACCGGCAGGCAGATGGCCACGGCGATCTGCGACACCAGATCGACGTTGGTGCGGAACATGGTTTTCAGCAGGATGTCGCGCATCATCACCAGCGACAGGCCGGTTTCCGCCAGCGACTTCGGCTGGGGCGGGGCCTGAACGCCAGAGGGCGGTGGCGACGTCACTTGCATGTTCATGGACAGACCTCGTGCAACGATTCCCCTGTCGGGCAGGGGGTTTGTTGACACTTAGCCTTGGAAAAGCGGCATCAGTGCGGCCAAAAGATAGAAGATCAGTGTCCCTGCCAACGCGAGACCCATGGGGAAATCCTTGTGGGTCCAGCTGGCCCATTCCGCCGTGGCGCGGCGGAAGGCCGGGACGCGCCCCATCAGCCGGTGGCTGGCAAAGGCGGCAAGCAGGCAGGCGGAAAACAGGCCCAGAACGAAGCGCAGGTCGGCGCCAATGAAGAAGGGCGCCATGACGGCGGCGAACTTGGCGTCGCCGGCGCCGATGAGGCCGGTGGCATTGCCGACAAAGCCCAGCAGCAGCACGATGGCGCCAAGCCCCAGCGCCCAGAGAAACGCCGTGAAGGGCAGGAGGTTGAATGCGATCGCCAGCAGGCCCGCGACCAGAAAGCTGCTGGCAAGCGCGATCACAGCCTTGTTCGGGATCTTCATCGACTTCATGTCGGACCAGGCCACCCAGATGCCGATGGGCAGGGCAGGGACCAGCAACAGGAGAGCGGCGAGGGGGGGAAGTGCTGTCACGTCAGCTTTCCAGCGCTTCCAGACTGCGGACCGCGGCCTCGAAATGCTGCGGGTGGGTGTCGATGGCGTTCTGCAACAGGCCCTTGCCCACCGTCACATCCCCCTGTTTCACCGCCGTAAGCCCCAGCGTGTACAGCAGTTCGGCGCGTTCGACCTGCGTCATCTCGATCACCGGCATGTCATACTTGCGCTGCGCCCCGCGCGCCATGACAAGGTTGTTCTTGGCGGTGAACAGCGCGGGATCATAGGTCAGCGCCTGGGTGAACAGCTTTTCCGCCGCGCCGTATTCCTGACGGGTGAGCTTCGAAAAGCCCCAGTTGTTCAGCACGCCGGCGGGTTTGGTGGTCAGGCCGGCCGCGATTTCATAGAAACTGTCGGCCTTCTTCCAGTCCTTCTTGCTGTCAGCGACCATCGCCTCCAGCCGATAGCGCTCATAGGTTTCATGCGTCGGCGGGATCTGGTTCAACTCGGTCTCGGCCCGCGCCCAATCGTTCGACCGGATCAGCGCATCGGCCAGCGCCACGCGGTCATCGAGCGTCGCTTCGGGATGGGCCTTCACCTCCTCCCAGACCGTGACGCCCTGCGCCGTCTGGCCGGCGCGGATCAGCGATTTCGCCAGGCCCCGTTTCAGGTCAAGCCGGTCGGGGTTTTCGCTGCTGGATTTCTGGAAATAGGCCACCGCCTCGTTCGGGTCGCCCACGGTCAGCATGATGTCCGAGAGATTGGATTCGTCGATCACGTTGACCGACTTGATCGCGCGCTGCACTTCGGCGTCGGAACGCGGCTGGTTGCAGGCGGCAAGGCCAAGGCTGGCCGCAAGGGCGGCCGTCAGGAAAACCGGGTGGCGCATTTTGCGTCCTTTTGACTGCTCGTCTCGTGTCGTCCCGGTGCCGCCTAAAGCTGCGTCAGAAGCACATATTCACCGGTGCCGCGCCGCATCAGGTTGTATTTCGGTTCTTCCGGGCCGTCTTGCGGATCAGAATATACGTCGGTTTCGGTTCGCGCGATAGCCAGTTTCAGATTTTCGCGGATCGAGTCCGTTTGGCCACTGTCCAGCGCGAAGGCTTGCTGAAACACCACCCGCGCCTCGCCGACCTTGCCGCGCTCCATCAGGACGACGCCAAGGTTGTTCTGCGCCGGCACGAAACTCGGGTCCAGTTCCACCGCGCGGCGCAGAAGCTGTTCGGCCTGCCCCAGCCGGTCAAGCTTCAGATTGGCCGAGCCGAGTGCGGACAGGACGTCGACATTGATGCCCTCTTCGGCAGCGGCGCGCAGATAGGCCTTGAGCGCCAGATCGAATTCGCCCGCCTCCATCAGCCGGTGGCCGACCAACAGCCCGTCCACCCCGGTTTCGCTGGCGTCGGCGGCGGGGGGGCGGTTGGCGTTCTGCGAAAACCCAAGGCCGCCCGAAGAACAGGCGGCCAGGGACAGGATGACGGCAAGCGCCGGAAGTGATCGCACGCGGCAGACCCTTGTTTACTGGCCAGCCCCCATCGAAAGGGTCGTGGCGATGCCATGCACCGAAGGCCCGATCAGGATGATCATCAGGGGCGGGACGGTGAACATCATTGTGCCCAGCGTCAGCTTCGTCGGCAAGGTGTTTGCCTTCTCTTCGGCGCGCATCACGCGCTTGTCACGCATTTCGTTGGAATAGACCCGGAGCGCCTCGGCAATCGAGGTGCCGAAGGTGGCCGATTGCACCAGCGTGGTGACAAAGGACGACACATCGGGAATGCCGACGCGGTCGGACATGTCCTTCAGCACCTGCACCCGTTCCTTGCCGGCCTTGACCTCATGCGCGACCATCTCGAATTCGTCGGCCAGTGCGGGATAGCCCGCCCGGCTTTCCTTGGCGACCCGGTTGATCGACTGGTCGAGCGACTGGCCGGCCTCGACGCAGACCAGCATCATGTCCAGCGCATCGGGAAAGCCCGAGACGATTTCCTGCTGGCGCGATTGCAGCCGGCGCTGCACCCAGTATTGCGGCAGGTAATAGCCCGCCGCACCGGGAATGACTGTCGCAAGGATCATGAACTGGGTCGAGACTTCTTGCTGCGATTTCATCAGCAGGGCGTAAAGCACGCCAAAGGCCAGAAGCCCCAGCCCCAGCGCGAACTGGGCAAAGTGAAACAGGCGCACCGCGTTCTTGGCGCGATAGCCGGCGCGCAAGAGCTTCATCCGCGAGGCCGACATCTGTTCGGCATCCTGCGGTTCCAGGAAATGCGCGAACTTCTCCAGCTTGTCGGTCTTGTCGCCGCGCCGCAGGTCCTGGCCATCGCTGCGCTTGCTGGCCCTGGCGGTCTTGGTCTGCTCCTTGAGCTTTGAAAATCCGTCGCTTTCCTTTTTCAGAAGCGAGGGCAGGGCGATCAGGATCAGGATCGCGCCCAGGAAACCCAGCGCGAAAAGCGGCCCAAGCGGCCCCAGCGCGTCGGTCAGCATCTGGTTGATATTGCTCAGCATCTTGAACCCTTACACCTTGATGTTGACCATGATCTTCATGAAGATCACGTTGATGATGAGGAAAACCGCGACGACAAGCGCGGCCGGAATGAAGGCCGCGGTTTCCTTCACGTCGTCGTAATAGTTCGGCTGGATGACGTTGATCATGATCAGCGCCCCGATCGGGAAGGCCGACAGGAACATGCCCGACCACTTGGCTTCGGCGGTGATTGCCTTGACGCGGCGGAACAGCTTGAAGCGGGCGCGGATCACCTTGGCCAGACCGTCCAGGATCTCGGCCAGGTTGCCGCCCGATTGCTGCTGGATCGCCACCGCCACCGCAAGGAAGCGCAAATCCTGGCTGTCCATGCGTTCGGCAAAGGCCTTCAGGCTTTCGGCCACGTCGCGGCCATAGGCGGCCTCGTCGGCGATCAGCCCGAATTCAGTGCCCAGGGGATCGGGGATTTCCTTCGACACGATGCCGATGGCCGACGAGAACGGATGGCCGACACGCAGGCTGCGCACCATCAGTTCCACCGCATCGGGCAGCTGTTCCTCCAGCAGCGCCATGCGCTTCTTGGCCTTGTTGTTCACCCAGACATAGACGCCGCCCACCCCCATCGCGAGGGCGACAAGCATGCGGATCGGGGTTGCGGCCTCGGTCCCGATGGTGAGGGCGAGGTAGGAAAACACCGTCAACCCGCCCATGATCATGACAAGCTGCTTGGGCGAGAAGGCGATGTTGGCCTTCTGCGCCTTGGTCGCCAGCATGGAATAGAGCGGAATCCCGCGCGAGGCCATGTGCTGCGACATTTCCTTGCGCAGCTGTTCCAGCACTTCTTCGCGGTTGTTGTTGCTCTTTTCCAGAAGCGCCAGGCGGCGCGACATGCGGCTGTTGAGGCTGATCGACTTGCCGAAAACCGTCAGGTAGACGCCTTCGACCAGCGCCACCACGGCGACGAAGATCAGGATGTAAATCAGCGGCGCGGCTGAGATCTGCATGGGTCTGCCCCGTTAGATGATCGGTTCATAGATCGAGGCCGGCAGGTCATAACCCCATTGCCGGAAACGATCGGAAAAATGGCTGCGGACGCCGGTGGCGTTGAAGCGGCCGATGATCTTGCCGTTTGGTTCCACGCCAAGGCGTTCATAGCGGAACACTTCCTGCATCGAGATCACCTCGCCTTCCATGCCGGTGATTTCGGTGATCGACACCATCCGGCGCGAGCCGTCCTGCAGGCGCGAGGCCTGCACGATCAGGTTGACGGCCGATGCGATCTGGCTGCGCACGGCCTTCAAGGGCATCTCGATGCCGGCCATGGCGACCATGTTTTCCAGACGCGAGATGCCGTCGCGGGCGTTGTTGGCGTGGATCGTGGTCATCGAACCGTCGTGGCCGGTGTTCATCGCCTGCAGCATGTCGATCACTTCCTCGCCGCGGGTTTCGCCGACGATGATGCGGTCGGGACGCATCCGCAGCGCGTTCCGCAGGCAGTCGCGCTGCGTGACCGCGCCCTTGCCTTCGACGTTCGGCGGGCGGCTTTCCATCCGGCCGACATGCACCTGTTGCAGTTGCAATTCGGCCGTGTCCTCGATGGTCAGCACGCGCTCCTTGTTGTCGATGAACGACGACAGCGCGTTGAGCGTGGTGGTTTTCCCCGACCCCGTGCCGCCCGACACGATGATGTTCAGGCGGGTGGAAACGGCGGCCTGCAGGTAAAGCGCCATTTCCTCGGTGAAGGCGCCAAAGCGCACAAGGTCATGAACCCCGAGCTTTTCCTTCTTGAACTTGCGGATCGATACCAGCGAGCCGTCGACGGCCACCGGCGGCACCATGCAGTTGAAGCGCGAGCCATCGGCCAGACGCGCGTCGCAATAGGGATTGCTCTCGTCGACGCGGCGGCCCACGGCGGACACGATCTTGTCGATGATGCGCAAGAGGTGGCGCTCATCCTTGAAGGTGATGTCGGTCAGTTCCAGCTTGCCCGCGCGTTCAACGAAGATGCGCTGCGGCCCGTTCACCAGAATGTCGTTGACGGATTCGTCCTTGAGCAGGGGCTCCAGCGGACCAAGGCCCATCACCTCATCGTAAAGTTCCTGGAACAGGATGGCGCGATCGTCTTTCGGCAGGACGACGGCCATTTCGTCCAGCGCCTCGCCCCCGATCGAGGCGATTTCCTGTTTCAGGCTGGCCTCGGAGGCGTGTTCCAGCGCGGCAAGGTTCAGGTTGTCCAAGAGCCGCTTGTGCAGTTCGACCTTCAGCTCCTGCAACCTTTGCTTGCGCTTCTTCTCCTTGTCGAGGGCGGCCGCCTCGGCGGGCGGGCGCGGCGGCGGAGCAGACGGCAGCGGACGGGCCGCGAGGGCGGCCTGCGTTGCCGAGATCGGCGTGGGCCGGGCGGCGGCGGCCTGCGCGGCAGATCCAGCGGTGGCGGCGGGGCGCGCAGAGGGCGCCTCGGGCTTCTTGAAACGTGAAAACATCTTTTCCCCCAGGCGTAGCGAGGTCAACTTCTGCCGGCTTCGGCAGCCTTGTTCAGATCAACCAGTGACTTGGCGAGTTTTGCGATTTCCTTGCGCAGCGGGTTCTTCCCGGCATTCTCCTGCAACGGCAGGCCATGGTCATTGGCCTGCGTCACCTGCGCGCCGCCGTCCGGCAGCTGGACTTCAAGCGAGATGTCAAGGCTTTCCGCCATGCGCTTCACCCGGCTTTTCGCCGAGAGATCGGTGAATTTCGGCGCGCGGTTCAGCACATAGCGCAGCTTTTCATGCGGCAGCCCTTCGGCCTTGAGCGCGCGCAGCATCCGCAGCACGTTCTGCGCCGAGCGCAGGTCCAGCTCCAGCAGTGCGAAATAGACATGCGCCGCGTTCAGCACGGTTTCGGTCCAGGCCACGATGGTTTTCGGCATGTCGATGATGACAAAGTCGAAATTCGCGCGGGCCATGTCGAGCAGCCGGCCGATTTCCTCCGGCCCGAGAAAATCGAGCGGCAGCATGTCGGACGGCGCGGTCATGACGTGCAAGCGGTCGTTGAAGGTCAGCATCGATTGCAGCAGCGCGTCGCTGTCGGCGTGCGCGATGTCGGAGTAGAATTCGTAGACCGTTTCCTTGCGCGGCAGGTCGAGATAGGTCGCCGCCGAGCCATACTGGAAATCCAGATCAATGAGGCAGACCCGCGGCGCGTCGGTTTTCGACACCGTGGCCAGTTCCCAGGCGAGGTTGGCGGCAAAGGTCGACGCGCCGCAGCCGCCGGCAAAGCCATGCACCGGCAGGATCACCGCGTCCCGATCGCCCTTGGCCTTGAAGCCCGGATGGCGCGAGGGCTCTTCCGGGGCTGCAGCTGCGGGTTCGGGCGCGGTGGCGGGTTCCGGCGTCTCGGCCGGTTTCGGCTGCCGGGCAATGGCCTCGTGCAGCGCGCCTTCGGGCAGGGGGTAGGGCACGAAGTCATCGGCGCCCTGACGCAGCAGCTGATGCAGGGCAATCGGGCTGACCTGATCGGCAATCAGGATCACCTTGATCGACTTTTCCGTCGCCGTGCGGATGATGTCGCCGATCCGTGCCAGATCGGCCTCGTCCTGACTGTCTACGGCGATGGCGACGAATTGCAGATGGGCCGCTTCCGGTTGGCCAAGAAAGATCAGGGCATCGTCAAAACCCAGATCCCCCCAGTTCTCTCCCAGCTCCTGCTCCATGTCGTCGATCAAAAGATCGAAGTTCTGCACATCGCGCGAGATGGTACAGGCCAGGATCGGCGCGGGATCCGGTTGCAGGTTGGCGACACTCGACATCACATCAGTCCTTCCAAAGACAGCTTGCGTGACCTTTCAGGCCACATGCCCGTCGCGCGACCCAAGAGTCGCTCTGCGGGCTTTGATCTGCATTGAAGGTGCCGGTGGAGTTTGGCGAGATTGGGGCCAAAAAATCGTCAATCTGCGGTTTTTGGCATTTTGTTTCCAGAAGCAGGAAACGAAGAGGCCCGCCGGACGGGCGGGCCTGAGGGGCTGGATCAGTTTCCGGCGGAAGGGTCGACTTGCGTCACGACCACCGTGTTGCGGGGATGCGGTCGTTCGGCAAGGCTGTTGGTCTGGCCCTTGTTGACATAGGTGCGCCAGACGATTTCGGCATATTTGCCGTTCATCACAGTGGGGTTGCCCTTCACGAAGCCGGTGACTTCGGTCACGGTGCGGCGGTTGCGCTGTTCGGGGCCGGGGGTCGGGATGACGGGCTGGGTCTTGCCAAAGGACACCACGGCCTCCAGCCGGGCGGTGCCGATGCCCTGCGAGGCAAGATAGGCCACTGCGGCCCGGGCGCGACGCATCCCCAGCGCCTTGTTGTAGCTGTCGGAGCCGACAAGGTCGGTGTGGCCATAGACGCGGAACCGCACTTCGGGGAACTGGCGGATGAAATCGGCCTGCTGGTTCAGAATGGCCATCGCCTCGGGGCTGAGCTGGGACGAGTTGAAGGCGAAGGTGATGGTGGTGGGAACTTCCTGCGCAAAGCGGTTGCCAAGCGCCATGGTGGCATCCCATTCGCCCATCATTACCATGGTGTTCTGCATGGTGGCATTGCCGAAACTGCCCTGATCCACCTGATAGCCCGCCTCGCGGGTGACGAAGTTGACCGGGTTGCAGGCCGTCAGGGCGACAAAGGCGGCACCGGCCATCAGAGAGGTCTTTGCGTGCATCGTCCTCACTCCATCACATAGCCGTAAGAGCCGGTGAAGTCCTGCCGGGCAACCTCGCCCGCGGCCCCCTTCTGCTTGCCGGCCACGTCGCCGAACAGGAACAGCTCCTTTTCGGTCGGCAGGCGCACCCGGTCGGTCGGCAGCGCCAGGGCCTCGCCGCGGGTCGGGGTGACAAGATGCGGCGTCACGATGATGACCAGTTCGGACTGCGCGCGCTGATACTCCGCCGAGCGGAACAGCGCACCGATGATCGGAATGTCGCCCAGCCACGGCACCTGGCCGTTCAGGTCGCGGAAGTCGTCCTGCAGCAGGCCCGCGATGGCAAAGCTTTCGCCGTCGCGCATCTCGACCGTGGTCGAGGTTTCGCGCCGCTTGAAGGCGTTGATGTTGAAGCCGCCCGATTGCAGCGTCGTCGTGGAGTCGATCGAGGACACCGCGGCATTGATGGTCAGGTTGACGATGTCGCCATCAACCACCATCGGCGTGAAGTTCAGTTCGACCCCGAAGGGCTTGTATTCCACCGTGATCGTGCCATCGCCCGAGGCCACCGGGATCGGATATTCGCCACCGGCGAGGAACCGCGCCTCCTGCCCCGAAAGGGCGGTCAGGTTCGGTTCGGCCAGCGTGCGAACGACGCCTTTGGATTCAAGGGCTTCCAACAGCACGGCGAATTCCAGCGCCCCGGCCGAGAAGCCAAGGCCAAGCCGGCCCTCGGCCTCGTTCGACGAGGTGACGGTGCCGGTGTTCAGCATCGTGGTCAGCTTGGAACCGTCGGCCAGCTGGCCCGAACCGGCCGCCACGCCCACGGTATTGCCGCCCATCACCCCGAGCGAGGCCGACAGGCTTTTCGACACCGAGCGCTGCATCTCGGCAAAGCGCACTTTCAGCATCACCTGCTGGGTGCCGCCGACGCTCATCAGGTTGGAGACCCGTTCGGGCGCATAGCGGTTGGCCAGATCAAGCGCGCGGTCCAGCTTGGCAATCGACGACACCGTGCCCGAAAGCACGATGCCGTCATTGGCGGTGCGAACTTCGATATTTTCGCCGGGCAGGATCTGGCGCAGGCGTTCCTTGAATTCGGCGATGTCGGGGGTGACATGCACCTCGACGTTGGAGATCAGCTTGCCCTCGGGCGACAGCAGCGTCAGCGTCGTGCGCCCAGGCGTCTTGCCCAGCACATAGATCGACTTGTCCGACAGGGTCGAGATATCGGCGATGCCGGGGTTGGCGATCGACAGCTCGGCGAAGGGCGTGTCGCTTTCAACCACGACCGCGCGGTTCATCGGAACGTTCAGCGGCGCGCTTTCCGAACCTTTCAGAACGTGCAATTCCTGCGCCGCAAGCGGAGTCATGGCCGTTGACGCCAGGGCAAAGCCCAGCATCCCAGCCGCGATAAGCCATTGCAGTCTCATGTGACCTGCCCTTTCGATCACGCCTCTGCCGGGTCTTTTGCTGCCCGTTCAGGTGCGAAGAATGCCTTGTTTGCCTTTTGTTTGCAAGAATCAAACGCTTATCGCGCGTTCTGTATGTGGATAACTTGCAACAGCACACCATGGATGGAAAAAGCTGCGGGCGCGACCCCCATGGAAGGTGCCGCGCCCCAAGATTTCATGCCCTGTCAGTTGGTGCAGGGGATCGGAATTTCCACCACATCGGCGCCTTTGCGGGTGCGGATGGTGCAGATCTGCGCTGCCGGGGCGGTGACGGGGGCCGCCGCCGCGGTGATGCCCAGCATCGAGCCGGTATCCACCTCGACCTTGCCGACCTCGGTGTCATCGCCGACACCGACCAGCGACATCACCAGCCGCCCGGTGGCCTGGGCCTGAGCCAGCCGCGCGACCTGTTCGGGGGTGGCCGCGACCGTCATGGTGCGGTTCTGGATCGAGCCGTCGGAGGTGGCCGACTTGCCGTTGCGATCGACCGCGATGATCTTCATCGTGCTTTCGATCAGCCGGGTGATCTCTCCGGTCGAGTTTTCGGTCGCGCCGGTCCAGTAGATGTCGACGCTCTGGCCGGGTTGCAGGTAATCCGCCGCCTCGACCTTGATCGAGAAGGCCCGCATGCCCTTTTCAAGCTCGCCCGTCAGCCCGGCCTGTTCGCCCGGTTCCGTCACCTTTGCGGCAAGGATCGGCTCGAACTTTTCCATCTGGCGCAGCACATAGCGCGGCTCGGTGTTGTCCTCGGGAAAGAGGATGGCAATGTCGGAGAAGGTGTTTTCCGGCAGGGTGTTCTTCGGCAGATAGCTTTTCTGCACGTCGTCCTTGGTCAGCGGCTCGCCATAGTTGACGGCTTTGGTCACCACATAGACCTCGACCAGGCCGCCGGTCTGGGCCTTGATCGCCAGTTCTTTCTGCAATGCGGTTTCCGTTTTCGAAATGTAGCCTTTGGCCATATAGACAGCGGCCCCGGCAAGCCCGACCCCCGCCACAAGAACCAGTCCGAACATTGCGCGCATAATCTTTCCCCTTGGCTTGGGCCGCGGGGCGGCCCTGTTCAGATTCAGTTGTCGCCGTAGCCAACGCTGCGGCTTTGAATGTCATCCGCGATCATCTGCGTCGTGCTTTCGGTCGAAAAGGCGACGGGGATCAGCACCACCATGCCAAGCCCGATGACCGCCGCCGACAGCACGACCCAGTCCACGGTGATCGCCCCGCCCTCCTGGCGCAGGAACTTGAAGATCCATTTCATTCGCCACGCTCCCGGATGTCCTGAACTCGGTGATGACACGGTTACATAAGACGGTTCTGCCGGGGTATTGTGGCTGAAAACGGAACGATCGCAGGGCGGAATTGCGGCTTCTGCATCAAAATTGAAACAGGCCGCGCAAGAAGCGCGGCCTGCCAGATCGAAAGTGTCGATCAGATTACTGGTTTTCGTAGCCAGCGGCGCGGCCTTCCAGGTCCGACACGATGGCGGTGCCGAGGCCTTCGATGCCGCCGCCGACGGTGGTCATCACCACCATGCCGAGGCCGACGATGGCGGCGGTCAGCACGACCC
>NZ_JAAIVJ010000008.1 GCF_011008935.1 Tabrizicola oligotrophica | reverse complement strand
ATACCGTCGAGGCGACCTACACCGTGCAGCAGGCCGACATCGACGGCGACGGCATCGACCTGAACGGGCTGGTGGACGGCGACGGCGACGTCGACAACACCGCCACCGCCGACAGCGACGAGACCGAGGAGGTCTCCGACAGCGAGGATGTGCCGGTCTGCTATGACCCGGTGCTTTCCATCGACAAGGTGGTTCTCAACGTGGGAGGCGACGGCCCGGATGGGGTTGCCGACGAGGCTGGCGATGAGATCGAATACCGGATCACCGTGACGAACGACGGCAATGTGACGCTGACCAATGTCACCGTGGTTGACCCGCTGACCGGGGAGGATGTCGACGTCGGCGATCTGGCGCCCGGCGCGAGCTATACGATCCTTGCCTCTTACTTCGTGACCCAGGCCGACATCGACGGCAACGGTGTCGATCTGAACGGCGATGTGGACGGCGACGGCGATGTCGACAACACCGCCACCGCCGACAGCAACGAGACGGATGAGGTCTCCGACAGCGAGATCGTGTTGATCGACTACAGTCCTGACATCGATCTGGAGAAATACGTCGATGTGGGACAAGGCTTCGAGGATGCCGATCAGCCGACCGGGACGGAGGTGGACATCGCCGGTGGCATGGCAGATTTCATGATCACCATCGAGAATACCGGCAATGTCACGCTGACCGAAGTGACCATTTCGGATACCGACACCTTCGGGACGGTCATCGACGGGATGACGTTGCAAGACCTCTACAACGCCGGCTATGACCTGCAGGAATCCATCACCAATGACGGGATCCTGGAAGTCGGCGAGACGGCGACGCTGCTTTACTCCATGGCCCTGACGGCCGGTCAGCACATCAACACGGCGGACGTGACGACTGCTGAGGGGGTGAGTGACGAGGATCTGGCGCATTACTTCGGGCTGGTCAACGAGGGGCCGGGGGTCAGGACGCCGGGCGGCTGGGGCAACAGCTTCAAGCTGCAGTCCTTCTGGAACGGCAACCCGGACGACCAGGTGCCCTATGAGGGCAAACCGGGCTTCCCGGATGGCGAGCTGCTTTATGCCGTCGATTCCACCGGAAATGGTGCCATCGACGGGGCGGACAAGAAGGGCCTGCTGCTTGGCGACTTCAACGGTGACGGCCTTGAAGGGGCTGGGGAGACGACCATCTTCATCAGCTATGAAATCGCGCTGGCCATGGTTCAGAATGCGAACTGGGGCCCGAAGCAGGACAAGGTGGACGACGTGGCCCGCCATGCGGTTGCCACCTGGCTCAACTTCCTTGCGGGCAACAACATCGGCGACGATTCGGATGGCACGCCGAAGGACTGGCTGGAAGAGGCGGTCGCCTGGCTGCTGGCCAATGGTGACAAGAACGATGACGGCGTGTTCGGCGATTACGACATCGTGCGGGCGAAGGACAAGCCTTGGAACCAGGACGTGAACGGGGTCGAGTCCGGCAGCGAAATCCTTGACGCGCTGGATGAATACAACAATCACGGCACCATCGACGGCGTGATCTATGCCCATGACGCCGACGACGCCGCGTTCCAGACTGCGCTGGCGATCTACAACGACGAATTCCTGTTCGTCTGATTGAACCCCGTGGAAGCGCCGGACCCGATCCGGCGCTTCTGCCTGTGCCATTCCCTGACATGGCGCGCTGCGGCGCGCAGGGCGGCGGGGGGCTGTCGCCTGCGTCTGGCCTGTGTTCGTGGCCCGCGCCGGGGTGCTGACGCTTGCCCATGGCCCGCCTTCCCGCTAGGAACAGCCAAACCCCTGCCATGAGGCCGTCCCATGCGTCTGTCGCGCTATTTCCTGCCCGTCCTGAAAGAAAACCCCGCCGAGGCGCAGATCGTCTCGCACCGCTACATGCTGCGGGCGGGGATGATCAAGCAGCAGGCGGCGGGGATCTATTCCTGGCTGCCGCTGGGCTACCGGGTGCTGAAGCGCATCGAGCAGATCGTGCATGAAGAACAGGTGCGCGCCGGCCATATCCCGCTTCTGATGCCGACGCTGCAACCGGCCGATCTGTGGCGCGAGTCGGGCCGTTATGACGACTACGGTCAGGAGATGCTGCGCATCAAGGACCGGCAGGAGCGCGAGATGCTCTATGGCCCGACCAACGAGGAGATGATCACCGACATCTTCCGCGCCCATGTCAACAGCTACAAGGACCTGCCGCTGACGCTGTACCATATCCAGTGGAAGTTCCGCGACGAGATGCGGCCGCGCTTCGGCGTCATGCGCGGGCGCGAGTTCCTGATGAAGGACGGCTACAACTTCGACATCGACCGCGACGCGGCGCTGCATGCCTATAACCGCCACATGGTCAGCTATCTGCGCACCTATGAGCGCATGGGCCTGACGGCGATTCCGATGCGCGCCGATTCCGGCCCGATCGGCGGCGATGACACCCATGAATTCCTCGTGCTGGCGTCGACCGGCGAGTCGGAGGTGTTCTTTGACAGCGCGGTGACCGAGCTGAAACTGGGCAACCGCGAGGTGGATTACGACAACCGCGCCGAAGTGGCGGCGGTCTGCAAGGAATTCACCACGCTTTATGCTCGCACCGACGAAACCCATGACGCCGCGCTGTTTGACGCGATCCCCGAGGAGCGCCGCAAGGTCGCCCGTGGCATCGAGGTGGGGCAGATCTTCTACTTCGGTACCAAATATTCCGCCTCGATGGGCGCGCTTGTGACCAATGACAAGGGCGAGAAGGTGCCGGTGGAGATGGGCTCGCACGGCATCGGCGTTTCCCGCCTGCTGGGCGCGATCATCGAGGCCAGCCATGACGACAAGGGCATCATCTGGCCCGAAGGCGTGACGCCCTTCCCGGTGGGGATCGTCAACCTGAAACAAGGCGACGGCGCGGCGGATGCGGCCTGCGAAGGCCTCTACAAGGCGCTTGCCGCCCGGGGGCTGGAGGCGCTCTATGACGACCGCGACGAGCGGGCCGGGGCGAAGTTTGCCACCATGGACCTGATCGGCCTGCCCTGGCGCATCACCGTCGGCCCGCGCGGGCTGGCCAATGGCGTGGTGGAACTCACCTCGCGCCGGACGGGCGAGAGCGAAGAGATGTCGCCCGAAGCGGCTGTCGCGCGGATCGCGGAAATCTACGCGGGCGTCTGAGGTCCCTCGTCGGGGACTTCGTCGCCTCCTCGTGAGGGGGCGAAGGCCGATGAGTGCATGAAATGCTCGAAGAGGCGGCGGGAAACCCCCGGCCGCCTTGACCTTCCCCGCCCTTGGCCCCACCTTGGCGGCAAAACAACAACGAGCAGCGCCTTGGCCCAGACCGCCCCGTTTTCCCGTTTCGAATTCATGATCGCCTGGCGCTACCTGCGCGCCAAGCGGGCCGAGGGCGGGGTCTCGGTGATGACCTGGATCAGCCTCATCGGCATCACGCTGGCGGTTTTCGCGCTGATCGCCACGCTGGCGGTGCGGGCCGGGTTCCGGGCCGAATTCGTCGACACCATCCTGGGCGCCAACGCCCATGTCACAGTCTATTCGGCCGGGCACGCGACTGATGACGGCCGCATGATCAAGGCCTTTCAGGACTATGACCTCGTGGCGCAAAATCTTTCCGCCATCCCCGGCGTCACCCGCGCCGCGCCGCTGATCAAGGGGCAGGTGATGGTGACATCGGCGCAGGGGCCGAGCCTCGGGGCCGAAGTGTTCGGCATCCGGCTGGAGGATCTGAAAGCCATCCCGCGGGTCGGGGTCGGGTCGGATGCCTATGGCAACATCGACGATTTCGACCGGGGCATCGCCATCGGCTCGGGCATCGCGCGCGAATTGGGTGTCACGGTGGGCGACCGCATCCGCCTTGTCGCGCCGTCGGGCGTGAAAACCGCCTTCGGCACCTCACCGCGCGTCAATGCCTATGAAATCACTTACGTTTTCACCGCCGGCCGCTGGGACATCGACAAGACCCGCATCTACATGCCCTTCACCGAGGCGCAGTCCTACTTCAACCGCGAGGGGCTGGCGGACGAATTCGAAGTCATGGTGACAGATCCCGAAAACATCGACGCCTATGCCATGCCCGCGCTGGCAGCGGCTGGCGAGGACGCGCTGATCTGGACCTGGCGCGATGCGGCTGGCTCGTTCCTGCGCGCGCTCGACATCGAGGACAACGTGATGTTCATCATCCTGTCCATCCTCGTGCTGATCGCGGCCATGAACATCGTTTCCGGCCTTATCATGCTGGTCAAGAACAAGGGCCGCGACATCGGCATCCTGCGCACCATGGGGTTGACCGAAGGCGCTGTCCTGCGGGTGTTCTTCCTGTGCGGCGCCTTTACCGGCGTGGTCGGAACTGCGATGGGCGTGGCGTTCGGCTGCCTGTTCGCCATCTACATCGACCCGATCTTTTCCTTTGTGAACTACATGGCCGGCGGCGGGGTCTGGGATCCGTCGATCCGCGGCATCTACGCCTTGCCCGCCAAGCTGCAATGGGTCGACGTGGCCTCGGCGGTGGGCCTGTCGCTGGGCCTGTCGTTCATCGTCACCATCTTCCCCGCCCGTCGCGCGGCGCGGATGAACCCGGTGGAGGCGCTGCGCTATGAATGATTACGCGCTGGAACTGGCCGGGATCGAAAAGGTCTACAAACGCGGCCTGCCCGGTGAGGTCGCCGTCTTGCGCGGCGCGACGCTCGAGGTTCGCCGCGGCGAGGTGGTGGCGCTGGTGGCACCTTCGGGGGCGGGCAAATCGACGCTTTTGCACATCGCCGGGCTTCTGGATACGCCCGATGCCGGATCGGTGGCGCTGACGGGGCGCAACATGGTGGGGCTTTCCGACCGGGACAGGACGCTGGCGCGGCGCGGCGATGTCGGCTTCATCTACCAGTTCCACCACCTGTTGCCGGAATTCACCGCGCTGGAAAACGTGGTGATTCCACAACTCGCCAATGGGGTCGCCCCCGCCATGGCCGAGACCCGCGCGCACGATCTTCTGGCCCGCGTAGGCGTCGCCGACCGTGCCAGCCACCGCCCGGCCGCGTTGTCGGGCGGCGAACAACAGCGCGTCGCCTTCTGCCGGGCGCTGGCCAACGGGCCGAAGCTGCTGCTGGCCGATGAGCCCACCGGCAACCTTGACCCTGAAACCTCGGATCAGGTCTTTGGCACGCTCATGTCGCTGGTGCGTGAAACCGGGCTTGCGGCGCTGATTGCCACCCATAACCTTGACCTTGCTGCCCGGATGGACCGCATCGTGCGCCTCGATCAGGGCCGCGTGACCGAGATCAAGGCGGCCGCGCCGAAACCGGTGCAAGGCTGACGGAAAAGGAGGTGCCGATGCCCGGTTTTCCCAAGCCGCTCGCGATGATCTGCCTGTCCGCGCTGGCGGCCTGTGTCGATCCCGAAGCCTCCCCGGACACCGGGGCGGCAGACTATGCCGCCTATTGCGCCGCCTGCCACGGCACCACCGGCTCCGGCGATGGCGAAGCCGCGGCGGGCCTGTCGCGCAAGCCGGCCGACCTGACGACGCTTTCGGCCAAGAACGGCGGGGAATTCCCGACCACCCGCGTCATGGCGCAGATCTGGGGCTATGCCGGGGCCAAGGGCCGGGGCGTGATGCCGGATTTCGGCCCCCTGCTGCAGGGCGAGCTGGTGCCCTATGACGGTGGCGACGGCATCGAAACCCCGACGCCAATCCGGCTGGTGTTGCTGGCCGAATACCTCAAGACCCTTCAGCCGCAGTGATCTCTCCCGCCGGCGTCCGGGCCAGCAGCCGCAGGATCAGCACAAGGACAAGCGCGGGAAACCCCACCGCAAAGCCGACGAGCAGGTCCTTGTGCATCTCGGAAAGCCCGCTGGACAGCGCAAGGATCACCGCAATCGCGGCCTCGACCGCCATGGCGAACAGCGCGACCAGCCCGGCCGGGGTGGAAAACACATAGCCCATCTGCACCTCTGGTTGATGTTTTCTGCAAGGCTGCAACCATGAGGCGGTTCGCGTCAATCTGTTTCGCGCTCAGGGTGCGGGCCACAGGCCGATGACCGGCGCGTGCAGGTGCCAAAGCCCGACCCAGATCAGCAGCGCCAGACCCAGACGCGGCAAGGAGGGCAGGGCGCCCGGCCGCCATCGCCCTGAAAGCAGCGCCGCGCCGGGCAACAGGCCGGTGCGGGCCGTCAGGCGCTGCCAACTGTCATCGCCAAGCGCCCGCCGCCTGCGGCTTTCGATCACCTTCATGCCCAGAAGCGCCATCAGGAAAAATGGTGCAAACAAAAGGACATGCGCCAGATCGCCATTGGCCAGAAGATGCGCGCCCGACCACAGGGCAAGCGCCCACAGAAGCGGCTGGCGTGTCAGGCCTGCAATGCCGGGACGCTCGGGATCAAAGCCTGACGCTCGACCCTCGAAGGCAAAGGGATTCGGCGCGGCGATGCCGAACGTGCCAAGCACGATGGCCGCCGGCATGGCGATATTCACCGCCCAGCGCTGCCAGCCCTGCTGATCCCAAAGCGGCACGAAGGGCGCGCGACCGGCGGCGGCGATCAGCCACCAGAGCAGGGCGAGTGACAGGATCGAAAAGACGGCGGTATAGCCGCGCTCACCCAGGGCGCCGACGATCCGGCCTTTCAGCCCAAGGGCGGCGGGCAGCCGGTGCGATGCCATGAAAAGCCCCATGGCGAGGGCGAGCTCGATCCAGTCCATGCCGGCAGATTATGGAACCGGCGGCGCGACCACAACCTCGCATCCCCAGTCGGCACAGCGGCGGGCAAGATCGGGAGGCAGGGGCTGATCGGTGACAAGCTTGGCCACTTCCGAAAGCGAAGCAATTCGCGCAGGGGCCGAGCGGGTCAGCTTCGTGTGATCCGCGACGACATAGGTCGCCCGCGCCTGGGCCAGGATGGCGCGGGACACCCGGACCTCGGCCAGATCATAGTCCAGCAGATCGCCGTCATGGTCCAGCGCCGAGGCGCCAAGCACTGCAATATCGACCTTGAACTGGGCGAAGAATTCCGCCGTCAACGCCCCCACCAGCCCGCCATCCGACCGCCGCAGCGCCCCGCCTGCCACCATGATCTCGCAGCCCGGATTGGCGCAAAGTGTGTTGGCGACGTTCATGTTGTTGGTGATGACCGTCAGGTTGCGATGGTGCAGCAGGGCCTGCGCCACAGCCTCAGTCGTAGTGCCAAGTGTCAGGATTATCGAAGAATTTTCAGGAATCCTCGCTGCCACCGCCGCGGCGATGGCGGCCTTGCCGCCGGCATTCAGCTTGCGCCGCCGCTCATAGGCGATGTTGACCATCCCTTGCCGCGGCACCGCGCCGCCATGGATGCGATCAAGATGGCCCAGATCTGCCAACTCTCCCAGGTCGCGCCGGATGGTCTGCACGGCGACATCGAAATGCCGCGCCAGATCGTCCACCATTACCCGTCCCATGGCGCGGGCAATCGACAGGATTTCAGACTGGCGCGGAGACAGGTTCATGCGGTGACACTAGCGGCAAAGATCATGGCAGGCAAGCGCAGCAATAGTTCGCATTGGTCAAAAACGAATATAATCGAATGAATTCGATTGACGAAAGGCGCTGCGTTTGACATCCCTGACCCAACGGAGGAGGGCAGGATGACAGAGACTCCAATCGCTGACCTGTTCATCATCGGCGGCGGCATCAACGGCTGCGGCATCGCCCGCGATGCGGCCGGGCGTGGGCTGCGGGTGATTCTGGCCGAGCAGGGCGATCTGGCGCAGGGCACGTCTTCGGCCTCGACCAAGCTGTTCCACGGCGGCCTGCGCTATCTGGAATATTTCGAATTCCGGCTGGTACGCGAGGCCCTTGCCGAACGCGAAACCCTGCTGCGCGCCATGCCGCATATCGCCTGGCCACTGCGCTTCGTGCTGCCGCTCAGCCCCGACATGCGGTTTGACAGCGACACGCCGACAAGCCGCCTGCTGGGCTGGATCATGCCCTGGGCCAGGGGGCGGCGGCCGGATTGGCTGATCCGGCTGGGGCTCTTGCTTTACGATACCCTTGGCGGGCGCCAGATCCTGCCGGGGACGCGGCGGGTCGATCTGCGCGCCGATCCGGTGGGGCGGGCTCTGAAGGGCAAGTACCTGAAAGCTTTTGAGTATTCCGATGTCTGGGTGCAGGATGCGCGGCTTGTGGTGCTGAACGCCCGCGACGCGGCTCTACGCGGAGCGACGATTCTGGTGCGGACGCGCGTGACTGCGGCGCGACGTGACGCGGGGCTTTGGCGCGTCACGGTCGACGGGCCGGAGGGGCGGCAAGACCATCTTGCCCGCGCTTTGGTCAACGCCGGCGGACCCTGGGTGGCGGGCATTCTGCGCGACGTGGCGCAGGTGGAAACCCGCGACAGCATCCGGCTGGTGCGGGGTAGCCACATCGTTGTGCCAAAGCTCTACGACCACGACCGCGCCTATTTCCTGCAAGGCGGCGATGGCCGCATCATCTTTGCCATTCCCTATGAACAGGATTTCACGCTGATCGGCACAACCGATCAGGATCATCAGGACAGCCCAGCCGGGGCGCGGTGTAGCGATGCCGAAAGGGACTATCTTTTGTCCTTTGCAAACAGCTACTTCGACAAGGTTCTCAACGCCTCCGACGTGGTCTGGACCTATTCCGGCGTGCGGCCGCTGTACAACGACGGGGCTTCGTCCGCCACCGCGGCGACGCGGGATTACGTCTTGAAGGTCGACGGCGACAGCATCCCGCTGCTGAACATCTTCGGCGGCAAGATCACCACCTATCGCCGGCTTGCCGAAAGCGCTTTGGCGCGGCTTGCGCCGGTCTTTCCGGGGATGAAACCCGCCTGGACGGCAGGCGTGGCGCTTCCGGGTGGCGATTTCCCACAGAATGGCGTCGAGGCGCTGATCCTCGGCCTGCGTGCGCGTTACCCCTTCCTGACCGGGCCCGAGGCACAGCGGCTGATCCGGGCCTATGGCACCGAGGCGCCGGAGGTGCTTGGCCACGCCCGGACCCGCGCTGATCTTGGGCGCGATTTCGGTGGCGGCTTGAGTGAGGCCGAGGTGCTTTGGCAGATGCGCGAGGAATGGGCGCGGCGGGCCGAGGATGTGGTCTGGCGGCGCACGAAACTGGGGCTGAAAATGACGGCAGCGCAAATTGCGGCGCTTGACGATTACATGATCGGGCGAAAAGCTTGAACCGGCAGTCCCGGCCGCTGCAAAGTTCTGCGAAGAATTTTTCCCGGAGTTTTGCAAAGACTTCGGGCCGGTTTCTGCGAAGAAATCGACTGCGCGAGAGAGGACAGCATGCCCCATATCCTTGCCCTTGACCAAGGCACGACCTCCTCGCGGGCCATCGTTTTCGATGCGGATTTTCGCCCGGTGGCCAGCGCGCAGGTCGAGTTTGCCCAGCACTTTCCACAGCCCGGCCGGGTGGAACACGACGCGGGTGACCTGTGGCGCACGACTCTCGAATGCGCGCGGCAGGCGATTGAAAAGGCAGGGGAAATTCCTGCGGCCATCGGCATCACCAATCAACGCGAGACGACGGTTCTGTGGGACCGGGCGACTGGCCAGCCGCTGCATCGTGCAATCGTCTGGCAGGACCGGCGCACGGCGGAGGTCTGTGCGGGTCTGAGGGCGACCGGGCACGAGCCTTTGGTCACGGCAAGGACGGGGCTGCTGCTGGATCCCTATTTCTCGGGCACCAAGCTTGGCTGGCTGCTCGATCACATACCGGGCGCGCGGGCGCGGGCCGAGGCGGGCGAGTTGGCCTTTGGCACGGTGGACAGCTGGCTGATCTGGAACCTGACCGGGGGCCGGGTTCATGCGACCGATGCCACCAATGCTTCGCGCACGCTGCTGTTCAACATCCAGACCGGGGCCTGGGATGTCGAGTTGTGTTCGCTTTTGCGCGTTCCGCCCGCGGTTTTGCCCGAGGTGAAGGATTGCGCCGCCGATTACGGCCGCACCGCCCCAGGATTATTTGGCGCCGAGATCCCGATTCTGGGCGTGGCGGGCGACCAGCAGGCGGCCACGATCGGGCAGGCCTGCTTTCAGCCCGGCATGATGAAATCGACCTATGGCACCGGCTGCTTTGCGCTGATGAACACCGGGGCGGAGCGGGTGGTCTCGGCAAACCGGCTGCTGACCACGATTGCCTATCGTCTGGGCGGCAAGACGACCTATGCGCTGGAGGGCTCGATCTTCGTGGCTGGCGCGGTGGTGCAATGGTTGCGTGACGGGTTGCAGATCATCGGGCAGGCGGCCGAGACGCAAGGCTTGGCCGAAGCCGCCGACCCGGCCTCGTCGGTGGTGATCGTGCCGGCCTTTACCGGCATGGGCGCTCCCTATTGGCGGCCCGAGGCGCAGGGCGCGGTCTTTGGCGTGACCCGCGGTACCGGGCGGGCCGAACTGGCGCGGGCAGCGCTGGAAAGTGTGGGATTCCAGACGCTTGATCTGTTGAAGGCGATGCGGGCCGATGGCGCGGAGATTGGCCGCGCAGTGTTGCGGGTCGATGGCGGCATGGCGCGGTCGGACTGGACCATGCAGTTTCTCGCCGACATTCTCGGCGCCGAGGTCGATCGTCCGGTGGTGACGGAAACCACGGCGCTGGGTGCGGCCTTTCTTGCCGCCTTGCAAGCCGGGATCGTGGCGAGCCCCGAGGAGTTTGCCTCGCGCTGGGCCTTGGAGCGGCGGTTCACGCCCGCCATGGCCGCGGGTGAGCGTGAGGGTCGGGCGGCGCGTTGGGGGCGGGCAGTTCAGGCGACGCTGTCGGTCTGATCGGGCAGTGTGGCGCTGATCGCGAGGCCGCCGGTGTCGAGACCGGCCTGCAGGGTGATCCCCAGCGCCCCGGCGATTTCGCGCACGAGGTGCAGGCCAAGCCCGTGTTCGGTGGCCCGCGCCATAAGCGGACCGCCCGGCGCAGAAAGCGCCTCCTCGATGCGGGCGAGCCGCGCGCGGTCCGGGGGCGGGCCGTCGCTGGCCACGGTAATGCGGGGCCTGCCGCCCGTCCTGCCCAGCGCAACTGTCACCGCCGCGCCGGACACGCCATGGCGCACCGCATTGTCGATCAGGTTGCCGACGAGTTCGGCCAGCAAGACCTCGTCGCTGGCGACGCGCAGCGTCTCTGGCCCGTCGAAGCCAAGGTCGATGCCCGCCGTCAGGGCTGCCGGGATGTGGTCGGCGGTCAGGCTTCGCAGGCGGCGGGCAAGATCGAATGGCGCAGTGGACAGGGCCGCGCCCGAGGATTGCAGCCGGGCAAGGCGCAGAAGCTGGGCCAGCACCTGTTCGGTGCG
Organism: Tabrizicola oligotrophica; assembly: GCF_011008935.1. Taxonomy (GTDB): domain Bacteria; phylum Pseudomonadota; class Alphaproteobacteria; order Rhodobacterales; family Rhodobacteraceae; genus Tabrizicola_A; species Tabrizicola_A oligotrophica. Next base: position 177,108 of record NZ_JAAIVJ010000008.1, on the reverse strand, counting down.
GATCAGGGCAAGGTCGGCCTCTTGCAGGGCGGCGTCGCGTGCCGGGGCGTCGGTGGCGCGGCGGGCAAGACCGATCTGGGTGCGGGCCACGGTGATCGGGGTGCGGATCTGGTGATTGGCATTGCCGGAAAAGCTTTGCAGCGCGGCGACGGCCTCTTTCAGGCGGCTGAGAAAGCCGTTCAGGGCCTGAACCACGGGTTGCAGTTCCGCGACCGCAGCGGAGGCGACGGGGTGCAGGTCATCGGGGCGGCGGTCGGTCATCTGGCGTGAAAGCTCGTTCAGCGGACGCAGCGCCAGCGTGACCACCGCCAGCGCCACCAGCGTCGCGCCGCCGATCAGAATGGCGATGCGAAGCGCCGAACGCGACAGGATGCCCGCCGCCAGTTCTTCGCGGGCGCGGGTGGATTCGGCGACGGTGATCGCCACCGGCAAGATTGCCCCGCCGCCGGAAAGCTCGCGCCGCAGCGTGGCCTTGCGGATGGCGGTGCCGCGCCAGGTGTCATCGGCAAAGCTGGTATCCGCGCCGGTTGGCGGCACGGTTGGCGCCACGGGGGGCAGGCCATCATAGCCGGTCAGGAAGCCGGTCGGCCCGTCGACCCGGTAGAACACCTGATCCTGTGCGGCCGAGGACAGCATGTCCAGCGCCGAGAACGGAATGGCCACCGACAGCGTGCCGCCGCTGTCCAGCGTGATCTGTTCGGCGATGGCCATGGCTGACCCCGCCAGCACCCGGTCGGAAATGTCGCGGGCGGTGCGCAGCGCCTCGCCCCTTGTGTCCCAGAGCGCCAGCAGCCCGATGGCAACGCAGGCGCCGATCAGGGCGCCGGTCAGCCGGCGGCGCAGCGACCATGGCGCGGGAGAGGGGGCAGGGCCGTCAGCCATGGCCGGGCCTTGCGGCCTCTGGCGGGATTTCCAGAATATAGCCCAGCCCGCGCACCGTGCGCAGGTTCAGGCCATGGGGCTGGATGCGGCGGCGCAGGCGGCTGACATATTGCTCGATCGCGTTGTCGGAAAGCGCCTCGTCCAGCGTCGTCAGCGATTGCACGATGCTTTCCTTGGCCACCACCCGGCCGGCGCGGCGGAAGAACAGTTCCAGCAGCGCAAGCTCGCGGGCAGGCAGGTCCAGTGTCGCGCCGTGCGGGTCGCTGAAGCGCCGGTCGGTCTGGTCGAAGGCCAGGGCGCCAAGGGTGATGAGCGGTGCCGCCTGACCGGCCTGACGGCGCAAGAGGCTGCGGACGCGCGCCTCGAATTCGCCGATGTCGAAGGGTTTGCCCATGTAGTCGTCGGCCCCAAGGTCCAGCCCCGCCACCTTGTCGCCCGGATCGGCCTGCGCGGTCAGCACCAGAACCGGCACCGGGTTGCGGCGCTGGCGCAGGCTGCGCAGCACGGCCATGCCGTCCATCTCGGGCAGGTTGCGGTCAAGGATCATCAGGTCAAAGCGTTCGGCCATGGCCATCGCCTCGGCCGAGGCGCCGTCAAAGGCGCGGTCCACGGCATAGCCTGCGCCTTGCAACAGGCTCAGCAGGGCGTTGGACAAGGGCAGATCGTCTTCGACAAGCAGGATGCGCATGCAGACAGCCTAGCGGCTGCGCGCGCTGTTGTGAACCGGGGCGCGTTCGGTCTAGCCTTGCGGCACGCGATGCCCGCAGGTGACGATGCCCGTGCTGCCCCCCTTTCCTGTCCTTGCCGGCCTCATGGCGCTGGCCCTTGGCCTGCCCGCGGCGGCGGAGGTGGTCACGTTTCCCGCCCCCGACGGGGCAGGGGCGGCCGAGATGGTGATCTATTCCTCGCTTGACGCCCCGGTGGCGCGGCCCCTGATCGAGGCGTTTCAGGCCCGCCATCCCGGCGTTGCGCTGCGCTACGAGGATCTGCTGGCGGGCGAGATTGCCGAGCGGGTGATGGTCGAGACCGAGGCTGGCAAGACGGCCGATCTGGTGTTCTCTTCGGCCATGGATCTGACGGTGAAACTGGCCAATGACGGCTATGCGCGCGAGGCCGATGTGGCGGGCGCAAGCCTCTGGCCGCGCTGGGCGAACTGGCGCAACATGGCCTTTGCGCTGACCTTCGAGCCGGCCGTGATCGTCTGGCACAAGCCGTCTTTCCCTTCTGGCCCGCCCGACAGCCGGGCGGCGCTGATCCGCTGGCTGGCAACCGCGGCGAAGGGCCGGATTGCCACCTATGACGTGGCACGCTCGGCGGTGGGCTATCTCTTCCTGTCGCGCGATCTGGAGGAATTTACCGACACCTGGGCGCTGGTGCAGGCCATGGGGCGGGCCGGCGTGCAGGTTTTTCCGACCTCGCAGGAGGTGATCGACCGCGTGGCGCGCGGCGAAGTGGCGCTGGGCTACAACGTGCTGGGCTCCTACGCCGCCTCCGAGGCGCTGCGTCACCCCGATCTCGGCCTGATGCTGCCGCGCGACTATGTCGTGGTGGCAAGCCGCGTGGCCCTGATCCCGACCGCCGCCGCGCGGCCCGATCTGGGCGAGGCCTTTCTGGATTTCCTGATGAGCCGCGAAGGCCAGACCATCCTGGCCGACCGCCTGCGCCTGCCTGCGGTCAGCCTGGAGATTGCCGGCAAGGACAGCGCGGCGGCGATGCAAGAGGCGCTGGGGGCGCGGCTCCGGCCGGTGCCGGTGTCGCCGGGGCTTCTGGCCTATCTCGATCCGGCCAACCGCGCCCGGGTTCTGGCGCATTGGCAGGCGGCGCTGGAAGGCAGCGAATAGCAAGGCCGCCATGTCAGCTTGGTGACAGGTTCCTGTGGTGCTCTCAACCCTGACCCGGTCCTGGAGGAGGAACGGGCAAGCGAATCGGCGGCCCTGTCCGCCATGGGAGGAGACCACAATGAAACACGCGCTTCTTGGCGCGGCCTTTGCCGCTGCCCTCGCCATTCCGGCCTATGCGCAGGATTACACCATCATGGCCCCTGCCGCCCCCGGCGGCGGCTGGGACGGCACGGCGCGCGCCATGCAGGACGTCATGCAGGCCGAGGGCATTGCTGCTTCGGTTGAAGTCATCAACGTCCCCGGCGCCGGCGGCACGGTGGGTCTGGCGCAATTCGCCGCCGACAGCGCCGGCGATCCGACCAAGCTGATCGTGGGTGGCTATGTCATGGTCGGCGCGGTCTTGACCAATGCATCGCCCGTCACGCTGAAGGATGTCACCCCGATTGCCCGCCTGACCGGCGACACCCAGGCCATCGTGGTGCCGGCGACCTCCGACATCCAGAGCCTTGGCGATCTGGTCGCCAAGTTGCAGGCCGATCCCGGCGCGGTTTCCTGGGCGGGCGGCTCGGCCGGCGGGACCGACCATATCACCGTCGGCCTTCTGGCCAAGGCGGCCGGCGTTGATCCGACCAAGATCAACTATGTCGCCTTCTCGGGTGGCGGCGAGGCAATGGCGGCGATCCTTGGCAATCAGGTGACGGCGGGGGTTTCCTCGGTCGGCGAGTTTGCCGAACAGGTCAAGGCCGGCACCATGCGGCTTCTGGCGGTGTCCTCGGCCGAGCGGCTGGACGGTATCGACGCCCCCACCATCAAGGAAGCCGGCTTTGACGTCGTGGTGCAGAACTGGCGCATGGTTGCCGCCGCGCCGGGCCTGAATGACGAGCAGAAGGCCAAGATCGCCGCCGACATCGAAAAGCTGAACGGCTCGGCTGGCTGGGGCAAGGTTCTGGCCGACAAGGGCTGGGCCAACACCTATCTCGCGGGCGATGCCTTTGGCGCCCAGCTTGATGCCGACATCGCGGCGACCGAAGCGGTGCTGCGCGACATCGGTCTGGTGAAATGAGCCAGGGGGATTTCCCCGCGCGCCGCCCCCAAGGGGCGGCGTTTGCCATCGCGGCAGGGCTGGCGGCGGTGGCGGGCGTGCTGCTGTGGGACGCGGCCGGGCTGAAACAGGACGGCGGCTATGCCGGCGTCGGCCCCGCCGATGTGCCGCGTCTGGTGGCCTACGGGCTTTTGCTGCTGTCGGGCTTCACGGTGATCGCGGGGCTGCGGGGCGAGTTGCCGCAGCCGCCGCGGCAGGCTCCGGCACCGGTGCTGTGGATCCTTGGCGGGCTTGGGCTGCAACTGGTGCTTCTGCACCCCGTGGGTTTTGTGCCGGCCTCGGCGCTGCTCTTTGCCATGACCGCCCGCGGCTTTGGCCAGAAGCCCCTGTGGCGCAACATCGCCGTCGGGCTGGTGCTGGCGCTTGCGGTCTATGCCGTCTTTGACCGGCTGTTGAAACTGAACCTGCCGGGCGGTCCGCTTGAGCAGCTGATCTTCCAGGGATAGCGGCGATGGAAAGCTTCAACCTCCTGCTGCAGGGTCTGGCGACCGCGTTGCAGCCGATGATCCTTCTCTATGCACTTGTCGGCGTCACGCTGGGCACGGCGGTCGGCGTTCTGCCCGGCATCGGCCCGGCGCTGACGGTGGCGCTTCTGCTGCCCGTCACCTACGGGCTTGACCCGGCCGGGTCGATCATCATGTTCGCCGGCATCTACTATGGCGGGATGTATGGCGGCTCGACCACCTCGATCCTGCTCAACACGCCCGGCGAAAGCGCCTCCATCGTCACCGCGATCGAAGGCAACCGCATGGCGCGGGCGGGCCGGGCGGGGCCGGCGCTGGCCACTGCTGCCATCGGCAGCTTTGTCGCCGGGCTGATCGCCACGCTGCTTCTGGCCTTTCTTGCGCCGCAGGTGGTGAAACTGGCGCTGACCCTTGGCCCGCGCGAGTATTTCGCGCTGATGGTGCTGGCCTTCGTCACGGTTTCGGCCACTTTCGGCGATTCTGCGCTGCGCGGGCTGACCTCGCTCTTCATCGGGCTGGCACTGGCCTGTGTCGGCATTGACGGGCTGTCGGGCGCGGCGCGGCTGACCTTCGATGTGCCGCAGCTGATGGACGGCATCGAGACCACCACCCTTGCCGTGGCGCTGTTCGCGCTGGGCGAGGCGCTGGCCGTCGCCGCCATGATAACCCCGCCCGACGCGCTGCACCGCGTCACCGGTAGCGTGAAGATGACGGCAAGCGACTGGCAAAGATCGTGGAAGGCCTGGCTGCGCGGCACCTTCATCGGCTTTCCCATCGGCTCGATGCCGGCCGGCGGAGCGGATGTGGCCTCGTTCCTCAGCTATGCCGTTGAAAAGAAGCTGGCCAAACACCCCGAGGAATTCGGCCATGGCGCGATTGAAGGCGTCGCGGGACCGGAAGCGGCGAACAACGCCGCCGCCGCCGGAACGCTGGTGCCGCTGCTGACGCTCGGCCTGCCCACGACGGCGACGGCGGCGATCATGCTGGCGGGGTTCCAGCAATTCGGGCTGCAACCGGGGCCGCTTCTGTTCGTGATGAATGCCGAACTGGTCTGGGGGCTGATTGCCGCGCTCTTGGTGGCCAATGTCATGCTCGTGGTGCTGAACCTGCCGCTCATCGGGCTGTGGATCAGGCTGCTGACCATCCCGCGGCCATGGCTTTATGCCGGCATCATGGTCTTTGCGACGCTTGGCTGCATCGGGCTCAACCCCTCGCCGGTGGAACTGGGCATGCTGATCCTGTTCGGCATCATGGGCTATGGCCTCAGGCTTTATGGCTATCCCGTTGCGCCGGTGGTGGTCGGGCTGATCCTTGGCCCCATGGCCGAACAGCAGTTGCGCCGGGCGCTGGCGATTGCGCAGGGCGACTGGACGACGCTGGTCTCGACCCCGGTGGCGGCCATCCTGCTTCTCATCTCGGCGCTGTTCCTGCTGGTGCCCATCGTGCTGCGCTTCGCCGGCCGGGGGCAGGTGCTGTCGGCGGTCGCCGGCGACAGCGACTGAGCCGATCGGCCGGGGCGGGGGAACTCCCCGCCCCTTGGTCATTCTGTCAGGTCGCGCCGGAATTCTTGCGTTTGACCCGTTGCACATCGCGCGCGCTTCCCACACTCTGCAGCCGGATACCAAGAAGGGACCCGACTGCCTCAAGACCGGTTGAACCGGACGGTGGGGCGGGACCGCAAGGGAGGCAATATGAGATATCACGCTCCGTCAAGCGTCGCCGAGGCGGTGAGGCTGGCCGCTGGCGCCACGGGCATCACCCGGTTCCTGTCCGGCGGCACCGATGTTCTGGTGCAGCTGCGCGCCGGGATGGTGACGCCCGATGACCTGATCGACCTGAAGAAGATCCCCGGCCTGCGCGAGATCACCCGCACGCCCGACGGCGGCTGGCGCATCGGCGCGGCGGTGTCGGGGGCCGAGATGGGCCGCCATGCCGCGCTTTGCTCCGACTGGCCTGGCGTGGTCGAGGGCATGCGTCTGGTCGGCTCGACTCAGGTACAAGGCCGCGCAACGCTGGCCGGCAACCTCTGCAACGGCTCGCCCGCCGCCGATTCCGTGCCGGGCATGGTGGCTGCGGGCGCGCGGGTGGTCGTCACCGGACCTGCGGGCACCCGCGAGGTGGCGGTCGAGGAGATCCCCGCCGGCCCCGGCAAGACCCGTCTTAAGCCGGGCGAGATGATCGAGGCGGTGCTGTTGCCGCCGCGCGGGGCGCAGGGCGGCGACGCCTATCTGCGCTTCATCCCGCGCACCGAGATGGATATCGCCGTAGTCGGTGTCGGCGTCAGCCTGACGCTTGAAGGTGGCAAGGTGGCCGCGGCCCGCGTGGCGATCGGTGCCGTGGCGCCGACGGTGCTGCTGGTCCCCGAGGCGGCCAAGGCGATCATCGGCACCACGCTGGACGATGCGGCCATCGCCGCGCTGGCCGACGCCGTGCGCGCCGCCGCCACGCCGATTTCCGACAAGCGCGGGACCGCCGAGTTCCGCAAGGACGTAGTGGGCGTTCTGGCCGGACGGGCCGCGCGCATCGCCCATGACCGAGCAAAAGGGGCCGCGAAATGAGCCGCATTCATGTCACCACCACCGTCAACGGCGATGCGGTGGAATTCCTTGCCGATCCGCGCGACAGCCTTCTGGATTGCCTGCGCGACCAGCTGAACCTCACCGGCTCGAAAGAGGGCTGCGGCACCGGCGATTGCGGGGCCTGTTCGGTGACGGTCGACGGCACGCTGGTCTGTTCCTGCCTTGTGCTGGGCGTCGAGGCCGAGGGCAAGCGCATCGAAACCGTCGAGGGCATGGCCAAGGGCAATGACCTGCACCCGTTGCAACGCAAGTTCATCGAACATGCGGCCCTGCAATGCGGCTTCTGCACGCCGGGGATTCTGGTGGCGGCCAAGGCGCTGCTGGCCGAAAACCCTGACCCGAGCGAAAGCGAGATCCGGTTCTGGCTGGCAGGCAACCTCTGCCGCTGTACCGGGTATGACAAGATCATCCACGCCGTGCAGGATGCGGCGGCAGAAATGCGGGGGGCGTGAACATGGCCAAGGACGAAACCCAGGGCTTCCGCCTGATCGGCACCCGGCCCGACCGCCCCGACGGGCTGGACAAGGTGACGGGCCGCGCCCGCTATGGCGCTGACATCTCGGCACCCGGCATGCTGCATGCCGCCGTGGTGCGCTCGCCCCATGCCCATGCGCGGATCGTGAAGATCGACGCCTCGAAGGCGCTGGCGCTGCCCGGCGTCAAGGCCGTCATCACCCGCGCCGATCTGCCCACCGGGCTGACGGGCGAAGACTGGAACCTGCAGGAAAACACCCTTGCCGGCGAAAAGGCGCTTTATGACGGCCACGCCGTCGCCGCCGTCGCCGCCACGACGAAGCTGATCGCGCAGGACGCAGCCAAGCTGGTGGAAGTGACCTACGAAGTCCTGCCCCATGTCACCGACGTCGACGCGGCGATGGCCGCCGGCGCCCCGGTGATCCGCGCCGGAACCGCCGACCATTCCGTGCCCGAAGGCATGCACCCGAATGTGGTGAAATACATCGACTTCGGTCATGGCGACGTGGAGGCCGGCTTTGCCGCCGCCGATCTGGTGCGCGCGCAAAGCTACAAGACCGAGGCCACCCATCAGGGCTATATCGAGCCGCATGCCTGCATGGCGCAGATGGGCTCGGACGACCGGGGCGAGATGTGGGTCTGCACGCAGGGCCACTGGTATATCCGCCGGATGTCGGCGGCGGTTCTCGGGGTTGATGCCTCGAAGCTGCGGGTGACGCCGTCGGAAATCGGCGGTGGCTTTGGCGGCAAGACCACGATCTTCATGGAGCCTCTGGCGCTGGCCCTGTCGAAAAAGGCGGGGGGCCGGCCGGTCAAGCTGGTGATGAGCCGGTCCGAGGTGCTGCGCGCCACCGGTCCGACCGCCTCGGCCTCGATGGATGTCAAGCTTGGCATGAAGAAGGATGGCACGCTGACCGCGGCCAAGGTGATGTTCCGCATGCAGGGCGGACCCTACATCGGCTCGTCGCCGGTGGGCGAGGCGCTGTCCTGTGCGCTGGCCTGCTATGACGTGCCGAATGTCATGCACGAAGGCTATGAAGTGCTGGCCAACCGCCCGAAAGCGGCCGCCTACCGCGCACCGGGCTCGCCCATGGCGGCCTTCGCGGTGGAAAGCCTGCTGGACGAGATGTGCCGTGAGCTGGGGCTTGATCCGCTGAAGGTGCGGCTGAAGAACGCCGCGCGCGAAGGCACCAAGTCGAGCTATGGGCCGACCTACAACCGCATCGGGCTTGTCGAAAGCCTTGAGGCGACCATGGCGCACAAGAACCTCCTGGCACCGCTTGGCCCCAATCAGGGCCGCGGTGTGGCCTCGGGCTTCTGGTTCAACCATGGCGGCGAAACCTCGGTGTCGCTGGCGATCGGCGAGGACGGCACGGTGACGGTTTCGGTCGGCACGCCGGACATCGGCGGCAGCCGCGCCTCGATTGCGCTGATGACCGGCGAATGCCTTGGCATTCCTTACGAAAAGGTCCGGGTCAACGTGGTGGAAACCGGGGCGCTTGGCGTCAACGAACCGACCCACGGCAGCCGCGCCACCTTTGCCAGCGGCCTTGCCGCGGTGGAGGCCGCGCGGCAGGCGATGGCCGAGATGTGCCGCCGCGCCGCCGCCGAATGGGACATCGACCCCGAGGCGGTGGAATGGCGCGACGGGGCAGCCCACCCGGCCGGCCCCAACGCGGGCAAGTTCCCGCCGATGTCGATCGCCGAGATCGGCGCCAAGATGGGCGGCAGCGGCGGCCCGATCTCGGGGCACCACGAGGTGACGGCCGGCGGCTTTGGCGCCAGCTTCGGCGTCCATGTCGTCGACGTCGAGGTCGATCCCGAAACCGGCCGCACCACGGTCCTGCGCTATCTGGTGGTGCAGGACGCCGGCCGCGCCATCCACCCGGCCTATGTCGAGGGCCAGTATCAGGGCGGGGCGGCACAGGGCATCGGCTGGGCCTTGAACGAGGAATATGTCTACGGCGCCGACGGGCGGCTGCAGAACACCGTGTTCCTCGATTACCGCATCCCGGTCGCCTCGGACCTGCCGATGATCGACACCGTGATCGTCGAAGTGCCGAACCCCGGCCACCCCTACGGCGTGCGCGGCGTCGGCGAGACCGGCATCACGCCGCCCTTGCCGGCGCTGGCCAACGCCATCCACGCCGCCACCGGCGCGCGGCTGCGCAGCCTGCCGATGTCGCCGCCCAAGGTTCTGGCGGCGATCAAGGCCAAGGCCGGCGGTTAAGGCGCGTGGTTGAGGTCAACCTCTGGTCTGGCCTGCGGCGCTTTGCCGATGGCCAGACCGTCGTGACGGTCGAGGCGCAGACCCTGCGCCAGATGTTTGCCGGGCTGATCGCCGCGCATCCGGGGCTGGAGCCGGTGATCAAGGCAGGCGTCTCGGTCTCGGTCAACGGCGTGATCGAAACCAATCTCTCGGCCCCCCTGCCGGAAGGGGCCGAGATCTATCTCATCCAGCGGATCAAGGGCGGCTGAGCCGCCGGCAGCTTACTTGATGCTGACCAGATAGGCCGCCATGTCCTCGGCGCCCTTGGTCAGCTTGAAGGTCATCTTCGACTTGGCCGCGGCATCGCCGGTCGCTTCCTGCAGCCAGACCGACGGGTCGACGACATAGGTCGCAAGGCTGGCCTCATCCCAGACCTTGCCCGCCGCATTGGCCGCCAGAATCGACTCGCCATATTTGAAATCGGAGCTCGAGCCCACGGCCTTGCCATCCAGCCCCCAGAGGTTCGGCCCGGTCTTGCCACCCTTCTGGATTTCGGTCCCATCGGGGGCGATGATCGCATGGCAGGATTTGCATTTCTTGAACTCGGCCTCGCCCGCGGCCGGGTCGGCGGCAAGGGCGGGCAGGGCGAAGGCCATGCCAAGGGCAGCAAGCAGGGCGGATTTGAGGGCGGTCATCGGATTTCCTTTCAGATGCAGACCTTGCCGATCTTGCGGAAAACCGCCCGACTTTCCTTGACTTTTGTCAGGGGCAGCGCCGCCTCAGCCGCGCTCGGCCTCGGCAATCAGGCGGCGCACCCAAGCCAGCGCGGCCATGTTGGCGGGCAGGGACAGCGGCAGGGACCAGAGCAGCGACTTCACCGGGCTGAAGGCCGCGGCCCAGCCCGCCGAATGCAGGATCAGGCCCGCCAGAAACAGGTTGATCGCCACCGCCCCGGCCACGAAGGGCCAAAGCGCCAGCGCCAGTTTCCAGCCTCCAATCGGCCGCGTCTCAGTGGCTGGTGCCATCTTCGAAGCTGATCTTGTTCCAGACATTGTATTTCCCCGAAGGCTTGCGCATCGGCAGCCGCTGCAACTCGGTCTGGGTCGCCGCGTCAAAGACGATGACTGCGCCGTCGTCCTCCCAGATCGACACCAGCGCCCGGCTGCCGTCCTTGGTGAATTCGGTATGCGCCACAGTCTTGCCCGGCGCGGGGGTGATGACCTTCACCACCTCGAGGCTTTGCTTGTCGATGATGTGCATCTCGCCCTTGTGTTCGCCGGTAAAGACATCGGCCCAAAGGTATGGCGTGCCGGCGTGGCTGCGCAGGAAGAAACCGGGGCCGGAGGTGTGGATCACCTTGACAAGGCTCCAGTCTTCCATGTCGATGATGCTGATGCTGCCCTCGTTCAGATGCGGCACCGCCATCACCCGGCGGCCCTGTCGCATCCAGCTGATCCCCGATCCCAGATGCGGCATGCCGGGCAGGGGCAGGCTGGCAATCTCGCGGCCGACGTCAAGGTTCACCACCACCCCGGTTTCGCCCTCGCGGTTGGCACCGATCAGGTTGCGGTAATCGGGGCTGAAGAAGAAATCGTCCAGCGGCGCCGAGACCGCAATGCGGCGGCGGGCGAACAGGCCGCGTTCGACGCCCAGGGCTTCCTCCACCCCGGCCTCGCTGGAATGCACGAAACCTTCGGCATAGGGGCCACCGTCCTCGGTCGTGGCGATCTCCCAGATCTCCGGCACGTCCTTCAGCGCCAGCACGAACGTATTGCGCTGCGGCGCCTGATAGACGGCGGCAACCCGGCTCGGGCTGCCGTCCTTGCCGGTGATCTCCACCACCTTCGCCACGCTCAGATCGGCTGTCGACAGGATGGTCAGGCTCATCGGCAGGTAATTCGCCACCGCCAGCCACTTGCCGTCCGGGCTCATGGCGATGTTGCGGCTGTTCAGCCCGGCGCGCACCTGACCCACCACCGACAGCGACCACAGGTCGTATTTCTGCACCCAGCCATCGCGCGACATGATGAAGACATGGCGCCCGTCCGGGCTGAATTTCGGGCCACCATGCACGGCAAAGGGCGTGGCAAAGCGGTCCAGCACCTCGAACGTGTCGCCATCCAGCACCGAGACATGGTGATCGCCGGTTTCCACCACCAGCGTCACGTTCATCGGATCGGCCGAGAACACCGGCGCGGCGGCGGGTTTGTAATCGGCGTTCAGCGCGCGGGTGGCGGTGATCTCGGCCGCGCCCCAGACCGGGGCTTCGGCCAGCGGCGCCGCGACATAGGCCGCCACCGCCGCAATATCCCCGGCCGAGAGCGTGTCGGCAAAGCCCGGCATCTGCGTCATCGCCCGGCCCGCGCCGATCACGGCCTCCAGCTTCTCGCCCTTCAGCCGGCCCAGACTTTCGGGAATGAGCGCCGGCCCGGTGCCGCCCAGCCGGGTTTCGGCATGGCACCCGGCGCAAAGGTCGCGGTAGATCATCGCCCCGTCCGGCCCGGCCTCCGCAGCCCCGGCCATGCCCGCGCCCAGAAGCGCCAGCAGAAGGCCAAGTCCTGCCCTTTCATACTGGCCCAAATATCCCCCGCGGAGCGTCCACCGTCGGCCCGATGCGCGGCGGCTGGCGTCAAAGGAACCGATGCGCCGGATCATGGCTTTTCCCCCGGAATGGCGTGACGCCCAGGCGGGCGCTGTCGTGCAGCCCGATCTCGGCATTGGACAGGTAGCAGGCCGGATCCTCGGCCCAGGGGTCGCCAGTGACCTGCAAGGCGCGGATGCGGGTGTTGCCGCCGCAGACCGCCTTGAAGGCGCAGTCGCCGCAGCGCCCCTTCAGCGGGCGCGGGCGCTGGCGAAGGGCGGCCAGCATCGGGTCGGCCCCGGTCCAGAGCTGCGAGAAGGGCGCGGTCTTGACGCTGCCCACGGTATAGTCCGACCAGTAGGTGTCGGGGTGAACCTTGCCCTGCGGATCGATGTTGGCGACACCGAGGCCGCTGGAATTGCCGCCCCAGGCTTCCAGATGGCTGCGCACATGCGCGGTTTTTTCGGCACTGAAATTCCGCTCCACCCAGGCCAGGAAGTAGACGGCGTCGGCGTCGTTGTTGCCGGTGACGACCTCAAGCGGCGCGGCGCCGTTCAGCCCGGCCCAGGCGCGCTCGATCAGCAGGTCCATTGCCGCCCGCGTGCGGGCATGTGCGGTATCCTCGCCCCGGTGCTTGTCGCCGCGCCCGGCATAGACCAGATGCGACAGGTAGAACTTGTCGACGCCCTCGGCCTCGCACAGGTCCAGCATGCCGGGCAGGAACTGGGCGTTGTCCTCGGTGATGGTAAAGCGCAGCCCCACCTTCACCCCCTTGGCCTTGCAGGCGCGCACCCCGGCAAGTGCGGAGACAAAGGCGCCGTCGACGCCGCGGAACCAGTCGTTCATCCCCCCCAGACCGTCCAGCGAGATGCCGACATAGTCAAAGCCCAGATCGGCGATGCGGTCGATCTCGGCGGCAACCTTGGTGCCGTTGGTCGACAGCGACAGGTGGCGAAAGCCCAGCTCCCGCGCCCGCGTCGCAAGGTCGAAGAAGTCGAACCGCGACAAGGGTTCGCCCCCCGACAGGATCAGCGCCGGAATGCCGAAGGCCTTGAGATCCTCCAGCACGCCCATGGCCTGCTCATGCGACAGCTCGCCCGGGAACGGCACGTCGGCGCTGGTGGTGTAGCAGTGCCGGCAGCGCAGGTTGCAGGTGCGCGTCAGGTTCCAGATCACCACCGGCTTCACCTCGCCCGCGCGGCGGCGGGGCGGGGTGGGGGTGATCAACTCCTGCATGTACTGGCTCAGGCGGAACATGGGTCAGCCCCCCTCGACAAGGCGCATCCCGGTCTTTTTCAGGATGCGGGTGGAATAAAGAATGTCCGAAGCCCGCAGCGCGGGACCAAGGATTGCCGCAACCTGCTGGCGCTTGGCCTCGACCTCGTCCCGGCTGGTGCCGTGGATCATAGCAAACAGGTTGTAGGGCCAGTCCGGCAGGCTGCGCGGGCGCAGGTAGCAATGGCTCACGAAACCCAGCGCGCCGATCCTTGCCCCCAGATCCTCGGCGGCCTCATCGGCGACATCCCAGACGCTCATGCCATTGGCGACCATGCCGACCGCATAGTGGTTCGGCGCCACTGCGATGCGCCGCACGATGCCGGCCGCTTGCAGCGCGGCAAAGCGCGCGATCACCTCGGCCTCGGGCAGGCCCAGCCATGTGCCGACCTCGGCAAAGGGCCGCAGCGTCAGCGGCAGGCCGCTTGCCGTGGCGGCCAGAAGGCGGCGGTCGGTGGCGTCCAGTTTCATGCAACAACCCGGAATCCGATGAAGAACTCTTTCAGTTTGGGAAAGAGATGAACCTTCAGCCCGGTCTCCTTCCCGATCCGCGCCGCCGTCCTTGCGATTCCTTCCGGCCGTTCACAGGCCAGCACGAACCACATGTTCAGGCGGTGCTGGCGCTCATAATTATGGGCAACCTCGGGATGTGCATTGACCAAAGTCACGACCTCGTCGAACCGTCCGGGCGGCACGGCCATGGCGCACAGGCAGAAGGCTCCGCCCATCGCCGCGGCGTCAAGGAAGGGGCCGAACCGGGTGATCGCCCCGACCTCGCGCAGGCGCGCGACACGGGCGACGGCCTCGTCCTCGGCAAGGCCGGTTGCCGCGGCCGCCGCCGCAAAGGGGTGGGCGGTCAGGGGCAGCGGCTCTTGCAGCAGGTTCAGGAGCTGGCGATCCGTGTCGTCCAGCGTTCCGGGGGGAAGGGCCTGGCGTGTCATGTCATGCAGCCTCCGCAAGGCGGGCGCCCGATTGCTTGAAGCAGCGGGTCGAGAACAGCACCCGATGGGCCGCCGCCGACAGGCCCGGCAGGCACCTGGCCCGCGCCAGCACCGCCAGCGCCTCGTCCCGCGTGCGGGCATGGATCATGCAGTAAAGCCCATAGGGCCAGACCCCCGGCACTGTGCGCCGCTGATAGCAGAGCGTCACGCCGGGCAGCGCGGCAAGCGCCGCGCCGGCCTCGGCAATCCGGTCCTCGGGCAGGGTCCAGACCACCATGGCATTCGCCGTCCAGCCAAGCGCGCGGTGGCGGACGATGACACCCAGCCGGCTGATCACCCCGGCCCCGATCAACAGGCCGATCCGGTCGCAAAGCCCGGCCTCGTCGCGCTGTAGCGCCTCGGCCAGGGCGGCATAGGGCCGCGCCACCAGCGGCAGGCCCTGCGACAGGCGATGCAGCAGGGGGCGATCAGCCTCGGTCAGCGCTGACAGGTCATGCCCGGTGGCGCGCGCCATGGTGGCGGGCTGCCCGGTCAAGCGAAAACCAAGGTCGATGTTGAAGGGCTGCACCAGCCGCAGGTCCAGCACCTGCAAGCCGGATCGTGCGCCGATGCGATCCAGCATCGCCTGCAGGGCAGGGCCATCGGGGGCGGTGGCCACGAACCACAGGTTCCAGTGGTCCTCGCGCAGGTAGGAATGGTTCACCCCCGGCTCGGCGCCGACCAATTCCGCCACCTCGTCGATCCGCGCCTCGGGCACGGCCAGCGCGGCAAGGGTCGAGGCCCCGGCGGTGTTGGGCCGCACCGTGGCCCCCACGCGCGCCACCGCGCCGGTCGCCTGCAGCCGCGTCAGCCGCGCCAGCACTGCGGCCTCATCCAGCCCGAGCCTGCCGCCGATCTCGGCGAAGGGCCGTTCAACCAGCGGCAGGTCGCGCTGGAACTCGTCCAAGAGGCGCGCATCGAGAGGGTCAAGCCGGTCCATGCCTAAAGCCCCGTCTGATGGGCGCGGGCGGTGAAGAAGATACCGCTCGGCGCTTCGGCCTGCACTTCGCCGACCTTCTCGCGCGTGCGGGTGTCATAGATCAGCACTGCATTGTCATCGCGGGCCGAAATCCACACTTCTGCCCCGCGCGGGGCGAATTCCATGTGCAGGACGGCCTTGCCGGGGGTCAGCGTCGCCACGACCTCGTGGGAGCGCGAGTCCACCACCTGCACCACGTCATTGAGCGGGGTGGCGAAGTTGACCCAGACATAGGGGCTGGCCGGCTGGGCGATGATGAAGACCGGCTGGCCATGCACCGGGGTCGCGGCGGTCTGGGTCTGGCTCTCGCGGTCGACCCAGAGGATTTCATGCCGGCCCACCGCCGGCAGGGCATATTGCCCCTCGGTGAAGGCCCAGCTTTGCAGATGCGGCATCTTGTAGACCGGCATGTCCTCGCCGGTCTTGCCGTAATCGGTCAGGAATTTCTGCGGTGGCGCGGCGGGGTTCCACAGATCGAAGGCCGTGACGCCCTTTTCCCCGAACAGCCCGACAAGGAAGGTATGGGCGTCGTCGGTCAGCACGGCGTCGAAGGGGTTCTTGCCGGCATTGCCGATCATCTCGACCGCCGGTTCGGCCCCGGAGAAATCGCCGAGAAACACCTCGCCGGTGTCCCAGACCGTCCAGGCAAAGCGGCGGCCCGGCACATCGACCAGCCCCACGGTCTTGCCCTTGGCCGGAATGTCGGCCACCAGCGCCAGCGTTTCGGCGTCAAACACCTTCACCCCGCCCGGTTCGTAATTCGACACAGCGACCAGCTTGCCGTCGTCGGAAATCGCGCCGCCGATGGAATTGCCGGCCTGCACGGTGCGGGCGGCGATGGTGCGCGTCAGCAGGTCCACCTTGGTCAGCCCGCCATCGCGGCCAAAGACGAAAGCAAAGCGTTCGTCCGGCGCATAGGTCAGCGAGGCGTGGCTCAGATCGCCCAGCCCCTCGATCCGCCCCAGCGCGGCGCGGTCCGAGCGGTCGATCAGCACCAGGCTGCCACTGGCGCGTTCGATCACCAGCCCCAGATCGCCGGTGGCCACGGCCTGCGGTAGATCGGCGGCAAGCGCGGTGGAGGTCAGCAGCGCAAAGGCGAGAGCGGCAAGGGCGCGCATCGGCTAGTCCTTTCCTTTCAGATAGTTGGCAATCCACAGCGCCTCGTCTTCGGTCAGCAGCGGACGCCAGGGCGGCATGGCGGTGCCGGGAATGCCGTCAAGAATGATGAGCGTCAGCCCCTCGGGATCGGCGTTGGCCAGCGCCTCGCGGGTCAGGGGCCGGCCAAGGCCGCCCTTCAGCGTCAGGCCATGGCAGGAGCCGCAATCCTGCGTGACCATGTGTTCCAGCGCGCGGGCGCGGTCGGCGGAAACATCGGCCATGGCGGGAAAGGCGAACAGCACCAGAACGGCGCACTCCTCGAGCATGTCATGCACTCGTCGTGTCACCGTCCGAGGAGGGCATGAAATGCTCGACGAGGGGCGCGCGCAGCTAAGCATAGGCCGCCATCCCCGTGCCCTCGCAGGCAAGGGCGGCAGCCAGAAGCGCAGGTTCATAAAGCGAAACCACGCGCCCGATGATGAACAGCACCGGGGCTTCGGGCTGGGCGTCGGCCATGGCACCGGCAATACCGGCGAGATCGGACAGCACCCGGGTTTCGCGCGGGGTGGTGGCGGAGGCCACTGCCAGAACCGGTGTGTCCGCGCCAAGGCCATGGGCCATCATCTGCGTCGAAATCTCTGCAATGTTGGCCACGCCCATATAGACAACCAGAGTCGTGTCGGCACTGGCGAGCGAGGTCCAGTCAAGATCCAGCGCGCCATCCCTGGCGCGGTGACCTGTGACATAGCGCACGCCGGTCGCCAGCCCGCGATGGGTCAGCGGTACGCCGGTCGATGCGGCCGCGCCCTGCGCGGAGGTGATGCCGGGAGTGTAATCGCAGGCGACACCTGCCGCGCGGCAGGCTTCGGCCTCTTCGCTGCCCCGGCCAAAGATCAACGGGTCGCCACCCTTCACCCGCGCTACACGCAGGCCCTGGCCGGCAAGCTCCACCAGAAGCGCGTTGATGCCGTCCTGCGGCAGCTTGTGGGCCTTCGGCAGTTTGCCGACGTCGATCCGCCGCACATGGGACGGGATCAGCGCCATGATCTCGGGACTGACCAGCCGGTCGTAGACCACCACATCGGCCTCGACCATCAGCCGCAACGCGCGGCGGGTCAGCAGCTCAGGGTCGCCCGGTCCGGCGCCGATCAGATGCACATGACCGGGCAAATTCGGGCTGGGCAGGAAATCTTGGAACAGGTCGTTCATCGCTCGCACCCCGGCTGGCATGTGGTGAAATTCAGGAGGGAGAGGGCGGAGAGGCGCGCCACACGCCCCTCCGCCCACCGGGACCGGCCCCCAAAGGCCGGTCCCAATCG
Organism: Tabrizicola oligotrophica; assembly: GCF_011008935.1. Classification (GTDB taxonomy): domain Bacteria; phylum Pseudomonadota; class Alphaproteobacteria; order Rhodobacterales; family Rhodobacteraceae; genus Tabrizicola_A; species Tabrizicola_A oligotrophica. The sequence goes on along the minus strand of NZ_JAAIVJ010000008.1, from coordinate 159,325 downwards.
TTGCAAGGGCTTAGTAGATGTCGTCCTTGGTGTTCAGCACGTTGAACTTGCCGGTCGGCGTGATCAGGCGCGGGTCCTTGATCACCGTCTTCAGCTCCAGCGTCTTGTCATCGACGACGACAATGGCGCTTTCCTTGTCCTTGGCGTTCCAGACCGAGAACCAGACCTCGGTGCCGTCCTTGTTGAACTCGGGCTGCACCACACGCGGCTGACCATCGGCAATCCCGGCCCATTCGCCGATCGGCAGGGTCTTGAATTCCGGGTCCACGTTCGGATCGCCCCCCATGGCGGCGATGTCGAACACCGCGACCGCCGAGGAAACCGCGGCATCGGGGTTCAGCGGCGCGTCAACATAGAGATGCTGGCTCGACGGGTGGGTCTTGATGAACAGCGACCCGCCACCAAGGGCATAGAAGCTGTCGACCACTTTCCAGGCCTGATCGGGGTGGCCTTCGGGGTCGGTGCCGATCAGTGCGACCGATTCGTCGCCAAGGTGCGAGGTCGCCCAGACCGGCCCATAGACCGGGTGGTTGATGTTCGCGCCACGCCCCGGGTGCGGCGTCTGGCCGCCGGTTTCCACCAGCGCGGTCAGCTTGTCTTCCTTGGTGTCCACCACGGCGATCTTGCCGCGCTGGTTCGCCGCCACCATGAAGTAGCGCTTGGAGCTGTCGAACCCGCCGTCATGCAGGAAGCGCTCCGCCTCGATTTCCACCGTCTTGAGGTTCTTCAGGTCGGTGTAGTCGACGAAGATGATCTTCCCGGTTTCCTTCACGTTGACGATGAACTCGGGCTTGTAATGCGACGACAGGATCGAGGCGACGCGCGGTTCGGGGTGATAGACCTGCTCGTCATAGATGTTGCCGCGGGTGGAGACGATCTTCTTCGGCTCCAGCGTTTCGCCATCCATGATGACGTATTGCGGCGGCCAGTAGGCCCCGGCGATGGCCAGCTTGTCTTCCCAACCCTCGAATTTCGAGGTCTCGATCGAGCGCGCTTCGATGCCGATCTTGATCGAGGCCACCGTGGCGGGGGTCTCCATCCACAGGTCGATCATGTTCACCAGGCCATCGCGGCCGATGACGAAGAGATAGCGGCCCGACGCCGAAATCCGGCTGATATGCACCGCATAGCCGGTGTCGATCACCGCCTTGATCTCATAGCTCGCGCCGTCGATCAGCGCGACCTGTCCGGCATCACGCAAGGTCACCGACATCAGGTTGTCGATGTCGATGTCGTTCATCTTCTCTTTCGGGCGGTCCTCGGGTTTCACCAGAACCTTCCACGAGGCCATCATCTCGGGCATGCCCCATTCGGGCGGCTGCGGCGGCTCGAGCAGCAGATAGCGGGCCATCATGTCGACCTCGCCCTCGCTCAGTGCGCCCGAGGTGCCCCAGTTCGGCATGCCGGCGGGCGAGCCGTAGGTGATGAAGCTTTGCAGGTAGTCATAGCCGTTTTCACGGGTGATGTCGGTGGTCAGCGGCTTGCCCGTCGCCCCCTTGCGCAAGACGCCATGGCAACCGGCGCAGCGTTCGAAATAGATCGTGGTCGCCTGCTGGAATTCTTCAGCCGTCATGACGGGATCATCGGCCTTGCGACCGGGGATTTCGACCTTCAGCTGGCCCAGCGTGGTCATCGAGGGCTCATAGGCGGCGGCAGGGCCGTCGGTATGGTCCTTGGGCTTTTCTTCCGCAAGAAGGGGCGCGGCCAGAAGCCCAAGGGCCAGGGCAGCACTGCCGAGAAGGACAGACCTGGCAGATTTGGCTTGGGGGGTCATGGAATTTCTCCGTTCAGCTGGTGAGGCTGAGCGCACCATTGGCGAAGGGCGCCTCCGGTTCATTGACTTACGTCAAGGCTGGCAAAAAGCTCTGCGCCCATGGTTGGTGCAGTCCCGGAGCCCGCCATGCGTCGACTGCTTGCCCTTCTGTCCCTTTGCCTTGGCCTTTGCGTTTGCCCTGGCCTGCCGGTCTGGGCCGGGGGCGGTCCTTTGGGCCTTGCCGCCCCTGAACCCCGCCCGCCAACCGCAGACGAGGCGGCGGCGCTGTTCGCCACGGTCCCGCCGGTGCAGATCACCCGGGACGCAGGCGGCGTGCCGGGCTGGAGCGTGCGGCAGGGCGCGGTGCTGCTCGGCCATGTCGGCTCGACCTGGGAACTGGCGGGGTCGGTGGGCTATTCCGGTCGGCCGCTGGATGTTCTGGTGGCGGTGACGCCCGAGGCCCGCATCGCGGGCGCGCTGCTGGTTCAGCACAACGAGCCGGTGCTGACCCTTGGCATCTCGGATGCCGACATCGCCGCCTATGTCTCGGGCTTTGCCGGCCATGAGCTGACCCGCGATCCGGCCGATCAGGCCAGGGGCCTGCCCGATGTCATCAGCCGGGCCACGGTGTCAACCGGCGTGATCCGCGACGGCATCCTGCGCTCGGCCCGCACGCTGGCGATTGCGCGCGGGCTGATGGCGGGCGGTGGCGGCATCGACCGCATCGCCTATGCCCCTGCCGACTGGGCGGGGCTGCTGGCGATGGGCGCGCTGGCGGAAACCCGCGTCAGCATGGACGAAGCGGCCAAGGCGCTGGCCGGGGCCAAGGTGCCGCTGACCCCCGGGGCCGGCGACTTCCTGCAGGCCTGGGCCGGGGTGATCGACCCGCCGACCGTAGGGCAAAACCTGCTGGGCCAGCAGGGCTTTACCAAGGCGGTCGGCACTCTGCCGCCGGGCGGGGCGGTGCTGATCGTCATGACGCGCGGGGTGGGGTCGCATCGCGGCACCGACTGGCAATCCAGCGGCATCTTCGACCGGCTGACCGTGGTGCAGGGCGAAAACCGCTGGCAACCGACGGCCGAGCGCTACCAGCTGGTCAAGAAGCTGTCGCTTCCCGACGCCCCCGAGATGAAAGAGATCAGCCTGTTCGCCCTGCCGCCGGAAATCGACGCCGCCAGGCCCTTCGCGCTGGAAATCCGGTCCGCGCGCGCCGCCGCCGCTTCGGGCGAGGTGTCCTTCGTCACCGTGCTGCCGATTGCGGTGCCGGCCGGGTTTCTTGTGCCGCAAGCGGCCGACGAACCGCTCTGGCGGGGCATCTGGACTGCCAAGACACCGCAGATCGCGCTTGTCGCCCTGCTGCTCACGGTCCTGACGCTGATCCTGTTCGCGCAGGAATGGATCACCCGTCGCCCGCGCCTGTGGCGGACCGGGCGGCTGATGTTCCTGGCCTCGACCTTCCTCATCCTCGGCATGGGGCTGAACGGGCAGCTGTCGGTGGTGCAGGTGATGGCCTTTGTCCATTCCCTGCTGACGGGCTTCCGCTGGGAAACCTTCCTGATCGAGCCGGTGATCTTCATCCTGTGGAGCTTTACCGCGCTTGGCATGCTGTTCTGGGGCAGGGGGGTCTATTGCGGCTGGCTTTGCCCGTTCGGCGCGCTGCAGGAGCTGACCAATGCCGCCGCGGTTGCCCTTGGCATCCGGCAGATCGCAGTGCCGCAGGCGCTGCACGAGCGGCTCTGGGTCATCAAGTACAGCCTGTTCATGGCCATCCTCGCGCTGTCGTTCTATTCGATGCACGATGCCATCCTTCTGGCCGAGGTCGAGCCGTTCAAGACCGCGATTTCGCTGCGCTTTGTCCGGGCATGGCCGTTCCTGCTGTTTGTTGCCGTGCTGCTGGGCGCGGGAATGTTCATCGAGCGGTTCTATTGCCGCTACCTTTGCCCGCTTGGCGCCGGGCTGGCGCTGCCGGCCAAGCTGAAGGTGTTCGACTGGCTGAAGCGCCGTCCGCAATGTGGCCGCGAATGCCGGATGTGCGAGACGAAATGCACTGTCGGCGCGATTGACGCCATCGGCCGGATCAATGCCAACGAATGCGTGCTGTGCCTGCGCTGTCAGGTCATCATGAATGATGCAACTCAATGCCCGGTTCTGAAGCGCCGGGCGCGATCGGAGGGTGCGGCATGACCGCCCGCAAGGATACCTTGGTCAAGCGGCTGTTTTCGCAGGGCTTCCGCATCTTCTTTCTGGCCGCCTGCGTCTTTGCGCTGTGGTCGGTCGCGGTCTGGGCGGTCTGGCTTGCCCGGCAGGAGTTCGGCTCGCCGGCCGGGTTGCGCCCGGCCATGGCCCCGCATCTGTGGCATGCGCACGAGATGATCTTCGGCTATGGCGCGGCGGCGCTGGCCGGGTTCTTCCTGACCGCCGTGCCGAACTGGACCGGCGGCAAGGGGGCGGCGCATCGCTTTCTTGCGGCGGTCTTTGCGCTGTGGCTGACCGGGCGGCTGGCGCTGTGGTTCTCGGCCGATCTGCCCGCCGGGATCGTGGCCTTGGCCGATCTTGCCTTCCTGCCGGTCCTTGGCCTGCAGATCGCCGCGCAGCTGCTGGCCAAGCCCAAGGCGCAACAGCTGATCTTCCTGCTGGCGCTGGCACTTCTCTGGCTGGCCAATCTGGCCTGCCATCTGGAATGGCTGGGGGTCTTGCGCGACGGCGTCGGTCCCGGCCTGCGGGCAGGGCTGCTGACGCTGGTGGCGCTGATCGCCATCCTTGGCGGTCGCGTCACGCCCGGTTTCACCCGCAACGCCATGGTTGCCACCGGCCGCGAGACCGGCCTGCCGCGCAACCCTGCGCCGCTGGCTGTCGCCACCATCACCCCGGCGCTGCTGCTGCCGCCCGCCCTTTTGCTTGGCCTGCCGGAGCCGTTGATCGCCCTCATCGCACTTGTCGCCGGCGGGGCGGCGCTGGCCCGGGTGGCGCTGTGGCAGGGGCGCTGGACCCTGCCGCGCCCGATCCTGTGGACGCTGCATCTGTCCTACGCCCTGACCGGCCTTGGCCTTCTGGCCTTTGGTCTGGCAAACCTGCAGATCGGGTCCGAGATCGCGGCGCTGCACCTTCTCGGCATCGGTGCGGTGGGCGGCATGACGCTGTCGATGCTGTCGCGCGCCAGCCTTGGCCATTCGGGCCGGCCGCTGCACGCGCCGCCGATGCTGGCCGCCGCCTACGCGCTGATGCCGCTGGCCGCGCTGGCGCGGGTCGTCGCCTCCAGCTGGCCCGCGAGCCATGCCGTCGCCAGCCTGCTGGCCGCCGTGCTGTGGATGCTGGCCTTCGTGCTGGCGCTTGGCAGCCTCTGGCCCGCGTTCCTTTTGCCGCGCCCGCCGCGCAAACCCGTCGGAGATCCCCCGCCATGATGTCGCGCCGCCGTTTTCTCAGCCTCACCGCCGTCGCCGCGCTTGTTCCGGGCCGGGGTCAGGCCGCCGACTGGCGCGGCATCGGATTTGGCGCGGCGCTGTCGCTGCGGCTGGTGGGGGGGGCGCCGCGCCAGACTGCCCGCGCCTTCCGCAAGGTGGAGCAGGAGATCGCCCGGATCGAGGCCACCGCCTCGCTGCACCGCGATTCGGCACTGACCCGGCTGAACCGCGATGGCCACCTGTCCCATCCCGACACCGGTTTTCTGGCGCTCCTCGCCCTTGCCGGTCAGGTCCACCACGCCACTGGCGGGGCATTTGATCCCACTGTGCAGCCGCTGTTTCTGGCGACCGCGACCGGGGGCGACCTTGCCGCCGCCCGCGCGCTGGTCGGCTGGCAGTCCGTGATCCTTGACGCGCAGGAGGTGCGCCTTGCCCCCGGTCAGGCGCTGACGCTGAACGGCATCGCCCAGGGCTGGGCCGCCGACCGCATCGCCGCGGTTCTGCGGGCCGAGGGCTTTGACCACGCGCTGATCGACATGGGCGAGGTGCAGGCGCTGGGCCGCCGCGCCGACGGCCTGCCCTGGCAGGCGCGCGTCCTGACGCCCGAGGGCCGGGCGCTGGCCGACCTGCCGCTCAGCGACCGGGCGCTGGCCACCTCCGCGCCGCGCGGCACGCTGATCGGCGCGGGAGTGCCGCATATCCTTGGGCCGCAGGGCCAGCCGCCGCTCTGGTCTACCGTCTCGGTGAGTGCCCCCAGCGCCGCCTTGGCCGATGCGCTCTCCACCGCCTTTACCCTCCTGGACCGCCCGGCCATTGACGCCGCACTTGCGGCCTTTCCGCAAGCGAGCCTTGTCGCGCTGGCCTGACAGGAGGCCCCGCGTGCGAAATCTCCGGCCCTCGGTTGACTTTTGTTAAGGCCCCGCCGGCCCCGCCGCTTCACAGCTTGGTGACCGTAACCGCTTTGGGAAGGACCGATCGCCATGCGCGAAGTCATGACCAAGAGCATGGCCCGCAATATTTTCTACGGCGGGTCCCTGTTCTTCATCCTCATCTTCGTGGGCCTCACGGCCCACTCGCACTACTACATCAAGACCACCTCGACCAATACCGCCACGCTCACCGAAAGCGTCGCGGCGGGCAAACACCTGTGGGAAAAGCATTCCTGCATCAACTGCCATACCATTCTGGGTGAGGGCGCCTATTTCGCGCCCGAACTGGGCAATGTCATGACCCGCTGGGGCGTGGCCGAGGACGACCATGAAGGCGCTTTCATGGCGCTGAAAGGCTGGATGGACGCCATGCCCACCGGCATCGAGGGCCGCCGCCAGATGCCGAACTTCGGCCTGACCGATGACGAATACCGCAACCTCGCCGACTTCCTGCTGTGGACCGACACGATCCGCGCGCAGGACTGGCCGCCGAACGATGCGGGCTAAGGAGCAACCATCATGAAATACCAAACGCAGAAAATCGCGCTGGCCTATTTCGCCGTCGCCATGGCGCTGTTCGCCGTGCAGGTGATCATGGGTCTGATCCTGGGCTGGATCTATGTCAGCCCGAACTTCCTGTCGGAAATCCTGCCCTTCAACATCGGGCGGATGCTGCATTCCAACAGCCTTGTGGTCTGGCTCTTGCTCGGCTTCTTCGGCGCCGCCTATTACCTCGTGCCGGAGGAATCCGAGCGCGAGATCCACTCGCCGATGCTGGCTTACCTGCAACTGCTGATTTTCGTCCTTGGCACCGCCGGGGTGGTTGTGACCTATCTTTTCAACCTCTTTGACGGCAACTTCGCCCTTGGCAACGAGGGGCGCGAGTTTCTGGAACAGCCGAAATGGGTCAAGGTCGGCATCGTCGTCGCCGCGCTGATCTTCCTTTACAACATCACCATGACGGTGCTGGCCGGCAAGAAGACCGCGATCACCAACATCCTGCTTCTCGGCCTCTGGGCCCTGGCGCTGCTGTTCCTCTTTGCCTTCTACAACCCGGCGAACCTCGCGCTTGACAAGATGTACTGGTGGTATGTGGTCCACCTGTGGGTCGAAGGCACGTGGGAGCTGGTCATGGCCTCGATCCTTGCCTTCCTGATGCTGAAGCTGACGGGCGTTGACCGCGAGGTGGTGGAGAAATGGCTTTACGTCATCGCCGCGCTGGCGCTGTTCTCCGGCATCCTCGGCACCGGCCACCATTACTACTGGATCGGCACGCCGGGCTATTGGCAGTGGATCGGCTCGATCTTCTCCTCGCTGGAAGTGATCCCCTTCTTCGCTATGATGTCCTTTGCCTTCGTCATGGTCTGGAAAGGCCGCCGCGACCACCCGAACAAGGCCGCCCTGCTGTGGTCGCTCGGCTGTGCCACGCTGGCCTTCTTCGGCGCAGGCGTCTGGGGCTTCCTGCACACGCTGCACGGGGTGAACTTCTACAGCCACGGCACGCAGATCACCGCCGCCCACGGCCACCTTGCCTTCTACGGTGCCTATGTCTGCCTTAACCTGGCGATCATCACCTATGCCATGCCGGCCCTGCGCGGACGTGACCCGTTCAATCAGGTGCTGAACATGGCCTCGTTCTGGCTGATGTCGGCGGGCGTGGTGTTCATGACCTTCACGCTGACCTTTGCCGGCACGGTGCAGACCCACCTGCAACGGGTGAACGGCGAGGCCTTCATGGACGTGCAGGACCAGCTCTGGATCTTCTACGCCATGCGCTTTGGCGCCGGTGTGGCGGTGGTTCTGGGCGCGGTGCTGTTCATCTACTCGGTCGCCGTGCCGCGCCGCGAGATCGTCACGCCCGGCCCGCTGGAACGTGACCGGATCGAGCATGATCCCGACCACGTGGCCGCACGGTGATGCACATGGATGGCTCTCACATCACAGGGGGGGCGGCAACCGCCCCCTTCTACCTCCCCCAGGGCGATGAGTGCGACGTCTTTGCCGCCGCCGCCGCCCACCGCCTGCCGGTGCTGCTGAAAGGCCCGACCGGTTGCGGCAAGACCCGCTTTGTCGCCCATATGGCCGCGAAACTGGGCCGCCCGCTTTATACCGTGGCCTGCCATGACGACCTGTCCGCCGCCGACCTGATCGGCCGCTACCTGCTGAAAGGTGGCGAGACGGTCTGGGTCGACGGCCCGCTGACCCGCGCCGTGCGCGAAGGGGCGATCTGCTACCTTGATGAGGTCGTCGAGGCCCGCAAGGACGTGACCGTCGTGCTGCACCCCCTGACCGACGACCGCCGCATCCTGCCGATCGACCGCACCGGCGAAGAGCTTGAGGCGCATCCCGATTTTCTCTTGGTCGCCAGCTACAACCCCGGCTACCAGAACATCCTGAAGACGCTGAAACCCTCGACCCGGCAGCGCTTCATCGGCGTCGAATTCACCTTCCCCCGACCCGAACATGAAATCCCCGTCGTCGCCCGCGAAAGCGGCCTTGCCGAGGAACGCGTGAAGCCCCTTGTGCGGCTGGCGAACAAGCTGCGCGCCATGAAGGGGCAGGATCTGGAAGAAGGTGTCTCCACCCGCCTTGTCGTCTATGCCGCCACGCTGATTGCCGGGGGCATGGGCGTCGACCGCGCGATCCGCACGGCCATGATCGAACCGCTCAGCGATGACGCGGATGTGAAGGCCGGGCTCCGCGATCTTGTGACCGCCGTTTTCGGGTGAGGCCGGCGATGTCACGGATCGAGTTCGAGCCATGGGAACCCGAAGAATCCGTCGGGAAACTGTGGCACGCCTTTGCCAGCCGTCTGGACAGCGAGCCTGCCCACGACGGAGCCCGTGTCCTGCTTTCCCAAGTGGGCGGACGGCTGGCAGTCCTTTTCCGCGGTCTGGGCGGCGATCCGGCCGTCGAGATCAAGCCGGTGGCGCCGGAAACCTCGCATCACCGGCTGTCGTTCCTGCGCCGTCTTGGCAGCTGGGCCGACGAGGCCCCCCGCGCCAGCTTTGACGGTGCAAGCCTGCGCCTGCCCGAAAGCCTTGCCACCTTTCCAGATGCCCGCGCCAATGCAGCACTTTATCTCTGGCTGGCCACGGCGGCCGTGGCCTTGCGCAATGCAGTTGCGCCGGAAACCGATGATCCCTTGCACGCCGATCTGGCCGCCATCGAGACCGCCAAGACCATGACGCAGGCGGCGCTGGAAAACGCCCCCGGCTACCGCAAACTGCACGCCGATCTTGCCGCCGCCACGCTCCTGTTCCGCCGCACCCCCAAACTGCCCCCGGCCGAGGCCGCCATCGAGGCCCGCATCCGCGCCGCCCTGGGCGAAGATATTCCCCTGCCGCCCTTGCCCGCGCGCGCCCCGCGCGGCTATCGCCCGTTCCGCCCGGTGCCGCTCTGGCCCGATCTGCGGGCGCTGGCGCGCTCCGAACCCATGCTGGTCGAAACCCGCGCCACCGAAGGCACGCCGGAAGAGGGCCAGCAAGAGGGCAAGACCAAACGCGCCCGTCGCCGCAAATCCGATCAGGCCGAGCGCAGCGACAGCTTCATCCTGCACAAGTTCGAGGCGATCCTGTCCTTTGCCGAATTTCTCAACCTCAACCGCCGGGTCGAGGATGATGACGACGACAGCGCGAAGAAGGCCGCTGACGATCAGGACGAAATCGGCCTTGGGCAACTGTCCAAGGCCCCCGCAACCCGCCTGAAACTGCACCTCGACCTTGCTCCCGAAGACGTGGACCGCGAGGCGCTTTCCGGCCAATCCACCTATCCTGAATGGGACGTGCGCACCGCCACCTATTTGCCAGCCCATGCGCGCGTGCTTTCCTCGCGCCTTGAGGCCAGCCTGGCCACGCCCCCGTTTCGGGACGACCCGCGCGCAAGCGCACGTATCCGCGCCGTCCGGCGTCAGTTCGAGGCTCTGCGTCCCAGCCGTGTTTCGACCCCTGGCCACCCGGATGGCGATGAATTGGACACGGATCGTGCCGTGCGCGCGCGGGTCGATTTTTATGCCTGCGGGGAAGGGACCGACCGGGTCTGGCGCCAGACAAGGCCAGAGGCCCGCGATCTGGCGGTGTCGATCCTCTTGGACGTCTCCCGCTCCACCGAAAGCGCCATTCCCGGCCATGGTCATGACGGGCGCTCGGTGATCGACATCGAACGCGAGGCTTTGGCCGCTTTGGCCTGGGGGCTGGATGCAGTGGGCGACAGTTTCGCCATCCACGCCTTTTCCTCGCTGAAACGGAACCGGGTTTTCGTGCAGGAGGCGAAAAGCTTTGATGAGCCGATGAGCGAGGTGGTTGAGAGCCGCATCGCCGCCTTGAAGCCCGGCCATTACACCCGGCTCGGGGCTGCCATTCGTCACATGTCGGCGGGGCTGGCGAAGCAAGCGCGCAAGCGGCGGCTGTTGCTGGTGATTACCGACGGCAAGCCGAACGATCTGGACCATTACGAAGGCCGCCACGGCATTGAGGACAGCATGATGGCGGTGCGCGAGGCGCGTCGCGCCGGTCATGCGGTCTTTGGCATCACGGTCGACCGCGACGGCAAGAGCTGGTTTCCCCGCATCTTCGGGCAGGGCGGTTTTGCGCTGATCCCGAACCCCGACAAGCTGACCCAGGCCCTGCCGCAGATCTATCGCCAGCTGGTCACCGGATGACAGCCGCTCAGCCGACCGCGCGCCACGACGAGAAGCCGAAGGCGTCCGAGGAGGGGGCAGGGGGTCTGCCCGGCGAGTTGATGATCTGGGTTCTCATCATCTCGGAGCTCGTCGTGTTCGGCGCGGGGCTGCTGGCGCTGCTGGCCACGCGCCTTACCGACCCGGCCGGCTTTGCCGAGGCGCAATCGCATCTGCATCGCGTCGGGGCGGCGGTGAACACCGTGGTTCTGGTCAGCTCGGGCTATCTTGCCGCGCTGGCCGTCCGTCTTGCCGCCGCGCGACCCGGCCTTGCGCGGCTGCTGCTGATCCTTGCTGCCGGGCTTGGCGCGGTGTTCCTTGCGGTGAAGGCCAGCGAGTATGCCGCTCTCTTCGCCCAAGGCATCGGCACGGAAACCCATGCCTTCTTTACCTTTTCCTATCTGCTGACCGGATTTCATGCCGCGCATGTGCTGGCGGGCATGGTGCTGCTCCTCTTGGTCGCCGTCCGGCCCGCACCCCGCCCGGTCGGCGTGGCCGCGGCCTTCTGGCACATGGTCGATCTGGTCTGGGTGCTGCTGGTGCCGGTGGTCTATCTGTTATGAAGCTGCATTACATCTGGGCCGCGCTCGTGGGCCTTTCCCTGCTGACCGCCACGCTGACAGCGGCGAACCCCTCCCGCGCCGGGTTGGTGCTGGGGGTGCTGGTGCTGGCGGGGCTGAAGTCGCGGCTGATCCTGCGGCATTACCTCGACCTCAGCCAAAGCCCGGTCTGGGCGCGTGGCTTTGACCTTGTGCTGGCGTTTGTGCTGATGGCCTTCGCGGGGCTGGCGCTGGCGGCCTAGCTGCGGAATGCGGCGGCGAAGGGCTCGGGCAGGACAAACTCGGCCAAGGCCTTGGCGCGTCCTTCGGGCGACATCTTGCGCGCGGTCTTTTCCACGATGTCCAGAAGCGCGGCCGCCTCGCGCCCTTCGGCGAAGGGCGCGAAATACCAGCGCAGGAAGGCAAAGCAGATCACATCCTCCAGCGCCTGCACCTCGGCGTCGTGCTTGAGGCCCTCCTTGCGCAGGAGGACCCCCACGCGGTCGCAATCCTCCGGCCCATAGCCCGCCGCCGCCATGATCCCGGCCACCCGCTCGCCATGCCGCCGGCCCTGTTCGCGGCGCCAGGCGAGATAGCCCGCCTTGCCTTCGGGGTAATCGGCCCGCGGCAGAAGCCAGCGTTCGACATGCTGGCCACGCGCGGCAATCGCCAGCACATCGGAGGCATCGGGGAACAGCCGCGCCAGTTCTTCGGTCATGCGCTGGCCGTAGACCAGCGCCTCGCCCTTGGGGTCGGCGGCGTTGGCGGTATCGATGGCGGCCAGCGCCGCTGCCAGATCGCCCGTCATCCGCGCGACCACGCCAGCGCCGGGTCTTCCTCGACAAAGTCGCGCAGGGTCGAGACGTCGGCAATCACAGCCACGTTCTGCTTGATGGTGACGCCATGGTCCTTCAACCGGGCGAAGGCCCGGCTCAGGCTTTCGGGCTTCATGCCCAGACGGCCCGCAATCAGCACCTTGTCATAGGGCAGTGTCACCTCGCAGGCCCCGGCGGGGCAGGAGGCGAGTTCCAGCAGGAATTCGGCCACGCGCTGCGAGCCGGTCTGCGCCTTCAGCGCCTCGACCTGCGATACGAGGTTGTGCAGGTGGATATAGGTCGCCGACAGCAGGGAAATCGCCACCTCGGGGTTTTCGCGCAGCTGCCGCAAGAGGACATCGGACTCGATGCGGATCAAGGTGCAATCGGTGACCGCCTCGGCCGAGACCGGATAGTTGTCGTTGCGAAAGGCCACGGCCTCGCCAAAGCTGGCGCCCTTGGTGATGACCCCGACCACGGCCTCCGCCCCGTTCGGGGCGACGCGGTACAGTTTCACCCAGCCGTCGGCGACGATATGGATTGCGGTCGCCCGTTCGCCTTGCAGGAAGATCGTACTGCCACGGTCGAAGGGCCGCACCCGCGCCGCCTCGAGCATCTTCTGCGCCACCGGCTCGGGGGCCGCCGACAGAAGGAGCGAATTGCGCGCAAGTGTCCGATGTTCTTCCCGCATGACGCTTTCCTGCTGTGGGGTCTTCGGGGCACGCCGCCGCCCTGGACCTCTTTATGCCAATTCAGGCGCCCCTTGCCTAGCCGTTCAGTCCGGGCGTGGCGAGGCCCCTTTGATAGCCCGGCGCGCGGCCTGTCAAGCGCCTCCGATCGCAGGGCCGCGCGCCGCGGCTGGCAGAGGGCTGACCCGGCGCGGCGCCCCGCGGGATCGGCAAACTTGCCCAGCCCGCGCTTTGCCCCTATCACCGGGCGCATGACCCAGACCCTTCCTCCCGAGCTTCCCCCCGTGCGCGGCACGCTCACCCCGAACCGGCCTCTGGCCGAGTTGACCTGGCTGCGTGTCGGCGGGCCTGCCGACTGGCTTTACAACCCGGCGGACGAGGCCGACCTGGCTGCGTTCCTTGCCGGGCTGGACCCTTCGGTTGCAGTGTTCCCCATGGGGGTGGGCTCCAACCTGATCGTGCGCGATGGCGGCATCCGGGCAGTGGTGATCCGTCTCGGGCGCGGCTTCAACGGCATCGCGGTCGAGGGCGACACCGTCACGGCAGGGGCGGCGGCGCTGGACGCCCATGTCGCCCGCAAGGCAGCCGAGGCGGGGCTGGACCTCACGTTCCTGCGCACCATTCCGGGCTCGATCGGCGGGGCAGTGCGGATGAACGCGGGCTGCTATGGCTCCTACGTCGCCGACAATCTGGTCGAAGTGCGCGTGGTCACGCGCGCGGGCGAAATTCGGCGAATTTCGGCGCCCGATCTGCATCTGGCCTATCGCTCTTCGACGCTGCCGGAGGGCTGGGTGGTCGTGTCGGCCACCTTCCGGGCGGATCGCGGCGACCCCGCTGCGCTGGAGGCCCGCATGACCGACCAGATCGCCAAGCGCGATGCCAGCCAGCCGACCAAGGACCGCTCGGCCGGCTCTACCTTCCGCAATCCGGCCGGGTTTTCCTCGACCGGCCGCGCCGATGACGTGCATGATCTGAAGGCCTGGAAGGTGATCGACGCCGCCGGAATGCGCGGCGCGCGCCTTGGCGGGGCGCAGATGAGCCCGATGCACTCCAATTTCCTCATCAACACCGGAGGGGCGAAGGCCGCCGATCTGGAAAATCTGGGAGAGGAAGTGCGAAAAAGGGTTTTCCAACAGAGCGGTATCACGCTAGAGTGGGAAATCATGCGGGTCGGCGAACACCTTCCCGAATAACCAAGATCACGGGGGAAAACCCCCGGGCTGAGGCAGTAAGACATGGCGGGAACATCCGGGCGGATGGTCTCCAAAGTGGCGGTGTTGATGGGTGGGCCTTCCGCAGAGCGGGAGGTGTCTCTGTCATCCGGGCGTGAATGCGCCAATGCCCTTCGGGAGGCCGGATATGAGGTGGTCGAGGTCGATTGCGGCCCCGATCTGGCCGCGCGCCTTGCCGAAATCAAGCCGGATGTCGCCTTCAACGCCCTGCATGGCCGTTGGGGTGAGGATGGCTGCGTGCAGGGCCTGCTGGAATGGCTGCGCATCCCCTATACCCATTCGGGCGTGCTGGCCTCGGCGCTTGCGATGGACAAGCAGAAGGCGAAAGAGGTCTATGTCGCCGCCGGTCTGCCCGTGGTGCAAAGCAGGCTCGCCAGCCGCGAGGAGGTCGAGGCCCGCCATGTGCTGCCGCCGCCCTATGTGGTGAAGCCGAACAACGAAGGCTCGTCGGTCGGGGTCTATATCGTGCATCCCGGCTCGAATGCGCCGCGGCTGGCCGAGACCATGCCCGAGGTGGTGATGGTGGAAACCTATGCGCCGGGCCGCGAGATGACGGTGGCGGTGATGGGGGATCGTGCGCTTTGCGTGACCGACATCCTGACCGAAGGCTGGTATGACTATACCGCCAAATATTCCACCGGCGGCTCGCGCCATGTGCTGCCGGCGCAGGTGCCGCAACAGATTGCCGACGCCTGCATGGACTACGCCCTGCGCGCCCATGTCGCGCTGGGGTGCCGGGGGGTCAGCCGCACCGATTTCCGCTGGGACGAGGCGCGGGGACTGGCCGGGTTGATCCTTCTGGAGACCAACACCCAGCCGGGCATGACGCCGACGTCGCTGGCGCCCGAACAGGCGGCCTATTGCGGCATTTCCTTTCCCGAGCTGTGCCGCTGGATGGTGGAGGATGCCTCGTGCAACCGCTGAACCGCCAGCCTCCGCCCCTGCATGCCCCGCGTCGCGGCCTGAGCGGCGCGATGGTGGGGGCCGCGAAAGGGGCGGTCATCGGGGCGGCGCGCGGCGCTGCGATGGGGGCCTCGGGCGAGGCCCGGCCCGCCGAGCCGAAAGGCGCGCGCCGCCACGATCCGGCACCGAGCTACTGGGACTACAAGATGCAGCGGCTGATGCTGACGCCGGTGTTTCGGGTGCTGTTCCGCGTGGGACTGCCGGCGCTGGCGATCACGGCGGTGATCGGCCTTGTGCTGGCCAGCGAAGGCCGCCGTGCGGCGATTGCCGGCGGCATTGCCCAGATCACCGACCAGTTTCAGGCTCGTCCCGAGTTTCGCGTCAGCCTGCTGGCGGTCGAGGGGGCCTCTCCCGATCTGGCCGACGCCGTGCGGGCGCGGCTGGCCGTGAGCTTCCCGGCCTCGTCCTTTGATCTTGATCTCGACGTGCTGCGCGAACGGGCCGAGGGGCTTGACGCCGTCGCGGGGGCCGAGCTGGCGGTGCGGTCGGGCGGGGTGCTGCAGGTGACGATCACCGAGCGCGAACCGGCGCTGATCTGGCGCCGCGCCGAGGGGCTGACGCTGCTTGATGCCACCGGCCACCGCGTCGCGGGGCTGGCCACCCGGGCCGACCGGCCCGATCTGCCGGTGATCGCGGGCGAGGGGGCCGATGCCGCCGCCGCCGAGGCGCTGGAGCTGGTCGATGCCGCCGGACCGCTGATGAAACGGCTGCGCGGGCTGGTCCGCCTGGGCGAGCGGCGCTGGGACATGGTGCTGGACCGCGATCAGCGCCTGATGCTGCCGGCCGACCGTCCGGTGCAGGCGCTGGAGCGGCTCTTGGCGCTGGATCAGGCCGAAGACCTGCTGGCCCGCGACCTTGCCGCGATCGACCTGCGCAATGAACACCGCCCGATCCTGCGTCTGGGCGAAGATGCCTTGCTTGAGGCCCGCCGCGCGCGCGGGCTTGTTCCTGAAGAAAAGAAAGCGGAGAGCGACCTGTGACCGATCTCTACCAATCCCAGCGCGCCATGCGCGCGCTTCGCCGGACCGCGATGCAGCGCGGCGTGGTGGCCATTCTTGACGTTGGCACCTCGAAGATCGCCTGCCTTGTGCTGCGCTTCGACGGCGGTGATCCGGCGGCGGACAGCGACGGCGTCGGGCCGATCGCGGGGCATGCCGGGTTCCGGGTGATCGGGGCGGCAACCACGCGGTCGCGCGGGGTGCGCTTTGGCGAAATCTCGGTGATGAACGAGACCGAACGCGCCATCCGTACCGCCGTGCAGGCGGCGCAGAAGATGGCGAATGTGCGGGTCGACCATGTGGTCGCCTGTTTCTCGGGCGCCGAGCCGCGCAGCTACGGGCTGGCGGGCGAGTGGGACCTGCAGGATTCCGTGGTGTCCGAACAGGACGTGGCCCGCGTGCTGGCCGCTTGCGACGTACCTCCCCTGGGCGAGGGCCGCGAGGTGCTGCACGCCCATCCGGTCAACTTCGCGCTGGACCACCGCACCGGCCTTGGCGACCCGCGTGGCCAGATCGGCAACCGGCTTGCGTGCGACATGCATCTCTTGTCGGTGGACGCCTCTGTCATCCAGAACCTGCTTTACTGCATCAAGCGCTGCGATCTGGAACTGGCCGGCATCGCCTCGTCCTCTTACGTCGCGGCGATCTCGTCGCTGGTCGAGGACGAACAGGAACTCGGCGCGGCCTGCATCGACATGGGCGGCGGCTCGACCGGGATTTCGATCTTCATGAAAAAGCACATGATTTTCGCCGATGCGGTGCGCATGGGCGGCGATCATGTGACTTCCGACATCTCCAAGGGCCTGCAGGTGCCGATGGCGGTGGCCGAGCGCATCAAGACCAAGCACGGCGGCGTGCATGCCACCGGCATGGATGACCGCGAGATGATCGAAATGGGCGGTGACTCGGGCGACTGGGAAAAAGACCGCCGTCAGGTCAGCCGGACCGAGCTGATCGGCATCATGCGGCCGCGGGTCGAGGAGATTCTGGAAGAGGTCCGTGCCCGTCTTGACGTGGCCGGCTTCGACACCCTGCCAAGCCAGCAGATCGTGCTGACCGGCGGGGCCTGCCAGATCCCCGGCCTTGATGGCCTCGCCAGCCGCATTCTGGGCGCGCGGGTCCGCATGGGGCGGCCGTTGCGGGTGCAGGGGCTGCCGCAGGCGGCGACCGGACCGGCGTTCTCCAGCGCCGTTGGCCTGTGCCTGTTCGCCGCCCATCCGCAGGACGAATGGTGGGATTTCGATATTCCCGCCGAACGCTACCCCGCTCGGTCGTTGAAAAGGGCCTTCAGATGGTTCAAGGACAACTGGTAACCCGCAACATCCTGCGGCACCGGCAATATCCCGCTAAGGCAGTCGCAAGTCGGCCCATATTTTGTGTGGTACCGCGTTTTTCGCGTGACCTCGGGCATGCTTGTGGATAGAATCGTGGATAATTCGGCAAATCGCGGCCCGGGGACAGGACGCGGACAGATCGATACGGCAACCGGCGGCGCGCACCGCTCATAATAAACAGGCGGACAGAACATGGCATTGAATCTGATCATGAGTGATGCTCGCGAAGAGCTGAAACCCCGCATCACCGTTTTCGGTGTGGGCGGCGCCGGCGGCAATGCTGTCAACAACATGATTGACCAGCAACTTGAGGGTGTCGAGTTCGTCGTGGCCAATACCGATGCGCAGGCGCTGCAGCAGTCCAAGGCGGTCTCGCGCATCCAGATGGGCGTCAAGGTGACCGAAGGTCTGGGGGCCGGCGCGCGCCCGACCGTCGGGGCCGCCGCCGCCGAAGAGACCATCGAGGAAATCGTCGATCATCTGGCGGGCGCGCACATGTGCTTCATCACCGCCGGCATGGGCGGCGGCACTGGCACGGGGGCTGCCCCGATCATCGCGCAGGCCGCGCGCGAGCTGGGTGTGCTGACCGTCGGCGTGGTGACCAAGCCCTTCCAGTTCGAAGGCAACAAGCGGATGCGACAGGCCGAAGAGGGCATCGCCGCGCTGCAAAAGGTTGTCGACACGCTCATCATCATTCCGAACCAGAACCTGTTCCGTCTGGCGAATGAGCGCACCACCTTCACCGAAGCTTTCGCCATGGCCGACGACGTGCTGTATCAGGGCGTCAAGGGCGTGACGGATCTTATGGTGCGCCCCGGCCTTATCAACCTCGACTTCGCCGACGTTCGCGCGGTGATGGACGAGATGGGCAAGGCCATGATGGGCACTGGCGAGGCCAGCGGCGAAGACCGCGCAGTCCAGGCAGCTGAAAAGGCCATTGCCAACCCGCTTCTGGATGAAATCAGCCTGCATGGCGCCAAGGGGGTGCTGATCAACATCACCGGCGGCTATGACCTGACGCTGTTCGAACTGGACGAGGCTGCGAACATCATCCGCGAAAAGGTCGATCCCGACGCCAACATCATCGTCGGCTCGACGCTGGATACCTCGATGGAAGGCACGCTGCGGGTTTCGGTCGTGGCGACCGGCATCGACGTCACCCAGGTCAAGGCGGAAATGCCGGTGGCCCGTCGCACCATGGCCGCGCCCTTGCCCGCCAGCTTCACCGCGCCCGAACCCAAGCGCGAAGCGCCGATGACGCTGACAGTCTCGCCGGTGGCAACCCCGGTTGCCGCCGCCCCGGTGACCCCCGCACCCGCCGCCTATGCGCCGGAACAGTCGCTGTTTGACCGCGAGCCCGCTGCCCAGACCTATGCGCCCGAGCCCGAGGATGTGATCGAGAACGATCTGCCGCCTCCGGTCTATCGCCCGCAGGCCGCCGCCGCCGCTCCGCGCCACACCGCGACCTCGGCGCTGGATGCCGATCCGCAAAGCTTTGTCGCGCCGCGGCCGCGCCAGCCCGGCTCGCCCTCGCCCGAGGCGCTGGCCCGTCTGCAGGCCGCCGTGTCGAAAGGCCCGGCGCCGCAACCGGCCCAGCAGCGCGCCGCCATGGCCCAGCCGCAGGCCACCCGCGCCGCGGCCGCCGCGCCGAAGCCCGCCGAAAGCCGCCCGCGCTTCGGCATCGGCGGTCTCATCAGCCGGATGGCCGGTGGCGGTCATGCCGAACCCGCGGCCGAGCGCGCGCCGGTGGGCCGCGCCCAGCCGCCGGTCACCGCCTATGACGACGAGCAGGAACCCTCGGGCGATCAGGACCGGATCGAGATTCCGGCCTTCCTGCGGCGTCAGGCCAACTGAGTCGCGCCGCAGGCGCGATTGCAACAGATGTGACAAGGCCCGGCATAGTCCGGGCTTTGTCATTTTATATCAAGAGCTTGCCGAAGATCCCTGCTGTCACAAACCGTCACAAACTGTGAATTGAGATAAATGCCCGGCAGTCTTACCTAGTGGCCCAAGCAGGGGTCCTTGCGCCTCGCCATTCGGAGCATCCTCAGGTGCAGAACACTCTGGTTCGTTCGGTCAGCTTCCAAGGCGTCGGCCTGCATTCCGGTGCGCCGGCGACGATGGTGGTGCATCCCGCCTCCGAAGATCACGGCATCTGGTTCCGCCGCACTGATCTTGCCGCCAACGCGCTGGTTCCGGCGCAATGGGATGCCGTGGTGCCGTCGAAACTTTGCACCCTGATTGCCAATGCCGCGGGCGTGTCGGTGTCTACCATCGAACATATCATGGCGGCGCTGGCCGGCTCGGCCATTCACAACGCGCTGATCGACATCGACGGGCCGGAAGTGCCAATCCTTGACGGTTCGGCCGCGCCCTTCGTCGCCGCCTTCATCAAGGCCGGTATCGTGGCGCAGGCCGCGCCAGTGCGGGCGATCAAGGTGCTGAAGCCGGTCGAAGTCCGCGACGGCGAAGCGGTGGCGCGGCTGGAGCCGTCCGACATGCTGGAAATCGACTTCCGCATCGACTTTACCGATGCCGCGATCGGCCGGCAGGAAAAGGTGCTGAACATGGCCAACGGCGCCTTCGTGCGCGAGTTGTCGAACAGCCGCACCTTCTGCCGCAATGCCGAGGTGATCGCCATGCGCGAGCGCGGTCTGGCGCTGGGCGGCACGCTGGAAAACGCCGTGGTCTTCGAAGGCGACCGGGTGCTGTCGCCCGGCGGCCTGCGGCATGCCGACGAACCGGTGCGCCACAAGATGCTGGATGCGCTGGGCGATCTGGCGCTGGCGGGCGGGCCGATCCTGGGTCGCTATACCGGCATCCGCGCCGGTCACGCGCTGACCAACCGCCTGCTGCGCGCGCTTTTCGCCGACCCGACGGCCTGGCGTACCCATGATTGCCTTGGCCTTGCCAGCGGCAAGTTGCCGGGTGTCGGCGTGCAGCTTCGGGATCTGCCGCTTTCGGCCTGAAAACTGTTGCCCGGGGCAGCGAAAGCCATTTTGCGCCCCGGATTTTTCTGTGCTACGACAGGCCAGACGACAAGGGCCCCGCGGAGGGCTCCGCTTGATTTGGTGGCGTTGCAGGCTGCGAACACAGGATATGCGGAAGATGGCAGGCGATTTCATGAGTGCGGTGCGGCTGGGTCTTTGCACGGCACTTCTGGCGGGTTCGCTTGCGGCCTGCGGTGCAGGGCTGAAAAGCCAGAAAGACGCTCCGCTGGACGACCTTCCGCCGGAGGAAATCTACAAACGGGGCGAGCTGATTCTGGAAACCGCGCGCAAGCCGGGTGACAGCCTGCGCTATTTCTCCGAGGTCGAGCGGCTTTATCCCTATACCGAATGGGCCAAGCGCGGGCTTATCATGCAGGCCTATGTCCTGCATAAATCCAAGGAATACGAAGAGGCCCGCATCGCGGCCCAGCGCTATCTGGATTTCTATCCCGGCGACGAAGACGCGGCCTATGCCACCTATCTGATGGCGCTGTCCTATTATGACGAGATCGACGAGGTGGGCCGCGATCAGGGCCTGACTTTCCAGGCGCTGCAGTCGCTGCGCGCCGTGATCGAGCAATATCCCGACAGCGAATATGCCAAGTCGGCGATGATGAAGTTCGACATGGCCTTCGATCACCTTGCCGGCAAGGAAATGGAAATCGGGCGCTATTACCTGAAGCGGCGGAATTACACGGCGGCGATCAACCGCTTCAAGGTGGTGGTGCAGGACTTCCAGACCACGACCCACACCGCCGAGGCGCTGCACCGCCTGACCGAGGCCTACCTTGCCCTTGGCTTTACCGATGAGGCGCAGACTGCCGCCGCGATCCTTGGCCACAACTATCAGTCCAGCCCGTTCTACGAAGACAGCTTCCGGCTGCTGAAAGGGCAGGGGCTGGCGCCCGAGGCCAAGGGCACGGGCTGGCTGGCAACCATCTATCGCCAGATGATCAAGGGCGAGTGGTTGTAACGACGTCGGGCAGATTGCCCGGCCAATGGGGCGAAGATGCTGCGCAGCCTTGATATCCGCGATGTGCTGATC
The DNA here is from genome assembly GCF_011008935.1 of Tabrizicola oligotrophica. GTDB lineage: Bacteria > Pseudomonadota > Alphaproteobacteria > Rhodobacterales > Rhodobacteraceae > Tabrizicola_A > Tabrizicola_A oligotrophica. The sequence continues at coordinate 137,959 of NZ_JAAIVJ010000008.1, read as the reverse complement.
ATCGACCGTCTGTCCCTGACGCTGGGGCCGGGGCTGAACGTGCTGACCGGCGAGACGGGCGCGGGCAAGTCCATCCTGCTTGATGCCTTGGGCTTTGTGCTTGGCTGGCGCGGCCGGGCCGAGCTGGTGCGCGCCGGGGCCGATCAGGGCGAGGTGGTGGCGGTGTTCGACCTGCCGGCGGGCCATTTGGGCTACGCCATTCTGGCCGAAGCCGGAATTGCCGCCGAAGAGGGCGAGGTGATCCTGCGCCGGGTGAACGGGGCCGATGGTCGCAAGACCGCCTGGATCAATGACCGGCGGGTGTCGGGCGAGGTGCTGCGCGACCTGTCCGACACTCTGATCGAACTGCACGGCCAGCACGACGACCGCGGCCTGTTGAACCCGCGCGGGCATCGGGCGTTGCTCGACGCCTTTGCCGCGGTTGATCCCGGCCCGGTGCGCTCGGCCTGGCGGGCGCGGACGCAGGCGCGCGGCGCCTTGTCCGAAGCGCGCTCGGCGCTGGACCGGGCGCAGGTCGAGGAGGATTTCCTGCGCCATGCCGTTGCCGAGCTGGATAAGCTCAATCCGCTGCCGGGCGAGGAAGCCACACTCGACGCCCGCCGCCGGCTGATGCAGGGCGCCGAACGCATCCGCGCCGATATTGCCCGCGCCCATGGCGCGCTGAGCGAGGGGGCCGAGACGCAGATGCGCGATGCGCTGCGCTGGCTGGAAGGGGCGTCGGACAAGGCCGAGGGGCGGCTTGACGCGGCGATGGCGGCACTGAACCGGGCCTTGATCGAGCTGGGCGAGGCGACGGGTGGGGTGGAAGAGGCACTTCGGGGCCTTGATTTCAACCCTGCGGAGCTGGAGGCGCTGGAAGAGCGGCTCTTTGCCATTCGCGCCCTTGCGCGCAAGCACAACATCCTGCCCGACGACCTTGGCTTTTTTGCCGAGGCCGCGCGTGGCCGGCTGGCGGCGATCGACGGTGGCGCGGCGGGGCTGGCGAAGCTGGAAAAGGCGGTGACCGAGGCCGATGCCGCCTATGCCCGCGAAGCGGCGGCCCTGACGCTGGCGCGGCGGGCGGCGGCCGGGCGGCTTGATGCGGCCATGGCGGCCGAGCTGGCGCCGCTGAAGATGGAGCGCGCAGTCTTTGCCACCGAAATCGCCACCGGCGAGGCCGGGCCGGAGGGCGCGGATGCCGTGACCTTCACCGTCGCCACCAATCCCGGCGCGCCGGCGGGTGCGCTGAACAAGATCGCCTCGGGCGGGGAACTCAGCCGGTTCCTGCTGGCGCTGAAAGTCTGCCTGATGGGCGACAGCCCCGGCATGACGATGATCTTTGACGAAATCGACCGTGGCGTCGGCGGGGCGACAGCCGATGCCGTGGGCCGGCGGCTGAAGGCGCTGGCCGAACGGGCGCAGGTGCTGGTTGTCACCCACAGCCCGCAGGTTGCGGCCAAGGGCGCGCATCACTGGCAGGTGTCAAAGCGGGTGGAGGCCGGCACGACACTGTCGAGCGTGGCGACGCTTTCCGCGGGCGACCGGGTCGAGGAAATTGCCCGGATGCTGGCCGGCGACAGGGTGACGGATGCCGCGCGCGAGGCAGCGCGGGCGCTGCTGGGCTGACTGGCGCCTCCTCGGGCGCCGCCGGCTTCTCGTCGCCAGCGCCCCTCGCGCCGCACGGTCCCGACGAGCGACGATGTCGCCGAGGAGGGGGGCGCAGGCTCAGGCCAGCAGCGTGAAAGTCAGGCTGACCGCCCGCCAGTTCAGCCCGTCGCTGCGCAAGAGCGCCACCAGCATCGCGCCAAAGCGCGGCAGTTCCGCGCCGCTTTCCTCGATCGCTCCCGTCACCACGAAGCGTTGCCGCAACAGCGCCACGTCCGCTGCCAGCGGCAGCACCGTGCCCTTGCCCGTGACCAGGCGGGCACGGGAAAAGATGCCGGCCGCCTCGGCCTCGAACGCCTGCCGCGCCGCCTCGCGCCCTTCGGCCCAGGTGCCGGTCAGGGTCTGCGCGGTGCCGTCCTCGGTCAGGAGATCGGCGAGCGCATCGGCGTCGCGGTCGCCAAAGGCATAGGCAAAGGCGCGGGTGTAATCTTCGGGGGTCATCAACGCACCTGTTCTTGCGGCACCAGTTTGCCGGGGTTCATCAGATCATGCGGGTCAAGCGCCTGCTTGATATGACCCATGATCGCCCAGGCTGCACCATGTTCCGCCGCCATCAGCGGCAGTTTGCCAAAGCCCACCCCATGTTCGCCGGTGATTGTGCCGCCCAGCCGCAGGCTGCGTTCTGCCATGCGGGTGGCCAGCGCCTTGGCCAGATCCTTCTCTGCCGGATCGGCGGGGTCGATGAGCAGGATGGCGTGGAAATTGCCGTCACCGACATGGCCAAGGATCGGGCCGGGTATGCCCGAGGCGGCGATGTCGGCGCGGGTTTCCTCGACCGCCTGCGCCAAGGCCGAGATCGGCACGCAGACATCGGTGACGATGGCAGTGGCCCCGGGGCGGCTGGCCAGAATGGCAGGGTAGGCGTTGTGCCGCATCTTCCACAGCCGGTTGCGGTCCTCCTGCGCCTGCGCCCAGACAAAGCCGGTGCTGCCATGGTCCGCCGCAATCGCGCCAAAGCGTTCGGCCTGTTCGGCCACGCCCTGCGGCGTGCCGTGGAATTCCACCATCAACTGCGGCGCCAGCGGCAGGTCCGCGCCGGAATAGGCGTTGCAGGCGGCCACCGTGGCGGGGTCGAGAAACTCGATCCGCGCCATCGGCAGGCCGGTCTGGATGGTGGCGATCACGCAATCCACCGCCGCAGCCATGTCGGCAAAGCCGCAGGTCGCGGCCGAGACCGCCTCAGGCTGGCCATGCAGCCGCAGGGTGAGTTCGGTGACAAGGCCCAAGGTGCCCTCGGCTCCGACGAAAAGCGCAGTCAGATCATAACCTGCCGCGGATTTCGGCGCGCGGGTGCCGGTGCGGATCACCTCGCCGCCGGCCAGCACCACCTCCAGCCCCAGCACATTGTCGCGCATCGTGCCATATCTGACCGCCGTGGTGCCGGAGGCCCGGGTCGAGGCCATGCCGCCAAGCGAGGCATTCGCGCCGGGATCGACGGGAAAGAACAGGCCGGTGTCGCGCAGCCAGCGGTTCAGCTCTTCGCGGGTGAGGCCCGGTTGCACGACACAGAGCATGTCTTCGGGGTGCACCGCCAGCACCCGGTTCATCTCGCGGAAATCCATCGTCAGCCCGCCCCGGACCGCCAGCGCGTGCCCTTCCAGCGAGGTGCCGGCGCCCCATGGCGTGATCGGCACGCGATGCGCCGCACAAAGGGCAGCGATGCGGGCAACCTCGGCGGTCGTCTGCGGACAGGCCACGGCATCGGGCGGGCCGGCGGCGACGTGGCTTTCGCTCTGGGCATGCAGCGCCCGCTCGGCCGCCCCGGTCGAAAGCCGGGGACCGAGAAGCGCGGCGAGCTCGGCCAGAAGCGGATCGGGAAGCGCCATCGGTGGGCCTCAGGCCCCGCGCGTGGCGACGCGGGCCATTTCTCTGGCCAGATCGCCATAGCCGGTAAAGCGCCGCTCATAGGCCAGCCCCAGCCGCGCCGCGCAATCCTGCGCCTTGGCATCCAGTGCCGGATCGTCGGTCTGGGCCTGATAGACCAGCTTGGTGTAATTGCCGAACATCATCGGAATGAGTTCGGGGTGGCGGTCAAAACCCATCGGGCGCCAGACAAAGGCGTCGAACTGGCGGCACAGGAAGTCGGTCAGGTAGAAGGCGGAAATCTCGTCCTCATGCGCGGCAAAGGCGGCGTTGCCTTCGAAGAACGAATAGCAATGCGGGCCGGCCAGCATCTCGACGCCCAGCTCGCGGCATTTGTCCTGCAAGAGGCCGCCGGTGCCGCAATCGGCATAAAGGATGAAGATCTGCCCGTAGTCGCCGCGCTTTTCCGCAACGGTGCGGGCCACTTCGGCGGTGATCTGGTCGGGGTAGAGGTGAAGCTTGGCCGGCAGGCATTGCAGGTCAAGATGCGTCCAGCCGTTCAGCCGCTTCAGCGCCACCACCTCATGCGCGAGGGCGCCGCAGGCGATCAGGAGAACCTTGCCGCTCCCCGCGCCTTGCAGACCCCGCTCGGTGAGCGTGGCGTCGTCGGGCAGCGTCACGGCCATGCGAAGGCCCGGATGGCAAGGGCGGCCATAAGCGCCAGCAGCGCCATGACGCCCATCGACAGCCCAAGACCCGAGGCCGCCCAGATCGTCAGCCCGGCGGCGACGATCACGGCAAGGATCAGGGCAAGGAAATGCGGCAGGGGCATGGGAGACTCCTTTCCCGTCAATGTGGGGGGCAGGGCGGGGAAAGCCAAGGGGCAAAGCGGCGGGGCGCAAAGCAAAACCCCGGGCGCAAGGGCCCGGGGTTTCGAAGATCAGGTCAGGGCGATCAGGCGCTGAGCTGGTTGTGCTTGCGCGCCACCCAGGTCTTGGCGGTCTCGACCGCCACGGCGGCGTCGCGGCAATAGGCGTCAGCCCCGATGGCCTTGCCGAATTCTTCGTTCAGCGGCGCACCGCCGACCAGAACGATGTAATCCTCGCGCAGGCCCTTTTCCTTCATCGTGTCGATCACGACCTTCATGTAGGGCATGGTGGTGGTCAGCAGCGCCGACATGCCAAGGATATCGGGCTTTTCGGTTTCCAGCGCCTCGATGTATTTCTCGACGCTGTTGTTGATGCCCAGATCCAGCACCTCGAACCCGGCGCCTTCCATCATCATGGCGACAAGGTTCTTGCCGATGTCGTGGATGTCGCCCTTGACGGTGCCGATCACCATCTTGCCCATGCGCGGTGCGCCGGTTTCGGCCAGCAGCGGCTTGAGGATGTGCATCCCGGCCTTCATCGCATTGGCGGCCAAGAGCACTTCGGGAACGAACAGGATGCCGTCGCGGAAATCGGCGCCGACGATGGTCATGCCGGCCACCAGCGCCTTGGTCAGGACATCATAGGGCGTCCAGCCGCGCTCGATCAGGATGTTCACACCCTGTTCGATCTCTTCCTTCAGACCATCGTAGAGATCGTCATGCATCTGCAGGACAAGCTCTTCGTCATTGAGTTCAGAGAGAATGATTTCGTCGTCGGACATGATGCGCTCCTTCGGGGCTTTGGGGCCGTGATGCTGTGAAAGGCGGCTCTGCACTTTGCGTTTTCCGACATGCCCCAAGCGAAAGCCGACAGCAAGCCGAAAGGTCGCAGAAAGTGATTCCCTTTGTTCCTGTTATGTTCTAGATTTTCGCCATGGAAACCCGGCATGAAACCCTGAAACAAGGCCAGCGCCTGCGGGCGCGCGGGGCGGCGTCGAACACCGCGGGGCGGTTCGAGGCCGCGGTCCATGTCGCCTTTGACGATGGCTGGGACCTGCCGGAAACCGACCGGCTGGTCGCAACCGAGGTGCGGCTGGAACGCGCCCGCTCGGCGCTGGCGTGGAACCGCTCGCCCGATCTGCCCTTTGACCGTTCGATCAACCCCTACCGCGGCTGTGAGCATGGCTGCGTCTATTGCTTTGCCCGGCCAAGCCACGCCTTCCTGAACCTGTCGCCGGGACTGGATTTCGAAACGCGGCTGGTGGCGCGGCCGGGCATCGCCGCGGCGTTGGAGCGCGAACTCAGGGCGAAAGGCTACAAGGTGGCGACGGTGGCGATCGGCACCAACACCGACCCCTATCAGCCGCTGGAGGCGACGCATCGGGTGATGCGCGACGTGCTGGAGGTGCTTTGGGCGCATCGCCACCCGGTTGCGATCACCACGAAAGGCACGCTGATCGAACGCGACATCGACCTTCTCGCCCCGATGGCCGCGGCGGGGCTCTTGCGCGTCGGGATTTCGGTCACGACGCTCGACCCCGGGCTGGCGCGAGCGATGGAGCCGCGCTGCCCCGCGCCTGCCCGGCGGCTGGCGACCATCCGTCGGCTGGGCGAAGCCGGCATTGCGGTGCGGGCCATGGTGGCGCCCGTGGTGCCGGGGCTGACCGATCACGAGCTGGAGCCGATCCTTGAGGCCGCACGCGACGCCGGGGCGGTGGCGGCAAGCTACATCGCGCTGCGCCTGCCGCGCGAGGTGTCCGGGCTGTTTCAGGACTGGCTGGCCGCGCATTGCCCGGACCGGGCCGCCAAGGTCATGGGCCGCGTGCGCGAGATGCATGGCGGGCAGGATTATGACCCGGCCTTCGGGCGTCGGATGACGGGCGAGGGGATCTGGGCCGATCTGCTGAAACAGCGTTTTGCCAAGGCGGTGGCGCGGCTGGGTCTGGCAACGCGGATGCCGGCGCTGCGCTGTGATCTGTTCTGCCCTCCGGCCCGGACCGGGGATCAGCTGTCGCTGTTCTGAAGCGATTTCCTGCCAGAAATCGGGCCGGAAAATCTGCATTTTCCGGCCCGGAATTTGCAAAATTCCGTGGGCGCTCATGCAGCGCGTCCGTAGAACCCCTTCTGCTCGTCCTCGGTCATCCGCACGCCGGGGCGGTCGTAGAAGGAAAACACCGCGATGCGCCGGGCGGTTTCGCCCTCGACCGGGGTGACACGGTGGGCGGTGTTGCGGCCGCGGAACACGTTCAGCCCGCCCGCCACCAGCTTGACCCGCTGCACCTCGGGGTCTTGCCCGGCCAGCATCCGCGCCACGCCGTCGTAGTTCGGATCGCTCTCGGAGCGCAGGTCGGTGCGGTATTCGAACAGCCCGCCCTGATCGGGGGCTTGCAGCAAGATGGTCGTGGTGAATTCCGAGCGGTCGAAGTGCCAGTTCAGCGCCTCGCCCCGGCGATAGGTCATCACGTTCAGCCGGGCGAGCGGGTCGTCCATGGTGTAAAGCGCGGGCTTTTCCATGGTTGCGGCCAGGAACGCGGCAAAGGCGGGCCAGTCGTACAGCCGCTGCAGCACACCGCCCAGCTGGTCGGCGCAGAGCGTATGGTTGACAGTGCGGAAGGGCTTCAGTGCGGGGTGGTCGGAGGCCAGCCCCGGGATATCCTTGCGGAAATAGATGTTGTGGTCGCGGGCGTGGGTGAAGGCCTGATCCTGCCGGGCGGCAACCTCGTCCAGCGCCTGCGCCAGCGCCTGCGGTTTCAGGAAGCCCGCCAGATCGAACATGCCGTCGCGGGTCAAAGCGCGGCGGCAGCGGGCGACAAGCGCGGCATGGGCCTGCGTGCCGGGCTTGTCCAGAGGATAGGCGTCAAGGTCGATGATGTCCTGCATGGGGGCGCTCCTGTTGGCTGCGGTCTGGTCGATCTTGGAAGATTTCGCTCGCCGCGCAATGAGAGAAATTATAGGCTATCACAAGAATAACTGAAGGAAAGCCATGGCCCTGCCGCCGCTGACTGCGCTTCGCGCCTTTGAAACGGCCGCAAGACATGGTTCTTTCACCCGTGCCGGCGCAGAGCTTGGGGTGACGCCGGCGGCGGTGTCGCTGCAGGTCCGTGCGCTGGAGGCGCATTTCGGCAAGGAGGTATTCCTGCGGCAGGGCAACCGGCTGACGTTGACCGACGCCGGCCGTGCGATCCAGCTGCGGGTGGATCTCGCCTTTGCCGAACTGGCGGGTCTGGCGCAGGATCTGGGGCAGGAGTCCGGGCCGGCCCGCATGGTCCTGTCCTGCCTGCCGTCGCTGGCCGATCACTGGCTGGTGCCGCGGCTGGCCGGCTTTGACCGGCTGGGCGATCTTGACCTGCGGGTCGAGGATGATCCGGTGGACCTGTCGGGTGCGGCGGTGCGGCTGACCTATGGCGCGCATTTCTACCCCGATCACCGGGTGGAGACGTTGTTTGTCGACGAGATCATCGCGGTTGCCGCGCCGGGGATGGGGCGGGAAAGCCTTGTCCACACCGACTGGGGCCCGTCGCATGCCGCGGCGCCGTCCTGGGGGCGCTGGTATCATGCGGCGGAGCTGGGCGAGGCGCCGGGGCAGGGCCTGCGCCTCGGGCAGACGGCGCTGGCGCTGGCGGCGGCGCGGGCGGGTCTGGGCGCGGCGCTGGTGCCCGCGCATCTGGCCGAGGCCGATCTGCGGGCAGGGTTGATCGCCCGCCTGCCGGGGCCGGCGCTGCCCTTGCCCTGGCCCTATGTCATGATCTGGAAGCCCGCGACGCGGCGGGCGCGGCTGACGGCCGCGCTTCTGGATCACCTGCGCCGGGCGTGACCGCGGGTTTATCCGCGCCGGCCGCGGCGTTCGCGCGGGGCAGGGCCTGAGCCGCCCGTGCCGTCCGAGGCCGAGGAAAATGCCCCCAGCTTGGCCTGGATATCCTCCAGCGCGGGCACATCGCCGCGCGGCCGGCTTTCCAGCGCCGCGTGCATCGCCTTCAGATGTTCAGGCATGGTGCCGCAGCAGCCGCCGATGATCCGCACCCCGGCATCGCGCGCCAGAACCGCGTATTCGGCCATCAGCTCCGGCGTGCCGTCGTAATGGATATGGCCGTCGTGATACTTCGGAATGCCGGCATTGCCCTTGGCGATCAGCGGAATGGTCGCCCCGGCGGCGACAAAGCCCATCACGGTGCGCATCAGGTCGGACGAGCCGACGCCGCAATTGGCGCCGAAGGCGATCGGTGCGTAGGGCATGGCGTTCACCATCTCGACCATGCCGGCCGAGGTGACGCCCATCATGGTGCGGCCCGCGGTGTCAAAGCTCATGGTGCCGCACCAGGGCATGCCGGCGAGCTTCGCGGCCTCGGCGGCGGCGCGGTATTCCTCGGGGGCCGAGATCGTCTCGATCCACAGCACATCGGCGCCGCCTTCCTTCAGCCCCTCGGCCTGTTCGTGGAACATCTCGACTGCGGCGGCATGGGTCAGCGTGCCCATCGGTTCAAAGATGTCGCCGGTCGGGCCGACCGAGCCGGCCACCACCACCGCGCGCCCGGCAGCATCGGCAATCTCGCGGCCAAGGCTGGCGCCGATGCGGTTCAACTCGCGCACGCGGCCCTGGGCGCCATGCAGCTTCAGCCGGCTGGCGTTGCCGCCGAAGGTGTTGGTGAGGAAGATGTCCGACCCGGCCTCGACCGCCGAGCGGTAGAGGCTGCGGATGCGGTCGGGGTGATCGACGTTCCAGAACTCGGGCGGCTCGCCCGCGGTCAGGCCCATGTTGAACAGGTTGGTGCCGGTGGCGCCATCGGCCATCAGCCAGTCACGGCTGGCAAGCAGTTTGGAAAGCGCGTCCTGGGCCATGGCATCCTCCGGGTCTCAATCGGTCCTTTCTGCGATGTGCCACGGTCCGGGGGCCGTGGCAAACCCATAATCCGCATGATCCTGTTCGATTTCCCGCGCAAGCGGCGGGGGCCGGGTGATCGCGCGCCAGAGCGACAGGGCCGTCAGGGGCAGACCGGCCGGGTGCGCCGCGATCAGATAGCGCGGCGACCAGTGCGGCGCGAAGGCGGATTTGAAGCGCAGAAGACCGGTTGCGGCCAGATCCGGGCAAAGCGCGGCCAGAATCCTGCCGAGCCGGCCGCCCGGGCCAAAGGCGGCTTCGGGCACGGCAGCCAGCGAAACACGCGCGATCCCGAGTTGCCGGGCGTCCTCGATCGCGGCCTGAACCAGACTGTGCATGGTGCCATCCGGCAAGTCGGCGCCATGGCGCATCAGGTCAAGCGTCCATTCCCGGCTTGCGGCGTGAAAGCTGGCATAGGCGATGGGATGCCCCGCCTGCCAGGCGACATAAAGCCGTTGCCGGCAAAGGTATCCGCGGGCATGGCGACCCACGGAAAAGCCGCGCTCGCCACCATGGTCGCGCGCCCAGCGGGCGGCGATGTCGTCCATGTTGCGCCACGGCGCGGTCTCGGATGACATCTGCCGCACCGTGACGCCGGCGGCCGCGGCGCGGCGCAGCTTGCGGCGCAGGCCGGACCGCGCGGGGGCCGACAGGGCGGCGCTGGCCGGGTCCAGCCACGCCTCCCGGCCGATACGGCGGGGGGCGAACCCCAGCGCGCGGGCGCGGGCGGCGGTGCGGGCGCTGGCCTTGTAGACGGCAGGAAGCCGGCTTTCGCTGGCGGCAAGCGCCCCGAGAGCCAGCAGGGCGGCATCAATGGTCTCAGGCCTGCGGTGCGGTTCCGGATCGAAGACCGCGAACAGGCAGTGCCCGCTGCGACCGAGAAGCCAGCTCTGCTCGCCGATCGCTGCCAGCGCCAGCGTGCCCTGATGTCTGAGCCCGGTTTCGGCGCGTTGGGGAGCGTGCGGGAGATATCCCGCGGGCGGCGGCGATGCCGGGCCGGGACCGGCCACCGCCAGAGCCGCCCCGACGAGTGCCGGCAGGACGTAATAGACCATGCGCCAGGCCAGGATGGCGACCAGCAGGTCCGGTTGCGGTTGCACAGGCAAAAGGGCCAGCAGCGTGACTTCGAACGCACCCATGCCGCCGGGGGTGCCAAGCGTCAGGCCGGCGCCGAAGGCCAGCAGGAAGGCGGGCAGCAGGACGGTCAGGGCCAGATCGGCGCCGACGGGCAGCAGCAGGTGAAAGGCCAGCGCCGCGGCCAGCGTGTCGATGGCGCACAGGCCGACCAGCCGCGACAGCACGAAGCCGTTTGGCCAGCGGACCGGCAGGCCGGGCCAGCGCGGGCCGAGGCAAGACAGCAGGGCAAGGCCGAGCAGGACCGCAAGGGCCAGACCCGCCAGCGGCCGGAACGGGGCACCGGGCAGCACAAGCAGCGTGGCAGAGGTCACCACCGCCCATCCGGCAAGGAAGGACAGGGCGACGGCCGCAGTCAGGCGGGTGGCTTGCCACAGGCTGAGACCGGGCAACATCCGCCAGCGCAGGATCGCCCCCGAGATCAGTCCGAGCCCGAGCGTCTGGGACACCGCAATGGCCGCGATTCCCGCCCGCCGCGCCACCCGCGGCGGCAACCCCGTGGCGAAATGCCGGTGGATCACCCCGTCATATTGGCCGACGGCCCAGAAGGACAGGCCGGTGAACCCCAGCGCCAGAAGCCATTGCCACAGATGCAGCGCCCGGACCGCCGCTGCCAGCGCCGCAAGGTCGATCCGCGCCATCCGGTCGGCAAGAAGCCAGGCAAATACGCCGGACAGCAGCAGCGACAGGCCGGCGCGGGCCAGCAGCCGGGGCAGGGTGAAGGCAGGGCCGAACCGGTCGCCACGGCCAGCGGTGCGCGCCACGACCGGCAGACGCCCATTTCCAAATGCCCAGCGTTGAAAGGCCATGCCACCCCCTGAAAGATCGGGGAAGGCTAGGCCTGTGCAAGTATCCCTGCCCTTAACAGATAAAACTTTCCCGACATTTCCCCGTGCCCGTGCGGGGCACAAAGGCGAAAGCCGCCCCCGGGGCTGCGGGAGCGGCTTGCAAAGGCGGTTCAGCCGTTGTCGGGCGATCAGAACTCGGCCAGCAACTGGGCCTTGGCGACGGCCAGAAGCTCGCCCATCTTGGCGCGCACATCTTCGGAGCTGGCCTTGCCGGCCAGATCACCGGCGACCTTGCGCACGACGTCCTCGATCCCGGCCTCTTCGAAATCGGCGGAAACCACGCTCATCGCATAGTCATCGGCCGCGTCGCCCGACTTGCCCAAGAGACCCGCGGCCCAAAGGCCGACCAGCTTGTTGCGGCGGGCCTCGGCGCGGAACTGCATTTCCGAATCATGGGCATATTTCGCTTCAAAGGCGTGTTCGCGGTCGTCAAATGTGGTCATGGGCGGGCCCTCCGGGTGAATTCTGCGCTTGTGTCCCATATGCCCGCACGGGGCCTTGCGTTCAAGTCCCGAAGAAGCGGGGCGGGTTGCATGGGGCGCCGGCAATGCGTATAGGCGAGACAAAGGGCAGGGTGGCATTCGCCGCCCCGTTGCCCATTGGACAAGAGGCATGCATGGCGCGCAGGAAAAAGGTCTACGAGGGCAAGGCGAAGATCCTTTACGAAGGGCCGGAGCCGGGCACCTTGATCCAGTATTTCAAGGATGACAGCGCCCCGACTGCGGCAGAGCCGAAACCCGCGGCGGTCGACGGCAAGGGCGTGCTGAACAACCGTCTGTCGGAGTTCTTCATGTCCGGCCTGAACGCGATCGGCGTGCCGACGCATTTCATCCGCCGGGTGAACATGCGCGAGCAGATGGTGCGCATGGCCGAGATCATCCCGCTGGAAGTCGTGGTGCGAAACTTTGCCGCGGGCGAACTTTCGGCGCGTCTGGGCATTCCTGAAGGCATGGCCCTGCCGCGCCCGATCGTGGAATACTATTACAAGGACGACCGGCTGAACTCGCCCATGGTGGCCGAAGAACATATCGTCGCCTTCGGCTGGGCCAACCAGCAGGATCTGGACGACATGGTGGCGCTGGCGCTGCGGGTGAATGACTTCATGTCGGGCGTCATGCTGGGGGTGGGCGTGCGGCTCGCCGATTTCCGGCTGGAGATGGGGCGGATCTGGGAGGGCGATTTCATGCGGCTGATCGTGGCCGACGAGATCACCCCCGACAGCTGCCGCCTGTGGGACCTGCGCGCCATGACCGAGCGCGAGGGCCAGCCGGCGGCCGACGCCGTGCCGCTGGCCGATGTCTACACCGAGCTTGCGCGGCGTCTGGGGGTCCTGCCTTCGAACGTCACCCATACCACCAAGCCCACGCTCATCAACTGACCTTCCCCCTTGCCGCTAGGCGGCAGTGGGGGTAAGGGGCGGCAACGCCAATCTTGAGGGAATGCCATGAAAGCCCGCGTCACTGTCATGCTGAAAAACGGTGTTCTGGATGTGCAGGGCGAGGCGGTGCGTCACGCGCTGGGCACGCTGGGCTTTGCGGGCGTGAATGGCGTGCGGCAGGGCAAGGTGATCGAGCTGGATCTGGCCGAGACCGACACGGCCGCTGCCGAAGCCACCGTAAAGGCGATGTGCGAAAAGCTTCTGGCAAACACCGTCATCGAAAGCTACCGCATCGAGCTTCTCTGACGCGCCGGCCCCGGTCCGTCAGACAAGGCTAACCTGAGCCGCGCCGCTCAGGCGGCCAGGCGTGCCTCCGCGCCAAGGGTCATGGAGAGCAAGGCCTCGCTTTCCCAGTGTTTCAGGCTGCGATAGCGGTCCGGGCGGTCCATTGCGCCTTCGGGCAGCACGGCGAGCAGCGCATAAAGCTGGTCCGGCTCGCCGCCATGAAGCAGCCGGTCGCCCGGTTGCAGGCTTTCGCTTTCCACGCCTTCGGCCAGCACCATCGCATGTTCGCCAAGCAGGATATGGTGAAAACCCGTCTCTGCTCCGGGGGCCTCGCGGTAGATGCCGGCATGACCCAGCAGGTGTTCGGCCGGAACCAGAACCTTGTCCTCGCCGAACAGCAATTCGCTCTGCCAGCCGCCGAAAACCACGCGGTGGCTGGGTGACAGCCGCAGGCAGCGCGACGGGCGGCCCGAACCAAGGGCGCCAGCGGGAATGACCACCGCGCGCGAGGACGGGCAACGCAGCGCCTCGAACAGCCCGACGCGCCGGTCGCCGCGCCACAGCACGGGCAGGGCGTCGCCCTCGGCCGTCAGCACCGCCTCACCGGGTTCAAGGCTTTCGACCGGGCGCGGGCCCTGCGGGGTCTCGACCAGCGTGCCGGTGGCAAAACAGATCAGCACCGGCGGCCCCGAGGTGCTGACGCCGGTCAGGGTATGGGCGCCGTTCGGAAAGGCGTTCATTGTCACGAGGCCAAGGTTCTGGTCGGTGACGAAGAAATAGCGCTGGCCGTTCGACAGCGTGATGATCGTCACCGGATCGCCGCGCAGGTCGATCCCGTTCACATTGGACAGCTTGTTCGACATCGGCAGATTGGCCGTCATCTGGACTGTGAAGGTATAGGTGACACCATTGACGATAACCCAGGTATCGGGGTCCGGCAGGCCGTTGTTGTAGTCCAGCTTGAGATCGTTCGACGGGCTGTCCTGATTGGTGAAGGTCAACAGCGTCGTCGGCACGCTTGAGGTGCCCATGGCATTCAGCGAGGCGTTGTTCGCCGTCGAGGAATCCCCGCGTGCATAAAATGAGAGTTCCATTCCGGAATCGTCCTTCACCTATCTGCCTCGGGCGCTGGTCTGCCGACCTCTCGCGCCACGCGAAAACCGACCCAAAACAACTCCTAAAATAAGAATCAACTTGTCCGCGCCATGGAGGCGGGATGTCAGGAACAAGGTGAAAGTCAGGCAATTCTGACGCAAACGGAACAGACCGTCCGGCAGCATTGGCGGAACTCTGGGGCGGGTTCGGGCAGCAGCGGGGCGCCGGGGAAGATGCGGGCAGCGATACTCACGGCCTATCGGCAGGATCTTGCGCTCGAGACGGTGGCGGACCCGGTCTGCGAGGCCGATGGCGTGGTGCTGAAGGTGCTGGCCTGCGGCATCTGCCGCAGCGACTGGCATGGCTGGGTGGGCGAACATCCGAAGGTGAAGCCGGGTGCCATTCCGGGCCATGAATATTGCGGCGAGGTGGTCGAGGCCGGACCTTTGGCGAAATGGCGGGTCGGAGAGCGGGTGATCGCGCCCTTCATCCTGTCCTGCGGGCAATGCCCGGAATGCCAGTCGGGCAACACCACCACCTGCCGGGCGCAGCGCGTGCCGGGTTTCGGCGAGCCGGGGGCTTACGCCGAATATGTCTCGGCGCCCCATGCCCATAACCTTGCCCGCCTGCCCGACAGCCTGACGCCGGCGCTGGCGGCGGGGCTGGGCTGCCGGGTGACGACGGCCTTTCATGCGCTGACAGGCCGCGCGGCTCTGCAGGCGGGCGAATGGCTGGCGGTGCATGGCACCGGCGGCGTCGGGTTGTCGCTGCTGATTCTGGGCCGGGCCCTGGGCGCGCGGGTCATCGTGGTCGATGTGGTGCAGGAGCGGCTTGACCATGCCTTGTCGCTGGGCGCCGAGGCGGCAGTCAACGCCCGCGGCGGCGATGTGGCGGCGCAGATCATCGAGATCACCGGCGGCGGCGCGCATGTCAGCGTCGAGGCTTTGGGGATCGAGGCGACGGCGAATGGCTCGCTCGAATGCCTGCGGCCCCTCGGGCGGCATGTGCAGGTCGGCCTGCCGGTCGGCCATACCGCGACCATGCAGATCAACATGAACGCGGTCTACATGAAGCAGCTTGCGCTTTACGGCTCGCGCGGGATGCCGTCCTGGCGCTATCCTTCGCTTCTGACGCTGATCGAGATGGGGCGGGTCGATGTCAGGCCGATCGTGGCGCGGCAGGTGGCCCTGTCGGACGCAACGGCGGAATTGCGGGCCTTCGACGGGCCGATGCCGCCCGGCGTGGCGGTCATCACCGACTTTGCCGGCTAGCCGATTTCCGGCGCGGAAATTGGACCGGAATTTATGCCAAATTCCGCCCGCGACAGATTTGGGGCGCCGGAGCGCGCCGCTGGCGCCGCATGGATATTTTTGCCAGTATGAAAGGCCAAAAGGGGTGGAAGCCTCGGGGGCTTTGCGCTATGGGGCGGCCATCCCCTTTTGTCCCGGAGGCCAAGGCCATGAAAGCCGCTGTCGTCACCTTCCCCGGTTCCAACTGTGACCGCGATCTGGCCGTGGCGTTCGAGCGCGCCGGCTTCGAGGTGGCGCGGGTCTGGCACAAGGACAGCGCCTTGCCGGCCGGCACCGATGTGGTGGGCGTGCCGGGCGGGTTTTCCTTTGGCGACTATCTGCGCTGCGGTGCGATTGCCGCGCAGTCGCCGATTGCGGCGGCGGTGCAGGCCCATGCCGCGCGCGGCGGCTATGTGCTGGGCATCTGCAACGGCTTTCAGGTGCTGACCGAGATGCGGCTCCTGCCCGGCGCGCTGATGCGCAACGCCGGGCTGACGTTCAACTGCAAGACGGTGGAGCTGAAGGTGGCCACCACCGCCAGCGCCTTTACCCAAGCCTATGCCAGGGGCCAGTCGCTGATGATCCCGATTGCCCATCATGACGGCAATTACACCATCGACGCCGAAGGCCTGCAGCGCCTGCGCGGCGAGGACCGCATCGCCTTCACCTATGGCCAGAACCCCAATGGCTCGATGGACGACATTGCAGGCGTGCTGTCGGAAAACCGCCGCGTCCTTGGCATGATGCCGCACCCCGAGCGCGCCAATGACCCGCTCTTGGGCGGCAATGACGGGGCCGGGCTGTTTGCCGGATTGATGGGCGGTATGGCGCTGGCCTGAGCGCCAGATGCTTGAGGCCCGCCGCCCCGGGGCCTAGATTTGCCCCATGAGCGATATGCCAGATCCCGACAGCCTGTCTGACGCGCCTTACGGCGGGTCGTGGCGCGTGCGTCTGGTGGGGGCGCTCCTGATCCTGCTGGCGGTCGGCGTGGTGCTGGTCACCAACCGATGGCTCTCCGAGCGCTTTACCGAAACCACCCGCAACCGGGCCGAGCTGCGGCTGGCGCTGTATTCCGGCAACATGCTGTCCGAGTTGCAGCGCACCTCGGTCGTGCCGCTGCTGCTGGTCGATGATCCGACGATCCGCGATGCCCTGGTCAACGGCAAGTTTGCCGATACCACGCTGAGGCTCATCAAGGTGCAGGGCGAGATCGGGGTGGCCTCGATCCTGCTTCTGGACGAGGACGGTCGCGCGGTCGGTGCGACCAACCGCAATCTTCTGGGCACCAGTCACCGCGCCAGCCCTTATTTCGTTGACGCGATGCGCAGCCGCGAGACGGTGTTCTCGGTCGCGCCGCGCGCGGGGGGCGGCCATGACTATACCTATTCGCGGCAGATCTTCGCCGAGGGCCGGGCGCTGGGCGTGATCGTCGTCGGCGCCGATCTGATGAAGCACGAGCGCGCCTGGGCGGGGTTGCAGGATGCGGTGATCGTGGCCGACAGCACCGGCACGGTGCTGCTGGCGACCGAACCTTCCTGGCGCGGCAAGCCCCTCGATGAGGCGATGACCAGCGCCGAGGAAACCTCGGCCTTCGGCCGGGCGCTGAAGGGCGCGGCGGACTGGGCGCAGAACCCGCCCGACGCCTATGTGTCTGGCGAGGCAGTGTTGCGCACCGAGGCGCGGGTGGCGTTCCGCGGCTGGCGGATGGTGGCCTTCACCGCCTATGATTCCGTGCGCGAGCGGGTGAATGGCGTCATCGCGCTGGAAATCATGGGTTTCGCCATTCTGGCGGCCCTGACCTTCTACATGCTGTCGCGCCGGGCCTGGTCGCAATCGCAAAGCCTGCAACGGGAATCGGCCGAGCTGCGGCTTTTGAACGCCCGGCTGTCGCGCGAGATCGCCGAACGCGAGAAGGTACAGAAGAACCTTGAGGTGGCCGAGCTTACTCTGGCGCAGTCGTCGAAGCTGGCGGCGCTGGGCGAGATGTCGGCGGCGGTCAGCCATGAGCTGAACCAGCCGCTTGCCGCGATGAAGACCTATCTCGCCGGCGCGCGGCTGTTGTTGCAGCGCAAGCGCCCGGATGAGGCGCTGTCGTCATTCCAGCGCATCGACGACCTGATCGACCGGATGGGCGCAATCACGCGGCAGCTGAAATCCTATGCCCGCAAGGGCGGCGAGGCGTTCGAGCCGGTGGACCTGCGCGCCTGCCTGTCCTCGGCCCTTGCAATGATGGAGCCGCAACTGAAGCAGCGCGTGGTGCAGATCACCCGCACGCTGCCGCGCCAGAAAGTGATGGTCATGGCCGATCGGGTGCGGCTGGAGCAGGTCATCATCAACCTGTTCCGCAATGCGCTGGATGCCACCAAGGACGTGACCAGGCCGCAGATCGACATCCTGATGACAGCGGGCGATGTGGCCACCCTTTCGGTGCGCGACAACGGCCATGGGATTGCCGACATCAGCTCGGTCTTCGAGCCGTTCTATACCACGAAGAAACCCGGCGAGGGCGTGGGGCTTGGCCTTGCGATCTCATCCGGCATCGTCACCGACCTTGGTGGGCGGTTGACCGCTCATAACGTCGATGGTGGCGGGGCGGTGTTTGAAGTTCAGCTGCCAGTGCTGAAGATGGCGTCTGGCGGCGAACAGAAAGCAGCAGAATGAAGAGGGCAGCATGGCACGGGCAATGAAAGTGGCGATCGTCGATGACGAGGCGGACATGCGGGCCTCGATCAGCCAGTGGCTGGCGCTGTCGGGCTTTGACACCGAAACCTATGCCAGCGCCGAGGAGGCGCTGAAGGTGATCGGGCCGGAGTTTGCCGGCGTCGTGGTCAGCGACATCAAGATGCCGGGCATGGATGGCATGGCGTTTCTCAAGCGCCTGATGGGGATGGATTCCGGCCTGCCGGTCATCATGATCACCGGCCACGGCGATGTGCCGATGGCGGTGGAGGCGATGCGGGTCGGGGCCTTCGACTTTCTGGAAAAGCCGTTCAACCCCGACCGCATGACGGAACTGGCCAAGAAGGCCACGCAGGCCCGCCGGCTGACGCTGGACAACCGCGCCTTGCGCAAGGAACTGTCGGACGGCTCGACCATCATGAAGAAGCTGATCGGCGCCAGCCCGGCGCTGGAGCGGCTGCGCGAGGACATCCTTGATCTCGGTCAGGCCGACAGCCATGTGCTGATCGACGGTGAAACCGGCACCGGCAAGACGCTGGTGGCCCATGCGCTGCATGCGGTGGGGCCACGGGCGTCGAAGAAATTCGTTTCCGTCTCTTGCGCCGCCTGGGGCGAGGAGCAATTGGCGGCCAAGCTGTTCGGCCCGTCCGAAGACGGCAACCTGCCCTTGGTCGAGGAGGCGCGCAGCGGCACGCTCTGCCTTGAGGACATCGAGGCGCTGAGCCACGCCCTGCAGTCGCGGCTCCTGACGCTGATCAACGACCAGTCCACCCCGCCCGAGACGCGCATCATCGCGATCTGCAACGAACACGCGCCGGACAAGACGCTGGAAGACGCGCTGCGGCCCGACCTGTTCTACCGTCTGGGTGCCATGACCATCATCTGCCCGCCGCTTCGGGCGCGGGGCGAGGATATCCTGACGCTCTTTGCCCGCGCCTCCGAGGCCTTTGCCGAGGAATACGGCTGCGACGCGCCGCAGGTGACGGCGCAGGAGGCGGCGCAGCTTCTGCAGGCGCCATGGCCGGGCAATGTGCGCCAGTTGGTGAACATCGCCGAACGCGCGGTGTTGCAGAACCGGCGCGGCTCCGGCTCGATCGCCAGCCTGCTGATGGCCGACAACGAGGCCTCCGGTCCGGCGATGACGACCGAGGGCAAGCCCTTGAAGGAATATGTTGAAAGCTTCGAGAAAATGCTGATCGACAACACCATGCGGCGGCACAAGGGCTCGATCACCGCAGTGATGGACGAGCTGTGCCTGCCGCGCCGGACGCTGAACGAGAAGATGGCGAAATACGGGCTGCAGCGGCAGGATTACACCTGAGGCGGGGCCTCATCGCGCGCTGCGCGGCTCTTCGGGGGCGACAGGGACCGTCTGCGCAGGCCCTGACTGTCAGAAATCCGTTGTAATCCCCCGGCCTTTGCCGCTAGTTTGGCCATAAGGGGCGTCCTGCCCCGGCGAAATTCTCTGCCCAACCTGCGCTGGCGCCACATATGCGCCGCAAGGGACGGGCGGTCGGATCGGCCCGATTGGCCGCGAAATTGTCCGTAAGCCTTTGTTTTTGCAAGGGCAGACCGGGCTAATATAGGTGGGCGGCTGCATAGGCCGCTCAGACGTGAACCGCGATGACGCGCGCTGTGATTGCATTGACAGGCGAGGAGTGCCCAAAGGGCACATCCCGCCGGTCTGCTTTGCGTGCGCCCGCCCGAACAAGCCGCCCTGACCCGTATGACCAGCCCGCCGGCCCGCCGGTGGACCTTGTGCGCAACGGGCGCAATGGATTGATATGTCTAAGAAAATGCTTATCGACGCCACCCATGCGGAAGAAACCCGCGTGGTCGTGGTGGACGGCAACAAGGTCGAAGAATTTGACTTTGAAACCGTAAACAAGCGCCAGCTTGCCGGAAACATCTACCTCGCCAAAGTGACCCGCGTGGAGCCTTCGCTTCAGGCGGCCTTCGTCGATTACGGCGGCAACCGGCACGGCTTCCTCGCCTTTGCCGAGATTCACCCGGATTATTACCAGATCCCGGTGGCCGACCGCAAAGCGCTGCTGGAAGAAGAACGCGCCTTCAATCGCGCCGAGGAAGAAGAGGAAAACCGTCGCTCGCGACCGCGCCGTGGCCCGAAACCTGCGCCGCGCGCCGAAAAGGCCGCTGCCGGGGACGAGGTGAAGACCGCCGAGATTTCGGCCATGGACGTGGTCGATCTGGGCGAGGACGAGGCGCTGGAAGCCGCGATGCCGGAAACCGCAGCCGGCTCCGACGCGCCGGCCCCGCGCGAACCGGCCGAAGAGACCGGTGGCGGCGACCATGCCTATCACGCCATCGACCATGCCTCCGACACCGATGACGACATCGAATCCATCGCCGAAGAGGACGTGGCCGAGGAAATCGCCGCGCCGCGCCGCCCGCGCGCCCGGCGCTACAAGATCCAGGAAGTCATCAAGGTGCGCCAGATCATGCTGGTGCAGGTGGTCAAGGAAGAGCGCGGCAACAAGGGCGCGGCGCTGACCACCTATCTGTCGCTCGCGGGTCGGTACTGCGTGCTGATGCCGAACACCGCCCGCGGTGGCGGCATTTCGCGCAAGATCACCCAGGCCGCCGACCGCAAGAAGCTGAAGGAAATCGCACAGGAGATCGAGGTGCCGGAAGGCGCGGGTCTCATCATCCGCACTGCGGGCGCCAAGCGCACCAAGCCGGAAATCAAGCGCGATTACGAATACCTGATGCGGCTTTGGGAACAGATCCGCGAGTTGACGCTGAAATCCATCGCCCCCGCGCCGATCTATGAAGAGGGCGACCTCATCAAGCGGTCGATCCGCGACCTGTATTCCAAGGAAATCGAGGAAGTGCTGGTCGAGGGCGAGGCAGGCTATCGTACCGCCAAGGACTTCATGCGGATGATCATGCCCAGCCACGCCCGGCAGGTGCAGCGCTATGCCGACCAGACCCCGCTCTTCGCCCGCTATCAGGTCGAAGGCTATCTCGGCGGCATGTTCAACCCGGTGGTGCAGCTGAAATCCGGCGGCTACATCGTGATCGGCGTGACCGAGGCGCTTGTGGCGATCGACGTGAACTCGGGCCGGGCGACCAAGGAAGGCTCGATCGAGGATACCGCGCTCAAGACCAACCTTGAAGCCTGTGACGAGGTCGCGCGTCAGCTTCGCCTGCGCGACCTTGCCGGCCTGATCGTCATCGACTTCATCGACATGGAAGAGCGGCGCAACAACGCCGCCGTCGAGAAGCGCCTGAAGGACAAGCTGAAGACCGACCGCGCCCGGATTCAGGTCGGCCGGATTTCGGGCTTTGGCCTGATGGAGATGAGCCGCCAGCGCCTGCGCCCCGGCATGCTGGAAAGCACCACCCAGCCCTGCCCGCATTGCCATGGCACCGGCCTTATCCGCTCGGACGACAGCATGGCGCTGCAGGTGCTGCGCGCGCTGGAAGAGGAAGGCACGCGCAAGCGGTCGAAAGAGGTGCTGCTGAAGGCGCCGATCGGGATTGTGAACTTCCTGTTCAACCAGAAGCGCGAGCATATCGCGCTGATCGAGGCGCGCTATGGCATGTCGGTGCGGATCGAGGCCGATCCGGCGCTGATCAGCCCCGATTACGCCATCGAAAAGTTCAAGACCGCGACCCGTGTCGTGCCGGAAACCAGCCCGGTGATCTCGGGCCATGCCGGTCTGATGGGCGCCCCGGTGGATGAGCCGGAGGATGATTTCGTCGAGGAAGATCTGGCCGACGAGGCCGAGGAGGAGACCACGGTCGAAGCGACCCCGGCAGCCGAGGCGGCCGAGGCCGGTGGCGCGACGCGCAAGCGTCGGCGTCGGCGGCGTCGGCGCAAGCCGGGCGGCGCTCCGGGCGAGGCGATGTCCGCGACCGGGCAGGGCGCCGACGACGCCGGAGACGAGGACGACGAAGATGACGAGGCCGACGAGGCCGAAGTCGCCGCCGAAGCCGCTCCGGCAGAGGTGACGGCCGCCGCCCCGGTCGAAGCCCCCACGGACGCGGAAACGTCCGAGGCTCCTGCCAAGCGCACCGTGACGCGCAGCCGCAAACCGGCGGTGTCCAAGGCCAAGCCGGCCAAGGTCGCGGCCGCGCCTGCCGCAGAAGCGCCGGTCGAGCCCGAGGCGACGGCACCCGCCAAGGCCGCGCCGAAACCGCGCAGCCGCACGGCCAAGCCCAAGGCCGAAGCCCCGGTTGCCGCCGAGGAGGCCGCTCCGGCCGCCGCGGCAGAGGCCGAAGCGCCGAAGCCGAAGGCCAGCCGCAGCCGCGCCAAGCCCAAGGCCGAGGCGGCGGCAACTGTGGCGGAAGCGGACGCACCGGCCCAGACGGCAGAAACCTTTCCCGCCGATCCGATCCTGAACGAGCCCGCCCCGACCGCGGCGCTGCTGCCCGATCCCGAGGACAAGCCCGCCACGGCAGACACCGCGGGTGAGCCGCCGGCGGAGGATGGCCCGCCCAAGGCCAAGAAAAAGGGCTGGTGGTCGCTCGGTCGGTGAGATCGGGCCAGTGAAATCAGGATGGGGCGGCGGGGAAACCTGCCGCCCTTTTCGCTGGCGGAGGTTGGTCAGCCCGCCTGAATCAGGTAGACCCCGACCGCCCCCTCTTGCCGCGCCTCCAGAAACACATGCCCCGCCGCGGCGCAGAAATGCGGCAGGTCGATCGCGGCCATGCCATCGGTGGCCCGCACCGCCAGCACCTGCCCGGGCCGCATCGCCAGCAACCGCTTGCGTGCGCGCAGGACGGGCAGCGGGCACAAGAGCCCCTCGCAATCCAGTTCAACGTCGATCTTCATCGCCCCAGCCCCCTGCCTTGACCCAGATAGCCCCGGCGCTGGCCCCGACGCCAGCCCCGGATCGCGCGATTTGACGGGGATGTGACAGTCTGCCGGGGTGACGCGACGACGCGCTCCGGCTATCAGGGGGCGTAAGGAGACAGACATGTTCGGTTTCGACATCCTCGATGCAGGGCTGATCCTGGCCAGCGTGCTTGCCTTCACGGGGGGGCTGCTGTCGTTCCTGTCGCCCTGCGTGCTGCCGGTGGTGCCGCCCTACCTTGCCTATATGGGCGGGATTTCCATGGGCGAGATGACGGCTGAAGCCGGCCGCGCCTCCGCCCGCCGCCGTGTCATCCTGCCGGCGCTGTTCTTCGTCCTTGGCCTGTCGACGGTCTTCCTGCTCCTTGGCTTTGCCGCCTCGGCCTTTGGCCGGTTCTTCCTGTCGAACCTGGAAACCTTCAACCGCATCGCCGGCGCGGTGGTCATCGTCTTTGGCCTGCATTTCCTTGGCCTTTTCCGCATCCGCATCCTCGACCGCGAGGCGCGGCTTGACGCGGGCGACCAGGGCGGCTCGGCGCTTGGGGCCTATGTGTTGGGGCTGGCCTTCGCCTTTGGCTGGACGCCCTGCAACGGGCCGATCCTGTCGGGCATCCTGACTATGGCGATGCAGGGCAACGAGTTGAGCCGCACGCTTTACCTGATGGCGGTCTATGCCTTGGGCCTCGGTCTGCCCTTCCTGCTGTCGGCCATCTTCATCGCGCAGGCCATGGGCATCATGAAACGGCTGCGCCCGCACATGCGCAAGATCGAGATCGCGATGGGGCTGCTTTTGCTTGTGGTTGGCGTGACGCTGTTCACCGGCACCTTCTCGGTCTTCTCGGGCTGGCTTCTTGACGCGCTGGAAGCGCTCGGCCTGCCGCTCCTCGGCTGATACCCCCTTAATTTCGCCAGGGTTTCGTGCCAGCCTGTCGCCATGGGGGATGAGCCGGGAATGGGTGAGGGGCAGCAAGCGCAAACTGCGGTGTTCCGCCGCCGGGTGTTCTACATCCCCGGCTATGACCCGATTCACCCCCGCCGCTACCGCGAGCTTTACCGCAAGGAGGGCGCCGATCAGGCGCGGATTTCCGGCTATGGTATCGAGCTGAAACCGAAAGCCGGGCAGGGCCCCTATGGCTGGCACGTCACCTCGCAGATGGACGGGTGTCGGACCGAGGCGGATGTCGAGGTGCTGGTCTGGGCCGATATCGTCAAGGCCTCGATGGATCAGGGCATTGCCCGGACCTATCTGCAGATGCTGCGCACGGCCTGGGCCTATATCGGCTCGGGGGCACTGTTCCGGTTGATGCGGTTGCGCAAGGGGCCGATGATCGCGGCGCTTTACCCGGTCATCTTCCTGATCGTGCAGCTTCTGGTCGCGGTTCTGGCGGGCTGGGGGCTGGGCGCGCTTGTCGCCCATCTCAGCCACTGGACGCTGGGGCTGGGGGCGGGCGGGGCGCTGGTCTTGGCGCTGCTCCACACCTTCAAACGCTGGGACAACAAGATCTTCGCCTATTACCTGATGCACGACTACGCCTATTCGGCGCAGGCCAAGGGCGCGAACCCGCCGGAGCTGGAGGCCCGCATGGCCGATTTCCGCGCCGCGATTGCCGAGGCGATGACCGGGGATTTCGACGAAGTGCTGGTGGTCGGCCATTCGTCGGGCGCGCATCTGGCGGTTTCGATCCTGTCGGATCTCCTGCGCGGCGGCCTTCCCGCCCGGCGTCCGGCGCTGGCCTTTCTGTCGCTGGGGCAGGTGGTGCCGATGGTGTCCTTCCTGCCCGAGGCGCGGCGGCTGCGCGCCGATCTGGCCTATCTGTCCACCCGTGAAGAGCTGTCCTGGGTCGACGTCACCGCTCCGGGCGATGGCTGCGCCTTCGCGCTCTGCGATCCGGTGTCGGTCTCGGGGGTGGCCCCGGCGGGCAAACGCTGGCCGCTCGTGGTCACGGCGGCGTTCACCAGGACGCTGTCGCCCGCGCGTTGGGCCGAACTGCGCTGGCGCTTCTTCCGGCTGCATTTCCAGTATCTCTGCGCCTTCGACCGGCCCGGCCATTACGACTATTTCCGCATCACGGCGGGGCCGCAGACGCTCGCGGCGCGCTATGGCGGACGGCAGCCGTCAAAAAGTCGCATTGAGACGGCGTTGTCAGGCTATAGAACCACGGCATGACGCCTCCGAAACCGCCCCCCCGCCGCGACAAGGCCAGCCTCTGGCAGCATCTGCGGCTGTTCCGGCGCGACATCCTGTCCTCGCAACCGGCCCGGCTCTATCGCGCCTGGATGGCCGAGTTCCGCACCCCCTTCTTCCGCAGCTACCTGTGCAACGATCCCGCCCTGGTAAACCGGATCCTGGTGGAGCGCCCCGACGATTTTCCGAAATCGAACCGCATCCGCGAGGGGTTGAACCCGCTTCTTGGCAATTCGGTTTTCGTGACCAATGGCGAGACCTGGAAACGCCAGCGCCGGATCATCGACCCGGCCTTCGAAGGCGGGCGGTTGCGCGATACCTTTCCGGCCATGGTGGCGGCCGGGCAGGGGGCGGTGGCGCGGCTTGCGCCGGGCGACATCGAGGTGGAAGAGGCGATGAGCCACGCCGCGGCGGATGTGATCTTCCGCACGCTGTTCTCGATCCCGATCGACCTTGAGGTCGCCGCGGCGGTGTTCCACGAATTCCGTGCCTATCAGCGCACCCAGCCGCTGCTGAACCTCGCCGCCTTCCTGCCGCTGCCGCGCTGGTTTCCGCGCTTTCACCGTCGCGCGACCAGTCGTTCCGCCGCGCAGATCCGCACTCTGATCACCCGGCTCTGCGAAGCCCGCGCCGCCGAGATTGCGGCGGGAACCGCCCCGGACGATCTTGCCACCAAGATCATGACGACGCGCGACCCGGTGTCGGGCGAAACCTTCAGCACCGCCGAGATGGTCGATCAGGTGGCGATCTTCTTCCTTGCCGGGCATGAGACCAGCGCCTCGGCCCTGGCCTGGGCGCTTTACCTGCTGGCGCTTTACCCCGATGTGCAGGACCGCGTTGCCGCCGAGGCCGCAAGCCTGCCGGACACCCCCGATTTTGCCGCCCTGTCCCGCCTGAAGTTCACCCGCGATGTGTTCCGCGAGGCGCTGCGGCTCTATCCGCCGGTGCCGATGATGGTGCGGGAAAACGGTTGCCCCGAAGAGATGCGCGGGCGCAAGATCGCACCGGGGGCGCAGATGGTGCTCTCGCCCTGGCACTTGCACCGCCACGAGCGCATCTGGCCGAGCCCCGACGCCTTCGACCCCGACCGCTGGCAGACCGAGGAAAACCGGGCCTGCATGCGGGACGCCTACCTGCCGTTTTCGGCTGGGCCGCGCGTTTGCACCGGGGCGGGGTTTGCCATGGTGGAGGGGCCGCTTTTGCTGGCGATGCTGGCGAAACATTGGCGATTTGAGCGGGTTGCGGGCCGCGATCCGGTACCGGTGGCGCATCTGACAGTGCGGGCGAAGGACGGGATCTGGCTGACCCTTGGCCGCCGCTAGCCAGAGTTTGGACCAAACTCTGGTGCCGGAGTTTGCGCGCAAACTCCGCAAATGATTTCTGTGCGCAGAAATCGCTGCCGTCAGGCCAAGCGTCGGATGGGTTCGTTGTTGCAGAACACCACGAATTGTCCTGCGTTCTCGACAACCGGAAAGCCGCGTCGTTTCATTTCTTCAAGGAATGCGCGGCGGCCATAATAGCGTTCTACGTCGCGCACCTGTCGCCGGACAATGCCGCCTTCCAGGGCGGCTTGCGACGCAAAAAGATGTCTGATCCAGCCTTCGGGCGAGAGCGGGCGAACAAGGTTGGTCATGGCTTTCCTCCTGCCGGAAGCATGCCAAAACACCCTTAACGCGCCGTTAAAGCCCGCAACACCCAAACCCGGATGGCCGAAGCCAGCCCCGCATCGCCGATGCGCCCGGCGTCCACCTCGGCGGCAAGCTCATTCACCGACACCCCGCGCGCCTGGGCAAAGCCTTGAAACGCTTCCCAGAATTCCGCCTCCAGCGAGACGCTGGTGCGGTGGCCCTTCAGGGTCAGCGAGTGTTTGACGGGCCGCCCGGTCATTCGCGTTCATGCCCGTCAAGGTCGCGGCGGGCCTTTTCGGCCCGCGCTTTTTCAAGGTCTTTCTCGGCCTTGGTCCGGCCGAACTTCGCGGCGTTCTCATCGCCCTGCGCGCGGGTCCGATCCCGGTCCCTGGCCTTGCGGGCCGTGCGCAGGTTGATGATTTCGGCCATCGCTCAGCCTTTCGGGCCGATCATGTCCTCGGGCCGCACGATGCGGTCGAAGGTTTCGCCATCGACGTAGCCCAGCGCAATCGCCTCTTCGCGCAGCGTGGTGCCGTTCTTGTGGGCGGTCTTGGCCACCTTGGTCGCTGCGTCATAACCGATGGTGGGCGCCAGTGCCGTCACCAGCATCAGCGATTCCTTCATCAGCTTTTCAATGCGGGCGGTGTTGGCCTGCGTGCCGACCACCATGTTGTCGGTGAACGACCCCGCCGCATCGCCCAGAAGCTGCATGGATTGCAGCACGTTATAGGACATCATCGGGTTGTAGACGTTCAGCTCGAAATGGCCCTGCGACCCAGCAAAACCCACCGCCGCGTCATTGCCCATGACATGGGCGCAGACCATGGTCAGCGCCTCGGCCTGGGTAGGGTTCACCTTGCCCGGCATGATCGACGAGCCGGGCTCGTTTTCCGGCAGGATCAGCTCGCCCAGCCCCGAGCGCGGGCCAGAGCCCAGCAGCCGCAGGTCATTGGCGATCTTGAACAGGCTGGCGGCGACGGTCTTCAGCGCGCCCGAGAACATGACCATGGCGTCATGCGCGGCCAAGGCTTCGAACTTGTTCGGGGCGGTGACGAAGGGCAGGCCGGTGATCTCGGCAATCTGCGCCGCAACGCGGCCGTCAAAGCCGACCTTGGTGTTCAGCCCGGTGCCGACGGCGGTGCCGCCCTGCGCCAGTTCGTAGATATGCGGCAGGCACATCCTGACCCGTTCGATCCCGCGCTCCACCTGCTTGGCATAGCCGCCGAATTCCTGCCCCAGGGTCAGGGGCGTGGCATCCTGGGTATGCGTCCGGCCGATCTTGATGATGTCCTTGAACTCGGCCGATTTCGCCGCCAGCGCCTTGTGCAGCTTTTCCAGCCCCGGCAACAGCACATCGCGCGCCATCATGCCGATGGCCACATGCATCGCGGTCGGGAAAGTGTCGTTCGACGACTGGCCCATGTTCACATGGTCATTCGGATGCACCGGCTTTTTCGAGCCCTTCACTCCGCCCAGCATTTCGATGGCGCGGTTCGAGATCACCTCGTTGGCGTTCATGTTCGACTGGGTGCCCGAGCCGGTCTGCCAGACGACCAGCGGAAAGTTGTCGTCGAACTTGCCCGCGATCACCTCTTGCGCCGCCGCGGCGATGGTCTTGCCCAGATCGGCATCCAGATCCCCCTGTGCGATGTTGACCAGCGCGCAGGCCTTCTTGATGACGCCAAGCGCGCGGATGATCGCGACCGGCTGGCGTTCCCAGCCGATGGGGAAGTTGATGATCGAGCGCTGGGTCTGTGCGCCCCAATACTTGTCGGACGGAACCTCCAGCGGGCCAAAGCTGTCGGTTTCGGTGCGGGTCGCGGACATGGGTCTTGCCTCCTGATGTGTTGCAAGCCTCATAGGGGCAGCGTCGGGAAATTTCAATCGGCATACCGTCGCATACCGATTTCAATGCGTCGCGGACGAAGCTTCCGATTGGCGGTAAAAGCGGAAGATCCGGGCTGGCGGGATGTTGCGCCAGATCCGCGGCCCGGTCGCGACCGCGAGGCCCAGCCGTTCAAGGCTTTCCGGCGGCAACGGCGGCTGCGCGCCATAGGTGAACTGCACCATGGCCCCACCGGGAGCCAGAGTGCCGAAGGCGGCGGCAACGATGGCTTCCCGCAGGGCGGGCGGCATCGACAACAGCGGCAGGCCCGAGATGACCTTGCCCACCCGGTGCGTGCCAAGCAGTTTCGGGGCATCCTGTGCGGGGCCGTGATGCACGGTGACGCCGGGAAAGCGGGCGCGCAGGTGCCGCACGAAATCGCCGTTCATCTCGAAAAGCACCAGATCATGCGGCGCGACACCGCGCGCCAGAATGGCCTCGGTCAGCCGCCCGGTGCCGGGGCCGAACTCCACCACCTTGCCCATCGCGGGGTGAAGGCCTGCGGTCATGCCGCGGGCCAGCCAGGGCGAGGACGGCGAGATCGCCGAAACCTGCCGCGGGTTGCTGATTAGCTGCCGAAGAAAGAGCGTGGTTTCCGAACTCATGCTGTCGCCCATCCGCCTAATGCTTGCGGAACTTGTCGAGGCTGACGACCTGCGCATCGTGCTGCGGCGGCTCGGGATCGTCCTCGGGGTCGTCCTCCTCGTCTTCGTCCTCGTCCTCGTCATGGGTTTCGAACCTGAGGCCGAATTCGACCGAGGGGTCGACGAAGGTGCGCACCGCGTCAAAGGGAATGATGAGCGGTTCCGGGCTGTTGCCGAAGTTCAGCGTGATCGAGAAGCCGTCCTCGGTAACGGTGAGGTTTTCGAACCAGTGCTGGATGACGATGGTCATTTCCGCCGGATAGCGCGCGCGCAACCAGTCGGCGATCTCGACGCCTTCGACGGTGGTGTCGAAGGTGATGAAGAAATGATGCGCGCCCGGCAGGCCATGGGCGGCCACATCCCTGAGAACGGTCTGGATCAGGCCCCGCATCGCCCGATGCATCAGATTGCCGTAATCAATGGATCTCGCCATGCCTGCTCCATTCGCTGCGCTGCGGCCAGCATAGGGGATTCGTTCGTGAAGGGAAGGGGCCGGGTCAGATCAGGGTTGCAAGAGTTGAGGCAAGCGCAGCCGTGGCCAGAACCGCAGGCAGCGGCCAGTGGCGGCGCAGCAAAAGCCAGGCCGCGACGCCTGCAATGCCAAGCGCCACGGGCTTGAGGCTGGTCGGGTCCGGCAGGCTGAGGCGGAGCGGGCCGAGATCAAGCGCGGTGACGGTGCCGAAAATCACATGCAGGGCAAACCACAGCGACAGATTGGCGATGACGCCGACGACGGCGGCCATGATGCCCGCCAGCGCCCCGGCAAGGCGGGGCTGCGCGGTCAGCCGCGCGATATGCGGGGCACCGAGGAAGATCCACAGGAAACAGGGGGCAAAGGTCATCCACAGCGCGACCGCCGCCCCCGCCAGCGCCATGGCCCAGCCCCCGGCGTGCCAGCCCGCCATGAAACCGACGAACTCGGTCACCAGGATCAGCGGCCCCGGCGTGGTTTCGGCCAGTCCCAGCCCGTCCATCATCTCGGCGGTGCTGAGCCAGCCCTGCACCTGTACCACCTCCTGCACCATCCAGGCCAGAACCGCATAGGCACCGCCAAAGGTCAGCAGCGCGAGTTTCGAGAAATAAAGCCCGATCTGCGCCAGCAGTCCGGCCTCGATCAGCCAGAGCGCGGCAAGCGGGCCAAGCCAGACGGCGGACCAGATCAGCGCCGTGCGCAGGCTGTGGTCCCGTCGGGCATGCGGGGCAGGGGAAAGCGGGGCGGTGCCCTTGGCCAGCCACGCCGCACCGGCCAGACCGGCGGCCAGAATGACCACCGGGAAGGGCAGGGCAAGGGCGAAAAGGCCAAGGAAGGCCGCCAGCGCGATCATCCGCTCGGTCCGGCCCTTCAGGGCGCGGCGCGACACCCGCAGCAGGGCTTCGATCACGATGGCGACGACGGCGGCCTGAATGCCCTGAAACGCGGCTGCAACCAGTGGCACGCCGCCAAAGGCGGCATAGATTGCCGACAGCGCCAGCACCACGCAGGCCCCGGGCAGCACGAACAGCCCGCCCGCGATCAGCCCGCCCAGCGTGCCATGGGTGCGCCAGCCGATCCAGGTCGCCAGCTGCATCGCCTCGGGGCCGGGCAGCAGCATGCAGAAGGACAGCGCCGAGAGGTAATCCTTCTCCTCGACCCAGCCATGCTCATCGACGATCTCGCGGTGCATCAGCGCGATCTGCGCCGCCGGACCGCCAAAGGACAAAACCCCGATGCGGGCGAAGGCGCGGGTGAGATCAGCGAGCGAGGGCGTCATTGCGCGCGCCCCGCCGGCCAGTCATGGCCTTCGTCAAACCCGTCGCGCGCCCAGCGATACAAGGCGTCGTAAAGCGGCATCGCCGCCTCCAGCTGTTCAAGGTCATCGCGGTATTGCCGCGACAGGCCGACGGACAGCGCCAGCAACCCGGCCGCCTGTGGCGCAAGGTCGTGGCGGTCGGTGTCGGCGCCGCGCACCACCGTTGCCAGCCGCTCCAGCGCTGGCGTCGACAGGCCGAAATCGGCGATCAGGGCGTCAAAGCTGCACTGCTCGCCGCGATGGCTGAACGTCACGCCTTCAATATCGAAGGGCGTGGCGCCGAAGCGCTCGGCGACGGCGGTGACTTCGGACGGAGCGACGAACAGGAAGCGCGCGGCGGGGTTGAGGAAGCGGCGGATCAGCCAGGGGCAGGCGATCCGGTCGATCTTGGGCCGGTGCCGCGTCACCCACAGCGCGGTGCCGGCGACCAGCGCCATTGGCACGACCGGCAGCCCCGCCTCGCGCCAGGCCACCTGCCCGCCTTCCAGAATTTCGGCCTGCCCGCCATTGGCGCGGATCAGGGCGGCGACGCCTTCGGACAGCTTCCGCCCCCGATTGCAGATGACGACGACCGGGCGGTCGGCCCGCACCGCGCCGGCTTCGCCATAGGGGACAGGCCGGGCGGCCGGAACGAGGAAGGGGTCGGCCGCCAGGTCTTCGGGCAGGCGCACATCCAGCAGCAGGGGCGCGTCGGGCGTGCCGATCAGGCGCAGCAGTTGTGCAGGGGAAATCACGCTCGGTCTGGGCATGGGGCATCCGATCAGAAGAGGGGATGCGACGCTTTGGCCTGACGCCTCACGAGGCGCTCGCTTGGCCCCACGATCCATGAATTAGCGTCAGGCTTGCCACCGGTCAAGCGATCTTGCGGCGCGGGCAGGTTAAGCGGCTGAAATCAGAAAGCTATCTGGAAAAGTGCCGGATTCTGTTGCCAGGCTCCGCCGCCGGTCTGATTGCCGGAGCCCTGGCCAATGTCGGAAAAGGTGCCGGATTCTGTTGCCAGGCTCCGCAGCCAGTCTGATTGCCGGAGCCTTGGCCAATGTCGGGAAAGGTGCCGGATTCTGTTGCCAGGCTCCGGCGGGCCCCGCCTTACGCGGCTAAGCGGAAGGGCTTAGGTTTCGATGTTCGGACCGCTTACGCAGCCAGAGCCATCGGAGCACGGTTGTCGTTGGCAACTGTACTTGTGGTCCGATAACGGTGGTACCTACCGAGCGAAAGCTGGCCTCTTTAGACGTCCGTCGATCCTGTTTCGGCCCCATGCCCGCGCAACGCCGCGTGGATTGGTGGAGCCGCCGGGTACCGCCCCCGGGTCCGAGCCGTTTATTACAGGTGCGTTTATCGCCATAGTCCGGGTTGCCCCGGACAAGGCCAGATATAGGCGCGGGGCGGCTGCGGCGCAAGATCGGCTTTTCCCGGGGCGGGCGCGAAGCGCGGCGGCTGGGCAAAAAGAAAACGCCCGGGCGGGTGGCCCGGGCGTTTCGGTCATGAAGAAGGCCGGATCAGAAGCCGGTCTTGATCAGCTCGAACTCTTCCAGCATGCGCTCGCGCATGGCGTGGTCGATCGGCGTCTGGGCCAGAAGCGTGCCGTCGATCGGGTTCACGTCGGCCGCAACCAGCTCTTCGGCCGGAATGGCGGCCATGGCGGCGTCGTTCGAATGGGCATAGCCGAAGTTGGCCAGAAGCCCCTTGGCCGAGCCATGGTCAAGCCAGGCGTTGATGAAGTCATAGGCCTTGTCTTCGTTGCCGGGCGCGTCCTTGAAGTTGACATAGCCGCAGAACCACGACGAGGCGCCTTCCGCCGCCGTGCGCTGGAAGCCGACGGGGAAGTTCTCCTCGCGCATCAGCGCAATCGAATCGTTCCACGACCAGGCCACCAGCACTTCGCCCGAGGCCATCAGCTGCGACAGCTCCGAGGGGTCCGACCAATAGGCGCGGACGTTCGGATGCACTTCGCGCAGCCAGGCGGCGGCGGCGGCAAACTGTTCGTCGGTGACTTCGGTCCAGTTGGTCACGCCGGTTGCCAGCAGCGCCAGCGACCACACGTCATCGGTGTTGTCGGGCAGCGAGATGCGGCCGGCGTATTTCGGGTCCTTGAAGACGTTCAGGCTGGCGACATCGGCCTCGGGCACGTCCTTGGTGTTCCAGGCGACGGCGGTGTAGGCATAGTCGGTCGGGATGAACCAGACGCCGCCATCATCGGCGAAAATCTTGGAATCCTTGAAACGCGGCGCGATGTTGCCGTATTCCGGAATGCGGCTGACATCCCAAGGCTCGATCAGGTCGGCCTCGCGATACTTGGACACCATCTGTGAGCAGGGGTGCGCCACGTCGGCCTTGAAGCCCGAGGACATCTTCTGGAACGCCTCGTCATCGTCGGCGAAGAAGGCATAGGTCGGCAGCTGCCCATGCTTGGCCACATAGCCCTCGATCAGCGACTGGTCTTCGAAACCTGCCCAGTCAAACACCGTGAGCTCCGCGTCAGCGGCGCGCGCGGCGGTGGAGAAGGTCAGCGCCGTTGCGGTGCTGGCAAGAAGAAGGGACAGTTTTTTCATGGAAAACCTCTGCTGTTGGGGCCCGGCATGTGATTTGATCATATTCCTGCCGTGAGCGGTGGCCATGACGCTATCGGCTGGCCCGGCCGCGATCAAGCCCCTACGCGCAGCTGCGCGGCTTGGGCGCAGGCGCGGCCAAAGCAAACGGCAGGCGGTCGGCGGATTTGCCTTTCCGACGGGGCTTTACCTTCCCCGCGCCGCCGCTTAGCATTTTGGCGATGCCTGCCGCCGGCTTCGGGGGCGGGGTCTGCCCTGTGGCCCCGAACGGGCCGTGGAGGCTTGGCGGGAAGACCTGCCACGGGTGCGCCCGCGTGCCCGTCCCAAGCCCGACAACACACAGGATTCCCAGATGACCCAACTTCTCGACCTCGATTTCGTGCGCGCCCAGTTTCCGGCCTTTGCCTCGCCCGTGCTCTCGAGCCATGCCTTCTTTGAAAATGCCGGCGGTTCCTATCCCTGCCGGCAGGTGGTGGACCGGCTGCACCGCTTCTACCTTGACCGCAAGGTGCAACCCTATGGGCCCTATCCGGGCGCGCAGGCGGGCGGGGCCGAGATGGACGAGGCGCGCACACGGCTGGCGGCGATGATGGGCGTCGCGCGCGAGGAGGTCAGCTTTGGCCCCTCGACGTCTGCCAATACCTATGTGCTGGCGCAGGCGGTGCGGCAATGGCTGCGCGGGACGAATGCGGCCATTGTCGTGACCAATCAGGACCATGAGGCCAATTCCGGCGTCTGGCGGCGTCTGGCCGATGAAGGCATTGAGGTGCGCGAGTGGCAGCTTGATCCGGCGACCGGCAGCCTTGACCCCGAGGCGCTGCGCAAACTTCTGGCCGATGGCCGGGTGCGGCTGGTCGCGTTCCCGCATTGCTCGAATGTGATTGCCGAGATCAACGACGTCGCCGCAATCTGCGCCATGGCGCGCGAGGCGGGGGCGCGGACGGTGGTCGACGGGGTGAGCTATGCGCCGCACGGTTTCCCCGATGTGCCCAGCCTTGGCTGCGATGCCTACCTGTTTTCCGCCTACAAGACCTATGGCCCGCATCAGGGCATCATGGTGCTGCGCGAGGGCTTCGGCATGGACCTGCCGGGGCAGGCGCATTTCTTCAACCACGGCACGCTCTACAAGCGCCACACCCCGGCCGGCCCGGACCATGCCCAGATCGCGGCCTGCGCCGGGATGGCCGATTATGTCGATGCGCTGGCGGCGGCGCATGGGGTGACCGGCGATGCGCTGGCCCGCAACAGGGGCGTGCATGACCTGATGCGGGCGCAGGAGGTGGCGGTGATCGCGCCCTTGCTCGACTATCTGGCGGCGCGCAACGATGTCCGACTGATCGGCCCGCGCGACGCCGCGCGGCGCGCGCCGACAGTGGCGGTGGACCTGGACTGCGCCGCCGAGCCGGTGTCGGAGGCGCTGGGTCGCAACGGCATTGCCTGCTGGGCCGGCGATTTCTATGCCGTGCGGCCCCTGGCGGCGCTGGGCATCGACCGGCAGAAGGGGGTGCTGCGGATGTCGGCCACGCATTACACCAGCGCCGAGGAGGTCAGCCGGCTGATCGCGGCGTTGGACCGGGTGTTGTAAGACAAAGGCGCGCGTGCCGCGCAGGGTTGGTCGTCGCCTCTGGCCTGCGGCCAACCGGCTCCGGGAGGGGGGCGCCGCCCCCCGCTGCGCGCCCCCGGGGATATCTTGCAACAGGTGATGAACCGGAGGCGGTTGGGCTGCGTATGCCTTGAAAGGGGAGCTTTGGATGTCTGAGGCGCCGT
Source organism: Tabrizicola oligotrophica (assembly GCF_011008935.1). Taxonomy (GTDB): domain Bacteria; phylum Pseudomonadota; class Alphaproteobacteria; order Rhodobacterales; family Rhodobacteraceae; genus Tabrizicola_A; species Tabrizicola_A oligotrophica. Next base: position 102,796 of record NZ_JAAIVJ010000008.1, on the reverse strand, counting down.
TGATCCTGTGGTTCCGCCGCGACCTGCGGCTGGGCGATCATCCTATGCTGGCGGCGGCACGGGCCACGGGGCGGCCGCTGATCCCGGTTTTCATTCTGGACCCCGAGACGGAGGCCATGGGCGCGGCGGCGAAGTTCCGGCTGGGGCTTGCAGTCGACCAGTTCGCGGCGACGCTTGCGGCCCTTGGCAGCCGGCTGATCCTGCGGCGCGGGCCGGCGCTGGCGGTGCTGGAGGCGCTGGTCGCCGAGACCGGGGCGGTGGGGGTGCTGTGGAGCCGGATGTATGATGCGCCCGCGCGCAGCCGCGATCAGGCTGTGAAGGCGGCGCTGAAGGCGCGCGGGCTTGGCGCGACAAGTCACCCCGGCGCGCTGATCTTCGAGCCGTGGGAGGTGGAGACCGGGCAGGGCGGGCCCTACCGGGTGTTCACCCCGTTCTGGAAGGCGGTGCGGGGCCGTCCGGTGCCTGCGGCTCAGCCTGCGCCCGGCGCCTTGCCGGGGCCGGGGCTTTGGCCGCGCTCGGAGCGACTGGAGGACTGGCAGATGGCGGCTGCGATGCGGCGCGGCGCGGCGGTTGTGGCGGCGCATCAGCGGGTGGGGGAGGCCCGCGCCCTGGCCCGGCTGGAGGAGTTTGCCGCCGGGCCGCTGGCGGCCTATGCCGCCGACCGGGATTTTCCGGGGCTGAGCGGCGCGACCAGCGGGCTGTCGGAAAACCTCGCCTGGGGCGAGATCGGGCCGCGCGCGATCTGGCATCGGGGCTGGCGGGCGATGGCCGAGGGCAATGCCGGGGCCGAGACCTTCCTGAAGGAGCTGGTCTGGCGCGAATTCGCCTGGCATCTCTACTACCACTTTCCGCAGATGGACCGGGCGAGCTGGAAGGCCGACTGGCAGGCCTTCCCGTGGCGGGCCGACAATCCGGACGCCGAGGTCTGGCGGCGCGGCCTGACCGGCGAGCCGCTGGTCGATGCCGGCCTGCGCGAGATGTATGTGACGGGCCGGATGCACAACCGCGCCCGGATGATCGTGGCAAGCTATCTGACCAAGCATCTGCTGACCGACTGGCGCGTTGGCCTGCGCTGGTTTGCCGAATGCCTGACCGACTGGGACCCGGCGGCGAATGCGATGGGCTGGCAATGGGTGGCCGGCTGCGGCCCCGATGCCGCACCTTATTTCCGCATCTTCAACCCTGCCGGTCAGGCCGGGAAGTTCGACGCCGACCAGACGTACTGCCGCCGCTGGCTGGCCGAACTTGGCCGCAGTCCGGGGGCAGAGGCGTTGAGCTATCATGCGGCGGTGCCGAAATCCTGGGCGCTGGAGCCGGGGCGCCCCTATCCGATGCCGCTGATCGACCTGACAGAGGGGCGCGCGCGCGCTTTGGCGGCGCTGGCGCAAGGAAAAGCTTGAGTGAAGCGCCATGTTCTGGAAAACTTTCCGCATCGGAAACCCTTGGGGGGAGTTTCTATGGAGGTCCTGGCGTCGGTAGCGGGCCAGCCCGGCCTGCCGCGCTATTTCGCGGCGGCGTTCGACATGGCCCGGAGATTGCGGAATGGCCGGCTGGATTTCGTCCTGCCGGACGGGCGGCGGTTTCGGGCCGAGGGGCAGGGCCCCGGCCCGGCGGCGGAAATCCATGTCCGCGACGGGGATGTCTTTGCCCGGCTGATCCGCGAGGGCGATCTGGGGTTCTGCGAGGCCTATCTGGATGGCAGCTGGACTACGCCCGATCTGCTGGCAGTGATGGATCTGATGCAGGCCGGCAACAACGAGGTGCTGGACGGCTTTCCCGGCATGGTGCTGGTGCGTCTCTATGAGCGGTTGCGCTTCCGGCTGCATGGCAATTCCAGGCGACAGGCCCGGCGCAACATCGCGGCGCATTACGATCTGGGCAATGACTTCTACCGGCTCTGGCTGGATGACAGCATGACCTATTCCTCGGCGCTGTTCCGCTCGGGGCAGGAAAGCCTCGAGGCGGCGCAGGAGCAGAAATATGCCAGCATGGTGGACCGGATCGGCGCGAAACCCGGCGATCACGTGCTGGAGATCGGCTGCGGCTGGGGCGGGTTTGCCGAATATGCAGCGGCAAAGCGCGGGTTGAAGGTGACCTGCCTGACCATCTCGCAGGCGCAATACGATTTCGCCGTGGCCCGCATCGCGCGGGCAGGGCTTGCGGACCGGGTCGAGATCCGCCTGCAGGATTACCGGGATGAAACCGGCAGCTATGACGGCATCGCCAGCATCGAGATGTTCGAGGCGGTGGGCGAGAAATACTGGCCGGCCTATTTCGCCACCCTGCGCGAGCGGTTGAAGCCGGGGCGGCAGGCGACCTTGCAGATCATCACCATCGGCGATGACCGCTTCCAGCTTTACCGCCGCGGCGTCGATTTCATCCAGAAATACATCTTCCCCGGCGGCATGTTGCCCTCGCCCTCGGTGCTCAGGGCTGAGATCGCGCGGGCGGGGCTGGTGTTCCAGAATTCGGTGGAGTTCGGCCAGAGCTACAGCCAGACCTTGCGGCGCTGGTATGAGGTGTTCAACGCCCGCTGGGCCGAGGCGCAGGCCATGGGGTTCGACGACCGGTTCCGGCGGATGTGGAATTTGTATCTGACCTCTTGTGCGGGCGCGTTTCAGGGGGGAAACTGCGACGTGACGCAGGTGACCGTGAAGCGGCCCTGACCTGACCCCGAGGACCGCATGCCCACCGCCCCCAAGCTGACCGCCGCCGTGATCTTTGCGCTTGTCGCGGCCATCGCCGCGCATCTTTTCATCCCGGCGTTGCCCGAAGGCACTCAGGTCAAGCTGTTCCGCGAAATCTCGGCTGCCATCGGGTTTCTCTGTGGCTGGCTCATCATGGGGCGCATGACCGGGCGCGGCATGGTCGAGGCGATCAACCGCGGGCTGGTGACTTCGGTGTCGATCCTGTTCTGGTGCCTGCTGGTGTTCTCGATCTACTTCATGATCCGCAAATCCACCCGCATGATGTATGACGGTCCGATGGAGGCGGTGCTGGGGATTTTCGAGATGATGCTGGAATTCGGCATGTTGCTGAAAAGCCCGGCAACGCCGGTGGCGCTTGCCGCCGGCGGGGTGCTGGGCGGCATGCTGACCGAGGCCGCCAGCCGCCGCTGGAGCTGACGCAGCCCGGCCCGGACGGTTCCGGGGCTTGTGCGGGGCCGGCCCCGCGTTTAGGGTCCGGCGCCGTAAACCGGCGCGAGGACACCATGGCGGATGCAGAGCTGAAAGACGATCTCAAGGGATTGCTTGAGCTTGTCGACAAGACCTTTGGCATCGACCGGGTTCTGGCGGACAAGGGCCGTGACCTCATCAAGGAATATTACGCCCAGTCCGGTCCGGCCTATGAGGCGGCGCATTCCAAAGCCGGCTGCATGCATCTGGCGCTGAACCCGGACGGCGAGTTCTCGTTCGACGGCTATCGCCGCCAGCCGCGCTCGATCGTCAAGGAAATGACCGAGATCGGCGGCAGCCGGGTGCTGGAACTGGGCTGCGGCAAGGGCTTCAACAGCCTGATCGTCGCCCAGCGCCTGCCCGAGGCGACCTGCATCGGAACCGACCTGCTGGAGGATCATCTGGTCAAGGCGCGCGAGCTGGCCCGCGAGGCAGGGGCGTCGAACCTGAGCTATGATCAGGCCAGCTACGAGCCGCTGCCCGATCGTTTCCGCGACATGGATGTGATCTTCGCCGTCGAGACGCTGTGCTATGCCAAGGATATTGACGCCGTGGCGCGCGCCATCGCCGCCGCCCTGCGGCCGGGCGGGCGGTTCGTGATGTTCGACGTTCATTCCTGGCAAGATGCCGACAGCCTGCCGCCCGATCTTTCCATGGCGACGCGGCTTTACGAAACCTCGATGGTGGTGACGCGCGGCTTTATCCGCGCCGGGGCCTGGGAGGCGGCGCTGCAGCGCGCAGGGTTGGCCGTTGACGAAACCCGCGACCTGTCGCGCGCCGTGCAGCCGGGCCTGCGCCGGTTGCAAGGCATGGGGCTGGGCGCGCTGGGCGACTGGAAGAAGCGCCTCGCGCTGAAGGCAATGCCGCAATACATGGCGCGCAACGGCATTTCGGCGCTGCTCGGCCCACTGGTCTATCGCCTGCCCAAGCGCAACCGCGAGGCGGCGCTGTGCTATCAGCGCATCAGCGCCACCAAACCTGCCGCCTGAAACGCCGGGCGAGGGGGAAGCGATGAGATCTGACGACACTGCGCACCGCATCCGCGCGGCGGCGACCACGCCGGCAGAGGTGCGTCGCCGAGCCCTGCCGCAGGATGTGACGGTCGAACGTCGGTCGGAACCCTACAGCCAGTTCTTTGCCCTTGAAGAACAGGATCTGCGCTTTCGCCGCTTTGACGGCGCCATGAGCGCCCCGGTCCACCGCGCCGCCTTTGTTTCGGGCGATGCGGTCACAGTCCTGCCCTATGACGCCGCCCGTGACCGGGTGCTTCTGGTCGAGCAGTTCCGCTTTGGCCCGCATGTGCACGGCGACGCCAACCCCTGGCAGCTGGAGGCCATCGCCGGGCGGATCGACGCCGGCGAAACGCCCGAGGCCGCCGTGCTGCGCGAGGCGCAGGAAGAGGCGGGGCTGCTGCTGGACCGGCTCTTGCCGATTGCCGGCTATTATCCCAGCCCCGGCGCAATGACGGAATATCTCTGGTCCTACCTTGCCCTTGTCGATCTGCCCGACAGCGCCGCCGGCCATTTCGGCCTTGCGACCGAGGCCGAGGATATCCGGGCGCATCTGCTGTCCTTTGACCGGCTGATGGCGCTTTGCACCTCGGGCGAGATCGCCAATGCGCCCTTGCTGCTTTCGGCGCTGTGGCTGGCGCGCGAAAGGCCCGGCTTGCGCGGCTGAGGCCCATCTGTACCCTTGCAACGCTTGCCCCGAGCGGCGTAACTGTGCGGACCTTTTCGATGAGTGCCGCAATGCCCGATGATGCCCGCAAAGTTCCAAGCCACGAGCTGACCTATGTCCGCCTGCGCGACATGGTGCTGTTCGGCACGCTGGCGCCGGGACAGCCGGTGACCATTCAGGGGCTGATCGGCGATCTTGGCGCCGGCATGACGCCGGTGCGCGAGGCGATCCGCCGGCTGACCGCCGAAGGCGCGCTGGAACCGCAGGGCAATCGCCGCGTGACAGTGCCGCGCCTGCAGCCCTCGGTGCTTGACCAGCTGGCCTTTGCCCGCCTGACCATCGAGCCGCAACTGGCGCTGATGGCCGCCGCCCATCTGAGCCCGCGGCTGATCGACCAGCTGGCCGCGCTGGACGGCCGCGTGGACGAGGCAATCCGGACAGGCGACATCACCGGCTATCTGACCGCAAACCACGCCTTCCACTTCGCGCTTTACGAGGCCTCGGGGGCCGGGGTGCTGATCGACATGGCGCGCTCGATGTGGCTGCGTTTCGGCCCCTCGCTGCGGGTGGTGGCGACGCTGGCCGGGGCCGCCGGCCTGCCCGACCAGCATGTCGAGGCGCTGGCCGCGATGCGGGCGGGCGACGGCGCGCGGCTGGCGCGTGCGGTGCATGACGACATCGCGCAGGGCGTGGAAGAGGTCCGCGCGGCGCTGGCGCGCGGCGAGATCTGACCCGCAGCACCGGTTGCGCCCGCCCTCAATCATTGCCCAGCTGGACGCTTCGGCATTGCGCCGGGAGGACGGGGACGGCGGCACGGTGGTTTGCCGCGCCAGAGCCTCCAGGCCGTCAAGACGTGACCGCGACGGACCGGGCCGGACGGGGTGTCCTGCCCTCAGTCATTGTCCAGTATGGCCGCGCCGGCATTGCGACGGCAGGACGCGGACGGCGGCAGAGTGGTTTGCCGCGCCAGAGCCTCCAGTCCGTCAGGGCGCGAGGCCGGCGGGCCGGGCAGGACGGGGTGTCCCGCCCTCAGTCATTGTCCAGCATGGCCGCGCCGGCATCGCGTCGGGAGGATGCGGACGGCGGCACAGTGGTTTGCAGCGCCAGAGCCTCTAGGCCGTCGAGAACCGACCGCGACAGGGCGAGGCGGGCGGCGAAGCCTGCCGCCTGCGCCAAAGTGCCCGGGTGCAGCGACAGCCGCCACCCGGCCGTCCGCGCTTGCCAGCCCGGACCGAAGCTGACGCGGCCCTCCGCCCCGACTTCGGCCACCTCGCCCTGGGCCGAGGTCAGCCGCATGCAGGCGGCTTCGGGCGTGATGCGGTGCAGGAAGGGCAGAAGATAGCCCGGTGCGGCAAGCCCGTCGGGCAGGGGGGCGCCGTCGGGCACTGGCCCGCCCGCCAGCCGGTCGGCCAGCGCCACTCCGGCCGAGATCGGATCCGGCCCACCCGCCAGCCGGTCGGCAAGCCAGAGCGCCGCCCAATCCGCCGCCGGCAGACCCCGGCGCGCGAGCCATTCGGCGGCCCAGCCCGCCTCTTCGGCCAGACCCCAGGACAACCCGGCCCCGCGCGCGGCCTTGGTCACAAGGCTGCGCAGTTCCGACAGCGACAGCGTCACGGTATCGCTCATGCGCTCACCTCATCAGGAAAGGGCAGGCCCTTGAACAGGCTGATGCGCACCCAGCGGTCCGAGCGCGGATCGAAATGCGTGGCGCCGAAGAACGCGAGCTTGCAGCGCAGGATGTCGATCGGCAGCATGTCGGGGGCCAGCAGGTTGTCGCGGATTTCGGCATAGGGCAGGCCGTGCAGGGTCTGCACCCGGCGTATCGTGTGGCGATGTTCGGGATGGGCCAGCAGGAAACCAGCCAGCCCCTCGGCCTCGTCCCGGCCCGCCAGCGCCGCCGAAAGGGCGGCCACCGCCTGCGCGATGCCCAGCGGCTGTTCGCGCTCTTGTCCCGCCTCGGCGCGGCGGTCGCCCAGCCGGGGTTCCAGCTTTTCCTCCGAGACATACCAGAACCGCGCCGATTGCGCCGGATCGGCCAGATCAAGCGCCGACACCCAGGGATAGCCCGCCGCGATCAGCGCCTTCAGCCGGCCGAGCGTCATGCGGGGGTCAATGGCAAAGCCGGTGGCCTCATCGGCATCGAGCCTGTCGGCGAGATCGTCGACCAGCGCCCCGTGCGGTTCGAGCAAAAGCGCCAGCAGGCTTTCCTGCCCCTCCTCGGTCAGGTTCGCCTCGCCCCAAAGCCAAAGCGCGTTCCAAGGCAGCGGGGCGTCGTGGCGCCAGCCGGTTTCGGTCCAGCCCTGCAACTGCGCCAGATCGGTCCGCAGATCGGCCAGCTTGCGGATCTGGGCCGGGTGGTTGCTGTGCCAAAGGGCGGCATTGTCCCGCGCCGCGGCCAGTGCGCTGGCAAAGCCGGCCAGAGTGTCCGGACCCGCCTTGGACAAGGAGCGCACGCGGGCCAGCGCGGTTTCCCGCGCGGTCATCCAGGCATTCAGCAGGGCGGGATGGCGAACAAGGAAGGGCGCCATGCCAAGCCCGGTGGAATTGCCGACACCAAGCCGGCGGCGCAGGGCCGGGTCCAGCCGCACAGCGGTTGCGCCGCTGCGAACGCGGGCGAGATGCTCGGCAATGTCCACGGTGAAGGCGCGGGTCAGCCAGACCGACAGCATCTCGGCCTGAAACGGTGCCTTCAACTCGGGCCGGTCGCAGATCTCGTCCCGGTCGGCTGCGCCGAACTTGCCCGAACCATAGACCGCCGTGGTGCGCATCAGATAGCCCACGGCGTCGATTTCCGCGGCATCGGGCTGGCGACCTTCGGCCAGACGGTCGACCACATGGGAAAACAGCCGCACCGAGCGGTTGGCCCGGCTGAGCGACAGCTCGCGCCCGGAAATCCGCCCGGCCTCCTGCAAGGGCACATTGGCAGCAAGGCGCTGAAGGTCGTCCTCGGTCGGCTCGCCGTCGACAAGGGCAAAGGTCGCGTCCCAGGCGGTGGCGATCACCCGGTCCGAGCGCATGTCGTCGGGCAGGTCATGGGCGAAGGCGACAAGCGAGTAGGTCCGCTCTGGCCCGCGAGCGCGGTAGACTGCGACGCCGACACCCCTGTCATCCACCCGCCAGAGCGGCCGGTCAAAGCGCCAGTCTTCGGTCCGGACGCGCCGCAGCAGCACGCGCAGGAAAGACAACCGCATGGGATGCGCCGATCCCATGCGCGATAGGCGCATCACGGTATCGGGGCTGCGCGGGGCGATGGCCAAGGGCAGGTCCAAAGGGATTTCCCTGTTCATTCCGCCGCCCGTCCTTCCATCTTGCCCGCCGCAAGCGCCGGCCCGAAAGAGCTGGCAAAGAACCGCGCCCAGTTGCCGCCCAGCAGCGCCGCGATCTCGTCGGGGGCAAAGCCCACCGCCCGCAGCCCCTCGCCCAGCCCGCGAAAATCGCGGGTGTCGCGGAACCAGCCGGGCATCGGCGGAAAGCCCGGCGCCTCCTTGCTGCCTTCGCCGTAGTCCACCGTCTTGGACCAGCGCCCGGTCCGCATCCATTCGACGACGCTGTCGGGCTGGTCCTGGCACAGGTCGGAGCCGATGCCGAGGAAATGCGTGCCGAACCGCTCGGCGGTGCGCGCGATCATGGTGCAGAAGGCCTCCCGCGTGCATGTGCTGCCGCCCTGCAGGTGGTGGGGGTAAAGCGAAAAGCCCAGCATGCCGCCGGTTTCGGCCAGGGCGCCGATCACGGTGTCGGACTTGTTGCGCCGGGCGGGATGCCAGACGGCGGGGTTGGCATGGGTGATGGCGATGGGGCGGGTGGACTGGTCCACCGCCGCAAGGGTGGAGCGTTCGGCCGAATGGCTCATGTCGACCACCATGCCGACGCGGTTCATCTCGGCCACCACCTCGCGGCCCATCCGGGTCAGGCCGCTATCCTCGGTCTCGTAGCAGCCGGTCGCCAGCAGCGACTGGTTGTTGTAGCTCAGTTGCAGGAAGCGCAGGCCCAGCCGGTGCAGCACCTCGACAAGACCGATGTCGTCCTCGATGCAACTGGGGTTCTGGGCGCCGAAGAAGATCGCGGTGCGGCCGGTGGCGCGGGCATGGGCCAGATCGGCCGCGGTGAAGCCCTGAAAGATCAGCTCGGGAAAGCGCTCGAACCAGCGATTCCATTGTTCAAGCCGCGCCACTGTCTCGCGGAAGGTTTCGTGATAGGTGAGCGTCACATGCACCGCGTCCAGCCCGCCGGCGCGGATCTGGCGGAAGATGCTCTCCGACCAGTTCGAATATTGCAGCCCGTCGATCACAAAGCTCATTCCGGCACCCCCGCCGCCGTATAGGCGGTCTTGACCGTGGTGAAGAATTCCGCCGCGTAGCGCCCCTGTTCGCGCGGCCCGAAGGACGACTGGCCCCGCCCGCCGAAGGGGACGTGGTAATCGGTGCCGGCGGTGGGCAGGTTCACCATGACACATCCGGCGCGCATGTTGGCGCGGAAATGCGCGGCGCGGGCAAGGCTGCGAGTCATGATCCCCGCCGTCAGGCCGAAGGGCGTGTCATTGGCGATGGCCAGCGCCTCGGCATAGCTGTCGGCGGACAGGATGCAGGTAATCGGCGCGAACATCTCCTCGCGGTTGATCGCCATGTCGTTGCGGGTGCGGGCAAAGATGGCAGGGGCCATGTAATGACCCTCGGTCGCTCGCGACAGCCGGGTGCCGCCAGTCAGAAGCTCGGCCCCTTCGGCGCGGCCCCTTGCGATCCAGTCAAGGTTGGCGGCAAGCTGGCCCGCGCTGACCACCGGGCCGATCTGCGTGCCCTCGGCCAAAGCATGCCCGACGCAGAGCGCCTCGGCCGCCCGGACCAGCTTTTCGGTAAAAGCCTCCAGCACGCGGTCATGCACGATCAGCCGCGAGGCGGCGGTGCATTTCTGCCCGGTGCCGCCAAAGGCCGCATTGGCGGCATGGGCCACCGCGAGGTCAAGGTCGCAGTCCTCCATGATGACCATGGGGTTTTTCGATCCCATTTCCATCTGCAGTTTCGCCCGGTTGCCCAGCACGCGGGCGGCAATGCCGCGCCCGACCTCGGCTGAGCCGGTGAAGCTGACCGCATCCACCCCCGGATGACCGACCAGCGCGTCGCCCACAGTGGCGCCCGGCCCCATGACCACGTTGAACGCGCCCGCTGGCAGGCCCGCCCGCGCGATGATCTCGGCCAGCGCCAGTCCCGAAGCCGGAGTCAGGTTCGCCGGTTTCCAGATCACGGCATTGCCATAGGCCAGCGCCGGGGCGATCTTCCACGCGGCGGTGGCCACTGGAAAGTTCCACGGCGTGACAATGGCGACGACCCCCACCGCCTCGCGCCGGACCTCGATCTCGATGCCCGGCCGCACGCTTTCGGCCTGATCGCCCTGCAGTCGCAGCGCCTCGGCGGCAAACCATGTGAAGAACTGGCCGGCGCGGGTGACTTCGCCCTTGCCCTCGGCCAGCGGCTTGCCTTCTTCGCGCGACAGAAGCGTGCCGATCTCGGTTGCCCGCGCCATCAGCTCGGTGCCGATCGCCATCAGCGCGTCATGCCGGCGCTGGATGCCTGCCGCTGCCCATTTCGGCTGGGCCGCGCGCGCGGCGGCGACCGCCTCGTCCACATCCGCGGCGCTGCCTTGGGCGAACAGACCGACAAGGTCGCCCAGGTCCGAGGGGTTGCGGTTTTCCACCACCTCGGCCCCGTCCCGCCAAGCGCCGGCGATGTAATTGCGTGTTTCAAGCGCCATCTGTCTTTCCCTTCCGGCAAGGCCTCTGCCCCACCTGTCCGCATCCTGTGCCCGTCATCCCCGCCCCAGCCGGGCCGCAAGGTCGGCATCCACCTCGACGCCTTCGATCTCGGTTCTTGCCCGCGCCACCAGCCGCCGGGTGCCGGGCAGCCGCGCGCCCTCCTGCGCGGTGATGGCAAGGGCCAGCCCTTCGATCCGGTCGGCAAAACCGGCGGCAAAGGCGGTGGAGTCGATGGCGATGAAACATTGCCCGGTGCCGGGCGGCCCGCCCGCCGGGCCGGAGAACGCGCTGGCCTCGCGGCTGGGCACCGCGCCGGCAAGGGCCGAGGCCAGAACCTCAACCAGCAGGCCCGCGCCAAAGCCCTTCACCCCGCCCGCCGGCAGCATCGAACCTTTCAACGCCGCCGCGGCATCGGTCGTCGGCTGGCCCTCGGCATCCAGCGCCCAGCCCGGCGGTAGCGCCTCGCCGCGCCGCGCCCGGAGCAGCACTTCGGACTTGGCCACCACGCTGGCCGACTGGTCCAGCACGAAGCGCGCGCCGCCGTGCCCATCGGGTACGGCCAGCGCGAAAGGGTTGGTGCCGATCACCGGCACCTTGCCGCCGACCGGCGAAATCGAGGCCGGGGCGTGGGTGAAGCCCAGCCCGATCAGCCCCGCCTCGGCGATGCGTTCGGCGTGATGGCCAAGAAGGCCGCAGTTGTAGGACCGCCGCAGCGTCAGCGCCGCGATGCCGCACTCCCGCGCGGCCTCGACCAGAACCGGCAGACCAAGATCAATCGCCGGATGCGCAAAACCATGGGCCGCATCGACCACAACCGCCCCGGCGCGCGGCCGGGCAAGCTGCGGCCGGGCTTGCCCGTCGACCTTGCCGCAGCCAAGATGCTCGGCATAGACCGGCAGATACAACAGCCCGTGCGACCGCATCCCGTCGCGTTCCGCCAGCCGGATCGACTGCGCCACCGGCACCGCCTGCGCCCCGGATGCCCCGGCGGCGACAAGGGTGTCAAAGGCCAGCGTCTCGATCTCGTCCAGTGTCAGCCGCACGTCCTGCCCCCCGGGTCTCACTGGCTCCACAAGCCCCATTGCGGACTTCAATTCAACTCAGTAGTTTTGATAAAAACTTAAGGGAAATTGAACATGATCCGGCTGGAGGCCCTGCGTGTCTTTGTCGAGGTCGCCGAACAGGGCAATATCAAGGACGCGGCCGACAAGCTGTTCCGCACGCCCTCTGCGGTTTCGATGACCCTGAAACAGATCGAGGACCGGCTGGGCTGCGCGCTGTTCGAGACCGACCGCAAGTCGAGCCTGACCGAGATGGGACAGTTCCTGCAGGCACAGGCGCAGGGGCTGTTGCGGGATTACGACCGCGCGATGGAGCGGATCGAGGCGCAGGCCAAGGCGCGCAGCGGGCGGCTGCGGCTGGCCTCGGTGCCGTCGGTGGCGGCGATTCTGCTGCCCGGCTTCCTGCAGGGCTTTCTGCGCGAGCGCCCCGATCTGGAAATCGACCTTGTGGACACCGACAGCAGCGATGTCCGGCATCTGGTGGAAAGCGGGCAGGTTGACCTTGGCATCGCCGGCATCGGTCCGGCACGGCCGGGCCTTGGCTGCGAGCCGATCTTCCGCGACCCGTTCCGGCTGGTCCTGCACGCCGACCATCCGCTTGCGGCGCGGGGTGGGACGCTTGACTGGTCCGACCTTGCGGGCGAAGCGCTGATCCTGAACGAGGCGGCGCGGCATCTGCCCTCGGCCGCCTTTCAGGATCTGGCCTCCGAAGCCCGGTTTTCGGTGCGCAACGTCACCTCGCTGGTGGCGATGGTCGGGGCGGGCATGGGGGTGACGCTGCTTCCGGCGCTGGCGACGGTGGCCTTGCCACCCAGCCTGACGGTTCGCCCGCTGCAAGACCCGGCCTGCCTGCGGACCGTCGGCCTCATGTGGCGCGAGGGCAGGGTGCCGAGCCCCGTCGCTGCGCGCTTCCGCAGCGCCTTTGCCGCTGCCGCGCGGCAGAAGGCCGGGGAATTCGGGCTGGAGACGGTAGGGGAAAGGTTCGCCTCACAAATTTGATCAAATTTCTTGAACGCCCCGGGCTTTGATCATATTCTGCATCCAAAGCCCCTGACTCGGGGCCATTGGACCGAAGGGATAGCCCATGAACATGATCACCAACCACATGTCGACGGCCGAGCTGCAAAAGCTGGACGCCGCCCACCACATGCACCCCTTCACCGATGCGAACGGTCTGGCCGCCAAGGGCGCGCGGATCATCAAATCGGCCAAGGGCGTCTATCTGACCGACAGCGAAGGTCACAAGATCATCGACGGCATGGCCGGCCTGTGGTGCGTCAACATCGGCTATGGCCGCCCGGAACTGGGCAATGTCGCCAAGCGCCAGATGGACGAGCTGTGCTATTACAACACCTTCTTCCAGACCACCCATGTCCCCGCCATCGCGCTGGCCGCCGAACTGGCGAAGATCGCGCCTGCGGGCATGAACCACACCTTCTTTGCCGGCTCGGGGTCTGAGGCGAACGACACCAACATCCGCCTTGTCCGCCGCTACTGGCAGGTCAAGGGTATGCCGGAAAAGCGTGTCATCATCGCCCGCAAGAACGGCTATCACGGCTCGACCATGGGCGGCGGCTCGCTTGGCGGCATGTCGCCGATTCATGCCCATGGCGGCAAGATCGACGGCATCCATCACATCGACCAGCCCGACTGGTGGAGCGAAGGCGGCGACATGACGCCCGAGGACTTCGGCCTTGAGCGTGCCCGCCAGCTGGAAACCGCCATCAATGAAATCGGCGTCGACAAGGTTGCGGCCTTCATCGGCGAACCGATCCAGGGCGCCGGCGGCGTGATCGTGCCGCCCGCGACCTACTGGCCGGAAATCCAGCGCATCTGCGACAAGTATGGCATCCTCCTGATCGCCGACGAGGTCATCACCGGCTTTGGCCGCACCGGCAACATGTTCGGCTCCACCACCTTCGGCATTCGTCCGCATATCATGACGATCGCCAAGGGCCTGTCGTCGGGCTACCAGCCGATCGGCGGCTCGATCATCCATGACGAGGTGTTCAACGTGGTCGCCGAGGGCGGCGAGCTCTATCACGGCTACACCTATTCCGGGCATCCGGTGGCGGCGGCGGTCGCGCTGGAGAACCTGCGGATCATCCAGGAAGAGGGCATCGTCGAGCATGTCCGCGACGTCGCCCACCCCTATCTGGCCGAGAAGTGGCACGCGCTGGCCGATCATCCGATGGTGGGCGAGACGAAGCTGGTCGGCCTGATGGGCTCGATCGCGCTGACGCCGAACAAGGCCACCCGGGCGAAGTTCGCCGCCGAGGCCGGCACGGTTGGTTTCAAGGTGCGCGAGCGCTGCTTTGCCAACAATGTCATCATGCGCCACGTCGGCGACCGCATGATCATCGCCCCGCCGCTGGTCATCACGCCTGCGGAAATCGACGTGCTGATCGAACGGGCGAAGAAGTCGCTGGACGAGGCCTACAAGATCGTCAAGGACGAAGGGCTTTTCGTCGCCAAGTAAGGCCGGGCCAATCCGCCCCTTCCCCCGCGGGGAAGGGGAACCGGGCCGTCAGGCGCCGGCCTCCGGCCCGTCGGGCCGGGTCCAGATCCAGCTTCCCATCACGCCCAGAACCCCGGCCTGCAGCGCAAGGATCTTCCAGTCGAGGCCGAGGAGGAGGCTCAGCCCGAGGGCCGCGGTCATCGCGGTCAGGGCCATGCGCTTGGCCTTGGGCGAAATCGCCCGGTAGTCGCGCCAGTCGCGGATCGTGGGGCCAAAGACCCGATGGCCGAGCAGCCAGTCATGCAGCCGGGGCGAAGACTTGGCAAAGGCCGCCGCCGCCAGCAGCATGAAGGGGGTTGTCGGCAAGAGCGGCAGCGCCAGACCCGCCGTGCCAAGGGCGAGGGCCAGAAGGCCGAGGGAGATCCAGACATAGCGCATCGGGGCGGGGCTTTCGCTTGCGGCTTGCCTTTGCTAGCGCAGGCGGGCCGTGCCTGCCAGCCCGCCCCTCGCCTGCTCTTCCCTTTTCCGCCCCCCGCCCCTATAGCGGAAGGGATTGCGGGATGCCCCCGCGCCCCTTGCCGCGAAAGGCCGCCCATGCGGACCATTACCACGACCGAGGACCTCGCCGCATTTTGCGAGGCCGCCAAAGCCGCCCCCTATGTCACCATCGACACCGAATTCCTGCGCGAACGGACCTATTGGTCAAAGCTCTGCCTGATCCAGATGGCGCTGCCCGGCAAGGAGGGCGACGCAGTGCTGGTCGACCCGATCCTTGGTCAGGACATGTCGATGGAGCCGCTTTATGACCTCTTCCGCCACAAGGCGACGGTCAAGGTGTTCCACGCCGCCCGGCAGGATCTGGAGATCTTCTTCGTCGAAGGCAAGGTGTTCCCCGAGCCGCTCTTTGACACCCAGGTCGCCGCCATGGTCTGCGGCTTTGGCGAACAGGTCGGCTATGAGACGCTGGTCAAGAAGATCGCCAAGGAAAACCTCGACAAGACCAGCCGCTTCACCGACTGGTCGCGCCGGCCGCTGACGCAGGCGCAAAGCGAATATGCGCTGGCCGATGTCACCCATCTGCGGGTGATCTACGAATGGCTCGCAAAGCAACTCGACAAGAACGGCCGCCATGCCTGGGTGGACGAGGAGCTGGCGCTGCTCACCGATCCCGCGACCTATACCGTGCTTCCCGGCGAAGCCTGGCAACGGGTCAAGACTCGCACCACCTCGGGGCGGTTTCTGGCCGTGGTCAAGGAACTGGCGCGCTTCCGCGAGGAATATGCGCAGGGCAACAACGTGCCGCGCTCGCGCGTGATGAAGGATGACGCGCTGCTGGAACTGGCCTCGACCCGGCCGGCCAGCATGGAAGAGCTTGGCAAGTCGCGGCTCCTGCAGCGCGAGGGGCGCAAGGCCGAGATTGCCGAGGGCATTCTGGCGGCCATCAAGTCGGGCCTCGAAATGCGGCCCGAGGACATGCCGAAGCCCGATCTGGCGCGCGAGCAATTGCAGGTGAACCCGGCCCTGGCCGATCTCTTGCGGGTGCTGCTCAAGGCCAAGTCGGAAAGCCTTGGCGTCGCACCGCGGCTGATTGCCTCGGCCAGCGAGCTTGACGCCATCGCCGCCGGCGAGCGCAACGTGGACGCGCTGAAGGGCTGGCGGGCCGAGGCCTTTGGCGAGGATGCCATGCGGCTTTGCCGCGGCGAGATCGCGCTGTCGGCCAAGGGCAGCGAAGTGCGGGTGGTCCGGGTCTGAGGCCCGGGCCTAGCGGCTGCTGGAGCGGGCGTTCTCGGCGCCCTGCACCACGATCTGCGTGATGCCTTCCAGCTTGATATGCGACAGATGCGCGGCGGCGGTCACTTCGCGGCTGCGCTCTGCGCCGACGGGTTTCGGCTCGGGCGGCGGCATCAGGCGGAAGTCATAGACCAGAACCCCGTTCTCGTCGACCGGACGGGCCACCAGCTCGGCATCATAATAGCCCTGCATCGGCGACAGCCCGGTGGCGCGCACGATGGCGCCGGTGGGCGTCTGCTCGACCGCCATGCCCAGAACCTGCGCCACCAGCGGGCGCTGCTCGTCGGGCAGCGCGACGCCGAACTCATCCGTCTGCCTCTCTTGCGACCGACCGAACCAGTTGAACGGGTTGAAGCGCGACTCGCGGATCGCCGCGCAAGAGGTCAGGGCCATCACGGCGGTCAGGGCAAGAGTGAGAGGCAGGCGCATCAATCGGGTGTCCTTGCAAGCAGGTTCCTTTGGGTAGCCCATCGGGGGGGCTTTGAAAAGGCCGCTGAGTCTGGACATGGGCCCCCGCACGAATTAGCTCATGGGCACGCAGGAAGGAGCCGCACCATGGCCACAGCCGCCTTTGAAGAGATCGCCGAAACCTTCGAGTTTCTCGACGACTGGGAGGACCGCTATCGCCATGTGATCGAGCTGGGCAAGGCCATGGCGCCCTTGGACGACAGCTTCAAGGTGGCGGGCTACAAGGTGGACGGTTGCGCCAGCCAGGTCTGGCTGCGCCCGGTGATTTCGGGCGGGGTCTTCGACTTTCAGGGCGATTCGGATGCGATGATCGTGCGCGGGCTGATCGCAGTGCTGCACGCGCTATATTCCGGCGTGCCGGTGGGGCAGGTCGGCGCGGTCAACGCCCCGGCAGAGCTGGGGCGTCTGGGGCTGAACGAACACCTCTCCTCGCAACGCTCGAACGGCCTGCGCGCCATGGTCGAGCGTATCCGCAAGGTCGCGGCCGAGGCCTGAGCCTCTTCGTCGGCTGCGCCGCTCATCGGGGCATTGGCCCGACTGGGCAGCGATGTGACGGCGCGGGGCATGATGAACCGTATCCCGCATGGTGTGGCCAGTTACGGCCAGCAGGCCGCCGCATCGGCCTGTGGCCTTCGGACCTCAGCCATGCCTGAACAGCCTTTGCCGCCCAAAGGCTGCACTATGGAACTTCGTCAGTCCGGCGGACGAGCCTTCGCCTCTGGAACCGCGGGCGCGGCGCGGCCGGGCGGCCTAAAGCGGCGCACAGGCCGCCTTGCACCACGCCAGCGCCGCCGGCGACAGCCGCGCACCGAGCTTGTCCAGAACCTCGGCGTGATAGGCGTTCAGCCAGTCCCGCTCACCCGGGGCGAGCATCGCGGCAACGACCAGCCGCCGGTCGAAGGGCGCGAAAGTCAGGGTTTCAAAGCGCAACTGCTCGCGCTCGGCGTCGCCGCCCGGCAAGTCCGGTGCGGTTTCCACCACGATCAGGTTTTCCAGCCGGATGCCGAACTCGCCCTCGCGGTAATAACCCGGCTCGTTCGACAGGATCATCCCCGGCTCCAGCGGCACTTCGGAAATTCGGCTCAGGCGCTGCGGGCCTTCATGCACCGACAGGAAGGCCCCGACACCATGGCCGGTGCCATGGTTGAAATCCTGACCCGCCAGCCACAAGGGCGCGCGGGCGAGAGGGTCAAGATCGCGGCCGGCCAGCCCGGCCGGCCAGCGCACGCGGCTGATGGCAATCGTGCCCTGCAACACGCGGGTATAACAGGCGCGGGCATAATCACCCGGATCGCCCACCGCGACAGTGCGGGTGATGTCGGTGGTGCCATCCAGGTATTGCGCCCCGGAATCCACCAGAAGCAGCGCGTTCTGCGCCACCACGCGGTTCGATTGCTCGGTCACCCGGTAATGCATGATCGCGCCGTTCGGCCCGGCACCGCAGATGGTGTCAAAGCTGATGTCATGCAGCGCATTGGTGGCGCGGCGAAAGCCCTCCAGTGCCTTGACCACGTCGATCTCGGTCAGGCCGCTCTGCGGCAGGCGGGCGTCAAGCCAGCACAGGAATTCCACCACCGCGGCGCCATCGCGTAGATGCGCCTCGCGCATGCCATTGATCTCGCCAGCGTTCTTGCACGCCTTCGGCAGCCGGCAGGGATCATCTGCAAAAGCGACGGTCAGCCCGGCCTCCTCCAGCTCCATGCTGACGGCGAGCGGCGCGGTGGCCTTGTCCACCCGAACCGTCCCCTGCAAGGTGCGCAGCGCCGGCACAAAGGCCGCGACCGGGCGCAGCGTGACATGCTCGCCCAGATGGGCGCGGGTGGCCTCGTCGAACTTCGCGGCTTCGGCAAACAGGCTGACGCGGGCGTCGTCGTGCAGGATGGCATGTCCATGCAGGATCGGGTTGCGCGGCACATCGGCGCCGCGGATGTTCAACAGCCAGCACAGGCTGTCGGGCAGGGTGATGACCGCCGCCGTCTGGCCCGCCTTGCGCAACCCATCGGCCAGCCGCGCGCGCTTGGCCGCGCTGGTTTCGCCGGCCAGTGCGTCGGGATGGGCAAAGGCCCGGCCCATCGGAGCCTCGGGCTGGCCGGTCCAGATCCGGTCGACCATGTTCTCGCAGGACCGCAGCGTGATCCCGCTACTCTGCAACCCGGCCTCCAGTTTCCCGATTTCCTCCGCCGTGTGCAGCCAGGGGTCAAACCCCACCACGCCGCCCGTCATGTTCTGCCGCAGCCAGTCGGCGGGCTTCACCTCGGGCCAGGACACGGGGGTGAAATGGCCAAGGTCCACCTGCCCCTTGACCTGAGTCCGGTAACGCCCGTCGATGAACACCCCCGCCACCGCGCCAAGCACGATGGCAAACCCCGCCGAGCCGGTGAAGCCGGTCAGCCATTGCAGCCGCTCGTCGCGCGCCGCGACATATTCGCCCTGATGCACATCGGCGCGCGGCACGAGAAAGCCCGCCAGCCCCTCGGCGGCCAACACCTCCCGCAGCGCCGCCAGACGGGCCGGACCCTGCGCGGGGTTGGCATGGGACTCGAATGTCTGAAACATCGCGGACTCCTTCAATGTGGTTCAAATATCCTCGGGGGTGAATTGGCGCAGCCAAGAGGGGGCAGAATGCCCCCTTACCCCGCCTTCCGCTGCCCCAGCGCCCGGGCGCGTTTCTTCGGGTCCACCTCGAAGAGGCTCGCCAGCTGTTCGGTCATCGCACCCGCCAGTTGCTCGACATCGGTGATCGTCACCGCGCGCTGGTAATAGCGCGTCACGTCATGGCCGATGCCGATGGCAATGAGTTCCACCGCCCGGCGCTTCTCTACCATGGCGATCACGTCGCGCAGGTGCTTTTCCAGAAAGCTCGCCGCATTGACCGAGAGCGTCGAATCGTCAACCGGCGCGCCGTCCGAGATCACCATCAGGATCTTGCGGGCCTCGGGCCGGCCAAGCGCGCGGCGGTGCGCCCATTCCAGCGCCTCGCCGTCGATGTTTTCCTTCAGGAGGCCTTCTTTCATCATCAGGCCAAGGTTCGGCCGCACCCGGCGCCAGGGCGCATCGGCGGATTTGTAGATGATGTGGCGCAAATCGTTCAGCCGGCCCGGCGCCTGCGGGCGGCCCTGCGCCAGCCAGCGCTCGCGCGATTGCCCGCCCTTCCAGGCCCGGGTGGTGAAGCCCAGAATCTCCACCTTGACCGAGCAGCGCTCCAGCGTGCGGGCCAGCACATCGGCGCAGATCGCCGCAATCGAGATCGGCCGGCCCCGCATCGAGCCCGAATTGTCGATCAAGAGCGTCACCACGGTGTCGCGGAACTCGGTGTCCTTTTCCTGCTTGAAGCTGAGCGGCGTCGTCGGGTTCGCCACCACCCGCGCCAGACGCCCGGCGTCCAGCGTGCCTTCTTCCAGATCAAAGAGCCAGGACCGGCTTTGCTGCGCCTGCAGCCGGCGTTGCAGCTTGTTGGCCAGCCGGCTGACCGCGCCTTTCAGCGGCTCAAGCTGCTGGTCGAGATAGGCGCGCAGGCGTTCCAGCTCGGCCGGTTCGGCCAGTTCCTCGGCGCGGATTTCCTCATCGAAATCCGTGGTATAGACGGTGTAGTTCGGGTCAGCGTCGGAATAGGGCGCAGGCGGCGGCGGCTCGAGCGGCGCCTCGCCCTCGGGCAGTTCGGTCTCGTCGCCTTCCTCCATGTCGGCGCTGTCTTCCATGGTGACCTGCGCCTGGGACTGGTCTTCCTGTTCGTCCTGCGACCGCTCGGGGCTGGCCTCGGTTTCGTCCGAGTCCTGTTCTTCCGAGCCTTCGCTGTCGGGGTTGTCCTGATCCTCCTCGGCCTCGTCGCCGGCCTCGTCCTCGTCGGGCGCATCGGGATCGTCGCCAAGCTGGTCGCCATAGCCGAGATCGGCAATCACCTTGCGCGCAAGACGGGCAAAGGCGGCCTGATCGGCCAGCACATGATCGAGATTGTCGAGCGTGTCGCCCGCCTGCTCCTCGATGAAGCCGCGCCAGAGGTTCATCACGTTCTCGGCCGCCTTTGGCAATTCGCGCCCGGTCGCCAGATGCCGCACCAGATAGCCCGCCGCGACCGACAAGGGCGCCTCGCCGGGGCTGGTCAGGCTGCCATAGCCCTTGCGGTCGGCCTCGAAGGCGATCTTGGCGTCGATGTTGGTGGCGGTGCCGGGCATCACCCGCGCCCCCACCGCCTCGCAGCGGGCGATCTCCATGGCGTCATAGATTTCACGCGCCAGTTGCCCGGTCGGGGCATAGCGGGCCGAGGTCGCGTCATTGTGATATTTGCGGCGCAGCGCGAAGGCATCCGCCGTGCCGCGCGCCAGCATCACCTCGTCGCGCGTCATCCGGCGCGAGACCTGCGGCAGGCGAACGCCTTCCTTGGTCATGCCGGCCGGGTCGACCGAATAGGTGACGGTCATCTCCGGATCATCGGCCATGACCTTGGTGGCCTCGGCGAGGGCCTTCTTGAACGGATCGGCGGGGTTGTCGGTGGGTTTGGTCATTTTGCCGGTCCGGTCTTGACGAGAGGGCGAATTTCGCTATTTATATACACACAACGTGGGGTGAAATGCAGATACCAACCAACAGCCGCGACATCATCCGCAGGCTTGAAGCCGAAGGCTGGGTCTTGGTGTCGTCCAAGGGCTCGCATCACAAGTTCCGCAAAGGGGGGCAGACGGTGATCGTCCCGCACCCGAAGAAAGACTTGCCACAGGGCACGGCACGCAACATCGCGCGCTTTGCCGGATGGCTGAAGGAGATGCCATGAAAACCTATCTTGCGCTGGTCCACAAGGAGGCAGGCACAGCCTTTGGGCTGTCTTTTCCCGATCTGCCGGGGTGCTTTGGCGCAGCCGACGATGAAGGCGGGATTTTGCGGGCGGGGATCGAGGCTTTGGAGCTGTGGTTCGAAGATGCTGCCCCGGTTGCTCCGCGTGGCCCCGAGGCCATCTCGCGGGAGGTGGCCGCTGATCTTGCCGCCGGGGCCTTCCTGATCGCCATTCCCCTGGTGCAACCGCAGAGTCGGCAAAAGCGTGTGAACATCAGTCTTGATGCCGGAACCCTGGACGCCATCGACGCGGCGGCAGAGGGGGTGGGCCTGACCCGATCAGGGTATCTGGTCATGGCCGCTTTGAACGAGATCAGGGGGCAGCATTAAGCGTTCTTGAGCGGATTGGGGCATGGTCTGCCCCGTTGCGCCTGTGGCTGGCGGCCCCCCCTCCCATCCTCCCCCACGAGGGGGGAGGAGGTGCCCCTTGTCGCAGGTCGTTCAACGGTCCGTCCCCATGGCGATGATCGCCTCCCTCCCCCCTTTGTGGGGGAGGGCCGGGGAGGGGGGTTACTTCATCGCCATCGACGCTGCCGATTCCGGCAGTTCCTCGCCAAAGCAGCGCTGGTAGAATTCGGCCACGGTCTGCCGCTCCAGCTCATCGCATTTGTTCAGGAACGACAGGCGGAAGGCGTAGCCGATGTTGCGGAAGATCTCGGCGTTCTGCGCCCAGTTCAGCACGGTGCGCGGGCTCATCACAGTCGACAGATCGCCGTTCATGAAGGCGGTGCGGGTCAGGTCGGCGACGGTGACCATCTGGGAAATGGTCTTGCGGCCCTTCTCGGTGTTGTAATGCGGGCTTTTCGCCAGCACGATCGCGGCCTCGGCGTCGTGGCTGAGATAGTTCAGCGTCGCGACAAGGCTCCAGCGGTCCATTTGGGCCTGGTTGATCTGCTGGGTGCCGTGATAAAGCCCGGTGGTATCGCCCAGACCCACGGTGTTGGCCGTGGCGAACAGCCGGAAATAGGGGTTCGGGGTGATGATCTCGTTCTGGTCGAGAAGCGTCAGCTTGCCGTCATGTTCCAGAACGCGCTGGATGACGAACATCACATCCGCGCGCCCCGCGTCATATTCGTCAAACACGATGGCGACGGGGTTGCGCAGCGCCCAGGGCAGGATGCCTTCGTGGAATTCCGTCACCTGCTTGCCGTCGCGCAGCTTGATCGCATCCTTCCCGATCAGGTCGATGCGGGAAATATGGCTGTCGAGGTTGACCCGCACGGTCGGCCAGTTCAGCCGGGCGCCGACCTGTTCGATATGGGTCGACTTGCCGGTGCCGTGATAGCCCTGGATCATCACCCGGCGGTTATAGGCAAAGCCCGCGAGGATGGCCAAGGTGGTATCCGGGTCGAACTTGTAGGTCGGGTCGACGGCCGGCACGCGGTCGGTGGCCTCGGCAAAGCCTTTCACCTTCATGTCGGTGTCGATGCCGAACACATCGCGGACCGAGATTTCTTCGGTGGGTTTCATCTGGGTCTCGGCCATCGTCATCGTCCATGTGCTAACGCCGGGCAAAGGCCCGCAATCAGGGAAGTTGTGGAGCATATCGGCAGGGGCTGCAAGGGCTGGACTTAACGGTTTTTCGCAACTTGGTGAGGCGCTGTAACCTTTGCTCGCCGGTCGGCCCGGTCATGCTAGCTTTGGGGGGCAACAAGGAGTTAGCCCCATGCAACGCCGCGTTTTCCTGATCGCTTGCCTGGTCGCGCCCGGGCTGGCCCGCACCGCCCGGGCCGAGAGCTTCGACGTCACGCTGACAGATGCCGAATGGCGGGCGCGGCTGTCGCCCGAGGCCTATCAGGTCTTGCGCCACGAGGCGACGGAACGGGCGGGTTCCAGCCCGCTTGACCGCGAAAGCCGGGCCGGGGTGTTCCATTGCGCCGGCTGCGATCTGGCGCTGTTTTCGTCGGCGGCGAAATATGACAGCGGCACCGGCTGGCCGTCGTTCTGGCAGCCGTTGCCGGAGGCCGTCGGCACCCGCACCGACTCCGGGCTGTTCGGCAGCCGCACCGAAGTGCATTGCCGGCGCTGCGGCGGCCATCTTGGCCATGTCTTTGACGACGGGCCGCAGCCGACCGGCAAGCGCTATTGCATGAACGGGGTGGCGCTGGTGTTTCGTCCGGGCTGAGGAGGGCACGGCGGGGCTGCCGGGCATCGGTGGACAGGGCGTGCCGGCGCCGCTAGGGTCCGGCAGAACCGGATTTTGCGGAGCTTGCCCTTGGCCGATTTGTCCCAGCCTTCGCAGTTGACCCTGTCCGTGACCCAGACCCTGCAACAGATCCTGTCCGGGCCACCCAGCCCCACCAGTCTGGAGGCGTCGCTGCGCTATCTGGCGAAATGGCGGGCTGAGCTTGTGGCCAACACGTTTGCGGCGCGCCAGGGGCGCGTGGTCGCTTCTGGCCCGTTCAAGGGAATGGCCTATGTGGTGAAGCGCTTCGCCGCGACGCACAAGGTGACGGAAATCGGCCGCAGGCTGGATGACACGGGGCTACCGGGCTGGATGGAGGAACTCTCCGATCTTGACCGGCTGATCGCGCTTTGGGAATGGCGCGCAGGACCGACCCCCTGGCTTTGGATGGAGAAACAATGACTCGCCCCGAGAACGCCGCGATCTGGTATGCGCAGGACGGGTTCGACCCTGCCGCAAAGGGCATCAACGGCCGTCGCGTGGCGGGGGAGAGCTTTCTCAGGGGCTATCTGCGCCACGCCGAGGTCGAGGAATTCGTGCTTTTGACGAAATTCCCCGAAGAGGTGGAGCCGGTCCGCGCCTTGGCCGAACGCCTGCGCCCCGGCGTGCCGGTCAGAGCAGCGGGGCTGATGCGCCCGCCGTCGATTGCGCCGGTGGAGACCGTCTTTTACCCCAGCCCGAACTATGCGACCGAGGCCTGGCGGCGCGCGCCCTATGGCACGGGGGCCTTTGCTCTGTCGGGGATCACCCACACCACCTCGACGGCGGCGGTGATGGAGGGCTGGATGAACCTGCGCATCGCCCCGGTCGAGGAGTGGGACGCGGTGATCTGCACCTCGAAGGCGGTGCAGGCGAGCGTCAGCTTCCAGCTTGACCTGATCGACGCGCATCTGAAGCGGCAGCTGAATGCCCAGATGCGCCCGCGCCCGATGCTGCCGGTGATCCCGCTTGGCATTCATTGCGACGATTTCGTGCCAGACCCGGCGGCGGGCCACGCGCTGCGCGAGCGGCTGGGGGCGAAGGAGGGCGATGTGGTCTTTACCACCATCGCCCGGCTGACCCCGCATGAGAAGTTCGATCCGCTGCCGATCTATCTGGCGATGCAGGCGGCGCAACGGAAGATGCCGGCCGGGCAGAAGCTGCACATCGCCTTCTGCGGCGTCTTCCGCGAGGATTATTCGCGCAAGGTCTTCACCGAAGGCGCCCGACGGCTGATGCCGGATGTGGGCTTTGCCCTGCTCGACGGCGCAAAGGCCGAGGAGCGCAGGCAGGTTCTGTCCGGCGCCGATGTCTTCATGTTCCTGATCGACAACATCCAGGAAACCTTCGGCCTTGCGCCGATCGAGGCCATGGCGGCCGGTTTGCCGCTCTTGGTGTCGGACTGGGACGGCATGAAGGACACCGTGACGCCGGATGTCGGCTTTCGCGTCACCAGCCGGATGCTGCCCGGCCCGCATCTGGCGCAGGAGGCGCTGCGCTATCAGGGCGGCTTTGACACCTATGTGCAATATTGCTCGCTGACCTCGGCGCTGACCGAGATCGACATGGGCGAACTGACGGCACGGATCCTTGACCTGGCGCTGAACCCCGGGCTGCGCCGCAAGATGGGTGCGGCGGGACAGGCGCGGGCCAGGACCGGCTATGACTGGGCGCAGATCGTGCCGATGATGCAGGCCTTGTGGGGCGAACAGGCGGCGCGGCGCCGGGCGGCGGGCAAGGCGGTGCGCTATGGTGCGGATGCGCTGCCGATGTCGCCGTCGCCCACCGCGCTCTTTGCCAGCTACCCCACGGAAAAGGCGGGCTTTGCCGGGCTGCGGCTGGTGGCACGCGACCTGACCGGGCGGCTGGGGCCGGAAGAGGTGCTGGATCTGCGCGACTATGCCGGGGTAAAGCGGATCTTCGCGCAGAAGGCGCAGGTGCTGGCAGTCCTGCAGGCCATCGAGGCGGCGGGCCTGCAGGGGGCCGAGGTCGGCGGCCTGGCCACGGGCCTGAACCTGCCCGTTCACATCATCGAGCGCATCGCAATGTGGCTGCTGAAATACGATTTCATCCGGCGGGCGTGACGGGTGGGGGCGGGGGTTTTACACTCCCGCGCCGGATTTGTGCCAAATCCCGCTTCCCGTGGAGTATTGTTGCCTGGGGTGTGGAAAATTTAGATGAATTTTCAAAGACCTGCGGTCAGTCCTTGAAGTAGCGGCTGTCCTTGATCTGGTCCCAGGCCCAGACCACCTCCTGCAGCCGCTCTTCGTCGCGGCGGTCGCCGCCGTTCATGTCGGGGTGCAGTTCCTTGATGAGGCCCTTGTAGGCCTTGCGGATATCGGCCTTGGTCCAGGTGTCGCGGGCGTCGAGGATCTCGATCGCCTTGCGCTCGGTCGGCGGCAGTTTGCGGGTGGCGGTGGAGACCACCTTGCCGGGGTTCTGCGTGGCCTTTTCGCCCAGAAGCGCCATCGGGTCGTTGACGCCCAGCCGCTGCCAGGCCCGCCCGTCATCCTTTTTCGAGAAGGGGCGGGTTTCGCGCTCCCACAGCCGGTCCTTGTCCAGCAGCTTCTGGAATTCCTCATCTGACGCGGCGCCAAAGAAATTCCACTTCAGGTTGTACTCTCGGACGTGGTCTTTGCAGAACCAGAAGAACTCATCCAGAATATCGGGCGATTTCGGGGCGCGGTAGGCGCCCTTTTCCTTGCAGCCGGGATAGTCGCAGGCACGTTGCGAGGTCTCGAACGCGCCCGACATGCCGCCCCGGCGGGTGGTCTTGCGCTTGGCCTTGTCGGAGGACACGCGCAGATCGAACTCGAAGGGGGATTTGGACATCGCTTTGGCCTTTCCGACTCGGGGCCACAAGTTTAGGGATTTGCGCGGCAAGGTGAAGGGGGTCTCATGCGGATCGAAAGCGAAATTCGGCAAAGACTTGAACTGGCCTTTCAGCCGACCCGGCTGGAGGTGGTGAACGAAAGCCACCGCCATGCCGGGCATGCGGGCGACGATGGTTCGGGCGAGAGCCATTTCGCAGTGCTGATCCGGGCGGAAACGCTGGCCGCGATGGGGCGCGTGGCGCGGCACCGCGCGGTTCACAAGGCCTTGGGCGATGTGACGACGCGGGTGCATGCGCTGGCGATCGACGCCGGCTGAGGCGCGATTTTCGGCGGCCAGCCGGGGGGCGCTCAGGCCTTTGCCAGAAGCCTGTAGTGGTGCAGCAAGGGCTCGGTATAGCCCGAGGGCTGCGCGCGGCCCTTGAACACCAGATCGCAGGCCGCCTGAAAGGCGATGCCCTGAAAGCCCGGCGCCATCGGCCGGTAGACCGGATCGCCCGCATTTTGCCGATCCACCACGACCGCCATCTTCTGCAGCGCTTCCATCACGCGGGCTTCGGACACGATGCCATGATGCATCCAGTTGGCGATGTGCTGGGCGGAAATCCGGCAGGTCGCGCGGTCCTCCATCAGGCCGACATCGTTCAGGTCGGGCACCTTGGAGCAGCCGACGCCCTGGTCGATCCAGCGCACGACATAGCCAAGGATGCCCTGGGCGTTGTTCTCGACCTCGCGGATCACCTGGTCCTCGGGCCAGCGCCGCCAGGTGGCGAGCGGAATTTCGAGGACGGCATCGACATGGGCGCGGCGGCCGCCGGCGGCGAGCTTGCGCTGCACCGCCTGCACGTCGATCTTGTGGTAATGCAGCGCGTGCAGCGTCGCGGCGGTGGGCGAGGGCACCCAGGCGCAATTGGCGCCGGCCTTGGGATGTTCGATCTTCTGTTCCAGCATCGCCGCCATCAGGTCGGGCATCGCCCACATGCCCTTGCCGATCTGCGCCCGCCCCATCAGCCCGCATTCCAGCCCGATGTCGACGTTCAGCACCTCATAGGCCCCAATCCAGCCCTTGCGCTTGATGAAGTCCTTGCGGCTGAAGGGGCCGGCCTCCATCGAGGTGTGGATCTCGTCGCCAGTGCGGTCCAGAAACCCGGTGTTGATGAAGGCCACGCGGGATTTCGCGGCGCGGATGCATTCCTTGAGATTGACGCTGGTGCGGCGTTCCTCGTCCATGATGCCCAGCTTCACCGTGTTGCGCGGCAGCCCCAGCACCGCCTCCACCCGGTCGAAGGTTTCGGCGGCGAAAGCCACTTCCTCCGGCCCGTGCATCTTGGGCTTCACCACATAGACCGAGCCGTGGTGCGAATTGCGCAGGCCGGTGGTCTTGCGCAGGTCATGGCAGGCGATCAGCGCCGTGACCATGGCGTCCATCAGCCCCTCGGGCACTTCGGAACCGTCGGGCAAGAGGATCGCCGGGTTGGTCATCAGATGGCCGACATTGCGCACCCAGAGAAGCGCGCGGCCCTTCACGGTCAGGGCGCTGCCATCCGGCGCGGTGTAGGTCCGGTCGGGGTTCAGGCGCCGTTCCAGCGTCTTGCCGGCTTTCTGGAAGGTTTCGGCCAGATCACCGCGCATCAGGCCAAGCCAGTTGCCATAGGCCTGCACCTTGTCCTCGGCATCGACGCAGGCGACCGAATCCTCGCAATCCATGATCGCCGACATGGCGCTTTCCAGTTGCACATCGGCCAAGAGCGCCTGATCGCGCCCGCCGATGAAATGCGCCCGGTCAAAGACCAGCTCGACATGCAGCCCGTTGTTCTTCAACAGGATTGCATCGGGGGCCTTGGGGTTGCCCCGGTAGCCGACGAACTTGCCCGGCTGCACCAAAGGCAGGTCGTCGACCAAGAGCGCGCCGTCCTTGACGATATAGCGCCGGGCATCGGCGTGGCTGGTGCCTTCGATCGGGAAGGCCTCGTCGAGAAACACCCGCGCCCGCGCCACCACGCGCGCGCCCCGGCCACGTTCATAGCCCCCCGCCGGCGGAGCGGATCCCATGGCGTCGGTGCCATAGAGGCAATCGTAAAGGCTGCCCCAGCGGGCATTGGCGGCATTCAGCGCATAGCGGGCGTTGGTGACGGGCACCACCAGTTGCGGCCCCGGCACCTCGGCAATCTCGGGGTCGACATTGGCGGTGTCGATCTGGAAGGCCGGGCCTTCGGGCAAGAGATAGCCGATCTCGGTCAGGAAGGCCTTGTAGGCCTCGGGGTCGTGCAATTGCCCGCGCCGGTCGCGATGCCAGCCGTCGATGCGGGTTTGCAGTTCGTCCCGCTTGGCCAGAAGCGCGCGGTTCTTCGGGGCAAGGTCGGTCAGAAGGGCCGCAAAGCCCTTCCAGAAGGCCGCTTGCTCTACCCCGGTGCCAGGCAGGGCGCGGGCATTGATGAAATCGGCCAGCCCCGTGTCGACCTGAAGGCCCTCGATCCCGATCCGCTTGGCCATGGCTGCCCTCCCTCTGCGCTGCCGGCAGGTTAGGCGGGTCGCGCGCGCCGGACAATGAAAAGCGGGACGCGATTGTCAGGGGATCGCGGAAAGCAGTTTCAGCGAAGCGGTGAAAATGAAACTTTGCCATCTGGCTAAGTTTTTGCTTTTCCGACTCGGGGTGTCCGTGTTACTTAGCCATATGGCTAAGCATGATCCCGCCCTTGACCTGATCTTCCAGGCGCTCTCTGATCCCACCCGCCGCGCCATGCTGGCGCGGCTGGGGCAGGGGGCGGCGCCTGTCAGCGAGCTGGCCCGGCCCACTGGCCTCGCCCTGCCCACGGTGATGAAACACCTGGGCGTGCTGGAGGGCGCGGGGCTGATTGCAACGGAAAAATCCGGCCGGGCGCGGCTGTGCCATGCCCGGCCCGAAACCCTGTCGCTTGCCACCGACTGGCTGGCCGAACAGCGCAGCCTGTGGGAAGGGCGGCTCGACCGGTTCGAGGCCTATGTTCAAACCCTGATGCCCAAACCCTCAACCCCGGAGACGCGCGATGAGTGGTGACCTTGACCCCACCCTTGATCTGGTGCTGGAACGCGAAATCGCCGCCCCGCGCGAGCTGATCTACACCTGCTGGACCACGCCCGAACATCTGGTCCACTGGTTCGTGCCGCGCCCGCATCGGGTGACGGCCTGCCATCTCGACGTCCGCGTCGGCGGCGCCTGCAACACGACCTTCGAGGTCGAGGGCAACATCATGGAAAACAACGGCGTCTATCTTGAAGTGATCCCGAATGAAAAGCTGGTGTTTACCGATGCCTACACCGTCGGCTGGAAGCCCGCGCCCGAGCCCTTCATGACCGCCATCTTGACCTTCGAGGATGCCGGTCCCGGCCGCACCCGCTATCGCGCGGTGGCCCGGCACCGCAATGCCGAAACCGCCCGCCAGCACGAGGCGATGGGCTTTTACGACGGCTGGGGCACAGTGGTGACGCAGCTTGAGGACTATGCCCAGGGCCTGATGAAGAAGGGGGCGTGACATGCCGGGTGAACCCTCTGGCCCCTTCGCCACACTGCGCTTTGACCAAGATGTCGCGGCCCCGGTGGCGACCCTGTGGGAGATCTGGACGGCCCCGGCCGCCCGCGCGCTGTGGTCCGCGCCCTCGCCCGAGGTGACGGTGGACTACCTTGAAAGCGCGCGCGGGGTGGGTGGGCGCGAAGTGTCGCTGTGCAAGGTGGCGGGCGAGCCGGATGTGCGCGTCGAGGGGGTCTGGCTGGCGCTGGAGCCGGGCCAGCGGTCGGTCAATTCCGAGGTGGTGTCCTGTCAGGGCACGACGCTTTCTGCCGCCCTCGTCACCGCCGGGTTCAGCGGCGAGGGCGACACAAGCCGCATCAGCGTAACGGTGCAGCTGTCCTCGCTGGCGCAGGACATGGCCGAGGGCTACCGCCACGGCTTTGGCGGCGGGCTGGCCAATCTGGCCGAGGTGTCGGCCCGCTCGATGCTGTTGAAACGCGCCATCAAGGCGCCGCTGGACCGGGTCTGGGGCGCATGGATCAACGAAAAGACCCTGCCGCAGTGGTGGGGGCCGGAGGGGTTTTCCTGCCGCACCACCCGGATCGACCTGCGCACCGGCGGCGAATGGGTGTTCGACATGATCGGCCCGGATGGCACGGTTTACCCCAACCATCACCGCTATGACCGGATCGAGCCGCAGTCCCGCATCGACTACCGCCTGCTCTGGGGCGAAAACGGCCCGAAGCACGCCGATGCCTGGATCGAATTCGCACCGATCGAGGGCGGCACCGAGGTGACGCTCGGCATGGCCATGGCCACGGCCAGGGAATGGGCCGAGGCCAAGGGCTTTGGCGCCGAGGCGCTGGGCCTGCAGACGCTTGGCAAACTCGCCCGCTTCATCGGGGCGGAGTAAGGTCTTTCATCTGTTTCAAAATATCCTCGGGGGGAGTGGTCCGGCCCGGCCGGACCGCGTGGGGGGCAGACAGCCCCCCGCCACGGCCGGCGGGCGGATGTCCGCTGCGGGCTCAGAGGTCGAAACTCATCTGGGCCGAGGGTTTGCGCGCCGCAGCCCGGCGCGGCGGGCGGGGGGCAGTCGCCGCCGCTTCCTCCCCGCGCCCGGCCATCCGGCGCAAGGACCAGATCGCGGCGCGCGCGGCCTTTTGCGCCGCCTGCGGGTCGACGACGGGTTCAGGATAGCGCCGCCCGGCAAGCGACTGGAAACCCGGCCATTTCCACGGCTCCTGCAGACAGGCATCCGGCACCGGCGCCAGTTCCGGCAGCCAGCGGCGGGTGAAGACGCCAGTCGGGTCTTGCGCCATCCCCAGCCGGACCGGGTTGCACAGGCGCGGCAGGTGAGTCGCTACGACGCCCGCGTGCAGCTGCACCTGCGGCCAGTGGATGCCGGGCTCGTAATCGGTGAACAGCCGCGCAAGAATCGGCCCGGTCGCCCGCCAATCCAGCCCGAGGTAATGGGAGGCCGTCGCCATCACCATCGCCCGCATCCGGAAATTCAGCCAGCCCGTGGCCCGCAGATAGCGCAGGCTGGCGTCCAGAAACGGCAGCCCGGTTTCGCCAGCTTCCCAAGCCGCCAGCCGCCCTGCATCGGGCAGCCGGGCGCGCAGGCTCTCGGCGGCGCGCAGCTGGCAGGCGGTTTCAAGGCCGGGCTGGTCCTCCAGCGTCTGGATGGACTGGTCGCGCCAGAGGAGGCGGTGTTGAAACCCGGTCAGGGCGCCCGGCCATTGCCCGCCGGGCCGCGCGGCCTGTCGCGCCGCAGTGGCCTGCACCGTCTCGCGCAGCGACAGGGTGCCAAAGGCAAGATGGGGCGACAGGCGCGAGCATGCGCGCTCGCCCGACAGGGGCGAGGACATCGCAGTGCGGTAGGGCTCGCCGCGCAGCGTCAGGAAGCTGTCCAGAAGCCGCAGCCCTTCCTCGCGCCCGCCGCGCTGGCGGTGCGGGCAGCGATCCTCGGGCAGACGCAGGGCGCGGGCGGTGGGAAGGAGGCCGGCCTCTACCCCGTCGACCGGGCGCAAGCCCTGGGGCAGGGGCAGC
Source organism: Tabrizicola oligotrophica (assembly GCF_011008935.1). Lineage (GTDB taxonomy): Bacteria > Pseudomonadota > Alphaproteobacteria > Rhodobacterales > Rhodobacteraceae > Tabrizicola_A > Tabrizicola_A oligotrophica. The sequence goes on along the minus strand of NZ_JAAIVJ010000008.1, from coordinate 71,060 downwards.
GCCGGGGCGGCCATGAAATCCTCCCGCCTTGCCCGCCAGGTGTCCCGGCGGGCCAGCTGCCGGATGACCCCCGATTGCGGCAGTTCCACCCGGTCAATCCCCGCTCCGCGCGCCCATTGCGCCACCCGACGGTCGCGCGCATGGCTCCAGGCGTTGCCGGTTTCCTCATGGCTGACGATCCGGCTGATCGCATGGCGCAGACAAAGCCGCGACAGGACCTCCACCGCGTCGCCGGTGCGCAGCGCCAGGGTCAGCCCCGCCGCAGCCATCTCGGCCCGCAGGCTGGCAAGGCTTTCCGCGACAAACTCCCATTGCCGGGCCGAGGCATCCGGCCCGAACCAAAGCTCCGGCTCGATGATATAGACCGGCAAGACCGCGCCCATCCCGGCCGCGAGGGTCAGCGCCGGATGGTCGGCAAGCCGCAGGTCGCGTTTCAGCCAGACGAGAACATTCATGGAACATTGGTGTAACGCCGCCACGCGATTCGTAAAGGGTGAAAGCGCTTTTCTCGGGCGGCGACCCGTGGCAGGAAGGGGCAGATCAGGGGGCCTGCCATGACGATCACCATCTATCACAACCCCGCCTGCGGCACGTCGCGCGCTGTGCTGGCTGCGATCCGCGCCACCGGGCAGGAACCAGAAGTCGTGGAATATCTGAAGCTTGGCTGGTCGAAGCCCCAGCTTCAGGCGCTGTTTGCCGCCGCCGGCGTCACCGCGCACGAAGCCCTGCGCCGCGCAAATTCCCCGGCTGCCGGGATGGGGCTGACCGCCGAGGGTGTGACCGCCGACCAGATTCTGGATGCCATGGTGCAGCTGCCCGGCCTTGTGCAGCGTCCCTTCGTGGTGACGCCGAAGGGCAGCGCGCTCTGCCGTCCCGCCGACAGGCTGGCCGCCCTGCTCTGACCTCGGTGCCTTGGCCCCGGTGCCTTGGCCCCTTGCGGCGGCCCGCAAAGGGCGCAAGTCTGCGGCCAAAGGAGTGCCCCCATGACCGCAGCCGACCCGCGCACCGTCTATCTGGCCGATTACCAGCCCTTTCCCTTCACGCTTGACCAGGTGAGCCTGACCTTCCGGCTGGCGCCGCGCGCGACGCGGGTGCTGGCGCGGCTTGCCTTTGCGCCGAATCCGGCCCGCCCCGGCCGCCACGACCTGCGGCTGAACGGCGAGAATCTGCGGCTGGTTTCGGCGGCGGTGAACGGGCAGGCGGTGTCGCCCGCAGTCGATGCCGAAGGCCTGACCATCGCCGCCGCCGACCTGCCGACGGGCGCTTTCACGCTGGACACCGAAGTCGAGATCAGCCCGGAAACCAACACCGCCCTCGAAGGGCTTTACATGTCGAAGGGCATGTACTGCACGCAATGCGAGGCCGAGGGGTTCCGCAAGATCACTTATTACCCCGACCGCCCCGACGTGATGGCGCGGTTTGCCGTGCGCATCGAGGGCGAGATGCCGGTGCTGCTGTCGAACGGCAACCCGCTGGGGCAGGGGCCGGGCTGGGCGGAATGGGACGACCCCTGGCCGAAGCCGGCCTATCTCTTTGCGCTGGTCGCGGGCGCGCTTGTCGCCCATCCGGGGCAGTTCACCACCGCCTCGGGCCGCGATGTGGCGCTGAACATCTGGGTTCGACCGGGCGATGAAAACCGCTGCGCCTGGGGGATGGAGGCGCTGAAGAAGTCGATGGCGTGGGATGAAGATGTCTATGGTCGCGAATACGACTTGGACATTTTCAACATTGTGGCCGTCGATGACTTCAATATGGGCGCGATGGAGAACAAGGGGTTGAACATTTTCAACTCCAAGGTGGTTCTGGCCAGCCCCGACACCGCCACCGACGACGACTTTGCCCGCATCGAAGCGATCATCGCGCATGAGTATTTCCACAACTGGACCGGCAATCGCATCACCTGCCGCGACTGGTTCCAGCTTTGCCTGAAAGAGGGGCTGACGGTGTTCCGCGACCAGCAGTTCTCGGGCGACATGCGCAGTCCTGCGGTGAAGCGGATCGAGGATGTCCTGACCCTGCGCGCCCGCCAGTTCCGCGAGGATCAGGGCCCGTTGGCCCATGCGGTGCGTCCCGAAAGCTTTGTGGAAATCAACAATTTCTACACCGCGACCATCTATGAGAAGGGCGCCGAAGTCATCGGCATGCTGAAGCGGCTGGTGGGCGACGCGGCCTATGCCCGCGCGCTCGACCTCTATTTCAGCCGCCACGATGGCGAGGCGGCGACGATCGAGGACTGGCTGAAGGTGTTTGAGGATGCCACCGGCCGCGATCTGACCCAGTTCAAGCGCTGGTATTCCGAAGCCGGCACACCGCGGCTCAAGGTGCAGGAGGCCTGGGCGGCGGCGCCCGCCGGCGGCACCTATACGCTGACCTTTACCCAGGTGAACCCGCCCACTCCAGGCCAGAGCGCGAAGGGGGCCAAGGTGATCCCGATTGCTGTCGGCCTTCTCAATCCCAATGGCGACGAGGTGGTGCCGACTACAGTGCTTGAGATGAACAAGACTGTGCAAAGCTTTGCTTTCGAAAACCTTTCCGCGCGACCTGTTCCCTCGATCCTGCGCGGGTTCTCCGCGCCGGTGGTGCTGGAACGCGAGGTGCCCCAAGCCGAACGCGCTTTCCTTCTGGCGCATGACACCGATCCGTTCAACCGTTGGGAGGCGGGTCGCGCGCTGGCCAAGGATGTTCTGGCGCGGATGGTGACACAAGGGGCGAAACCGACTGCCGATCTTCTCGACGGCATGGCGCGGCTGGCCTTCGACGACAGCCTTGACCCGGCCTTCCGGGCGCTGGCGCTGCGGCTGCCGTCGGATGACGACATGGCGGCCACTCTGCACGCCGCGGGCCATGTCCCTGACCCCGCCCGCATCCACGCCGCCCGCCGCGCCCTGGGGCTGGCGCTGGCCGAGAGGCTGGCACCGGGGCTGGACGGGCTGGAGCGCAGCTGCCGGGGGACGGGGGAATTTTCGGCCGAGGCCGGGCCGGCCGGCAAGCGCGCGCTGCGACTTGCCGCGCTGGCCTTCCTGACCCGGCTGGATGGCGGCAAGGCGGCCAGCACCGCATTTGTGCAAGCGTACAACATGACCGAGAGCTTCGGCGCTCTGGCAATCCTTCTGGAAAATTGCCATGGCGATCAGGAGCTTGCAGCCTTTGGTTCACGCTGGACGCATGACCGGCTGGTGATGGACAAATGGTTTGCCGTGCAGGTTGGCATGGCCGCGCCTGAGGCGGCGGCGGCCACTGTCGCCCGCCTGACCGCCCGGCCCGATTTCGACATGAAGAACCCAAACCGCTTCCGCGCGGTGATCGGAGCGCTGACGACCAACCATGCGGGCTTTCACCACGACAGCGGTGCGGGCTATCAGACGCTTGCCGATTGGCTGATCCGGCTGGACCCGCTGAACCCGCAGACCGCGGCGCGGATGTCCACCGCCTTCGAGACCTGGCCGCGCTACGACGCCGACCGGCAAGAGATGATCCGGGCCGAACTTGCCCGCATCCTCGCCACACCCGGCCTCAGCCGCGATCTGTCGGAAATGGCGGGGCGGATGCTGGGGGCGTGATCCGAGTGCGCCGCACCTCCGCCAGCGGAGGCGCGGCACGTCTTTGTCTCGCCTCTGGCGGTTCCCGCCAACCGGCTCGGTGCCATGCTTCGCAGAGGATATTTGCACCACATTGAAGGCGCCAGGTCGTCGCGGGCAACCGCACCTCGGGCCTTGCGGGGCAAGGGGGGAGGTGCGGTGCCTTCAACGTGGGCGGTCATCGGGATCCCTCCCTGTACCGCAGGAGCAGTTTGGCCTCGACTGGTTAAGAAAGACTTCACCGCCTTCAATGTGGCGAAAATATCCTCAGGGGGTGAGCGCGGCACGCGCGAGGGGGGCGGAAGCCCCCCTGGTCCGGTCGGGGTGCCGCTATTGGCAGTAGCTTTGCGCGCGAGTCCAGCCGGCGATTTCGGCGCGCTTGGCGGCCTTGCGCAACGGCATCCAGTCGCGCCCGACCCCCCGGTTGCCCGGACCGGCCACCACCTCGTCCTGGGCGACATGGTGGGCGATCATCTCGACCGCGCATTCCAGATTGGCCGCGCCGTCCTTCAGCGCCCCGGCGCTGGTGGCCGTGCAGCCATAGTTGCGGGCCGAGCCGGGCGAGATCTGCATCAGCCCGATATAGCGCCCGCCGCCGCCCGCGGCCGTCGGATTCCAGCTGCTTTCATATTTTGCCACCGCTGACAGCATCCCTGCCCAGAAGGCGCGGCGGTCGGCGAGGCCGTTCTCCTCGTAGCCCGGACACCAGGTCTCGATGTCGGCGGGCACCTGCGCGGCGAGGGCGGCATCCTGTGCTGCAATGGCGGCGAGGCTGCGGGCGGTCCACTCCGCCGCTTCCGGCCGGTGATCCCAGCGCATTGCGGGCCTCTCGCCGGAGGACAGCAGCGCGCCCAGTTTTGGCAGGCCGGCCGGAACGCAGGCCGAAAGCGCAAGCGCGAGGACGGGAAGGGCGGCGACGGGACGGAAACGCGGCAAAGCGGGCTCGGGGTTGTTGCGGACCGCTTGGCGATGCCCTCGCGCGGGGGCGCTTGTCCAGCATTCCGGCAAATCCGGTCGCCCATCGGCGGGTTCTTGCCGCCTTTCGCGCCGGACCAAGGCCGGTTTGCCCGCCCGCCGCCCCTTGCCGCGGCAGCTGTCTTTGCCTAAGACGAAGGCAATCCAGCCAAGGGGTTTGCCATGCTTGACCTGACCTATACCGCGCCGAAACCCAAGGTGATTGCCGGGGCAAAGCACGATTGGGAACTGGTGATCGGCATGGAGATCCATGCGCAGGTCTCCTCGAACGCCAAGCTGTTTTCCGGCGCCTCGACGCAGGTCGGCGCCGAGCCGAACTCCAACGTGGCTTTCGTCGATGCCGCCATGCCGGGCATGCTGCCGGTCATCAACGAGTTTTGCATCGAGCAGGCAGTGCGCTCGGGGCTGGGGCTGAAGGCGCAGATCAATCTGGTTTCGGCCTTTGACCGCAAGAACTATTTCTACCCCGACTTGCCGCAGGGCTATCAGATCAGCCAGCTCTACCACCCGATCGTGGGCGAGGGCGAAGTGCTGGTGGAACTCGCCCCCGGTGTCGCCCGCCGGGTGCGGATCGAGCGCATCCATCTGGAGCAGGACGCCGGCAAGTCGATTCACGACATGGACCCGACGATGTCCTTCGTCGATTTCAACCGCACCGGCGTTGCGCTGATGGAGATCGTCTCGCGCCCCGACATCCGCGGGCCGGAGGAGGCGGCGGCCTATGTCTCGAAGCTGCGCCAGATCCTGCGCTATCTTGGCACCTGCGACGGCGACATGCAGCACGGCAACCTGCGGGCGGACGTGAACGTCTCGGTCTGCAAGCCCGGCCAGTATGAGAAATATCAGGAAACGCAGGACTTCAGCCATCTCGGCACGCGCTGCGAGATCAAGAACATGAACTCGCTGCGCTTCATTCAGGCCGCCATCGACTATGAGGCGCGGCGCCAGATCGCCATCATCGAGGATGGTGGTTCGGTGATGCAGGAGACCCGGCTTTACGACCCGGACAAGGGCGAGACCCGGTCGATGCGCTCGAAGGAAGAGGCGCACGACTATCGCTATTTCCCCTGCCCGGACCTGCTGCCGCTGGAGATCGAACAGGCCTGGGTCGACCAGATTGCCGCCACCATGCCGGAACTGCCCGACGCCAAGAAGGCGCGCTTCATGGGCGATTTCGGGCTGACCGACTATGACGCCAATGTGCTGACGGCCGAGGTGGATTCGGCAGCCTTCTTCGAGGCGGTGGCGCAGGGCCGCGATGGCAAGATTGCCGCGAACTGGGTCATCAACGAGTTGTTTGGACGTCTGAACAAGGAGGGCCGCGCGATTGCCGACAGCCCGGTTTCCGCGGCGCAGTTGGGCGGGATGCTCGACTTGCTGGCCAAGGGCGAGATCACCGGCAAGATGGCCAAGGATCTGTTCGAGATTCTCTGGACCGAAGGCGGCGACCCGGCGGAGCAGGCCGCCAAGCACGGCATGAAGGCCGTGACCGACACTGGCGCCATCGAAAAGGCGCTGGACGAGTTGATTGCCGCCAACCCCGATCAGGTGGAGAAGGCCAAGGTCAATGCCAAGCTCGCCGGCTGGTTCACCGGGCAGGTGCTGAAGGCCACTGGCGGCAAGGCCAACCCGGCGGTGGTCAATGCCATGGTGGCGCAGAAGCTCGGTCTTTGAGCGACGGGGCAGGCGCCCGGCCCTGCAACCGGCGGGGTGGCGCCTCTCCGCCGGCTTTGCCGGAAAGCCCTGCGCTGCCTTGGCCTTGCGGGGCGAATCTGTGTAGATTGCCCGGCATTGCCGATGGAGACGCCCATGCCCCGCTATGAGTTCAAAGTCATTCCCGCCCCGCGCCGGGGAGAAAAGGCCCGCGGGGTGAAGACGACCGAGGACCGCTTCGCGCTGGCGCTGACAGCGCTGATGAACGAGATGGGGGCGCAGGGCTGGGATTACATCCGCGCCGATACCCTGCCCGTCGACGAGCGGTCGGGCCTGACCGGCACCAAGACCAGCTATCAGAACCTTCTGGTGTTCCGCCGGGTGCTGGAGGCCGAGGTCCCGCGCCCTGCGGACCCCCGCCCCGAGACCGGACAGGACGCAGCCTTTGTGGCAACCCGCCGGCTCGGGCCGGCCGAGGTCAGCCCCGGCGCGGCACCGCCAGTCGGCCCGGCCTCGCCCGACATGGCCGCGGAATGACCTAGCGGGCGGCCTGCAGCGCCCGCGGCAGGCAGTCTTCAAAGATGTCCAGCGCTGCCTTGTCGCCGACGCTGACGCGCAGGCAGCGGTCCAGTGGCGCGACGCCCGGCATGCGGACAAAGACGCCAAGCCCGGTCAGTTCGCGCAAGGTGGCGCGGGCGAAATCGCCGTCGCGGCCAAGGTCCATCGTCACGAAATTGGTGGCCGAGGGCAGGGCGGTCGCGCCATTGGCGCGGGCGATGGCGGCCAGCCGGTCACGGCCTTCGGCGACGCCGGCCCGCACCTTTGCCAGCCAGTCCTGATCGGCCAGCGCCGCCAGCGCCCCCGCCTGCGCGATGCGGCCCATGCCGAAATGGTTGCGGATCTTGTCGAAGGCCCGCGCCAGGTCCGGGGCGCAGATCGCATAGCCGACGCGCAGGCCCGCCATGCCGTAACCCTTTGAAAAGGTACGGAAGCGGATGACGCGGGGATCGTCCGGTGCGATCATCGGCGCGGTGCCGGGCGGGGCGAGGTCGATATAGGCCTCGTCCAGAATGAGCAGGCTTTCAGGCGGCAGCGCCGCGACCATGGCTTCGATCACCGGGCCGGCGTGATGGCTGCCCATCGGGTTGTCGGGGTTGGCGAGATAGACCAGTTTCGGCCGGTGCGCCCGGGCGCAAGCGACCAGCGCCTCGGGGTCTTCATGGTCGCCCTTGTAGGGCACGCGGATGATCTCGCCGCCAAAGCCCGCGACGTGGAAGGGAAAGGTCGGATAGGCGCCGAGCGAGGTGACAACCTTGTCACCCGGCGCAATCATCAGCCGGGTGAGATAGCCCAGCAGCCCGTCAATCCCTTCACCGACAACGATATGGTCCGGGCGGCAGGCGTGATGCGCGGCAAGCGCGGCCTTCAGCTCGAAAAGCTCGGGGTCGCCATACATCCAGACTTCTGTCGCGGCCTTGGCCATGGCCGCGATGGCGTGGGGCGAGGGGCCGAACAGGCTTTCATTGGCACCAAGCCGGGCGCGGAACGGGCGGCCAAGGCTGCGCTCCTGCGTCTCAGGGCCGACGAAGGGCACGGTGGAGGGCAGCGAGGCGGCAAGCGGGGTGAGGCGTAGGGCTGTCATGGCAACAGGGAAGCGCAAAAATCCGGTCCGGGCAAGACGCGGGCGGAATTTGGCGCAAATTCCGCGGTCGATTTCTGGCGCAGAAATCGGGGACAGGGGCCCGGAGCTTGCGCCAAACTCCGCCGCGATTTCCGCGCCGGAAATCGCCTGCCGGAAGAAGAAGGGGGGCTGTCTGCCCCCCTTCTGGCCTGCGGCCATTCAACCCCCCGAGGATATTTTCGAACAGATGACCTCAGCCGATTTCGGCGAGCCGGCTGGCGGCAGCCTGCAGCTTGGCGGCCTCGTCCTCGCGGGCTTCCAGATTGGCGCGGGCCTCGTCGATCACCTCTTCGGGGGCAGATTTGACGAAATTGGGGTTGTTCAGCCGCCCCTTGAGGCCACCGATTTCCTTCATCAGCTTGTCCATGGCCTTGGCCAGCCGCGCCTTTTCCTCGGCAATGTCGATCAGACCTTCGAGCGGCAGGGCAAAGCCCGCGCCCTCCATGGCGATGGCGATGGAGCCTTTCGGCGCCGGCCCTTCGCTGAAGCCTTCGATGCGCGCCATGCGGCGGATCAGGGCTTCGTTGCGCGCCCAGGCCGCGCGGGCGGCGGGCGAAAGTTCGGTTGCCACCAGATCGCATTTCAGGCCGACCGGCACATGCACCTGCGCCCGCGCCGAGCGGATTTCGTCGATCAGCCCGGTGACGAAGCCCATCTCGGTCGCCGCCGCCGCATCGGTCAGGTCGGCGAAGGCTGGCCAGTCGGTATGGACCAGCCGCTTGGCGCGGATTCCGGTGGTGGACCAGAGTTCTTCGGTGAGGAAGGGCATGAACGGGTGCAAAAGGATCATCGACTGATCCAGCACCCAGGCCATGGTGGCGCGGGTCTCATCCGCATGGGCGCCATCGAAGAGCGGCTTGGCAAATTCGACATACCAGTCGCAGACCTTGCCCCAGACGAATTTGTAAAGCGTGTCGGCGGCCTGGTCGAAGCGGAAGTTTTCCAGCGCCTCGTTCACCTCGGCCAGGGTGCGGGCGGTTTCTCCGATGATCCAGCGGTTGGCAGTGGCCTCGGCCCTGGGGGCGGCGTTCTGGGTGGCATGGCCCTCCCAGACGCCGTTCATCTCGGCAAAGCGGCAGGCGTTCCACAGCTTGGTGCCGAAGTTCCGGTAGCCGGCGATGCGCTGGGTGTCGAGTTTCAAGACGCCGCCAAGCGAGGCCATCGCCGCATTGGCAAACCGCAGCGCGTCGGCGCCGAATTCGTCGATGATTTCCAGCGGGTCGATGACATTGCCCAAGGATTTCGACATCTTCTTGCCCTTGGCGTCGCGGACAAGCCCGTGCAGATAGACGGTGTGGAACGGAATCTGGTCCACCACCGCCAGCTGCATCATCATCATCCGGGCGACCCAGAAGAACAGGATGTCGGCCCCGGTCACCAGAACGCTGGTCGGGAAATACCGCGCCAGTTCCGGGGTGGGTTCGGGCCAGCCCAGCGTGCCGATCGGCCAGAGGCCCGAGGAGAACCAGGTGTCCAGGACGTCGGGGTCGCGCCAGACCGGGTAGGCCAGATGCGTCGGGTCCTGGCTCAGGTTGTAATCGGCCAGCGACTGCGCCAAGAGCGTCACGGCGGCGTGGCGATTGGCGACCTCGACCACGCGGCAGGCGTTCAAGGGATGCGGCAGGGCGGCGAGATCGTCGCGGAACGCCTCGGTCACAGTGGCGAAATCGGCGGCGCAATGATGGCGGGCTTCGCGTTCGCTCGGACCGCCATCGCCGAGGATGGTGAGCAGTTCCACCTCGTCCAGCGCATCGTCGCCTTCGTCATCGGTGAAGCTGCCCGGGTCGAGCGCCAGCCCATACCACACCGGAATCTGGTGGCCCCACCACAGCTGGCGCGAGATGCACCAGGGTTCGATGTTCTCCAGCCAGTGATAATAGGTCTTTTCGCCCGAGTCCGGGATGACCTTCGTCTTGCCGGTCCGCACCGCCTCCAGCGCGGGTTCGACGATCTTGGCGGTGTCGACGAACCACTGGTCGGTCAGCATGGGTTCAATGACGACCTTGGAGCGGTCGCCAAAGGGCTGCATGATCTTCTTGTCCTCGACGAAAGGCAGGTTCTTCCAGTCTTCCGCGTTGGTCTCCGGGTCGATCGACTTGACCTTGACCACGACGGACAGGCCTTGCGCATTGATGTCGGCCACCACCAGCTTGCGCGCCTCGAACCGGTCCAGCCCGCGGTATTTCTCGGGCACGAGGTTCAGGCTGTCGACTTCGGATTCGCTGGTCGCAGAGCCGGCGGCGATCTCGCGGGCGCGCCGCACGGCGATGTCATAGGCCGCACCATCGGCCCGCATCCGGCCGCGGCTGTCCATCAGCCGGTAGCAGGGCAGGGCGTTGCGCTTGGCCACGCCATAGTCGTTGAAATCATGTGCGCCGGTGATCTTCACCGCGCCCGAGCCGAAATCCGGGTCCGGGTATTCGTCGGCAATGATCGGGATCAGGCGGTCACAGAGCGGCAGATGCACCATCTTGCCGACGATCGGGGCATAGCGTTCGTCACTGGGATGCACCGCCACCGCGCCGTCGCCCAGCATGGTTTCGGGCCGGGTGGTGGCGATCGAGATGTAATCGCGCGTCTCGCGCAGGGTCACAGTGCCGTCGGCGTCCTTCTCGACATAGTCATAGGTTTCGCCGCCCGCGAGCCGGTATTTGAAATGCCACATGTGGCCGGCGACTTCGGTGTTTTCCACCTCAAGGTCGGAAATCGCGGTTTCGAAATGCGGGTCCCAGTTCACCAGCCGCTTGCCGCGATAGATCAGCCCCTTGCGATACATCTCGACAAAGACCTTGATCACGGCGTCATGGAAGTTGCCGGCCTCGCCCGCCGGCGCCCCCGGTGCGCCCGACATGGTGAAGGCCTCGCGGTCCCAGTCGCAGGAGGCGCCGAGCCGCTGCAACTGGCCAATGATGGTGCCGCGCGATTTGACCTTCTGCTGCCAGACCCGGGACAGGAACGCCTCGCGCCCCATTTCGCGGCGCGAGGGTTCGCCGTTCTGCGCCATCTCGCGCTCGGTCACCATCTGGGTGGCAATGCCGGCATGATCGGTGCCGGGCTGCCAGAGCGTGTCATCGCCGCGCATCCGGTGCCAGCGCACCAGAATGTCCTGCAGCGTGTTGTTGAAGGCATGGCCCATATGCAGGCTGCCCGTCACGTTCGGCGGCGGGATCATCACCGAAAACGCAGGGTGTCCCGGCTTGGCATTCGCCCCGGCGCGGAAGGCCTTTTCCTCCAGCCAGAGCTTCGAAATCCGGGCTTCGGCCTCGGCGGGGGAGAAGGTCTTTTCCATCGGCATCGCGGGCATCCTCACATCGTCCCGCAGGCTTTAGCCAATCACGGGCAAAAGGCCAAGCGGCAGTGCTTCCTCTTGGCCCAAATACTCCCGCCGGAGGCTGCATGCTGTCCCTCCGCGCCCCGGTCGGCCGGAAGGGCTGGCAAAGCCCGCCGCTGGTTTCCGCTCAGACCGCCCGATCCAGCCGGGTCGACAGGTGGATCAGGCTTTCGGAGGATTTGACCCCGGTCAGCGCGCCGATCTGGTCCAGCACCGAATCCAGCACCTGAGTGTTCGAAGCGGCGACCTGCAACAAAAGGTCGAACCGGCCCGAGGTGGTGAAGACCCGCTCCACCTCGCCGATGCCTTTCAGCCGGGTCAGGATCGCGGCCTGCGAGCGCGGCTCGATGGTCAGCAGCACGCTGGCGCGAAGCCGTCCCTGCCGCGCCGCCTCGCCCAGTTTCAGCGTGTAGCCGGCGATGATTCCGGTGGTCTCCAGCCGCTCCAGCCGGGCCTGAATGGTGGAGCGCGCCACTTTCAGCCGCCGCGCCAGCGTGGCCACCGACATGCGGGCATCGGCCCCCAGCAGCGTCAGAATGTTGCGGTCCAGATCATCCATGCAGGTCGCAGCCCCGTTTCGTCAGATTGCCTTGCATAGCAAGCAATTCGACCGGTTGGCCAGAGCCTTTTGCCCGAACGGCGCCCGCGGGCGGGTCGTACTGGCGGGTTGGAAATTTGATCATCTCCGTCTGGAAATTTGATCATGTTTCCGCACTGCCACGACAGGCGCTGCCCGACACGCCCGGTCGGGGCGCTTTTCGGGGCAAACCTTGCACAATGTATCGAAATGCTGTCGTTATGCCGTCAAAATCAGGCAGAAATGTAGTTTTAACCGGTGAAGTTGTACCCCATATGCGGCATCCTCAGTTGCAGGAAAAGGGCGGCTCATACGCACCTGGCCTGGTTGGAAAAACCACGCGGGGGCCGAGTCCGTCCATACCATATCTGGTGTGGCAATGGAGGAGGACACGCATCTTGTTGGCAGAAAGGATCACGCCGATGGGACTGTCCAAGACGATCTGGACCAATCCGACCGAATTCCTGAAGACGCAAAGCCCGGAAAACCCGGTGCTGTTCTTCGCCCCCAGCGCCGTGCAGGCCGTGGCGCGCAAGTTTCTGACGGGCTTTCCCGGCCTTGTCACCTATGCCGTCAAATCCAATCCCGGCGAGGAGATGATCGAGAATCTGGTCGCCGCCGGGGTCAGGGGCTTTGACTGCGCCTCGCCCTTCGAGATCGACCTGATCCGTCGTCTCGCCCCCGATGCCGCGATTCATTACAACAACCCGGTGCGCTCGCGCTCCGAGATCGCCCATGCCGTTGCGCGGGACGTGAAGTCCTATTCGGTCGACAGCCACAGCGAACTGGCCAAGCTGATCGAACTGGTGCCGGCGGCAGGTTGTGAAATCTCGGTGCGTTTCAAGCTGCCGGTGGCCGGCGCCGCCTATAACTTCGGCGCCAAGTTCGGCGCGACCGAGGATGTCGCGGTCGAGCTGCTGAAAACGGTGGCGGCAGCGGGCTATATCCCCTCGATCACCTTCCACCCCGGCACGCAATGCACCGATCCGAACGCCTGGGCGGCCTATATCCGCGAGGCGGCGGTGATCGCCCGCAAGGCCGGCGTCAAGATCGCCCGGCTGAACGTCGGCGGCGGCTTCCCGAACCACCGCGCCGTGGGCGTGGCACCGCAGCTGGATGAAACCTTCGCCACCATCGACCGCGTCGCGACCGAGGCCTTCGGCACAGACCGTCCGGCGCTGGTCTGCGAGCCGGGCCGCGCGGTGTGCGGCGACGCCTTCACCCTTGCCGCGCGCGTCAAGGCGGTGCGGGATGGCATCCATGTCTTTCTCAATGACGGGCTTTATGGCTCGCTCTTTGAACTCGGCCAGATCGGCATCATTGACCGCATCACGGTTCTGACGCCCCAGGGCGAGCAGCGCAAGGGCGCGGTGCATGGCCGGGTCTGCTTTGGCCCGACCTGTGATTCGGTGGACCGCCTGCCGGGCGATGTGCCCCTCCCCGATGACATCGCCGAGGGCGATTTCGTGATCTTCGAAGGCATGGGCGCCTATTCCACGGTGACCAACAGCCGCTTCAACGGCTTTGGCGAGCTGGCGATGGTCACGGTTCTGGGCCAGAAACTGTAACTTTCCGCGGAAATTTCAGAACCGTGTGGCGGGCACCCCTTGCGGGTGCCCGTTTTGCGTCATTTTCTTAACCTTGTTCTGTCTATGATGGAGCTGTGGCCGCCTGATGTGGCCGATTGCGGTTTGGGGGTGTGCCACGTCTCTGGTCGAACGCATCGCGCTTTGGTGGCGGGGCAAGCCCGTCGCCACTGCCGAACCCGCCGCGCCGCCGGCGCCGGGGCGGCAAAGAGGTGTTGTCGATCATGTCATCATCCTTGACGGCACGCTCTCGCTGCTGGAGCCGGGATATGAGACCAACGCCGGGCTTTTGCTGAAACTCCTGCTGGAAGATCAGAAGGGTGTGCATCGCCGGGTCTATTACGAGGAAGGCCTGCAATGGGAGGGCATCCGCCACGCCTGGGGCTTCCTGCAGGGCCGCGGCCTCAGCCGCCAGATCTCCCGCGCCTATGGCTGGCTGGCCAGCCAGTATCGCCCCGGCGACCGGATCTTCCTGTTCGGCTATTCGCGCGGGGCCTATGCGGTGCGCAGCCTTGCCGGGGTGATCGACCGGGTCGGGCTGGTGCGGCGCGAAAAGGCGGTGGAGCGGGTCATCAAGCTTGCCTATCGCCATTACCGCATGGGACCGGAGCGCCCGGCGGCGCAGGCCTTTGCCCGCGCCTATTGCCACCCCGAGGCCGCGATCGAACTGGTGGGCGTCTGGGACACCGTCAAGGCGCTGGGGCTGCGCCTGCCGCTGCTGTGGATGCTGACCGACCGGAAATACCGCTTTCACAATCACCACCTTGGCGCCTCGATCCGCCACGGCTTTCAGGCGCTGGCCCTGCATGAGACGCGGGCGGTGTTCGATCCGGTGATGTGGGATTGCCCGCCGGGATGGGAGGGCAATGTGCAGCAGGTCTGGTTCCGCGGCGGGCATTCCGATGTGGGCGGGCAGGTGGGCACCTATCCCGCCGCACGGCCCCTGGCGAATATTCCGCTGGTGTGGATGCTGGAGCGGGCCGAGGCGGTTGGTCTGCGCCTGCCGCAGGGGTGGCACGGGCGGTTCCCCTGTGATCCTTCGGCGCCGATGATGGGCACGACGCGGGGCTGGGCGAAGCTGTTCCTGTTGCGCCGCCCGCGCGTGGTGGGGCGCGATGTGTCGGAGGCGATTCACCCGACAGCCGCAGGTGAGCGCCCCTTCAGCTGGATGCCCTGGCCGCTGACACGTCTGTTCTGAGCGGTGTCAGGGCAGGCGGGTCGACAGGAAGAGCCCGGCGTAGATCAGCCCGATCAGGAGGGGTTGGTGCAGGAGATAGATCACCAGACTGTGCCGCCCCGGCCAGGCGAGCCGGCGCAGGCCGGCTGTGTCGGGCCGGGCCAGCCAGCGCAGGGCGCCAAGCTGATCGGCAAGCTTCGCTGCGGCAAGGCCCAGTAGAAACGGGCCGACCCAGGGAAACAGCGGTTCGAAATCGACAGTCAGCGCCGGCTCGGTCGCAAGGCCAAGGAAGCGCAGGAGGGGCGCGTTGAAGGCCGGCGAGGGCAGCAGGTAGCTCGCGGCCATGACTGCCGTCCCGCCGAGCGCGATGACCGGCACCGGCAGGCGCAGCACGGCCAGCCCGATCAGGCTGCAGACGGCGATGCAATGCAGGATGCCGAAATAGACGAAATACTCGGGCAGCGCCGCGTAGGTGCCCGCGCTGACCAGCGCCGCCGCGGCAACGAGTTTGCCCCAGCGTCGCCAGAAGGCGGGCCAGCGCAGGCCGGCGCCATGGGCCAGCCAGAGCGAGGCGCCGGCGAGAAACAGGAAGCTGCCCGCCACGATCCGGGCGTGCCAGTAGAAGACCGGATGCAGCGTGGTGCCATAGGGCAGGAGGCCGAACATCTGCAGGTCAAAGACCAGATGGAAGGCCGCCATGCCTAGGAGGGCTGCGCTGCGGGCGATGTCGAGGCCGATCAGGCGGCCGCTGTCTTGGGTCAAGCGTCGTGACCGGGGGTTTCACACCCCCGGACCCCCGTGGGATATTTGGGAACAGATGAAGACATGGTGGTTTTGAGCGCCGGGCGCAACGCAAAAGGGCGGTCCACGCCGGACCGCCCTGCTGTCATGCGCGTCTTTCCGCCTCAGCGATGGCGGGTGTCGACATAGTCGCGCTTCGCGGCACCGACGTAAAGCTGGCGCGGGCGGCCGATCTTCTGGTTCTTCTCGCCGATCATCTCTTTCCACTGGCTGATCCAGCCGACGGTGCGCGAGATGGCGAAGATGGGCGTGAACATCGAGGTCGGGAAGCCCATCGCCTCGAGGATGATGCCCGAGTAGAAGTCGACGTTGGGGTAGAGCTTTTTCGAGATGAAATAGTCATCCGACAGCGCGATGCGCTCCAGTTCCTTGGCGACCTGCAGGAGCGGGTTGTTCTCGATGCCGAGCAGGCCCAGCACCTCGTCCGCCGACTGTTTCATCACCGTCGCCCGCGGGTCGAAGTTCTTGTAGACCCGGTGGCCGAAGCCCATCAGGCGGAAGCCCGAGTTCTTGTCCTTGGCCTTGGCGACATATTCCGGGATGCGGTCGACAGTGCCGATTTCCTTCAGCATTTCAAGGCAGGCCTGGTTGGCGCCGCCATGGGCCGGGCCCCAAAGGCAGGCGATGCCGGCGGCGATGCAGGCAAACGGGTTGGCGCCCGACGAGCCGGCCAGACGCACTGTCGAGGTCGAGGCGTTCTGTTCATGGTCGGCGTGCAGCATCATGATGCGGTCCATCGCCTTTTCGAGGACCGGGTTGACGACATAGTCCTCGGTCGGCACCGCAAAGCACATGTGCAGGAAGTTGCCGGCATAGGACAGCGCGTTCTTCGGATAGACGAAGGGCTGGCCGATCGAATACTTGTAGGCCATGGCGGCGATGGTCGGCAGCTTGGCGATCATCCGGATCGAGGCGACTTCGCGGTGCCAGGGGTCGTTGATGTCAAGGCTGTCGTGGTAGAAGGCCGACATGGCGCCGACGACGCCGACCATGGTCGCCATCGGGTGGCTGTCACGGCGGAACCCGCGGAAGAAGTTGTGCATCTGTTCATGCACCATCGTGTGCTTGGTCACACGCGCTTCGAAGTCCTTGAGCTGGGCAGCGGTTGGCAGTTCGCCGTAAAGCAGCAGATAGCAGACCTCGAGGTAATGCGAGTGTTCGGCCAGCTGTTCGATCGGATAGCCGCGATGCAGCAGCTCGCCCTTGTCACCGTCGATATAGGTGATCGTGCTTTCGCAGGCCGCCGTCGAGGTGAAGCCAGGGTCGAAGGTAAAGACATCAGCCTGGGCATAAAGCTTGCCGATATCGACGACTTCCGGCCCGAGGGTCGGGGCGTAGACCGGCAGGTCATAGGTCTTGCCGTCAAGGCTGAGCGTTGCGGTCTTGGTCTGTTCGGCCATCTTCCGTCCCCATCAAAGGCTCCGGCATGGGCCATGCCGGGCGGCGTTCCTGGTTTCCGGCTCTGGGCGGTGGGGTCAGGCCCCGGCGTCCAGCAGCCGTGCAATCGTCTCATCACGACCGATGACCAGCATCATGTCGAACACGCTGGGCGTGGCTGTCCGTCCCGCCAAGGCCGCGCGGAGCGGCGCGGCGAGCTTGCCGAAACCGATCCCGTTTTCTGCGGCAGCATCGTTGAGGATGGTTTCCAGCCCTTCCTTTGTCCAGCTAGCATTTTGCAGGCGCGGCGTCAATGATTTCAGTATACCACGGGATACCGAATCCAGAGTCTTCGCCGCCGCCTCGTCCGGCGCCACCGGGCGCGACGTTAGCGCAAACTCTGCCTTTTCAAGCAGTTCCGGGAAGGTTTTCGCCCGGTCCTTCACGCAGTACAGCCCCCGCGACAGCCGGTCGCGCTGGGTGTCGGTCAGGGCGGGCCGCCCGGCGGCGACAAGGAAGGCCTCCAGTTCATGCAGCAGTGCAGCATCGGCGGTCATCGCCAGGTGATGGCCGCAGGTGTTTTCCAGCTTCCTGAAATCCAGCCGGGCCGGCGCGCGACCGATTCCCTTCAGGTCGAACATCGTCATCGCCTCGGCGCTGGTGAAGATCTCGGCGTCGCCATGCGCCCAGCCAAGCCGCGTCAGATAATTGCGCATCCCCGCCGCCGGATAGCCCATGGCCTGATATTCCTCGACCCCGGTCGCGCCATGGCGCTTGGACAGCTTTTTGCCATCGGGGCCGTGAATCAGCGGGATATGGGCCCAGACCGGCACCGGCCAGCCCATCGCGTCATAGACCATCTGCTGGCGGCCGGCGTTGTTCAGATGGTCATCCCCCCGGATCACATGGGTCACGCCCATGTCGTGATCGTCCACCACCACGGCGAGCATATAGGTCGGCGTGCCATCCGAGCGCAGGACGATCATGTCGTCCAGAGTTTCGTTCCGGATCGTTACGATTCCCTGAACCTCGTCGCGGATTTCCGTCACCCCGTCGCGCGGTGCCTTCATGCGGATCGCATAGGGCGCATCGGGGTAGCTTGCAGGGTCGGCATCGCGCCAAGGGCTTTGAAAGACGGCGTAGGAGGCGCCTTTCGCCTCGGCCTCGGCGCGGAAGGCGGCGATTTCCTCGGGCGTGGAAAAGCATTTGTAGGCGGTGCCGCGGGCCAGCATTTCATGCGCCACCTCGGCATGGCGGCCGCGGCGGTCGAACTGGCTGACCACCTCGCCGTCCCAGTCAAGGCCCAGCCAGCTCAGCCCCTTCAGAATCGCCGCGGTCGCCTCGGGGGTGGAGCGTTCGCGGTCGGTGTCCTCGATGCGGAGCAGGAACTTGCCGCCGCGTCCGCGGGCGTAAAGCCAGTTGAACAGCGCCGTCCGCCCGCCGCCGATGTGCAGAAACCCGGTGGGCGAGGGGGCGAAGCGGGTGACTACCTGGGAGGTCATGCGGCGTTAACCTTTCGGAAACCAAGAGGGCATTAGGATCGGCAGAGCTTTAGGCAATCGCGGGGCGCAAAACAAGGTGGCGGGGATGACGCGCTGGCTTCTCTGGCCGCTGTACCGGCTGCTTGACATGCGGGGGCTGCTGTTTCCGTGGGTGCCGGTGTTTCTTGGCGCGGGAATCGGGCTGTGGTTCGGACTTGCGCAGGAGCCGGGGATGCTAAGCTATGGCGCGGCGGCGCTCGGGTTGGGGTGCTGCCTCGGATTCTGGCGCCATGGGCCGGAACTCGCGCATCCGCTGGCCGTCATTGCGGCCTGCCTGCTGGCCGGGTTTCTGGCAGCGGGGGCGCGGGCGCATCTGGTCGCCGCCCCGATGCTGGAGCAGCCCTATGCCGGCCCGGTGCAGGGCCGCATCGTCGAGATCGACCGCTCGCAGTCCGACGCGCTGCGGCTGACGCTGGACCATGTTGTGCTGGAGCTGCCACCCGACAAGACCCCGGCGCGGGTGCGGATTTCGCTGCACGGCGAGGTGCCGGTGCCGGATCCGGATCCGGGGCAGGTGGTGCTGCTGACTGCCCGCCTTGCCGCACCGGAAGGGCCGACGGAACCGGGCGGCTTCGACTTTCGCCGCATGGCGTTCTTCGATGGTCTGGGGGCGGTCGGCTACAGCCGTACGCCGGTGGTGGTCTGGGAAGACCCCGCCCCCGGCACGCAGCTGGTGAACCGGCTCAGGATGCGGCTGTCGCGCGGGATCATGGCGGCCCTGCCGGGCGATGCCGGAGCCTTTGCCAGCGGGGCGATGACCGGCGACAGGTCGGGGATTTCCAAGGAGACGGTCGAGGCGCTGCGCGATTCGAACCTCGCGCATCTGCTGGCGATTTCGGGCATGAACATGGCCTTCCTCACCGGATTTGTCTTTGTGCTGTTGCGCCATGGGCTGGCGCTGGTGCCGCCGCTTGCGCTGCGGGTGAACACCAAGAAGCTGGCGGCGATCGTGGCCTTTGCGGTGGCGTTGTTCTACCTGCTGCTGTCAGGGGCAAATGTGGCAACCGAACGCGCCTTCCTGATGGTCTCGGTGATGCTGGGCGCGATTCTGTTCGACCGGCGCGCGCTGACCCTGCGGTCGGTGGCGCTTTCGGCGGTGGTGCTGCTGGTGTGGCAGCCCGAAAGCCTGACGGAACCGGGGTTCCAGCTGTCCTTTGCCGCGACCGTCGCCCTGATCGCGGGCTTTGGTGCGCTGGAGGGCCGGGTGATGCGCGAACGCCTGCCGCGCTGGGTTCTGCCGGTGTTCACGCTGGTCCTGTCCTCGGTCATCGCCGGGGCGGCGACGGCGCCCTACGCGGCGGCGACCTTCAACCGGTTCACCGATTACGGGCTGGTGGCAAACCTGCTGACCGTGCCGGTGATGAGCCTTCTGATGGCGGCGGGGGCGGTGGCGGCGCTCTTGGCGCCCATCGGTCTTGCCGCGCCGGCGCTGTGGCTGATGGAACTGGCGGCGCGCTGGATCCTGTTCGTGGCGCACTGGATCGCCGGGCTGGAGGGCGCGGTCACACCCATCGTCGCGCCGGGGCCATGGGTCTTGCCGCTCTTGACCGTCGCGGGCTGCTGGCTGGTGCTGATGCGGGGCCGAGTGCGGGGGTTGTCGCTGTTGCCGCTGGCCTTGGGGGCGGCGCTCTGGGCCATGACCGGGCGGCCGATCCTGCTCATCAGCGGCGATGGCGCGCTGGTCGGTCTCATGGGGCCGGAGGGGCGGGCGCTTTCGGCCGAAAAGGGGGCGGGGTTTACCGCCGGGGCCTGGCTGGAAAAGGACGGCGATCTTGCCACCCAGGCCGCGGCCTTCCTGCGGCCTGGGTTTTCCGGGCCAAAGACGGCGCGGGGCTTTGTGCTGCCGGATGAAAGGCCAGACGTGACGCCAAGCGAGCCGCCAGGTGCCCCCCACCCCCAGCTCCTCCCCACGAGGGGGAGGGGAGCCGAGAGATGCCCCGCGGGCGCAGAGTGCGGCGGGCCGTTCAGAGGTATCGTCCTGACCGGAAAGACCCCCGATCTGGCCGCCGCCTGTGCCGCCGCCGATCTGGTGATCCTTGCCAGCGATGCCGCCGGACGGGCGCCGGAGGGCTGTCGCCTGATCGACCGGGCGCTGTTGCGCAAGACCGGGGCGCTGGCCCTTTGGCGGGGGCGCGAAGGCTGGATCCTCCTGCCCGCGGCGCGGGCGGGCCGCATCTGGACGGGAAAGGCCGGATTGCCCGACCTGCCGGACCTCGTCTGGTGATCCGGGGGCGGCGCGGCTAATGGTATCGGAGCCGCCCCGCGCGCGGCGACTGGCCGCCCGGCAGCGGAATGGCGCGGGCCGGGCGGTTGCGTCAATAGCTCCGGATCAGCCCGACCAGCCGGCCCTGCACCTTGACCAGGTGATCGGGAAACACCCGCGTCTCATAGGCTGGGTTGGCCGCCTCGAGCGCGATCATGTTGCCCTTGCGGCGGAAGCGTTTCAGCGTCGCCTCGTGATCTTCAACCAGCGCCACCACGATATCGCCGCTCTCGGCGGTGTCCTGTTCGCGGATCACCACGATATCGCCATCGTTGATCCCGGCCTCGATCATCGAATCGCCCTTCACCTCCAGCGCGTAATGCTGGCCGCGGCCCGACAGCATGCTGCCCGGCACCGCGACATGGTGCGAGACATGGGAAATCGCCTCGATCGGGACGCCGGCGGCGATGCGGCCCATCACCGGCAGTTCCATTGCATAGACCGCCTCGACCGGCATCGCCCCGCGCGGCGGGTCTACCTTGTCGCCGGCGATCACCTTGGGGGTGAAGCCGGGCTTTTCCATCGCCTCGGGCAGCTTGACGATTTCCAGCGCCCGGGCGCGGTGCGCCAGGCGGCGGATGAAGCCGCGTTCCTCCAGCGCCGTAATCAGCCGGTGGATGCCGGATTTCGAGCGCAGGTCAAGCGCATCCTTCATCTCGTCAAACGAGGGGGGAACACCGTCACGGTCCATCCGGGTCTTGATGAAATCCAGAAGTTCCAACTGCTTGCGCGTGAGCATGCCCGCACCCCGTGGCTTGTGTTTCCGATATGTTCTGCCCTTGTTCCCGCATTGTGTCAAGCCATTCCGCGCGGGCCTTTCATGCTGACCTTTCATACTGGCCCAAATATCCCCGCGCGGAGCGCAGACTGCGGGCAGGCCGAGGCGCGGCACCGGCAGGATCAGAGCGGCAGGTAGTCTACCACCTCGCCGGCGCGGCGCGGCCCGTCGCCAAGCGGGCGGATCAGCAGGGCATCGGCCTCGGTCAGGATGCGCAGCAGCGCGGAATCCTGCGACACGAAGGGGGCGATCAGGGGCAGCCCGTCGCCGGGCGACAGGCGGGCGCGCATGTAATGCACCCGCGGGCCGGCGGGGCCGACATCCTCGGCCAGCACCGCGCGGGCGGTCGGGGAGGCGGCGGCGGGCAGGCCCTGCATCGCCCTGAGCATCGGCAGAAGAAACAGGTGGCCGCAGACGATGGCCGAAACCGGGTTGCCGGGCAGGCCCAGCATCAGCGCCGCGCCCAGCCGCCCGGCCATCAGGGGCTTGCCGGGCCGCATGGCGATCTTCCAGAACGCCCGCTCCAGTCCCATGCCCTCGGCAACCCGGCCGACAAGGTCATGGTCGCCAACCGACGCGCCGCCGATGGTCACGATCAGGTCGGCGCCCTCGGCGAGGGCGAACACCTGCCGCAGGTCGTCCTCGGTGTCGCGGGCGATGGGCAGAAGCCGCACCTCGGCGCCCTCGGCCCGCGCCATGGCTTCCAGCGCAAACAGGTTCGAGGCGACAATCTGCTCGGGGCCGGGGGTGTCGCCGGGCATCACCAGTTCGTCGCCGGTGGCGATGATCGCCACCACCGGGCGGCGGGCGACCGGAATGTCGGCAATGTTCATCGCGGCCAGCAGCGCAAGGTCATTGGCGCGCAGGCGGCGGGGCGCGGAAAGCGCGTCGCCAAGGGCGAAATCCTGCCCTCGCCGGCGGATATTGTCGCCGGGGCGGGTGGCAGCGTTGACGGTGATCGCGCTGCCGGAAACCGTGACATCCTCTTGAATGGCAATGGTTTCCGCGCCTTCCGGCAGGGGGGCGCCGGTGAAGATGCGGGTGGCCTGATCGGGGGAAAGCCGGCCTTCGAAGGCATGGCCAGCCCCGGCCTCGCCAATGACGCTATAGCCGGCCCCGGCGGCGCCTGCGCGGCCAAGCGCGTAGCCATCCATGGCCGAGGCGTCGAATGGCGGCTGGGTCAGGCGCGCGGTGGCGGCGGCGGCCAGCACACGGCCCGCGGCCTGCCGCAGGGGCACGGTCTCGGCCGGCAGCGGCGTGACTAGGGCGAAACAGCGCTGAAGCGCTTCCTCGACAGTGATCATTCCTGTGCCTCAAACCGGCCGGACTTGCCGCCGTCTTTCAGGATCAGGCGGATGCCTTCGATCCGCATGGATTTTTCCACCGCCTTGACCATGTCGTAGATCGTCAGGCAGGCCACCGAGACGGCAGTCAGCGCCTCCATCTCCACTCCGGTCTGACCGCCGGTCTTCACCGTCGCCTCGACGACGATGCCGGGCAGGCTGGCGTCGGGGGTCAGCTCGACCGCGACCTTGGTGATCGGCAGGGGGTGGCAGAGCGGGATCAGATCGGCAGTCTTTTTCGCGCCCATGATGCCGGCCAGCCGCGCCACGCCCAGGACATCGCCCTTCTTCGCGGCGCCAGAGGTGACAAGCGCCAGCGTCTCGGCCGACATCACCACATGGCCCCGCGCCACCGCGACGCGCGCCGTCACGGGCTTGCCGGACACATCGACCATATGGGCCTGACCCTGATCGTCGAAATGGGTGAGGCCGCTCATGCGCCGTTCTCCGAGGTCAGCGGCCGGGACAGGATGGCGCGGGTGGCGGCGGTCACGTCGGCCTGCCGCATCAGCGCCTCGCCGATCAGGAAGCAGCGCGCGCCATAGGCGGCGACATCGGCCAGATCGGCGGGGGTGAAAAGCCCGGATTCCGAGACGATCAGCCGGTCCTCCGGCACATGGCGGGCAAGCTGCCGCGTGGTGTCGAGCGTGACTTCGAAGGTGTGCAGGTTGCGGTTGTTGATGCCGATCAGCGGCGATTTCAACTGCGTCGCGCGGTCAAGCTCGGCCCGGTCATGCACCTCGATCAGCACATCCATGCCAAGGGCGAAGGCGGCGGCCTCCAGCTCTTGCGCCTGTTGGTCGCTGACCGAGGCCATGATGATGAGGATGCAATCGGCCGACAGCGCCCGCGCCTCGGTCACCTGATAGGTGTCGTAGAGGAAATCCTTGCGCAGGCAGGGAAGTTTCACCGCATCATGCGCGGCGACAAGAAAGCTGTCCTCGCCCTGAAACGACGGGGTGTCGGTCAGCACCGAAAGGCAGGTGGCGCCACCGGCCTCATAGGCGCGGGCCAGCGCCGGCGGGTCGAAATCGGCGCGGATCAGGCCCTTGGAGGGGCTGGCCTTCTTGATTTCGGCAATCAGCCCGTAGCCTTGCGCCGCCGCTTCGGTCAGCGCACGGGCAAAGCCGCGCGGGGCGGGGGCGGCCTTGGCCGCATCCTCGACCGCGGCGAGCGGCCGGGCGGCCTTCCGCGTGGCGACCTCCTCGAGCTTGTAGGACTTGATCCGGTCAAGAATGGTCGACATCGGGTTTCCTCTTGGCTGGCGCCCCGGGGGTTTCACACCCCCGGACCCCCGTGGGATATTTCAGCCAGTATGAAAGGCTGGCGTTGTCTTGGGTCTAGCGCGGCCGGGCAGCGAAGGGAAGCCTTACGCGGACCAGTCGACGGGCTGCTCGCCGCGGGCGGCGAGCCAGCGGTTGACGGCGCTGAAGGGGCGCGAGCCGAAAAAGCCGCGATGGGCGGAGAGCGGCGAGGGATGGGGGGCGGTCAGGAACAGGTGGCCAGTGCGGGGCAGGCGGGCGCAGAGCTTTTGCGCCGGGGCGCCCCAGAGGATGAAGGCCTTTGGCCCGTCGTCGGCAAGGGCGGTGAGGATTTGCGCCACAAGCGGCTCCCAGCCCCAGCCCTTGTGGCCATTGGCGGCGTTCAGGGGCACGGTGAGGACGGTGTTGAGGAGGAGAACGCCTTGGGTCGCCCAGCCGGTCAGGTCGCCATCGGCCTTGCTCTGGCCGGTGTCGGCGGCAAGCTCGGCGAGGATGTTGTGCAGCGAATGCCGTGGCCGTTCGCCCGGCGGGAAGGAAAACGCCAGCCCGGTGGCGCGGCCCGGCGTGGAGTAGGGGTCTTGGCCAAGGATCACCACCCGGGTTTGCCCGCGCGGCGTCAGGCGCAGGGCGCGGAACGGGTCGGCGGGTTGCCAGCCCGGCGCGGTGGCAAGGCGGGTGGCAAGGGCGGGCCAGTCGGCGGCAAAGAACGGCAGGTCGGCCCAGCTCTCGGGCGGGGCCGGGATCTCAGCCATGCGCGACCGGGGCGTGGGTGATCCGGGCCAGCGCCTCGATCTTGGCCTTGGCCTTGCCGGAATCCAGGCTTTCGCGGGCGATTTCAACGCCTTCCTTCAGGGTCTTCGCTTTGTCCGCCACCACCAGCGCGGCGGCGGCATTGAGAAGCACCGCATCGCGGAAGCCGCCCTTGGCGCCGTCGAGAAGCGCGCGGAAGGCCACGGCGTTTTCCGCCGGGGTGCCGCCCTGGATCGCCTCGAACGGGTAGGCGGGCAGGCCGGCGTCTTCGGGATGCACCGTGAACTCGCGGATCTCGCCGGCGTCAAGCTCGCAGACCGGCGAGGCGGCGACGATCGACAGCTCGTCCGAGCCATCGCCGCCATGCACCAGCCAGGCCTTTTCAGACCCCAAGGCACGCAGGGTTTCAGCCATCGGGCGGATCAGCGCGGCGGAAAACGCGCCGGTCAACTGCCGTTTCACCCCGGCGGGGTTGGTGAGCGGGCCGAGGATGTTGAAGATCGTCCGGGTGCCAAGCTCCATCCGCACCGGGGCGACATGGCGGGTGGCGGGGTGGTGCATCGGCGCCATCATGAAGCCGATGCCGGCCTCTGCAAGGCAGCGCTCCACCACCTCGGGGCCGACCATGACATTGAGGCCCATCTCGGTCAGCGCATCGGCCGCGCCGGATTTCGACGACAGGTTGCGGTTGCCATGCTTGGCCACCGGCACGCCGGCGCCCGCGACGACAAAGGCGGTGGCGGTCGAGATGTTGAGCGTGCCCTTGCCGTCGCCGCCGGTGCCGACGATGTCCATCGCGCCCGCCGGCGCCTTCACCGCATGGCATTTCGAGCGCATGACGAAGGCGGCGGCGGCGTATTCGTCCACCGTCTCGCCGCGGGTGCGCAGCGCCATCAGGAAGCCGCCCATCTGGGCCGGGGTCGCCATGCCTTCGAACAGCGCGCCAAAGGCGGCCTCGGCCTCGGCCCGGGTCAGGGGGCGGGTGGCGGCGATGCCGATCAGGGGTTTGAGAACGTCACTCATGCCGGCACCCGTTCGCGCGCGGCGTCAAGGAAGTTCTTCAGAAGCTGGTGGCCATGTTCAGAAGCGATGCTTTCGGGGTGAAACTGCACGCCCTCGATCAGCTTTTCGCGGTGGCGCAGGCCCATGATGGTGCCGTCCTCAAGCCAGGCCGTGACTTCAAGGCAATCGGGCAGGGTGGCGCGGTCGACGATCAGCGAGTGATAGCGGGTGGCAAGGAAGGGCGAGGGCAGGCCGCGGAACATGCCCTTGCCCTCATGGTGCATGGCGCCCATCTTGCCATGCACGATCTCATGGCAGCGCACGACATTGCCGCCAAAGGCCTCGCCAATGGTCTGGTGGCCAAGACAGACGCCAAGGAGCGGCACATCGGCGGCGGCGGCGGCCTTGGTCAGCGGAATGCAGATGCCGGCCTGCGCCGGATCGCAGGGGCCGGGCGACAGCACGATCAACTCGGGGCGCAGCGCAAGCGCATCCTGCACCGACAGCGCGTCATTGCGCACCACCTTCACATCCGCGCCGAGTTCGCCCAGATAATGCACAAGATTGTAGGTAAAGCTGTCGTAGTTGTCGATCAGAAGCAGCATGTCTCACACAACCGTTTGTTTTTGTTTTGCTTCTTTCCTTGAGTTTCCACTTGATACCCGCAAGGATACCCGCTTTTTTCTTGGATACCCCTGCAAACCTGCCCAAACGGTCGAAGCTTTCCCCGGACTTATCGCTGATACGCCCGGCGGTGTAAACTGCGCGGCGCATGGGGACGATCTGCGAGGCGGGGGGCAGACGGCGGGCCTGCTGTCGGTGGTGGTCAACGTGAAGGAGAGGTCTGGGCGGTTCGATGTTTCGACAGTGACCGGCCTTTACCACCCCGCAATGTGTAAAGCATGGTCCGCCGAGTTGAATTGGTGCGCCGCTCACCTCATGGTGTCGCGGGCATGGAAATGTTACTTGGGACGAATTGGCGATGCAGGATTATCACGAATGGCCCGGCAAGAGCGCTATGGCCGAAGGCGGGCCAGAGCATCCTGCCGTTTATCACATGTTGGACGTGGCCGCCGTGGCGGAACGATTGATTGCTCCCTTCGGCCATCCCGCCCCGTTGCGGGATGCGCTGATATTGCTGGTTGCGCTGCACGATCTGGGCAAGATCAGCGAGAGCTTTCGTGACATGATCCTGACCGGTGCCTCACAGACCTTCAGGCACTGGGAATTGACCGAGGTTCTGCTGCTCTTGAATGACACTGGACTGGCCCGACGGCTCGCGGGGAGCTTTGAGGTCAGGCTGGCGCTTTATGCTGCCGTATCCGGGCATCATGGCCGGCCCTCAGACCGGGGCGTGCTTTGGGATACATTTCTGTCGCCCAGAGAGCCAATGGAGCGTTACAAGGCCCGTCTGGCGATAGGCTGCGGCAACGCGACGGCCGCGTCCGTGATCGAAGCGTTTTGTGACCTTTGGCCAGATGCATCGTTGGAGGGTCTGAGCGATCAGCAGGCCACGACGTTGTCGTGGTGGCTTCCGGGGTTTTGCGCGGCGGCCGATTGGGTGGGGTCAAATACTGCGTGGTTCCAGCCCCAGTCATTTGGTCTCTCCCTGCCGGAGTATCTGGCCAAGGCCCGCCAGACCGCCGCTGTGGCGGTTGCCGGGGCCGGGTTGGCCGGCTGCCGAGGCAAGCCCGGCGATCTGTTCAATTTCGCCTTGCGCCCGATGCAGGCCGCTTGTCGTGATCTGCCGTTGCCGGATGGGCCAGCGCTGGCTGTGATCGAGGACGAGACCGGCGCGGGCAAGACCGAGGCGGCGCTTCTGCTTGCGCACCGCATGGTGCTGGCGGGCAAAGGGCGGGGGATCTTCTTTGCCTTGCCGACCATGGCGACCGCGGATGCGATGTTTGCCCGGGCAGGCGATATCCTCGGGCGGATGTTTGATGCACCGACGCTGACGCTTGCCCATGGCCGGGCGGGGCTGTCGGTGACGTTCCGTGATCTGGTAGAGGGCGGGGCCGCGGGCGAGGATGCGCCGAGTTGCACCGGTTGGCTGGCTGAATCGCGCCGTCGCGCCCTCTTGGCCGATGTCGGGGTTGGCACGATCGATCAGGCCTTGTTGTCGGTTCTGCCGGTGCGTCACCAATGTCTGCGCCATTTCGGGCTGTCGTCGAAGATCCTGATCGTGGACGAGGTGCACGAGATGGGAGAGCCCTATATCGCCACCGAACTTGAGCGGCTTTTGCAGATGCACCGGGCAGCGGGCGGATCGGCGATCCTGCTGACGGCGACCCTGCCGCTGGCCTTGCGGGAAAGGCTTCTGGCGGTTTATGGCGGCGCCGGGCCGGGGGCGGCCTATCCGGCGCTGACCGTCGCCGGGGCGGCGGCGGTGACCGAATTTGCCCGGGATGGACGCACGCTGAAAGGGCCAGTAGCGATCCAGCGGATCGACTGTGCCGAGGCCGCGGTTGATATCATTGCAGCCTCTGCCGCGCAGGGGGCGGCCTGCGTTTGGGTCCGAAATGCCGTCGATGACGCAATCGCGGCTGTCGGCACCTTGCGGGCGCGGGGCATCAAGGCCAGCTTGCTTCATGCCCGCTACACCTTGCACGACCGCAAGCGGATCGAGTCCGAGGTTCTGGCCCGTGTCGGCAAGGACGGTGCAGGGCGCACGGGTTATGTTCTGGTGGGCACGCAGGTTCTGGAAGCCTCGCTCGATCTCGACTTCGATGTGATGCTGTCCGACATCGCCCCCGTCGCAGCGCTGATCCAGCGGGCCGGGCGGCTTTGGCGGCATATGGACCGCAGGCCTGCCGATGCGCGCCCGGTTGCAGCGCCGGTCCTGCAGGTACTGTCGCCCGACCCGGAGGCGGTGCCGGACGCACGCTGGCTGCACGGCACGTTGGGCGGGGGTGCCTTTGTCTATTCGGTTGCCGATGTCTGGCGCAGCGCGCGGGTTCTGTTTGCGGCAGGCCGGATCGACGCCCCCGCCGGTTTGCGCGCCCTGATCGAGGCGGTGCATGGCGAAGATGCCGAAGCGGTGCCCGACGCCCTGATCCCCGCCGAAACCGAGACGCAAGGCAAGGACGCGGCGGCCAGGACCCATGCCATCCAGAACCTTGTCCGCTTGGAGGACGGGTTTCGCAGGGCGGGCAGGGGGGCGGATGATGCCACCTATCCCACCCGCTTGGGCGAAGAGACCCGTACCCTCGTGCTGGCGCGGCGCGAGAGCGGTGCCTTGCGACCTTGGGCGCCGGGATGCGGCGTCGAGGCCTGGGCGCTGTCCGAGGTTTCGGCCAGCCGCCGCCGCCTTGACCGGCTGGCGCTGCCCGAGCAGTCCGCCCCCGAAATCGCCGCCATTACCCGCGATTGGCCGGAGTGGCGGGCAGGTCAGGTGCAGGTCTGTCCGGTGGCAGAGGACGGCACGATCTGCGAGGGCTTGCGGTATGATGAAGCGCTTGGTCTGGTGATTGGCGAGAAAGGCTGAGGCACTGCGTCAAACGGCCCATTTACTTTTGTTTTCAACTCCGGTCTTCTATCTGGGATTGAAGTAAGGGTTTCATATGTCGCTTAATCTGATTGTTGATCCATGGATTCCCGTGCGCTGTGCCGATGGATCGCGGCAGGTCATCGCACCCTGGCAGATGGCCGAGGCGGAGATTGTCGCGCCGGATTGGCCGCGCCCAGATCTGAACATCGCCTGTCTGGAACTCTTGATCGGGCTGGTCTTCATGGCCGATCCGCCCGCCAGTGACAGCGACTGGCGGGCGCGGCTGGCGCCAGACCCGGCGCGGCTGCGCGCCCGGCTGGAACCCTTTGCCCCGGCTTTCAACCTTCTGGGCGAGGGGCCGCTGTTTCTGCAGGACTTCGAGCCGCTGGTGGGCGAGGCCAATCCGCCGGACATGCTGTTCATCGACAGTGCCGGGGCCAATACCGCCCGCAACAATGCCGATGTGATGGTGCATCGGGACCGCTATGACCGGCTGGATCTGCCGCTCGCGGCGATGGCGCTTTACACCTTTCAGGCCTTTGCGCCTTCGGGTGGAGCGGGAAACCGCACCTCGATGCGCGGCGGCGGTCCCTTGGTGACGCTGGTCGATCCCGAGGGCGGCTTGTGGCGCCGGGTCTGGGCCAACATGCCTTGCGGCGCGCCCTCGGCCCCTGCCAACCTGCCGTGGATGCGGCCAACGCGGGTCTCCGACAAGGGCCTTGAGGTGCTGCCTCCGGATGGCCAGCTGTTTGGCGTCGAGGCGTTTTTCGGCATGCCGCGCCGGTTGCGGCTGCACGCTGACGCGGCGGGGGTGACCGGCGTGATCCAAAAGCCCTGGGGCACGAATTACGCCGGCTGGGTGCATCCGCTCAGCCCCTATTACCGAATGAAACAGGGGGCAGAGCTCTTGCCCAAACATCCCCGCGCCGGGCGGTTTGGCTATCGCAACTGGCAAGGCGTTGTAGCCGATGTGCCGGGCAGTGATCTGAGCCAGCGTGCCCGCTGTCTGGAAGATTACCGCCAACGCGGCGGCGAGGTGCAGGTCATCGTCGCCGGCTGGGCGATGGATAACATGAAGCCACGCGATTTCATCCTGTCGCAGGCGCCGCTTCCTGATCTGACGGTCGAGGAGGCGGTTGCCCTGAACGCGCTGATCCTTGGCGCCGAGGCGGCAGGCGTCGCCTTGCGCGGTGCGCTGGAGCCGGTCCTGGCCGCAGGCGAGGCGCACGAGGCCGAGCGGGAGGCGTTCTTCATCGCCACCGAAGCGCGGTTTCTGGCGCATCTCGACACTCTGCGCGCCGGGGGCGACCCGCGCGCCGACTGGCTGGCCGATCTGCGCAATCAGGCGCTGGCGCAGTTTGATGCGCTGGCCGTGCCGGGGATCGACCAGCGCGAAACCGACCAGATTGCGCGCCTCGTCAACGCGCGCAAATTCCTTGGCCTCGCCTTCGCGGGGCACGGCAAGCAGGGCAAGACGCTCTTTGAGGCACTGGGCCTGACCCTGCCAGAGAAAAAGAAGGGGAAATCCGCATGAGCGAGCGGGACATGAGCGGCAGGGACAAGGGGCCGGGCGCCATCGCGCTGGGCTGGTGGTCGCGCGAAATCGCGCCGCGCGACATTCCGGCGGCCCGGGGGCTGGCCGCGCGGCTGCGGCGGGCGGCTCCACTGGCGGTGCTGTGCGAACCCAAGGTGCAGGATCTGGCGCAGGCGCTGGGTATCGGCCCGGGTCAGGCCGAGCGGCTCGTGCAACTGGCAATGCTGCTGGCCGAGGTGCGCGAGCATGGCGGTGAGACCTTGGCCAGGCGGCTGGGGGGCGATGAGCCCGTGCTGTCACCCTTTCGCTTCCAGCGCCTGATGCGCGCCGAGGGCGACGAACTGACCGATCACCTGCGCCGCGCCATCCACATGGCCGATCACCGCTGCAACTTGGCCGCGCTGGCTGCTGACCTTCTGAACTGGGAGGCTGCCCGGCCGCGCTGGTGTTTCCATTATTTCGGGGCCGATGCCCCCATTGAGCCGCCCGTCAAAGAGACCGAGGAGAAGACCGCATGACGACCTTCGTGCAATTCCACCTGCTGACCAGCTATGGCCCGTCGAACCCCAACCGCGACGATCAGGGCCGCCCGAAACAGGCGGTGATCGGCGGGGCGCCCCGGCTGCGAATGTCGTCGCAATCGGTCAAGCGCGCGCTGCGCGAAAGCAGCTTTTTCGCGCTGGATCTTGCAGGAAACATCGGCACGCGTACCAAGCAGCTTCAGTCGCGGCTGTCGGAATATCTCGTGAACAGGGGGCATTCCGAAAAGGCTTCTGTCGAGGCCGCGCGGACCGTTGCCGAGGTTTTCGGCAAACAGGACGGCACCAGGGCCACAACTTTGGCCTTCATCTCGCCCGAGGAATGGAAGCTTGCCGAGGATCTGGCGGAAAAGGCAGCGGCGGGCGAAACCCTGCCCAAGGACAAGGACCTGAAAAAGCTGGTGCTGCGGCGGGCCGACGGGGCGGTGGATATTGCAATGTTCGGCCGGATGCTGGCCGATGACGCCGATTTCAACCGTGATGCGGCGGTGCAGGTCGCCCATGCCGTCACCACCCACAGCGCCCATGCCGAAGAGGACTGGTATTCGGCGGTCGACGACCTGAACAAGGCCGAGGACACTGGCGCGGGCCATCTGGGCGAGACCGCTTTCGGGTCCGGCATCTATTACCAGTATGTCTGCGTGAACTGCGATCTGCTGGTCGAGAATCTGGGGGGAGATGCCGAACTGGCGACGCGCGGCATCGAAGCGCTGGCGCGCGCGCTGGCCCAGACCACGCCGAAGGGCAAGCAGAACAGTTTCGCCCATCATCCGATGGCGTTCTACTACCGCGCCGAACGCGGCACGCGCGCCCCGCGCGATCTGTCGGGGGCGTTTTTCACTCCGGTTGAACGCAAGCTGTCCGACCTCAAGGTCAACAACCTTGAACAGGGCTCGATCAAGGCTTTGGAGCAGACGGCGGACCAGATCGACAGGTGCTATTACGACGGCACGGCCGAAGCGTTCCTCCGGTTGAACACGCTGGATGGGGACGGCAGGCTGGATGAGATCGTGCGCTTTGCCGGCGATGCGGTGCGGGGCGTGTGATGCAGCCGTTCCTGATCTTTGGCCTGACTGCCAGCCTGGGCGCGATGGGCGAGCTGGCGGGGCATGAGCGGCGTGGCGCGCTGTCCTGGCCGGGCCGCTCGGCCGTCATCGGGCTGATGGGCGCGGCGCTGGGCATCCGCCGCGACGGTGACTTTTCGGCACTGGATGCGTTGGCAATCACCTTGGGCATCTTTGACGACGGCACGCCGCTCCGCGATTACCACACCATCGAAACGGTGCCTTCCGCCGCCGCCAAGTCCCCCAATTCCCGTCCTGAGGCGCTTGTCTCGGCGCGCGGACGGACCAACACCACCATCACCCTGCGTGATTATCGCACAGGGCCGCTTTACGGCGTGGCGGTGAGTGGCGAGGGGCTGGAGGCCATTGCGGCGGCGTTGAATGCGCCCGGTTTCACGCTCTATCTGGGGCGCAAATCATGCCCGCTGGCCGCGCCGCCGGGCGCGCGCGTTGTGCAGGCCGCATCGCCCGCCGATGCCTTGGCGCAGATGGTCGTTCCGCCCTGGCGCAGTGAAGGCCCGCATGCAGTGCGGCTCTGCTGGCTGATCGAAGACGACCCGCAAGGTGAGGTGATCCATGACCTGCCGCTGGATCGAACCCGCTGGCACTTCGGCCCGCGCCGGGTGTCGCGTGTTCCTGTCGGGGCAGGGGACGTGACATGAGCCTGTATCTCAGCCATATCCGCCTGTCGCGCAAACCGGCGGCACAGGCGCTGGCCCCGTTGCTCCTGCCTTCCGCCCTCGGCGCGCGGCGCTCGGCCCAGCACAATCTGCTGTGGTCGGTCTTCACCGATGGCCCGGACCGTCGCCGCGACTTTCTATGGCGCGAGGAACGCGACGGCAGCTTTCTTGCCCTGTCAGCCCGCCCGCCCCTTCAATCCGACCTGTTTGAACCCCACAAGGTCAAGGATTTTGCGCCGGCACTCGATGGAGGCGACCGGCTGGAGTTCCAGTTGCGCTGCAACGCCACGCGGCAAAAGCGGGATGGTCAGCGGGTCGATCTGGTGATGGACGCGCTTCACGCTCTGCCACAGGAGGCGCGGGCCGGGGAACGCATGCGTCTGGCATCGCAAGAAGGCAGCGCATGGCTCGCACGTCAGGGCGAGAAAGCCGGGTTCAGGGTGATCACCGCCGAGGCCGAGGATTACGGCACCGAGGTCTTGCCCGGGCATCGCGGACCGCGAAAGGGGCAAAAGCAGTTCGGCATCCTTGACCTGGTCGGGCGCGTCGAGGTCACGGAGCCGGCAGCGTTCCGCGCGCAACTGGCGCTGGGCTTTGGCCGCGCCAAGGCCTTTGGCTGCGGGCTGATGCTGATCCGGCGGGCCGCATGAGCGGGGCGGGGCAGGGTGGCGGGATGCCGGGACTTGCCCCGCCATCGCCCATCCCGCTGAAGGATCGCGCGGCGCTGATCTTTGTCGAACACGCCCGGCTTGACGTGCTGGACGGTGCCTTCGTCGCCGTCAATGCCGATGGCACGCGCACCCAAATTCCCGTCGGCGGCCTTGCCGGGATCATGCTGGAGCCGGGCGCGCGCATCAGCCACGCCGCTGTGGCCTTGGCCGCAAGGGTCGGCACCCTGATTACTTGGGTGGGCGAAGGCGGGGTTCGGCTCTATTCTGCGGGCCAGCCCGGGGGCGCGCGCTCTGACCGTCTGCTCTGGCAGGCGAAAATCGCGCTCGACGATGCCGCGCGTCTGCGGGTGGTCCGCAAGATGTATGCGCTGCGTTTTGCTGAGGACGCCCCTTCGCGCCGCTCCATCGACCAGTTGCGCGGTATCGAAGGCGTGCGGGTCCGGGAAACCTACGCCTTGCTTGCCCGGCAGCATGGGGTCGACTGGAAGCGCCGCCACTATGACCACACCGACTGGGAAGCCAGCGATGTGCCGAACCGCTGCCTTTCGGCGGCGACCGCCTGCCTGCACGGGCTGTCGGAGGCCGCGGTGCTGGCCGCAGGCTATGCCCCGGCGATCGGGTTTCTGCATTCCGGGAAACCGCTGTCCTTCGTCTATGACATCGCCGATCTGTTCAAGCTTGATACCGTAGTGCCAGAGGCGTTCCGCATTGCGGGTCTGGCGGCCAAGGGCAAGCTGGACATGTCGCCCGATCGCGCCGTGCGCCTTGCCTGCCGCGATTCCTTCCGCAAGACCGGCCTTCTGGCCCGCATCATCCCGGCCATCGAAGAGGTCCTGTCCGCCGGCGACGTCCCGCGCCCAGATCCGCCGCCCGAGGCCATGCCGGTCGCCTTCGAGGCGGGCCAGAGCGGCGATGAGGGCCATCGCGGATGATGGTCGTGGTCGTCAGTAACGCCCCACCCCGCCTGCGCGGCAGGCTTGCCGCCTGGCTGGTGGAACTGCGCGCCGGGGTCTATGTCGGCGACTATTCCGCCCGCACCCGCGAGATGATCTGGGAGCAGGTGCAGGCCGGTCTTGAAACCGGCGATGCCGTCATGGTCTGGAAGGCCCCGACCGACCAGGGCTACGACTTCAGAACCCTTGGCAAGAACCGCCGCATGCCTGTCGATTTCGATGGCCTGAAACTGGTGAGTTTCGCGCCTCTCGACACCCCCTGACACCCCCAAACTCCGGTTCCCGCATCGGTGCGCTCTTTGACATTGTGAAAACCCTTGCAGAACAATAAGCTGCAACAAGACTGTTCCCCGCCCACGCGGGGATGATCCGGATTGTGGGGCGGGGGAAATATCTTCCGGTTCCTGTTCCCCGCCCACGCGGGGATGATCCGCGACGGCAACACGGCGAAACCTGCCGCAAACACTGTTCCCCGCCCACGCGGGGATGATCCGGATCGCGTCCTTGTTGCGCACGATCAGGTCGGCTGTTCCCCGCCCACGCGGGGATGATCCGTGATCGACCGCAGCGAGGTGGCGGTGCAGGGCCTGTTCCCCGCCCACGCGGGGATGATCCGAACTTCCTGCAGAACGCGGCCCGGCCTGATTTCTGTTCCCCGCCCACGCGGGGATGATCCGGGCCACCATGCGCGACGCCTGCCACGGGTGCACTGTTCCCCGCCCACGCGGGGATGATCCGTTCTCGCCTTTGCCGTAACGCATGGTTCCTTCCTGTTCCCCGCCCACGCGGGGATGATCCGCCCGTTACCGCTGGTGCCGAACAGAATAGCCCCTGTTCCCCGCCCACGCGGGGATGATCCGGTTGAGGATGCCAGCCCAGAGGAGAGGGAAGCCTGTTCCCCGCCCACGCGGGGATGATCCGGGCGGTAGGAGTGAACGTGAGTATGTTCCTTGCTGTTCCCCGCCCACGCGGGGATGATCCGTGAGGCGAAACTCGCGATGTAGGGTTTACATGCTGTTCCCCGCCCACGCGGGGATGATCCGGGGCGGGCTGTGCGCTACACGCGGCAGTATTCCTGTTCCCCGCCCACGCGGGGATGATCCGATGATCGGGCGGTCAGCCATGGTTGGCCTCCACTGTTCCCCGCCCACGCGGGGATGATCCGGAACTGACGATGCCGATGGAGGAAATGCAGCTCTGTTCCCCGCCCACGCGGGGATGATCCTGAGCATGGACTATCAAACTCCCCGCAATACGCCTGTTCCCCGCCCACGCGGGGATGATCCGCTGGCTCTGTCGGATGATCCCGGCACGGTGGCCTGTTCCCCGCCCACGCGGGGATGATCCGAAGTCAGCGCGGCATCGGGCATTCCTCGGGCTCTGTTCCCCGCCCACGCGGGGATGATCCGCCTTCCTGAAACCGTCCAACAGCTGCAGCATACTGTTCCCCGCCCACGCGGGGATGATCCGAATGAAATCACCTGGTAAACATCCCCGATACCCTGTTCCCCGCCCACGCGGGGATGATCCGGCGAGGTTGTTCGCTCCGACATGCTGGCCCAGCTGTTCCCCGCCCACGCGGGGATGATCCGATCCGAGAATTCCGTCGATTGCGTATCCGGCACTGTTCCCCGCCCACGCGGGGATGATCCGCGACAAGGCCGAGGCCGAGGCGCTGGTCAACGCTGTTCCCCGCCCACGCGGGGATGATCCGATCATCGAGCAAGCGGCGGCTGACCTGCCGGCCTGTTCCCCGCCCACGCGGGGATGATCCGCCGCTGGCGCTGATCCGCCGCACCACCAGCGACTGTTCCCCGCCCACGCGGGGATGATCCGATCACCTATTCCGGTTGTGCCACAGCGCTGAGCTGTTCCCCGCCCACGCGGGGATGATCCGGTAGGTATGGCGGCGCAGGACCGACGAGAGTGCTGTTCCCCGCCCACGCGGGGATGATCCGCCCGCCGCGATCCATTCGCCGATGGTGCCGAACTGTTCCCCGCCCACGCGGGGATGATCCGGCACAGGGTCAGGCGCGGTCGGAATGACCGCA
This sequence comes from Tabrizicola oligotrophica, assembly GCF_011008935.1. Classification (GTDB taxonomy): domain Bacteria; phylum Pseudomonadota; class Alphaproteobacteria; order Rhodobacterales; family Rhodobacteraceae; genus Tabrizicola_A; species Tabrizicola_A oligotrophica. The sequence goes on along the minus strand of NZ_JAAIVJ010000008.1, from coordinate 34,406 downwards.
GCTGTTCCCCGCCCACGCGGGGATGATCCGACCTCGTTCTTGGCCAAGGACACGCTGACGCTCTGTTCCCCGCCCACGCGGGGATGATCCGTATGCGGCGGAGGACCTTGCGGCGGCGGTGACCTGTTCCCCGCCCACGCGGGGATGATCCGTGACGCTGGCCGGGCTGGCTGGCCCGCATGGCAAGACTGTTCCCCGCCCACGCGGGGATGATCCGAGTGCCTCCTTGACCTGATCGCCGCCGTCGAGCTGTTCCCCGCCCACGCGGGGATGATCCGCATCACAGGGACCAAATTAATACCACGCGCCGCTGTTCCCCGCCCACGCGGGGATGATCCGTTGGAGGGCCGTTGCTGTGAAGCCTCTCCCCTCTGTTCCCCGCCCACGCGGGGATGATCCGCTGGACCCGGCGGGCACGGTGCATGCGCCGCTCTGTTCCCCGCCCACGCGGGGATGATCCGTTCGGTATCTCGTGGCGGGCGAATATGGCGAGCTGTTCCCCGCCCACGCGGGGATGATCCGCGTCATTGACCGGCTTGCCAGCATCTTCCGGCCTGTTCCCCGCCCACGCGGGGATGATCCGGATTTGGCAGACTGGCAGGCGCGCGCCAGGCACTGTTCCCCGCCCACGCGGGGATGATCCGCGGACCTACGTGAACTACGGGTTCTCGCGGGCCTGTTCCCCGCCCACGCGGGGATGATCCGGCGAGGACCGACGAGGACAACTCTTGACACCCCTGTTCCCCGCCCACGCGGGGATGATCCGCCACCCCGTCGTTGGGGGCGGCGTTGGGGCGGCTGTTCCCCGCCCACGCGGGGATGATCCGACGCCATCCAGACGCCAGCATCGCTTGTGGTGCTGTTCCCCGCCCACGCGGGGATGATCCGCGCCGGGCCAGAGGCTGTTGAAGGCCGGGCTGCTGTTCCCCGCCCACGCGGGGATGATCCGGGCTGCGAATTTGGCCTCAGCCGTTTTGCTGCCTGTTCCCCGCCCACGCGGGGATGATCCGGCCCCGCTTTTGCTCGAGAATAACGGGTCGATCTGTTCCCCGCCCACGCGGGGATGATCCGATCACCTATGCCGGTTGCGCCACGGCGCTGAGCTGTTCCCCGCCCACGCGGGGATGATCCGCTGCGGGCCATAGTGTTTCACCGCCGCCGCCCCTGTTCCCCGCCCACGCGGGGATGATCCGTTGCCGGCCGCATCGCGGACCGACACGCCAAGCTGTTCCCCGCCCACGCGGGGATGATCCGGCAATGCTGCGCCGCCGAGGCTTGCCCCCAGCCTGTTCCCCGCCCACGCGGGGATGATCCGCTAACGGGGAATACGTCAAGTTTGCAGACGGGCTGTTCCCCGCCCACGCGGGGATGATCCGCGCGATCACCCTTGCCATGAAGGCCGGGCTAACTGTTCCCCGCCCACGCGGGGATGATCCGCGGGCAGGGCGCACCTGTCCGCATCTGGATCACTGTTCCCCGCCCACGCGGGGATGATCCGGGGACAAGCAACATTTCAACCTTCCGAAAAGGCTGTTCCCCGCCCACGCGGGGATGATCCATGCTCGGTTTGACCGCGTAAGGGGGCCTGAACCTGTTCCCCGCCCACGCGGGGATGATCCGCCCAAAACCTGACCGAGCATGAAGCGCTGATGCTGTTCCCCGCCCACGCGGGGATGATCCGTCCGTGCAAGTGGGAAATTGATGGGCGTGTGTCTGTTCCCCGCCCACGCGGGGATGATCCGTCTTCATCAGATGAACCCCATCGCTGCCTGCACTGTTCCCCGCCCACGCGGGGATGATCCGGACATCGAGAACCGCGACTGGAAAACCGGCTTCTGTTCCCCGCCCACGCGGGGATGATCCGTTGTATAGCCAGCGCCGATAGAGCTATCATTACTGTTCCCCGCCCACGCGGGGATGATCCGCGCGTCAGCATGGCCGATCTTGCGCGCATGACCTGTTCCCCGCCCACGCGGGGATGATCCGATCACGACCAGCGGGGAGCGGCTTATCCGCATCTGTTCCCCGCCCACGCGGGGATGATCCGCGTGTAGATCGCCTGCCCCTCGGTGGCGATGCCTGTTCCCCGCCCACGCGGGGATGATCCGGGGGGAAACCAAATGACCTCAGCCGACAAAACCTGTTCCCCGCCCACGCGGGGATGATCCGCCTTGCCATGCGGCCAGACGTGGCGGCGAAGACTGTTCCCCGCCCACGCGGGGATGATCCGATGAATGAATACAGTGTCTTGGCTATGCCTTTCTGTTCCCCGCCCACGCGGGGATGATCCGGCGGCCAGAAAATCGGCTGACGCCAAGTATCACTGTTCCCCGCCCACGCGGGGATAATCCGAGTGCGTCCGCGCTGAAACGGTCTTGGGCCGCCTGTTCCCCGCCCACGCGGGGCTGACCCGACCGATCTCAGTTTCGACGACCGGTTCATTATCTGTTCGCCGCCCACGGTAGGGCAGGAGGGTCTTTGAGAGGTGGCGCCGTCGGTTCTTTGGAACCGGCATTCGGAAGAATCCCAGCATTATCTCGACCGTCTGTGACCTGTGCGCCGTCATTGACGCCCAGCCCAATGGAGCGGTACCACCACCTCGGCGCCGACGGTCTGTGCGCACTGCTTCGGCAAGGCCCGCGAGCGGAAACGGACCGAATGCCCTAGGGTCAGGACCCATTGATTATCCGCTCGTGCCGTGATTCAGCCTCCGGAAGGAGACCGATCAATGAGCAACCTTTTCTGGCTGAGCGAGGCGCAGATAGCGCGGCTGCAGCCCTTCTTCCCCAAGAGCCATGGTAAGCCACGCGTCGATGACCGACGGGTGTTGAGCGGCATTATCTTTATCAATCGCAATGGGTTGAGATGGTGCGATGCACCGAAGGAGTATGGCCCTCCGAAGACCCTCTACAACCGTTGGAAGCGGTGGAGCGACAAGGGGGTCTTCGCCCGGATGATGGTTGGTCTGGCCTCCCAGGCCGCCGTTCCGAAGACGGTGATGATTGACGCGACCTATCTCAAGGCGCATCGCACGGCGACCAGCCTGCGGTCGAAAAGGGGGGACCAGACGACCAGAGGGGCCGTCTGATCGGGCGAACCAAGGGTGGCATGAACACCAAGCTACATGCCGTAGCCGATGCCGATGGCCGCCCGATCCGGTTCTTCATGACCGCAGGCCAGGTCAGCGATTACACCGGTGCAGCGGCCCTGCTGGGCAGCCTGCCAAAGGCGGACTGGCTGCTGGCCGACCGCGGTTATGACGCTGACTGGTTCAGGGAAGCGTTGAAAGACAAGGGGATAAAACCCTGCATCCCCGGCCGGAAGTCTCGCGGAAAACCAATCAAGCATGACAAGCGACGCTACAAACGCCGCAACAGGATCGAGATCATGTTCGGAAGGCTCAAGGACTGGCGACGCGTCGCCACCCGCTACGACAGATGCCCGAAGGGCTTCCTCTCCGCCGTCGCCCTCGCCGCAACCGTCATGTTCTGGCTATGAAACGAGAACGAGTCCTGACCCTAGTCTTCGATCAGAAGCAGCATCTTGCTTGGCCTTGGCGGATAGGGGATGAAGGGCGCGGGCAGTCGGGCTATAGATGCCCAGAGCGGGCAAGGGGCGTCAAGGCCCAATGGCCGGACTTGCTGTCGGGCGAGCTGGAGGCGAAGCGTGGTGCGGAATTTCGTGACAGGTGTCCTGTGGGGCGGTGTGGTGGCTGCAGGCGGTCTTGCCGTGGTCAGCCTGCTGACACCGATCCGCACCGAGACCGGGGCAGAGCCGCAAGAGAGCGCCGGGCCGATGACGCCTGAGCCTGCCGGACCGCAGGAGGCCACCCCGGAGGCCGTGCCGGCACCGCCGTCTGTCGCGCCGGGTAACGCGCCGCCGCAGGTCGTGGCCGATCCCGAACCGCTGGCCGAGACCGAGACCGCGACTGAACTCGACGAGCCGTTGTTGCGCCCGCTGGCCGCGGCAGGAGCGCCCCCGCCCGCCTCTGTAGTGCCGGACATCGCCGAACCGGCCACACCCGCCGAAACCCCCAAGGTCGATCCCGCGCCAGTTGCGCCGGAGACCCCGGAGCCGGCGGCCAAGGCCGAAGCAGCGACGGAGCCTGCTGCGGCGCCGGAAGTGGGGGGGGGCGAGGCGCCCGAGCCCGCAGAGGCCCCGTCGGCCGAAGTGCCGGCCGAAGGCGGGGGGGAAACCGCACAGGAGCCGAAACCCGAGGACGCCGAAGCCGAAGCATTGGTGCCGGAGGCCCCGGCCAGCCCGGCAGCGGAGGCGGAAGGCGCGGACTTGCCGCAGGTGGAGGCGATGCCACCTGCCGCCGCCGAGCCTGCCCCGTCCGAGGCCGCCCCTTCCGAGACCGCCACGGCGACCGCCCCCGAGACCGGAACCCCGGCCGCCGGTACACTTGCCCCGGATGCCCAGCTCGGCGAAAGCACGGTTGACGGCGTGACGACCGGGCGTCTGCCCTCGATTGCGGCGGCGCCGGAAGCTGGCCAGCCCGACGCGCCGATCCCGGAGGCCAGCGCCCCGGCAATCCCCACCCTGCCGACACCCGCCCCGGACGCTGCAGAGGAGGCGCCCGCTCTGGTCCCGGCAGAGGCCCCGGCCGATCTGCCGCCGCTGCGCCGCTATGCCCGGCCCTTTGAAAATCCCGACGCCAAGCCGCTGTTCGTCATCCTTCTGGTCGATACCGGCGCGGCGGATGTGCCACGGGCGGAGCTTGCCGCGCTGCCTTTCCCGGTGACCTTCGTGCTGGATCCGATGGCCCAGGGGGCTGCCGAGGCCGCGGCAATCTACCGCGCGGCGGGGCAAGAGGTGGTGATGCTGGCGACCGGCATTCCGCAAGGCGCAACGCCCGGCGATCTGGAACAAAGCTTTGCCGGGCTTGAGGGCAGGCTGCCCGAAGCCGTGGCGCTGATCGACACGGCAGCGGCGGCGTTTCAGGAGGACCGCAAGCTGTCTGCCGAGGTGGTGACGCTGCTTGCCGTGCAGGGCCGCGGGCTGATCACCTTTGATCGCGGCCTCAACGCCGCCGATCAGGTTGCCCGCCGCGAGGGCCTGCCCAGCGCGACGATCTTCCGCAGCCTTGACGACGACGGCGAGGAGGCCCCGCTGATCCGCCGCTACCTTGACCGCGCGGCCTTCAAGGCGGCGCAGGAGGGCGAGGTGGCGGTGATCGGCACGGCGCGGCGGGAAACCATCACCGCGCTGCTGGAATGGACGGTCGAAGGCCGCTCTGCCTCGGTGGCGCTGGCCCCGATCACCGCCTTGATGGATGGCAGGTAACAGGCTGGATGACCTCGACGGCGGCGGTGCCGGAGGCAAGGCTGCGGCACGGGGTTTGTCGCGCCCGGTGAGCCGGGGCGCGGCATGCTGGGCGGCCGCCCCGCACCCGCGGCGCAAGGCCCGCAAGCGCTTCTGCCCGGCTTGTCCGAGACGGTGCCGGATGCAATAGGGGAAGATCCATCGTCTGCGGCGCGGTTTCATGCAGCCCCGCGGGATTCCGGGGCAAGGCGCCCGTGCGTCCGGTTGACCTGATTGTGGGGCGGGGCCGTCGGCGCCAAGCGGTGCGCTGCGGGCAGCTGAAGGCTCGCGTGGTCCCGAGACCTGCGGGGGGGGCTTGGCCTGCCCCCACCCCGCGCCGGGGAGGAAAGATCTGTCCGGCAAACCCGCCGCGGGCGCGCGTCGCCAAGCCGGGTATGGCCTGCGCCGCCGGTCGGTGTCAGCCGTTGCCGCGGCGGGTGAAGAGGCCCGCGTCTTCCGCCGCCCGGCGCAGGGCGCGGGACTTGTTGACGGTTTCCTGATATTCCGCCTCGGGGTCGCTGTCATAGACCACGCCGCCCCCGGCCTGAATGTACAGCGTCTCGTCCTTCAGAACCGCCGTGCGCAGCGCGATGCAGAAATCCATCTCGCCGTTGCAGGCGAAATAGCCCACCCCGCCGCCATAGACGCCGCGCTTTTCCGGCTCCAGTTCGTCGATGATCTCCATCGCCCGCACCTTGGGAGCGCCCGAGACCGTGCCGGCAGGCAGGCCGGCGAGCAGGGCCGACAGCGCGTCCTCGCCCTCGGCAATCTCGCCCACCACGTTCGACACGATATGCATGACGTGGCTGTAACGCTCGATGATGAACTTCTCGGTCGGCCGCACCGTGCCCACCTTCGCCACCCGGCCCACATCGTTGCGGCCAAGGTCCAAGAGCATCAGGTGTTCGGCGAGTTCCTTCTGGTCGGCCAGAAGATCCAGCTCCAGCGCCTTGTCCTCCTCGGGCGTCGCGCCGCGCTTGCGGGTGCCGGCGATCGGGCGGATCGTCACTTCGCCATCGCGCAGCCGGACAAGGATTTCGGGGCTGGCGCCCACCACCTGAAAGCCGCCGAAGTTGAAGAAGAACATGAAGGGCGAGGGGTTGGTGCGGCGCAAGCTGCGGTAAAGCGCGAAGGGCGGCAGCTCAAACCGCTGTTTCCAGCGCTGCGAGGGCACGACCTGAAAGATGTCGCCGGCGCGGATGTAGTCCTTGGCCTTCTCCACCGCGGCCTTGTAGCCCGCATGGCTGAAGTTCGATTGCATCTCGCCGACCGGCGCCGCCTCGCCCAGATCACGCTGGGCGGCCGGCGCGCGGTCAAGATCGCGCAGTGCGTCCATCACCCGCTCGGCCGCCTGGGCATAGGCGGCGCGGGCCGACAGGCCGGAGGCGACCCAGGCCGGGGCGACCAGCGTCACCTCGCCCTTGACCCCGTCCAGCACGGCGACGACCGAGGGGCGCATCAGCACCGCATCGGGCAGGCCCAGGGGGTCGGGGTTGACGTCGGGCAGGTGTTCGACCAGCCGGATCATGTCATAGCCGAGATAGCCGAACAGCCCGGCCGACACCGCCGGCAGGTCTTCGGGCAGCTCGATCCGGCATTCGGCCAGCAGCGCGCGCAGCGTGGTCAGCGGATGGCCCGGCAGATCGGCAAAGGCCGCCTTGTCAAAGCGCGCCTCGCGGTTGATCCGGCTTTGCTCGCCGCGGCATTCCCAGATCAGGTCGGGTTTCATGCCGACGATGGAATAGCGTCCGCGCACCTCGCCACCCGTCACCGATTCCAGCATGAAGGTGTCGGTCCGCGCCTCGGCCAGTTTCAGCATCAGGCTGACCGGCGTGTCGAGATCGGCGGCAAGCCGGGCAAAGACCACCTGATTGCGGCCTGCGTTCCATGCCTGTTCAAAGGCCTCGAAAGTGGGTTCCAGACGCATTGCGGCTTCAGTTCCCCATCTGGGTGTTGACGGCGTCGATCATCTGCTGGTCAAGCGAGATGCCGGCGGCTTGCGACACCGCGCCGGTGAACAGCGTCGAGATGTCGGTGGCAATATCGCGTTCGACATTCTCGACGATCGCCGCGCGCAGCGCCTCGCCATCCTCGCTGGTGGCATCGGCAGGGGCGATGCTGTCAAGCCGCACAAGCGCGACATAGCCGCCGTCCTCGATCAGCCGCACTTCGCCCTGGGCCATGGCGAAGGCCGCTTCCAGCACCGCGGGCGGGGCATTGTCAAGAACGGCCTGCCGGTCCTTGGGTTCGACCGATGTCACCGCGCCCTGGGTTTCCAGCCCGGCCCCGCCGTCAACGGCGGCCTTGAGGCTGGCGGCCTTGGCCGACAGCGCCTTGGCCAGCGCGGCAGCGCGGGTTTCGGCGGTCACGCGTTCGGTGATCTTGTCCAGGGCCACCGGCGCGGGCGGCACGGTTTCCAGCATTTGCAGGGCGACCAGACCGCCATCGTCCATCAGCACCGCCTCGGCGAAATCGCCTTCCTTGACCGCATCGGCGGCCTTGCGGAAGGCGGCATAGCCGGTGATCGCGTCGTTGTCGGTGGCGCCCGCGGCATAATCGGTGGTGCCAAGCTCCATGCCGAATTCCTTCGCCAGCTCCTCCAGCGTCGCGCCGCCGGCCAAGAGGTCGTCAATCGCCTCGACCTTGTCGGCAATCGCCTTGGCGGCGGCCTCGGTCTGCAAGGCTTTCAGCAGCTCGGGCCGGGCCGCGTCATAGGTGGTTTCCTGTGCGGCCAGAACTGCGTTCATCCGGTAAAGCGCCGGGCCAAGCGCCGAGGGCAAGGGACCGACAACGCCGGGGCCCTGCAGCGCGAACACCGCCTCGCCGGCCTCGGCAAGCTCGGCCCGGGTCACATCGCCCATGTCGATGTCATCGAGCGTCAGGCCGCGCTCCTTCACCAGATCCTCAAACGGGGTGCCCTGATCGAGCCGGGCCTTCGCCTCGGCCGCCGCCGCCTCGTCGGAAAAGACCAGCCGTTCGACCAACCGCTTTTCGGCAATGACGAACTCGTCCAGCCGCGCCTGATAGGCGGCTTTCACCTGATCCTCGGGCACTTCCAGTGTGGCGCCCAGCGTTTCGGGCAGAAGTGCTGCATATTGCAGGCGCTTGGCCTCGGGGCGGGTGTAGCTGGCGATGTTGGCGTCGTAATGCGCCTTGACCTCGGCCTCGGTCGGCGCAGGCAGCGGCGCGTCAAGCGCAGCTTCGTCCAGAACCAGCAAGGTCAGCCCGCGCTTCTCGCCGGCCCAGCCAAAGACCGTGTCGGTCAGCGTCGCGGGCGCCAGAACGCCGCCGGCCACTGCGCCAGTCAACAGCGAGCGTGCCACGTCGCGGCGGATGGTGGCCTCGAAATCGGCCTCGTTGGTGTTGTTCTGCTTCAGCGTCTGGCCATAGGCGGCGCGGTCGAAGCTGCCATCCAGACCTCGGAAGGCGGCGATCTTGCCAAGCTCGGCGGCCACTACGGCGTCGCCGACCGACAGGCCGATCCTTGCCGCCTCATTGTCCAGCGCGGCGCGGTTCACCAGCCCCGCCAGCGCCTGCCGGTCGATGCCCATGGCACGGGCATCGGCCATGGAGATCGGCGTGCCGAATTGCCGCGACAGCGCGTTCACCTGATTTCGCACCTCGCGGGCATAGTCATTGGCGGTGATCTCGGTGTCGCCGACCTGGCCCACGGACGACGCGCCGCCGCCGAAATTCTCGACCCCAAAGCCGCCAAGCCCGGCGATCAGCATGGCAAGCAGCACCCAGACCAGAACGCCGGCGCCGCGCTTCTTCCTGCGGGGAGCGTCATCGCTGTCGGTGTGGTGCGGAGCTTTGGACATGGGTATGCTTTCCCTGTTGGGCCGGTGCTGCTGGACTGTCTATGCGGTCAGGCGGTGGGGGGCAAGATGGGCCTAGGGCCGCCAGCCCGCCAGACGCCGGAACATTTCCGCGATGCCGGCGGTGTCGGCATTGGCAAAGGCGATGCGGATCTGGCGCTTGCCGGCCTCGGAGCCTTCGGGCTGGAACATGGTGCCGGGCAGCATCAGAAGCCCCGCCTCGGCCACCAGCCGCTTGCAAAGCGCGTCCGAGGCCAGCGGGAACGGGTGTTCGACATAGGCGAAGTACGCGCCGCAGCCGAGCAGCTTCCAGTCGGGCAGGGCGGAGAAGCCCCCGACCATGGCGGCGCGGCGGGCAAGGATTTCGGCACGTTCGCCGGCGACCCACTGGCTGAGGTTCCGCATTCCCCAAAGCGCGCCGATCTGGCCAAGCTGGCTGGGACAGATGGCGACGGTGTCGAGGAATTTCTCGATTTCCGCCAGCCGGTCCACCCCCGCCACCACCGCGCCGACGCGGTGGCCGGTCAGCCGGTAGGTCTTGGAAAACGAATAAAGATGGATGAAGTCGCGCGCCCAGTCGGGATCGGTGAACAGATCATGCGGGCGGCCTGTGCGGCTGTCAAAGTCGCGGTAGGTTTCGTCGACGATCAACGCCAGCCCATGCGCGCGGGCAAGGGCGTGGAAGGCGGTCAGGGTTTCCGCCGGATATTCCGCCCCGCCGGGGTTGTTGGGCGAGACCAGCACAATGGCGCGGGTGCGGTCGGTGATGAGCTTTGCCGCCTCTGCAGCCACCGGGATCAGCCCCTCGCCGGCGGGCAGCGGCACGGTGCGGACGCCCTGCATGTCAAGCCACATCTTGTGGTTGAAATACCACGGCGTCGGCAGGATCACCTCGTCGCCGGCGCCGGCAAGGGTGGACATCACGGCGCAGAAGGCCTGGTTGCAGCCCTGGGTGATGGCGACCTGCTCTGCCGCGATCTGCCCGCCATAGGCCGCCGACCACTGGCTCGCGATCTCGGCGCGCAGCGCGGGCAGGCCAAGGACGGGGCCGTAAAGATGGGCGTCGGGATTGTTCAGCGCCGCCTCGGCCAGCGCCTGGCGCAAGGCAAGCGGAGGCGTGTCGACCGGCGCGGCCTGGCTGACGTTGATCAGCGGGCGCTCGGGCGGGAAGGTCACGCCGGTAAGCCAGCGCCGCGCCTCCATGACGGGCGGCGGGAAGGTGGTGGCCATGGCGGGATTCAGCGGGTGGGTCATCTGTGTCAACCTATGCTCATCGTCGGCTGCGCCGCTCTTCGCGGATGCCCTGCGGTCGCCCCCGACGAGAAGCCGGAGGCGCCCGAGGAGTTGTCAGTCCTTGCCGCGGAACGGCTGGACATATTGCAGCGCCATGTCCCAGGGGAAGAAGATCCAGGTGTCCTGGCTGACTTCAGTGATATAGCTGTCGACCATCGGCTTTCCGCTCGGCTTGGCATAGACCGTGGCGAAATGCGCGTTGGGATACAGGCTGCGCACCAGTTCCAGCGTCTTGCCGCTGTCGACCAGATCATCGACGATCAGGATGCCGGTGCCGTCGCCCATCAGATCGGCCTGCGGGCTTTTCGTCACCTTGGCCTCGTGGCGCTGATCGGCCGCGCCGCCGCCCGAGTGGTAGGAAATCACCGAAATGCTGTCGACGACGCGGATGTCCAACTCGCGGCTGACGATCATCGCCGGCACGAGGCCACCGCGGGTGATGCCGACCACGGCCTTCCAGGTGCCGCCTTCGCCCGGACCCTTGCCATCCAGCCGCCACGCGAGCGCGCGGGCGTCGCGGTGGATCTGGTCCCAGGAGACGTGGAAGCCCTTTTCATGCGGCAGGCGGTCGGCGGACATCGGCAAACTCCCTTCAGGTGGCGACGATCTTGACCCCCAGAAGCGCCAGCGCGCCCCCGAAGCTGCGGTCGATCACGGTTTTCAGGCTGATATAGCGGGCGCGGGTGCGGTCGGCGGCGAAGATCCGGGCCACAAGGCTGTTCCACAGGGTTTCGGCGGTGAAGATCACCGCCAGCAGCAGGCCCAGCACCCAGAGCGGCGTGCCTTCCTGCAAGGTGCCGAGGAAGATCGAGGACATCACCACCACCGCCTTGGGATTGGCAAGATTGGTCCACAGCCCCAGCCGGTAGGCCCCGAGCGCCGAGCGCGGCACCGGGCGGGCGTCCTCGGTCAGGAAGGGTTTCGGGGCGTCGCGCCAGAGGTGCCAGGCCATCCACAAAAGATAGCCCGCGCCGCCGATCTTCAGCGCCCAGAGCAGTTTGGGGGCGGCGGCGAACACGAGGTTCAGCCCGAACATCGCCGCCAGCGCCCAGAACATCGCGCCGGTCGCGATGCCCATCGCCAGCATCACCCCGGTCCGCGCGCCTTCGGTCAGGCCGGTGCGGGCGGCCATCAGAACGGCCGGGCCGGGGGAAATGGCGGCGAAGGTCACCAGACCGGCAAAGGTGAGGAAGGCGGCGAGCGTCATCTGATCAGTCCTTGCGGCCCGTCACCACGTCGATGTCGGGCGCGTCCACCGCCTTCATGCCGACGACGTGATAGCCCGCGTCGACATGCAGGTTCTCGCCCGTGGTGCCAGAGCCCAGATCGGACAGGAGATACAGCGCGGCCTTGCCGACCTCGTCCTGCGTCACGTTGCGGCGCAAGGGCGAGTTCAGTTCGTTCCACTTCATGATGTAGCGGAAATCGCCGATGCCCGAGGCGGCCAGCGTCTTGATCGGGCCGGCGGAAATCGCGTTCACCCGGATGCCGTCCTTGCCGAGGTCTTCGGCGAGATACTTGACCGAGGCCTCAAGCCCGGCCTTGGCCACGCCCATCACGTTGTAATGCGGCATGACCTTTTCGGCGCCGTAATAGGTGAGCGTCAGGAGGCTGCCGCCTTCGGTCATCATGGCCGCCGCGCGCTGGCAGACGGCGGTGAAGGAGTAGACCGAAATGTCCATCGTCATCAGGAAGTTCTGCCGCGAGGTGTCGACATAGCGGCCACGCAGTTCGTTCTTGTCGGAAAAGCCGATGGCATGGACCAGAAAGTCGATCTTGCCCCATTTCGCGGCCAGTTCGGCAAAGAGGGCATCCATCGACGCCTCATCCGACACGTCGCATTCGACGAAGGTGTTCATCCCGATCGAGGCGGCCAGCGGCTCCACCCGCTTTTTCAGCGCCTCGCCCTGATAGGAAAACGCGATCTCGGCGCCCTGCGCGGCCAGTTGCTGGGCGATGCCCCAGGCAATGGATTTGTCATTGGCCAGCCCCATGATGAGGCCGCGTTTTCCGGCCATTAGTCCCATTGACATTCGGTTGCCCTCGTCCACCCTTGATTGTGAAAGAGACGAATAGGCCAAAGCCCAGCCTCTCGCAAGGGCGGCGGGTGTGGCCCCGGAAGGAAGCCGGAAGGAAGACGATGAGCGACAGAACCGGAATTTTTGCGGGCGACGATCCATTTGCCATCGCCCGCGCCTGGCTGGCCGAGGCCGAGACGACCGAGCCGAACGACCCCAACGCCATTGCGCTGTCCACCGTGGACGCCAGCGGCATGCCCAACGCCCGCATGGTGCTGCTGAAGGAAATCGAGCTTGGCGGCGCGGGCGGCGGGGCCTTCGTGTTCTATACCAACTACACCAGTGCCAAGGGCCGCGAGATCGAGGCTGCGGGCAAGGCGGCTTTCGTCATGCACTGGAAGTCGCTGCGCCGCCAGATCCGGGTACGGGGGCTGGTCAGCCGGGAAGAGGGGGCGCAGGCGGATGCCTATTACAGTTCGCGCTCCTTGCAATCGCGGCTTGGCGCCTGGGCCAGCCACCAGTCGCAGCCGCTGGCCTCGCGGGCTACGCTGATGGCCGAGGTGGCGAAGGTGACGATCACCCAGGGACCGATGCCGAAACGTCCGCCGTTCTGGGGCGGTTTCCGCATTCAGCCGCTGGAAATCGAGTTCTGGGCCGATGGTGCGTTCCGGCTGCACGACCGCTTCCGCTGGACGCGCGCCACCCCGGGCGGGGCCTGGGAAATCCTCCGTCTCAACCCCTGAATTTCACGCTTCGCGAGTGGAGATCGCCCTGCTCCTGCCCAAAAGGATAGATTGAATTGGCTTGCAAGTCAGTATGGTTTGGCGGCATGAGTGCATGTGGGCTTTATCTGGGGAAACGGCTCGAAGATGATGGAAGAAGAAAGCGCAACGCACGTCGTGCAGGGGCGCGTGAAGTGGTTTGATCCTGCAAAGGGATTCGGGTTCATCGTTGCCGACGGTGAGGACTCCGATATCCTTTTGCACGCCAATATCCTGCGCAACTTTGGCCAAAGCTCGGTGGCCGATGGCGCAGGCATCACGGCCAGGGTGCAGCGGACCCAGCGGGGCATCCAGGCGGTCGAAGTCCTGAAGATCGAGCCACCGGCCGGGGTGCCTTTCCCGCTGAGCGACGAGGCCGAGAACGAAAACCTGGCGAATCTGGGCGATCTCGCGATCGAGCCGGCGCGGGTGAAGTGGTTCGACAAGGGCAAGGGTTTCGGCTTTGCCAATGTCTTCGGTCTGGCCGATGACGTGTTCATCCATATCGAGGTTCTGCGCCATTCCGGCTTTGCTGACCTGCAGGCGGGCGAGGCCGTGGGCCTGCGCATCGTCGAGGGGCGGCGCGGCCGCATGGCGGTGCAGGTGCTGTCATGGGATTCGGCGCTGCGCGGCTGATCCCCGGCACCGTGCTTGCCGTCTGGGCAGGGGCGGCGGTGGCGGGCGCGGATTGCGCCCCCGGTCAGGCAGAGCTGCGCACCGCCGCGGGGGTCGTGCAGCGCTTTTCGGTGGAGATTGCCGACGATCCGGACGAACAGGCGCGCGGGCTGATGTTCCGCGAGCAGATGGCCATGGCCTCGGGGATGCTGTTCGTGTTTCCCGAACCCAAGCGCGCCACCTTCTGGATGAAGAACACGCCGCTTGCGCTGGACATCATCTTTGTCGATGCGACGGGCCTTGTGACCCGGGTGCAGGACATGGCCGAACCGATGAGCGAGGCCCTGATCGACGGAGGGCCCGGCGTGGCCTATGTGCTGGAAATCAACGGCGGGCTGGCGGGGCCGATGGGCATTGCGCCCGGCGCGGTGCTGCGTCACCCGGCCGTTCCGGCCGACCGCGCGCTTTGGCCTTGCACCGCACCCTGAGCCTTTTCATTTGCCGCGCGCCGGGTTAGGAAGCGGGCATCGGGGCGTAGCGCAGTCTGGTAGCGCGACGGTTTTGGGTACCGTAGGCCGGGGGTTCGAATCCTCTCGCCCCGACCATTTCAGCAAGTCCTTTTGCGGCCCGACGGTCCGTGGCCGCCCGTCCGGAGCCGTCATGACCCTTGCCCCTCGCGCGCTTGCCCTCCTGCTCGCCCTTGCCTGCCCGCTGTCCCCGGCCTTCGCCGAGGAGGCCTGCCTGACGGCAGAGACGCTGAAATCCGGGGTGGCGGTCACAGTCGAGGGCGGGGCGGTCCAGGTCTACCGTGCGAAGGGGCGCGATGTGCTGGCCTCGATCCCGGTGCCGGCCGGCGGCAATGGCTTCAGCGCCGAGCTGGTTCTGGCGCGCGGGCTGCATGTGGTCTCCGACCACCGCACCGAGCATGAAGGCGCGTCCGATCTGGCCGAGGGCGAAGTTCTGGTGGGCGGCAATGACGGCGGCACGACGACGACACTTTATGCCTATCCGAACCTGCCGAAACCGGGCAAGGACTGGGCCGGCCGCCTGCGCCTGAGCCGCGATCAGGACGGCCCCTCGATCGGGCCGCAGCCGCGCATCAAGGGCACGGTCGCCGCGCAGGTGCGCTATCTCGCCGAAGCGACGGTGACGATCTCGGGCTGCGCCTATCGCATCCAGCCGGTCGAAACCGTGCTGACCGTGAAGGAGGACAGCCGCTTTACCCTCGACGGCGCGCCGCAGCCGGGCATCGCCGGGGCGGCGGACGAGATGCTTTTGACCCGCCGGCAGATCTGGTTTCCCGATCTGGGCTTTGCCGTCATCACCCGCGAAAGCGGGCTCGATGCCGGCTGGTCCGAGGCCTGGGGGCAGGGGATCATCGGGCTTGCCGCCAACTGACGCCGCGCGGCGGCCCTGCGATTGTTTCCGCTGCAGGACAGGCTGTTTTCATTGCCGCGTCGCGCAAGAGGCGAATTCGCCGCCCGCCCGTGCTATCACAGGATTACCCTGTATTCTTGGTGGCGATATGTTTGAGACTGCCCTCAGAAGGTGCGTTGCACCGCTTGGGCCAGTCAGGACGGCTATGCCTTGGGGCGAGCTTCTTGTTCTGGTGGCCCTTGTTTGTCTGATCTACCCGATTTGAGTTCGAGCCGCTTGCGACTTTTGCCTTGATCGGCCTTTTTGCCTGGTTTGCTGTTTCCGTCCTTTCCCTGCACGCGAATTGTCCGGTGCCGCTTGTCGTCACCGGGCGGTCGCGCCATATGCCATGGGGAATGGAAGGGAGCGGCGCATGATCCGGTTCGACAACAGCTATCTGCGTGACCTGCCGGGAACCTACCTGCGGCTGGCGCCCGAGACGGCGCCGGCGCCGCGCCTGCTGGCGTGGAACGCAGCGCTGGCGGCCGAACTCGGGCTGGAGCCCGAAGTCAGGGCGCATGCGGCCGCCTGGTTTTCCGGCGCCGATCCGGTGCCGGGGGCCGACCCTGCGGCGCTGGCCTATGCCGGCCACCAGTTCGGCGGTTTCTCGCCGCAGCTTGGCGACGGGCGGGCGCATCTTCTGGGCGAGGTACTGGACGGGCAGGGCCGGCGCTGGGACATCCAGCTGAAAGGCTCGGGCCGCACGCCGTTTTCGCGCGGTGGCGATGGCAAGGCGGCAGTCGGGCCGATGCTGCGGGAATACCTGATCTCCGAGGCGATGGCGGCGCTGGGCATCCCGACGACGCGGTCGCTGGCGGTGGTGGCCACGGGCGAGACGGTCTGGCGCGACGGCGCGGCCCTGCCGGGCGCAGTGCTGGCGCGGGTGGCCGCAAGCCATATCCGGGTGGGCACGTTCCAGTTCTTCGCGGCGCGCGGCGAGGCGGACAAGCTGCGCGCGCTCGTGGATTACACCATTGCCCGGCACTATCCGCAGCTTGCCCCCGGCGATGGGCTGGGCCTGTTTGACGCCGTGCTGCGGACGCAGGCAAAGCTCATTGCGCAGTGGATGGGGGTGGGCTTCGTGCATGGGGTGATGAACACCGACAACATGGCGCTGTCGGGCGAGACCATCGACTATGGCCCCTGCGCCTTCATGGAAGCCTATGCGCCCGGCACGGTGTTTTCCTCGATCGACCGGCAGGGGCGCTATGCCTATGGCAACCAGCCGCTGATCCTGGGCTGGAATCTGGCGCGGCTGGCGGAATGCCTGCTGCCGTTCTTCGATGCCGACGAGGAGCGGGCGGTGGCTCTGGCCAATGACCGGCTTGGCGCGATTGCCGGGATCTACCGGGAGGCGTTTCTGGCGGTGATGGCGGCGAAGCTGGGCCTTGCCGCGCCCGAGGCCGGGCTGGTCGATGATCTTCTGGCGCTGATGCCGGGGCAGGACTGGACGCTGTTCTTCCGTGGCTTGGGCGAGGGGCGGACGGCTGCGCCGGAGTTTGCCGCATGGGTCGAGCGCTGGCGGGCGCTGTCGCCCGATCTTGCCGCGATGCAGGCGGTCAACCCGGCGGTGATCCCGCGCAACCATCTGGTCGAGGCGGCCTTGCAGGCGGCAAGCGCGGGCGACATGGCACCGTTTGAGGCGTTGCTGGCCGAAGTGCGCCGCCCCTTTGCGCCCGCGACGGGGCGCGAGGGCTTTGCCCTGCCGGCGCCCGAGGGCTTTGGCCGCTACGTCACCTTCTGCGGCACCTGAGCCTCCTCGGGCGCGCGGCGCGCTTCTCGTCGGGAGCGCTTCCTGTCTGGGGGCACTTCTTC
The DNA here is from genome assembly GCF_011008935.1 of Tabrizicola oligotrophica. GTDB lineage: Bacteria > Pseudomonadota > Alphaproteobacteria > Rhodobacterales > Rhodobacteraceae > Tabrizicola_A > Tabrizicola_A oligotrophica. Next base: position 17,366 of record NZ_JAAIVJ010000008.1, on the reverse strand, counting down.
TCCGGGGGCGCCAAGTTGCGGTTGACGGCGGGCGGCGCGGGCGGGCAGGGTGGCGGCCATGAACCCGCGTTCCGACATCCATGACCGGCTGGCCGCCTCCTTGCGCGACGCGCGCAAGGCGCGCGGCTTGTCGCTGGACGCGGTGGCCAAGCTGTCGGGTGTGTCGCGCAGCATGGTCAGCCAGATCGAGCGCGGCGAATCCTCGCCCACCGTGGCAACCTTGTGGAACCTGACCCAGGCGCTGCAGGTGGATTTCGCGGGTCTTCTGGAAGGCAAGCCCGAACCGGGCATCGTAGTGATCCGCGCCGCAAGCGCCCCGGTCATTCTGGGACGCGGCAAGTCGGTGTCGATCCGCATCCTGTCGCCCGCCGAGGCGGTGGGAGAGCATGAGGTTTATGACCTGAGTTTCGGCCCCGGCGGCGCCCTGGAAAGCGAGCCGCATTCGCCGGGCTGCCGCGAGCATCTGACGGTGGTTGAAGGCGCGTTGCGGGTGCGCTCGGGCGAGGAGGAAAGCCTGCTTGGCCCCGGAGATACCGCGCGCTACCCCGCTGACCGCGACCATGCGATCCGGGCCGAAGGCGGACCGGCGCGCGCCATTCTGATCGTGCAGGACAGTTGAGCGGGGCGGAGCGGGGGTTTCACACCCCCGAGCCCCCGTGGGATATTTGAGCCAGTCTGAAAGGAATTTCCACTTTTGCGGATGTTTTCCGTTATCTTGACATCTCTGGGCGCCGCAGGCAGTATCCGCTAAATTGGAGGATTTCCGTCATGACAGAAAATCGGTTTCTGGATCACCTTGCCGCCACGCTGACCGAGATCGAGGCTGACGGCCTGATGAAGCGCGAGCGCCTGATTGAGGGCGCGCAGGGGGCGCATGTGCAGGTCGGCGGGCGGCGGATGCTGAACCTGTGCGCCAACAACTATCTCGGGCTGGCCGATGATCCGCGGCTGATCGCGGCGGCGGAGGCGGCGATGGCGAGCCATGGTTATGGCATGGCCTCGGTCCGCTTCATCTGCGGCACGCAGGATCTGCACCGCGCGCTGGAGGCCCGGATCGCGCGGTTTCTGGGGATGCAGGATGCCATCCTGTTCGCGGCCTGTTTCGACGCCAATGGCGGGCTGTTCGAGCCCCTGCTGGGCGAGGAGGATGCGATTGTTTCGGACAGTCTGAACCATGCCTCGATCATCGACGGCATCCGGCTGTGCAAGGCGCGGCGCTATCGGTTCCAGAATGGCGACATGGCCGATCTCGAGCGTCAGGTGAAGGCCGCGCGGGAGGGTGGCGCGCGGTTCGTGATGATCGCCACCGACGGGGTGTTTTCCATGGATGGCTATCTGGCCGACCTGAAGGAAATCCGCCGGATCGCCGATGCCCATGACTGCCTGACCATGGTGGACGATTGCCACGCCACGGGGTTCATGGGGCCCGAGGGGCGCGGCACGCCGGCCCATGCCGGGGTGCAGGTGGACATTCTGACCGGCACGCTGGGCAAGGCCTTGGGCGGGGCGCTCGGCGGCTATATCGCCGGGCCGCAGCCGGTGATCGACCTCTTGCGGCAGCGGGCGCGGCCCTATCTCTTCTCGAACGCCCTGCCGCCGGCGGTGGTGGGGGCGGCGCTGGCAGCGCTTGATCTGGTCGAGGGCGCGGACGGGCTGCGCGCCGATCTTTTCCGCAATGCCGCGCATTGGCGGGCGGGTCTTGCGGCGGCGGGCTTTACGCTGTTGCCCGGCGAGCATCCGATCATCCCGGTGATGATCGGCGAGGCGCCGAAGGCGCAGGCCTTTGCCCGGGCGCTGGATGCGCGGGGGGTGATGGTGTCGGCCTTCTTCTATCCGGTGGTGCCGCATGGGCGGGCGCGCATCCGCACGCAGATGAATGCGAAGCTGACCTTGGACGATCTGGATTTTGCGCTGGAGGCGTTTGCCTCGGCGGGACGCGAGACGGGGGTGCTGTGATGAAAGCCTTGGCAAAAGTGAAGCCTGAAGTCGGCTTGTGGCAGGTCGACCGGCCGGTGCCGGAGATCGGGCCGGAGGATGTGCTGATCAAGGTGAAGAAGACCGGGATCTGCGGCACCGACATCCATATCTGGAACTGGGACGACTGGGCGGCGCGCACTGTGCCGGTCGGGTTGGTGACGGGGCATGAGTTTGCCGGCGAGATCGTCGCCAAGGGGGCGCTGGTCGAGGGGTTGGAGATTGGCCAGCGCTGCTCGGGCGAGGGCCACCTGATCGGCAAGCTTTCCCGCCAGTCCCGCGCCGGCAAGTTCCACCTTGACCCGGCGACGCGGGGGATCGGCGTCAACGAACAGGGCGCCTTTGCCGAATACCTGCGGCTGCCGGCCTTCAACGTGGTGCCGCTGCCGGACACCATCGACGACGAGATCGGCGCGATTCTCGATCCCTTGGGCAATGCCGTGCATACGGCGCTGTCCTTCGATCTGGTGGGCGAGGACGTGCTGATTACCGGCGCCGGGCCGATCGGCATCATGGCCGCCGCAGTGGCGCGGCATGTCGGCGCGCGGCATGTGGTGATTACCGACGTGAACCCCGCACGGCTGGAGCTGGCGGCGCAGGTCGCCGATGTGGTGCCGGTGAACGTGGCCGAGACCGATCTGCGCTCGGTCTATCCGTCCTTGAAGATGTCTCAAGGCTTCGATGTCGGCATGGAGATGAGCGGCAACCAGCAGGCGCTTGACCAGATGGTCGACAATCTGGTGATGGGCGGGCGCATTGCCATGCTCGGCATCCCGCCGGGGAAATCGCCGGTGGACTGGAGCCGCATCGTCTTCAAGGCCATCACCATCAAGGGGGTCTATGGCCGGGAAATCTTTGAAACCTGGTACAAGATGATCGCCATGCTGGAAAACGGCCTGGACGTGCGCCGCGTCATCACCCACCGCTTCAAGGCCGACGACTTCGTGACCGGGTTCGAGACCATGCGCTCGGGCCTGTCGGGCAAGGTGGTGCTGGACTGGGGCTGAGGCGGCAGGCCCGGCCCCCGCGTCCCGTGCCGGGGGCTTTGCCGCGCGGCAGGGCGTGGGTGGCACTTCAGCCGGCTCAGGTGCGGGCATGCCCGCGGGGGAGGCGCCAAGGTGTGACCGTGATCGCGGCTTGGCGCGCGGCGGCCTTTGGCCATGCGCAAATCGACGCTCATACCGGGGCCAATTGACAGATTCCTAACACATTGGGCGCAAAAAAAGGACAAACCCGTTTGGGAATCATGGCCTGTCACGATGGGAGATCTGGCATGACCGGTGTTGTCGCAGTTTTCGTATTCGCCCTCTTTGCCATGGTCGTGATGCGGCCGGGGCGGGTGGTCACCGGGGAAAACGTGCTGATCTCGCGCATCGAGTACCGGTCGTTCTGGCTGGGGCTGGCCTTCTTCGCCATCGTCTTTTCCCTGTTCAAGGGGCCGCATGCCTTCGGGCTGGTGGCGGGCCTGCTGGTGCATGAACTGGGCCATTTCCTTGCCTATCGGGCGCTTGGCCATGACGGTGCCCGGTTCCGGGCCCTGCCCATGGTGGCAAGCCTGTCGACCTCGGACAAGGCGACGCGCTCGGATGCGGAAGAGGCGTTCATTGCGCTTGCGGGCGCCGGCCTGTCGCTGGTGCCGATGGTGCCGCTGGTCGGCATCGGGCTCCTGCTTGACGCGGAAAGCTCGGCCCTGCACCCGATCCTGATGTCAATCGGCGGCACGATTGCCGCGCTCAACGCGCTCAACCTCCTGCCGCTCTGGCCGCTGGATGGCGGGCGGTGCCTCGCGCTCATCGGGCGCAGCCTGATGCCGCGCAAGACGGTACTTCTGTTGCTGGCAACCTCGGCCTTCGCCACGGCGCTGGGCTTTCATGTGCAATCGACCACGCTGCTGATGACCTGCCTGGTCGGGGCGCATTTCCTCTATCACCCCGAGGCGCTGGCCCCGAAACACGCCGCCATGCCGAAAAAGACCGCGGTGCTGGTGTTCCTGACCTGGGCGGCGCTGATGGGGGCGCATATGGCGGGGGGCTGGTGGCTGCTGAACTGGTTCTTCTTCAGCGGGTTGTAAGGCGCGGGCGGGGTGAAACCGGCCCCAGCGTGACATCACTGCACTCATTGCCCGGAATTTCGCGGCTTTGCGCAACTTCCTGTCGCCCGCTTATGGACAGCGCCGGGCAAAAAGCGCAGATTTCCGCCAATGAAAAATTTTCATGGGGCAGTTATGCGCAGACTCCTTACTGGTGCGGCCGTTTTGGCCCTTGCTGCCTGCGTCGATGGCACGCCGGGCGACCTTTCGGGGTTTGGCGACAGGGCTACCACGATCACCGACACGGCGAACCGCGACTACTATCCGGACGACCAGCACATCGTTTCGGCCAAGCTGCAGTTCAAGCAAGAGAACTATGGCAAGGCCGCTTCGCTGTTCAAGCAGGCGCTTGAGGTCGCCCCGACCGATCCCGAGGCGCTTCTGGGCTATGCCGCGGCCAATGACATGCTGGCCCGCTTCGACCAGTCCGATCTGGCCTACCGACAGCTGAAGCCGATCATCGGCAATACCGTGGTGTTCCACAACAACTATGGCTATTCGCTCTTGCTGCGGGGCAACCTGCAGGGCGCGCGCCAGCACTTCCTTGCCGCCTATGAGATGGCCCCCGACAATCCGCATGTCGCCAACAATCTGGAACTGCTGCGCAATTCGGTGAACTACCAGCGCCGCGCCAAGGGCGATCTGCAGGGCATCTGACCGGTGCCTGTTCCGCCGCAGATGGGCGTCTTGCTGACCGGTCTGGCCGCGCTGGCCATGGTGGCCTGCGCGGGGATGTTCCTGCGCATCGCCTGGGTGGATTTCCAGAGCCTGAAGATCCGCAACCGTGACGTGCTGTACCTGCTGGGGCCGGCGCTGATTCTGGCCGCCACCCGTGACAGCGCCGGGATTCTGGCCGACCTTGGCGCGGCGGGGCTGCTGTTCGCGCTTGGCCTTCTGGCTTGGCTCTTGCGGATGATGGGGGCGGGCGATGCCAAGCTTTACTTCCCGCTGGGCCTTGCCGTCGGCTGGGCGGGGCTTGGCGCCTATGCCCTTGGCCTGATCCTTGGCTCCGTGCTGCTGCTTGTGGTCACCAAGGCCGGGGCGATCTTTCCGCCCGGCCGGTTCCGCGACCGCCTGATGCTGTTCCGGTTGCGCCGCACCTATCCCTATGGCGTGCCGATGTCGTTGGCGGCACTGGTTGCGATGGTTTCGGCGGGCGTCTGATGCTCCGCTGTTTACGCAAGGCCGATGTCGCGGCATAATGCCCGCGATTGTTGACTGGATCGGTCTCTTTTGGCTGTGGCAAACACCGGAGGCGCAAGTGATTGGATTTGTGAAATCTGAGCGGGGCTATGCCCTGACGCTGGGTCTGGTCATGCTGCCCGCCTTCATCCTGATGACGGTGCTTCTGGTCGACCTTGGCCGCGGCAACAACGCCCATGCCGACCTGCAGGCGGCGGCCGATGCCATGGCGCTGGCCGGCGCGCGCGAGCTGGATGGCGGGGTCGACGCGATCGATCGGGCCACCGCTGCCATGGGCAACGTGTCGAACAGTGTCAGCTTCCTTGGCCAGTCGGTCGAAGGCGCGCGCATCACCCTGGCGTTCGGTGGCGACGGCGGCGACTATGCCGTGACCTTCCTTGACGGGATCCCGGCCAGCGACGACACGGCGATCGACGCCGACTATCTGTCCGGCCACGCCACGACTGACGGCGCGCTGGCCTATTACGTCCATGTCGTCGCCCAAAGCGAGGATCTGTCGACGCTTGGCGGCATTCTGGGCGATGTGCCGGTCGGGGCGGTTGCCGTGGCGACCTCCGCCACGGCGGCCTGCGATGTGACGCCGCTGTTCATCTGCAACCCGTTTGAAAGCGAAGAGATCGACCTGCAACAGGCCTTCGCCGATGGCGATCTTTACTCCCGGCTGATCCGCCTGCACCCCAAAGGCTCTGACACCGCCTCGCCGGGCAATTTCGGCTTCCTGCAAGTCACCGGGCACAATGACAACACCACGGCCTCGGCCAATGCGATCCGCGACATCTTCGCCGGGGAATACAACCCGACCTGCTATTCGCAGCGGATGGTGACGACCAAGCCCGGCGCGGCGACCGGCATCGCGCAGGGGCTGAATGTGCGGATGGACATCTATGAAGGCAACATGGGCAATGCCGCCGACGACTATCCGCCGGATATCAATGTGCGCAAAGGGTTCGTCAGACGCGCGACTGGCCCGAACAATGCTTGCAACAAAGGCCCGGCCACAGATCCGACTTGGGCGCAGGCCTTTCCCGATGACAACACGATGAGCCCGCCCGGTGACGGCGCGGCGGGGGCCTTTGTCGGCTCGGGGATCTGGAACATCGACACCTATTGGCAAGTCAACTTCCAGACTACCCCGCCGGAGGCTGTGTTTGATGCCGCCAACTATCCCGGTGGCGCGCTGCCGGACGGGCTGGTGCCGTCACGCTATGACGTTTACAGCTACGAGATTGCCAACAATCTGGTTGATACCTTGTCGCAAGGCAATTCGGCCGCTCCTGAAAATGGCGATTTCAAGGAACGTGGCACCCCGATCTGTTCCGCCAGCAAGACCAACCCCGCGCCCCCCGAAGCCGGACGCCGCGTCATCTTTGCCGCGATCATCGACTGCGGGGCGGAGGCTGACAACGGAGCCGATGACATGCGGGTCAATTCCTATGCCTCGCTGTTCCTGACCCGCCCCATGCTGCCGAACAGTTCCGGCGACGGCACCATCGACGTCGAGATCATCGACATCACCGGCTGGGGCGGCAATGGCTCGCTGGACGAATTTGTCCGCGATGAAGCGATCCTGGTGCGCTGAATCCGCCTTCAGACCTCTGGTCGATTCGCCCGCGATTCGCGGCAGTTTCAATCTGTGGCCTTTGATTTGACCAATTTTCAACCGGGGGTTGCTCATCAATGATGGGTTAATGGCCCGAGTGTTAATGATTGAAAAACAATGCCATCAATTCGCCACAAAGCTGCACCATGTTCCCGTGAAATAGGGCATTTTCTTGACAGGACTGCCCGCTTGTCGCCATAGTCGGCGCAAGGGCATGGCCCGGAATTTTTAAAAAGTGATTGGTTGGCCAGTAGACGTGATTGATGCAGCTATGTTCAGGCAGGCGGGGTGGCGTTGTTGTCTGGATGTCTCGCAACGAAATGGAGTTCAAAATGTTCTATATTGCCAAATACCTGGTCGCGCGCATTCGCAAGGAAGAGGATGGCGTGGCGCTGTCGGAATACCTCATCCTCCTCGGCCTGCTCGTTGGCGGTGTGATCGCCGCGGTCATCCTGTTCGGCACCAACCTGACCACCGCCTGGAACGCCTGGGCCGGCTGGATCGTCACGCTCGATGACGCCATCCCGGCTCCCTGATATGGGTGGATTGCGCGGTTCGGCCTGAACGGGGCGAACGGCAAACGCCCTGACCCAAGGGGTCAGGGCGGCTCGACAAGCCGCGGAGAATCGGCGTTGAGGTTTTGGGCAGGCAAGGGCAGAGTTCGATCAGGCAGCAATGCCGCGCGAATCTCTGCGAAGGAATGGGGCAGGCATGCGTACATCGACCCTTCTGAGTCTTCTGGTGGCCGCGATCCTCGGGATCACGGCCGTTCTGGGCGTTCGGTCCTGGCTCGCGGACCAGCGCGCCGAACTGGCGGCCTCGACTGACGGTCCGGCCTCGGACGCCCGGCAGACCATCGTCGTCGCCAGAGAGGCGATGCGATTTGGCGAGCGTGTGGTGCCGGAAAAGCTGGAAGTCATTCCATGGGGCAGCGCCACCCTGCCGGACGGCGCCTTCAAGACCGTCGAGGAGATCGGCGACAATTCCGAGGAAACCGCGCGCTTCGTGCTGTCCTCGATCGAAAAGGGTGAACCGGTGCTTGGCAGCCGCATCACCAACCCCGGCCAGCGCGCGAAGCTTTCCACCGCCATCAAGCCCGGCCTCAAGGCGCTGTCGATCCGCGTTAATGACGTGGCGGGCGTCGCGGGCTTCGTGCTGCCCGGCGACCGGGTGGATGTGCTGCTGACCCGCAGCGAGAACAACAATGCCGAAGAGGCCTATGTCGACGTGCTGCTGCAAGGCGTGCGGGTGCTGGCGATCGACCAGATCGCCGACGACCGCAAGGACCAGCCGTCGGTGGTGCGCACCGTGACCTTCGAGGTTTCCACCGAAGAGGCGCAGAAACTGACGCTCGGCTCGTCGATCGGCACGCTGTCGCTGGCGCTGCGCAATGTGGTGTCGTCGGATGTGGAGCAAAGCCAGCGGGTGACGCTGGCCGAAATGTCGAAATCCTCGGCCGCTGCGGCGCTGGAATCGGATCTTGAGGCGATGGCTGCCGCCGAGCGTGCCGCCGCCGAGGGCCGGGCCGGCGAACAGGAGGCCCGCATCGCCTCGCTGGAGGAAATGGTGCGCTCGCTTGGCGGCAACGTCGATGCGCGGCTTGAAGAGCTGAAGGAAGAGCTGACCAAGCCCGCGCCGGAGGTGGTAGAAACACCACCGCAGCCGACTTTCGTGACCGTGGGCGTTGTGCGCAATGGCGCGCGGCAGGATTATGTGGTTCTCTCTGGTGACAATTGAGCAGCTCAAGAACAACAGCCCTCAAGGGCACGACGGGACAGACAGAATGCTGAAGATGGGCCACTCTGCGAATTTCAAACGGATCACGTCATTTCTGGCCGCAGGGCTTGCCCCTGTCGCCGTTCTGCTGGTTCTGACTGTCCTGACCCTTGGGGCGGCGCCCGCCATGGCGCAGGAGCGGTTTGTCTCGCTGGGGCAGGGCGCGCCGGTGACGACGATCACGCTGAAGCCGGGCTTCACCATGACGATCATCACCAACACACCGTTCAACGATGTGGTGGTGGGCGACGCCAATGTGGCCGACGTCTTTCCGCTGACCGGCGCCTCGGCCTATGTGCAGGGCCGGACCGCGGGGGCGACCAACATCAGCTTTTACGACGCCGACAAGAAGCTGATGGGCAGCGCCATCCTGAAGGTCGAGGTGGATTTCGCCGAGCTGAACCGCGCGATTTCCAGCGCCGTTCCCAGCGCCAATGTCGACGTCGACAACATCAACGGCCGGATCCGGCTGTCGGGCGCGGTCAAGGACGGGGTTGATCTGAAGCGGGTGCTGGAGATTGCGATGCAGTTCTCCACCGATCCGGTGGTCAACGCGATCCGTGTGACCGATCCGCAGCAGGTGCAGCTGGATGTGCGCATCATCGAGATCAGCCGCACCTCGGGCCGCGAGCTGGGGGTGGAACTGAACGCGACCAATGCCGGGGTCAGCCGCGGCAGCACGGGCGGCGTGCCGGATCCGGCTACCGGACATGTCACGGATGGCATCGTGTCGGGCAATGCGCCCTTCGGCAGCTTCATCGGCAACCTGTTGCAGATCGCCGGGACCGAGATCGACGCGGTGATCAACGTGCTGGAGGGCCGGGGTCTTGCCCGCCGTCTGGCCAACCCGACGCTGGTCACGACCAGCGGAGTGGAAGCGAATTTCGTCGTCGGCGGTGAGGTTCCGATCACCAGCGCGGTGGCGGGGGAAAACGGCGTCATGGCGACGCAGACCGATTACCGCGAATATGGCGTCCGGCTGAATTTCATCCCGGTGGTGATGGATGACGGGCTCATCAGCCTGCGCATCCGCCCCGAGGTCAGCGACATTGACACCTCGGTCACGGTGAATGGCCAGCCGGCCTTTATCTCGCGCAAGGCCGATACCACGGTGACGCTGCGCGACGGGCAAAGCTTTGCCATTGCCGGGCTGTTGCAGGTCGACAACGAGCGCAACCTGAAACAGGTGCCGTGGATGGGGCAGATTCCGGTCCTTGGCGCGCTGTTCCGCTCCTCGGCGTTCCAGAAGAAGGAAACCGACCTGGTGATCCTGGTCACGCCGCGGCTGGTCAAGCCCGGCACGCCCGCCGAACCGCTGGCCTCGCCGCTGGACAACTCCCGCTCGTCGAACGATGTCGAGATGTTCCTGCTTGGCATGCTGGAAGTGGACAAGCAGATGATCCGTGCCTTCAAGAACGGCGATGGCACAGTCGGCCCCTATGGACATATCATTGATCTGGAATTTGACGATGCGGTCATCAAGAAGCAGTAAGATCCTCGCGGTTTTGATCTTCGTGTCGCCGCTTGCGGGCTGTGCGGATTATCTGAACCACAGCGACACCATTACCTTTGGCGCCGGCGATGCCGCCGAAGCCAATACGGCGATCCAGACCATCTATCCGTTTCCGAACAACGTTTCGAATACAGACGTCACGATTAGCCCGTAACCCGCCGAACTCCGCCGGGTAGATACCGCTTGACCTCTGGGGTGCGAAAAGGGGAGGCGGGCGCGTTTTGAGGATGCCTTGCGATGTATCGTGTCATTCCGAGATGGATATCGCGCCTCTGGGCCGAGGAAGCGGGCGCGGTGCTTGCCGAAACCATCATCGTGGTGCCGGTCCTCACGGTCATGACAATCGGGACGCTGGAATTCGCCAATATCTTCTGGCAGCGGCAACAGATGCAGATCGGGGTGCGCGACGCCGTGCGCTACTGGTCGCGCTGCCGGCCAACCTTCAATGCCTGCACGGTGACAATGGCCCGCAATATCGCCTTTTACGGCAATGCCGCGGGGACCGGGTCGCTCAGGGTGCCGGGGTGGGATGAGGCCGACGAGCTGACGCTGGCGCCGGCCGAGCCGCCGACCAGCCCCGATGCCACCTCGATGGTGACCGGCGTTGGCACCGTCACCTATGTCACCTCGCCGTTCTTCGGCGCGCTTGAGATTGACGCCATCAGCTTCAGCTACACCTACAGCCAGAGGTATATCGGATGGTGAGGCGGCGGCGCTCCCTGGCGGATGACAGCGGCGCAGTCCTGATCGAGGGCCTGCTGGTCGTCCCGATCCTGATGCTTGTCATGGCGGCCATGGTCGAGCTTGGCTTCCTGATGTTCCAATGGAACCAGACGGTAAAGGCCATGCAGATCGGCGCGCGGCAACTGGCGGTGTCCGATCCGATTCTGGCCAACCTTGACGCCTTCGCCGAAGACCTGGGAGACATAGATGCCGGGCGTCCGATGCCGGCCGCCATCGTGACCGTCAGTTGCGGTGCGGGCGCTGCCGCCTGTGACGCCGACGGCATGGGCCGCCTGATCGAAGGCAGCGATGGGGTCTGTGATCCGGATCTGGCCGGCAGCGTCAGCGGCATGTGCGATTTCTTCCCGGTGATTTCCGCCGACAATGTCCGCGTCACCTATGAACGCGCCGGTCTTGGCTATGTCGGGCGCCCGGCCGGGCCGGTGCTGACGATTCGGGTCGAAAGCGTCGGCCTGACCTTTGATTTCCTGATGCTGGATGCGCTGATCGGTGCAAACGTCATCACCATGCCGGCGCATGCCGTCACCATTACCAGCGAAGACCTTTCCTCTGTCGGAACACCCCCATGAACGCGCAAGACCTCATCACCACGGAACCCAAGAGCCGGATGCGGAAGATGACCGCTTTGGTCGTGGATTGCGGCCACCCGGATTTCTCACTCCTGAAAGCGGCGACCGAAGAGCTTTCCAACGTGACGATGCATCTGGCCAGCAGCCAGAATGTGCTGGCGCGGCTGCGCGACGTGACGCCGGATATCGTGGTGCTGGACATCGCGGAGTTCAGCGCCGAGCGGGCCGAGCTGATCGACGGCCTGCGTGGCCAGTCGCATGACCTGCCGATCATCGTGGTGTCGGATGCGCTGGATGACCAGCAGGTGCGGCGGCTGATGAAGCTGCGCGTGCATGACTGGCTGCGCCATCCGCTGTCCACGGTCGATCTGCACAACGCGATCATCAGCGGCGCGCGGTCGTCCAAGCAATCGACCAACCGGGTGCATGCCGTGACCTCGGCCAATGGCGGGGCGGGCGCGACCACGGTGGCGGTGATGCTTGCCGACCTTCTGGCGCGCAGCACCGAGACCAAGCGCAATGGCGTCGGTCTTTTCGATCTCGACTTTTCCACCGGCGCCTGCGGCGATCTGTTGAACATGGAGAACACCTTCAACCTCGACAGCGTTCTCAGCAACCCCGGCCGGGTCGATGCCGAGTTCGTCAGCCTGATCCAGCAGCGCCACCCGCACGGCTTTTCGCTCTATTCCTTCCGCAAGCCCGAGCTTGTCACCCATCTGAACTGCTATGAGCTGGTGCTGCGTCTGCTGGACGCCGTGACCGCGCAGCATGGTCATACGGTTCTGGACATTCCCTATTACGAAACCGACTGGCGGCAGGATGTTCTGGCCGAGGTGAACAGCCTGACCATCGTGTGCGAGTTGAACCTGCCCTCGATCAAGCAGGCGCTGGCGCTGCGCAACCAGCTGCATGCCGAAGGCGGCCGGCTGCCGCAGGCGCATATCCTCATCAACAAGCGCCGCAAGGGGTTTTTCGGCAGCCAGCGCATTGCGGAATCGCGCATCAAGCAGCTTCTGGGGGAAATTCCCTACAGCTATCTGCCGAATGAGGACGAGGCGCTGTCCGAGGCGATGGACCGGGGCATTCCGCTGAGCGAGCTGAACCGGTCTTCGCGGTTCCTGAAGGAACTGGCGCGCTTTGCCGTGCAGAAGCTGCACATCGAAGGGGTCAAGGCATGATCTGGCTGGCACTGGCCGCAGTCGTGGCGGCGCATTCCCCGCCGGCCGACAGCGCAGCGCTGCCCGATCTGCACCGCGTCGAGATGAAGTCGGTGCCGCGCGATCATGGCAAGGTGACGCGCGAGGTGGTGGATTTCCAGACCACCGAGGCCCCCGGCACCCTGATCATTTCCAACGCCGACCGCACGCTGCATCTGGTGTTGGGCGATGGCCGGGCGGCGCGCTACCGCATCAGCGTCGGCAAGGACGGTTTCCTGTGGACCGGCACCGTGGTCGTGGGCCGCAAGGCGGAATGGCCGGAATGGCGCCCGCCGGCCGAGATGCGCCAGCGCAACCCGGCCCTGCCCGAGCATGTGCCCTCTGGCCCCTACAACCCCTTGGGCGCGCGGGCGATCTATCTTTATCGCGGCGGCGGCGACACGCTGTATCGCATCCACGGCACCAACACCGCCGAAACCGTCGGCGGCTATGAGACCTCGGGCTGTTTCCGGCTGAGCAATGCCGATGTCATGGAGCTTTTCGAACAGGTCAAGGTCGGCACCAAGGTGATCGTGCAATGAAGCCCTTTTCAATCAGGAGGTCGTAGATGGTCGGCCGGTTTTTCCGCAAGCAGGGCGAACAGGCGCCCGAACCCCACGCTGTCGAGGAGGTTCCCTCCCCGGTCCTGACCGTTGAAGCCCAGGCCGCGCCCGAGGTGGACATGGTGTCCGAACGGGTGAACCTGCACCGCTTCCTGCTCGACAAGATCAACCTGACGGTTCTCGATACGCTGGAGACCGTGCAACTGCATGACGAATTGCGCCCGATGGTGCGCGACTACCTCAAGATCCAGAACGTCGCGCTGAATGCCCGAGAGCTGGACAGCCTCGTCTCGGATCTGGCCGACGAGATGCTGGGCCTTGGTCCGATCGAGCCGCTGCTCAAGGACGATTCCATCGCCGATATCCTGATCGTCGGCCCCAAGACGGTTTACATCGAACGCTATGGCAAGCTGCTTCTGACCGACGTCCGCTTCAAGGATGAGCGTCATCTCTTGCGCATCATCAACAAGATCGTCGCCTCGGTCGGACGGCGGGTCGACGAAGCCTCGCCGCTGGTCGATGCCCGTCTTGCCGACGGCTCGCGCGTGAACGTGGCGATCCGGCCCATCGCGGTCGACGGCCCGCAGGTCTCGATCCGGAAATTCTCGCGCCGGCCCTTCAACCTGTCGACGCTGGTGAGCAAAGGGGCGCTGCCCGAAGGCATGGCGCAGCTTCTGGCGGCGGCGGTCGAGGGCAAGGTCTCGATGCTGATCTCCGGCGGCACCGGCTCGGGCAAGACCACGATGCTGAACGCGCTCTCGGGCTTCATCCCGCATGAGGAACGCCTTGTCACCATCGAGGACGCGGCGGAACTTCAGTTGCAGCAGAAACACGTGGTGCGGATGGAAACCCGCCCGCCGACGCTGGAGGGCAAGGGCGAGGTGACCCAGCGCGATCTGGTGAAGAACGCGCTCAGGATGCGTCCCGACCGCATCATCATCGGCGAGGTGCGCGGCGGCGAGGCCTTTGACATGCTGCAGGCGATGAACACCGGCCATGAAGGCTCCATGAGCACGATCCACGCCAACAACACCCGCGATGCCATGTCGCGTCTGGAACAGATGGTCGGCATGGCCGGCATGCCGATGTCGCAGCTCAGCATCCGGTCGCAGATCTCCTCGGCGATCCACATGGTCTTGCAGTTGAACCGCATGCGCGACGGCAGCCGCCGTGTCACCGCCATCTCGGAACTGACCGGGCTTGAAGGCGAGGTGATCCAGATTCAGGACATCATGCGCTACAACCGTGTCGGCGTGGACGAGAACGGCCGGATCTTCGGCGAGTTCCGCGCCACCGGCATCCGGCCGCGCTTCCTGCAGGAAATCGCGACCATCGGCCTCAAGGTCGATCCCAAGATCTTCGATCCAACCGTCAAGCAATGAACAAGGCGCATGTCCCTTCTCATCATCTATGCCTTTGTCTTCTCCTCGGTCCTGATTGCGGGTGATACCCTGCTGCGCCGCCTGTTGGCGCGCAGGGCCGCAAGGCAAGAGGTCAATGAACGGCTGATCCGGCTGGCCCGGGGCGGCGGCGATCACGAAGCGGCCTATCGCTCGCTTCTCAAGGACCGGTCGCTTCTGGCCTCCTCGGCCGAGGGCGATCTGCTGCGAAGCCTGCGCAAGCTTTATGCGCAGACCGGCCTGACCCTTTCGGGGCGCCAGAAGGTGCTTTACGCCCTTGCGCTGGTCAGTGCTTCGCTGGTTCCGGTGTCTCTGGTCGTCGGGACCTGGCTCTTGCGGGTGCCGCTCGCGCTCGCCTTGGCGGTCGGGCTGGCCTATGTGATCCTCGCCTACCTGCGGATGAAGCGGGTCAAGCGGTTTGTTCAGCAACTGCCGGCGGCCATCGACATCATCGTGCGCTCGCTGCACGCCGGCCACCCGCTGAACGCCGCCGTGTCGCTGGTCGGGCGGGAAATGCCCGACCCGGTGGGCAGCGAGTTCGGCATCCTGACCGACCAGCTGACCTTTGGCTCGGAGTTCGACGAGGCCTTCTACAGCCTTTACGAGCGGGTGGGGGCGGACGAGCTTAACCTGCTTGCCGTGACTGTCAGCGTCCAGCGCAACACCGGCGGCAACCTGTCGGAAATCCTGGAAAACCTGACGGCCATGATCCGCGACCGGCTGATGCTGAAGAACAAGATCCGCGCGATTTCGGCAGAGGGGCGGTTCACCGCAGTCCTGATGTCGGTCTTTCCCGGCATCCTCTATCTCATCATCAGCACCTTGGCCCCGGATTACTTCGACACGATCTGGGAAACCGGCCATGGCACTGCGATCGTCGTGGGGACCATCCTGTACATGTGCATCGGCATCTACATCATGAACCGCATGGTCCGGTTCGATTTCTGACGGCCCGAGGGAGAGTTCCGCATGACCGACATTCTCATCCTGTCTGCGATCTTCCTCGCGGTCGTTCTGTTCGTCTTCGCCTTGCTGAACTATCTCGCCGGGCAGCGGCAGATCCGGCGCAATATCGAACAGGTCACCAATGTCCGGGGCGGCAAGGTCTATGACCCGGACGCGCTTTTTGCCGAAGACAACGATTCCATCGCCTATTTCATGGATGTCCAGCGCCGCAACCAGCCGGATTCGCTGGAGATGCGGCTGATCCGCGCCGGGTTCTTCACCCGTGACGCGCTGCGCAGCTTCAACCTCGTGCGGTTTCTGGTGGCGGCCCTGGTGTTCGTGGGCGTCTGGTACATCGGCCAAAGCCTGCGCGATACCGGCAATCCCGCCGTGCCGCTGGTCTTCGCCGCGGTGTTGAGCGGGGCGTCGATCATCGTCTCGAACATCGTGCTGGAGCGGATCGGCAAGCGGAACGTGCGGATGTTTCGCCGGTATTTTCCGGATTTCCTTGATCTGATCATCGTCTGCGTCGACGCCGGCATGAGCATCGAGGCCTCGCTTGACCGGGTGGCACGGGAATTCCTGCGCAGCCAGCCGAGTTTCGGTCTGCATCTGGCGGTGGTCAGCCTTGAGGTGCGGGCCGGGCGCAGCTTGCACGAGGCGCTGAGCAACCTTGCCATGCGGATCAATCTGGAGGAGGTCCGCACGCTGGCCGTGCTGTTCCGCCAGTCGCAGGAGCTGGGCAGCAGCGTCATCAAGACCCTGCGCGTCTACAGCTCCGAAATGCGCCAGATCCGCCTGCTGCAGGCCGAGGAAAAGGCCAACGCGCTGCCGGTCAAGATGCTGTTGCCGCTGGCGGCCTTCCTGTTTCCGGTCAACCTCGTGATGGTGCTGGTTCCGGTCCTGATCCGCATCGTGCGGATGATCTCGACAATGTCGCCGGGCTGAACCGGCTGCGCCGGAGAAAGAGAGTCTGCGGCTCGCTGGTCAGGCCACCGCAGGGACTGGCTGCCACCAGGGCCCCTGCGCCTGCAACGCTTGCCAGTCCTGCGCCGCCCGCTCTTGCGGCGGGGCGAGATCGGACGGATCGTCATGGCCCAGCGACCGGGCAAGCGCGGTATCGGTCATCTCGCCCAGATCGTCCTGCAAGGTGCGCAGCGTCGCCAGAAAGCGCTCCTGCGCGGCGCCCGGCCAAAGATCTTCAAAGAATTCCGTCAGATAGCGCAACATCTTCAGATCCTTGCGCAACTCGTGCTGTGTGCGGGCGCGCATCTGCCGCAGGTCGGGCCCGTTGCCAAGGCAGGCCGCCCAGGCCCGGTTCAGCGCCGCCTTGGCCTGCACCGCCACCGGCGCTTCGCGCAACGCCCCGGCCTTCTTGCCGCCGCGCCGCCAGCCCTTGCCCGCCAGCCGCCGCAGCACCGCCGTTCGGAAGCCCTCGGCCTTCTTGCGCTTCAGATGCTTGCGCGCCCTGCGGCGCTGATGGGCGGCCTCGTCGCGGGTGGCCTCGGCATTCTGCGCTTCGGCAAAGCGCAGCGCCATGACATCGGCATCGCGCACCTCGCCCAGAATCCGGAACAGGGCGCGGGATTTGTCTTGCAGGGTGTCGGCCAGGTCTTCGTCCAGAATGGGATGAAAGGCCTTCAGCGCCGCGCGCAGCCGCCGCAGCGTGCGTGTTCCACGCGATGGTGGACAGTCAATCCATGGGATGATGGGCGCGGATTCCACGCGAAGGTGGGCAGTCTTTCCACGGGATCGTGGGCAGGTTTGACCGGCAATCAAACGGCATAGGCTCCC
>NZ_JAAIVJ010000007.1 GCF_011008935.1 Tabrizicola oligotrophica | reverse complement strand
GCCTCGGCACTCCGGCCGGCACGACGCGCGGCTTCGGCGAGGCCGAGTTCCGCCAGATCGCCGACTGGATCGTTGAAGTGGTCGACGGGCTGGCCCAGCATGGCGAAGACGGCAACGCCGCCGTCGAAGCCGCCGTCCGGACCAAGGTCGAGGCACTCTGCCAGAAGTTCCCGATCTACCCGACGCTCTAAGGCAAACCACAGGAAGAAAAGGCCCCGGAAAGTCCGGGGCCTTTTTGCTTCGCGGGCTGGCGGGGTCAGGTCACGGGCGGAACCAGCGCCCGCGCGGCATGCCGTGACCGACTACAGGGGGGGCGCGGCGCGGAAGCGGGGGGCCTCGGATGATGTCTTTGCCGCTTTCCCTTGCCCGGTTGAAACTGACAGGGCAGCCAAGCTGCTGAAATTCGCGCCCTGCCCCGCCGCCGGGCAGGCCTTTCCAGCGGAATACAAGTGCGGCAAGCCCAAGCCGGGCCGGTGAGGCGTGGCCATGCGTGCAAGGCCTGCTGCGCCCGGAGGAGATGGGCGCCCCCTGCCCCGGACCAGCGCGGTCGAAGGGTACACATTGGCCTTTGCCAGCCGAATCCCTGGAGGCGTATCTCGCGAAGACATCAGAAATGTCCAAGACCGCACTTCCTGGCCTGGAGAACAGCCCGGCAACCGCTTTTTGCAAGCCAGCAAGGACCGCACGCGGGGCGGCGTCACGAAAACGCAGGAATAACAATGGGGTGAGTGGCGGACCCGGAGCGATTCGAACGCCCGACCCTCAGATTCGTAGTCTGATGCTCTATCCAGCTGAGCTACGGGTCCGTCTTGGGGCAGCGTTTAGCCGTGGCTGCGGGGCATTGCAAGGGCAATTCGGCATCGGAATTTCAATTCCCGGTGCCGGCCTGCCGATTACTCGGTCATGGGTTCGGCATAGACCGTGGCCAGCAGGCCGACCGCAGCCTCGGGGTTGTCGCCGGCGAGGTCGGTCAGGCTCTGGTCTGCCGTCACGCCGGGATGAGCGGCGGCAAGGGCGGCCAGAAGGCTGGCCTCCTCCTTGCCCGCCAGCATCGCCAGCGTGGAAATCGGCGCCGTGGTGAGCGAGCCGAGGATCTGCCGCACCGGGACCGACCCAGCACCGCCGACCGGCATCAGAAGCGAGGCGACCAGAACGAGCGCGCCCGTTCCCATGATCACCATGGCGGCGGGGCGTTTGAAATAGGTCGTGAAGGGCCGTCGGTTCAGCCAGAGATGGGCCGCGACGCCCGCGACCAGAACCCAGCCGAGCCATTCGTGGGCGACCTTGCTCAGGCCGGTCTCAAGGTGAAAGAACATCAGGATCCCGGTGACCGAGATCAGAAGAAAGGACCCCACCGTCAAGGGGGTGGCCCAACTGCGCAATGCCATTTGAAACTCCGGACGTCTTGATCTTCGCGTCAGGGGTGAAACGCGGTGCAAGGCCGGTTCCGTCGCGGAAATCATGCGGCAACAGAGGATTTCGGCAGGTGGATCAGGAATTCCGTCCCCTCGGCATCCGAGCGCGCAAGGTCCAGTCGCCCGCCATGGCCGCGCACCAGTTCGGCGGCGATGGCTAGACCCAGGCCGATGCCGCCCTTGCGCGCGCCGCCCTGAAAGGCCTCGAACAGGTGCTCGCGCGCCTTTTCCGGCAGGCCGGGGCCGGTGTCGCCCACCCGGATGCGCCATTCGTCGGCGGTTTGCGACGCGGAGATTTCGATGGTGCCACCCGCCCCGGAAGATTCGATCGCCTGCCGCGCATTGCGCACAAGGTTCGACAGCACACGGTAAAGCTGTTCGGGGTCGGCAAGGATCCGGAAGTCGTCAGCGACCTCGATCAGGCAGGCGACATCGCCGTCTTCGGCCAGCCCTTCGGCCTCGGCCACATCCGACACCAGCGCGACAAGGTCAACCGGGCGGATCACCGGGGCCGCTTCTTCCGCCTTGCCGAACTTCAGCGTTGATTCGCAAAGTGCCACCGCCCGGCTGATGGAGCCGACCAGTTTCGGTGCCGAGCGGGCCACCATCGGATCGGCGCTGCCCTCCAGCCGGTCGGCGAAAAGCTGGGCCGAGGTCAGGATGTTGCGCAGGTCGTGGCTGATCTTGGCCACCGCCCCGCCCAGCTGCGCCAGCCTTTCCTTCTGCTTCAGGCTGCCCGTGAGCTGGCGCTGCATCGCCTGCATCGCCTCTTCCGCCTCGCGCAGCTCTTCCACCTGCGCCATGGGGGCGATCACCCGGCGGGCATCCTCGGGCGCCTCGGCATAGGCGGCCATGTGCTGCGCCACCCGGCGGATCGGCAGCACGATCAGGCGCTGCACCGCAAGAAACAGCAGGAAGGCGGTGACGACCGAGATCAGGGCCGACAGCAGCAGGATGCGCAGGCCGTAATCCAGCATCGCATCGCGCATCGGTGCGGAATCCATGGTGATTTCAATGAGCAGCCCCGCTTCCTGCACCGGGTTGCCGATGACGCGGATGATGTCGTCGGAGGGATCCACCAGACAGATCAGCGCGTCACGGATCAGCTCCCAGGGGCCGGCATCGCGCAGGTCATAGGTCGCGGTCACGGGCGCCGGAAGCTCGGACGACAACACCAGTTGCCGCACCTCGTCGCGGCGCAGAACCACGTTGTAGACCTCGGCATTGGCCAGAAGCTCGGCCTCCAGCTCCGGGGTTACCATGTCGCTGGCAGCAAGCTGGGCCAGCGAGGCGATCTGCGCCTTTTCCAGCCGCAGCGCCATGAAATCCACCCGGAACCGCGCAATCGAGGGCACGAAGATCAGGACCTCGGCCAGCATGACGAAGGCCACGGTCAAGATCAGGAACCGCCCCGAGAGGGTGTTCAGGAACCTGCCCCGCCTGCCTGTCAAAACCGGCTCCATTGCTTGCGCACAAATGTCCTTGGGCGGCGTTCAGGGCACCAGTCGCTGCACCAGCCGCACAACCCGCTTCACCGCAGGATTATCAAAGAGTTTTGCCGAGAAATAGGCCCCTGCCGCACGCTTGGCGGTTTCCCCCAAAGTCGGATAGGGCAGGATCAGCCCCGCCACCGTGCCGATGCGGATCCGCGCCGCGATGGCCAGCGCCCAGAGGCCGATCAGCTCGCCCGCCTGCGGCCCGGCGATGCTGGCACCGACCGGGCGGCCCCTGACGACCATGACCTTGACCAACCCTTCGGCCTTCAACTCTGCCCGCGCCCGGTCATTGCCGGCAAACCCGGTGCGCAGGACGTGCAGCCGGTCGCCGAATGCCGCGCGCGCCTCGGTTTCAGTCAGGCCGACCTGCGCCAGTTCCGGTTCGGTATAGGTCACCCACGGCACCCGGGGTGCGGACTTGGCGGGCAGGCCCAGCAAGACCTGCCGGATCACCACGCCGGCATGCGCCGCTGCGGCATGGGTGAACTGCGGCCCGCCTGCGGCGTCCCCGATGGCATAGACCCGGCGATTCGACACCGACCGAAGCGTCGCCCCCACCGTCACCCCCTTGTCCGTGCAGGCCACCCCGCCGGCCGCAAGGTCGAGCCGCTCGAGCGCCGGGATGCGTCCGGCGGCGACCAGCAGGTGCGACCCGGTCAGCACCGCACCATCTGCCAGCACCGCCTCTACGCCCTCGGGGATCACCCGCAACCGCACCACGTCCTGTCCTTCGCGAATGTCCACCCCTTCCCCGCGCAGCGCCTCCAGCACCACTGCGGCGCAGTCGGGGTCATCGCGGCCCAACGCCCTGGCCGCCTCGATCACCGTGACCCGGCTGCCCAGCCGCCGGTATGCCTGCGCCAGTTCCATGCCGGCGGGGCCGCCGCCAAGGATCAAGAGATGCACGGGCCTGTCGCGCAGGCCGAAGATCGTCTCGTTGGTCAGATAGGGCACGGCAGCAAGACCCGGAACCGGCGGCAGGGCCGCGTGCGAGCCGGTGGCGATGACGAAGCGGCGGGCCCGGATGGTCTGGCCGCCTACCTCGAGCTCACGCGGCGAGATGAACCGCGCCCAGTCGCGCAGCACGGTAACGCCAAGCGCCTCGAACCGCCCCTGGCTGTCATGGGGCGCAATGCCGGAAATCACCCGCCCGAGGTGATCCTTGACCGCCGCGAAGTCGATTTCCGGCTGAACCGGGGTGATGCCGAAAGGCCCGGCCTGCCGCATCGCCTCGGCCGCCTTGCCCGCCGCGAGAAGCGCCTTCGACGGCACGCAGCCCGTATTCAGGCAATCGCCCCCCATCTCGGCACCCTCGACCAGCACGACCGAAGCCCCCATCTGCACCGCACCTGCCGCCAGCGACAACCCGGCCGCGCCCGCGCCGATGATGCACAGATCGGGTTTCAAAAGGCTCATCTCCCGCCTCCCCGGCGCTGCCAGAGCTTGATGACCATGGGCAGCGCCGCCAAGGCGGCCAGCCCCAGCAGCGGGCCAAGGACAGGGGCGGTGAAGATGACCCCCAGATCAGGGCTTTCGCCGCGGGCAAAGACCTCGCCCAGTCCCGCGCCGATCGAGGTGAAGACCAGCCCGCCCGGAATGATCCCCAAGGCGGTTGTGGCAAGGAATGGCCAGAGCCGGATGCCCGCAAAGGCGGGAATGAGGTTGGCCAGAAAGAACGGCACCACCGGCACCAGCCGCATCAACAGCAGCACCGACCACTGATTGCCGCGCAAGCTCGCCTGCAGCCGGGCGGCGGCGCCGCCGCGCGCCGCGATGCGGGCGGCGACATCCGCGCCAATCCCGGCGCGGGCAGCCAGAAATACCAGAACCGCGCCGATGGTGGCCGCCGTGACATTGTAGAGCGTGCCGGGAAACATGCCGAACAGGAACCCACCGGTCAGCGTGGCAATCGTCGCCCCCGGCACCGAGACCGCGACGATGACCGCATAGGCCGCAATGAAGCCGAAACTCGCCCAGAGATAATGCCCGTCGCGCCAGACGATCAGCGCCTCGCGGTGCCGGGCCAGGGCTTCAAAGGTCAGAAGATCGCGGAAGGCAATGCCCCCCAGCAGTCCGGCGGCGAGAATCACCGCGAAGGGCAGGTGGCGCAGCCGGCTGCGGCCAGGGCTGGGGATCTGGGTGTTCATGCCTTGACCATGGTCCGAAACTGCCCCTGCACGCCATAGGCTTCACGCGCGATTGATGCCTTGCAGGCCATCATGGGCCTTCCGCACGGTTTTCTTGCCATTTCGCCCTGGCCTCTGGACGGTCGGGCGGAAAATGTTGCAGAAATCGCGCGGAACCTGCGTTGACAGGCCTCGCCCGCCTGCGTAAAGACCGGGCTTCAAGTTACCGCCCTCGAATCTTGCTGGTTCGGGCACCCGTCTTATGGAGAGCCGCGATGAAGCGCACTTACCAACCGTCGAACCTGGTCCGCAAGCGCCGCCACGGTTTCCGCGCCCGCATGGCCACCAAAGGCGGCCGTCTGGTGCTGGCCGCCCGCCGCGCCAAGGGCCGTCACAAGCTGTCGGCTTGATCCCTGCGGCCTTTCGGGGCCACGCCATGGATAAAGACATGACACCGCCGGAGACGCAGGGCCAGGGCAGCAATGCCGCGACGCCCGGGGCCTCTCCGGCGGTTTCGCTTTGCGTGTCGACGTTGCAGCACCGGCCCGACTTCCTGCGCGCGGCCTCGGCGCTGCGGCAGGGCACCGGCGGGTTTCTCCTGCAGGCCCGTGATCGCCGCGATGACAGCCCCGCCACCCGTGTCGGCTTCACCGCCTCGAAGAAGATCGGCAATGCCGTCGCCCGCAACCGCGCCAAGCGCCGCCTGCGCGAAATCGCCCGCGCGGTGCTGCCCGGAATGGCGCGGCCCGGCTGGGACTATGTTCTGGTCGCCAAGCCGGGCGTGACCACGATCCGCGACTTCGCCCTCCTGCTCGCCGACCTGCAAGGCGCGCTGGCCCGCATCCACAAGCCATGACCCCGCTGGCGCATATCGCCGCCCTGCCGGTGCGCGCCTACCGTCTCTTGCTCAGCCCCTGGGTCGGCCATGGCTGCCGCTTCCAGCCCACCTGCTCGGCCTATGCGCTGGAAGCGCTGGAGCGCCACGGCGGGCTGAAGGGCAGCTGTCTTGCCGCGCACCGGATCTGCCGCTGCCACCCCTGGGGCGGCCACGGCTATGACCCGGTCCCCGGCGCCGATCCCGAGTTCGACAAGGCCCGCTGACGCGCCCGTCCTTTCATACTGGCCCAAATATCCCCCGCGGAGCGTCCGACATCGGCCGGGGGAGCCTCCGGCGGGGATATTTTCACCAGTATGAAAGGGCTTTCCCGCGCCGGCGGATTCTGCGAAGGGAAACGGCAGACGAGGGTATCGGCTGGGGCATCATGCTGGACGACGAGCTATCCGACGACATCCACCCGCTGTTTCACGGCGCACCGAAGTCGACCGAGTTTCGCAAGCTGCGCAAGCGGCTGGTGCAGAACGTACGCGAGGCGATCGAGACTTATGGCATGATCCAGCCGGGCGCACGCTGGCTGGTCTGCCTGTCGGGCGGCAAGGACAGCTATACGCTGCTGGCCGTGCTGACCGAATTGAAATGGCGCGGGCTTTTGCCGGTCGATCTCCTGGCCTGCAACCTTGATCAGGGTCAGCCGGGCTTTCCGGCGACCGTGTTGCCGGACTTCCTGTCGCGCATGGGCGTGCCGCATCGGATCGAGTATCAGGACACCTATTCCGTCGTGACGTCGAAAATCGCGCCGGGCGGGACGATGTGCAGCCTCTGCTCGCGGCTGCGGCGCGGCAACCTGTACCGCATTGCCCGTGAGGAGGGGTGTTCGGCGGTGGTGCTGGGCCACCATCGCGACGACATTCTGGAAACCTTCTTCATGAACCTCTTTCACGGCGGGCGGCTGGCTACAATGCCGCCCAAGCTGGTGAACGAGGAGGGCGACCTGTTCGTCTACCGCCCGCTGGCCTTCGTGCCCGAGGCGGATTGCAGTCGGTTCGCCCGCGCCATGAACTACCCGATCATTCCCTGCGATCTGTGTGGCAGCCAGGAAGGCCTGCAGCGTGCGCAGGTGAAGAAGCTGCTCGATGACTGGGAGACCCGCAGTCCCGGTCGCCGTCAGGTGATGTTCCGCGCCTTGATGAATGTGCGCCCCTCGCATCTTGCCGATCCGGGGATTTTCGATTTCGCCGGGCTGCTGCGCCAAACCGGAACATTTGGCGAAAATCCTCCGCAACTTCGGGATGCGGATTAAGAAAACGGTCAGCCTGTTTGCCTAGCCTTTCCGGGCCGGACGCTGCCATCCGGTGCCAAGCCGGAGATGCCGTTCATGCCGCTGACCAACCGCCTTGCCCGCCCCACCCGCGCCCTTCACGCCGGGATGCGGCGGCCCGAGATGATCCTGTTCCTGCCCGCCATCACGCTTGCAGCCTTCTGGTTCGGTGGGGAACGGGTGTTGGTCATGGTGGCGCTGGGGGCGCCGCTGCTGTTTGCCCTGGCCGGCGCCTTCCAGCCGGTCGATCCGCCGCAGGCGCTGCCCGATTCGCTGGGCGGGCTGGGGCTGCGGGCGCAGGTGGTGACCGTGCTGGACGAAATCCTGGCGGAGGGGCCGATCTCCGGCAAGACAACAGCCTGTCTGGTGCTGCAGTTCGACGACATGGATCAGATTCTGGATCACCACGGTCGCACCGCCCAGACCGAGGTCCTGACCCGCAGCGCCGAGCGGATCTGTGCCGCGTTGCGCAGCGGCGACATGGTGGCCCGGCTTGAAGGCGGCGGCTTTGCCATCGCGCTTGCCCCGGTGCGCCGGCTGGATCTGGAAAGCGTGGTGCAGCTTGCCGCACGGCTGCAGGCGGCGATCAACGTGCCGATTTCGTTGAACGCCCAGCGCCTTTATGTCTCGGCCTCGGTCGGCTTCTGCCTTGGCCAGCGCGCGCCGGAACCGCGTGGCAAGGCGCTGCTTGACGCCGCCCAGATCGCCGCCGACGAGGCGGCCCGCCATGGCCCCGGCGCCATTCGCGCCTATGCGCCCGACATGGCACGCCATCGGGCCGACCGCGAGGCGCTGCGCGAAGAGCTGGAGGCGGCGCTGGACGAAGGCCATATCCGGGCGCATTTCCAGCCGCAGATTTCGACCGACACCGGCGCCATCACCGGGCTCGAGGCTTTGGCGCGCTGGTATCACCCTGAACGCGGCCTGATTCCCCCCGGAGAATTCCTGCCCATGATCGAGGATGCCGGGCTTTGCGAACGTCTGGGCGAGGTGATGCTGTTCAATGCGCTGACCGCCCTCTCCCGCTGGGACAAGGCCGGGCTTGGCGTGCCCATGGTGGCCGTGAACTTCTCGGCGGCCGAATTGCGCAACCCCAAGCTGGCAGAAAAGCTGAAATGGGAGCTGGACCGCTTCGGGCTCGCCCCGGCGCGGCTCTGTGTGGAAATTCTGGAACATGTGGTGGCGGATGCCGACAATGATGTGATCGTGTCGAACATCGCGGCCCTGTCGCGCCTGGGCTGCGGCATTGACCTGGACGATTTCGGCACCGGCCATGCCTCGATCACCTCGATCCGCCGCTTTGCCGTGCGCCGGATCAAGATCGACCGCAGCTTTGTGACCAAGGTCGACGAAGACCGCGAGCAGCAGCAGATGGTGGCGGCGATCCTGTCCATGGCTGAGCGGCTGGGGCTGGCCTCGCTTGCCGAAGGGGTCGAGACGCCCGGTGAACATGCCATGCTGTCGCAACTGGGCTGCGGCGATGTGCAGGGCTTCGGCATTGCCCGGCCCATGCCGGTCGATGAAACGATGGATTGGATCGAACGTCACCGTGCCCGGCCCTCTGCCGCACCCCGCATCGGGCATCGGGCGCGCTGACCGCCCGGCGTGGGCACGGCCGGAAAGCTTGCCAAACTCGCGCTTTCCTGGTGTGGAAACCGGGAAAGCGCTTGACCTTTTGCCGCCTCTGGCGTTGAACCAGCCGGACCTTTGGACAGGAATGGTGGTGGTCCTGATGGACGATCAGAACAAGAATCTCATCCTCGCAACCGCGCTCAGCTTTCTGGTGATCCTCGCCTGGTTCGTCGGCGGCCCGATGCTGTTCCCGCAGTGGTTCCCCGAGGAGCCCGCAGCCGAACAGACTGCCACGCCGGAAACGGCGGCTCCGGCAACCACC
Organism: Tabrizicola oligotrophica; assembly: GCF_011008935.1. Taxonomy (GTDB): domain Bacteria; phylum Pseudomonadota; class Alphaproteobacteria; order Rhodobacterales; family Rhodobacteraceae; genus Tabrizicola_A; species Tabrizicola_A oligotrophica. The sequence continues at coordinate 183,203 of NZ_JAAIVJ010000007.1, read as the reverse complement.
GCAGAAGCGCCGGCCGATGCCACCGCCACTGCCGCGGCGGCACAGCCTGCGCCCGAGGCACCGCGCCTGACCATCGACACGCCAAAACTTTCGGGCTCGTTGTCGCTGACCGGCGGACGCATCGACGATCTGTCGCTGAAAACCTACCGCGAGACGAAGGATCCCGGTTCCGCCGAAGTGCGGCTCCTGTCGCCGGTGGGCAAGGACCACCCCTATTACGCCGTCTTTGGCTGGCTGGCGGGCAACGGGCTTGATCCCGCCGATGTGCCCGATGCCAAGACCCAATGGTCCGTGACCGCCGGAACCGTGCTTGCCTCCGGCCAGCCCGTCACGCTGCAATGGCAGAACACCAAGGGCCTGACCTTCACCCGCACGCTGGCGGTGGACGAGGATTTCATGTTCACCGTCACCGACAAGGTGGAGAACAAGGGCACCGCCGAGGCCCGCCTTGCACCGTATGGCATCGTGGCCCGCCACGGCCTGCCCAAGTTGCAAGGGACCTATGTCGTGCATGAAGGCCTGATCCGCCGCACGGATGGCACCTTTGGCGAGGTGAAATATTCCAAGTTTGCCGATTTCGATCTGGCCGAAGGCGAAACCCTGCCCGCCGAAAAAGTCGACGCCACCACCGATGGCTGGATCGGCTTCTCCGACCATTACTGGATGACCACGCTGGTCCCCGAACAGGGCAAGCCGTGGAAGTCGGTGGCCCGCTATGTGCCGCAGAACGACATCTATCAGGCCGAGGTGCATCACGACGTCATGGCCGTCGCGCCGGGTGCCAGCGCCGAGGTGACGACGCAGCTTTATGCCGGCGCCAAGGAATGGGACACCATCCGCGCCTATCAGAATGAGGCAGGCATCGCCGGGTTCATCGACTCGATCGACTGGGGCTGGTTCTACTTCTTCACCAAGCCGATCTTCTGGCTCTTGCACCAGCTGCACGGCCTGATCGGCAACATGGGTCTTGCGATCATGGCGCTGACCCTCGTGCTGAAGGTGCTGGTCCTGCCGCTGGCCTACAAGTCCTACGTCTCCATGGCGCGGATGAAGGAACTGCAGCCCGAGATGGAGGCCTTGAAAGAGCGCGCGGGCGAGGACAAGCAGAAGCTGCAGAAAGAAATGATGCAGCTTTACAAGGACAAGAAGGTCAACCCCGCCGCGGGCTGCCTGCCGATCCTGATCCAGATCCCGATCTTCTACGCGCTGTTCAAGGTGATCTCGAACACGCTGGAACTGCGCCATGCCGCCTTCTTCGGGTGGCTGGATGACCTTTCCGGGCCGGACAGCTCGTCCTTGTACAACATTTTCGGCCTGATGCCCTGGGACGCGCCTGCCGCGGGCACGTTGACCCACATGATCTTCATCGGCATCGTGCCGATCATCCTTGGCATCACCATGTGGCTGCAGCAAAAGCTGAACCCGGCCCCCGCCGATCCGGTGCAGCAGCAGATCTTTGCCTGGATGCCCTGGGTCTTCATGTTCATGATGTCGACCTTTGCCTCGGGTCTCATCATCTACTGGATCACGAACAATACCATCACCTTCGTCCAGCAGTATCTGATCATGGCCAGCCACGGCCATCGGCCCGACATCTTCGGCAACATCAAGGCCAGCGTGAAAAAGCCGGTTGTGGTTGCCGACAAGAGCCGCAAGAAATGACGGGACGGCTGGCGCAGATCTGCCGGCACCCGATCAAGGGACACGGACGCGAAACCCTCGCGTCCGTTCGTCTTTTGGCGGGCGCCTGCCTGCCATGGGACCGGCACTGGGCCGTCGCGCATGAGGCGGCCCGGCTGGAGCCCGGCTGGAACCCTTGCGTGAATTTCGCGCGCGGGGCGAAGGCACCGGAGCTGATGGCGATCACCAGCACGCTGGATGAGGTGACCGCCAGCGTAACCCTGCACCACCCGGAGCGGGGCGACATCACCTTCTGCCCGGATGAGCCCGCCGATCTGCCACGCTTCCTCGACTGGGTGCGCCCGCTCAACCCGGCGAACCGCGCCCAGCCCGTTGCCATCGTCAGCGCCGGGCGCGGCATGACCGACAGCGAGTTTCCCTCGGTGTCGATCCTGTCCACGAGTTCGCTTGCCGATCTGTCGCGGCGGATGGGCCAGGACCTGTCGCCGCACCGATTCCGTGGCAACCTCTGGCTGGATGGCGCGGCCCCCTGGGCCGAATTCGGCTGGATCGGTCGTCACATCCGCATCGGTGACGCCGTCCTGCGCATCGACGAACGCATCACCCGGTGCAATGCAACCAAGGTGAACCCCGAAACCGGCCACCCCGATGCCGACACGCTTTCCGCCCTTGAAACTGCCTTCGGCCACCAGGATTTCGGCGTTTACGCGACCGTGATCGAAGGCGGCCCCATTGCAGCGGGCGATGACTGGAGCCTGACATGAGCCAGCTGCAATTCACCATCGCCGAAGAGCCGGACTTTGAGCCCCGCGAAAAGGGCCGCCTGCTGTTTGCCGGCCCGGTGGAGTTCGTCAAGGGCGTGGTCGCCATGTCCGGCCTGCCGCCGGCGGATCGGCTGGAGGTCTGCTTTGCCGGCCGCTCCAATGTCGGGAAATCCAGCCTTATCAACGCGCTGACCGGTCGCAAGACGCTGGCGCGCGCGTCCAACACGCCGGGGCGGACGCAGGAGATCAACTATTTTGCCCTAGGCGAGGAGCGTTTTCTCGTCGACCTGCCCGGCTATGGCTATGCCGAGGCGCCGGTGGCCGTGGTGGCCAAATGGCAGGCGCTTTTGAAGCAATACCTCGCCGGACGGCAGACCCTGCGGCGGGCTTTCGTGCTGATTGACGCCCGCCACGGGGTGAAGGCGGTGGATGAAGAGATCCTGACCCTGCTCGACCGCTCTGCCGTGACCTTTCAGGCCGTGCTGACCAAGGTTGACAAGATAAACAAGACCGAGCGCGCCGCCGTGATCGAGCAGGTCAAGGGCGCCCTTGGCAAGCACCCGGCGGCCTACCCCGAGATTGTCGTGACCAGTTCGGAAAAGGGCGAAGGGATTGAAACCCTGCGCGCCATCATCGCGACGATGGAGTGACGGGTCCTAGGCCGCGATCTCGCGCGGGACGATGAAATCCGCCGTCACGCCCTGACCAAAGCCCACCTCGGCCCAAGCCCTGGCCGCGAAATCGACGACCAGCGTCGCGCCGGTCGGGTATTTGCGGAACTCCGGGCTGATCGGGGTTTTCGACACCAACCGATGGGCAAATTCGGCTATGCCGGGGTTGTGGCCGATCATCATCACCGTGTCGGCGGTGGCGTGGCGCAGAACCGCCAGCATCACATCCGGCCCCGCATGGTACAGCGCGGGCTTCAGGTCCAGCACCGGGGCGCCGGGCAGCGCGGGCGCCATGCCCGAAAATGTGGCCCGGGTGCGCACGGCATCCGAACACAGAACCTCGTCCGGGACATAGCCGCGCGAGGCGAGCCATTGGCCAAGGTCCGCCGCCGCCGCCTTGCCGCGTTCGTTCAGCGGGCGGTCATGGTCGCTCATCAGCGGGTCGTCCCAGCTGGATTTTGCGTGTCGCGTCAGGATCAGGCGCTTCATTTGTGGAATTGTCCCATGTGATAGGCCGACTGTTCCGGCATCCTTGCATAAGCTTGGCTGACCGGGCAAGCGCGGCGCACAAGGCAACCCGATTTCATGCAGTCCCGATCGCCCGCCGACAGCCAGGCATGACAGGCGGGCACGTCATAGCCCGCCTCTCCCAAGGCGCCCGCCGGACAGGCGGTGAGACAGGGCTTGGCGCAGCTGTCACAGGGCCTGATGGCCGGCGGCGGCAGGGCCAGCACGTCCTTGATCGCCAGCGCGCCACGAAAGCTGACCATCAGCCCTTGGGTCGCCTGCACCAGCAGCCGCACCGGGCTGTCCCAGACCCGGCCGGTGCGCAGCGCCCACTGATAGAACGGGTGGTAAGGCGGCCCCCCAAAGGGAAACAGCGCCTTGGCCCCAATATCGCAGGCAACCCGGCCGATCACGCGGCGTGACCAGCGGTCGATCGGGTCCGGCGTGCCGTCCCATTCCGGTTGCGAAGTCACATGCGGCCAGAACCCCGGCTCCTTCGGTCCGATCAGCAGCAGCGTCCGCGTGCCGGGGGGCAAGGCACTTTCCCCCGTCGCATGAAACCCGCCAAGGATTTCAAGCTGATGCGCCGCCAGCCTTTCGACTATTTCCGAAAGGGCAGCATCAGCGTCCAGCCCAGCCGCGAGGGTTTGTCGTCCTGCCATTCCAGCCCCAGCACCATCTTGTCATGCCCTGCCTCCGGCATAGGCCGATAGGTCCGGAATATCCTGTCCCAGACCGACAGCGCAAAGCCATAATTGCTGTCATGTTCGTGCCGGTGGACCGAGTGATGCACCCGGTGCATGTCGGGTGTCACCAGCACCAGCCGCACCAGCCGGTCCAGCCACAAGGGCAGCCGCAGGTTGGAATGGCTGAACATCGCGGTGGCGTTCAGGATCACCTCGAACAACACGACCGCCACGGCCTGCGGACCAAGCAGGTAAACCAGCCCGATCTTCAGCAGCATCGACGCGAGAATCTCCACCGGATGAAAGCGCAGCGCCGTGGTCACGTCAAAGTCGCGGTCGGCATGGTGGACCCGATGAAACCGCCAGAACAGCGGCACCTTGTGGGTGACAAGGTGCTGCACCCAGATCGCGAGATCCAAGAGCAGGATCGACAGCAGGATTTCCAGCCAGAGCGGCCAGTCAGCCAGGTTGAACAGGCCCCAGCCCATGCGCCAGGCGTCAATCGCCGCGCCGACCGCCAGAAACGGCAGCGCCAGCGCCAGCGCGCGCAGCGCGAGGGTGTCCAGCACCACGATTGCCAGATTGGTGACCCAGCGCCGGCCGCGCGGCTGGCTGCGGCTGCGACGCGGGGCCAGCGTCTCCAGCGCCGCGAGCAGAGCGAAAAGCCCCAGAAACACGGAAAGCCGCAGGATCAGTTCGTATTGCATCGCCCCTCACATTCCACTTCCTGAACGTAAGGGGCGGCGAAGTAAAAAGCTAGCGCTTCACATGCGGCTTGATCCGCGGCTCGGTCGAGCGGATCTGGCTGCCGGCGCCATGGTCGGTGAACAGCTCCAAGAGGCAGGCATTCGGCACCTTGCCATCCAGAATGGTCACGGCGCGGGTGCCTTTCTCCAGCGCCATCAGCGCGGTTTCGGTCTTGGGGATCATCCCGCCAGAAATCACGCCGTCGGCGGTCATCTGGCGGATTTCCTCGGGCGTGATCTGGGTCATCACCTGACCCGAGGCGTCCTTCACCCCCGGCACGTCGGTCAAGAGCAGCAGACGGTCAGCCTGCAGGGCCCCGGCAATGGCCCCTGCGGCGGTGTCGCCGTTGACGTTGAAGGTCTCGTTGTCGGCCATGCCGGTGCCGACCGGCGCGATGACCGGAATGATGCCGGCCTTGTAAAGATCGCGCAGCACCTGCACGTTCATCTCGATCGGCTTGCCGACATAGCCGAGTTCCGGATCGTCCGCCTCGCAGACCATCAGATCGTCATCCTTGCCGGAAATGCCCACGGCGCGGCCGCCCGCGTCCATGATCGCCTGCACGATGCGCTTGTTCACCAGACCCGACAGGATCATCTCCACCACCTGCACGGTGGCCTTGTCGGTCACCCGCTTGCCGCGCACGAACTCCGACTTGATGCCAAGCTTGTTCAGCATGTCGTTGATCATCGGCCCGCCGCCATGCACCACGACCGGGTTCACCCCGACCTGCCGCATCAGCACGATGTCGCGGGCGAATTCGGCCATAGCGGCATCGTCGCCCATGGCGTTGCCACCGAACTTCACCACCACCACGGACCCTTCGAAGCGCTGGAGATAGGGCAGCGCCTCGGACAGCATCTTGGCGGTGGCCTTGGCGTTTTCGACGGTCAGGGTTTGCTTTTGCATGGACGGCCTCCGGCTGTTTTCCGCCCCTTAAGGCTTTTGCGAGCCTCTGCCAAGCACTGCTTGCACCCCGCGCGGATTGGCCTAAGTTGCCCGGCAGAGGTGATGCCATGACCGACCAGAAAACCCTGCTTTTGACCGGTGCCTCGCGCGGGATCGGCCACGCGACCGTCAAGCGGTTCGAGCGAGAAGGCTGGCGGGTGCTGACCTGCTCGCGCCAGCCCTTCGATCCGCGCTGCCCCTGGCCAAACGGCGAGGCCAGCCATATCCAGATTGATCTCGCCAGCCCCGACAAGACCATCGCGGCGCTGGAGGTCATCAAGGAAAAGCTGGGCGGCAAGTTGCACGCGCTGGTGAACAACGCCGGCATCAGCCCGAAGGGGCCGGGCGGCAGCCGGCTGAACTCGCTGGAGACCGACCTGCGGACCTGGGGGCAGGTGTTCCATGTCAACTTCTTCGCCTCGATCGTGCTGGCGCGCGGGCTGAAAGACGAGTTGTCGGCGGCCAAGGGCTCGGTCGTCAATGTCACCTCGATTGCCGGCAGCCGGGTGCATCCCTTCGCCGGTGCGGCCTATTCCACCTCCAAGGCGGCGCTGGCGGCGTTGACGCGGGAAATGGCCCATGATTTCGGGCCTTTGGGCGTGCGGGTGAACGCGATTGCGCCGGGCGAGATCGAAACGGCGATTCTGTCGCCGGGTACCGACAAGATCGTGGAAAAGCTGCCGATGCAGCGCCTTGGCCAGCCGTCGGAAGTGGCGGATGTGATCTGGTTCCTCTGTTCGGACCAGTCGAGCTACATATCCGGGGCCGAGATCGAGGTGAACGGCGCGCAGCACGTCTGAGGGCCGCGTGCCGCCCTGGTCAGTGCCCGAGGATCTGGCTGAGAAACAGCTTGGTCCGGTCGGACTGCGGGTTCGAGAAGAACTCCTTCGGGGCGTTCTGTTCGACGATCTGGCCCTGATCCATGAACACCACCCGATTGGCCACCGCCTGCGCAAAGCCCATCTCGTGGGTGACGCAAAGCATGGTCATGCCCTCTTCGGCCAGCTGGATCATGGTGTCCAGCACTTCCTTGATCATCTCGGGGTCCAGCGCCGAGGTCGGCTCGTCAAACAGCATGATGCGCGGCTTCATGCACAAGCTGCGCGCGATGGCGACGCGCTGCTGCTGACCGCCCGACAGCTGACCGGGGTATTTATGGGCCTGCTCGGGAATCTTGACCTTGTGCAGATAGTGCATCGCGGTTTCTTCCGCCTCCTTGCGGGGCGTCTTGCGGACCCAGATCGGCGCCAGCGTGCAGTTTTCCAGAATGGTCAGATGCGGAAACAGGTTGAAATGCTGGAACACCATGCCGACCTCGGAGCGCACCTTGTCGATGTTCTTCAGGTCATTGGTCAGCTCGGTTCCGTCCACCACGATCCGGCCCGACTGATGTTCCTCCAGCCGGTTGATGCAGCGGATCAGCGTCGACTTGCCCGAACCCGAGGGGCCGCAAATCACGATCCGCTCGCCGCGATGCACAGTCATGTTGATGTCGCGCAGAACGTGGAACTGGCCGTACCATTTGTTCATGCTGGAGATCTGGATGGCGACCTCGTCCGAGACCTGCATCTTTTTCGTTGCTTCAGCCATGTTCGGGCTCCTTAACGGTGGTCGGTCTTGAGCTTCCGCTCCAGATACATCGAGTATCTGGACATGCCGAAGCAGACGGCAAAGAAGATCGCGCCGACGAAGATGTAGGGCTCCCAGTAGATGCCCTTCCATGCGACGTCGGCACGGACGATGGTGGTGACGCCTTTCAACGGGTCCATGAGGCCGACGAAGGCAACAAGGGTGGTGTCCTTGAAAAGCCCGATGAAGGACGAGACGATGCCCGGGATCGAGACTTTCAGCGCCTGCGGCATGATGATGAGCCGCTGCGCCTGCCAGTAATCCAGCCCCAGAGCGTCGGCGGCTTCATACTGGCCCTTCGGCAGCGCAGCCAGACCGCCGCGGATCACCTCGGCCAGATAGGCGGCCGAAAAGAAGGTCACCAGAATGATGACACGCAGGATCAGGTCGAAGTTCGACTGCGGCGGCAGGAAATAGCCCAGGAGCAGCGTGGCGACGAACAGGACCGTGATCAGCGGCACGCCGCGCACGAATTCGATGAAGCCGACGCAGAGCGTCTTGATGAGCATCATGTCCGACCGCCGGCCCAGCGCCAAGAGGATGCCGATGGGCAGCGAGGCGCCGATGGCCGTGACCCCGATCACGAAGGCCAGAAGGAAACCGCCGAACTGGTCGGAATTCACGGCCTGAATGCCCAGCGGAATGGCGCCGTGCAGCGCGGTGGTGACGCTGGTCTGCACCATCAGCCACCAGACCGCCGCCGCGACCACACCTGCACCCGTGGCGACGACGACACCAAGGAAGGATTTGGTCAGCGAATAGACCAGCGCCAGAATGCCAAACCCCGCAGCGACGCCGATCGGCCCCCAGACCGACCCGCCCCACAAGAGCGCAAAGGCCAGAAGCGGGAAGGCCAGGGTAAGCCAGACCAGCTTTTGCGGCGCATACCAGGCCACGGCAGTCAGCGCGGCAAACAGGCCGGCAAAAAGCACAAGAAGGGCCGCGCCAGGGGCCAGCAGCGCCAATGCGATCAGGGTCAGGACGGAAACCGTGCCGACAAGGATCAGGTTGGCGCGGCGCATGCTGTAATACAGCAGCGGCGCCAGCGACACGAGCAACAGCCCCAGCGCCAGGACCGGACGCCAGTAAAGATCGGCAGGATAGAAGCCGAAAAGGAACTGGTGCCAGCGCTCGCGGATCAGCGCCCAGCAAGCGCCGGTCGCCTCCGGTCCGGCATTGGCCAGAACGATTTCGCGGCACTCCTTGATGTCCTTGGCGTTCCAGACGCCATTCAGGAACCAAGGCAGGGTCGCGGCGACGGCGTAGATCACGAAGGCCAGCCCGGCCAGAGTCAGGACGGTGTTGAGAACCGAAGAGAACAGGTTCTCGCGCATCCACCTGACCAGACCACGCTCGGTCAGCGGCGGGACCTCGGGCGGGAGCATCTGGGTGCGGACGAATGAACTGTCGGACATCTCAGCGCTCCCTCAGCTTCACGGCGTTGTTGTAGGCATTCATGATGGACGAGACGATCAGGCTGATGACCAGATAGATCCCCATCATCAGCACCATGCATTCCATCTCGCGGCCGGTCTGGTTCATGGTGATGCCGCCCAGCGTGCCGCGCAGGTCGAGATAGCCGACCGCGATACCCAGCGAGGTGTTCTTGGTCAGGTTCAGATACTGGCTGATGAGGGGCGGGATGATGACCCGCAGCGCCTGCGGCAGGATCACCAGCTTCATCGCCCGCCCGGGGCGCAGGCCCAGCGCGAAGGCGGCCTCGCTTTGCCCGCGCGAAATGGCCATGATGCCCGCCCGCACGTTTTCGGCGATGAAGGCCCCGGTATAAAGCGACAGCGCCACCAGCAGGGCCGAGAAGGCATGGTTGATCGAAATCCCGCCCTTGAAGTTGAAGCCCTTCAGTTCGGGATACTCCAGATGCAGCCCCATCGCGATCAAGAGTGCGATCGAGGGTCCGAAGAGGATCAGAAGCGACTTCCACCACGTCACCGGGCGCACCCCGGTTTCTTCCTGGACTGCAGTCACGCGGGTCAGGAAGCGGCGGTTCGCCATTACCGACACCACCACCACCGCAAGGAAGGCCAGGAACGACAGGCTGACCGGCACAGTGGCGATTTCCAGCGTCGGCAGGGGACGGCTCAGCACCGGGGCAGGAATGTCGGTGCTGCGGCCGGTTATGGCAATGGCACCGAACAGCATCGAGGCCTTGGGCTCTTCACCCGCCATGATCATCTCGTCCGTCACCTTGAAATCGCGGGGCTGCGGCTGGGTTTCGGTCAGGAACACCGAGGCGACGATGATCCACAACACCACCGGGATATTGCGGAAGACCTCGACATAGACGGTCATGATCCGCGCCACGAGCCAGTTCTTCGACAGGCGCAGGACACCGGCGACCACGCCAATGACGGTGGCCAGCAAACAGCCGATGATCGCGACGACCAGCGTGTTCAGGATGCCGATGACCGTCGCGCGGCCATGGGTGCTGTCGTTGGTATAGGGGATCAGCTGCTGGTCTATGTCATAGCCAGCCCGCTGCCACAGGAAGTTGAAGCTGATGTCCTTGCCCCGCTCGGCCAGGTTCTGGATCGTGTTGTCGGTGATCCAGCCCAGGAACAGCAAAAGCAGGACCAGAACTGCGATCTGGATGGTATAGGATCGGTAGCGTGTATCGTAGATGAGCATCGAGAGCCGAAAGACATCTTTCGGCGCGTCAGTCGCGAGCGTCATGGTATTCCCCCTGTGCCGACCCTGGCCGTCTTGTTCTGCGGCTTTTATGGGCGATGCCCTATGGTCCTGGCGTCACTTGGTCTTGAAGAGAAGGGGCGCACCCCGGTGTCGGGATGCGCCCGGCTGAAAGATCAGCGGAAGGGAGCCGCGTATTGCAGGCCGCCCTGGGTCCACAGCGCGTTCAGGCCGCGGGCCAGACCGATCGGGGTCGAGGTGCCGATGGTGGCTTCGAAGATCTCACCATAGTTGCCGTTGGCAAGGATGGCGTTCTTGAAGGCCGCGTTGTCGAGACCAAGCATCACGCCCATGTCGCCTTCAAGGCCAAGCAGGCGGCGCACTTCCGGGTCGGTCGACGACGCTTCGACTTCGGCCAGATTGGCCTTGGTGATACCCTTTTCCTCGGCGATCAGCAGCGCGTTGTAGGTCCAGCGGACTACGTCGCCCCACTGGTTGTCGCCATGGCGCACGGCCGGCCCGAGCGGCTCTTTCGAGATGATCTCCGGCAGGATGATGTGGTTTTCCGGGTCGGGGAAGGACGAGCGCACGGCAGCAAGGCCCGATGCGTCGGTGGTAAAGGCGTCGCACGAGCCGGCAAGGTAGTTGCGCTGCGCCTCGGAGTCGTCCTGCACCGTCACCGGGGTATAGGTGATGTTGTTGTGCTTGAAGAAGTCGGCAAGGTTCAGTTCGGTGGTGGTACCGGTCTGGATGCAGACGGTGGCGCCATCAAGTTCCTTGGCCGAGGAAACCCCGAGATCCTTCTTCACCATGAAGCCCTGGCCGTCATAGTAGTTGATGACCGGGAAATCGAGCTTGAGGTCGTTATCGCGCGAATAGGTCGCAGTCGAGTTGCGGACCAGCACGTCCACTTCGCCCGAAGCCAGCGCGGTGAAGCGCACTTCGCTCGACAGCGGCACGAACTTGACCTTGGTGGCGTCCCCAAGGACAGCGGCGGCGATAGCCTTGCAGAGCGCGGCATCGAAGCCCTGATATTCGCCATTGGCGTCGGGAGCGGCAAAACCGGTCAGACCGGGGTTGGCCCCGCACAGCAGCTCGCCCCGCGCCTTGACGTCGTCAAGCGTGCCGGCAAAGGCCGCGCCGGCCAGAACGGTGGTGGCGGCGAGGGTGCCGAGGAACATCGTTTTTTTCATTCTTACCTCTTCCTGTGGATCTGCCCGGAAGGGCAGGTTTCATACGCCCCGCTTGGTCACGGGTGCGGATTGATTGGGACGCCATGCGCGCCAGTGTCGTGGATCATCGGTCAGGGGCTTGGCCAAGGTCAAGAAAAACATCCGCTAAACCGGAAACTCCGGTGCTTGGCGGCACATTGCTGATTGTATCGCGCACAATGCCGAAATCCTGCGGCCAGGACCAAGCAAGATTGTTACCCGCACAACTCGTAGAACCGGGCGGCCTCGTGGAATGCCTGCCGGCGCGCGGCCTCCAGCGCTGCGGCTTCCTCATCGACACCCCAGATTTCAGCCTGCCAGTCCTCATCGATTCGGCTGAGGGCGAAGGCCTCGTCCGCCGAAAGCCGCCCGCGCGTGACGGCAAAACCAAGGATCAGCGAGCCGGAAATTGCGACGAGATCGTGGAAGGCGGCCAGCCGGAACCGCCCAAGGGCGGCGGTCAGCGCGTGCAGCCGCGCGAGGCTGCCGGACGGCTGGTCAATGTGGATCACGCCCGCGGTGGCGACCAGTGCTGCGCCAAGTTCGGCGGCCGACCAGTCAAGCAGCGGATCCCAGGCTGCGGCCTGCCGGGCCACCAGCGCGTCCGGCCCGGTCGCGCGATAGCACAAGAGGTCGCTCGCGCCATAGGCGGCGATCAGGTCGACCACCTCGTCAAACTGCACCGACAGCTTGTCGATGGCCGAATTGGCGGCGCGGGTAACAGGCATTGTCTCGGGTTTGATGACGCCTTGCTGCGCGTCCCATTCCGCGGCCGCAGCTTGCGCCATCGCAAGGCTTGGCACCACGAAGGCGGCCTTGGCCGGGGTCTTCACTGCCCGCCCGTCCAGCCGCACGGTGAAACCGCCGTCGCAGGGCTCAGGCGTGGCGGCTTTCCAGAACCGCTTCGCCGTCCAGCCGCTCATCTGCGGGCCTCGAACGGGTCGGCGGGGATATCGGTGTCCTTCCAGTCCAGGAGCTTCCATGTCTTGGCCATGTGGTCGGGCAAGGGCGCGGTAAAGGTCATGACTTCCTTGGTGATCGGGTGCTGGATCGTCAGCGAGCGGGCGTGCAGGTGCAGCTTGCGGCTGATCTCGCCCCCCAGACCCGCCCCCCAGCCATCGCCCATGTTCTCGGTCGACGATCCACCATACTTGCCGTCGCCAATGATCGGATGCCCCAGCTCGGCCAGATGGGCGCGCAGTTGGTGGGTGCGCCCGGTGATCGGCTCCAGCGCCATCCACGACAGCCGGGTGCCAAGGAACCAGAGCGTGAAGAAATCGGTATGCGCGCGCTTGGCCTCGGGGTAATCGGCCATCTTGGCGGGATGGACGCATTGCATCTTCTCGCCCTCGCCGCCCCGGCCATGACCGGGAGCCTTCATCAGGCCATATTTGATGCTGCCCTGACGCGGGTTCGGTACGCCCGCGACCAGCGCCCAGTAGATCTTGCGGGTGTGATGGTTGCGCAGCGCTTCGGACAAGGCCCGCGCCACCCGGTCGGTGCGGGCCAGCATCAGGACACCCGAAGTATCCTTGTCGAGCCGATGCACCAGCTTGGGCCGCTCCTTGTAGCCGAATTTCAAGGCCTCGGTCAGGCCGTCGACGTGACGGTCCCCCTGCCCCGAGCCACCCTGCGACGGCAGGCCGGCGGGCTTGTTCAGGATGATGATATGCTCATCCTTCCACAGCACTGCGTTCTGGATCATCTTCGTGTCGGCGGCGCTGATGCGCCCCTCGACGGGGCGGCTGGGGGCCTCGGCCTCGGGCAGGGGCGGCACGCGGATGACCATGCCGGGCGCGACCCGGTCTGACGCCTTGGCCCGCGCGCTGTCGATGCGGATCTGCCCGGTGCGGCACATCTTCTCGACATGACCCTGCGAGATCTGCGGAAAGCGCCGCTTGAACCATTTGTCGAGCCGCTGCTCGCCCTCATCAGCCGAGACGGTCAGAAGTTTCACGGCGCTCATGCCAGCGCTCCTTTGGCAAGGGCCGCGCCAAGGGCGACGGCGACAAGGGAAAGGCCGACCGAAGCGGCGACATACAGCGCCGCCTGCCCGGTCTGCCCGGATTGCCAGAGCTTCAAGGCGTCCAGCGAAAAGGCGGAAAAGGTGGTGAAGCCACCGAGGACGCCCGTCATCAACAGCGGCGACAGATGCGCCCGGCTGGTCAGGGTGATGAACAACACCCCCATGACAAAGCTGCCCGCCACATTGACAGCCGCCACCGCCCAGGGCGCGCCAAAGGCGGCCACGGCCAGATAGCGCAGGACCGAGCCGACGGCCCCGCCGAGTGCAACTTGGAAAAGCGTCCAGAACATGGGGTTTCCTTGGGCGCGGGCGCGTCATTTGTCAACCGCCGCTCATCGTATCGCTTCGCTCGCCCTTCGCCTTCCTCTTGGCCGAAATACTCCCGCCGCAGGCTCTTGCCGCCGATGCCGGGCGCTCTGCGGGGAGTATTTCGGCCAAGAGTAAGGGCCGGGCTCATTCCTCGCGTCGGGCGCGCAGCCTGGTGAAATAGTCGATGCGCTTTTTCAGCTCGCGCTCGAACCCACGTTCGGGCGGGGCGTAGAACACTGGGCGTTTCATGCCTTCGGGGAAGTAGTTCTGGCCGGAAAAGCCGTCCTCGGCGTCGTGGTCATAGGCGTAGCCCGTGCCATAGCCGATCTCCTTCATCAGCCGGGTCGGGGCGTTCAGGATATGGCGGGGCGGCATCAGGCTCCCGGTGTCGCGCGCCGCGGCGCGGGCGGCCTTGTAGGCGGTATAGACGCCATTGGATTTCGGGGCGAGCGCGAGATAGACCACGGCATTGGCCAGCGCGAGTTCGCCTTCGGGGCTGCCAAGCCGTTCGTAGGTTTGCCAGCTGTCGATGCAGACCGCCTGCGCCTGCGGATCGGCAAGGCCGATGTCCTCGACCGCCATGCGGGTCAGGCGACGGGCGAGGAAGCGCGGATCCTCGCCGCCCTCCAGCATCCTTGCATACCAGTACAGGGCTGCATCCGGGTCAGAGCCGCGCACCGATTTGTGCAGGGCGCTGATGAGATTGTAATGCTCTTCGCCCGACTTGTCGTATTTGGCGGCGCGGCGCATCAGGCGGCGAGCAAGCTCGTCGCGGTTCAGCGTGCGGTCGGTCTTCCAGGCCGCAACCTGCTCGATCAGGTTCAGGCAGGCGCGACCGTCGCCATCGGCCATCTCGATCAGCGCCTCGCGCGCCTCGCCGGTCAGGGGCAGCGCGCGGCCAAGTTCCTTTTCGGCGCGCTGGGTCAGGCGTTCCAGATCGGCCGGCGACAGCCGTTCCAGCACGATCACCTGCGCGCGGCTGAGAAGGGCTGCGTTCAGTTCAAAAGACGGGTTTTCGGTGGTGGCACCCACCAAGAGGATCGTGCCGTCCTCCATATGCGGCAGGAAGCCATCCTGCTGCGCCTTGTTGAAGCGGTGGATCTCGTCGACGAACAGCAGCGTCCCCTGCCCGTTCGCGCGCCGGATCCTGGCCGTCTCGAACACCTTGCGCAGGTCGGGCACCCCGGTGAAGATCGCCGAGATCTGCACGAAGCTCAGATCGGTTTCCGCCGCCAAAAGCCGCGCGATCGTGGTCTTGCCCACCCCCGGCGGTCCCCAGAGGACAAGCGACGACAGCGAGCCCGCCGCCAGCATCGCGCCCAACGGCCCATCCGGGCCAAGCACTTGGCCCTGACCGATCACCTCGGACAGGTTGCGCGGCCGCAGGCGGTCGGCAAGGGGACGTGGCGCGCCGGGGGCAGGTTGGGCAGCAGCGGTATCGAAAAGATCAGCCATGCTGCCCAGACTACGCCCGGACGCGATGCGGGGAAAGACCTGCCGTCAATGGACGGTCAGGCTGAAGTCCATCATCACCACCTGGTTGTCGATGCCGTCGATCTCCATCACCGGCCCCATCGCCTTCATCTTGACACCGACGCGATCGGCCCAGCGCGGCCATGTCGCGGCCAGAAGCGTCAGGCAATGGCTGGCCCCCAGCCCGCGCACGGTTTCGCCAAGCTGGGCGATCAGCTGGGCATGCACCCGGCGGCGGATAGCGGCGGGCACGTCATGGCTGACGAAAAGCCGCGAGCTTTCCCAGATATGGGGGGCCACCGGCGCTTCATCGTAAAGCAGGGTCGAGGGAATGGTGTCGAGCAGCCCGCGCTGCGCGTCCCGGATCATGTAGCTGTAAATGCCGCAGCCAGTGGTGGTCGGCGTCAGGCGATTGCCCGCCAGCACCCTGCCCTCGACATCATGGACGACCACCCAGCGGCTGGCCGGGGTGTCATACTGGTCATACTCCATGCCCATCGCTTCGGGCAGGTTCCACTTGTTATGAACGATGAACAATTCGCGCCGTGCGCGCAACATGTTCGCAAACAACTCGCCATGGTTGTGCAAGTTGGCAAAAGAAAGCGTAGTGGTCAGCATGGCAGCTCCTTCAGGTTGGATGGCAGTCGAACCTTGCAGGAGGGGTCTTGATTACATCAGGCGATAATCCTTTGCCCGCTGGATTGCCTCGGCTGTCGTCCGGGCCATGAGCCGTATTCGCGCCGAGGTGATCCTCGCCTTGAGCGCGCTTTCGGAAATGCCCAGCTTGGCTGCAGCCGCCGCGATCCGGTCCCCCCCGGCAATGCACTTGAGCGCCTCGATCTGGGCCTTGGTCAGCTCTTCGGGCGGTTCGGTCGCGTCATGCAGCCGCTGCACGATGGCAGCAACGGCGGCGATTTCGGCATCCGAGAACTCGCGGTCGGATCGGGCGAAAGATGCAATGGTGCGCGACTTGATCGGGCCACAGGCAACGGTGGCGCCATAGGTCAAGCCATAAGCTGCGGCCTTCTTGAAAAGGCCAAAGGGATCGGGAAGCGACGGGTCGCTCCACCGGATCGTGCCGGTGGTCGAAAACCCCCAGGCGACCATGGGATCCCGCAAGACATAGCCGTTCTCGGTATAGTGATCGAGCCAGGCCTGATCGTAGGCCTGAAACATGAACAGCGGTGCAGTAAAGCGGATGTGCAAACCGATCGAGTACCCCGCAGGCGCCAAAAGCGACAGCTGGTGAAGTTCAACATCCATACCAAGTTTTACTGACATGTCTTTTTCGCTAGGTGGCGATTCTTCTCCTGACTGTAGAATGCCACCGGCAGTTGCACCAGAACTGAATCGAATTTTACCTCAATTACCGCCCACAAGACATTGGGCTGCCTGAAAAAAGCCGTATTCGCATGCTGGCGGCCATTGCGACCGGTACGCGGGGGCTTCCGTTAACCATGATTCCGGGCAGCCCGGCGGACCGGCCGCAGAATCAGGCCGCGCCGGCAAGACGCGGTTCAGGCAAAAGAAAAAGGCCCGCGAAACGCGGGCCTTTGGACTTGCGGCTGACTGGATGTCTCAGTCTTCGACAGCTTCGTCGGCGGCGGTGCGGGCGTGGTCGGCAGCACCCTTGGCCGAGGGATCGCGGTCAACGAATTCGATGATCGCCATCGGAGCCATGTCGCCATAGCGGAATCCGGCCTTCAGGATGCGGACATAACCGCCCTGACGGTCCTTGTAGCGGGCAGCCAGCACGTCGAACAGACGGTCGACATGCATGTCCTGCTTCAGCTGGGCGGCGGCCTGACGGCGGGCATGCAGGTCGCCACGCTTGGCCAGCGTGATCAGCTTTTCAACGATCGGACGCAGTTCCTTGGCTTTCGGAAGCGTGGTCTTGATCTGTTCGTGTTCGATGAGCGAACCGGCCATGTTGGCGAACAGCGCCTTGCGGTGTTCGTGGGTACGGTTCAGACGGCGGTAGCCGCGAGCGTGACGCATGGTAGTCTCCTAAGCGTTTTACTTTGTGTTGCCGGATTGCGTTGATCTGGCGTCGTTGGGGCGGGATTGCCCTTATTTTCCCCGCCTGAGCGGGCATTTGCGGCCCCCCTCCCCCTCCGTGGGGAGGGGATGGGGGTGGGGGTTACCCCTTAGAACTGGTCTTCGAAGCGCTTGGCCAGGTCTTCGATGTTTTCCGGCGGCCAGTCCTCGACTTCCATGCCCAGATGCAGGCCCATGCCCGACAGCACTTCCTTGATCTCGTTCAAGGACTTGCGGCCGAAGTTCGGAGTGCGCAGCATCTCGGCTTCGGTCTTCTGGATCAGATCGCCGATATAGACGATGTTGTCGTTCTTCAGGCAGTTCGCCGAACGGACCGACAGCTCCAGCTCGTCGACCTTCTTCAGCAGGAGCGGGTTGAATTCCAGACCCGCATCCACTTCGCCGGCCTTCGACGATTCCGGCTCGTCGAAGTTGACGAAGATCGCCAGCTGGTCCTGCAGGATGCGCGCGGCATAGGCCACGGCGTCATCGGGGGTCAGCGAGCCGTCGGTTTCGATCTTCATGGTCAGCTTGTCATAGTCCAGCACCTGGCCCTCGCGGGTCGGCTGCACTTCGTAGGACACTTTCTTGACCGGCGAATAGATCGCGTCGATCGGAATGAGGCCGATCGGGGCATCTTCCGGGCGGTTCTTGTCGGCCGAGACATAGCCCTTGCCGGTGTTGACCGTCAGCTCCATGTAGACATCGGCGCCATCGTCGAGGTGGCAGATCACATGGTCCTTGTTCAGCACTTCGATGCCGTTGGTTTCCGAGATGTCGCCAGCGGTGACGACGCCTGGGCCTTTGGCCGAGATCGACAGGCGCTTCGGCCCCTCGACGTCCATCTTCAGGCGCACGCCTTTCAGGTTCAGCACGATGTCGGTGACGTCTTCGCGCACGCCCGCCACCGAGGAGAACTCGTGCAGGACGTTGTCGATCTGGACGCTGGTGATCGCGGCGCCCTGCAGCGACGACAGCAGCACGCGGCGCAGCGCGTTGCCCAGCGTCAGACCAAAGCCGCGTTCCAGCGGTTCGGCGATGACGGTGGCGACACGTTGTGCATCAGCCCCGGCCTTGACGACCAGTTGCAGCGGCTTGATGAGTTCCTGCCAATTCTTGTGGATCATGCTTTCGCCTCCATTCTTGTCACCTGCCCATGTCCCTAAGCCAGGTGACGCCCGAGGATCTGGAATCACGCAATCGGGCCGCGCGAAACCGCACGGCCCGATTGCAATAGAAATGCCTTAGACGCGGCGGCGCTTCGGCGGGCGGCAGCCGTTGTGCGCGAGCGGCGTCACGTCGCGGATCGACGTGATGTTGAAGCCCACGGCAGCCAGCGCGCGCAGAGCCGATTCACGGCCCGAACCGGGGCCCTGAACTTCGACTTCCAGCGTCTTGACGCCATGTTCCTGCGCCTTGCGGCCCGCATCTTCGGCGGCCATCTGCGCGGCGTAGGGGGTCGACTTGCGCGAGCCCTTGAAGCCCATGGTGCCCGAGGACGACCACGAAATGGCGTTGCCCTGAACGTCGGAGATCAGGATCTTGGTGTTGTTGAACGACGAGTTCACATGAGCAACGCCAGCGGCGATGTTCTTGCGCTCTTTTTTCTTCGTGCGGGTCGATTTGGTATCGCGTGCCATGATGCCCTACCCCTTATTTCTTCTTGCCAGCGATGGCTTTGGCCGGGCCCTTGCGGGTGCGGGCATTGGTGTGGGTGCGCTGGCCGCGGACCGGCAGGCCCTTGCGGTGACGCAGGCCGCGGTAGCAGCCGAGGTCCATCAGACGCTTGATGTTCATCGACACTTCGCGGCGCAGGTCGCCCTCGACGGTGAAGTTGGCGTCGATGTATTCGCGGATCGCCAGCACTTCGGCGTCGGTCAACTGATTGACACGGCGAGCGGCGTCGATTTTGAGCGCGGTGCAGATGGTTTCGGCGTTATGCGCGCCGATGCCTGCGATATACTGCAGGGAGATGATCACCCGTTTTTGAGTCGGGATGTTGACGCCAGCAATACGAGCCAAGGCGTTTGTCCTTTCGTTGCGGTTCCGTCGTGCCAGAACCTTTTTTCACAACTGCCAGAGGCGGCGCCTCTGACGCGATCTTCCCAATTGCAGGGAAACCCGAACCACAGGCGATTCCATGGCGGGACGCCGTGCTTTAGGGGCTTTCCCCCCGCCCGTCAAGCGGGCCGGGGCGGAATCTCAGGCTTTGTCAAGAACTTTCGCAACGGCGGCCGCTACAGCGTCCATTTCCGCCATCCCGTCCAGCTGCCGCAGGCTTTTCTTTGCCCAGTAATAGCCGATCAGGGGCGCGGTGTTCTTGTAGTACTCGCGCAGCCGCACCTCGAACACTTCGGGCGTGTCGTCCTTGCGCACGGCCTGCCCCTTGGCGCGGGCCTCGTCGGCGCGCTTGACGATCCGGCCCACCAGCGCCGCATCGTCCACCACCAGCTCGATCACCGCATCCAGTGCCAGACCCTTGCGCGCCAGCAGCTCGGCCAGCGCATCGGCCTGCTTCAGGGTGCGGGGGAAGCCGTCGAAGATGAAGCCGCCGGGCGCGCCCTTGGCGAGCTTTTCCTCGATCAGGCCGATGACGATCTCATCCGTCACCAGCCCGCCACGCTCCATCACCTCGGCGACCTTGCGGCCCATTTCGCTGCCCGAGGACTTGGCCTCGCGCAGCATGTCGCCGGTTGACAGCTGCACCATGCCGCGGCCCGCGACCAGCTTTTCGGCCTGAGTGCCTTTGCCAGCCCCGGGGGGGCCGAGAAGGATGATGTTGGCCATGTGCCCGCCCTCAGCGCCGCGCCGGTGCCTTCGGAGCGCGCTTCTTGCCCCGCAGGTTCGACTTTTCGATCAGGCCTTCGTACTGGTGGGCCAGAAGATGCGACTGGATCTGGTTGATGGTGTCCATCGTCACGGAAACCACGATCAGAACCGAGGTGCCGCCGAAATAGAACGGAATGGCAAACTGGCTGCGCAGCACTTCGGGCAGCAGGCAGACGGCGGCGAGATAGGCCGCGCCCAGAACCAGAACGCGGTTCACCACATATTCCAGATATTCTTCGGTCTTCTTGCCAGGCCGAATGCCGGGGATGAAGCCGTTCTGGTTCTGCAGGTTCTGCGCCACGTCATCGACCTTGAAGGCGACGTTGTGGGTGTAGAAATAGGCGAAGAACACGATCATGCCGACGAAGAACAGCAGATAGAGCGGCTGACCGGGGCCGAAATAGGCGAGGATGGTCGACATGATCGGCCCGGTCTGCGCGCCCGAGAAGGTCGAGATCGTGATCGGCAGCAGAAGCAGCGACGAGGCGAAGATCGCCGGAATGACGCCCGCGGGGTTGACCTTGATCGGCAGGTGCGAAGAGCCACCGTCGTAGATCTTCATCCCGACCTGGCGACGGGGGTACTGGATCGAGATCTTGCGCAGCGCGCGCTCCATGAACACCACGGCGGCGATGACGACCACCACCATGATGAGAACGCCGATGATGACCGGAGTCGAAATGACGCCGGCGCGGCCCTGGCTGAAGAATTGCGCCAGCGCGGCCGGAATTTCCGCCACGATGCCGACGAAGATGATGAGCGAAATGCCGTTGCCGATGCCGCGCGCGGTGATCTGCTCGCCCAGCCACATCAGGAACATGGTGCCGCCGACCAGCGTGATGACGCAGGAGGCCACGAAGAACGCGCCCGGCGTATGGGCAAGCCCACCCGCCTGAATTGACATGGCGATGCCGTAGCCCTGAAACAACGCCAGCGCGACGGTCGCATAGCGCGTCCACTGGTTCATCTTCTTGCGGCCCTGCTCACCTTCCTTCTTCATCTGCTCCAGCGCCGGGATCATCGAGGCCAGAAGCTGGATGATGATCGAGGCCGAGATATAGGGCATGATGCCAAGGGCGAAGATGCCCATGCGGCTGATCGCGCCGCCGGTGAACATGTTCAGAATGCCGCCGAGACCAGCCCCTGCCGAAGACATGAAGTCGCGCAGCGCCTGACCATCAATGCCCGGAACCGGAATATAGGTGCCAAGGCGGTAGACAATCAGAAGGCCGACAGTGAAGAAGATGCGCTGGCGCAGGTCCGTCGCCTTGCCGAGCGCCCCCCACGACAGATTGGCCGCCATTTGCTCTGCAGCAGATGCCATGTTTGGTCTCTCTCATGACTGCGCCGCCGAACCGTTCTCCGGTCGGCGGCGCGGGAAAACTTGCCTTGGTGATGTAAGCGGTCTTTTCGCCGCTCACAACCTTTTATTCAGCGGCAGCAGCCACAGTCAGCGAACCACCGGCGGCCTTGACGGCCTCGATCGCGGCAGCCGAAGCGCCCGTGACGACCAGCTTGACGGCCGACTTGATCTCGCCCTTGTTCAGAACGCGGATGCCGTCGTGCTTCGACTTGGTCAGGCCAGCGGCGACCAGCACGTCTTCGGTGATTTCGGCCTTGGCGTCGAGCTTGCCCAGACCGATGAATTTCTCGATCAGGCCCAGGTTGATGACGGCGAATTGCTTGGCGTTCGGCTTGTTGAAGCCGCGCTTCGGCAGGCGACGGTAGAGCGGCATCTGGCCGCCTTCGTAGCCACCCAGCGCCACGCCCGAACGCGAGGACTGACCCTTGATCCCGCGGCCGGCGGTCTTGCCCTTGCCCGAGCCGGGACCACGCGCCACGCGCTTTTTCTTGCGGGCCGCGCCTTCGTTGTCAGAAAGTTCATGCAGTTTCATGTCGCAATCTCCTTGGCCGGAACGTCCCGACCTGCGACGGATGGGGACAACACGGCATTTCTTGTTGATTCTCGCAGCCCGGATGGCCACCGGGGGCGTATAGAGGGCCGGGGGGCATCAATCAAGCCCCCGTGGGATGCGCGGGGGGTGTCGGGGAATTCCGGCGGGCTGAGGCCCGCCCTGCGCGGGGCCTGGCAACCCGGCAAGCGCCGGGGAACGGCCCGAAGGATCGTGACCTTCCTTCCTGTAGGGCGGGGCAGAACCCCGCCTGACGGGAACCGCGTTACGCTCCTCCCGGTGCCGGATAGCTTCCAGAAGCGTCGTGTCTTTCCTGCCCCGTCAGGGCCGGCGTGAACACGCAGATGATCCGCAGGTCGGTCGCAGCGCGCAGCAGATGCGCCTCGTGGTGGTCGAGCACATAGACCGTGCCGGGACCGAGCGGCCAAGTCTGGCCGGTGGCCACATTCACCACTTCGCCCTTCCCCTCGATGACATAGTTGGTCTCGACGTGGTTCCTGTATTCCAGACGCTGCTCGGTCCCGGCCTTGCAGATCGTGTCATGCAGCGAATAGCCAAGGCCATCGGCGGCCAGAAGAATGCGGCGGCTTTCGAAGGCCTCACCCTTCACATGGGCGGCTGTGCCAAGGACAGAGGCGAGGGTGCGGACGATCATGGCAGGTCCTGTCGCTGCGGCAAAGACCGCCGGGTACGCCCCGGCGGTCTGGTCAACCCGGCATCAGGCGCGCCTCACGCCCCCTTGGGCCAGACAAAGCTCGGCTGCAGCCCGCCGTAGACCGGACGGCCGTCGGTGGGCGAGGGATAGCCCTTGGTCTCATCCCAGAACGCATGATAGCTCGCCTTCGGGAAGGCGGCGTCGTCATAGCCCATGATGTTCGGCACCGCGACGCGGATGCGCTTCTGCTTGTCGTCCAGCATCAGTGCCGCCCCGCAATCGGCGCAGACGCAGATTTCCAGCGGGCCATTCGGGTTGTCCTTGTTGAAGGGCACCCGATTGATCTTTTCGGGGTGGTCGACGTTCAGATCCCCATAGTTGAAGAACGCGACATGCGTGGTGTGCTGGCCCGTCACCGACTTGCAGACGTTGCAGTGGCATTCGTGGTTGTCGATCGGCTCGGCATTGCTGGTCACATGCACATGGGCGCAGCCGCCCGCGTATTTCGCTGCCATGGTATCCTCCCATTGATCTCTGCCCCATCGCGCTGGCGATGAGTCGCGGCCGAGCCTAACACCCTTGCGCCCGGCATGGGAAAAATCCTTTCCCGTCGCGCAAGATTTGATCGGAGGCTTTTCCGTTGACAGCCGGCGCCGCGCCACCGGATGCTGCCCCCACCCCGAGCGGAGGCGCAGATGGGCGAATTTCATGTCGGAAACCCGGTATTCGTCACCTACCTGATCGCGGCAGCCCTGATGGTCTTCAAGCTGATGGGTCAGGGCTGGATGACGGTCTACCGGATGATGCGGGCCAAGGCCGGCTATGCCAGCCCCGAGGATCTGCGCCCCGGCCCTCTCAACCGCGCGCCCGCGCCGGCGCAGCTTGAGCTGAACGATTATGTCGACCGCTCGCGCCGGATGCATCGCAACGATCTGGAGAACATCCCCGGGTTCTGGGTGGCGGGGCTGTTGTTCGTCGCGGTCGCGCCGCCGCTCTGGCTCGCCCAAGGGATGCTGTTCGGCTTTGTCGCGGCGCGGGTGGCACATGCGCTGGCCTATGCCATGGCGCTGTCGCATGAGGTGCGGGCGACGTTCTACACCATCGGCTCGCTGATCGTGGCGGGCATGGCGCTTTACGCGCTGGTGGCAGTGCTGTGAAACGAAAACGCCCCGGGGTTTCCCCCGGGGCGCTTTCCGCAGGGTGGGTCATTGACCCACCGAACTCTTATCCACGTTCTTCGATGATCTGAACGAGGTGGCTGATCTTGTTCACCATGCCGCGCACCGAAGGGGTATCCTCCAGCTCACGGGTGCGGTTCATCTTGTTCAGGCCAAGACCCTTGAGGGTCGCGGTCTGCACGGCCGGACGGCGGGCGGCCGAGGCCACCTGCTTGACGACGATGGTTTTCTTCGCGGTCATGTTCAGGCCTCCACGGTTTCAGCGGCGGGCTTGTTCAGGATCTCGGCCACCTTCTTGTTGCGGCGGGCCGCAACCTGACGGGGCGAGGTCTCGGCTTTCAGACCGTCGATGGTGGCGCGGATCATGTTGTAGGGGTTCTGCGAGCCGATCGACTTCGCAACAACGTCCTGCAGACCCAGCATTTCGAAGACGGCGCGCATCGGGCCGCCGGCGATGATGCCGGTACCGGCCACAGCCGAGCGCATCACGACTTTACCGGCGCCATGACGGCCTTCCATGTCGTGGTGCAGGGTGCGGGCGTCCTTCAAGGGCACGCGGATCATCTGGCGCTTGGCCTGTTCCGTTGCCTTGCGGATCGCTTCCGGCACTTCCTTGGCCTTGCCCTTGCCGAAGCCGACGCGACCTTTCTGGTCGCCGACAACGACGAGTGCCGCAAAGCCAAAGCGCTTGCCGCCCTTCACGGTTTTCGACACGCGGTTGATCGCGACCAGACGGTCGGCGAACTCGGGCGCAGCTTCTTCACGGCTCTCGCGACGGTCATCACCACGGCGCTGGCCACGGTCTTCCCGACGGTTTTCACGTTCTGCCATTTTTCAACTCCTCAGAACTTCAGGCCGCCTTCACGGGCAGCATCGGCCAAAGCCTTGATCTTGCCGTGAAAGAGGAAACCGCCGCGGTCGAAGTAGCATGCTTCGACGCCGGCCTTCTTGGCGCGCTCGGCGATGGTGGAACCCACCTTCGCAGCCGCTTCCAGATTGTTCTTGCCGACAAAGCCCAGATCCTTTTCGAGGGTCGAGGCCGCGGCAACGGTGACGCCCTTCACATCGTCGATCAGCTGGACGCTGATGTTCTTCGACGAGCGGTGAACGGACAGGCGGAGACGGCCATTGGCCATCGCCTTGATTTTGTTCCGGACGCGCAGGCGGCGCTTGAGGAACAGCTCTCTCTTGGTGTTCGCCATTTTCCCGGTCCTTACTTCTTCTTGCCTTCCTTGCGGAACACGAACTCACCCTTGTAGCGGATGCCCTTGCCCTTGTAGGGCTCGGGCTTGCGCCATTCGCGGATGTTCGCAGCGACTTGGCCAACCTGCTGTTGGTCAATGCCTTCCACAACGATTTCGGTCTGCTTCGGAGACGTCACGGTGATGCCGGCGGGAACCTCGAAGTTCACTTCGTGGCTGTAGCCCAGCGACAGTTTCAGGACATTGCCAGCCATCGCAGCGCGATAACCCACACCCTGAATTTCCATTTCCTTCTTGAAGCCGGTGCTGACGCCGATGACCAGATTTTCGATCATCGAACGCGACATGCCCCACTGTTGACGGGCGATCTTCGAGGTGCCGCGCGGCGTCACCTTGATCGCGTCGTTTTCCAGGGTCAGCGTCACGTTGTCGCCAGCGGTGAAGCTGCGGGTGCCCTTGGGGCCTTTGACTTCGACGGTCTGGCCGGAGATCGTGGCCGAGACGCCTTTGACAAGGGCGACGGGTTTCTTGCCGATACGAGACATGGAACCCTCCTTAGAACACGGTGCAAAGCACTTCGCCGCCAACATTGGCCGCCCGTGCATTCGCATCCGACATGACGCCTTTCGGCGTGGAGACGATGGAAATACCCAGGCCGTTGCGGACCGAGGGAATATCCTTGACGCCCATGTACACCCGGCGGCCCGGCTTCGACACGCGCTTGACTTCGCGGATCACCGGGGTGCCTTCGTAGTACTTGAGGCTGATTTCAAACTCGCCCTGGCCATTGGCCGTGGCCTTCTTTTCATAGCCGCGGATGTAGCCTTCCGACAGCAGCACGTCCAGAACACGGGCGCGCAGGGTCGAAGCGGGGGTCATCACAGTGGACTTGCCGCGCATCTGGCTGTTGCGGATACGGGTCAGCATATCGCCGAGCGGATCGTTCATCGACATTGTGCGACCTCCTTACCAGCTGGATTTGACCATGCCGGGGATCTGACCGAACGAGGCCAGTTCGCGCAGCATGATGCGGCTGAGTTTGAGCTTGCGATAGAACGCATGCGGACGGCCCGTCAGCTGGCAGCGGTTGTGCACGCGCGTTGCCGACGAGTTGCGGGGCATCTGGGCCAGCTTGAGGGTCGCCTTGAAACGCTCCTCGACCGGCTTCGACTGGTCGTTGATCACCGCTTTCAGCGCGGCGCGCTTGGAAGCATGCTGCTTCACAAGAGCGGCCCGCTTCACTTCGCGGTTCACCATGGATTTCTTTGCCATTGTATCGGTTCCTCGCGCTTACGACGTGAAGGGCATGTTGAATTGCTTCAACAGCGCCTTGGCTTCCGCGTCGGTTTTCGCGGTGGTGCAGATGATGATGTCCATGCCGAGGATCTCGTCGACCTTGTCGAAGTTGATCTCCGGGAACACGATTTGCTCTTTCAGGCCCATGGCATAGTTGCCGCGGCCGTCGAAGGAGGTGCCTTTCACGCCGCGGAAGTCGCGGACGCGGGGAAGGGCAACCGTGATCAGGCGGTCAAGGAATTCATACATCCGGTCGCCGCGCAGCGTGACCTTGCAGCCCAGCGGCATCTTCTCACGCACACGGAAGCCTGCGATCGAGTTTTTCGCATGGGTGATGACAGCCTTCTGGCCTGCAATCGCCGTGAGTTCCTCAGCGGCGGTCTTGACCTTCTTCGTGTCCTTCACGGCTTCGCCGACGCCCATGTTCAGGACGATCTTGTCCAGACGCGGGATCTGCATGTCGTTCTTGTAGCCGAATTCGGCCTTCAGCGCGGCGCGGATGCGCGACTGGTAGTCGGCCTTGGCGCGCGGGGTGTATTTGGCTTGGTCCAGCATCAGATGGCCTCCCCGGTGGTCTTGGCGAAACGCACCTTCTTGCCGTCTTCCATGCGGAAGCCGACGCGGGTGGCCTTGCCGTTCTTGTCCATCAGCGCCAGGTTCGACAGGTCGATCGGCATGGCTTTCGCCAGACGGCCACCCTGCGAGGCTTGGGACTGCTTGGTGTGACGGATCGCGACGCTCACGCCCTCGACCACGGCCTTGTTGGCGGACGGCGAAACCGAGGAGATTTCCCCCTGCTTGCCCTTGTCCTTGCCGGTGAGCACGACGACCTTGTCGCCCTTACGGAGTTTCGCAGCCATTACAGCACCTCCGGCGCAAGCGAGATGATCTTCATGAAGTTCTTGGCACGCAGCTCGCGCACGACCGGCCCGAAGATACGGGTGCCGACCGGTTCGCCCTGGTTGTTCAGGATGACGGCGGCGTTGCGGTCAAAGCGGATGGTGGTGCCGTCTTCACGGCGGACTTCCTTGGCGGTGCGAACGACCACGGCCTTGCGGACGTCGCCTTTCTTCACGCGGCCCTTCGGAATGGCTTCCTTCACCGAAACAACGATGATGTCACCGACCGAAGCATAACGGCGGTGCGAACCGCCCAGAACCTTGATGCACTGCACCCGGCGTGCGCCGGAGTTGTCAGCTACATCCAGATTCGTTTGCATCTGGATCATTTGGTTTCTCCCGACCTTTGGGGACCGTTAGCCTGGCCCCAGGGTTTCGATTAGCGGAAGACAACCGTCGCTTCGGCCTCAGGCCTCGACGACGACTGTCCAACGTTTGGTTTTCGAAATCGGCGCGCACTCTTCAATGCGAACGGTGTCACCGACCTTGAACTTGTTCTCCGCATCGTGAGCGCGATATTTCTTCGACTTACGAACGGTCTTTTGCAGCAGCGGGTGCTTGAAGCGGCGCTCGACGAGAACGGTGATGGTCTGTTCGTTCTTGTCCGAGGTGACAACACCTTGCAGGATACGTTTCGGCATTGGCTTTCCCCTTACTTCGCGGCTTCAGCAGCTTTTTGGACGAGCACGGTCTTGATGCGGGCGACGTCACGACGGACAGCGCGCATGCGGGCGGTGTTTTCCAGCTGGTTGGTGGCGGCCTGGAAGCGCAGGTTGAAGGCTTCCTTCTTCAGCGCCACGAGGTTCTCGCGCAGCGCTTCGGGGGTTTTCCCGTGCAGTTCTTTGGCGTTCATGCGCCTCTTCCTTTTCTCAATCACCAGAAGGCCCCGTCACGGGTAACCTTGGGTCCGGTGGATCAATGACAAACCAACGATTCGCGGTCACCCGGAATCGTGGATAGCGCCGTATAGGGGGGAGGGGGTGGGATGGCAAGGGGGAAGTGACTGGATGTTTCACTCAGGCGCGGGTTATGCAACGATGGCAAGATACGGCACCTGCCCGACCCGAGAAGAAGTGCCTCGTCGTGAAGAAACCGATACCCATTTCCAAGCACCGGCTTCGCAGCATTGACGAAGAGCGTTTGATAGAACGGCCTTTATTGGTCCGCCCGCGCGTCATACATCTCTCGTGGCGCAGCAGAACCGGCAGGCTCGTGCGGTTGGCCATCTTGGCGGCGTTCGCCGCGCTCCTTATACTGGCGGCCTATCTGATCCTGATGCCCATCAGCGGCTAGCTCGTAAGTCGCGCAATCATTGCGCCCCCATATTTCAAGCTCAGTTGTACTTGAAGCTCGTCGAGACCAAGCCCGTCGTCGCGCCTTACCGCAACCGCTCTGCAATCCACATCTTCACCAGCGATTGCCGCGTCACGCCCAGATGCCGCGCCTCACGGTCCAGCCCTTCGACGACCCAAGCCGGGAAATCCACGTTCACCCGGCGCAGCTCCTCGTTCGGGCGGCGGGCCTTGGACCAGTCGACATAAGCGCTGATGTCTTCGCCGTTGTCGAACATTTCGTCCAACTGTTCGGCTGTAATGGTTTCACGCGCCTTCATAAAATATCACCTCCGTTTTCCGAGCCCGCCTGACCGAAATGATCCGCACCGCTTCCCCGCGACGGGTGCAAACCGCCGACCAGTGCTTGCCCTCGATCCGACCGATCAGCAGAAAGCGTGGCTCTCCCTCTGATACGATCGGGGCAACTACCAGCCCGCCATCCAGCCACAGCGCCTGCGCTTCGACAAAGTCGATGCCGTGCTTTTCTTTGTTGCTGGCACTCTTCGCCGGGTCAAACTCAAACTCCATGGGGCAATGTAGTATAGAATCTATACTTTTTCAATGTCACGCCCAGTTATAGTTGAAACTCACCGAAATCCGCTCTTCTTCGCTCATGTTCATCGGCACCTCATGCCGCAGCCAGCTTTCCCACAGCAGCATCTCGCCGACCTCGGGCTTCACATAGACAAAGGGCTGCAGCTCCTGCGCGGCGTCCTTGCGGCGAAGCGGCGACATCATCATCATCGCCAGCCGCGGGTCTTCCAGCTTCAGCGCGCTGGTCCCTTCCGGCATCTGCACATAGGTCGTGCCCGAGATCACCGAATGGGGGTGGATGTGGCTGGAATGGGTGCCGCCTTCGGGCAGGATGTTGATCCAGAAGGCGTTGCATTTCAGCTTCTTGCCTTGCAGGTCGAAGCCCAGCTCGTCGCAGAAGGCCGCAACATGTTTGTCCAGCGCCTTCTCCAGATCGGCAAAGATCGGCGCGCGCCAGGGCAGGTCGTCGAGCGAGGCATAGGAGGTATAGCCCGGATAGCCCTCGCGTTCGCACCATTCCTGGCCGGCCTCGTCATCCTCGGCGATAGCGATGCAGGTGTCGCGCAGTTCCTCGTAGTTCACCTTCTTCTTGGCCAGGTCATTCAGCTTGGCGCGATAAAGGCGGGTGACGAACAGGTTCGTGGTGGTGGACATGCGGGGCTCCTGCAAGGATCGTTTGGCTTCGTCCTTCCACAAGGCGGGGCATGGCGCAAGATGGCAAAGCGCGCAAGCCTGGCGCCTCCCCTCCCCCTCCGTGGGGAGGGGCTGGGGGTGGGGGCGGACGGCAAAGCAAAAGGCCCCGCCGTTGCCGGGGGGCCTTTCGTAACTTGAACCGGGTGACGGCCCGCGAACTTCGGTGAAATTCGCTACACCGCACCGGTTTTGCCCGAGGGCAAAACCTTACCAGTCTTCCTTGGCCACGATGCGGGTGGTGACCGGCAGTTTCATCGCGCCCAGACGCAGGGCCTCACGCGCGATGGTTTCGGCAACGCCGTCCACTTCGAACATGACGCGGCCCGGCTTCACCTTGCAGACCCAACGGTCGGTCGAACCCTTGCCCTTACCCATACGAACTTCGATGGGCTTGGCCGAGACCGGCAGATCCGGGAACACGCGGATCCAGACCCGGCCCTGACGCTTCATGTGGCGGGTGATCGCGCGGCGGGCCGCTTCGATCTGACGGGCCGACACACGCTCCGGCTCGGTCGCCTTCAGGGCGAAGGAGCCGAAGTTCAGGAGGAAACCGCCCTTGGCTTCGCCATGGATCCGGCCCTTGAAGGCCTTGCGGAATTTTGTACGCTTCGGTTGCAGCATAACTTTACCTCCTTACGCGCGTTCGCGGTCGCGGCGCGGGCCACGCGGAGCGGGGCCATCGGCAGCTTCGGCGAGGCGACGGTCATGGGCCTGCGGATCGTGCTCAAGGATTTCGCCTTTGAAGATCCAGACCTTCACGCCGATGATGCCATAGGGCGTCATGGCTTCGGACAGCGCATAGTCGATGTCGGCGCGCAGGGTGTGCAGCGGCACACGGCCTTCGCGATACCACTCGGTGCGGGCGATTTCCGCGCCGCCAAGACGGCCCGAAACGTTCACCCGGATACCCAGGGCGCCCATGCGCATGGCGTTCTGCACGCCACGCTTCATGGCGCGACGGAAGGACACGCGACGCTCCATCTGCTGGGCGATCGACTCGGCGACGAGTTGGGCGTCCAGTTCCGGCTTGCGCACTTCGACGATGTTCAGGTGCAGTTCCGACTTGGTGAACACGGCGAGCTTCTTGCGAAGCGTCTCGATGTCCGCGCCTTTCTTGCCGATGATGACGCCCGGACGCGCGGTGTGAATGGTCACACGGCACTTCTTGTGCGGACGTTCGATGATGACGCGCGAGACGCCAGCAGCCTTGCACTCTTCATGCACGAAGTCGCGCATCTTGAGGTCTTCCAGCAGCAGGTTGCCATAGTCCTTCGACTCGGCGAACCAACGGCTGTCCCAGGTGCGGTTGACCTGGAGGCGCATCCCGATGGGGTTAACCTTCTGACCCATTATGCAGACTCCCCGACTTGACGCACCTTGATGGTGATCTCGCTGAACGGTTTCATGATCTTGCCGAAACGGCCACGCGCACGCGGGCGACCGCGCTTCATGACCAGGTTCTTGCCGACCCAGGCTTCGGCGACGACAAGGCTGTCAACGTCGAGATTGTGGTTGTTTTCCGCATTGGCAATGGCCGACTGCAGGCACTTCTTCACGTCACCGGCGATGCGGCGCTTGGAGAAGGTCAGATCGGCAAGCGCCTTTTCCACCTTCTTGCCGCGGATCAGACCGGCGACAAGGTTCAGTTTCTGCGGCGAGGTGCGAAGCATGCGGGCAATAGCCTGCGCTTCGTTGTCCGCCACGCGGCGCGGATTCTTTTCCTGACCCATGGCTTACTTCCTCTTGGCTTTTTTGTCGGCGGCGTGACCGTAGTAGGTCCGCGTCGGCGAATATTCACCGAACTTCTGGCCGATCATTTCTTCGGTCACCGCAACCGGGACATGCTTTTTGCCGTTGTAGACGGCGAAAGTCAGGCCAACGAACTGCGGCAGGATGGTGGAACGGCGCGACCAGATCTTGATCACTTCGTTCTTGCCCGAAGCTTTCGCGGTCTCTGCCTTTTTCAAGACATAGCCGTCGACGAACGGGCCTTTCCAGATGGAACGTGCCATGGATTAGCGCCCTTTCTTCTTGGCGTGACGCGAGCGGACGATCAGCGAATCCGACGCCTTCGGCTTGCGGGTCTTGTTGCCCTTGGTGCCCTTGCCCCACGGGGTAACCGGGTGACGGCCGCCCGAGGTCCGGCCTTCACCACCACCGTGCGGGTGGTCGATCGGGTTCATGGCAACACCGCGAACCGTCGGGCGAACGCCAAGGTGACGCATCCGGCCGGCTTTACCGAAGTTCTGGTTCGAGTTGTCGGGGTTCGACACGGCGCCGATGGTGGCCATGCATTCCTGACGGACCATGCGCAGCTCGCCCGAGGACAGGCGGATCTGGGCGTAGGAGCCGTCACGACCAACGAACTGGGCATAGGTGCCGGCCGCACGGGCCAACTGGCCGCCCTTGCCGGGCTTCAGCTCGACGTTGTGCACGATGGCACCGATCGGCATGCCCGAGAAAGGCATGGCGTTGCCCGGCTTCACGTCGACCTTGGCGCCAGCGATCACGCTGTCACCCACGGCCAGACGCTGGGGGGCAAGGATATAGGCAAGCTCGCCGTCCGTGTAACGGACGAGGGCGATGAAGGCGGTGCGGTTGGGATCGTATTCGATCCGCTCGACCACAGCGGCCATGTCGAACTTGCGGCGTTTGAAATCCACAATGCGGTACAGACGCTTTGCGCCGCCGCCCTTGTGCCACATCGTGACGCGCCCGGTGTTGTTACGGCCACCCGTCTTGGTCAAGCCTTCAGTGAGGGCTTTGACCGGACGGCCTTTGAACAGCTCCGAACGGTCGATCAGAACCAGCCCACGCTGGCCTGGCGTCGTCGGTTTATACGACTTGAGTGCCATGTTCTCTGTCTTCCGTCAGCTATCGGGCCTTGCGACCCGGGTTAAGGGCCCCGAAGGTCCCCGGTTCAGACAGGGCTTCCCCTGCCGATTCGAAAAAATTCCACGGCCCCGGAAATCCGGGGCCGCGAGATTCGCTGCCAACTATCAGAGGCCGGTGGAAACGTCGATGGTGTTTCCAGCTTCCAGCATGACATAGGCCTTTTTCTTGTCGCTGCGCTCGCCGGCGCGGCCACGGAACTTCTTGGCCTTGCCTTTGGCGACCACGGTGTTCACGGCCTTCACCTTCACACCAAAGACAGCCTCGACGGCTTCCTTGATCTGCGGTTTGGTCGCGTCCATGGCGACCTGGAACACAACCGCACCAGCCTCGGAGGCCATGGTGGCCTTTTCGGTGATGATCGGCTTCTTGATCAGGTCGTAATGTTCGGGTTTCGCGCTCATTTCAGACGAGCCTCCAGAGCTTCGATACCTGCCTTGGTGATCACCAGAGTGTCACGCTTCAGGATATCATAGACGTTGGCGCCGATGGTCGGCAGGACGTCCACGCCATCGAGGTTGCGGGCAGCCAGCGCGAAATTCGCGTCAACGGCCGCACCGTCGATGATGAGGGCGCGCTTCCAGCCCAGTTCCTTGGCCATCTTGGCAAGGTTGGCGGTCTTGGCATCGGCCATGGTGGCCGCATCCAAAATCACCAGCTCACCGGCTTTCGCCTTGGCCGACAGCGCATGGCGCAGGCCAAGCGCGCGGAACTTCTTCGGCAGGTCATGGGCGTGCGACCGCGGGGTCGGGCCCTTGTAGACGCCGCCGTGACGGAAGATCGGGGCCTTCTTGGAACCGTGGCGAGCGCCGCCGGTGCCTTTCTGGCGATAGATCTTCTTGGTCGAGTAGGACACTTCCGACTTGCCCAGCGTCGAGTGGGTGCCAGCCTGGGCACGCGCCCGCTGCCAGCGCACCACGCGGTGCAGGATGTCGGCGCGCGGCTCAAGGCCGAACAGCGCTTCGTCCAGATCGATGGAACCGGCCTTGCCGCCGTCCAGCTTGATCACATCAAGTTTCATGCTTCACCCCCTTCAGCGGCGGCAGGTGCAGCCGAACGAATCCCGGCAGGCAGCGGAATACCAGCCGGAGCGGCTTTCTTCACGGCGTCCTTGACGGTGACCCAGCCACCCTTCGACCCGGGGACAGCGCCCTTGATCATCAGAAGGCCACGCTCCGCATCGGTGCGGACGACTTGCAGGTTCTGGGTGGTGGTGCGAACGGCACCAAGATGGCCAGCCATCTTCTTGCCCTTGAACACCTTGCCCGGATCCTGGCACTGGCCGGTCGACCCGTGCGAACGGTGCGAGACCGACACACCGTGCGAGGCGCGCAGACCACCGAAGTTGTGACGCTTCATCGCACCGGCAAAGCCCTTACCGATCGAGGTGCCGGCGATGTCGACGAACTGACCCGCGAGGTAGTGGTCGGCGGTGATTTCCGCGCCCACGTCGATCAGGTTGTCAGCCGACACGCGGAATTCCGCGATCTTGCGCTTCGGAGCCACGTTCGCCTTGGCGAAGTGGCCACGCTGCGCGGCCGTGGTGTTCTTGGCCTTGGCAGAGCCCGCGCCAAGCTGAACGGCGGTGTAGCCGTCCTTGTCAGCGGTGCGCTGCGCCACGACCTGAAGATTGTCGAGTTGCAGAACGGTCACCGGCACCTGAGTGCCGTTTTCCAGAAACAGCCGGGTCATGCCCAGCTTCTTTGCGATAACGCCAGAGCGCATGTTCCTGCCCCCCTTACACTTTGATCTCGACGTCCACGCCAGCGGCGAGGTCGAGCTTCATCAGCGCGTCCACGGTCTGGGGGGTCGGATCAACGATATCGAGCAGGCGCTTGTGCGTGCGGATCTCCCACTGGTCGCGCGACTTCTTGTCGATGTGCGGACCACGGAGAACCGTGAATTTCTCGATCTTGTTCGGCAGCGGGATCGGGCCACGAACGGTGGCACCGGTGCGCTTGGCGGTCGACACGATTTCCTGGGTGCTGGCGTCCAGCACGCGGTAATCGAAGGCCTTGAGCCGAATGCGGATGGTTTGACCTTGCATCAGTTCTTCCTTCCGAACGTAGACGGGGCGGAATGCCCGGCCCATAGGTTCGCTTTGTGAATAGTCGAAAGCGCGATTCTCCATGCGGAGCCGCGCCGGGCGTCTCTATAGCGCGCGACCCGGTTCGGCAAGGAGATTCGCAGGGCTGGCGCAGATTATTGCGGAGCCTTGGAAACAAGGCTTTTGCGCTGCCCTTCCGAATGGAAAAGGGCCGCCCTTCGGCGGCCCCTTCCCCATCAACCGGAGGGTTGATTATTCGACGATCTTCGACCCGCCTTCAGCTGGCGCGTCTCGGGATCATCATTCGATGATCTTCGACACGACGCCTGCGCCGACGGTGCGGCCGCCTTCGCGGATGGCGAAGCGCAGCTTCTCTTCCATCGCGATCGGGGCGATCAGGGTCACGTTGAACTTCAGGTTGTCGCCCGGCATCACCATCTCGGTGCCGGCCGGCAGCTCGACCGTGCCGGTCACGTCCGTGGTGCGGAAGTAGAACTGCGGGCGGTAGTTCGCGAAGAACGGCGTGTGACGGCCGCCTTCTTCCTTGGTCAGGATATAGGCCTCGGCTTCGAACTTGGTGTGCGGGTTGACCGACTTCGGCTTGCACAGCACCTGGCCGCGCTCGACGCCTTCACGGTCGATGCCGCGCAACAGCACGCCGACGTTGTCGCCAGCCTCGCCGCGGTCCAGGAGCTTGCGGAACATCTCGACGCCGGTGCAGACCGACTTCTTGGTCTCGCGGATGCCGACGATCTCGACTTCGTCGCCGACGTTGATCACGCCACGCTCCACCCGGCCGGTCACAACCGTGCCGCGGCCCGAGATCGAGAACACGTCTTCGATCGGCATCAGGAAGGGCTGATCCACGGCGCGCGCCGGGGTCGGGATGTATTCGTCAACCGCCTTCATCAGCGCGCGGATCGAGTTCTCGCCGATCTCCGGACGCTCGCCGATCATCGCCTGGTGGGCCGAGCCCTTGATGATCGGAATGTCGTCGCCGGGGTATTCGTAGGACGACAGCAGCTCGCGCAGTTCCATCTCGACAAGCTCGATCAGCTCCTCGTCATCAACAAGGTCGACCTTGTTCATGTAGACGACCATGTAGGGGATACCCACCTGGCGGCCGAGCAGGATGTGCTCGCGGGTCTGCGGCATCGGGCCGTCCGAGGCGGCGCACACTAGGATCGCGCCGTCCATCTGCGCCGCACCGGTGATCATGTTCTTCACATAGTCGGCGTGGCCGGGGCAGTCGACGTGCGCATAGTGACGCGCTTCGGTCTCGTACTCGACGTGGGCGGTCGAGATCGTGATC
Organism: Tabrizicola oligotrophica; assembly: GCF_011008935.1. GTDB lineage: Bacteria > Pseudomonadota > Alphaproteobacteria > Rhodobacterales > Rhodobacteraceae > Tabrizicola_A > Tabrizicola_A oligotrophica. The sequence continues at coordinate 147,124 of NZ_JAAIVJ010000007.1, read as the reverse complement.
CCGCGAGCCCGCTCTTCCGGCGCACCGTCAATCTGGTCATAGGCGCGGAATTCACCAAAATACTTGGTGATCGCAGCCGTCAGAGTGGTCTTGCCGTGGTCAACGTGGCCGATCGTGCCAATGTTCACGTGCGGCTTGTTGCGTTCAAACTTTGCCTTTGCCATTTGGCAAACTCCTTATCTGGTTGGATGCGGTGGGGTAAAACCCCACCCTACGGGGATGGTAGGGCGGGGTTCACCCCGCCACACCGGTTAGGCGTATTTCTTCTGGATCTCTTGGCTGATGTTCTCAGGCACGGCGTCGTAGTGGTCGAACTCCATCGAGAACACAGCGCGGCCCGAGGTCATCGAACGCAGCTGGTTGATGTAGCCGAACATGTTCGCGAGCGGAACCATCGCCGCGATGACGTTGGCGTTGCCGCGGCTGTCCTGGCCGGTCACCATGCCCCGACGCGAGGTCAGGTCGCCGATGACGCCGCCGGTGTATTCTTCCGGGGTGACGACTTCGACTTTCATGATCGGTTCCAGCAGCTTCGCGCCGGCTTTCTTCAGACCGTCGCGCATGGCGGCGCGCGAGGCGATTTCGAAAGCCAGAACCGAGGAGTCAACGTCGTGGAACGCGCCGTCGATCAGCGCGACCTTGAAGTCGATCACCGGGAAGCCTGCCAGAGGCCCGGAGTCCATGACGGACTTGATGCCTTTTTCGACGCCGGGGATGTATTCCTTCGGCACCGCACCGCCCACGATCTTCGATTCGAACGAATAGCCTTCGCCCGGTTCGGTCGGCGAGATGACCAGCTTGACGCGCGCGAACTGGCCGGTGCCACCGGTCTGTTTCTTGTGCGTGTAGTCGATCTCGTGCTCGCGCGAGATGGTCTCGCGGTAAGCCACCTGCGGCGCACCGATGTTCGCCTCGACCTTGAACTCGCGACGCATGCGGTCGACGAGGATGTCGAGGTGAAGTTCGCCCATGCCCTTCATGATGGTCTGGCCGCTTTCGAGGTCAGTTTCCACGCGGAAGGACGGGTCTTCGGCAGCCAGACGGGCCAAAGCGATGCCCATCTTTTCCTGGTCGGCCTTGGTCTTCGGTTCCACGGCGATCTCGATAACCGGGACCGGGAAGGTCATGGTTTCCAGAACAACGGGGGCGGCCGGGTCGCACAGGGTGTCGCCGGTGGTGGTCTCTTTCAGACCGCCAAGCGCGATGATGTCGCCGGCAAAGGCTTCGGTGATTTCCTCACGCTCGATGGCGTGCATCATCATCATGCGGCCAACGCGCTCGCGGCGCTCTTTGGTCGCGTTCATCATCGCATCGCCCTTCGCGAGCTTGCCCGAATAGATCCGGGTAAAGGTCAGCGAGCCGACGAAGGGGTCGTTCATGATCTTGAACGCCAGCGCCGAGAAGGGCTGGGCGTCATCGGCCGAACGGGCAATGTTGCGGGTTTCCGACTCGTCGCCCGGCGCAAAGCCCATGTAGGGCGGCACGTCGAGAGGCGAGGGCAGATAGTCGATCACTGCGTTCAGAAGCGGCTGCACGCCCTTGTTCTTGAAGGCCGAACCGGCCATCACCGGGATGAAGTCGATCGCCAGCGTGCCCTTGCGGATCAGCGCGCGCAGCGTGTCGGCATCCGGCTCGTTGCCTTCCAGATAGGCTTCCATCGCGGCATCGTCCTGACCGACTGCCGTTTCCAGCAGGTTCAGGCGCCACTCGTCGGCGGAATCCTTCAGTTCGGCGCGGATCGGCTGGCGAACCCAGGAGGCCCCCAGGTCTTCGCCCTGATAGACCCACTCTTCCATGGTGACGAGGTCGATGATGCCTTCCAGCTTGTCTTCCGCGCCGATCGGCAGAGCAACCGGCATGGCGTTGGCGCCGGTGCGGTCCTTGATCATCTTGACGCAGTTGAAGAAGTCGGCGCCGGTCTTGTCCATCTTGTTGACGAACACGATGCGCGGAACCTTGTAGCGGTCAGCCTGACGCCACACGGTTTCGGTCTGCGGCTCCACCCCGGCGTTGCCGTCGAGAAGCACAACAGCACCGTCCAGAACGGCCAGCGAACGCTCGACTTCGATGGTGAAGTCGACGTGGCCGGGGGTGTCGATGATGTTGAAGCGGTACTTGGAGGCCTTGTCACCAACCCCGGTCGAGGGGTCGATCTGGCGGTTCCAGAAGGTGGTCGTGGCAGCCGAAGTGATGGTGATGCCGCGCTCCTGTTCCTGCTCCATCCAGTCCATCGTCGCGGCGCCGTCATGGACTTCGCCGATCTTGTGGGACTTGCCGGTGTAGTAGAGGATGCGTTCCGAAGTCGTGGTCTTGCCCGCGTCGATGTGGGCAATGATCCCGAAGTTGCGGTAGCGCTCAAGCGGATAATCGCGTGCCATGATGGCGCTCCCTTACCAGCGGTAGTGGCTGAACGCTTTGTTCGCGTCGGCCATCTTGTGGGTGTCTTCCCGCTTTTTCACGGCGGTGCCACGGTTGTTCACGGCATCCGACAGTTCGGCGGCCAGACGCTCTTCCATGGTGTTTTCGTTGCGCTTGCGGGCGGCGGTGATCAGCCAGCGGATCGCAAGGGCTTCGCGGCGCTCGGTGCGGACTTCGACCGGAACCTGGTAGGTGGCACCACCGACGCGGCGCGAACGCACTTCGACGGAGGGTTTCACGTTGTTCAGGGCTTCGTGGAAGCATTCGACCGGCTCGCGCTTCAGCTTGGACTGAACGCGCTCAAGGGCGCCATAAACGATCGATTCCGCGACGGATTTCTTTCCGTCCAGCATCAGGTTGTTCATGAACTTGGTCAGAACCTTGTCGCCATATTTGGCGTCGGGCAGGATTTCGCGCTTTTCGGCGGCGTGACGACGGGACATCTCTTATCTCCTCACTTCGGACGCTTGGCGCCGTACTTCGAACGACGCTGACGACGGTCTTTCACGCCCTGGGTATCCAGAACGCCGCGGAGGATGTGGTAACGCACACCGGGAAGGTCTTTCACACGGCCGCCACGGATCAGGACAACCGAGTGCTCTTGCAGGTTGTGCTTTTCGCCGGGGATGTAGGAAATGACCTCGAAGCCGTTGGTCAGGCGAACCTTCGCAACCTTCCGCATAGCGGAGTTCGGCTTTTTCGGGGTGGTGGTGTAGACGCGGGTGCAAACCCCACGCTTCTGCGGGCAGGATTCCAGGTGCTGCGACTTGGACTTCCGCACCAGGGCTTCCCGGGGCTTCCGGATAAGCTGTTGGATCGTCGGCATCAAACTTCCTCGTGTTGCCACGCCGGTTCTTCCGGGCGGGGCGGTGTCAATACTCGCCCCGGGTCCGGGGCGCTGCTTCTCGACGGGTGATTTGCGCCTATCGCAAAACACCGAAACCCGCATGTTCTCCCACGACGGGAGAGATGCGGAGAATTTCAGAGGATCGGGGCTTGCGCCCGGATCATGGCCACATCAAGCAATCAGAACCCACCCGCCCGAGAATCCGGGCAGGGGGGTTGCGCGGCTGATACGCAGAGTCGACCGGGATGTCAACTGTCGGCGCGGGCCCGGGCGGCGGCTGCGCGGCGCAGCGCGCGTTCGCGCAAAAGGGTATAGATGCCCGAGGCCACGACCAGGCCGGCCCCCACCAGCGTCCAGCCATCGGGGAGATCACCGAAGGCCACGAAACCCAGCCCGATCGCCCAGAGCAGCGAGGTATAACGGAACGGCGCCACCACGCCGATATCGCCCGAGCGCATCGCTGTGACCGCGCAAAGATAGCCGACGATCAGAAAGGCGCCGGCGGCCACAACGCGGGCCAGCTGGCTTGCCGTCAGGCTTTGCCAGCCTGTCATGCCGTCAAAGAGCGCGACGCCCTGCAGCATGGAAAACCCGAGCCCCATCGCGGCCACCACGACCGCCGCGCCAAGCGCCACCACGATCGACGGCACATGCGACCCCAGCCGGCGCACCGACAGATCCCGCACCACAACCGCCAGAACCGAGGCCACCCCCATCAGCGACCAGATGTCGAAGGCCGCCGTTCCGGGGCGGATGATGATCATCACCCCGACAAAGCCGGCCAGAATCGCCGACATCCGCCGCCAGCCGATCCGGTCGCCAAACACCACCGCGGCGGCAAGCGTCACGGCAAGCGGCAGGGCCTGCATGATGGCCGAGAGGTTGGCGAGTTCCATGTGGAGAAGCGCAATCAGAAAGGTCAGCGTGGCAAAGATCTCGGCCACCGAGCGCAGGCCGATCAGGCCCCAGTCGCCCGCCGCCAGCCTTTGCCGAAAGGCGCCGGTCACTGCGCCCATTACCAAAAGGCCGGCAATCGCGATCAGCCCGCGCAGGAAGATCACCTGAAACAGCGGCACTTCGGCCGTGACCGATTTCATGAAGGTGTCATTCACCGTGAAGGCCAGCATCGACAGGCACATATAGGCCACGCCGCGCAGATTGTCCGAGATTGCCATGACGGCTCCTGTTCGTCGCGCCTTTGCTAACAGGCGGGGCGCGGCGGGACCAGAGGGGACAAAGGCAAAAGGCCCCCCGGTTTCCCGAGGGGCCTTTCCGTGTGCAGGCTTCCGATCTTACAGATCGCGGCTTTCGATGGTGTCGACCAGACCCGAGTCGACCTCGGTGTCCATGACGTCCATCGGCGCCACCAGCGCCGCAGCGGTTTCCGCCTCGGAACGCCGCGCCTCGACGACCAGATGGTCGCGGTCGGCGGCGATCTTCTTGACACGGCTCGTCGCACCGCCGGTGCCCGCCGGGATCAGGCGACCAACGATGACGTTCTCTTTCAGGCCGACCAGCTTGTCGCGCTTGCCCTGAACCGAAGCCTCGGTAAGAACCCGCGTGGTTTCCTGGAACGAGGCCGCCGAGATGAACGACCGGGTCTGCAAGCTCGCCTTGGTGATCCCCAAGAGGATCGGCTCGGCCACCGCCTCGCGCATGCCATGGGCATGGGCCTTGGCGTTCGCCTCGTCCAGTTCGAACTTGTCGACGTTTTCGCCCTTCAGCAGCGTCGTCTCGCCCGAGTCCAGAATTTCATATTTCTGGAGCATCTGACGCACGATCACTTCGATGTGCTTGTCGTTGATCTTCACGCCTTGCAGTCGGTAAACGTCCTGCACTTCGTCGATCATGTAGTTGGCCAAGGCTTCGACGCCCAGGATCCGCAGGATGTCATGCGGGGCCGGGTTGCCGTCCATGATGTAGTCGCCCTTCTGGACGAAGTCACCTTCCTGAACCGGAATGTGCTTGCCCTTGGGGATCATGTATTCCTGCGGCTGCAAGGTCTCGTCGACAGGCTCCACGGTGATGCGGCGCTTGTTCTTGTAGTCCTTGCCGAAGCGGACATAGCCGTCAGCTTCCGCGATGATCGCGTGATCCTTCGGACGACGGGCCTCGAACAGTTCGGCCACGCGGGGAAGACCCCCGGTGATGTCCTTGGTCTTGGCACCTTCGCGCGGAATACGGGCCACGACGTCGCCCGGCTTCAGCTCCTGGCCGTCCTCGATCGACAGAATGGCGTCCACCGACATCGGATAGGTGATCGGGTTGCCATTGTCGCCTCGCACCGGTTCGCCCGTTGCCGGGTCCATCACGATGACTTCCGGCTTCAGATCGCCGCCCTTCGGCGCCGAGCGCCAGTCGGAGACGATCTTCTGCGTCATGCCGGTGGCTTCGTCGGTGTCGTCGCGCACCGAAATGCCCGAGATCAGGTCCTTGAACCGCGCCACACCGGCCTTTTCGGCGATGATCGGCAGGGTGTAGGGGTCCCATTCGAACAGTTTGGTGCCGCGCTTCACCGAAGCGCCGTCCTTGACATGCAGCTTCGAGCCATAGGTCAGCTTGTGAACCGCGCGCTCCTGCCCCGCCTCGTCGATGATCGCCATCGACATGTTGCGGCCGATCACGATCTGCTCGCCATGCTCGTTGGCCAGAAGGTTGGCGTTGCGGAACTCGATCTTGCCTTCCTGGCTGGCTTCCAGGAACGACTGCTGGCCACCCTGGGCCACGCCGCCGATGTGGAAGGTCCGCATGGTCAGCTGCGTGCCGGGTTCGCCGATCGACTGGGCAGCGATGATGCCCACCGCTTCACCCTGGTTGACCAGCGTGCCGCGTGCGAGGTCGCGACCATAGCACATGGCGCAGACGCCCTCGTCGGCCTCGCAGGTCAGCGGGCTGCGGATGCGGGTCGAGGCGACATTGGCCTGCGCGATCAGGTCGGCACGGCGTTCGTCGATGATCTCGCCGCGCTGCACGATCACCTCGCCGGTGCCGGGCACCATGATGTCATCGGCAGCCACCCGGCCCAGCACACGCTCGGCCAGCGACAGCACGACTTCACCATCGTTGACCGCGGCTTCGGCGGTGATCGCCCGCTCGGTGCCGCAATCGTGCATGCGCACGATGCAGTCCTGCGCCACGTCCACCAGACGACGGGTCAGATAGCCCGAGTTCGCCGTCTTGAGCGCGGTATCGGCCAGACCCTTGCGGGCGCCGTGGGTCGAGTTGAAGTATTCAAGAACGGTCAGACCTTCCTTGAAGTTCGAGATGATCGGCGTTTCGATGATCTCGCCCGAGGGCTTGGCCATCAGGCCGCGCATCCCGCCAAGCTGCTTCATCTGCGTCACCGAACCCCGGGCGCCGGAGTGGGCCATCATGTAGACCGAGTTCGGTTCCTTCTGCGCGCCGTTGTCGTCATAGCGCTCAGCCGAAATCGTGGCCATCATGGCCTCGGTCACCTTGTCGTTGCACTTCGACCAGGCGTCCACGACCTTGTTGTACTTTTCGCCCTGAGTAATCAGACCGTCCATGTATTGCTGTTCAAAGCCAGCAACCTGGTCCTTCACCTCATTGACGATTTCCCATTTGGTGTCGGGGATCAGCATGTCGTCCTTGCCGAACGAAATGCCCGCCTTGAAGGCCTCGCGGAAGCCCAGACCCATGATCTGATCGCAGAAGATGACCGACTCTTTCTGGCCGCAATAGCGGTAGACGGTGTCGATGACGGTCTGCACGTCCTTCTTCCGCAGAAGGCGGTTCACCAGTTCGAAGGGCGCCTTGGCGTTCAGGGGCAGCAGCGTGCCCAGACGCAGACGGCCGGGGGTCGTCTCATAGCGCTTCCAGACGATATTGCCTTCGTCGTCGACCTGCTTGAGGCGGGCCTTGATCTTGGCATGCGGATGCACCTCGCCGGCCGCCAGGGCGTGCTCGACCTCGTCGAGGTCAGCGAAAGCCATGCCTTCGCCCTTCATGCCCTTGCGCTCCATGGTGGTGTAGTAAAGGCCCAGCACCATGTCCTGCGACGGAACGATGATCGGCGCGCCGTTGGCGGGCGACAGCACGTTGTTCGTCGACATCATCAAGACGCGCGCTTCAAGCTGGGCTTCCAGCGAAAGCGGAACGTGAACGGCCATCTGGTCGCCGTCGAAGTCGGCGTTGAAGGCCGAGCAGACCAGCGGGTGCAACTGGATCGCCTTGCCTTCGATCAGGATCGGCTCGAACGCCTGGATGCCCAGACGGTGCAGCGTCGGCGCGCGGTTCAAGAGAACCGGATGCTCGCGGATCACTTCATCCAGGATATCCCAGACCTCGGGACGTTCCTTTTCCACCAGCTTCTTGGCCTGCTTGACGGTCGAAGACAGACCCTTGGCTTCCAGACGCGAGTAGATGAAGGGCTTGAACAGCTCCAGCGCCATCTTCTTCGGCAGGCCGCATTGGTGCAGCTTCAGTTCCGGGCCGGTCACGATGACCGAACGACCCGAGAAGTCGACGCGCTTGCCCAAAAGGTTCTGACGGAACCGGCCCTGCTTGCCTTTCAGCATGTCGCTGAGCGATTTCAGCGGGCGCTTGTTGGTGCCGGTGATGACGCGGCCACGACGGCCGTTGTCAAAGAGGGCGTCCACAGCTTCCTGCAACATGCGCTTTTCGTTGCGCACGATGATATCGGGCGCACGCAGTTCGATCAGGCGCTTCAGGCGGTTGTTGCGGTTGATGACCCGGCGATAAAGATCGTTCAGGTCGGAGGTGGCGAACCGGCCGCCGTCCAGCGGGACCAGCGGGCGCAATTCCGGCGGGATCACCGGCAGAACGGTCAGCACCATCCATTCCGGGCGGTTGCCGGATTCCAGGAAGCTTTCGACGATCTTCAGACGCTTGATGATCTTCTTCGGCTTCAGCTCGCCGGTGGCTTCTTTCAGGTCGGCGCGCAGCTGTTCGGCGGTCGCATCCAGATCGATTGCCGCCAGCATTTCGCGGATCGCCTCGGCGCCGATATTGGCGGTGAAGGCGTCAGCACCATACTGGTCTTGCGCGTCGAGGTATTCTTCTTCGGTCATCAGCTGACCATAGGTCAGATCAGTCAGACCGGGTTCGATCACCACATAGTTTTCGAAATAGAGAATGCGTTCCAGATCGCGCAGCGTCATGTCCAGCATCAGGCCAATGCGCGAGGGCAGCGATTTCAGGAACCAGATGTGGGCAACGGGCGAGGCCAGTTCGATATGGCCCATCCGCTCACGGCGGACCTTTTGCAGCGTGACTTCAACGCCGCATTTTTCGCAGACAACGCCGCGATATTTCATGCGCTTGTATTTGCCGCAGAGGCATTCGTAATCCTTGATCGGGCCAAAGATACGGGCGCAGAACAGGCCGTCACGCTCGGGCTTGAACGTACGGTAGTTGATGGTTTCCGGTTTTTTGATCTCGCCGTAGGACCACGACAGGATGCGCTCGGGCGATGCCAAGCTGATCTTGATCTCGTCAAAGGTCTTGACGGGGGCCACCGGGTTGAACGGGTTGGTCGAGAGTTCCTGGTTCATTTCCAAATCCTAAGAATGGGAGGGCGCGGGGAAGGGGCGGTGCGTGAGATCACGCACCCTACGGATTCGCGGTAGGGTGCGTGCTGGCACGCACCTTTCCGGGGAGATCCGTCACTCCTCCTCCGCATCCAGGAGTTCCATGTTGAGGCCGAGGCCGCGCACTTCCTTGACAAGGACGTTGAACGATTCCGGCACGCCGGCCTCGAAGTTGTCCTCGCCCTTGACGATGCTTTCGTAGACCTTGGTCCGGCCGGCCACGTCGTCCGACTTCACGGTCAGCATTTCCTGCAGGGTATAGGCGGCGCCGTAGGCTTCCAGAGCCCAGACCTCCATTTCCCCCAGACGCTGACCACCGAACTGCGCCTTACCACCCAGCGGCTGCTGGGTAACAAGCGAGTACGGGCCGGTCGAACGGGCGTGCAGCTTGTCGTCGACAAGGTGGTGCAGCTTGAGCATGTATTTCACGCCCACCGTGACCTTGCGCGCGAACTTCTCGCCGGTGCGGCCGTCGAACACTTCGGACTGACCCGAGGTGTCAAAGCCCGCGCGGCGCAGCGCGTCGTTCACGTCCTGCTCTTTCGCACCGTCGAAAACCGGGGTCGCGATCGGAACGCCACGGGTGACGTTGCCGGCCAGCTCCAGGAACTCGGCCTCGTCGCGGTCCGACAGGGCCTCGTCATAGGTCTCGTCACCGTAAGCCAGACGCATCGCCTCGCGCACCGGGGTCAGGTCGCCCGACCGGCGATACTCTTTCAAGGCATCGTCGATCTTCAGGCCCAGACCGCGTGCGGCCCAGCCCATGTGGGTTTCCAGAATCTGCCCGACGTTCATCCGCGACGGCACGCCGAGCGGGTTCAGCACCAGGTCAACCGGAGTGCCATCGGCCAGGAAGGGCATGTCTTCGGCCGGAACGACCTTGGAGATGACACCCTTGTTGCCGTGACGGCCGGCCATCTTGTCGCCCGGCTGCAGCTTGCGCTTCACCGCGACGAAAACCTTGACCATCTTCATCACGCCCGGAGGCAGATCGTCGCCGCGGCGCACTTTTTCCACCTTGTCGTCAAAGCGGTGGTCAAGGGCGCGCTTCTGCGCTTCGAACTGGTCGTGCAGCGCCTCGACATCCTTGGCCTCGGCTTCTTCGCCAAGGGCGAGCTGCCACCACTGGCCACGCGACAGCGTGCCCAGCAGGTCGTCGTCAATGGTCGAGCCGGCCTTGATGCCTTTCGGGCCCTTGACCGCAGTCTTGCCTAGGATCAGCGATTTCAGGCGCGCATAGATGTTGCGCTCAAGGATCGCCAATTCGTCGTCGCGGTCGCGCGCCAGACGTTCGACTTCCTCGCGCTCGATCTGCAGCGCGCGTTCGTCCTTGTCCACACCATGACGGTTGAACACCCGCACTTCGACGATGGTGCCATAGGCCCCCGGCGGCAGGCGCAGCGAGGTATCGCGGACGTCAGACGCCTTTTCACCAAAGATGGCGCGGAGGAGTTTTTCTTCCGGCGTCATCGGGCTTTCACCCTTGGGGGTGATCTTGCCGACCAGAATGTCGCCCGGCTGCACTTCGGCACCGATGTAGACGATGCCGGCCTCGTCGAGGTTGCGCAGCGCCTCTTCACCGACGTTCGGAATGTCGCGGGTGATTTCTTCCGGCCCCAGCTTCGTGTCGCGCGCCGCGACTTCGTATTCCTCGATGTGGATCGAGGTGAACACGTCGTCTTTCAGGATGCGTTCCGAAATCAGGATCGAGTCTTCGTAGTTGTAGCCGTTCCACGGCATGAAGGCCACGATGACGTTCCGGCCAAGAGCCAGTTCGCCCATGTCGGTGCAGGGACCGTCGGCCACCACTTCGCCGCGCAGAACCGTGTCCCCCACCTTCACCAGCGGGCGCTGGTTGATGCAGGACGACTGGTTCGAGCGCTTGAACTTGCGCAGACGGTAGATGTCGACGCCCGGTTCGCCCGGCTCCAGCATCTCGGTTGCGCGGATAACGATACGCTGCGCGTCAACCTGGTCGATCACGCCGGCACGCCGCGCCATGATGGCCGCGCCGGAATCGCGCGCCACCACGGCTTCGATGCCGGTGCCGACGAAGGGGGCATCGGCCTGCAGCAGCGGAACCGCCTGACGCTGCATGTTCGACCCCATGAGGGCCCGGTTGGCGTCGTCATTTTCCAGGAACGGGATCAGCGAGGCCGCAACCGACACCAGCTGTTTCGGCGACACGTCGATCAGGTCGATGGCATCCGGCGGGTTCAGCATGAATTCCCCGGCCTTGCGGCTGGAGATCAGGTCATCCTGGAACTTGCCTTCGGCGTCCTGGGCGGCGTTGGCCTGCGCGACCGTGTGGCGCATTTCCTCGGTCGCCGACATGTAGACGACGTCATCCGTCACCTTGCCGTCGATGACCTTGCGATACGGGGTCTCGATGAAGCCGTACTTGTTCACGCGGGCAAAGGTGGCCAGCGAGTTGATCAGACCGATGTTCTGACCTTCGGGCGTTTCGATCGGGCACATCCGGCCATAGTGGGTCGGGTGAACGTCGCGAACCTCAAAGCCCGCGCGTTCCCGGGTCAGACCGCCCGGCCCGAGGGCCGACAGGCGGCGCTTGTGGGTGACTTCCGACAGCGGGTTGGTCTGGTCCATGAATTGCGACAGCTGCGAAGAGCCGAAGAATTCGCGCACCGCAGCCGCGGCCGGTTTGGCGTTGATCAGGTCTTGCGGCATGATCGTGTCGATTTCCACCGACGACATGCGCTCCTTGATCGCGCGCTCCATGCGCAGCAGGCCGACGCGATACTGGTTTTCCATCAGCTCGCCCACCGAGCGCACCCGGCGGTTGCCGAGGTGGTCGATGTCGTCGATCTCTCCCTTGCCGTCGCGCAGTTCGGTCAGCGCCTTGATGCAGGCCACGATATCGGCGCGGTCCAGCGTGCGCTGGGTGTCCGGGCGACCGAGATCAAGGCGCATGTTCATCTTCACGCGGCCGACAGCCGAGAGGTCATAGCGCTCGGAATCGAAGAACAACGTGTCAAACAGCTGCGAGGCCGCTTCCACGGTCGGCGGTTCGCCCGGGCGCATGACGCGGTAGATATCCATGAGCGCGGTGTCGCGGCCCATGTTCTTGTCGGCGGCCATGGTGTTGCGGATGTAGGGACCGACGTTGATATTGTCGATGTCGAGAACCGGGATCTCGGTGATGCCCTGATCCAGAAGGAGCTTGACCGACCCGCCCTTCGGCTCGCCGTCGCGGTCGTAGTCCATCGTCAGCTCGTCGCCGGCTTCGGCCCAGATCTCGCCGGTTTCCTCGTTGATGATGTCCTTGGCGACATAGCGGCCAAGGATGTGGTCGAACGGCACCAGAAGCTCGGTGATTGCGCCGTCGTCCTTCCACTTCTTGACCATGCGCGGCGTGGCCTTTTCGCCCGCCTTCAGGATGACCTCGCCGGTCGCCGCATCCACCAGATCATAGGACGGACGGGTGCCCTGCACGCGGTTCGGGAAGAACTTGGTGACCCAACCCTTGTTCTTCACATGGCGGAAGCTGATGGTTTCGTAATAGGCATCCATGATGCCTTCCTGATCCATGCCGAGGGCATAGAGCAGCGTCGTGACCGGCAGCTTGCGGCGGCGGTCGATACGGGCGAACACGATGTCCTTGGCGTCAAACTCGAAGTCCAGCCACGAGCCGCGATACGGGATGATGCGGCAGGCGAACAAGAGTTTGCCCGAGGAATGGGTCTTGCCCTTGTCATGGTCGAAGAACACACCCGGCGAACGGTGCATCTGGCTGACGACCACCCGTTCGGTGCCGTTCACGATGAACGTGCCGTTCGACGTCATCAAGGGCATGTCGCCCATGTAGACGTCCTGTTCCTTGATGTCCTTCACCGAACGCGCGCCAGTCGATTCATCGACATCGAACACGATCAGACGCAGGGTGACTTTCAGCGGCGCGGCATAGGTCATGTCGCGCTGCTGGCACTCGTCCACGTCGTATTTCGGCTTTTCCAGCTCGTATTTGACGAATTCCAGAACGGCGGTCTCGTTGAAATCCTTGATCGGGAACACCGACTGGAACGTGCCCTGGATCCCTTCGCCTTCGGCGGGCTTCAGGCCATCGCCCGAGCGCAGGAACAGGTCGTAGGAGGATTTCTGAACCTCGATCAGGTTCGGCATGTCCAGAACTTCGCGGATCTTGCCGAAATAGCGGCGGATACGCTTCTGGCCAACGTAAGCTTGAGCCATGCTCGTCGTTACCTTTCATCTTTTCCCCGGAGCGGTCCTGTCGGGCCACAGGAGCGCGCCGTTTGGGCAGAGAGGGGGAAGGTTCCATTCATGCCAGCCGTCCCGTCGGCTGACTCCCGAACCTTGCCGCGCCTTGGAAGGGGTTTTGCGCGAAAGCCCCTTCCAAGACGCGAGAAACTGGAGGCAGATTTCTCTGCCCCCAGCCCGAAAATCCTTGCCGGGGATTGCTCCCCGGACGGGATTACTTGAGTTCGACCTTGGCGCCAGCGGCTTCCAGGGCTTTCTTGAAGCCTTCAGCGTCAGCTTTCGAGACGCCTTCTTTGACCTTGCCGCCAGCTTCGACCAGGTCCTTGGCTTCTTTCAGGCCCAGACCGGTGATGGTGCGAACTTCTTTGATCACGTTGATCTTGTTGGCACCGGCGTCGGTCAGAACGACGTCGAATTCGGTCTTTTCTTCTTCGGCAGCAGCCGGAGCAGCAGCCGGGCCAGCCATCATGACGGCGCCACCGGCGGCCGGCTCGATGCCGTAGGTGTCTTTCAGGATGGTCTTCAGTTCCTGCGCCTGCAGCAGGGTCAGACCAACGATCTCTTCGGCGAGTTTGTTCAGATCAGCCATTTTCATATTCCGTAAGTTTGAGAGGGTTCCAACGAAGTGGGGTCAACCCACGCGAGGCAAGGATCAGGCGGCTGCCTTTTCCTCGATGGTCTTGAGGATGCCTGCGATGTTCGAAGCAGGCGCGCCAATGGCCCCGGCGATGTTCGACGCGGGCGCACCAATGCACGACACGATCTGAGCGATAAGCTCTTCGCGCGACGGCATGGAGGCCACGGCTTTGACACCGGCCTGGTCCAGAACCTCACCGCCCATTGCCCCGCCAATGATGACGAACTTGTCGTTCGTCTTGGCATAGGCCTCGGCGACCTTGGCCGCAGCCACGGGGTCTTCCGAGTAGGACAGCATGGTCATGCCCGTCAGCAGGCCGGCCATCTTGGCGCCGGGCTTGCCTTCAAGGGCGATCTTGGCGAGCGTGTTCTTGGCAACGCGGACGGACCCGCCAACTTCGCGCATCTTTGCGCGCAGGTCCTGCATCTGTGCAACCGTCATACCTGCGTAGTGTGCAACCACAACAACGCCAGAGCTTGCGAAGATTTGGCCGAGTTCTTCGACCAATTGCTCTTTTTGGGCTCTATCCACAGTTTCACTCCAAGTGTGGGGGTTTCCCCCCGGCTCATGTTTGTGACGCGCCTGAAGGCCCGCCACGTTCGGGTCCACGATAAAGTCCCGAGCCTTGATCACCCGAGGAAACCCCGGAATAATGCGTCTCGAACCCCATCTCAGGAGGGAAATTAAGGCGTTTGCGCGCCACCCACCGTCTCGGACAAAGCATGCGTTACCCCCGCGACGAATCACGGAAGGCTGGCATGAGGCGCTGCATAGCCCCTGGGACGGGAATTTCCAAGCCCTTAAGGAAAATCACGCAGCGTTTTGGGCGGCCCGGAACCGCTCACGGACCTTGGGACTGTAGATCGGCCAGTCGGCCCAGCTTTTCACCTTGGCCGACAGCACCCGATGCGGGCATTGCCGGCTGGCCAGAAGCCAGGGCAACATCACCTGGTCGCGGCGGGTCTCGGTTGTCAGGCTGGCATACCAGGCCTCGTTCAGCGCATCGGTCGCCGCGTCGCCCATGCGCTGGATCAGGCAGGTGTTGACGAAAAGCCCGGCGTGGCGCGGGAAGTCCGCCTGCCGGAAGACGTTCGTCACCTGCGCGTGCTGCCCAGCCGTCATGTAGCCCAGCCGCAGACATTCATCCGCCTCGTCCCAGGCACAGTCTCGGCGGCGGTGGCGAAAGAGATAGCGCCCGGCGGGCCGGTCCGGATGCTCCTTGACCACCCGCTTCACGATCCGGGCCGGATCCAGCACGAAGCGGGCGTTGTTGTCGAGATAGATCACCCAGTCGTAGCCTTGAAAGAACAGATGCGGACAAAGCTTCGGACGCCGCGACAGGATCGCGGGGCCCTCGCCCTGATCGCGCAATTGCACCAAGGCTGCAGAGGTCGGCAGGCTGTCGTGATCGGTAAAGACAAAGCGGTCATAGCCCTGCCCGTCCGCGCCCGCCGCTTCGGGGTTGAAGGGCTCATGCGCGCCGAAATAGCAAGAGTAGACCGCGAGTTTCGCCCCGGCTTCGGGCCGCAATGTCACCTCTGCCTGCATCTGGCCGCCCGCCCCTTTTGCCGCGGGCAAAGGCTAGCCCAGCGACCGCCGCAATGCAAACGGCCGCCCCGAAGGACGGCCGCTGCAAATTCGCAGGGTGGGGTTTACCCCATCTTTCGCTCAGGCCGTGGCCGAAGCGATATCCAGCGACACGCCCGGACCCATGGTCGACGAGAGCGAAACCTTCTTCACATAGGTGCCCTTGGCGCCAGCCGGCTTGGCCTTGGCGACGGCATCCACGAAAGCGCGGACGTTTTCGGCGAGCTTCGCCTCATCGAACGACACCTTGCCGATCCCGGCATGGATGACACCGGCCTTCTCGACCTTGAACTGGACTTCGCCGCCCTTGGCCGCCTCGACCGCAGTCTTGACGTCCATGGTCACGGTGCCGACCTTGGGGTTCGGCATCAGGTTGCGCGGGCCGAGGATCTTGCCGAGACGACCGACCAGCGGCATCAGGTCCGGGGTCGCGATGCAGCGGTCGAACTCGATCTTGCCCTGCTGGATGGTTTCCATCAGGTCTTCGGCGCCAACGATGTCAGCACCGGCAGCCTTGGCTTCATCAGCCTTGGCGCCACGGGCGAACACCGCCACGCGCACGGTCTTGCCCGTGCCGTTCGGCAGCTGCACCACGCCGCGGACCATCTGGTCGGCGTGACGCGGGTCGACGCCCAGGTTCATCGCGATTTCCAGCGTCTCGTCGAACTTGGCCGAAGCCGCGCCCTTGATCAGCTTGACGGCGTCTTCCACCGAGATCAGCGACTTGCCGACGAATGCTTCGTTGGCCTTGGCCGAACGCTTACCAATCTTTGCCATGGTGCTCAGCCTTTCACTTCGATGCCGCAGGATTTGGCCGAGCCAAGGATGATGTTCATCGCCGCTTCGACCGAATTGGCGTTGAGGTCCTTCATCTTGGTTTCCGCGATCTTGCGCAGCGCGGCGGTGGTGATCGTGCCAGCCACTTCGCGGCCCGGCTTCATCGAACCCTTGGCGCGCGAGCGCTTGCCGACCGGCGGCAGACCGGCGGCCTGCTTGATCAGGAACGAGGCTGGAGCAGTCTTCAGCTCAAGGCTGAACGACTTGTCGGCATAGTAGGTGATGATGACCGGGGTCGGGGTGCCCGGCGGAATTTCGGCGGTCTTCGCGTTGAATTCCTTCACGAAGGCCATGATGTTCAGACCGCGCTGACCCAGAGCCGGGCCGACCGGCGGCGACGGGTTGGCCTGCTGGGCCTTCACTTGCAGCTTCAGGCTGCCGATAATCTTCTTGGCCATCTGGCCTCTCCTTTTTCACTGCACCGCCCGGGATTGGGCGCGCGGTTTAGTGGTCCGGCCCTCCCCTTGGGGACGGCCTCCCACGCGATACACTCAGAGGTTTTTCGACACCTGAGTGAATTCCAGTTCCACAGGCGTCGCGCGCCCGAAGATCGAGACCGAGACTTTCAGGCGGCTGTGCGCCTCGTCCACATCCTCGACCATGCCGTCAAAGCCCTCGAACGGGCCGTCAGTGACCTTGACCTTCTCGCCCACGTCGAAGCGGATCAGGTTGCGCGGGGCTTCCTGGCCTTCCTCGACCCGGTTCAGGATCTGGTTCACCTCGGCGTCGCGCATCGGCATCGGCTTGCCCTGCGGACCAAGAAAGCCGGTGACGCGGTTGATCGACGAGATCAGGTGATAGCCGCGGTTGGTCATTTCCATGCGCACCAGCACATAGCCGGGCATGAAGCGCCGCTCGGACGTCACCTTCTTGCCGCGCCGCACCTCGATCACTTCTTCGGTCGGCACCAGCACTTCGTCAATTTCGTCGCCCAGATTGGCATCTGCGACAGCCGTGCGGATCTGCTCTGCGACCTTCTTCTCGAAGTTCGACAGCACGCTCACCGAATACCAACGCTTGGCCATGGCCGCTCCACTTTGTCTGTCCAGATGCCGAACCACCTGAATTTCCTGCATTTCCGGGTTTCCCCCGGCCCTTTCGGGAACAAAAAACAGCGCGCAACACGAATCGCTGCGCGCCGGGTTCCCTTTGGTTGAGCGCGGGATACAAGCCATGCGCCCGGATTTCAAGGGAATTCCTTGGAGGCTTGCGCCTCAGAGCCCGCCGATGATCAGCTTCAGGCCAAAGCGGATCGCCATGTCGACAAGGCTGAAGAAGGTCGCGGTCAGCGCCGCCATGATGAAGACCATGATCGTGGTCAGCATCACCTCGCGGCGCGACGGCCAGACCACCTTGGCGATCTCGGCGCGGGCCTGGGCGATGAACTGGGTGGGCGTGGTCTTGGTGGCCATGGTCGGGTCCGATCCTTCTTGTCGTCTGCGCAGATACGCGGGCCGGGCTGAAAATTCAAGGCCGATCCTCCCGGGCGGAGGTGCAGGATCACACTGTCTGGAAATCGGCTTGGCAGGGGCAGCAGGGTTCGAACCCGCGACCTACGGTTTTGGAGACCGTCGCTCTACCAGCTGAGCTATACCCCTAAGCCTGCCGGCGAGTTACGGCAGGCGCGCGGGGAAATCAAGGGGCGCGCGGCGGAATCTTGGCTTGGCGGAAAAGATTCCGGGGCATAGGTTTGGCCCATGGCCCCCCGCGAGATGATAACGACCCCTGAGGACTTCTTCCGCGACGGTTGCGGGCGCTGCGACCGCTTTGGAACCGCGGACTGTTCGGCGCGGATCTGGGCGGCGGGTCTGGCCGCGCTGCGGGACATCTGCACGGGCGCCGGGCTGCAAGAGGTCGCGAAATGGGGCCACCCCTGTTACATGCATGCCGGGCGCAACATTGCGATTCTGGGCGCCTTTCGCGGCGATTTCCGCCTGACCTTCTTCAACGCCAGCCTCTTGCAGGACCCCACCGGCCTTTTGAGCCGGCAGGGCGAAAACACAAGCCATCCCGATTGCGCCCGCTTTACCGATGCCGCGCAGGTGGCGCCGATGGCCCCGGCCCTGCACGGTCTTCTCGCCCAAGCCATGGCCCTTGCCGAGGCGGGCACCAAACCCGCCAAAGTCACAACCGCGCTTGAACTGCCAACCGAGCTTCAGGACGCCCTTGACGCCGATCCCGCTCTGGCCGAGGCGTTCCACGCCCTGACACCCGGCCGCCGGAAAAGCCATGCGCTGGCGGTGGGGTCTGCCAGGACTGCGGCGACAAGACTGGCCCGCATCGCCAAACTTGCCCCGCTGATCCTTGCGGGAAAGGGCGCGCTCGACCGCTGACCCTCCTCGGGCGCTTCGCGGCCTCGTCGGGGGTGACGAGGAGTGCATGAAATGCTCGACGAGTTGGGTCGGCGGGGAAAGAAAAAGGCCGCCCGAGGGCAGCCTTTTCCACAGTTCGGTTGCCCGAATTATTCGATGATCTTCGACCCGCCTTCAGCTGGCGCGTCTCGGGATCATCATTCGATGATCTTCGACACGACGCCTGCACCGACGGTGCGGCCGCCTTCGCGGATGGCGAAGCGCAGCTTCTCTTCCATCGCGATCGGGGCGATCAGCGTGACGTTGAACTTCAGGTTGTCGCCCGGCATCACCATCTCGGTGCCGGCCGGCAGTTCAACGGTCCCGGTCACGTCCGTGGTGCGGAAGTAGAACTGCGGGCGGTAGTTCGCGAAGAACGGCGTGTGACGGCCGCCTTCTTCCTTGGTCAGGATATAGGCCTCGGCTTCGAACTTGGTGTGCGGGTTGACCGACTTCGGCTTGCACAGCACCTGGCCGCGCTCGACGCCTTCACGGTCGATGCCGCGCAACAGCACGCCGACGTTGTCGCCAGCCTCGCCGCGGTCCAGGAGCTTGCGGAACATCTCGACGCCGGTGCAGACCGACTTCTTGGTCTCGCGGATGCCGACGATCTCGACTTCGTCGCCGACGTTGATCACGCCACGCTCCACCCGGCCGGTCACAACCGTGCCGCGGCCCGAGATCGAGAACACGTCTTCGATCGGCATCAGGAAGGGCTGATCCACGGCGCGCGCCGGGGTCGGGATGTATTCGTCAACCGCCTTCATCAGCGCGCGGATCGAGTTCTCGCCGATTTCCGGACGCTCGCCGATCATCGCCTGGTGGGCCGAGCCCTTGATGATCGGAATGTCGTCGCCGGGGTATTCGTAGGACGACAGCAGCTCGCGCAGTTCCATTTCCACGAGTTCGATCAGTTCCTCGTCATCAACAAGGTCGACCTTGTTCATGTAGACGACCATGTAGGGGATACCCACCTGGCGGCCCAAGAGGATGTGCTCGCGGGTCTGCGGCATCGGGCCGTCCGAGGCGGCGCACACGAGGATCGCGCCGTCCATCTGCGCCGCGCCGGTGATCATGTTCTTCACATAGTCGGCGTGGCCGGGGCAGTCGACGTGCGCATAGTGACGCGCTTCGGTCTCATACTCGACGTGGGCGGTCGAGATCGTGATCCCGCGAGCCCGCTCTTCCGGCGCACCGTCAATCTGGTCATAGGCGCGGAATTCACCAAAATACTTGGTGATCGCCGCCGTCAGAGTGGTCTTGCCGTGGTCAACGTGGCCGATCGTGCCAATGTTCACGTGCGGCTTGTTGCGTTCAAACTTTGCCTTTGCCATGTCGGGCGCCCTTGATTTTCGGGGGCCCGGAAAGGGCCCTGTGTTCCACGGGCGGGCAATTATCTGCCCGGACCGGAAAAATCAAGAGCCGCCGGGCGTTCTGGCGCAGCTTTCAGGCCGCGGCGAGGCTCACTCGGTGACAGCCGGAACCGGCACGGCGGCAGGCGCCGGGGGCTTGGCAAAGGAGGTGGGCGCAGGCGCCCCGACAACCGCCTTGGGCGGCAGGCCGAACCACTCCGGGTTTTCCACAAGCCAGCCCTCGACCGCCTTGGCGGCGTTGTAGGACAGCGTCTCCATCTGCTCTGCCGCCGATTTGGTCAGGCCGGAGCCGACGACGGTTTCCCCCGACATCTTCTCCATCACGATGATCTGTTTGCCCTCGACGTTCAGCTTCTTCTGCGCCGCATCGTCCCAGACCGTGACGGTGATCCCCAGCGCCGATTTCGGGCTGAGAACCAGCGGCACGCCGGGAGGGGCCAGCGCAAAGGCATCGATCGAAATGCCGATATTGTAGAGCTTCTCGCCGTCATAGCGGCCAAAACGGTCGTCGATCGCCTTTTCCAGCGATTTTTCCCAATCCTCGGGCGTGGCATCGCGCGAGATGGCGACCTTCTGCATGTTCGTCGTCACCACGATATTATGGCCCAGCGCGAAATCGCCCAAAGGAACCGGAGGCTCGGCAAGGTCATTGGTCTGGCACCCGGCGAGGGCAAGGCCGAAGAGAAGGACAGCGGGGCGCAGGAATCGCATCGGGAACTCCGGAAAAGGGCAGCATCCGGGCAAGGAAATACAGGGGCGGCCCCGCAGGCGCAATGCACTCCCTTGCGAGGCGGCTGCGGACTGCTAGGCTGATGACTCCATGAAAGGTGCCGCGCCATGACCGACAGCCCCGAGAAAGCCGCCCTGATGATGGGTCTCGACATCCCCGACTTCAACCGCATCGGCTATTACGGCGCCGATTATGGCACGATGAAACCTTATCATCGCATCGGGAGCCTTTTGTTCCTGTCGGGCCATGTCGCCCAGATCGGCACGCAGATCACCCAAAGGGGGCGGCTCGGGCAGGACCTGACGACGGATGAGGGCTACGCCGCCGCGCGCCAGACCGGGCTCAATGTGCTGGGCGGCATCCGGCAGGCGGTGGGCAGTCTCGACCATGTGAAATCCATCGTGCGGACGCTGAATTTCGTGGTCTGCACGCCGGATTACGAGGAAGTCCACAAGGTTTCCTCCGGCCTGTCCGACCTGCTGGTCGAAACCTTCGGGCGCGAGCGCGGCCTTGGCGGGCGGGCCACAATCGGCGTCATGGCGCTGGCGGGCGGGGTCTGTTTTGAAACCTGGGCCACGGTCGAGCTGATGGACGGCTGCCCGTGATCCGCGCCTATCATGCCGAGGGCGGGCGGCTGGCCGCGACCGGCACGCCGGACCGCGAAGGCCTGACCTCGGCGGTCTGGATCGACCTGTTCCAGCCCGACATGGCCATCGCCATCACCCTCGCGGGCCTCGGGCTGGATATCCCGAGCCTTGAGGACATGGAGGAGATCGAACTGTCGAACCGGCTTTACCACGACAACGGCACGGATTACCTGACCGTCATGGTGCCGGGACAGAATGCGGCCGATGAACAGGTTTCCGCGCCAGTCACCTTCATCCTCGAGCCTGAAAGGCTGGTGACGGTGCGCCATCACACCCCGCGCCCCTTCGACACCTTTCCCGCCCGCGCCGACAAGAGCGGGCTTGGCGTCGCCACCCCTGACCATGTGTTCACGGGGCTGGTGCAGGAGATCATCGGCCGGCTTGCCGACCACCTCGAAGGCGTGGGCCGGGCGCTCGACGACGTGGCGCGGCTGATCTATCAGCCACGGAACCAGACCCAGACCTCGCTGCAGTTGGCTCTGGTCCAGATCGGACAGCAGGGCGAGCGGCTGGGCCGGGTCCGGCTGGCGCTTCTGACGCTTGGCCGGGCGCTGAACCACATCGAGCCGGTGATCGCCCGGCGTCCCGGGTCCAAGGATCTGGTCAAGGCGCTGAAGACCGAACTGCGCGACATCGACGCCCTTGACCAGCACGCGAACTTTCTCGACAGCCGGCTGGCGCTGACCTCGGACGCCACGCTGGGGACGATCGACCTGTCGCAGAACTCGACGGTCAAGATCGTGTCGCTGGTCTCGGTGCTGTTCCTGCCGCCGACGCTGATCGCCAGCATCTACGGCATGAATTTCGCCGTCATGCCCGAACTGGCGCAACCCTGGGGCTATGGCGCGGCACTCGTGCTGATGGTGGCATCGGCCGCCGTCACCTGGGCGGTGTTCCGATGGAAGGGCTGGCTCTGACCGCCGCGCGGTCAGGACAGCGCCGCCAGCAGATCCATCGCGGTAATCTGGTCGAATTGCACATGGCGCTGCATCAGCGCCTCAGCCCCGGTCGCGTCGCGGGCGACGATGGAGCGCGCGATCTCGCGGTGTTCGCGGGCCGACTGGGCAATCGCGCCGGCATAGTGGTAACGCGCGCGATAATAAGCCAGCAGCTTGCGGGCATTGGTCTTGATCATCTCGGTCAGGAACGGATTGCCCGCCGCCAGCGCCACGGTTTCGTGGAAGCGCAGGTTCAACTGGTAATAGCCATCGGGATCCCCGTCGCCCTTTGTCGCGGCATGGGCTTCGCAGGCGACCACCACCGCCTCCAGCCGCTCGGCCCAGCCGACCGACAGCCGCCGCGCGGCCAGACCTGCAGCCTGACCTTCCAGCTTGGCATGCACCTCCAGAATGGCGAGGAACTCCTCCAGCGTCGGGCGAAACAGCGTTGCCCCCTTGCGTGGATGGCGTCGGATCAGCCCGACCGCCTCGAGCTGCAACAAAGCTTCGCGGACCGGCGTACGGGACACCCCGAATTCGGCCACCAGCGCCGCCTCGTCAATCGGGTCCCCCGGCCGAAGCCGCCCGAGGTCGATCCAGCCCATGATCGTTTCGATGAGAGTTTCCGTCTGCCCGGCCATGATCGGAGAAAGCGCGAAATTGCCCGGCCAGTAAAGCGCAAAATCAGGCTCGCGCCACCCGCGCGCAAGACCCGAAGCCAGACCTCGCCCTTTGGTAGAATGCCCCCGCCGGCCCTGTAGCGCAAAAACCGCAATTAAGGCTGGAATTGGGGGGAATTGTGACGAACCGTCGGCATTTCGGATGAAACGCTGGAAATCGCGTTTGATCCCGCGTATGCCAGAGGGCAATCGGCCCTACAAAAGATGGGGTCTATAACAATGTTCCGGGCGTAGTGATCCGGGTTTGAGGCGGAGTAGTAACATGGTAGCGGCGATTCAATTCGCCGTCCGCGATGTCGCGGGCGGTTCCCAGCGTGGCAGTGTGGCCGGCGAAGGGCAAAGCAATTTCATTCAGGTTGGTTCAGGTGACAGCGTATCGCTCAATCTGTCGCGCGCCTCGATTGTCGGATATGAACAACAGGGCGGCGATCTGATCATTTCGCTTGCCGATGGACGCAAGATCGTCCTCTCGGGCTATTTCAACGAAGCTCCCGGCGATGTGAACCACCTTTACCTGTCCGATAACGGCACGATCACCGAGGTGATCGTTTCGGAAACCGGCGATGGCCTGCTTTTTGCCGATTACGGCCCGATGCAGGGCTGGGAAAAGTGGAGCCCGCTTGACGACCTGCGCTTTGCCGAGGCCGACGGGGTCGCGGGCGGGGTTGTCGCCTCGGATGAGCCGGCGGGCATGGCAGCCCTGATCCCCGGCCTTCTGGGCGGCGCGGGCAGTCTGGGCACGGCGGCCGCAGTCGTCGGCGGGGCGGCTGTCATCGGCGGCGGCGGTGGTGGCGGGAGCGGGGACGACGGCCGCGCACCGCCCGCGGTCGACGCGCAGGACGCCGATCCGCTAACCATGAACACCGATGCCCCTTCGATCACCGTCACCGGCACGGGCGAGCCCGGCGATACCGTCGAGGTGACCATCGGCGGCGTGACCGAGACCACCACCATCGCAGAGGATGGCACCTGGACCGTCACCTATCCCGAAGACGGCCTGCCCGGCGACGGTGCGCATACCACCCATGTCGTCGTGACTGAACCTGACGGCACCGAACACGAATTGACCGGCCCGGATTTCATCATCGACATGACGCCGCCCGAGGTGGAGACCACCTTCGGCACCACCGCCCAAGGTGACGTCGAGAACCTTGCCGAATATGCCGACGGCGTCGGCCTTGGCGGCACGGGCGAGCCGGGTGCGTCGATCTCGGTCGTCATCAACGGCCATACCCAGACCACCACGGTCGGCACCGACGGACTGTGGTCTGTCACCTTCCCGCAAGCCCAGATTTCCGGCGGTGACTATCATGAACTTGCCGCCACCATCACGGCGACCGACGCCTTGGGCAATCAGACCGTGCTGACCCAGTCGATCGCCATCGACACCCTGCCGCACCCGATCAGCGTTACCTCGGTCGGCGGCGACAATCTGGTGAACCTGTCCGAAAAGAGCGGCGGCTTCGAAGTCAACGGCACCTCCACGCCCGGCGCGACTCTGACTGTGGCCATCGGCGAGGTGTCGCGGACTGTAACGGTCGGCGCCAATGGCCAGTGGGCCGCCGCGTTCGGGGCCAGCAGCGTTCCGGCGGACGGCATGGCGCAGGTCACGGTGTCAACGGTTGATGCGGCGGGCAATGCCTCGTCCAGCTCTTTCCCCTTCAGGATCGACAGTACGGCGACGCTCTCGGTGAACGCCGTTGCGGGCAATGACGTGCTGAACGCGTTGGAAAACGGCAGCCCGATCCCCGTGACCGGACAGGCCGAACCCGGTTCGAGCAATGTCATGGTGTCGTGGAACGGGCACACGCTGCCGGCCAGCGTGAATCCGGCGACTGGCAGCTGGTCGGTGGATTTCCCGGCCCATCTCTTTGGCGCCATCCAGTCCACCCAGAGCCAGATCACCGTGACCGCGCAGGACAGCGCCGGCAACAGCGCATCGGCCAGCCGCGAGGTCCGCGTCGATACGATTGCCGAGGTGGAGGTGAACCCTGGCCAGGTCGGCGGCGACGACCGCATGACCATGGCGGAGACCGCAGGCTTTACCCTGACCGGCACCGCCGATCCGCAGGCAACCGTGGCCGTCACCTTCGAAGGCCGGACCGTCACTGTCGCGGCCGATGCCAATGGCAACTGGAGCGCCCCCTTCGGCTTTGGCGCCTTTGGCCGCATGACCCGCGACGGGCTGGTGCAGGTCACGGCCACAGATGCGGCGGGCAACAGCGCCACCACCAGCCACACCATTCGCATTGACACCGAAGTCCAGAACTTCCGGCTGACGGCGGTGGACGACCTGTCAAGCCTTGCCCCCCGCGCCGATGCCGTCAACGCGGCGGAAGCGGCGAATGGCGTCACCCTTTCGGGCACGGTGGAGCCCTATTCCACAGTAACCCTGTCCTGGGGCAACACGACGCTTGCCCCGATCTCGGTGGGCGCGAACCGGCTGTGGACAGCACAGGTGCCGGCCTCGGCCATTCCGGCGGGGCAGACCTCGGTGATGGTCACGGCAACGGCGCGCGACCAGTATGGCAACGCCTCGGGCACGCTGACCCAAGAGGTCGCAATTGACCGCGTCGTCACGCCGCTGACCCGTTCGGGCGGGGCGATTGCCGGCGACGGCCTGATCAACGCCGAAGAAGCGGCGGCCGGCGTCGCGCTGACCGGCACGGTTGAAGCGAACGCGACGGTCTGGGTCAGGATCAACGGCGGCGCCGCGATCCAGACCACGGCCACGGCGGACGGCACCTGGACGATCACGGTTCCCAAGACCAGCCTGCCCGCGGGCGACGATCAGGCGATGACGGTGCAGGTTTCAGCCCGGGACTGGGTGGGCAACACCCGCGATCTGGGCACCGAAACGGTACGCCTCGACACTCTCGCGCCGACGGCGGCCAACGTCACCAAGGACACCAGCGAAGGCAACGTCATGTCGGCAGTCTGGACCGCCGGCCACAACAATGACTACGACTACTTCGCGGTTGCCGCGACCGGGCCGGCGGTGGAGCAATCGGCCTTTGTCGGCAACATCACCAAGAACGGCATCGCCCATACCCAGGCCGTCTTTGACACCGACATTCCCGATGGCAGCTATCTGGTGGTGCGGGCCGAGGATGCGGCGGGCAACGAGGCCTCGACACTGTTCCTGCGCAACTCGACCGGGCCGGTGACGGTGGATCTGGGCCGCGACGGGCTGGAGGGCTTTGACTTCGGCACGATCAACCTGACCGGCGCCGATGCGACCCTGACCATCACCGCCGAACAGGTTCGGGCGCTGACCGGGGCCGACCGGCAGCTAACCGTGGTGGGCGGCGCGGATGACGTGGTGAACATGGCGGGGGCGACCGAGGTGGTCTCGGGCGCTCCGGCGGGCTTCAGGCTCTACAATCTGGGCAGCGGGGCGACGGTGCTGGTCGAGGACGATCTCGTCGTCAATACCACCGGCGTCTGAGAGCGGGGCAAAGAGAGGCGCATGGCACAGGGCCGCAACACCGGGTCCAGCACAGGGGCAAAGCCCCCGGCCCGGCCATGGGCCGGACTTGTTGCCATGGCGCTTGTGCTGACGGGCTGTGCGGGCGAGGGCGGCCTTGCCAGCCGGATGAACCTGCGGCCCGCCGATACGGCAACAGTGCCGGCCGAGGGCGGCTCGGCGCTGATTTCCGGCTTGCAGGCGCGACGGTCGGTGCTGCCCCCGGGCGGCTCTTACGCCAGAGTGGCCGATGCGGTGCTGGAAGCCGACGCGGGCGCGGCAGCGGCGGAACTGCGCATCGCCCGGCTGCGGTCCGAGGCGCGGGCGAAGAATTGGCTGCCGAACCTCGGGCCGGCGGTGACGCTGACTTCTCTGAACGGGTTGGCGGCGGGCCTGCTTCTGGAACAGGCGCTGTTCGACCACGGCAAGCGCAAGGCCGAACGGGCCTATGCCGCCGCCGACGTCGAGGTGGCTGCCGTCACGCTGTCGAGCGACATCAACCAGCGGGTCTTTGACGGGCTGACGCATTACGTCAACGCCGAGCGCGCCCGCGCGCAGGGGGCCGTTTCGGCACGCGCCACCGGGCGGCTGGCGGATTTTGCCGACGTCATGCGCCAGCGTGTCGAGGGCGGGTTGTCGGACCGTTCCGAAATGCAGGTCATTGCCCAGAAGCTTGTCGAAATGCAGGCGACGCAGGCCGCCGACCGCGAGGCGGAAATCTCGGCCACGGCGGAACTGGCGGCCATGGCAGCGATGCCTGTCGACGGGGTGCGTGGCATCGACCGCCTTTCGGTGGTCGGCAACACGATGACCCCGCTGTCGCTGGTCAAGGCGCAAGGCGAAGGCGCCCGCGCGATTGCCGAAAGCCGGATCGCCCGCGCCGGGCTGATGCCCGGCCTGACCGCCAATGCCGACCTCACGTCGGACGGCATCGAGCCCGGCTTGCGTCTGGGCGGCGCGGGGCTGCTGGGATGGGGCAGCAAAGAGGAAAAGGCGGCGCTGGATGCGACCGGGGACGTCGTCGCCCGCCGGATCGCCGAAGCTGGCGAGACCGCCGAGCGCCGCATCGTCGCCCTGGAACGCCAGATCGCCCAACTGCAAGGCCAGCAGGCCGAGGGTGCAGCCGTGCTTGCGCAAACCGAAGGCAATCTGGACTTGTTCACCGAGCAATACAAACTTGGCCGCCGCACCCTGCTGGAACTGGTCGGCCAGTATGATAGCTTCGCAAGACTGGAGCGCGATCAGGTCTCGTTGTCCTACAGCATCGCGCTTCTGGAACTGGAAATCGCGCGCGACCGCGGGGTTCTGGTGGATGGGGCGCGGATGTGACGGAAAAGGTCATCTCCTTCGACCTCAACGCCACCAGCCGGGCGGTGCCGGGACAGCCCCCGCTGCGCCCCGCCGCCGACCTTCCCGCAAAACCCCGTCACGCCAGCCGCGCCCTGGCCCGCGCCCAGCTGGCCTCGGTCTTTGCGGGCGTCACCGGGCAGGACATCGCGGTGGCCGACATCCTGGAAACCCTGCAGACGGCCGCGACCCCGGACCGGCCCGGGCTGACAGAGCTGTCCGCCGCGCTGCGGTCCTGCGGGTTGACGACCAGCGTCGAGACCGCCCCGCGCCTGACTGCGAAACACCTGCCCGCACTGGCCGAGATGACCTCGGGTCAGATCGTGCTGGTGCTGTCCGAAGGCGACACGGGCCTGCAGATCTATGACACCACCTGCCCCGACATGCGGGCCGATGTGTCGACCCGTGACTTTGCCCAAGTCTATGCCGGCCGCCTCCTGCGCGCCAAGACCACCATGGCCGACCTTGAAAAGCGCCATGCCATCGGCCCGGACAAGGGGCACTGGTTCTGGTCGGAGTTGCGGAACTACCGCCGTCAGATGCTTGAAGTTGCCGCCGGCAGCCTTGTGGCGAACTTGCTTGCGGTTTCGGTCTCGCTTTTCTCGATGCAGGTCTATGACCGCGTCATCCCCTATCAGTCCGAGCCGACGCTCTGGGTGCTGGCCTTGGGTGCGCTCTTGGCCATCGCACTGGAAGCGGCGCTGAAACTTGCCCGCTCGGGCCTGATGGATGTCACCGGCAAGCGCATCGAACTGACCGTGCAGGCGCGGCTGATGGACAGGCTTCTGGGCATGAAGACCGGCCCCGGCCAGAAATCTCCGAGCCAGATCTTTGCCGCCATGCGCGAGTTTTCCTCGGTGCGCGAATTCTTCACCGCCTCCACCATCGGCACAGTGGCCGACCTGCCCTTCCTTCTGATCTTCCTTGCGCTGGTCGCCTCGATCGGCGGCAATCTGGTCTGGGTGCTGGTCATCGGCGGGGCGCTGATGCTGCTGCCGGGATTTCTCTTGCAAAAGAGGTTGGTCGCCCTGACCGCCGCCACCCAGGGCGCCAGCCAGAAATCCGCCCGCCTGCTCTACGAGGCGGTGTTCGAGGCCGAAACCGTCACCACCCAGCGCGGCGAGGACCGGGTCAAGCGGATCTGGTCCGAGCTTTCCGCGCTGTCCGCCGCCCGCTCCGCCGATCAGCGCCATCTGACGGCGTTGCTGGGCTACTGGGCCGCCGCCGTGCAGCAGGCGACCTATGTCGTCGCGGTGATCGTCGGGGCCTATCTGGTCTTTGCCGGAGATTTCACCGTCGGCACCATCATCGCCATCGGCATCCTGACGGGGCGCACGCTTGGCCCCCTGGCCGCCCTGTCGGCAACCCTTGCCAAATGGACCAATGTCAAGGCCGCGCTGGACGGGCTGGAGGCCATCGCCAATTCCCGCCAGCACGAGGAAGAGGGCCGCCACTACCTGCGCCGCAGCCGCATTCTCGGCGCCTACGAGTTGCGGAACCTGGAATTCCGCTATGACGAAACCTCTGCCCCCATTCTCGACATTCAGGGGCTTGCCATCCCGCAAGGCCAGCACGTTGCCGTTCTGGGGGCGAACGGCTCGGGTAAGTCGACGCTTCTGCGCGTGCTGGCCGGGCTTTACGAACCGACCAGGGGTCGCATCCTCCTGGACGGCGTCGACATTGACCAGTTGCACCCGCGCGATCTGCGGCGGGGGGTGGGCTATCTCGGGCAGGACGTGCGGCTGTTCGCCGGAACGCTGCGCGACAACCTCAATCTGACGCAGCTGGAACGCGACGACGACCGGCTGTTCTCGGCGCTGGATTTCGCGGGCCTTGGCCCCTTCGTGCGCCACCACCCGCGCGGACTTGATCTGGAGATCAAGGAGATGGGTGAAGGCCTGTCGGTAGGCCAGCGCCAGTCGATCGGCTGGGCACGAATCTGGCTGCAGGATCCTGCCGTGGCGCTTCTGGATGAACCGACCTCGGCGTTGGATCAGACCTTGGAAAACACCCTCGTTTCCCGCCTTGGCACATGGTTGCAGGGCCGCACCGCCATCATCGCCACCCATCGCGTGCCGATCCTGCAGCTGACTGGCCGGACGCTGATCCTGCAAAGCGGCAAGCTTGCCGTGGACGGGCCGCGCGATCAGGTGCTGGCCCATCTGGCAAAGGCACAGGCGGGGACAAAGCAATGAGCGCGCTGGATTATGAAGACGACCTCATCGGTCGCGGTCGCGGCCCCAGCCTTGTGATCTGGGGCATCGTGCTGAGCGCCGTGCTGTTCCTCCTCTGGGCCTCGCTCGCCTGGGTCGACGAAATCGTCCGCGCCACAGGCGAGGTGGTGTCCTCGTCCCGCCCGCAGATCATCCAGAATCTCGAAGGCGGCATTCTGGCCGAGTTGAACGTCGCCGAAGGCGATGTGGTCGAGGAAGGTCAGGTGCTCGCCCGGCTTCACGGCACCCAGTTTCAGGCCACCGTCGATGAGCTTGCCGACGAGATCGCCGCACTGGAAATTCGCCGCCTGCGGCTTGAGGCCGAGATGCAGGGCGCGGCCGAGTTCGCGATACCCGCCAGCATCGAAGAGCGCGTGCCGGCGATTGCCACGTCGGAACGCACCCTTCTGGCCGCGCGTCTGGGTGAATACCGCGCCCGCGTCGCCGGCGCCGAGGCCGTGGCCGAACAGACCGCCAAGGAGCTAGACCTTGTGCAGAAGATGTATGACCGCGAAATCGCCCCCCTGATCGAGTTGACCCGGGCGAAAAAGGCCCATTCGGACGCGCAGAACAAATTGACCGAGGCGGTGACGACCACCGAAAAGGAACGCGCGACCGACTATTCCAAGACGCAAGGAGAGCTGGCCAGCCTGCGGCAAAAGCGCAAGCTGTCCGAGGACCAGCTGTCCCGCACCACGCTTCTGGCGCCGATGCGCGGTGTGGTGAACAAGCTGTCCGTGACCACCATCGGCGGGGTGGTCCGTCCCGGCGAGGAAATCCTGCAGATCATCCCGCTGGACAAAGAGGTCTTCGTCGAGGCCAAGGTCAAGCCGCGCGACATTGCCGCGGTGCGGATGGGGCAAGAGGCGACGATCAAGCTTTCCGCCTATGACTACACGATCTTCGGCAGCCTGCATGGCAAGGTGACGTTTGTTTCCGCCGACACCTTCAAGGACGAACAGGCCCGCAACCCGGATGCCGAGGCGCATTACAAGGTGACGCTGGCGGTGGACCGCACGCGGTTTGATGCGCGCCAGCAAGCGTTGGAGATCCGTCCGGGCATGCAGGCCACGGTGGAACTGGAGACCGGCGGCAAGACCATCCTGACCTATCTGACGAAGCCGCTCTACAAGGCCGGCGAGGCCTTGCGCGAAAGGTAGGCCTGCGCTCTCACCGGCGCTTGCGGCGTGACCGGACCTTTGCCCCGCCATTTCTCTAAAATGCCACCCCTTAACCGCGCTTCAACCCTGATCCGCTACAGCTGATCCCGGGTGTGAAAGACATGGGTGTGTGAATGGCCGGGCAAGGGAATGCCGCGCCAGTCATCATCAAGCGGAAGAAGGTCGTGCAGGGCGGCGGGCATCATGGCGGTGCCTGGAAAGTCGCCTATGCCGATTTCGTGACGGCCATGATGGCCTTCTTCATGCTGATGTGGCTGCTGAACGCGACGACGGAAAAGCAACGAAAGGGCATCGCGGATTACTTCAATCCGACGATTCCGGTAAACCGTGTTTCCGGCGGCGGCGATGGCGCCTTCGGCGGGGACAGCACGTTTACCGAAAGCACGCTGGCCCAGAACGGCACTGGCGCCACTGCGGAAAACCCCACCGAATCCGACAAGGCCCGCGGCGAGGCCGCATCGGATGGCGAGGCCTCAGCCGACGAGAAAAAGGAGCTTGCCGCGATTGAGCAGGCCCTTACCGCCAAGGGCGGCGAAAGCATGACGATGGAGCGCCTGTTGCGCCACGTCGTGACCCGCGTCACCGACGAAGGGCTGGTGATCGAGCTTTTCGACCTTGACGGCGCACCGCTTTTCCGGCCCGAAACCGCCGAGCCTGCGGCCCAGACCGCCGAAATTGCGGCGCTTCTGGCCGAGGTTCTTGGCCTTTCCAGCAACGATATCGCGGTGAACGGGCATGTTCGAAGCTACCCGATCACCCTGCGCGAAGATCCGACCTGGGATCTCTCGACCGAACGCGCGCAGGTCCTGCGCCAGCTGCTGGAGAAACACAAGCTGCCCGGCGCGCGCATCGCCCGCGTCACCGGTCATGCCGACCGCAAGCCCGCCACCGCCGATCCGACCGCGCTGCGCAACAACCGCATAGAGATCGTGCTTTTGCGCAGGAATCGGTAAAATCCATCAAATCTTAGCTGTTATGGGAGAATTAACGCGACTGGATGCAGGCTGGCCTCACACGAAGTCGAAGCTGCAGAAAGGCGCCATCGATGACGATTTCCTCCTCGCTGAATGCGGGGGTGGCCGGGCTGAACGCCAATGCGAACCGGCTTGCCACCATCTCGGACAATATCGCCAACTCGGCGACCTATGGCTACAAGCGGGCGCAGACCGATTTCCATTCGGTTGTGACCCATGGCAACGCCAACACCAGCTATTCGGCGGGCGGGGTGCGAACCACCAATTTCCGCCTGATCGATGATCGCGGCCCGCTGATCGCCACCACGAACTCGACCGATCTCGCCATCGACGGGCGCGGGTTTCTGGCCGTCACCGACGCCAGCGCGCTGACCGCAAATGCTGGCAGCTATCCGATTTCGCTGGTCACGACCGGCTCTTTCCGCGCAGATTCCGAAGGGGTGCTGCGCACCGCCACCGGCCAGGTGCTGATGGGCTGGCCGGCCAATTCCGACGGCAGCCTGAACACCTTCCCGCGCGACACCATGGCCGCGCTGGAACCGGTGCGCATCAACGCCAACCAATATGTCGGCAATCCGACCACGCAGATGCGGCTGGGGGTCAACCTGCCGGCCTCGGAAAGCGTGGCCGGCTCGGCGGGGGCCTCGCATGACCTGACGGTCGAATATTTCGGCAACCTCGGCACGTCCGAGGCGCTGGAGTTCACCTTCACCCCGACCGTGCCGGCAACCGGCACCTCGAACATCTGGACGATGGAGGTGCGCGACAGCGCCTCGGGCGGGGCGCTGGTTGGCGAATACGAACTGACCTTCAACGACACGCAGATCGGCGGCGGCACGCTGGCGACGGTCACGGCCACCTCGGGCGGCGCCTACAACCCGACCACGGGCGAGATTGAACTGACCGTCGGGGGGGGCACCATCGCGCTCGACATCGGCGAGATCGGCGAGGCCAACGGCATGACACAGCTTGCCAGCACCTTCTCGCCGGTTGCGATTTCCAAGAACGGCACCACGGTGGCCACGCTTTCCTCGGTCGAGGTGGATGAAAAGGGCTTTCTCCATGCCGTCTACGATCAGGGTTTCACCCGCCGCATCTATCAGCTTCCGGTGGTCGATGTGCCCAACCCCAACGGCCTGATCGCGCTGAACAACCAGAGCTATCAGATTTCGCCCGCCTCCGGCCCCTTCTACCTGTGGGACGCGGGCGACGGGCCGACGGGCTCAACGGTGGGCTATTCGCGCGAGGAATCGGCGACCGACGTGGCGGCAGAACTGACGCAGCTGATCCAGACCCAGCGCGCCTATTCCTCGAATGCCAAGGTGATCCAGACTGTCGACGAAATGCTGCAGGAAACCACCAATATCAAACGGTAACGCGCGATGAGCATCTCGGGCAGCCTTTCCAGCGCGCTTTCCGGCCTCACGGCCGCCGCCAAGGCTGCCGAGGTGGTGTCCTCGAACATCGCCAATGCCACGACGGCGGGCTATAGCCGCCGCGAGGTCATCACCACCGCGCGCGCGGTGGGCCAGACTGGCCAGGGCGTCAGTATCGTCGGGGTCCGGCGCCATGTCGACCCGGTCTTGCTGGCCGATCGGCGCCGGGCCGAGGCGACCGAGGCCGAGCGTGTTGCCCGGTCATCGTTTTTCCAGCGCCTTGAAGCGGCCATCGGCACCGCCGACAGCGCGGTTTCCCTTGGCGGCCGGATCGCCGAATTTGACACCGCCTTGCTGGAGGCCGCCTCGCTGCCCGATTCCGAGGCCCGCCTTGCCCGCGTCATCGACACGGCCCGCAATCTGGCAAGCCAGATCGGCGGCGCCGCCGAGGCGGTGCAGACCGCGCGGGCCGAGGCGGATGACCGGATCGAGGCAGATGTCGATCTTTTGAACCGGACGCTGGCGCAGATCTCTGAACTGAACGGCAACATCCGCGCCACTTATGCCGGCGCCCGCGACCCTTCGGCCCTGATCGACCAGCGCCAGCAACTGATCGACAGCATCGCCTCGGTGGTGCCCCTGCGCGAAATCGCCCGGGACGATGGGCAGATCGCACTCTACACCACCGGCGGCGCGATGCTGGTCGATGGTCAGGCCGCCGTGTTCGGCTTTGATCCGGCCGGCCTCGTCACCGCCGAGATGTCGATCGGCGCGGGCAGCCTTTCGGGCCTGACGCTGAACGGCCGCCCGGTGGCGACTTCGGGCAGCGACAGCCCGATCAGCGGCGGCTCTCTCGCCGCCCATTTCGAAGTCCGCGACCAGCTTGCTCCCGAGGCGCAGCGCGAGCTCGATGCCCTTGCCCGGGATTTGTTGGAACGGTTTGCCGATCCGGCCGTCGATGCCACGCTTGCGCCGGGGCAGGCCGGGCTTTTCACCGACGACGGCGGAAATTTCCTGCCCGCCGACGAGGCGGGGCTGGCTCAGCGCCTGGCGCTGAATGCCGTGGTCGACCCGCGGCAGGGCGGTGGCCTGTGGCATCTGCGGGACGGGATCGGTGCAACCACGCCGGGGCTTGCTGGCAATGCGGCAGGCCTTGTCGCCCTGCATGCCGCGCTGACATCGGCCAGAACCCCGGCCTCTGGCCCCTTCATGGCGGGCGCCCGCAGCTTTGCCGCCTTGCAGGGGGATCTGCTTTCGGGCTGCGTCTCCGACCGGCTGACGGCAGAAACCGAGGCGGGCTATGCTGCCGCCCGCGCCGAGGCCCTCACGCAGCTCGAACTGGCCGCCGGGGTCGACACCGATCAGGAAATGCAATCGCTGCTTCTGGTCGAACAGGCCTATACCGCCAACGCCAAGGTCATCCAGACCATCGGCGCCATGATCGACACCCTTCTGGGACTGTAACACATGACCACCCTCGGCTTTGGAGATCTGGCGCAGTCGAACATCATGCGCCGCCACACGATGCAGGCAAAGGCCGACCTTGCCCGCCTGTCACAGGAGCTGACCCTGGGGCGGGCCGCCGATACGCCGCGCCATCTTTCGGGGGACATGGGGCCACTTCTGGCCATCGACACCAGCCTTGCCCGGCTGGAGGGATATGGCGCGGTGACGCGGGAACTCGCGCTGTTCGCCGAGGCCTTGCAGACCGGACTGGCCACGATTTCCGACATGGCGCTCACGGCGTCGAACAGCCTGATCGCCGCCTCGGGCACCGCCGCGGCAACCCATGTGGGCACCGCCGCCTCGGCTGCGCATGCGGCGCTGCTTTCGACGCTTTCCACGCTGAACACCCGTTTCGGGGACCGCACCCTGTTTGCCGGCATGGACACCAACGGGCAGGCCATGGCCTCGGCCGACACGCTGCTGACTGCGCTGGAATCCGCGATTGGCGCAGCCGGGGCAACCGACGTTGCCTCGGTCGAGGCGGCGCTGGACGCCTGGTTCGCCGCACCCGGAGGCTATCAGGGCACGGCCTATCTCGGCAGCGCACCGCTGGCAGAAGTTCCGGTTGCCCCGGGGGAGGCCCTGGCTCTGGACATCACCGCCGATGACCCGGCGCTGCGCAAGACACTGAAAGGTCTTGCCATGGCGGCACTGGTCGACCGTGGCATCTTCCCCGGCCAATACGAGCTGCAAAAAGGCCTGGCCCAGCGCGCCGGCGAGGTGCTGCTTGCCGGGGAAACCGATCGCGCCCAGCTTGCGGCGCGGCTTGGGGGGCTGCAGGCCCGCCTCGATCAGGCGCAGACCCGCAATGAAAGCGAAGCTGCCGCGCTGGGCATGGCGCGGACCGCCATGGTCGAGATCGACCCCTATGAAACGGCGACCCGGCTACAGGATGCCGAAACGCAGCTTGAGCTGATCTACACCCTCACCGCGCGCATCTCGCGCCTCAGCCTCGCGGATTACCTGTGATGTTCAAAGCGCTTCTTGTCGCCCTTTGCCTCGTGCCGTCGCTGGCCGTGGCGGGACCGGTCCGGATCAAGGATCTTGTCGAATTCGACGGGGTGCGCGGCAACGATCTGGTCGGCTACGGTCTGGTCGTCGGGCTGAACGGGACCGGCGACGGCATTCGCAATGCGCCGTTCACCGAAGAAATCATGTCGAACCTGCTGGAGCGGCTTGGGGTCAATGTTGCAGGCGAGGAATACCGGCCGAAGAACGTGGCGGCGGTGTTCGTCACGGCCAACCTGCCCCCCTTCGCCCGCGCCGGCGGGCGGATCGACGTCACGGTCTCGGCGATCGGCGATGCGAAAAGCCTGCTTGGCGGGACGCTGGTGATGACGCCGCTGAACGGGGCGGACGGGCAGATCTATGCCGTGGCGCAGGGAACGATCATCACCGGCGGGATCTCGGCCGAGGGCGCGGCGGCGCGCGTGGTGCAGGGCGTGCCGACGGCGGGGACGATTCCCTCCGGCGCCTATGTCGAGCGCGAGATCGACTTTGATTTCACCGCGCTGAACCAGCTGCGGCTTGCCTTGCGGGCGCCGGATTTCACCACGGCCGCCCGGATCGAGACCGCCATCAACGGCGATCTTGGCAGCGGGGCCGCGCGGATGCTGGATGCGGGCACCGTCATGCTGAACATCGCCGAAATCGGCAACGGCTCGCCCGCCCATGTGCTGAGCCGGGTCGAGAATCTTGCGGTCGAACCCGAAACGCGGGCCCGTGTCGTGGTTGACCAGCGCTCGGGCACGATCGTGATGGGGCAGGAGGTGCGGATCAGCCGCGTCGCCGTTGCCCAGGGCAACCTGACCCTGCGGGTCGAGGAAACCCTGACTGTGGCCCAACCCAACCCTTTTGCCGAAGGCGAGACGATCGTCGTTCCCAGCACCGCCGCCAGCATCGAAACCGCCCCCGGCACCGGGCTTGCCGAGATCACCGGAGGCACCAGCCTGTCCGAAGTTGTGGCCGGGCTGAACGCACTGGGCGTCGCCCCGCATGACATGATCGACATCCTGAAAAGCATCAATGCGGCAGGGGCCTTGCATGCCGAATTCGTCGTGAACTGACGCGGGCGGCAGGATTGCCTGGGCCGCTTTCGCCAGCGGGACCGACCGACCGCGGTGGCAAGCCGGCACCTGGCGCGGACCCGGTCGAAGATCGCCGCGGGGGTTCGGTAGCGCGGAGCTTTGGCACGGTTTGCTCGGGCAGGGTGTCGCTCAGGGATGTGCGGGGCGGTCAACCGGGACAGGTCGGCCCAGTCAGAAGTAGCTTCGCACCAAGGCGCTGGAAATCAGCGTCCAGCCATCGGCCACCACAAAGAAAGCCAGCTTGAACGGCAACGCAACCACCGCGGGGGGGACCATCATCATCCCCATGGACATCAGGACAGACGCCACCACCAGATCAATGATCAGGAAGGGCAGAAACACCAGAAAGCCGATCTCGAAGGCGCGCTGGATTTCCGAGAGGATGAAGGACGGCACCAGCACCGAAAGGGGTGCATCGGCCAGGGCCGTGGCCGCCTCGGGGCGCAAGGCCTGCAGGGCCGCAAACGTGTCGGGGTCAAGCCGGTTCGTCATGAACGCGCGGAACGGCGCAAGGACCAGCGGGATGGCGGTCTGTACGTCGATCAGCCCGTTCGAAAGCGGCTCAAGCCCCTTCACCCAGGCCTCGGTCAGGACCGGGTCCATCACGAACCAGGTCAGGAACAGCGCCAGGCTGATGATCAGCATGTTGGGCGGTGACTGCTGCAAACCGATGGCCTGCCGCAGGATTGACAGGACGGTGACGATGAAGGGAAAGCAGGTGAGCATCACCGCAAGCCCCGGAACGATCGACAGCACGGTCACGAGCAGCAGCAGCTGCACCGATCGCGTCGCCAGGGACGCTCCGTCGCCAAAGTCGATCGAGATGTCCTGCGCCAGCGCCGGACTGGCCAGAACCGCCAGGAACAGCGCCACGCACAGGATCGGGGTGCACGTCACAGCCCGCCCCGAAGGTTGGCCACCTCGGTCAGCCTGACGGCGAGTTGCCCCGCACCTTCGCCTTCCACTTCCTGCAAGACACCGCGGGCGATAAGACGATCCCCGACATAAAGCTCCACCGGGTCATCCACGCGCCGGTCCAGGGGCAGGATTGCATCCCGCCCCAACCGCAGCAGGTCACGCACCAGCGGCCGGGCCTTGCCGACCGAGATCGTCACCTCGATCGGAACCTGCGCAAACGGATTGGTGTCGGGGGTGGTGTCGTCCATCTCAGCCCTCCTTGCGGGACAAGTCGAAGAAGCCGCGGGTGGCGGCAAGGATTTCCGAGGTCGCCCGGTCAAGATCGACCAGGTTTTCCGCGCCGCCGAAGCGCAGGTAGACCTGCCCCTCTCCCAGCGAGGCCTCTTCCTCGATGCTCAGGGGCAGGCCGGTTGCCGCGGCGATGAGCGGCTCCACCGCCGGTCGGGCCAGCGGGTTCAACACCAGCGTAACGGGCGTTTCCGCCATGTCGGCGGCCAGAGGCATCAGTTGCTCCAGCACGATCCCGCCCAGCGCCTCGCGCGCAATGGCAGGAAGCAGCTTGCCGGCCATCGCTTCGAGCAGGGGTTCCAGCGCCCGCAGCACATGGCTGCGCGCCTCCTGATAGGTGAAGGACAGCGCCTGCAGACTGCGGGCAAGGTCTGCCCCGATCCGCGCCTGATCGCCGCTTTGCGCCGCCGTTGCATCTTCCCAGCCCGCCGCATAGCCGGAATCGTAGGAGGCCAGACGCGTCTCTTCCAGCGCCGAGGTATCAAGAACAACGGTGTCGGAGGCTGGTCCGCGCGCCTCGCTTTCAAAGACCTCAAGCCGCAGGACCATCAGGCGCGCTCCTCATCCTGCTCCATCCAGCCGCGCAGGATCTCGACGGTTTCGGCCTGGCGTTCCTCGATCAACCGGCGCAGACGCGAGACCGGATCGCCGGGCAGGCTTTCCTCGGCAAGCGTCAGCGCCGCGTATTCCGGCCCTTCCGCAATCTCGCCGGTCAAGACCTCGGCCCGGTCAGCCGCCAGGCCGGAGGCAAAGCCGGCGCCCGGCAGCTGAAGCGGCGCAGCGTCGGCCTGAAGCCGCGACCGGGACGTCAGAACCGGGCGCAGGACGAAGAGCCCCAGAACCAGCACGACCAGCGCCAGAACCACCATCTGGATTATCGACATCAGGTCGACAGGCTCCATCCCGGCAAGGATCCCGGCCTCGAGCAGCTCTCCGACTGCCGGATCTGGCCGGAAAGCCAGGGACTTGATGGTCAGGACATCACCGCGCGCCTCGTCAAGGCCGACCGCCGAGGCGACGAGTTCGCGCAGGACGGCCAGTTCATCCTCCCCGCGCGGTTCGATGCCCTGAGTGCCGTCAGCCGCCGTCACGCTTTGGCCATCTACCAGAACGGCCACGGAAATCTTCCGGATCGCGCCAGGGGTGCGCAAGACCTCGCGCTGGGTCTCGGACACCTCATAATTCACCCGCTCGCGGCTTTCGCTGGTCTCGCTCTTGCCGGCCGCCCCCGCCCCGGCATCCCCATCCGGCAGGTTCGAAGCAACCGTGACCGCCCCGCCCGGCTCGTTTGCCGTACCGCTTCGGTTTTCGGTTTCCTGCGAGATCGCCACCCGCCCCTGCGGGTCGAAGGTACGCTCGGTGATGGCTTCGCGCTCGGTTACCACCTCGACCGCGACCTCGACCACGGCTTTGCCCGCACCAACCCGCGCCTCCAGCAGGCGTTCGACGTTGCGGCGCAACTCGGCCGCGCGCGCCTCGCCGGCCGCATCCGGGCGAAGGCTGGCGTCTTCCCCCGGCAAGAGACCGGCCACGGCGTCAATCACCGCCACATCCGCGGGCTGCATGCCGGGAACTGCGGCGGCGACCAGATGCCGCAGTGCCCGCGCCTGCTCGGCCGGAAGCCCGCCAGCCGCCGTTGAAACCGTTACCGAGGCCTTGGCCTTCTGATCCTGCTGGAACGGTTTCGATGGCGCCTGCGCAATGTGCACGCGCGCGGCCCGGATCATCGGATTTGCCAGAATGGTCCGGGCAATCTCGCCCTCCTTGGCCCGCCAATAGGCCGCGTCGAACATCTGCGAAGTGGTGCCAAAGCCGGAAAGGCCGTCAAGGAGTTCATAGCCGGTGCCGGAATTGGCCGGCAGGCCCTGGGTTGCCAGCACCATGCGCAGGCTGTCCCGCCGGCTGCTGTCGACATAGATCGATTCGCCGCGCACTTCGAACACCACGCCGTCCTGTTCCAGGGCCGCCACCACTTCGCCTGCGGCGGCGCCCTGCAAGCCGGAATAAAGCAGCGACATGCCCGGCGTTCCGGCGACGCGCGCCAGCGCCAGAACCGCCAGAAACACCGCGATCGTCGCCCCGGCCACAATCGCGCGTTTTCTTGCATCAAGCGCCTGCCAGAGTGAGATCAGGTTTTGCACGGGTCACCTCATTGCGGACTTCTGCCCTGGTCCCAGCTTTGGATGACGGGGATTAACAATCGGTTAGTGACCTTCGATCTATTTTTGTTCCCGAGGACGATTCTTGCAGAACGGGCGATTCCCTTGGCTGATGTCGAAGAACCGAAGGATGCGGCACCCCGGAAGAAATCCGGAAAGCCGCTCATCATCGGGCTGGTTCTGGCCCTTCTTCTGGGCGGAGGCGGCTTCTATGCCACCTGGTCGGGTTTGATTCTCGGGCCAGCGGATGCGGGCCATGACCCGGCCGAGGCTGATGCCCTGCCCGACATCGCCTTCGTCCCGGTTGACCCCCTGGTCATCACCCTTGGCACGGGCGAGACTGTGCGGCACCTGCGCTTCACCTCGCAGATCGAGGTCGCCGCGCCCCACGCGGCCGAAGTCCAGCTTCTGTTGCCGCGCATCATGGACGTGCTGAACGGCTACATGCGCGCGGTTGATGTCCAGCAGCTGGAAGATCCCGCTGCGCTCGTCCGCATTCGTGCGCATCTGTTGCGGCGCATCCAGCTTGTCACCGGAGAGGGGCGCGTGCGCGACCTGCTCGTGACCGAATTCGTGCTGAACTGAAAGGAACCGGGGATGCAGGTGATTGCAGATGTCCTGATGACGGCGGGCGCCTTTGGCGCGGCGATCTATTGCTATGTTCTGGCCGGACGGCTGAAACGCTTCACGACGCTGGAATCGGGCATGGGCGGCGCAATCGCAGTCCTCTCGGCCCAGGTGGATGACATGACGCGCGCGCTGGAAAAGGCGCGCAGTGCCGCAAATGGTTCGGCGGCAGGGCTGGAATCGCTGGTGTTGCGGGCCGAAGGCGTCACCGGCAAGCTGGAGCTGCTGGTCGCCGCCATGCATGACCTGCCCGAAACCGCCGCTGCGCCCCCGCGGCCACCTGACCTGCAGGACGACCGCAAGCTGCGTGTCGTCCGGCGCCGGCAGGCACGGCCCGAGTTGGAGGGGGCGGAATGAAGCGGGCAAGTCGTGGAGCGCTGGTCATCCTGGCGTTGTTTCTGGCGTCCTCAGGCGCCTTGCGGCTTGGCGGGGTGGCTGGCCAGGCCTTTGCCAAGTCCAGTTCCGACCAGCCGGCGCCAGAAGAGGCCGCGCCCGTCGAATGCCCGGCACCGCCTGCCGCGCTCTTGCAGGCGATGAACGACCGCGACGCACAACTGCGCGCGCAAGAAGCCGCCGCCGCCGATCGCCTGGCAGCCTTGACCCTGTCCGAAGCCGCCATCGCCCAGCGCATGGCAGAACTGACGGCGGCCGAAGCCAGTTTGAAGGAGGTTCTGGCAATCGCCGACGGCGCCGCCGAGCAGGATCTTGCGCGTCTGACGGCAGTCTACGAAGCCATGAAACCCACCGATGCCGCGGCGCTTTTCGATGCCATGGCGCCCGAATTCGCCGCCGGCTTCCTTGCCCGCATGCAGCCCGCGGCGGCGGCGGCTGTCATGGCCGGCATGCCCCCGGACAAGGCCTATTCCGTGTCGGCCCTGATCGCGGGGCGCAACGCGATGGCCCCGACGGAATAGGCAGATTCTTAACCTGTCACTGGCAATCTGCGCGCAAACGGAAGGGATCCGGGTTCATGTTCGGCATTGTTGGCATCGTCGTCATCCTCGTCATGGTTTTCGGCGGCTATACGATTCACGGTGGCAAGATGGGGCCGATCATCGCGGCCCTACCCTTCGAGATGATCATGATCGGCGGGGCTGCCGTGGGGGCCTTTCTGGTGTCGAACGACCTGGCCGCCGTCAAGCACACGCTGAAAGACATGGGCAAGGTGTTCAAGGGCGTCACCTGGAAGCCGTCCGACTATCGTGACCTGCTTTGCCTGCTGTTCGAGCTTGTCCGCCTGGCGCGCTCAAACCCCGTTGGCCTTGAGGAACACATTGAAAACGCCCATGATTCTTCGATTTTTGGCCGGTATCCGAAAATCCAGCACAATCACGAAGCGGTCGAGCTGATCTGTGACACGCTGCGCGCGGCTTCCATGAATTACGACGACCCGCATCAGGTCGAGGAGGTGGTCGACAAGCGGCTGGAGGCGACGCTGACCCATGCCATGCATTCCTCGCATGCGCTGCAATCCATGGCGGATGCCCTGCCCGCGCTTGGCATCGTCGCCGCGGTCCTGGGCGTGATCAAGACCATGGGCTCGCTCGACCAGCCGCCGGAAATTCTTGGGCAGATGATCGGCTCGGCCCTGGTCGGCACCTTTCTGGGGGTGTTTCTTGCCTATGGGATCATGGGGCCCTTCGCCAGCCGCGTCAAAGGCGTCGTCGAAGAGGACGCGCAGTTCTACCGGCTGATCCGCGAAGTTCTGATTGCAAACCTGCACCGCCATCCGCCCAACATCTGCATTGAAGTCGGCCGCCAGAACACCCCGCATCACGTGCGGCCAACCTTCTCGGCCCTTGAAGACGCCCTGCGCGCCCTGAGGCAGGAGGCGGCATGACCCGGCTCCTGGCTGTCCTGCTTTTCGTTCTCGCCAGCCCGGCCTTGGCGCAACCCGTGCGGGTAAGTTCGGGCGAGCATGACGGATTCACGCGCCTTGTGTTCGACTTCGGCCACCCCGTCGATTGGCAGGTCGGGCGCAGCGCGGACGGTTACCTGATGCATCTGTCCGGGCCGAAACCCGCCTATGACCTGACCGAGGCGTTCGACCTGATCGGAACGTCGCGCCTTGCCGCGATCTGGGCTTCGGAGGCAACCGGAGATCTGCAGGTCGGCCTCGCCTGCGCTTGCCACGCCATTCCGTTCGAATTTCGCCCGGGCATTGTCGTCATCGATCTCAAGGATGGCGCTCCGCCAAAAGGCAGTGCGTTCGAGATGCGGGTCGAGACACCGCTTGCGACATCGGGCGACGTGATCGCCCACCCTGCCCCCGCTGGCGCCGGTGCGAACCGGGATCCCGGCTTTGACTGGAAGGATGCTCTTTACGGCTCTCTTGCAAGGCGGGAAGCGGTGCAGGCCGTTCGCCCGC
The DNA here is from genome assembly GCF_011008935.1 of Tabrizicola oligotrophica. GTDB lineage: Bacteria > Pseudomonadota > Alphaproteobacteria > Rhodobacterales > Rhodobacteraceae > Tabrizicola_A > Tabrizicola_A oligotrophica. The sequence goes on along the minus strand of NZ_JAAIVJ010000007.1, from coordinate 103,763 downwards.
GGCAGCCCGGTCCGGATCGCGCTTTGCCTTTGCCCGACCCAACGCTGCAGCCGCTGCGCGACTCGATCCTGTACCAGTTTTCCAGAGGCGCCGCCCAGGGTGTCGTCGACATGGTCGAAATGCCCAAGGCCGGGCCTCTGATCGGGCCCGACATTCCTTCGGTGCAGATGCGCATCGGCGAAGCCCCGACGCGGGTTGGACAAGCGGATACCTCTGTCAGGGCCGATCTGGGAGCAGAAGGCGCGCGCTGCGTCGACGATGCCGTTCTTGAGATTGCCAGCTGGGGTCAGGAAGCAATACCGTTTGCCGGCCAGATCGCCGACACGCGCAGGAATCTCAGTGTCGAACTTGACAAGGCTGACCCCGAAGCAGTCGCCAGGGCCATCAGGTTGCAGCTCTATCTGGGTTTCGGCGCCGAGGCCCGCCAGATGCTGAAGGCTTTCGGCCTGGAAAGTCATGATGCCAATATATTGAAATCGCTAAGCTTCATCATAGACGGCGACCCCGACCCGGGCCAGGTTTTCGTGGGCCTCGCCGCATGCAAAGGTCCGGCGGCGCTTTGGGCCCTGCTTGACAGTCCCTTGCTGGCGAGAGGCGACCCCCTCGATGAGGGCGCCATCCGGTTGGCCTTCTCGGGCCTGCCGCTCCACCTGCGCAGGTATCTTGCCCCGAGGCTTGCAGAGCGCTTTCTTGCCCTGGGCAAGCAGGATGCGGCGCGCGCCGTGCGCGATGCCATCACCCGGGCCCCCGGTGACCCTGGTCACGGTGCCAGGCTGCTGGAGGCTGAGCTGGACCTGCGCCGTGGCGATGCGGCCAAGGCGGAAACTGCGGCACGGTCTGTTCTGTCTGATCCGGGACAGAGCCAGCCCGAAGCCCTGATCGCCCTGACCGAGGCCCGCATCACACAGAGACTTCCGATCGCGCAGGATGTGCTGCTGGCGCTGCAGGCCCACCTTGAAGACCAGCGCGGCACGCCCCTGGAGACCCGGCTGCAGGAGGCCGTGCTGCTGGCTCAGGCGGCTTCGGGAAATTTCGCGGCCGCCTTCGAGGCCTTGCCAGCCCACCCGAACCGAACCCGCGAGGTCTGGGATCTTGCCGCCAGCCTTGCGTCCGACGATGCCTTCCTTGCCGTTGCCGTGCTTGCTGTCGACGCCACTCCCCCCCATCTGCCGGACGCGACAATCAGTGCCGTTGCCCGCAGGTTGACCGATCTCGGGCTGACCGCCGCGGCGCAACCCTGGCTGGAGGCAACAAACAGACCCGACCCACTACTTGCTGCCGAAATCGCCCTGGGCCAGCGCGACGCGCATGCGGCCCTGGCCCAGTTGAAGGGCATTGAGACCGAGGTGGCGCAAGGTTTGCGGCTTCAGGCGCTGAACCTGCTCGACGCGCATCTCTTGCGCGCGGAGCTTCTGGCAAAGACCGGGGACCAGACCGCCGCCACCGTCGCCCTTGCCCGCGCCGGAGCGTGGGAGCGTTTGAAGACCGCAGGTGAAGGCCCCTGGCAGTCTGTTTCGCAGCGCCTTCGCCCGCCGGCAGACGCCACCACGACACCGGATGCACCTTCCCGGACTGGCACCCTTGCCAAGGGCCATGCCCTTGTCGACAGCGCCAGAGAAACCCGCGCCGCGATTGATACCCTGCTGGCAACCGTCAGCCTGCCCGAATCGGTGTCCCAGTAACCATCTGGTAAGCAAGACATTCTAGCCTGTCCGCAAGGAAGCAGAGAATCTGCGGCGTCAGGAAGAAATCATGAAACACAGCCCCTTGCTTGCGCTTCCCCTTTGCTTGATGGCCTTGCCAGCGCCGGCCTATGATCTGTCCGCATCCTGTGATGCAGCAGCCCTGCATGCCGCCGCCGCACATGGCGTCCCGCCGCACCTCTTGCTGGCCATCACGCGGGTCGAAACCGGACGATACCGCAACGGGGCCCTGCAACCCTGGCCATGGGCGGTGAATGAGGGAGGCGAGGGCCATTGGTTCGACAGCCCGGCCGAGGCTGCCGAGCATGTGCAGAGTGCGATTGCGGCCGGGCAGTCGAACATCGACGTCGGCTGCTTCCAGCTGAACCTGCGCTGGCACGGCGGGCGGTTTTCCTCGCTCGACCTGATGTTCGATCCCGAAAAGAATGCCGACCAGGCCGCGCGATTTCTGGTCGAGAACCACCAGCGCAAGGGCAATTGGGTGGACGCGGTCGCGGCCTATCATTCCGCCACGCCCGAACATGCCGAAGCCTATGTGCAAAAGGTCGAAGCCGTGCTGACCGACCTCGCCGCGGGCGATGCGACCGCAACGTCGGTCATGGCGGACAGTCCCGCCGCGGTGCAGGAAAACCGCTTCCCGCTGCTGCGCCCAGGAGCCAGCGGAACCATGGCCTCGCTGGTGCCCGCCGGCGGTAATGCCAGCCCGCTATTCCTTGCGATGCGTTGAATGCAGACCCTGGCCCGTCCCGCCCGATTGTTCCAGCCGACGATCCTGCTGGCGCTCGCCCTGATGGCAGTGATCGTCATGATGGTCCTGCCGGTGCCCGCCCTGCTCCTCGACATCGGTCTGGCACTGTCCTTTGCCCTTGCAATCCTGATGCTGACGGTGGCGCTGTTCATTGAGCGACCGCTGGATTTCTCGGCCTTTCCCACCATTCTTCTGGCCAGCCTGATGCTGCGCCTATCGCTGAACGTCTCGTCCACCAAGCTCATCATCGGCCAGGGCCATACCGGGACCGATGCTGCCGGCCATGTGATCGAGGGGTTTGCCCAATTCATCATGGGGGGCAACCTGCTCCTCGGGGTGGTGATCTTCTGCGTCCTGCTGATCGTCAACTTCGTGGTCATCACCAAGGGCGCCGGTCGCATGGCGGAAGTGGGCGCGCGCTTTGCGCTGGATGGCATGCCGGGCAAGCAGCTCGCCATTGACGCCGACATGTCCGCCGGAGCGATCAGCCATGCCGAGGCCAAGGCGCGGCGGGAAAAGGAACTGGCCGAGACCACGTTCTTCGGCTCGCTCGACGGCGCGTCGAAATTCGTCAAGGGCGATGCCGTGGCGGGCCTTCTGATCACCGGGCTGAACATCGTGATGGGGTTGGTGATGGGGGTGGTGGTGCATGGAATGCCGTTCTCGGAAGCCTTTGAAACCTACTCCATTCTGACGGTCGGTGACGGCCTGGTGGCGCAAATCCCGGCGGTGGTGATATCGGTCGCCGCCGCCCTGCTGCTGTCGCGGGGGGGCGTCAGCGGGGCGGCCGATGTTTCGTTCTTTGCCCAGCTTGGCCGTTATCCCGGCGCGCTCGGGACGGTTGCGGTCCTGATGGCCCTGATTGCCCTGATGCCCGGCCTGCCCTTCCTGCCCTTCATGTTCGGGGCGGCGGTGCTTGGATATGCCGCGTGGCGGGCGGCAAAACGGCCTGCCACCGCGGCCGAACTGCCGGTCGAAACCATTGCCCCCAAGGTCAAGCCGATCGGCGACATTCTGGACTTCGACGAAATCCACATCGAATTCGCGCCAAACCTCGTCGCCATGGCGCTTGATCCGGCAACGGGGCTTGAGGCGCGCATCGCCAACATGCGCAATCATGTGGCCGCCAGCTATGGGCTGATCCTGCCGGAAATCCGCCTGACGGACGAGGCAGCCCTGCCCGCGGGCAGCTACCGGATTCGCCTTCAAGGGGTTGAGCGTGTCCGGGACAGGCTCTTGCCGGACCGCGTTCTGGTGCTGCTGGCCGAAGGAGCTTCGGCCCCCGACGGCATCGACGTGCGCGAGCCGGTCTACGGCGCCCCGGCACGCTGGATCCGGCCGGACGATCAGGAAGAGGCAGCCCTTCAGGGCCTGACCGTGGTTTCCCCCCCCGAGGTGCTTGCCACCCATCTGCTTGAAATCATTCGCGGCAGCCTTGCTCGACTGCTTTCGCTGCGCAGCCTGCGCCGGCTGCTGGACGAGTTTGTCACCCTCAGCGACGGCCAGCGCGCCGAAACCAACAAGCGTCTGCTGGACGAGCTGATCCCGGACAAGGTGCCGATCGATCTTCTGCTGCAAGTCTTGCGGCTTTTGCTGGACGAACGGGTTTCGATCCGCAACCTGCCCCTGATCCTCGAGGCCATTGCCGAGGCGCGCGGGCTGGCCCAGCCCGATCTGATTTGCGAGCATGTCCGCCAGCGCCTTGGCTTTCAGCTTGTGGCCGAACTGAAACGGGACGACGGCACCATTCCGCTGATCCAGCTCGCACCGGAATGGGAAAAGACCTTTACGCAATACCAGATCGACGGCGAACGCGCCGCCCAAAGTGTTGCGCTGCCCCCCGACCAGTTCAGCCGGCTGGCAAACGGGTTGGCGGAAAAGTTCAACCGCGCGGCGGAGGCGGGCGCGGCGCCCGCGCTGGTCACATCGACCCTGCGGCGGCGGTTTCTGAAAACGGTTCTGGTGGCGAAAGGGCTCTCGGCGCCGGTGCTGTCCTATGAGGAAATCGGGCTGGAGGCGCGGCCGGCCATGCTCGGAGTGGTTGCGCCGTGAGGTTCGACGCCGCCACGCTGGCCGACCTGCTCGGAATCGGCGAGGCCATGGCGATCGCCGCGCTTCTGGTCTTCCTTCGGATCGGGGCGGCCCTGGCGCTGCTGCCCGCCTTTGGCGAACATTCGGTGCCCCAGCGCATCCGCCTTGTCCTCGCGCTGGCCTTCACGGCGGTTGTCACCCCCGCCGTCGCCCGGCAGATGCCGACCGAGCCCGGGCTGGCCTCGGCCTTGGCCGAAGTCGTTGCCGGGCTTGCCCTCGGCGCGGCGTTCCGTTTCTTCATCCTTGCCCTGCAGGTCGCCGGCTCGATGATCGCGCAGGCCACCTCGCTGTCGCAGATAGCCGCCGGCGCCGCACCCGAGCCGCAACCGGCTGTCGGCCATCTGCTGACGACGGCCGGATTGGCGGTGGCGGTCATGGCCGGGCTGCACATCCGGGTGGCCGAGACGCTGATCCTGTCCTATGCGGCCTTCGCTCCCGGCGCCTTTCCCTCGGCGGCTGATTTCGCCGGTTGGGGTTTGGCGCAAGCCGCCCAGGCCTTCCAACTGGGGTTTGCTTTGGCGGCCCCCTTCACCATCGCCGCCCTGATGTACAACCTCGCGCTTGGCGCCATCAACCGCGCCATGCCCGCGCTCATGGTCTCCTTCATCGGGGCGCCGGCCCTTTCGGCGGCAAGCCTTGCGGCGCTTGCGCTGTTGACGCCCGCCCTGCTCACGGTCTGGGCGATGGCCCTTGATGGCTTTCTCGCCTCCCCATTCGAGGTTCCCCGATGAGTGAGGAAGACGACGACAAGGCGTTCGAGGCAAGCCAGCGCAAGCTGGACGAGGCGCGCAAGCGCGGCGAAATCGCCCGTGCCCCGGATGTGAATGTCGCGGCCGCCTATGCCGGGCTTTTGCTTGCCATCCTGGTCGGCGGTGCAACTTTGATGCAACAGGGCGGCGCGGTCGGCCAAACGCTGCTTGACGGTGCGGACCGCGCCTCGACCCTGTTTGCGGCGGGCGGCCAGGCGGCGCTCGGGCCGGTGCTTTCGGCGGTGGGGTGGGTGATCCTGCCGGTCTTTGCCTTGCCAATGGGCGCTGTCCTGCTTGCCCTTGTCGCCCAGCGCGCGGTGATCTTCACCCCGGAAAAACTGGCACCCCGCCTGTCCCGAATCTCGCCTTTTGCAACGGCAAAGCAGAAATTCGGCCCGCAGGGTCTGTTCGAGTTCGGCAAGAGCGCGGTCAAGCTGGTCGCGGTCGGCCTGATGCTGGCGCTGCATCTCTGGCACCGCTCTGCCGAGATCGCCGCAAGCCTGGGTCTGCCCGCGCCGGCCTCGATCGCGCTGATGCTGCGACTGATGGTCGAATTCCTGAGCCTGATCCTGCTCCTGGCCGCCGGTTTTGGCCTTGTCGATCATTTCTGGCAGCAGGCGCAGCACCGCAAGCGCAACCGCATGTCCTACAAGGAAATGATGGACGAGGTGAAAGACAGCGAGGGCGATCCGCATGCCAAGGCCGCCCGGCGCCAGAAAGGTCAGGAAATCGCGCTCAACCGGATGTTGCAGGACGTGGCCAAGGCCGATGTGGTGATCGTCAATCCGACCCATTATGCGGTGGCGCTGCGCTGGAAACGCAGCGACCGGAACGCGCCGGTCTGCGTGGCCAAGGGGGTTGACGAGATCGCCGCCCGCATCCGCGAGAAGGCCGCCCTTGCCGGCGTGCCCCTGCATTCCGATCCGCCAACTGCACGGGCGATCCATGCCGCGGTCGAGATCGGCGAGCCGATCCGCCCCGAGCATTACAAGCCGGTCGCGGCGGCCATCCGCTTTGCCGAGGCGCTGAAGAAACGCCGGAAAGGACGCTCATGAATCCCAAGGACCTGTCGCGGCTGACCGGTCTGGCCGAGATGATGCTGGACCATCGCCTTGCCCAGCTGCGCCTCGCCAGCGAAGCCAAGGCAAGGTCAGAGGCGGCCCTTGCCGGGCTTTCCCGGTCTGCACCGACCTCGCCCGGCGACCTCGTCGGCGCCTCCGCCGCGCTGGCCGGCGTCGCCTATGAACGCTGGGCGGATTCGCGACGCGCCGAAATCAACCTCGTCCTGGCCCGGCAGACCCGGCACTGGCTTGATGTCCGCGACGGGGCGCTTGAGGCATTCGGCAAGGCCGAGGCGCTGCAACGGCTGCGGGAAAAGCTGGCCAGATGACGCCGGTCAGCTGTCCTGCCGGGCGATGTCACTGATCAGCACGTCTTTCACCACTTCGCCGATCACCGACATCGACGCCTCATGCAGCGCCCTGCGCAGCAGGACAAGGTTCGATCCATCGGTAAACGAACCCTGGAAGCCGCCGGCATTGGCGTGATCGAACAGCACCTGCAGGAACACATCACGCAGTTTCGGCTCGCGGGCATAGACATCCTGGCTCTTGCCCGGCTCGATCTCAAGGCTCAGGGACAGGATCACCATGGAGATGACCTTGCCGTCCTCCATGACTGGAACGACGAACTGGTTGTTCAGCTTGACATATTCCGGCGGCACCTCCGGCTCGGCCGCGTCCTGCGGCTCTGCTGCCGGGGCTTCGGCTGCGTCCCCGGCCAAGGGCGGTTCGGGGACGGGGCGCAGGATCAGACCCGCGCCTGCGCCAATGGACAGCCCCACGAGGGCCAAGAGAACGGGAAGAAGCTTGCGGATCATGGCGGCTCAGAACGGCAGAAGGATATCGGCCACCTGCTGGCCATATCGGGGTTGCTGGACATCGGTGATCTGGCCGCGCCCGCCATAGGAAATCCGCGCGCCCGCGATCTTGTCATAGGTGATCTCGTTCTGGCGGCTGATGTCGATCGGGCGCACATAGCCTGAGATGAGGAGTTCCCGCAGCTCATAGTTTACCCGCACTTCCTGCTGGCCCTCGATGCGCAGGACGCCATTCGCCAGCTCCTCCACCACCGTCGCCGCCACCCGCAGGGTCAGCTTTTCATTGCGCGAGACATTGCCGCTGCCCTTGTAGCTCGACGCGCCGTTGGTACTGACCGCTTCGGCCATGCTGGCGCCTTCGGGCAGGGTTTCATCCAGCCTCTGCGGAATGCCGAACAGGCTGGGCATGCCCATGCTTTCGCTGCCCGCCCGGCTGCGCCCCGTCGAATTGGAAATCTCGGCCTTGTCGTCGATCTCGATCACCACCGTCAGGATATCGCCGCGCTGCGCCGCGCGCCGGTCGCCGAAAAGCGAGCTTCGCCCGGCCGTCCACAGCGACGAGACATCGGTCGGCCCTTCGGGCGGCAGGTCTTCGGGCAGCGGCGTCGAATACATCGCGTGGTGCTGGTAAGACCCTTCCAGCGGCGTGAACGCAGGGGCCTTGCCCACCTGTTCCAACCGGCCGCAGGCCGTGACGGCAATGAGGGCAATGAAAACCGGGCGCATGGGAATATCCTTTACGGGGTTGGTTGCGGGCCGACCGCAATGCCACCATCGGCACCGACGCGGCCAGTGATCTTTGTCCGTGAAGCCAGGTTCATCACCTCGATGACATCCCCCACCCCACCGCGCGCCAGCGCCCGGCCTTCGGTGCGGATGGCAAGTCCGCCGGCCTGATAGGTCAGCGTCACGATCTGGTTGCGATCCACCACGGCGGCCGGACCAAGGGTGCCGGCCAGAACCGGGCGGCCGGGATAGATGGCTACGCGGGCTTCCTGGCCGATGGCCTGTGCCGGATCGGTCAGCGCGCCGGGAATCTCGGCGGCAACCAGTGTCACGTCTTCGGCCACCAAGGCGGTTTGTGCCTTGATGACGCGGGCGGCGACGAGGCTGTCGGCCATGCCGGCCGTGGGAACCAGCAAGAGCAGCAGACGCCACATCAGCGCACCTGCGTGGTGGCCGACAGCATCTGATCGGCCGCCGTGATGACCTTGGCGTTCAACTCGTAGCCGCGCTGCGCCTTGATAAGTTCGGTGACTTCCCGCACTGCATCGACCGAGCTTTCCTCGAGATAGCCCTGCCGCAGCACACCAAGACCCTCCGCGCCCGCCGTGCCAACCAGCGGCGGTCCCGAGGCCGGGCTTTCCAGAAACAGGTTCGAGCCGATCGCCTCCAGCCCCTTTTCATTGCTGAAGCCGACAAGGTTCATCTGGCCCAGCAGTTGCGGTTCGACCTGCCCGTCGAAATAGGCGTAGACCTCGCCATTTGCGTTGATCGAGACCGACCGCGCGTCGGAGGGAATCGTCACCCCCGGCGCGACCGGGTGGCCATCCGAGGTCACGATCAGCCCGTCCCCCGTGCGTTTCAGGGCGCCGTCGCGGGTATAGGCCGACCCGCCCGAGGGCAGGGTGATCTCCAGATAACCTTGCCCTTCGATGGCCACGTCGAGATCGCCCCCCGTGGCTGCAAGCGTGCCCTGCGCCAGCACCACCGACACCGCGGCCGGGCGCACGCCAAGGCCCATCTGCACGCCGGTTGGCAGCATCGTGCCATCTTCGGCCGCAATGCTGCCGGGCCGCGCAAGCTGTTGATAATGCAAGTCGGCGAAGTCGGCCCGGCGGGCGTTGTAACCCGTGGTCGACATGTTGGCGAGGTTGTTGGACACCACATCCACCCGCATCTGCTGGGCGCTCATGCCGGTGGCGGCGATCTGCAGGGCCTTCATGGTTTACCTCCCGAGAGTCTGGATGACGCCGCGCATGCGCTGGTCCTCGGCATCCATGAATTTCTGGCCCATCTCATAGGCGCGCTGCACTTCGATCATCCGGGCGATTTCCGAGACAGGCTCGACGTTGCTGTCCTCAAGAAAGCCCTGAAGGATCGTCGCGCCGTCCAGCGGCTGCATCTCACCGGCGGCAAAGACCGTGCCAGACTGATGGCGCAAATCCGCCGGATCCACCGGCCCCCAAAGACCGATGCGGGCAACGGGCTGCCCATCGGCGGAAACCGTGCCGTCCTCGGCCACGGCCACTCTGGCCGCGCCGGGCGGGATGAACACCGGCGCACCGCCCTGATCGAGCAGCCGGTTGCCATCGGGGGTGACAAGCTCGCCCGTGGCCGAGGGGGTGAAGGCCCCGGCGCGGGTCAGCGCCTGCCCGCCCGGGGTTTCGATCAGGAAAAACCCGTCGCCCTGAATCGCCAGATCGTAGGTCCCGCCGGTCTGGCTGACGCCGGCCTGCGACAGGTCCACCAGACGGGCATTGCCGTTGGCCATCGACAGCGAGGGCCCCTCAGCCATGCGGGTAACATGTTCCGAAAAGATCACCCCTTCACGCCGAAAGCCGGTGGTCGACAGATTGGCGATGTTGTTCGCCACCACCTGCATTTCCCGCATCAGACCGGATTGGCGTGTCAGCGCGGTATATCCTGCGGCATCCATGGCTCAGCCCCCGGCGATCATCGGGATGACCCGGTCGGTGAAGAACGACACCAGCGTCGCGGTCATGAAGCTCATCGACACCCAGAACACCGCGATCATCAGCCCGGCTTTCGGCACGAAAGTCAGCGTCGCCTCCTGAATCGAGGTCAGGGCCTGAAACAGCCCCACCACCACGCCCGCAACCAGGGCTACGGCCAGAAGCGGCGAGGAAATCAGCACCGAGGCCCAAAGCCCCTGCCGCAACACATCGAACAGCGCTTCCTCGGTCATATCGGCATCCTCAGGATTTCCTGATAGGCTTCGACCACCTTGTCGCGCACTGTGGCCACGGTTTCGACGGCAAGCTGGCTGGAGGCGAGCGCCTGCACCAGCGCATGCGGATCCGCCCCGCCGGTCATGGCTGCCCGGGCGGTCTGCTCGCCCTGCGCCAGGGTTTCGGCGAAACTGCCGGCGAGCCGGGCAAACCCCGCCTCCGCCGCACCGGGTTTCGGCGCGGCGGCGCTGCGGGCCTGCGCATAGCTTTGCGTGGCAAGCGAGGTTCTGACATCCATGGCTCAGCCCCCTTATCGGCGCAGAAGATCGAACAGGCTTTGCGTCATCTGCCGCGCCTGATCGAACATCCTGAGATTCGCCTCATAGCTGCGCTGCGCTTCGCGCGCGTCAGCGATTTCGATCACCAGATCGACGTTCGATCCATCATAATGACCGGTCTCGTCGGCCAGCGGGTGGCCGGGGTCGTAGACGCGCAGCAATTCGCTGCCATCCAGCGTCACCGGGCCGGTCTTGACCTGCCCGGTCTGCATTTCTTCCTGAAAGGACACCACTTTCCGGTGGTATCCGGGAGTATCGGCATTGGCGATGTTTTCCGAGACATGCCGCAGCCGCATGGCCTGCGCCTCCATGCCCGAGGCGGCGAAGGACAGGGATTTGAGAAGATCGCTCATTCACCCCCCCTATTTCCGGCCCAGACTGGCGCGGATGATGTCAGAGGTGTTGCGATAGATGGCGAGCGCCATTTCATGGTCTTGCCGCGCGCTGGCGGCCTTGACCATTTCCTCTTCCAGCGAAACCGAATTTCCATTCGGCGCCTCTGCCCCGCTGGTTTGACGCGGGGTGGTCAGGGTTTCGGCCTCAAGCCCGCCAAGATGCCCGACGCGGGTTTGCCGCAGCGCGCCGGGTTCCGCCGCGCGGTAGGCTTCGGCGAACGAGGGCAGGTCCATCGCCTTGAAGCCGGGCGTATCGGCATTGGCGACGTTCTGCGCAATCAGGCCCATTCTGGCCCCGGCATGCGAAGCCATGGATTGCGCCATGGCGGTGATCTGCAATTTTTCAAACATCGGGGCTTCTCCCCTTGCCTCTTTCATCAAGGCTTAAGGGTGATTCCTTTAAAAAGCGTAAGGAACAAAGGGAGAATCCCATGGCCGATGTTTTCAGCCCGCTGCGGACCCGGATTTCTGCGATTCCTGTCGTCGCCCCGATCGGGCGGGTCGCCGGCATTTCCCGGGGCACCCTTCGGGTGCGCGGGTTGGAAAGCCTTGCGCATCAAGGCGATCAGGTGCGGCTGGGAAACCTGGAGGGAGAGATCCTGCAGCTTTCGCCCGACGAGATGGTCGTCCTGACGGATGGCACGGCCGACGGTCTTGCGATCGGCCTGCCGGTGGAACTGGCCGGACCCGCAGAAATTGCCCCTGATGACAGCTGGATCGGCCGGATCGTGGATCCGAACGGGAGGCCGCTTGATGGCAAGCCGCTGTTTCGCGGGCCGGTTGGCCGGCCGCTCAGCCGCGCGGCGCCCGCTGCCGCGCAGCGCCGACCTCTCGGAGCCCGGCTTTCGACCGGAACGGCGGTATTTGACACGCTGCTTCCCTTGGTGCGCGGGCAAAGGATTGGGCTTTTTGCCGGATCCGGCGTCGGCAAATCCTCGCTGCTGGCCAAATTCGCGCGCGGGGTATCGGCGGATGTCGTTGTGATCGCCCTGATCGGAGAACGCGGGCGCGAGCTGCGGGAATTCACCGAGCGGGTGCTGGGACCGACGGGCATGGCGCGGTCTGTGGTGGTGGTGGCGACCTCGGACCAGCCGGCGCTGACACGGCGGCGCTGCCTTTATGCCGCGATGGCCGCTGCCGAGCATTTCCGCGATCAGGGGCTGCATGTGCTGCTCCTGGCCGATTCGATCACGCGTTTTGCCGAGGCGCATCGCGAAGTGGCGCTGGCCGCCGGGGAAAGCGCCGCCCTACGGGGGTATCCGCCCTCGCTCAATCAGGCGATCATGGGGCTTGCCGAGCGCGCCGGGCCGGGGCCGGAAAACGCCGGCGACATCACTGCGGTCTTTTCGGTTCTGGTCGCCGGCTCCGACATGGAAGAACCCGTCGCCGATATCCTGCGCGGGGTGCTTGATGGCCATGTGGTCATGGATCGCAAGATTGCCGAACGCGGGCGCTTTCCGGCGATCGACCTTTTGCGTTCGGTCTCGCGCAGTCTGCCAGAGGCGGCGAGTGGAGAAGAAAACACCCTGATCGCCGAGGCTCGGCGGCTTCTCGGGGCCTGGGACCGGGCGGAACTGATGGTTCAGGCCGGGCTTTATGCCAAGGGATCGGACGTCACCATTGATGCCGCGATCCGGATCTGGCCGGCGCTGGATGCGTTTCTCGCCGAAGACGCCCCGGCCGAGGGAGTTGCGGGCAGCTTCCGGCGCCTGGCGTCAGTGCTTGGACCGTGAGCTCATCGAGCCCTGACGGGCACTCTTCGCCCGCCGCGCCGTTGGCGTCCGGGTCTCACCTCCCGCGCGGCAGATCACCTGCTGCGCGCGAAGGTCACGGCATTCGACATCAGCGTTAACGCGGCGCTGGCACCGAACTGGCTGCGATAAGCCTCGGCCTCGGAACGGATGAGAAACCGGCGGAGGAGTTTTTCCATGGTCGCCGGGTCGCCAAAATCGGCAATCTGGTCGGTGCCGAACTGTGACCTGGCCTTGTCCTTCATGGCTTCAAGCTGGCGGTCGATATCCAGGCTTGAGAAGGCCCTGGGCAGGCCCAGCGCCTTTTCAAGAACACGTCGCAGCGGCGGGCTGCCCAGAACGGAATACCAGCGCGCATCGTTCGAAGTGGTGGACTTGGCCGCAAGCGTGGCCATTTCGCGTTCGGCATTCATGGCCAGACGCAGATCCTCGTTCTGGGTGCCAACGGCGACCTCGAAGCTGCGCACCTTGTAGGCAGCGAGGATCTTGTCGGGAAAATCCGAAAGCTTGTTTCTTGGCGTCTTGAAATCGCCAAAGCCGAAGCTTGCCGACAGTTTCTGATACTGCTTGTCGGCAAGCTTGTTGGCCAGGCTGCCAGCCTGCAAGGTTCCCCCTTCCAGCACCTTCTGGATGAAAGCCTTGCTGTCGATGTCATGTTCCAGACCGAAGGCGCCGAGCGCGACTTTCAGCAGGCGGCGATCGGCAACCAGCTCTGCCGCCGTATCGATCTTGCCGATGTTTTCACGGAAGTAGGTCTCATCGCGTCGGGCCTCGGGCTGGGCGTTCAGCACGGTTTGCTGGGTCGTGGCCGTTCGCTTCAGGAACACCCACCCGGCATATCCCGTCAAGGGCAGGGCGGGTGTAAAGGTCATGACCGGCGCGCCGCGAGAAGGCGCCCTTCGCGCGGCAAGAGACCGCGCAGAGCTTTCAACGCCTGATAGTGCTGATCCTCCAGAACGGCGGCGGTGGCCTGGGTCAGCAACGCGCGGCTGTCATGGTCGGTCAGGACCTGGCTGAGCTGTTCGATCCCGCGCAAGAGTTGCATCCTTGCGTCGGCAGGCTCGGCATCCCCCGACAGGACCAGTTGCGAGATGTAACAGACGCGCCGAACCGGGGTGTTGACCTCTTCCGGGTGGATCGCATCGCGCAGCCGCAGGATATTGGCATGCGGCGTCATGATGGCAAGGCGCGACCGTTTGTCCCCGTTTTCAATCACCGCACCGTTGATCAGCACCCGCTCATGCGGGCCAAGCTTCAGGACAAGACCGCTCATGTCACCGCTCCTTGTCCGCGCAGGCCGCGCATGACGGCGGTGTTGATATCGATCAGCACCTCGACCGAGGCCCCCTTGTCGCGCACGGCGCGGCTGTGCAGCGCGGTGAATTCGTAAAGATAGAACAGCTGGGCACGCAGCTTTTGCGGCAGGCCGTTGCCGGGCTCCGCGACATCTGCGGCGAGCGTGGACCAGAGCCGCTGGTTTTCATCCAGCGCCGCGAGAAGTCGGCCATAGCGCGGGCCATCCTCGTGCATGGCCAAGGTCAGGGCCTTGGTGGCGCGGGCCAGAAGATCGTATTCCAGGGCCCGAGGGTTGCGCTGTGGCGCTTCGGGGCGGGCATAGGCGGCCTGGGCCGCCGCGGATTGGGCAATCACGGGAAATCCCTCCTGGGATCATGGGGCGAGAGAGAAAAGGCCGGGGGAGCGGCCCCCGGCCCCCGTCATCAGCGGAAGAGCGCCATGATGTTCTGGGGCGCCTGATTGGCGATCGAAAGCGCCTGGGTGGCCAGTTGCTGCTGGACCTGCAGCGCCTGCAGGCGGGCCGAGGCTTCTTCCATGTCGGCATCGACCAGCGTGCCAATCCCGGCCTTCATCGCATCCGTCAGCTTGCCGACGAAGTCGTTCTGGATGTCGATGCGGTTCTGCGCCGAACCGAAGGCCGCTGCCGCGTCGATGGACCGGGTGATCATGGTCTCGATATTGGTCAGCGCTGCATCGGCACCGGCATTGGTCCGCACATCGATGGAATCCAGACCGAAAAGCCCGCCCGAGGCCTCGCCGCCGGCATTGCCGGTGCTGGAGAAGGCAAGGCTGGCCGAGCCGCTGCCGTCGTTGTCGACGTTCAGCTGCCAGGCCCCGGTGTCACTTTGGGCAACCGAGGTCGTCACACCGGAAAGACCCGCGGAGTCGATGGCGACCTTCAGCCCGCGCGCGACGTCTTCCATGGTTTCGCCCTTGCCTGCAATGTAGTTGTAAGACGCCGTCCCGACGGTCACCTTGTAGCCGTCGCCTTCGTTCACGGCAGCCGTGGTCGAAAAGTCGATCCGCTCCGCGCGCTGCGAAATGGTCGAACTCGTGGCGGTGTTGCTCCCTGCGGGCGCGGCCCCGTTGACCTGGGTGATGTTCGACGTGCCGTCGCCCGCGGTGGTCGATGTCTGGGTGACCGACAGGCCCTCAAAGGCCCGGGTCGAGGTGATGGTCAGCACGCCCGCCGAATTCGACGCCGTGACCCCTTCCAGGCCAAGTGCATTGATGGCCCCTGCAAAGGCCGTCGCGATGTCGGTCACCGAGGTTCCGGCGGCGGAATGGGAGACATCGACGCCGGCAATCGACAGCGACGCCGTGTCACCCGCGGCCCAGGTCGCCGCAAAGGTCACCTGCGCGGTGTTGCCGGTCGAGGCAATCGCCGAGGCGCTGTCGGCCACCACCGCGTTGGCAGCCAGCGACGTGCCGCTGCCATAGGTGCCTGCCGTTGTCGAAAGATCCTGGCGGTTCACCGTGATGTTCGAGGCGGTCACGTTGCCGTTGGCCGCCCGATCCAGCGAGGACAGCACATTCACATCCTCGGTGCCCTGGATCAGGTTCAGCCCGTTGAACTGCGCCGCCCCCACCACCGAGGCGATCTGGTCACGCAGCGCGGTGATGTCGGTCTGCATCTTGCTGCGATCGACGTTTTCTTCCTGCGCCGCGACGATCTTGCCTTTGATCTCGGTCAGCAGATCGGTCACGGTTTCCGAGGCCTCGCGGGCGACCGCGATGGTGGACGAGCCCAGCGAGAGGCTGTCGGAGATCCCCTTGAAGCCCTTCACGTCGGATTCCATCACCTTGGAAATCGCCCAGACTGCGGCGTTGTCCTTGGCGGTTGCCACGGTCTTGCCGGTGGAAATCTCCTGCTGGGTGCGGTTCAGGCTGGTGTTGATGTTCTTCATGGTCTGAAGCGCGACCATGGCACTGGTATTGGTCAGAATGGACGACATGTCCTGATCCTTTGCGATCTGCCGGCGCTTTTGCGCAAGGCGGGTTGCGCCACGGCAGGGCGCCGCGGCTGGCTGGTCCTTTGGTCCGGTACGGCGGGCGGTCTTCCCGGCGTGCCATCCCGTCATGGGATGCAGGGCGATTGAAGGGCGCGAACCTCTAAGAGAGTCCTAATTGCGATCCAGGATTTGCGCGGCATTTGAGCGATCGGCCCAGCGCATCAGAATCGGCCGGCGGTCAGGCCCGCCGCCAGGATATCGGCGCGTTTTCCTGTGTTGTCATAGGTTTGCAACGATCGCGTCGCGCTGCGGGCCTCTTCCACCCGGCGACGGGCCGCGCGAATGCCGCGGCGCGCGGCCTCAAGCAGGGCGGCGTTCGTTGCCGACTTTTCCTGCAGCCGCAGCAGGGCCTCCCTGCCGATGGAAAGATCAAGGGTGGCGCTGGCGGCTTCGATCGCAGGCGTCAACTGGGTAAGCCGTTTGAAATCCGCCCGCCGCAGGGCTGCCCGCACCTCCTCAAGCAGGGCCTCAAGGGTTTCCATCGCGCTGCCCCTCTCTGGATTTCATCGATTCGAAGATGACTTCGGCAAGCCCGATCCCGCCGCGCGCGACCATCAGCCTTGCCTGTTCCGCCCGCAGGAATGAGGCGAACTGCTCTTCGCCGGCACCGCCGCCAAAGCTTTCGCTCGGAGTGGAAAGCCCGGAAAAGGAAAGCATTTCCGCCAGAAACGCGGCCTCAAGCTCCTGCGACTTGCGCAAGAGTTGGGCGTCGCGACCCTGCGCGCCGGGCAAGGCGGAAAGCGGTGACGGATCGGCTGAGAACATCCTGCCCTCGGTTGCGTTGAATTTTCTGCACTATGGGGGCAAGCGGTAAACAACCGGTAAGGATCCATCGGCCAAAAAGGGGCACACGGCAGAAGTCGGAGGGTCCATGTTGTCTGTCATGCCAGATTTCCCCTTGCTCCCCCAGCGGGCGGCAGGCCGCATACCCGAGACCGAAGATGGTGCAACACCGGAGTCAGGGTTTCTCGCCGCGGTTTCAGAGGCCGAGGCCGAGCCTGACGTGGCGCAGGAACCGCAGATCATCCCCGATCTGCCTGCGGGCGCCGGGGCGGCGGCACTGCCCCCCTTCGCCGGCCTCGTTTCGAAAATGGCGGAAGGCGCGAGGGGTACGGACGGGGCCGCCGCGCCGGCGTACCATACCCGGGACTTGCCTCCGGCGGACCCGGGCTTGATGGAGCAAAGTGCCGAAGCAGCGGCTTCGAAGCGGACGCCGACCGCGCCTGAAAAGTATGCGCGCGCGCCGTCGCTGGCGGCAATCGGGCAACTCGGTTCGGCACGTCCGGCACCGGAGCCGCCCACTGCCCGACAGAGGGGCGAAATCCTTGAGCCTGCGGGCACCCTCCCGTCCTGCGTCAGCAAGACAGCTTTGGGCCCGCCAGGAAGCGGGCCGCATCTGGCCGGGCAGCCGCGGGCCGAAGCGGTGGCCGCGCCCCCGGCTGGTGCAGATCTGGCCGGCTCCGGGCTTGCGATTGCAGAGGGTGAAAAAGCCTGTCTGACGGGTTCGGACCCTGCCCCGGACACTCCGCCTGCCCGTCCGGACCGCGCAGCAAAGGATGCCTCGGCGGGCGATGACGACGCGCCCGAGATGCCACAGGCCACCCTGCCTCTCCCGCCCGACGCGGCAGAAGGAAACAGCGCCGAGCCTGCCCTCCCCCCGTCGGACACGTTGGCTGTTCATGTCAACGCGCCGCGCGGGCCGGTTCACGGCGATGGATTGCCTGAACAGGCCGCGACGAACGGGGTGCGCGCCGGCATCCCCTTCCGTAACGATGCCACCCCTGCGGGCGCCGGATCGCAGGCCGTCGCGCACCGTTCGGCCCGCGCGACCGAAGTTTTGCAGGCTTTGAGCCAGCAGAAATCCGACCTGGGGGAGCCCAATTCACGGCCGCATCAGGGCCAACCCGCTTTTCTTGCCGGACCGGCCCATCCGACCCCGCCGCAAGGCCAAATGCATTCGAGTGTGGCGGAAATCGCGATCCGGCTTTCCGGTGCGGCGGAGGCTGCGTCTGGTGAAAGCGGTCCGGACCCGACGCCGCCGCCTGAACCTGCGCGTGCCCGCCGGGACATGGGCTTGCCCGCGTCGCCCCTGACGATTTCGACGGAGACAGCGGGGCTAGATCCGGTTCCTGACGAGGCAGAGCCTGCCACCGGTGACGTTGCTTCCGCCCGCACGCGCCCTGGCTTTGGCCTTGACGGCATGCCCCCCCTTGCGAATTCCGCGCCGCCGACCGAGCCCCCGCCAGCCCCTGCCGAGGCCCCGACGCGCGCCACCCCTGCGGATACGCCGCCCTTGATCCTTTCTGCAGTCTCTCAGGGGGCGGGGACATCTGTTGCCGCGTCGGCTCCGGCGCCGGCCGCCGCGGACCCGCCCTTGCCCCCTTGGCAGCAGGCCTTACGGGCCTTGGCAAGTCTGGCCCACGTCACTCAAGCGCCGTCCAGTCACCCCTCGGCAAACCTGACGACCGATCAGCCCGGCCGCATCGAGCTGACGCTTGCCCCCGAAACCCTCGGCCGCCTGCATTTCGACATGCGTCCCGAGGGCGCCGGTCTCAGCATCACGCTTTCGGCCGAACGGGCCGAAACGCTTGATCTCATGCGCCGCCACCTGCCCGAGCTGGCGGCGGAACTGAAGCAGCTGGGCATTCAGGCCGGCAGCTTTTCCTTTGGCGGCTGGAGCGACGGCCGACAGCCACGCGCGGAGACGACTTTTGACACCCGCGCCCCGACGACAGGCGCGACCCCGGATTTCACCCCGCCCGCGCCGGTCTCGCACAGGCCCATGGCGGCGGCCGGGGCGCTTGATCTGCGCATTTAGGGAAACCACCATATGACAACCTCTGCCATCACCACGGCCACGACCTCGGCGGCGCCTCCCTCCAGCGCCAAGCCGCTGATTTCATCGGATTTCGACACGTTCCTGAAAATGCTCACCGCCCAGATGCAAAATCAGGATCCGCTGAATCCCATCGATTCCACCGATTACGCCACGCAACTGGCCACCTTTTCCGGGGTGGAGCAGCAAGCCCGCACCAATGAGCTTCTGGCAAGCCTTGGCGGCCAGATGGCGGTCCTGGGCATGTCGCAGCTTGCGGGATGGGTCGGGCAAGAGGCGCGGGCCGAGGCCCCGGTCTGGATGGACGGCGATCCGGTCACCATGCAGCTTTCCCCGGCGATCGGGGCGGACAGTGCGGTTCTGGTGGTGCGTGATTCGTCGGGGGCACTGGTCTCGCGCGAAGATGTGCCGGTCGAGGCCGGGCTTTACGACTGGCTCGGCGGCGATGCGGCGGGCGATCCGCTGCCCGACGGCGCCTACAGCCTCTCGCTGGAAAGCTTTTCCGGCGAGACGCTGCTGGGGGAGGCGCCGATCGAATCCTATGCCCGCATCATCGAGGCCCGCAACGGCCCGGCCGGGGCGATGCTGGTGCTGGAAGGCGGGATCGAGGTGCTGTCGTCGAAGATCACCGCGCTGCGGGTGCCCGAAGCGCTGGACGGCTAAAGCACCCTGCCAAGCCAGAGGCCAAGGCCAAATACCGCCAATGCCAGCCCGAGTTGCGCCAGGCGACGGCGGGTGCGCGACGCCTTGACCGGCGGGGGCAGTACGGCCTGCGCAATCAGGGCCTGCTCCACCAGCCGCGGCAGGCGGGGGCCAAAGCGTGACAACACCCGCGCGGTCAGCGTCAGATCCCGCAAGAACGCCAAGGGGCCCAGATTGCCGGTGATATAGCTTTCGACCACGGGCCGGGCGATTTCCCAGATGTTGATATGGCGGTCCAGCGACCGCGCCACGCCTTCGACGACAACCATGGTGCGTTGCAGCAGGATCAGCTCGGTCCGCGTCTCCATGCCGAATTTTTCGGTCACTTCGAAGAGGAAGGCCAGAAGCCGCGCCATCGACACCCGGCTTGCCTCCATCCCGAAGATCGGCTCGCCCACGGCGCGCAGCGCACGCGCGAATTCGTCGATGTCGCGGTCGGCGGGAACATAGCCAGCCTCGAAATGCACCTCGGCGACGCGGCGGTAATCGCGGCGGATGAAGCCGTAAAGGATCTCGGCATAGACCCGGCGGGTATAGGCATCAATCCGGCCCATGATTCCAAAATCATAGGCGATGATATCGCCATTCTCGGCCACCTTCAGGTTGCCCTGATGCATGTCGCCGTGGAACAGGCCGTCGCGCAGCGCGTGCGACAGAAACAGCGACAGGACCCGCGCGCCCAGAGCCACCCGGTCATGGCCCGCCGCATCCAGGGCCGGATTGTCGGACAGCGCGATGCCCTCAGCCCAGCCAAGGGTCAGCACGGTGCGGCCCGACAGTCGCCACAGCGGCGTGGGCACCTGAAATCCCGCATCATCCCTTGTGTTTTCCGCGAATTCCGAGGCGGCGGATGCTTCGAGCCGCATGTCCAGCTCGCCCATCACCACGCCTTCGAAATGCGCGATCACATCGACGGGGCGCAGGCGACGCGAAAACGGGGCAATGTATTCGATGCTGCGGGCGGCAAAATAGAAGGCGTCGATATCGCGGCGGAAGGCACGCTCGATGCCCGGTCGCAGGACTTTGACCGCGACTTCCTGCCCCGTCTCGATCACCCGCGCCCGGTGAACCTGCGCAATCGAGGCTGCGGCGACGGGTTCGGAAAAGCTTTCGAACAGCGCCTCGACCGGGGAGCCCAGTTCAGTGGCAATCGCCTTCTTCGCATCCTCCATGCCGAAGGGCGGCAACTTGTCCTGCAGATATTTCAGCTGGTCGGCCAGCTCGTCACCTACGATGTCGGGCCGGGTAGAAAGGATCTGGCCGAACTTGATATAGGCCGGGCCAAGGGCGGTGAGCGCCCGTGTCACCGGCGGCAGGGTCGGATCACCCTTGACGCCCAGCCATTTGAAGGGCCAGCCCAACAGCCGGGCGGCAAAGCGCAGCCGGGCCGGGGCCTCCATCGCCTCCAGAACCACGGCCATCGCGCCGGTGCGTTCGAAGGTCGCACCAGTACGGATGAGCCGCCAGATGTTGTGGGGTCCGCGCATCAGATCTTCCAGCCCGAATGCAGGGCGGCGATCCCCATGGTCAGGTTGCGATACTTGCTCTGGGCAAAGCCGGCAGCCCGGATCATGCCAAGGAAGGTATCCTGGTCCGGAAACTTGCGGATGGATTCGACCAGATACTGATAGCTGTCGCGGTCATTCGCCACGATCTGCCCCATCACCGGGATGACGTTGAACGAGTAGAGGTCATAGGCCTTCTGCATCAGGTCGTTCGGAATCTGGCTGAACTCCAGCACCATCAGACGCCCGCCGGGTTTCAGCACCCGGTAGGCTTCCTTCAAGGCGTCGGGAATGCGCACCACATTCCGGATGCCGAAGGAGATGGTGTAGACATCGAAGGAATTGTCGGGGAACGGCAGGGCCATGGCATCGCCCACCACCCAGTCGAGGCTGTCGGCCATGCGCTCGGCCTCGGCCCGCTTGCGACCCTCGATCAGCATGGGCTCGGTCATGTCGCAGACCACCGCCGTCGCGCCCGGCGCGCGTTTCAGGAAACGGAAGGCCACGTCTCCGGTGCCCCCTGCCACGTCCAGCAGGCGCTGGCCGGGCCGCGGCGCCAGCCAATCCATCATGGCGTCCTTCCAGACCCGATGGATGCCCATGCTCATCAGGTCATTCATCACGTCATATTTCGACGCCACGCGGCTGAAGACGCCATGCACCATCCCGGCCTTTTCGCCCTCTGGCACGGTCTGAAAGCCGAAATGGGTGGTGCTGTCGCCAGCCTTGTCTGCGGTCATCGGGGCTTGCCCTTCCTTTGTCTTGGCCACCTTATAGGGGGGAAGCCCCCACTCCTCAATGCCGCCACGAGGTCGCATGCCCGAACTGCCCGAAGTCGAAACCGTCCGCATGGGGCTATTGCCTGCGATGGAAGGGCGGCGGATTGAAAAGGCCGCCGTGAACCGGCCCGATCTGCGCTGGCCGTTCCCGCCCCGCATGGCGGAACGGCTGACCGGCGCGCAGGTTCTGGGGCTGCGGCGGCGGTCGAAATATATCCTGGCCGATCTGTCCACCGGAGAAACCCTGCTCATCCATCTGGGCATGTCGGGCCGGATGCTGGTTTCCGGCGTTCAGGCGGGGCAGTTTCACCATGACCACCCTGCGCCGGCAAAGCATGACCATGTGGTTCTGGACATGGAGGGCGGCGCGCGGGTGACATTCAACGACGCCCGCCGCTTTGGCGCGATGGATCTGATGGCAACCGCCGCTTGCGATGCCCACCCGCTCCTTGCCGCCCTTGGCCCCGAACCCTTGGGCAACGATTTCCATGAAACCCATCTGGCGGCCCGCCTGAAGGGCCGCGCGACACCGATCAAGTCGGCGCTTCTGGATCAGCACAACATCGCGGGGCTGGGCAACATTTATGTCTGCGAAGTGCTTTTCCGGGCACAGATCAGCCCGCTGCGGCTGGCCCGCGACGTGACGTCAGCCGAAGTGGTGCGGCTGGTGCCGATCATCCGCGAGGTGTTGACCGAGGCGATTGCCGCGGGCGGTTCCTCGCTGAAGGATTACCGTCAAGCCGATGGGGAACTTGGGTATTTTCAGCATACCTTCCGCGTCTACGACCGCGAAGACAGCCCCTGCCCGACCCCCGGCTGTTCCGGCACGATTGCGAGGACCGTCCAATCGGGCCGGTCGTCTTTTTACTGTCCTGCCTGCCAGAGGTGACTTGATAACGTCCGCGTTACTGCTAGAGGTCGCGCAACAAACCACCGGGAGCCACTGCCATGGCCTATGAAACCCTGATCGTCGAGATTGAAGACTATACCTGTCTCATCCGGCTTAATCGCCCTGACGCGATGAATGCGCTGAACACCAAGCTGATGGTGGAACTCGCCGAGGCAATGACGGCGGCGGACCGCAATGACAAGATCCGCTGCATCGTGCTGACCGGCTCGGACAAGGCCTTTGCCGCCGGGGCCGATGTGCGCGAGATGGCCGGGAAGTCCTATGTCGATGTCTATTTCGACGATCTTTTCGGCCCCGAAGCCGAAGCGATCGCCCGCGTGCGCAAGCCGGTGATTGCGGCGGTTGCCGGCTATTGCCTTGGCGGCGGCTGCGAATTGGCGATGATGTGCGATTTCATCATGGCCGCCGATACCGCCAAGTTCGGCCAGCCCGAGATCAACCTTGGCATCGTTGCCGGGATGGGCGGCACCCAGCGCCTGACCCGTCTGGTCGGCAAGTCGAAGGCGATGGACATGAACCTGACGGGCCGCTTCATGGATGCTGCCGAGGCGGAGCGGGCTGGCTTGGTCAGCCGCATCGTGCCTGCCGCGCAACTGCGGGACGAGGCGCTGAAGGCGGCAGCCAAGATTGCCGAGAAATCTGCGGTCATCGCGATGACGGTGAAGGAATCGGTCAACCGCGCGCTGGAAACCACCCTGCGCGAAGGGCTCTTGTTCGAACGCCGCGCTTTCCATGCCGCCTTTGCGACCGAAGACCAGAAGGAAGGCATGGCCGCTTTCATCGAAAAGCGCCAGCCGCAGTTCCGCGACCGCTGAATCCGGTTGCAAAGTTCGGCGGCGCGGGCTATGCGCCGCCCCACATGCGCGTGGGCCCGCTTAAGGCGTGAACGATTCTCCTTCTGATGAAGGGGGCTTCGGGCTTTCGTGCGATCAGATAGACACAAGACCGAAGAGAGTTCAGCCCATGGCAAATACCGCCCAGTCCAAAAAGCGCGCCCGTCAGTCCGAGGCCCGTCAGGACGTCAACAAAGCCCGCCGCTCGCGCATCCGCACTTTCCTGCGCAAGGTCGAGGAAGCTCTCGCTTCCGGCAACGCCGATGCCGCCGCAACCGCTCTGGCCGCCGCTCAGCCCGAGCTGATGCGCGGTGTGACCAAGGGGGTTCTTCACAAGAACACCGCCTCGCGCAAAATGTCGCGCCTGACCTCGCGCGTCAAAGCGCTGTCGGCGCCGGCCGCCTGAGTCACAGGCCAGCCGATTCTCGGTAAGGGGCGCTCCGCGAGGGGCGCCTTTTGCATTTCCCGGCCCTTCCCCCCGGCGATGCCCGGCGCCATTTGACGATTTCCGACCTCGCTCCAGCCGCCGGCGTTGCCAATTTGCACAGCCGCTCCGATTCCATCGGCCGATCACCTGTCAAGCGCATAGTTCGGTTGCGCGCCTTCATGCCGAGTTGCTAGCTTGACCCTGCGATTCACTTCGACTTGGGGGACAGAGCGCGACCTTGAACGAAAGTCCGACTGGCACTGCCAGGCCATTCGGCCAATGACAAATAAAAATCGTTCAGGATTATCGCGTTAATCAGTCTGCCGTTTATGCGGCCTGACATACGGAATACATGGGCATCGGGAGATTTTCCTGATGGGCTTTTTTGTGTTTCGTGACCGGACTTTGAGCGCATGGCCGCCAGAACGCGGGCATGGGTTGGCAGCCCGGTGTCCTCTGTGTTGCGGGATCGCAGGACGGTGAAACAACAAGATCAAGGCACCGCCCGGCTGCTCGGGCAAGGGCCAGGGACGGAAAAAAGAATGACGATTGAGGCCTGGGGTAAATTGCGCGAAGAACTTATCAAGCGCGTTGGCCGCAACAACTACACCACCTGGATCGAGCCCATTCGTCTGGCTGAACTGCGTGGCCCGCTCGCCCGCTTCGAAGTCCCGACCACGTTTTTCGGCGACTGGGTGTCGCGCAACTTTTCCGACCACATCCTGCACCAGCTGAATGCCTCGGGGCAGGATGTCTCGCGGCTCGAATTCTTTGTCCCGACGGTCAGCCAGCCGCGCGCCGTGCGGGCTGCCGCCTCAGCCCCGGCGCCCGGCCCGGCCAAGCCCCTGCCGCGACTGGCGCAACGCCGGGCCGCCAATGATGACGAGTTGCCCGGCGCGACGCTGGACGCGCGCTTTACCTTTGACAGTTTCGTGGTTGGCAAGCCGAACGAACTGGCCCACGCCGCCGCGCGCCGCGTTGCGGAAGGTGGGCCGGTCACCTTCAACCCGCTGTTTCTTTATGGCGGCGTCGGTCTCGGCAAGACCCACCTGATGCACGCCATCGCCCATGAACTGCAGGCTCGCCAGCCCGAGCTGCGGGTGCTTTACCTGTCGGCGGAACAGTTCATGTATCGCTTCGTTCAGGCGCTGCGCGACAAGCAGATCATGGATTTCAAGGAAATCTTCCGCTCGGTCGACGTGCTGATGGTCGATGATGTGCAATTCATCGCCGGCAAGGATTCGACGCAAGAGGAATTCTTCCATACCTTCAACGCGCTGGTGGACCAGAACAAGCAGATCATCATCTCGGCCGACCGCGCGCCGGGCGAAATCAAGGATCTGGAGGACCGCATCAAGAGCCGCCTGCAATGCGGCCTTGTGGTGGACCTGCACCCGACCGACTACGAACTGCGCCTTGGCATCCTGCAGCAGAAGGCCGAGTTCTACCGCCAGCAATACCCCGGCCTGCAAATTGCCAATGGCGTACTGGCGTTCCTCGCCCACCGCATCACCACCAATGTCCGTGTGCTGGAAGGCGCGCTGACGCGGCTGTTCGCCTTTGCCTCGCTGGTCGGCCGTGAAATCACGCTGGAACTGGCGCAAGACTGCCTTGCCGATATCCTGCGCGCCTCGGATCGCAAGCTGACGATCGAGGAGATTCAGCGCAAGGTGGCCGAGCATTACAACATCCGCCTTTCCGACATGATCGGCCCGAAGCGGCTGCGCAACATTGCCCGGCCGCGTCAGGTGGCGATGTATCTGGCCAAGCAACTGACCCCCCGCAGTCTGCCCGAGATCGGGCGGCGCTTTGGCGGCCGCGATCACACCACCATCATGCACGGCGTCAGGAAGATCGAAGAGCTGATGGCCACCGACAGCCAGCTGAACGACGATCTGAACCTGCTGAAGCGGCTCTTGCAGGGGTAACTCCCGCCCGGGCCTTGACGGGCAGGGGAATCCCCCGCAATGTCCCGAAAACACTTGTAACCGGCTTTTGCCGGGCTGGCTCCGTGTCCCTTCAGGCACGGGCAAGGGGATGGGAAGAATGAAGCTCTCGATCGAACGTGGCACGCTGTTGAAGGCGCTGGCTCAGGCGCAATCCGTTGTCGAGCGCCGGAACACCATTCCAATCCTCGCCAACGTGCTGATCGAGGCCGAGGGCGCGCAGGTTTCCTTCCGGGCAACCGATCTGGACATCGAAGTCGTGGACCGCGCCGCCGCCATGGTAGAACGCCCCGGCGCCACCACGGTTTCAGCAGTGATGCTGCACGAGATCGTGCGCAAACTGCCGGACGGGGCGCTGGTCAACCTGACGGAAGACGCAACCTCGGGCCGGCTGACGATCACGGCCGGACGCTCGACCTTCTCGCTTGCCACCCTGCCGCGCGAAGATTTCCCGGTGATGGCTTCCAGCGAATATTCTTCGAACTTCTCGGCCAAGGCCCCGGAGTTGCGCCGCCTGTTCGACAAGGCGAAATTCGCCATCTCGACCGAGGAGACACGCTATTACCTGAACGGCGTCTACATGCACACCTCGACCGGCGAAAGTGGCCCGGTGCTGCGCTGCGTGGCGACCGACGGGCACCGGCTGGCGCGGATCGACGCCACCCTGCCCGAGGGCGCGGCCGGCATGCCGGGCGTGATCGTGCCACGCAAGACGGTGAACGAGTTGCGGAAGCTCCTGGACGACGACGAGGCGACGATTGCGGTCTCCGTCAGCGAAACCAAGGTGCGTTTCGCGACGCCCGCAATCACCCTGACTTCAAAGGTCATTGACGGCACCTTCCCGGATTACACCCGCGTCATTCCGCAGAACAACACCCGGCGGCTGGAAGTGGACGCGACCGAATTCGCCAAGGCTGTCGACCGGGTGGCGACCGTGTCGTCCGAACGCTCGCGGGCCGTGAAGCTGTCGCTCGACGAGGACCGGCTGGTCCTGTCGGTGAACGCGCCGGATTCCGGTGCGGCCGAGGAAGAACTGGCCGTGGCCTACGCGGACGAGCGGCTGGAGATCGGTTTCAACGCCAAGTATCTGCTGGAAATTGCCAGCCAGGTCGATCGGGAAAACGCGGTGTTCCTGTTCAACTCCTCGGGCGACCCGACCCTGATGCGCGAAGGCAATGACACCAGCGCCGTCTATGTCGTGATGCCGATGCGCGTGTGACCGCGCGCCGGGGGTTTCACACCCCCGGTCCCCCGTGGGATATTTGAACCAGTATGAAAGGGCTTGGCGTTGAGTGGGCTTGCCATCACATCGCTGAGCCTGTCGCATTTCCGCAGCCACAAGGCGGCGCGACTGGCGTTTGATGGGCGGCCAGTGGCCTTGGTCGGGCCGAACGGGGCGGGCAAGACCAATATTCTGGAGGCTGTATCGCTGTTGTCGCCCGGTCGCGGCCTGCGGCGGGCGGCGGCGGAAGATTTGCCGCGACGGCCGGAGCGGCTGGGCTGGAAGGTGTCGGCGGAAGTGCTGGGGATCGCTGCCGCCCATGACCTTGAAACCGGGGCCGAGGCGGGTGAGGCGCGGTTCGTTCGGATTGACGGCAAGGCGGCAACGCAGGCCGCCCTGGGGCGGGTGCTGCGGGTCCTGTGGCTGGTGCCGGCGATGGACCGCCTGTGGATCGAGGCGGCGGAGGGGCGGCGGCGGTTTCTTGACCGCATCGCGCTGTCGTTCACGCCGGACCATGCCGAAGTGTCCTTGGCCTATGACAAGGCGATGCGCGACCGCAACCGGCTCTTGAAGGATCAGGTCGGCGATGCGCGCTGGTATGCCGCGCTCGAAGGCCAGATGGTCGAGGCCGGCACGGCGATCATTGCCAACCGGCAGGCGGCCCTGATGCGGCTTCGGGTGGCGCAGGAGGGCGCCTCGGCTTTTCCCCGGGCGGACATGGCGCTGGTCGGGCCGGAGGGTGGCGCCGATCTGCCCGCCGAAGATCTGGCCGAGGCCCTGGCTGACGGGCGGCGGCGCGACATGGCTGCGGGGCGAACGCTGCTGGGGCCGCATCGCAGCGACCTGCAGGCGGTCTATGCGACCAAGGGCGTGGAAGCCGGGCAATGTTCCACCGGCGAACAGAAGGCGTTGCTCATCAGCCTGATCCTGGCCAATGCCCGCGCCCTGGCTGCCGATCTGGGACGCGCGCCGGTTCTCTTGCTGGATGAAGTGGCAGCGCATCTGGACATCCAGCGCCGCGCAGCTCTTTATGACGAAATCTGCGCCCTTGGCGCGCAGGCGATCATGACCGGCACCGAGGCGGAGTTGTTCGACGCCCTGGGCGACCGGGGGCAGGTGATGGCGGTGCGCGATGAGGGTGGGCAATCGAAGGTGACGGCATGACTCCGCAGCGCGTGACCCTGATAACCTTGGGCGTGGCCGATCTGGCCGACGCCAAGGCCTTTTATGGCAGGCTTGGCTGGCAGGAGCATGGGGCACAGGCGGGCGTCGCGTTTTACCAGATGCACGGGCAGGTTCTGGCCTTGTTCGGGCGGGCGGATCTGGCCGCCGATCAGGGGCGGACGGGCGCCAGCCTTGGCACTGGCGCGGTGACGCTGGCGCAGAATTTCACCACCGAGGCCGAGGTGGACGCGGCCTTCGCCGCGGCGCTGGCTGCGGGAGGCACAGCCCTGAAAACCCCGGAAAAGGTGTTCTGGGGCGGCTATTCCGGCTATTGGGCCGATCCGGACGGCCATGTCTGGGAAGTGGCGATGAACCCGTTCTGGCCCTTGAATCCCGACGGAAGCCTGACATTGCCCGAGACAGGTGCATGACGATCAGCTGGTATGAGCTGGGCATCTATGCCCTTGGTATGGTTGGGCTTTGGGCGGTTCCCGGCCCGGTCTGGGTGGCCTTGATGGCGCGGGCCTTGTCGGGTGGGTTTGCCGCGGCCTGGCCTTTGGCGGTGGGCGTTGCCCTGGGCGATCTGGTCTGGCCGCTTCTGGCGATCCTCGGGCTATCCTGGGTTGAAAGCACCTATGGCGATTTCCTGTCGGTCCTGCGCTGGGTGGCGGCGGTGATCTTTCTCATCATGGGCTACATGCTGATCCGCAAATCCGGCAAGCTTGGCGATGCCGACAGCCGCCTGACCAGACCCGGCCTTTGGGCGGGGTTTTCGGTGGGCTTGGCGGCGGTGATCGGCAACCCGAAGGCGATCCTGTTCTACATGGGCGCGCTGCCAGGATTCTTCACGCTGGGCAGCCTGACGTCGGTGGACATCGGGCTCATCATCGGGGTGTCGGCATTGATCCCGATGGCCGGAAACCTGGGCCTTGCGGTGTTTCTCGACCGGGCGCGGCGGCTGGTGTCCAGCCCGGCAAGCGTCCATCGGCTGAACGTCATTTCCGGCGTGCTGTTGATTGGGGTGGGGCTGGTCATTCCCTTCCTTTGACCACCAAATCTTGTGTCCAAGGCGTGACATTCCCCCCCTGAACCGCTATAAATCGCGGACAATTCAGGGGATGCAGACCACATGGCCGAAGAGCCCAAGAAGACCGAAAGCTACGGCGCAGATTCCATCAAGGTTCTCAAGGGCTTGGAGGCGGTTCGCAAGCGTCCCGGCATGTATATCGGCGACACCGACGATGGCTCGGGCCTGCACCACATGGTCTATGAGGTCGTCGACAACGGCATTGACGAGGCGCTTGCCGGTCATGCCACCGCCGTCACGGTAAAGATTCACGCCGACAGTTCGGTTTCGGTGCGCGACAACGGACGTGGCATCCCGGTCGACATGCACAAGGAAGAGGGCGTTTCGGCGGCCGAGGTCATCATGACCCAGCTGCACGCAGGCGGCAAATTCAACAACACCGATGAGGGCGGCAATGCCTACAAGGTGTCGGGCGGCCTGCATGGCGTGGGCGTTTCGGTGGTGAACGCGCTGTCGGAATGGCTGGAACTGACGGTCTGGCGCGATGACACGGAATACCGCGCCCGCTTTGAATATGGCGAATGCACCGTGCATGTGCATGAGGTGGGGCCGGCACCGGGTTTGCGTGGGACCGAGGTGCGGTTTCTGGCCAGCGCCAAGACCAATACGCCTGAAGGCACGTTTTCGAACCTCGATTACAGCTTCAAGACGTTGGAGCACCGGCTGCGCGAACTGGCGTTCCTGAACTCGGGCGTGCGGATCATCATCGAGGACGAACGCCCCGCCGAGCCGCTGCATACGGAGCTGTTCTATGAGGGCGGAGTCCGGGAATTTGTGAAATACATAGATCGGTCAAAGACGTCGGTGATGTCTGAGCCGATCTACATGATCGGTGAGCGGGCCGGGATTACCGTTGAAGTCGCGATGTGGTGGAACGACAGCTACAATGAAATGGTGCTGCCCTTCACCAACAACATCCCGCAGCGCGACGGCGGCACGCATCTTGCGGGCTTCCGCGGCGCCCTGACCCGGACCATCAACGCCTATGCCCAGACCTCGGGCATCGCGAAGAAGGAAAAGGTGGATTTCACCGGCGATGACGCGCGCGAGGGGCTGACTTGCGTGTTGTCGGTCAAGGTGCCGGATCCGAAATTCTCGTCCCAGACCAAGGACAAGCTGGTGTCCTCGGAAGTGCGGCCCTCGGTCGAAAATCTGGTGAACGAAAAGCTGAGCGAGTGGTTCGAGGAGAACCCTGGCCCTGCGAAGATCATCGTCGGCAAGATCATCGAAGCGGCCTTGGCCCGTGAAGCGGCCCGCAAGGCCCGCGAACTGACCCGCCGCAAGACCGCGCTCGACGTGGCCTCGCTGCCGGGTAAACTGGCGGATTGCCAGGAACGCGATCCTGCGAAGTCGGAACTGTTTCTGGTCGAGGGGGACTCGGCCGGCGGTTCGGCCAAGCAGGGCCGGTCGCGCTCCAATCAGGCGGTGCTGCCGCTGCGCGGCAAGATCCTGAACGTCGAACGCGCCCGGTTTGACCGGATGCTGGGCAGTCAGGAGATCGGCACGCTCATCACCGCACTTGGCACCGGCATTGGCCGGGATGAATTCGACATCGGCAAGCTGCGTTACCACAAGGTCGTCATCATGACCGACGCCGACGTCGACGGCGCGCATATCCGCACGCTTCTGCTGACCTTCTTCTTCCGGCAGATGCCGCAATTGATCGAGGGCGGTTATCTCTACATCGCCCAGCCGCCGCTTTACAAAGTGGCGCGCGGCAAGTCCGAGGTCTATCTGAAGGATCAGGCGGCGCTGGATGACTACCTGATCGAGATGGGCATCGAGGGTGCGGTGTTGCGGCTGCAATCGGGCGAGGAGATCGCCGGGGCCGATCTGGCCCGGGTGGTCGAAGGCGCCCGCGCGTTCCGGCGCGCGCTCGACAGCTTCCCCACCCATTACCCCCGCGCGATTCTGGAGCAGGCGGCCTTGGCCGGGGCCTTTGATGCAGGCCGGGCCGATGCCGATCTGCAGGCCGTGGCCGATGCGGTGGCCGCACGGCTGAACATGGTGGCGGTCGAGTATGAAAAGGGCTGGACCGGCCGGATCACGCAGGACCATGGCATCCGCCTCAGCCGTGTGCTGCGCGGCGTCGAGGAGTTGCGCACGCTTGACGGCGCCGTCCTGCGCTCGGGCGAGGCGCGGCGGCTGGCCTCTTTGGCGGGGCAGCACCGGGAGGTGTACCGCCACCCGGCGCGACTGGTGCGCAAGGACCGCGAGCAGATGGTTCACGGCCCGATCGACCTGCTGAAGTCGATCTTGGCCGAGGGCGAAAAGGGCCTGACCCTGCAACGCTACAAGGGGCTTGGCGAGATGAACCCCGAGCAGCTTTGGGAAACCACGCTGGACCCCGAGGCGCGGACGCTGCTGCAGGTCAAGGTCGAGGATCTGGCCGATGCCGACGACATCTTCTCGAAGCTGATGGGCGACGTCGTGGAGCCGCGGCGCGAGTTCATTCAGGCCAATGCGTTGAGCGTCGAGCATCTGGACGCCTGATGGAGGTTAGAGCCTTGAAAAAGTTCTCAGACTACGTATTCGGCGATTACTCTGGAATGAGGGAGTACAGGCGTGATCCCGATTTCTTCGTAAAGAGCTTTGTCCAACCTGATGGCTTCTCTTTGGATAATCTTTCCAATAAATCGAACTTTATCATTGTAGGCAGAAAAGGGACAGGAAAGTCTTCGTGCTGCCTCAAAATCGCCCATGAACGTAAATTTGAAGGTGTAACATCTACTTTTTATAGTTTCTCTGAGGACTTCGGACGGCCCGACATCCGTGACGCAGTAGTAACGCAGGCTCTAAATCTCGAAGATCTCAGTTCAGGAAAACTATTTGACTCGGTAAAGGATTTCTATGATTTTAAGGAACTCTGGATCAGAAGGGTCCTACATTCCATATCTTCTGATTTACATCAGAGAGGTATTAATTCGAACTTTGTAAGATTCTGCCAGAGTGTCGAACTTTCTGAGCGGAGTATTGCGCAAGGCATTGGGCGCGGATTGACTCTTCCTCCACCACCTGATTTCGGGATACCGTGGTTGCGAGACGTTTTGTCGAATTATAAAGACAAAAAAATCATGCCCCTGAAAGACTTCAACAATTCATGTCTACGTCTGTTTGCAGAATCACATCAAAACTATCGGCATGTATTCTTCTTCGATGAGCTTAATATAAGCCAGGTTGACACCAAGTCCGATCAATACGATGTTTTGTTGGCGCTTGTTAGAGACATTG
The DNA here is from genome assembly GCF_011008935.1 of Tabrizicola oligotrophica. Taxonomy (GTDB): domain Bacteria; phylum Pseudomonadota; class Alphaproteobacteria; order Rhodobacterales; family Rhodobacteraceae; genus Tabrizicola_A; species Tabrizicola_A oligotrophica. The sequence goes on along the minus strand of NZ_JAAIVJ010000007.1, from coordinate 71,247 downwards.
TGCGCGCTTCGGCCATATTGAACGATTTCTTTGTCGAGAAGAAAATTGACGTAAGTGTGATTTGCTGCCTTCGCCCTGAGGTTCGCAACAGACTCATTGAGCGTGACCCGGAGTTGAGCAAGACAATAGATTCTAACTCTGTGGACTTGAGTTGGCCTTATCGGAATGACTTTGAGAATCCACTCATTGGACTTTTGAAAGGCAAAATTAAGGCCGCAGGTGCAACCGAAGAGGAAGTCGAATCAATTGTACCGACAAGAGTGAAAGATATGGATGGACCGGGTGACATTGCTTTCCCAATGTTTTTCCTGAACCTAACATGGTATCGACCTCGAGATGTAATAAGAGTCTTGAAAGCCTATCAGGCTACAAACGGTTCGAGTACTTCGCTTTTCGCTGACGGTTATGACATGGATAAGTTCTTGCGCGAGTACTCACGAGTGAGCAAAACGGATTGCTTTGCAGAGCTTGAAGTCAAATACACTCCAGCTCTATTGAATCTCGCAATTTCAAAGATACGGTGGGCCAGATACGATAAAGGAGCTGGCGCGCTGATTGACGACCTTTCCGTATTGCAGAATAGGTTGGATATTGACGAGTTCATAAAAGATCTTTTCGAAGCGGGGGTCATTGCCAATCATCAGAAAGACGGAAAGCAGTATCAGATATACTCAGCTGCGCGAGGCGATAGTTACCTCAATCCAAATATTAGAATACTGGTTCACAGAGGACTGTGGAGAGCACTGCAGCTAGCGTGATCACTGGCAACTCAGATCGGCAGGAACCACAACGCCAGGAACGGCTTGTCGCCAGCCCGCATCGCGTGAAGGATTCCGGGCGGGTTGTAGATGAAGCCCGCAAGCCCCGGATCGGTCCAGTCCATCCCGGCATTCCACCATTCGCCTGCCGACAGCGGCAGGTAGACCTCGGCCGGGGGGTGGTTGTGGTCGGGGTAAAGCGTGCCGGGCGCCATGACCGTCGCGCCGACCCAGATGTCACTGCGGTCTTCAATCCCGCCGGGACCAAGGATCATGGCATTGGCATGGCCGTCCCAATAGGCCTTGTTCGCCGGATCGGCAGACCGTCTTCGGCTCCACGACAGTCGATGCTGCAACGCGCCAAAACTCGCGGCAAGGGGTGAGGTCTGCGCCGCAAGCGCCGGCGCGATCCAGTCGCAAACCGGCAGGCGATCCCCCCCTTGCCCCGCGCCCCCCGGCACCGCCCAGCGGCGGATGACCTCGGCGGCAACCTCGGCCCCCGGCCCTGTCACCCGGCCCAAGGCCGCCTCGGCAGCAGTCAGGAAGGTCTGCATTTCGGCACTACGGGTCATCTCGGGCCTCGGGGTCAGGGCTGGCGACCCCGGCAGGACTTGAACCTGCAACCTTCCCCTTAGGAGGGGGACGCTCTATCCGTTGAGCTACGGGGCCCGCAGGCTGTTTTTGCGCGGAAATGCGCCGGAAGGCAACCGGGCGCGCGGAAAATGATTGGGGGGCGGCCTTGGCCCTCCGCCCCCCATGGTCCGCCGTATCCGTTTGAGAGCTTGCAGGACACGAGGGAGTTTGAATCTTTCGACTGTTAGCGCTAACTTATCTTGTTTTCCGCCCTTGGAGAAGGGCTCATTTAACGCTAACAAGAAGAAAGATGACTTTCGGGGCTGCCAAATTGTCCAACACCTCCGCCCAAGACCCGCGCCGCACCCTGACCCTTCGCGATGTGTCCGAGGCCTCGGGTGTCAGTGAAATGACGGTCAGCCGCGTGCTGCGAAATCGGGGCGATGTGTCGGAGGCCACCCGCGAGCGGGTCTTGCAGGCGGCGCGTACGCTTGGCTATGTGCCGAACAAGATCGCCGGCGCCTTGGCCAGCCAGCGGGTGAACCTTGTGGGTGTGGTGATCCCGTCGCTGTCGAACATGGTGTTTCCCGAAGTGATGACCGGGATTTCCGAGGTTCTGGAAGATACCGGGCTGCAACCCGTTGTCGGTGTCACCAATTACTCGCCCGACCGCGAAGAGGCGGTGATCTACGAAATGCTCTCCTGGCGGCCGACCGGGCTGATCGTGGCCGGATTGGAACATTCCGAGGCCGCGCAGGCCATGCTGGCGCAGGCGGGGGTACCGATCGTCGAGATCATGGATATCGACGGCACTCCGGTAGACAGCGCGGTAGGCATTTCGCACCGCCGCGCCGGGCGCCAGATGGCCGAAGCGATCATCGCCGCCGGCTATCGGCGGATCGCCTTTCTGGGCACGCAGATGCCGAACGATCACCGAGCCCGCAAGCGGCTTGAGGGCTTTGAGGAAGCGCTGGCCAAGGCCGGGCTGGCGTTGGCCGACCGCGAGTTCTATTCGGGTGGCTCGGCGCTGCTGAAGGGCCGCGAGATGACCGAGGCGGTTCTGGCGCGCAACCCTGATGTCGATTTTCTCTATTATTCCAATGACATGATCGGCGCAGGCGGGCTATTGTACTGTCTGGAAAAGGGGCTGGATGTGCCCGGCAAGATCGGCCTGGCCGGGTTCAACGGCGTCGAGTTGCTGGACGGCCTGCCGCGCCGGCTGGCGACGATGGACGCCTGCCGGTTGGAAATCGGCCGTCGCGCCGCCGAAATCATCGCCGGCAAGCCGCATCTGGGTGTCGTTGGTGGCGAGGTGATCGAGCTTTTCCCGACGCTGCAACCGGGTGACACGATCCGCCATTGACCTAGAGCGCGGCCAGCGCCAGTGCTTCGGCCAAGATCTTCCGGTCGCCGATATGGTTTGCCAGGATCAAAACCAAACGGGCGTTCATATCGCTGGCGCTCGCTTCATCCAGATCACGCTGGGTGTCGGTCAAGTCCTGATAGAATCCATCCGGGTCCGGGATATTTGGTTTCAGAATCAATGTCATGGCATCAGCCTTTCGCAAGGGCGCGGGCAAGTGCGGCCTGCACCTCGACCGGGTTGAAGGACCGCCAGCGCGCGGCGACGTGCTGGTCGGGGCGGATCAGATAGACCGTGCCGGGCTGGGCGTCATAGCGCTTTACAAGCAACCGTTCGGTATCTTCCAGATCTTCTCCCACCCGCAGGACCTTGGCAGTGGTCCCTCCCACCGAAACCGCCTCTGCCTGCGTGCCGAAATCGAGCAGGGTAAAGCTCTTTCCGATCTGGCGCAGGAACCAGCCGGGCTGGCCCGCCACCATCACCGGCGCATCGCTGCACACCGTGCCGGGGGTCATCTTGCTGTGCCAGATGCCGGCGTCGGGTGTGTTGAGCGTGGACTGCACATAGGGCGTCGGCGTCGACAGACGGCCCGAGTTCACCAGCGGTCGGGCAAAGCTGGCCCTTTCGGCCAGATCCAGAACCGCGTTGCGGAACCGCTTCGACGCCGCGTTCTTCGGCGTGATGAAATCGGTCGAGCGGGTGGAATTGAGGATGTTGTCGTCGGCAGCGAAGGCGCGCTCATCGTGATAGCTGTCGATCAGCGCCTTGTCCGCGTCGCCGGCCAGCACCGCTGCCAGTTTCCACGACAGATTGTCGATGTCCTGCACTCCGGTATTCGCCCCCCGCGCGCCAAAGGGAGAGACCTGATGCGCCGCGTCGCCGGCAAAGATCACCCGGCCGTGGCGGAACTGGTCGATGCGGCGGCAGGCGAATTGGTAAACGCTGGCCCATTCCAGCTCGAACTCCACGCCCGGCAGCATGGCCTTGACGCGCGGGATGATGTTTTCCTCGCGCTTTTCCACCTCGGGATCGGCATCCCAGCCCAGCTGGAAATCCAGCCGCCAGACATTGTCGGATTGCTTGTGCAGAAGGGCTGACTGGTTGCGGTGGAAGGGCGGGTCGAACCAGAACCAGCGTTCGGTCGGGAAATCGGCCTTCATCACGATATCGGCGATCAGGAATCGGTCCTGAAAGAACTGGCCGGTGAACTCGGCTCCCACCATGCGGCGGGTGTCGGAATTGGCGCCGTCACAGGCGATCACCCAATCGGCCTCGGTCACGAACACCCCGTCGGGAGTTTCCACCGTCAGCATCGCGTGATCGGCCTCTTGCCGCAGCGACAGAAGCTTGTGCTTCCAGCGGATGTCGATCAGCGGGTTTTTCGCCGCCGCCTCGACCATGTAGTCTTCAAGGTAATATTGCTGAAGATTGATGAAGGCCGGGCACTTGTGGCCGCCCTCGGGCAGAAGGTCGAACTGGTAAACCTGCCGGTCGCCGAAGAACACCTTGCCCAGCTTCCATTCGACGCCCTTGGCGATCATCCGGTCGGCGACGCCGAGCCGGTCCCAGATTTCCAGCGGCCGCTTGGCGTAACAGACGGCGCGGCTGCCGACCGACACGGTGTTGTTGTCGTCCACCACCACCACGGGCACGCCCCGCGCGGCAAGGTCCAGCGCGGCGGTCAGGCCGACCGGCCCGGCGCCGATGACCACGACCTTGTGGCGGGCGGGCTGGCCAGTGGCCTGTTCGGCCGATTGCACATAGGGATAGACTGGCGCGTCATAGGTGCTGAACATCGCCGGCCCTCAGTGCTTCTGCAGCTCTTTGGCGTGCAGCCAGGCGGCGTGCTGAGGCGCCTTCTTGGTGCGGCTCCATTCGTCCAGCATGTCCCATTTCACCGAATCGAGCCTGGCCAGCAGCGCCTCCTCGTCCGGGTCCGGGCAGGCCAGTTCCACCCGGTGGCCGTTCGGATCGAAGAAATAGATCGAGTGGAAGATCGAATGGTCGGTGACGCCCAGCACCTCGACGCCGTTCTTTTCCAAATGCGCCTTGAACTCCAGAAGCGTAGCGCGGTCCTTCACCTTGAAGGCGATGTGCTGCACCCATTTCGGCGTGTTCGGGTCGCGCCCCATCTCGGGCTTGGTCGGCAGCTCGAAGAAGGCCAGCACGTTGCCGTTCCCGGCATCGAGGAAGAGGTGCATGTAGGGGTCGGGTTCGTGGGTGGAGGGCACATGATCTTCGGCGATGGCCAGCACGAAATCCATGTTCAGCATCTTGGTATAGAACTCGACCGTCTCCTTCGCGTCCTTGCAGCGATAGGCGACGTGGTGGATTTTCTCGATCTTCATGGCATCCTCCAAATTCGTTGCATATGCAACGATGTGTCGCGACGGTGCCACGAGACACTTAACAAATCAAGTCATTTCATTTGCAACGATCTGGGTGAAGGAAGACCACCCGAAGGTGGCCTTCTTGCTCAGGCTTTGCCCGGCTTGTCACCCCGGATGTAAATCGCTGGAATCACAAGCACCGTCAGCAGGGTCGACGAGGCCAGGCCGAACAGCAGGCTGATCGCCAGACCCTGGAAGATCGGGTCGGTCAGGATGGTGATCGCCCCGATGATCGCCGCCAGCGCCGTCAGCAGGATCGGCTTGAAGCGAATCGCCCCGGCCTCCAGCAGCACTTCGATCAGCGGCACGCCGGGTTTGCGGGCATGCAGGATGAAATCGACCAGCAGGATCGAGTTGCGCACGATGATCCCCGCCAGCGCGATGAAGCCGATCATCGAGGTGGCCGAAAATGGTGCGCCGAACATCCAGTGCCCGAGCATGATGCCGATGAAGGTCAGCGGCACCGGCGTGAGGATCACCAGCGGCAGCTTGAAGCTGCCGAACTGCGCCACCACAAGGATATAGATACCCAGCAAAGCCACGCCAAAGGCCGCCCCCATGTCGCGGAACGTGACCCAGGTCACTTCCCATTCCCCATCCCACAGGACGGTCGGCGCCGACTGATCCTCGGGCACGCCATGCATGCTGATTTCGGGTTTGGGCAGGGTGCCCCAATCCATTTCCTCGATGGCGCGGTCGACGGCAATGATGCCGTAAAGCGGCGCTTCGTAATCGCCCGCGAGCTCCGCCGTCACCATTTCGGCCGCCCGGCCGTTGTGGCGAAAGATCGGATGCGACTGCATCTCGGTCCGGATCTCCACTACATCGCCCAGCTCCACCACCGACCGATCCCCCGGCAGCAGGTTCGCCGGAATCGGCGTCGACAGCGCGCGTTCGTCCAGCACCATGTCGGCCTTGTCGGGGGCCAGCCGGATCGGCAGCGGCTGGCGGCCTTCGGAGCGGTGCGAATAGCCCACCGTCGTACCACCATAAAGCATGCCGATGGTCTGGAACACATCGCCCTGCTCGACCTTGTGGAAGTCAAGATTGGCGTCGTTCAGCACCAGCCTCTGACGCGCGGCCGGCACGCCGAAACTGTCATCCACATCGACGATATAGGGGATGGAGGCGAAGATCTCGCGCAGCTTCCCCGCCACCGCGCGGCGGGTTTCGGCGTCCGGCCCGTAGACCTCGGCCAGCAGGGTCGCCATGACCGGCGGGCCGGGCGGCGGTTCCACCACCTTGACGACAGCCCCCTCGGGCAGGTCCAGCGCCAGCACCCGCGCCCGCAGGTCCAGCGCGATCTTGTGGCTTTCGCGGTTCCGCTCGCCCTTGGGCGACAGATTCACCTGCAGGTCACCATAGCGCGGCTCGTTCCGCAGATAATAGTGCCGCACCAACCCGTTGAAGTTGAAGGGCGCCCCGGTGCCGGCATGGGATTGCACCGAGATGATCTCCTCCACCGGCTCCAGCGCCGTGGCGATCTGGGTCAGCACCCGGTCGGTTTCCTCGACTGAAGAACCGCGCGGCATGTCCAGCACCACGGCAAGTTCGGATTTGTTGTCAAAGGGCAGAAGCTTGACCGTCACCGACTTAGTGTAGAACAGCCCCATCGACAGCACCGTCGTCGCCGTCACCGCCAGAAGAAAGCGGTTGGCGTTGCGGCGAGAAGACAGGATCGGGCGGGCGACCCGGCGATAGGCCCGGCCCAGCGCGCCGCCATCCGAGGCCTCATGCTCGGCCAGATCGTCGCCCGCGCCATGGCTCTTGCCAAACTTCATCATCAGCCAGGGCGTGACCATGACGGCAACGAAGAACGAAAACACCATGGCCGCGCTGGCATTGGCCGGGATCGGGCTCATATAGGGCCCCATCATGCCGGAAACGAACAGCATCGGCAGCAGCGCCGCAACCACGGTCAGCGTGGCGACGATAGTGGGGTTGCCGACCTCGGACACAGCGTCGATTGCCGCCTGCGTGCGCGAGCGCCCATCCTTCATCGCCCAGTGCCGAGCGATGTTCTCGATCACCACAATGGCGTCATCGACCAGAATGCCGATGGAAAAGATCAGCGCGAACAGGCTGACGCGGTTCAGCGTATAGCCCATGATCCGCGCGGCAAAGAGGGTGAGAAGGATCGTCACCGGAATGACGATGGCCACCACCAGCGCCTCGCGCCAGCCGATGGCAACCCAGACCAGCGCCACGATGGACAGCGTGGCAAGCGCGAGATGGAACAGAAGCTCGTTGGCCTTTTCATTGGCGCTTTCGCCATAATCGCGGGTGAATTCGACGTTCAGGCCCTCGGGAATGATACGGCCTTCCAGCCCCGCGATGGCGTGACGGATTTCCTCGGCAATTGTCACCGCGTTGGCGCCGGGGCGCTTGGCCACGGCCAGCGAAACGGCGGGGAGCCGACCTTGGAACGCCTCGCCCTCGCGCGCCATGGTGAAAACCCGGTTCTCGCGCGGGTCTGTCTTGAGGCTGACGGTCGCCACATCGCGGACGTAGACCGGGCGGCCGTCGCGGGTGGTGACCAGCAGATTGGCAATCTGGTCAAGGCTTTGCAGGGTTTCCCCGGCGGCCAGATCAATCTGCTTGCCGTCTTGGCGGATGGTGCCAAGGGCAAAGGCCTTGTTCGCGCCCTCGACTTTGCCGGCCAGCGCCTGCAGCGTCAGGCCCGCCTGCGCCAGTCGCTCCGGGTCGGGCGAGATGCGGATTTCTTCGGGCTGCTCGCCGACCAGATAGGTCAGGCCGATATCGGGCAGCGCCGCGACCTCGACCTGCACCTCGCGCGCCACGCGCGTCAATTCGGCAGAGGACCAGCGGTCGGCCACCTCGGGCTTGGGCGACAGCGTGACGACCATGATCGCCACGTCGTCAATGCCGCGCCCGACGATCAGGGGTTCGGGAATGCCATCGGGAATGCGGTCCATGTTGGCCCGCACCTTCTCATGCACGCGCAGAATGGCCGCATCGCCCGAGGTGCCGACGACGAACCGTGCCGTAACCATCGCGCCATCGTCGCGGGTCTGGGAATAGACATGCTCGACGCCGGGGATCGACTTCACGATGGTTTCCAGCGGTTCCGTCACCAGCTTGACGGCATCCTCGGCCCGCAGCCCATCGGCGCGCAGGTGGATGTCCACCATCGGCACCGAGATTTGCGGTTCTTCCTCGCGCGGCAGGGTGACAAGGGCGACAAGGCCAAGCACCAGCGCCGCCAGCAGGAACAGCGGCGTCAACGGGCTGGTTATGAAGGCGCGCGTCAGCGTCCCGGCAATGCCGCTTGCCTTCAGCGCGTCAGCAGTCTCGGGGGCCTTCTTTTCCGGGGCACTCATGGGACGATCACCGCATCCCCGGCGCGCAGACCGGTGAGAATTTCGCGTAGCGCGCCATCAGGCCCAGCCACCTCGGCCCCCGGAATCACCGCAACCTCGGCTTCGCCCCCGGCTGTCCGGATCGTCACCAGATCAAGCCCGGCCCGCTGTTCGATGGCCGCCGCCGGCACAGCCAGCACCTGCCGGGCCGCGACCGGAACCCGCACCAGAACCCGCTGGCCGATGAAGCTGTCCGACAGACCTTCTACCGCCACATCGACGATGACCCGGCCCTGTTCGATCTGCGGGTAGATCTTTTCGATGGCTCCCGCGCCGCCGTCGACGTCCACCGCGGCCCCGACCGCAAGGTCCGAGGCGTGCCGTTCCGGGATCGCCAGCCGCAGGAACACGCCGCCGCCGGTGATGGTTGCCACCGCCTCACCCGGCATGACCACCGCGCCCAACCGGACCGGGACCGACAACACCCTCCCCTCCGCCGGTGCCAGTACGTTGCCATCCTCGATCAACGTCACCGTCACCTGCCGCGCCGCCTCCGCCTCGGCCACGGCATTGCGGGCAACTTCGACTGTCGTGCGCACCTGATCGACGCGCTGCACCGTTGTCGCACCCTTGGCCAGCAGCTCCTCATTGCGCGCCAACTCCGTCTCGGCGTTCTGCAACTGCGATTGCGCCGAAGCGATCCGCGCCTCGGCCGCGGCAAGCTGCGACATGAGCTTGGGGTCCGTGATGCGGGCGATCACCTGCCCGGCCTTGGCCTCGGACCCTTCAGTCACGTCCAGAGCGGTCAGCGTGCCGCCGATCCGACTGCGTGCGGGCACCACGAAACGGCTCTCGACACGCCCGAAAAGCGCTTTGGTTTCCATGACTTCTATGGGTTGCACCACAAGTTCGCCCGCCGCCAGCGGCGAGCCGGAGAGCGCCGCCACAAGGCCGGCCCAGATCAAAGAACGAAGTGCCAAAGCGCGCCCTTTCTGTTTCGTTTGGATCGGACTAACACATCCGATTTAAACATTCAAACTATTATATGTGTTCTGCACAACCGCTGTGCAAGCCCCCCGACTTCCCCCCGCTCCTCGCCCCGCCTATGTTAAGCCCCGAAGTCACGAAAGGGTGCAGGATGACAGCCGTGGAACTGGGACTTGATAGCTTTGGCGATGTCAGCCTTGGTGCGGATGGCCAGCCCAAGCCGATGGATCAGGTCTTGCGCGACGTGGTCGATCAGGCGGTGCTGGCCGACGAGCTGGGCATCCATTTCATCGGCCTTGGCGAACACCACCGCCCGGATTTCGCCATCTCCTCACCCGAGATGCTGCTTGCCGCCATTGCTGCGCGCACCAGCCGGATCAAGCTGGGGACGGCGGTGACAGTGCTGTCTTCGGATGATCCGATCCGGGTATTCCAGCGGTTCTCGACCCTGAATGCGCTGTCGAATGGCCGGGCCGAACCCATTCTGGGCCGCGGCAGTTTCACAGAGAGCTATCCGCTCTTTGGCTACGACCTGCGCGACTATGACGTGCTGTTCGAAGAAAAACTCGACATTTTCGCCAAACTGTCAAAAGGCCAGCCGCTGACATGGTCCGGCCAGCACCGCAGCCCGCTGAGCAATCAGATGGTCTACCCGCCGCTGGGCCAGCCGATGACGGTCTGGGTCGGCGTCGGGGGCAGCCCGGAATCCGTGGTGCGCGTCGTGCGACAAGACCTGCAGCTGATGCTTGCCATCATCGGCGGCGACCCGCGCCGCTTCGCGCCCTATGTCGATCTCTACCAACGAGCCTGCGCCCAGCTGGGTCAGCCGGTGCGCCCGATCGGCATCCATTCGCCGGGGTTCGTCGCCGCCACGGATGAAGAGGCCCGCGAGGCGCTCTGGCCGCATTACGCCGAGATGTTCGGCCGCATCGGCCGCGAGCGCGGCTGGCCGCCCACCACCAAGGACCGCTATCTGGACGAGGTGGAACATGGCTCGCTTTACGTCGGCAGTCCCGAAACGGTGGCGCGCAAGATCGCCTCGGCGGTGCGTGATCTTGGGGTGCAGCGCTTCGACATGAAATACGCGACCGGCCCGATGCCGCATGCACAGCTTATGGACTGTCTGCGACTTTACGGCGAAAAGGTCATCCCGATGGTACATGAGTTGCTGGCCGAATGAGCGAAAAGATCACCCCGCAGATGCAGGCCTTCTGGGCCGATGACCCGGCCCCGCAGGAAATGGGGGTGGAACTGATCCGGGCGCACGACGGGCGGGCGAAACTTCGGCTGGCGCTGGAGCCGCGCCACCTGAACGGCCATCGCACGGCGCATGGCGGCGTGGTGCATCTTCTGGCCGATTGCGCCGCGGGCTTTGCGGCGAACTCCACCGGGGAACAGGCCGTGACCCAGACCAACACCATCACCTTTGTCAGCCCCGGCAAGGCGGGTGAAACGCTGGTTGCCACGGGCGAATTCCTCGCGCGGTCCGGTCGCTCGGCCCTGTTTGACGTGAGGGTGACCGGCGGAGACGGCAGGACGGTTGCGGTGATGCGGGCACAAATGCGTTACATTTCCCCCAAAAAATAGGGATCTTTCTGGGAAATCCCGGTCCTGTCATGACAAAGCCCAATTCTCCTGCTTTTGCAGGAATGTCGAAGGTGCGCTGTTTTGCGAAGGATGCCCCCATGCTTGAACTTGGCCCACGCCGCCAGACCCTTGAGCCGATCGAAACCGCCTCGCGCGACGAGATCGAGGCCCTGCAGCTGAAGCGCCTGCAATGGTCACTGGCCCATGCTTTCGCCAATGTGCCGCATTACCGGGCCAGCTTTGCCGCGGCCGGGGTGCATCCCGATGACCTGAAAACGCTCGATGATATCCGGCGCTTCCCCTTCACCCTGAAATCGACGCTGCGCGACAATTACCCCTTCGGCATGTTCGCCGTGCCGCGCGAGCAGGTCGTGCGCCTGCATGCCTCGTCCGGCACCACAGGCAAGCCGACCGTCGTGGGCTATACGGCGCGTGATCTGGACATCTGGGCGAGGCTGATGGCGCGGTCGATGCGGGCGTGCGGCACAAGACCCGGCGATGTGGTGCATCTGGCCTATGGCTACGGTCTCTTTACCGGGGGTCTCGGATTTCACTACGGGGCCGAGAAACTCGGCTGTACGGTGGTGCCGGTTTCGGGCGGCATGACGCCCCGGCAGGTGACACTGATCGAGGATTTCGGGGCGACCACCATCGGCGCGACCCCGTCCTACATGCTGTCGATTCTGGATGAATACCGCGCACAGGGCCGCGATCCGCGCAAATCGCCGCTGCAGGTCGGCATCTTCGGCGGCGAGCCCTGGACGAACGCGATGCGCGCCGAGATCGAGCAGGCCTTCGACATGCACGCGCTGGATTGCTACGGCCTGTCCGAGGTGATCGGGCCGGGCGTGGCCATCGAATGCGTGGAAACCAAGGACGGGCTGCATCTTTGGGAAGATCATTTCCTCGCCGAGATCATTGACCCGGATACCGGCGCGGTGTTGCCCGACGGGCAGGTGGGCGAGCTGGTGCTGACCTCGCTGACCAAGGAGGCGCTGCCGATCATCCGCTACCGCACCCGCGATCTGACCCGGCTTCTGCCCGGCACGGCGCGGTCGATGCGGCGGATCGAAAAGCTGCGGGGGCGCTCGGATGACATGATCATCCTGCGCGGCGTCAATCTGTTCCCCAGCCAGATCGAAGAGCAATTGCTTGCGGTACCGGGCCTGTCGCCCCATTTCCAGATCGAGTTGCTGCGCGAGGGCCGGTTGGACACCATGGCCGTCTGGGTCGAAACCACCGAAGCCACGGCGGACGAAACCCGCGCCGCCCATGCCCGCGCCTTGCAAAAGCGCATCAAGCAAACCCTCGGGATCACAGTCGAGGCCCGCGTCGGCCAGCCCGGCGAGGTTCCGCGCAGTCAGGGCAAGGCGGTGCGCATCGTCGACAACCGGTCCAAGGCCTGAACCACGGGCGACGGGCGTTAGCCCTCGCCTTCCAGCTTGACCCGCATCTCGCGCAGGATCGGCAACACGGCGCGCACCTTGTCGGCGCCAAGCGCCTGCACCACGTCGCCGATCATCGGGATGACGGCGGCCACGGCGGCATCGCGGGCAGCACGGCCCGAGGGCGAGATGGCGACGAATTTCTGCCGGGCATCGTCCCAGTCGGGGCGGATATGGATGTGTCCGGCCCATTCGAGCTTGGTCAAGGTGTTGGTCATCGCGCCCCGGGTGACGTGAAACGCCCGCGCCAGCTGCGCCGGGGTGCGTTCGTCATTGATGCGCGCCAGATGGTTCAGCACCGAAAAATGCGACAGCTCCATCCCCTTGGGCAGCGCCTTGGACACGCGGTTGCGCGCCAGCTGGTCGGCCATGAACAGCTCACCAAACAGCGTCACCGCCAGATCGTCGGTACGGTCGTTCATGGCCCGGTGAACCCGCGGTCATGCGACAGGCTTGGCACGCGGGCGCGGGCCTTGCTGACTTCGGTCAGGTCAAGGTCGACAAAGGTCACCCCCGGCTCGACGCCCGCATCGGCCAGCACCTCACCCCAGGGCGCAATGGCAAGCGAATGGCCATAGGTCCGTCGCCCCTTGCCGCCCGTTTCGCCATGAAAGCCAGTCTGGGCCGGGGCCAGAACAAAGCAGCCGGTCTCGATGGCGCGGGCGCGCAAGAGAACCTCCCAATGCGCCGCGCCGGTGATGTGATTGAAAGCGGCCGGAACCGTAAGGATCTGTGCGCCCGCCTGGGCAAGACGGCGGAAAAGCTGCGGGAAGCGCAGATCATAGCAGACCGCCATGCCGATCTTCGCAAAGCCCGCGTCGGCGAGAACCGCCTTGTTCCCCGGACGATAGGCCGAGGATTCGCGATAGACCTCGGTTTCCGTGACATTCACGTCGAACATGTGGATCTTGTCATAACGCGCGGCGATCTCGCCCGTCGGGGAGACAAGGAACGACCGGTTGGCAAACCGGCCATCGGCGTCATGGGTCAGCACGCCCAGCGAGCCGACCAAAAGCCAGACCCCGGCCCGCGCCGCCTCATCCCGCAGCGCCGACAGCGTGGGATCGTCCTCCTCGTGGCGCAGCACGGCACGCTGATGCGCGCGGTTGCCCGACAGCGCATTGGTGCATTCCGGGGTCAGGACAAGACCGGCCCCGCCCGCCGCGGCCCGGCGGATGTGATCGACCGTCACCGGCAGGTTGGCTGCCGGATCGTCGCCCACGGTCAGTTGCACCAGCCCCGCGCGCATCGGTCAGGCCAGCATCGGGTCAAGCTTGCCGGCATGGTCAAGCGCGTGGATGTCATCGCAGCCGCCGACATGCGTGCCGTTGATGAAGATCTGCGGCACGGACGTACGCCCACCGGCACGCTGCGTCATCGCGGCGCGCAACTGCGGCTGCCCGCCAACGTCGATTTCCTTGAAGGCGACGCCTTTCTTGGTCAGCAGCCGCTTTGCGGCGATGCAATAGGGGCAGGTCTGGGTGGTGTAGATTTCGACGGATCTCATTGCGGTGTCCTTGGCAGTTGCGGCGACTATAAGGATTTAGGCATCCTTCGCAACGCGTGCCATGGTCACAACCGAAACCGCCCTTGCGCCGCCTGCAACGCAGGCCTCGGCCGCGGCGGCAAGGGTCGCGCCCGAGGTCATGACGTCATCCACCAAAAGCACATGCCGGCCCTCGACCCGCGGCGCCCGTTTGGGGTGCAGCGCGATGGCGCCAGACATATTGGCAAAGCGGCCGTCGCGCCCCTTGCCGTCTTGCGAGCCCGTGGGGCGGGGTCGGATCAGGAGATCGGGGCAATGCTCCAGCCGGGCGGGGCGGGCAATGGCCTTGGACAGAAAGGCCGACTGGTTGAAGCGGCGCCGGAACAGCCGCATCCAGTGCAGCGGGATTGGCGCAACCAGCATGCCCGGCTCCAGAATCGGCGCGGCGGCACGCAGCATCCACCCGGCGGCGGGCCGCACCAGATCCAGCCTGTCGCCGTGTTTCAGGGCCAGCACCATCGCGCGGGCCTTGTCCTTGTAAAGCAGCGCCGCGCGCCCGCGCGACCAGGGCCGGGCAAGGGTCAGGCAGTCGTCGCAATGTTCGGGCTTGCCGGTCTCCTCACCCGGCAAGGGCAGGCCGCAAAGGTCGCAGACCAGCCCAGAGATGAAGGGCGTATCGCGCCAGCAGGAACCGCAGAGGCCAAAGTCCGTCGTCACCAGCGCGCCGCAGACAAGACATTGCGGCGGGTAGATCAGATGCAAGACCTTTTGTGCCAGTGTCGCTTGCATTCCCTTGCCCGCCCCCTATGTTCCCCCGCCATGAGCCCGACGCCGCCGCTTCTGACCGACCGCAAGGCGCTTGCCCTGCACCGCGCCCGCGCCAAGGCGCTGTTTCTGCAGGCAGAGGCCGTGCTTGAGGTTCAGGAGAGACTCATCGAGGTTAACAGAACCTTTACAGCCCCGGTGGTGGTGACGGCTTTTCCGGACCTGTGGCAGGATTTCCGCTGCATCCCGGATGAGGACACCCTCGCCCTGCACGAGGGCGGGCAGGATCTGGTGATCCACGCCCTGACGCTGCATTGGGCCAATGATCCGGTCGGGCAGCTGGTGCAATGTCGCCGTGCCCTGCGCCCCGACGGGCTGTTCATCGGGATGATGTTCGGCGGCCAGACGCTGAACGAGCTGCGCGCGGCACTGGCCGAGGCGGAAAGTCAGCTGACGGGCGGGCTGTCGCCGCGGGTGCTGCCGATGGGCGAGATCCGCGATCTGGGCGGTCTGCTCCACCGCGCGGGCTTTGCCCTGCCGGTCGCCGACAGCTTCACCAAGACCGTGCTCTACCGCGACGCCTTCCACCTGATGCGCGATCTCAGGGCGATGGGAGAGGGCAATGCGCTCGCCGCCCGCCTGCGCCGCCCGACCCGGCGCGACGTGTTCCTGCGGGCAGCAGAGATCTATCAGGGCCGTTACGCCGATGCCGAGGGTCGCATTCCCGCGACCTTCGAGATCATCTGCCTGACCGGCTGGGCGCCGCATGACAGCCAGCAAAAACCGCTGCGCCCCGGATCGGCGGCGGCACGGCTGGCCGATGCACTGAATGCCGCAGAGACCCCGTTGCGCGACCAAAAAGGTTGACCCTGCGGCGGCGCGCTTTATCTCGGGGTGAGCCAAAGCAGGAACTCTCATGACCGACGTCACGCCCGGAACCGACCGCCTCGCCCACGCCCCTGCCGACCATCCGGCCGTGAAGGCCCCGAAGATCGGAATCCTGTTGGCCAACCTCGGCACGCCGGACCATTACGATTACTGGTCGATGCGGCGCTATCTGAACGAGTTTCTGTCTGACAAGCGGGTGATCGACATCCCGAACTGGAAGTGGCAGCCGCTGCTGCAACTCATCATCCTGACCAAGCGGCCCTTTTCGTCCGGCGCGAATTACAAGTTGATCTGGAATCACGACAAGGGCGAAAGCCCCCTGATGACGATCACCAGGAACCAGACGGCAGCACTTGCTGCGACGATGCAAGCCGCCCATGGCGACAAGGTGATGGTCGATTTCGCCATGCGCTATGGCAATCCCTCGACCGAATCGAAAGTGCGGGACATGGTGGCGGCGGGCTGCGAGAAGATCCTGTTCTTCCCGCTTTACCCGCAATACGCGGGTGCCACCTCGGCCACGGCAAATGACGCCTTCTTTGCCGCCCTGATGAAGGAAAAGCGCCAGCCCGCCGTGCGGGTGGTGCCGGAATATTTCGATCACCCCGCCTATATCGAGGCGCTGGCGCAATCCGTCGAGCGCGCCTATGCCAAGCTGGACCACCGGCCCGATGTGCTGGTGGCCAGCTATCACGGCATGCCGATCCGCTATCTGATGCAGGGCGACCCCTACCATTGCCAATGCGCAAGGACGACGCGGCTTCTGCGCGAGCGGCTGGGCTGGGAGAAGGCCGATATCGAGATCAGCTTCCAGTCTGTCTTTGGCCGCGAGGAATGGCTGAAGCCCTATACCGTCAAGCATGTGGCGGAATTGGCCAAACAGGGCAAGAAACGCATCGCGGTGATCGCTCCGGCCTTTTCGGCCGATTGCATCGAAACGCTGGAAGAGATCAACGGCGAGATTCGGGAAGCGTTTGAACACGCGGGCGGCGAGGAATTCACCTATATCCCCTGCCTGAACGACGACGCGGCGCATATCGCGGCGCTGGCTCAGGTGATCGAGGCCAATCTGGCAGGCTGGGTCTGACCCGGCCTTTCCCTGGCACAAAAGAAAAGAGCGGCAGGAAACCCTGCCGCCCCTATCTTGAACAATCCCGAAAGGATTAGTTCGACGCCACAGCGGCGGCAACAACCACCAGCAGCAGCAGCGGGAGCAGGATGCCGCCCGACGACGAGGTGCCAGCTTCGACAACAGCCGGCTCCATCACGGGCTCAGCCATGCCGCCAGCGAAAGCGGTGGTAGCAGCAACCGACAGAGCGGCAGCGAGAGCGATCTTTTTCATAGTGACCTCCAGATTTCGCATGGCGCCGAATTTTTCAGAGGCGACGCCACACACCCAAGATTATTCCTCATGCCGCCTTCCTAAACAGCTTGCCGGGTGATTTGCAATGCACCCCAAAGCTACCGGCGCGGCGAGACCAGCGGTGTCGTCAAATAAGCAACACTTGCGTGCCAACTTGCGCCATATCGAACAACTCTTGAATGTGTTCGTTGTAAAGGCCGACACAACCGTTTGACGATCGGCGCCCGATCTTGCGGGTGTCATGGGTGCCATGGATGCGGTAATAGGTCCAGCTGAGGTAAAGCGCGCGGGTGCCAAGCGGATTGTCCGGCGCACCGCCTTCGACCACCTCCGGCCATTCCGGGTTGCGCTCGCGCATCGACGGCGTGGGCCGCCAGCTCGGGTTCACCACCTTTTCGACAACCTCGGTCCGGCCCCGGCGGGTAAGTTCCTCGGACAGCGGCACCGAAGTCGGGTAAAGCCGATAGATCGACTGGTCTTCCGACCAGAAATGCAGGGCCCGCGAGGTGATGTCGACCAGGATCGCGCCCTTCTTGGTGTTTTCGAAGTAGCTCTGCCAGTCCAGCATACGGAAGCTGGAAATGTTGTTGCGCACCTGATCGCCCGCCGCGGGCAACATCTCGGTGCTGCCTTCGACGGTCTGGGCAAGGGCCGGCATGGCCGCGGCGCTGCCGAGGACGGCTGCTCCGGTCAGGAACAGGCGGCGGTTCAGCGGCTTGGAATATTCGGCGGTCATCCGCAGATCTCCACGAGGTTGGAATTTCGCGCCCTTCTACATCCAAGCGGTCAAAGGCGCAAATCAAAGGCCCGTCATTGTGGCGGGGATCGGCGCAGTCACGCAGAGTTGGGTTTGATCCCCGCCGTGACATTGGATAAAGACGGGTCCGATGCGGGCCGCCAGGCGGCCTTTTGGTGGTGGAAGATCATGAACAGACGGACAGTGTTTCTGATGGGCGGAACGGCAGCCATGCTGGCGGCCTGCGGTGTCGGCGCCAGCCAGCCCAGAGTCGGCGCCGATGGCAAGCCCCTGCCGCGCGTCTATCGCATCAATGAGGCGACCGCCGAGAAGATTCCCTATCGTGTGCTGGATTCGATCAACACCCTGCGTTCCGCTGGCGGCTCGGTGCCTCTGGTGCTGAACGCCGAACTGACGGCCGCGGCCCTGACCCATTCGCGCGACATGTCGGTGCAGAACCGGCCCTGGCACTTCGGCTCCGACGGCTCTTCGCCGCTGCTGCGGGTGCAGCGCGTGGGCTATGCCGGCAAGTTTCTGGGGGAACTGATTTCGGAAACCTACGAAACCGAAATGGAGACGCTCGCCGCCTGGATGGCGCAGCCCGACACCCGCGATGTGGTGCTTGATCCGGCGGCCCGCAACCTTGGCCTGTCCTGGTATCAGGAAGAAGGCGGCAAGATCTGGTGGACGCTGCTGACCGGCGCCTGAACCGGCAACGCTTTGTCCTGAAAGGAAAACGGGGGCCGCGGCCCCCTTTTTCATATCCTCAGGGCTGAATCTGGACCGGGGTCCCGGGCTTCACCATTGCATAGACCATTTCCATCTGCCGGTCGGTCACGGCGATGCAGCCCGCCGTCCAATCCTGTTTGGTCACTTTCCGGTTTGGCCCGCCATGAATGAAGATGTCTCCTCCCGGCGGCTTGCCATTTTCGGCGGCAAAGGCACGGTCGGCGTCATTGGGATAGCTGATGCCCAGAGACAGGTGGAACTCGGACTTCGGGTTGCGGTGGCTGATGGTATAATTACCCTCGGGCGTCTTGCCGTCGCCTTCGAACTGCTTGTGGCCTTCGGGCGCAAAGCCAAGGCCGATGTCGTATTCCTTCAGCACCTTGTCATTGTGGAAGAGATACATCTTGCGGTCAGACTTGCTGACCAGAACCTGGGTCACTTCCGGGCCGCGATAGGTCCTGAACTTGCTGCCGCAAGCCGTGACGCCAAAGCCGATGGCAATCAGAAGAAGAACCCGAAGGAAGGCCATGTGCCGCAACTGCCCCAGTCTTGCGCGCGATGCGCCGCGCGGTGGTTTTCTGTGGCGCATAGCGGATTTCCGCCGACCTTGCCAGAGAGGATCAGCCCCAAGCGCCCCGATCACAGGATTTTCAACCCGGCCTCAGCGCGAGAATCGCGCGGCGAGTTCGACATGGGCAGACCAGCGGAACTGGTCGACCACCTGCACCCAATCCAGCCTGTAACCCGCGGCGACCAGCACCTTTGCATCGCGGGCAAAGGTGACCGGGTTGCAAGAGACATAGGCGATGACCGGCACCTTCGCGGCGGCCAGCCGGTCAACCTGCGCTTCCGCCCCGGCGCGGGGCGGGTCGATGACGACAGCCTCCACCCCCTTGAACTCGTCAGGTTCCAGAGGGCGGCGGAACAGGTCGCGGGTTTCCACCGTCACCCGCTTCAGCCCTTCGGCATTGCGCGCACCCTTTTCCAGAGCGGCGGTCATCGTCGCCTCGCCTTCGACCGCATGAACCTCGGCCCGCTCGGCGAGCGGCAGGCTGAAGGTGCCGCAGCCGGCGAAAAGATCGGCCACCTTGCGGGCCGGGCCGATGGCCAGCGCCACGGCCTGCAGCAGAGCTCTTTCGCCCTCGGCGGTGGCTTGCAGGAAGGCCCCCGGCGGCGGGGCGACCAGCGCACGGCCAAAACGCTGCATGGGCGCGGCGCGCAGCGCGACGGTTTCGCCGTTCCATGTCAGCCGCGCGATCTTCTGTGCCTCGCAGAGCCGCGCCATCTCCATCTGCAACTGGGCATCGAGCGGCTTGCCGCCGGTCACAGCGACATCGGCCCCGGCAAGGCTGCGGGTGATGGTCAGCTGCACCTCGGTCGTGCGCGAGCCGCCCATCTTGACGAGTTCCTCCAACGCCGGGAAAGCGGCAACCAGATCGGGGTGCAGCAGCTGGCAGTTCGGCACGTCGACGATGGTGTCGCTGGCGCGGGCGTGAAAACCCATCAGCGCGCCGCCCTTGGTCTTGCGCCCGGTCAGAGTGGCGCGGCGGCGCGAGCGGGCGGGCGAGGTGGCCATCGGGCGGAAGGTCGCCTCCAGCCCCTGCCCGGCCAGAGCGCCGCGCACGATGCCTTCTTTCCAATGCGCCACAAAGTCATCGCCGGCGTGCTGCATCAGGCACCCGCCGCAGGTGCGGGCATGCGGGCAGGGCGGCTTCACCCGATCGGCCGAGGGCGTGACGATCTTGCCGCCGGTCAGCGTGTCCTTGACCAGTTCGCCCTCGACCACCTCGCCCGGCAGGAAACCCGGTGCGTAGATCGGTCCTGCTTCGCCGATGGCAATGCCGTCGCCCAGATGTCCCAGCCTGTCGATGGTGATCTTCACGCCTGTTCGTCCTCGTCCGTGCCCAGAAACCCGCCGGACTGGCGGTTCCAATAGCGCGCATAAACCCCGCCTTGCGCCAAAAGGCCAGCGTGATCGCCCATCTCGACGATGCGGCCCTGTTCCATCACGATGATCCGGTCCATGGCGGCAATCGTGGACAGCCGGTGGGCGATGGCCAGAACGGTCTTGCCCTCCATCACCCGCCCCAGCGCGGCCTGAATGTTGGCCTCAACTTCGCTGTCCAACGCGCTTGTCGCCTCGTCCAGCACCAGAATCGGCGCATCCTTCAGGAAAGCCCGGGCCAGCGCGATGCGCTGCCGCTGCCCGCCCGACAGCTTCACCCCGCGTTCGCCAAGGAAGGCGTCATAGCCGCGCCGGCCCTGATGATCGAGCATGCCGTCAATGAACTCATGCGCTTCCGCCGCCTTCGACGCTGCGATGATTTCCGCCTCACTCGCCTCGGGCCGGCCATAGGCGATGTTGTCGCGGGCCGAGCGGTTGAACATCGCGGTTTCCTGCGTGACCATGCCGATCTGACGGCGCAAGGATTCCTGCGTCACATCGCGCACGTCATGGCCGTCCACCACAACCCGCCCGGCCTCGCAGTCGTAAAGCCTGAGCAGCAGCGCCACGAGGCTGGATTTTCCCGCGCCCGAAGCGCCCACAATCCCCAACTTCTCGCCGGCCCGGATCGACAGGTTGATGTCTGCCACCCCGCCCCGCTGGCGGCCATAGGCAAAGGTCACGCCCTGAAGCGCGATTTCCCCCCGGACACGCGGCAGGACCACGGCCCCCGGCGCGTCGGCCAGCGAATGCGGCGCGGCCAGCGTATGCATGCCGTCCTCGACCTCGCCGACCGAGGTGTAGATCGTCATCAGGGTAAAGCTGACCCAGCCGGTCATCTGCGCGATCCGCATGGAAATCGCACCCGCCGCGGCAATATCACCCGGCGTCGCCACGCCCTCTTGCCAAAGCAGGATGGTGCCGCCGATCAGGATCACCGGCAGGATGCCCGCAAGCGTCATCAGGGCCAGACGGAACCATGCGGCGATGACGCCATATTCCAGCGACCGGTCGCGGAACACCTCCATCGCCTTCAGCGCCACCCGGTCCTCAAAGGCCGAATGGGCAAACAGCTTCACCGTCTTGATATTGGTGATGGTGTCGACCACCTGCCCCGTCACCATCGCCCGGCTGGAGGCCCGCGCGGCCGAGTTTTCCCGCACCATGGGAATGAAGATGCGGATCAACACCAGATAGCCGCCCAGCCAGACCGCCAGCGCCACGCCGATCCAGATATCCACGGCGAACAGATACAGCACCGAGGCCACCACCGAAGCCAGCGCGAAGAATACCGTGTTGATGGTTTCCGTCGTGACATCCGTCACCGCCCGCGCCGCCTGCATCTGCTTTTGCGCGATGCGGCCGGCGAAATCATTGTCGAAGAAGGTCAGCGCCTGCCCCAACGTCCAGCGGTGCAGGCGCGAAAGAACGAGGGGCAGGAGGTTCGGCCCCAGCGTGATCTGGATGGTGGCGCTTGACGCAGCATAGGAGAGCGGCCGCAGGATCAGGTAAAACGCCATCGACCAGAAGATGAGCGCCCCGTGGTCGGTAAAGAACGAGGCCGGATTGCCGGTGATGGTCGCGTCGATCACCCAGCCCAGAACCAGAGCCGAGACCACCTCGGTCACCCCCGCAAGCGAGGACAGGAGCGCGGCCAGCCAAAGCTGGGCCCATGACCCCGACAGGCTCCATTTGAAGAACGCGCCAAGGGTCTGCGGCGGGGCTTGATGGGTGGGGCGGAAGGCGTCGATCCAGTCGCCCATGCGCAAAAGGCTCATGCGTCTTCCTCCAGCCCGATGAAGCCTCCTGATTGGCGCGCCCAGAAGCGGGCGTAAAGCCCGTTCGCGGTCAAAAGTTCGGCATGGCTGCCTTCTTCGGCGATGTGGCCATCCTCCAGCACGACAATGCGATCCATCGCGGCGATGGTCGAAAGCCGGTGGGCGATGGCGATGACCGTCTTGCCCTGCATCACGCCATAAAGCGCCGCCTGAATGGCGGCCTCGGCCTCGGAATCCAGCGCGCTGGTCGCCTCGTCCAGAATGAGGATCGGCGCGTCCTTCAGGATCACGCGGGCCAGCGCCACGCGCTGCCGCTGCCCGCCGGACAGCTTGACGCCGCGCTCGCCGACATGGGCGTCATAGCCCTTGCGGCCTTGCGGGTCTTCCAGCGTCAGGATGAAGTCATGTGCCTCGGCCTGTCTGGCGGCGGCGATCATCTGGGCTTCGGTCGCCTCGGGACGGCCATACAGGATGTTGTCGCGCACCGAGCGGTGAAGCAGGGACGAGTCCTGCTGCACCATGCCGATATGGGCGCGCAGGCTGTCCTGTGTGACGGTGGCAATGTCCTGATCGTCGATCCGGATGCGCCCGCTTTCCGTGTCGTAGAACCGCAGCATCAGCTTGACGAGCGTTGACTTGCCCGCCCCCGACCGCCCCACCACGCCGATCTTTTCTCCCGGCCGGATGGTCAGCGACAGGTTCTGCAACCCGCCCGAGCCCCGTCCGTAATGGTGGCTGACGCCATCGATCTCGATCCGGCCTTCGCGGAACGCCAGCGGCTTGGCTCCGGCGGCATCGACCAGCCCGATGGGATGGGTGATGGTCTCCATCCCCTCCTGCACCACGCCCAAAGCCTGCACCAGTGCGGTGAAGGCCCACATGATCCAATAGGTCATGTTGTTCAGCCGCAGCACCAGCGCCGAGGCCGCAGCCACAGTGCCGACGCTTGCCGCGCCCTGATACCACAGCAGGATCGCCCAGCCGGTGACCGCCACGATCAGCCCGCCGTTCAGCGTGGTCAGCGCCAGATCCATTCTGGTGATGATCCGCATTTCCTGCTTGAAGGTCGCGCGGGCGTGTTCGATGCTTTCCTTGGCATAGGCCATCTCGGCCTCATGCCGGGCGAAAAGCTTGACCGAATGGATGTTGGTATAGGCATCCACCACCCGCCCCGTAACCGCAGAACGGGCATCGGAACTTGCCTTCGAGGCGGGCCCCGCCCGGCGCACGGTCCAGTTGACCAGCGCCAGATAAAGCGCGAACCAGATCACCAGCGGCAGCACAAGGCGCGGGTCGGCCTCGGCCAGCATGATCCCGGCGCCAACGATGGTGACAGAGGCGAAGGCCATGGCGTCAAAGGTCTGGAACACCGCGTCGCCCGCCGCCGGCGGTGTCTGCATGATGCGGTTGGCGATGCGGCCCGCGAAATCGCTTTCGAACCAGCCGACCGGCTGGCGGATCACATGGGCATGCGCGCGCCACCGGATCATGGTGCCGAAATTCGGCAGGATGGCGTTGTGCAGCAGTGCGACATTGCCGACCAGGAGCAGCGGTCGCAGGACCAGCACGGCCAGCGCAACGGCGATCAGTTCGGTCCCATGATCCGCCCAAAACGCTGCCGGACCAGCGCTCGCCAACTGGTCCACCAGCCGCCCGACATACCAGATCAGCGCCACATCGGCGAAGGCGGTCAGCACTGACAAAAGCGCGGTGGCGGCAAAGACCTTGCGGAACGGGCGGATGTAGTCGGCAAGGAACGGCCACAGCCGGCGCGGCGGCGTGTCGGTTTGCGGATAAGGGGCGTAGGGATCGACCAGATTTTCGAAGAAACGGAACATGAGAAAGGCCTTTTGGGCAAGACGCGCGGACTGGGGCAGCGGGGCCCCGACGGGACCGCCAACGGGATCGGTCCTGTCAGATCAGGTGCCAGATCTTCCCGTAGCCCATGCCGTCCTCCTCTGGTTCGGTCTGCGAAGGCTACCGCGGGGTATCCGGCCTGTCACGCCCGTTTTCACCGAGCAGCGCGTCGCGTTTGAGCCGCAGGTCGCTTTGCAGCCAAAGCGTTTCAAGCCGCTTCAGCTCTTGGCCAAGGGCGGGCCCGGTGAAGGCGGGGATCAGATCGGCGGCACTGATCGGGAACCGCGCGGCGGCCCCCCGGGCCACCTCGGCCTGCCAACCCGCAGGCACCGGGCCTTCCATAAGGGCCGCACGGACAAGGACCGCATCGGCACCCGTGGCCTCGCCAAGTTTCCAGCCCAGCGCCGCAGGGGTCAGCAGACGACCCGCCGCTTCACGCAGGGCAGCGACAGTGCCGGCATCGGCGCGCGACAGGCGCAGGACCTCGGCCACCTCTTGCCCGCCGATCACGGCAAGGCGGCGCTGCCAGCGGACCGGCAAACCCGCCTCCAGATGGATCAGCGGGGCAAGCGCGCGCGGGTCCGCCCCCGGCAGGGCGTAGACCAGCACCCCGGCCCTTGCCATCGCGGCAAGCGAGGGCGCCGGATCGGGCGCGGCGAGCAGCTTGCGCATCTCGGCCCCGATGCGTTCGCGCGACAATCCGTCAATGCCCGCCGCCAGCTCGGCGCAGGCGGCCAGACCCTCGGGGTCGATGCCCTGCGCCGGATCGCCGTAATGGGCGTGAAAGCGGAAGAATCGCAGAATGCGCAGGTAATCCTCGCGGATGCGCAGATGCGCATCGCCAACGAACCGCAGGCGCCGGGCCACAAGGTCCGGCAGGCCGCCCAAGGGGTCGATCACCCTGCCCCGTGCATCGGCATAAAGCGCGTTCATGGTAAAATCGCGCCGCGCGGCATCCTCGGCCACTTCCGAGGCAAAGGCGACGACGGCGCGGCGGCCGTCGGTTTCCACATCACGGCGGAAGGTCGTCACCTCATGCGCACAGCCCCCGGAGATCACCGTCACCGTGCCGTGGTCGATGCCGGTTGGCACCACGCGCAGACTGGCAGCTTCTGCCAGCCGGCTGACTTCTGAGGGCAAGGCGTCGGTCGCAATGTCGACATCGGCAACCGGCACGCCCAGCAGCGCATTGCGCACGCAACCGCCGACGAACAGCGCCTTGTGGCCGGCAGTTTCCAGCACGGCGCACAGGGCCTGCGTGCCGGGATGGCTCAGCCAGTCGCCCGTCACCTTCATGCCGCGACCCTTTCGGCCAGCCCGCGCAGGATGCGGGCCGTTGCCCCCCAGATGTAATAAGGGCCGAACGGCACGGCGTAATAGCGCCGCCACTCGCCACGCCACAGGCGGCGCTCGATCCCGTACCGGCTGCGGTCCAGCACATGCGACAACGGCACGGTGAACACCTCGTCCACTTCGCCAACCTCGGGCGCCGGCGTGAAATCCCCGGTAACACGGGCGAGGATGGGCGTCACGGCAAAGCCGGTCACGGTCTCATGCGGCGGCAGGCGACCCCAGATCTCGACAGCGGCTTCGGGCAGGCCGATCTCCTCGCGCGATTCCCGCAGCGCCGCAGCCTCAAGGCTGGCATCGGTCGGATCGAGCTTGCCACCGGGAAAGGCGATCTGGCCGGGGTGGTGCTTCAGATGCGAGGCGCGTTTGGTCAGGATCAGCCGGTCGCCCCAGACCGCCACCAGCACCGCAGCCGGGCGCAAGACCCGGCCGGTCGGCAACTGGACGGCCGGGTTCAGATCGAAATCGGACGATTCGCCTCCGGGGCGCGCAAGGGCGTCGCGAAGGCGAAAGGCGTCAGGCATTCCTGGCCTCAAAGCCCAGGGTGGCCGGGTCCAGCTCATAATGCGCGCTGCAGAACTGGCAATCGGCCGTCACCACGCCCGCCTCGGTGGTCATCTTCTGGATGTCCTTGGCGGAATAGATCGACATCGCCTGCCGCACCTTGTCTTCCGAGCAGGAGCAACCGAACCGCACCGGCTGCACCTCAAAGACCCGCGGCACTTCTTCGTGGAAAAGCCGTACCAGCAGCTCCGTCGGCGACACCGAAGGGCCGACAAGCTCCAGCTCCTCGACTGTATCGAGAAGCGTGTTCGCCCGCGTCCAGTTCTCGCTGTCGACGCCCGACAGGATATCGACATGGCTGAGCAGCCCGCCCTCGCCCGAGCCCGCCTCGGCCGCGACTGCGCGGCTGCTTCCCGCCTGCGGCATGTGTTGCAGCATCACGCCGCCCGCGCGCCAGTGCAGCTTGTTGCCGGGGACCTGGCTTTGGCCAAAGGTCAGCATGAAGCGGGTCGGCAGCTGTTCGGACTGGGCAAAATAGGTTTCGGCGCAGGCCGAAAGCGAGCCGCCCGCGATGGGCGTAAAGCCCTGATAGGGGATCATCCCTTCGCCCTGGTCGATCATGACCGCGAAATACCCTTCGCCGATCTGGCTGAAAGGATCGGCAGCATGATCCAGCCGCTCGGCGTCATAGCTGGCATAGGCCCGGATGCGGGCGGGTTCGCCCTCGGTCGCCGGGCCATAGTAATCGGTGGCGATCAGCCGCGCCGGCCCCTTGCCGCGCACCTGCAACGACAGCTTCCAGCGCAGTTTCACCGACTGGCCGATCAGCGCGGTCAGAAGCGCCATCTCGGCCACCAGCGCCTCGATCACCGGCGGGTAGCTGTGTTGCTTCAAGACCTGGTCCAGCACGCCGTCCAGACGGGCAACGCGGCCGCGGATGTCGGCACGGTCAAGCTGAAAGGGCAGGACGGTATCGTCCCAGGCGATGTTCTGCGCGGTCATGTGGGGTTTCCTAAGGCTGCCGTTCTTGGCATATCGCGCCTATATAGTCAGGGCAACCGCCGGACCAAGGGGGGACGCATGATCAGACGCTATGGCGAGGCGGTGAAGCCGGGGCAGTCCTATCGCCGCCGTCCCGGGGTCTACGCCATTCTTCTGCGGGGCGATGACATCCTGCTGACCCATCAGGCCGAACCCGATGACGAATTCCAGTTGCCGGGCGGCGGCATTGATCCGGGAGAAAATCCCCTGCCCGCCCTGCACCGCGAGGTGATGGAGGAAACCGGCTGGCACATCACCGGGGCGCAGCGCTTCGGCGCCTTCCGGCGGTTCTGCTACATGCCGGACTACGGGTTCTGGGCGGAAAAGCTTTGCACCGTCTATGTCGCCCGCCCGACGCTGCGCATGGGACCACCCGGCGAGCCGGGCCACTCCGCCCATTGGATGCCGGCATATGAGGCCTTGGGCCTTTTGGGCAATGCGGGCGACCGGGCAATGCTGGCGCAGGTGCTGATGCGGCGTCAGGCGCCGCGATAGTCGAAGATCAGCGCCGAGACGTCATCGGGAAACTCGCTGCCCCCGGCGTGATGGGCCAGATCCCAGACCAGCGCCTCCAGCAGATCGGCGCTGGGCAAGCCCGCATTCAGCGCCAGAAGTTGGCGCAGCCCCTCGCTGCCAAGTTCGGTGCCCGCCGGGTCGGGACATTCGGTCAGGCCGTCTGAAACCAGAATCAGCCGGTCGCCTGCGCGGAGCTGGCCCCGAGTCTGGCCGTGAATCGCCCCGTCAAAAAGTCCGATCGGCAACCCGCCTTCGCCCAGCATCTCGACCCGCCCGCCCTTGCGCAGAACCATCGGATGCGGGTGGCCGGCCTGCGTCAGCGCGAAGGCGCCGGTGGCCATGTTCACCTCGGCATAGGCGAGGGTGAAATACTGATCGACCCGCAATTCCTCCAGCATCAGGCGGTTCAGCCGTTCGGCCACCAGTGCGGGCGGATAGGCATCGCGCCGGCCCTGCGCACCGGCTTTCAGGGCAATGTTCTGATCGGGCGAGCCACCGGACAAAAGCCCCGCCAGACGAGCCGTCATCATGGCCGAGGCCACGCCATGCCCCGAGACGTCGACCGAAAACACGCCCACGCGCTGCGAATCGATGGCAAAACTGCCCACCAGATCACCGCCGACATGGCCCGAGGGCTTCAGCAAAAGGGACACCGTGCCCCCGCCATAATCGCGGAACCGGTCGCGCATCAGCCCGTCTTGCAGCTTGCGCGCCTCGATCAGGTCACGATCGAGCGAATCGTAAAGTTTTTGCAATTCATCCAGCGTGGCGCCGATCAGGCGGTTCTTTTGCACCAGTTCCCGCTGCATGCCGAGAATCCGCTCCCCCGCGCGCAGCCGCGCGCGCAGTTCGTCAAAGCTGACAGGTTTCGACAGGAAATCGTCCGCTCCGACCTCCAGCCCGTCGGCAACCTCGGTCTTTTCCGATTTCGAGGTGAGCAGCACGAAATAGCCATAACCTTCACGCGGCAGGTCCTTGAACTTGCGGCAGAACTCCAGCCCTGTCATGCCCGGCATCATCCAGTCGGACAGGACCATTTCAAAAGGCACGGCGCGGCAGGCCTCAAGCGCCTCTTCGCCCGAAGCGGCCTCCGTCACCTGATAGCCCCAGCGCTGCAATTGCAGCGCCAGTACCCGGCGCTGTGCCTTGCTGTCATCGACCACCAACACGGGCAGCGGCGCAACCCCGCCCGCCGATGCGCCAGCCTTCTGTTCGATCAATCCCACGCCAACCCCCGAAACCACCGGAAACCCCACCCGGCAGCCCCTGTCTGCGCCCAACCGCTTAAGGGAAGGTGAAGGCTAAAATTCGAGACACGGCCCCGGAACAGCTAAAGGTTTCTTAAGCAGTTCCCGGCAAAGTCGGCAGCCAGTGGCAGGAGGCGCGCATGATCGACTGGACCCGGGTTGCCGAACTTCGCACCGAAATCGGCGACGAAGATTTCGCTGAGGTGGTGACTCTTTTCCTGGAAGAGGCTGACGAAGCCGTGCAGGGGCTTGCAGGTTGTCAGGCGGCGAGGGCGCTGGAATCCACATTGCATTTTCTCAAGGGCTCGGCCCTAAATCTGGGGTTCCAGACGCTGGCGCGGCTGTGCCAGGACGGGGAAAGGCGGGCTGCCGCCGGCGAAGCCGGCATCGACGTCGGCGCCATTGCTTCTGCCTACGAAAGCTCGAAGATCAGCCTGGCTGCCGGCCGCGCTGCGCCGGGTGACAGCCGCGCCGCCTGATCTCCCCTTGCGCCCGGCAGCAGTGGCGCTATGTTCCTTCGCACCTCGGGGTGCCTGAAAAGGCTGAGATGCAGCAATGCGGACCCGTTGAACCTGAACCGGCTCATACCGGCGGAGGGAAGGTGCATGGAAGCCCTCCATCCCGACCTCGACCGTCGCAACTGGAGGAACCCATGAAGACCATCCCTCTCGCTGCGGGTTTTGTTTGCCTTGCCAGCATGGCAATGGCCGAGACGCCCGTGCTTGACGTTTACACCTATGACAGCTTCGCCTCGGAATGGGGCCCCGGCCCTGCGATCGAAAAGGGCTTCGAAACCACCTGCGCCTGCGATCTGCGCTTCGTGACCGCTGGCGACGGCGCCGCCCTTCTGGCGCGCGTGCAGCTTGAAGGCCCTGCCAGCGCCGCCGACGTGGTGGTGGGGATTGATACCAACCTGACTGCGCAGGCCGCGGCGACCGGCCTCTTTGCGCCCCATGGCCAGCCCGCCGTGACCGGGTTGCCGACCCCTTACGAGGACGCGAATTTCCTGCCGTTCGACTGGGGCTGGTTCGCGTTTGTCCACAACAAGACCCTGGCCAACCCGCCGAAATCCTTCGAGGAACTGGCCGCCTCCGACCTGAAGATCGTCATCCAGGACCCGCGTTCCTCGACCCCGGGCCTTGGTCTGGTGATGTGGGTCAAGTCGGCCTATGGCGACCGCGCGGCCGAAATCTGGACGGGACTGAAGGACAACATCGTCACCGTCACCCCCGGCTGGTCCGAGGCCTACGGGATGTTCCTTGAAGGCGAGGCCGACCTGGTTCTGTCCTACACCACCTCGCCCGCCTATCACCTGATTGCCGAAAGCGATGACGGCAAGGCGGCTGCGGCCTTTGGCGAGGGCCATTACCTGCAGATCGAAGTCGCGGCAAAGCTGGCGGCCAGTGACCAGCCCGCGCTGGCCGATGCCTTCCTTGCCTATCTGGTGTCCGAAGAGGCGCAGGGCGTGATCCCGACGACGAACTGGATGTACCCGGCGAACCCGCTGGCGGCGGGCTTGCCCAAGGGGTTTGAAACCCTGATCCAGCCGGGCACGTCGCTGCTTCTGCCGCAGGACGAGGCCGGCGCAATGCGCGAGGCCGCGGTGGCGGAATGGCAAGCCGCGCTGGCGCAATAAGCGCCGCCCTTCTGGGGCTGGCCGTTGCCGCGCTGACCCTTGGCAGCGCCGCGCTGACGGCAGGCCACGCGACCGATTGGTCGCTTGGCCCAGCCGACGGCGCGGCCTTGCGCTTTACGCTGCTGCAGGCGGCACTTTCGGCCCTGGTCTCCTGCCTTCTCGCCATCCCGCTGGCTCGCGCGCTGGCCCGCAGGCGGTTTCCCGGCCGGCTGGCCCTGATCCGGCTGCTGGCGGCGCCGTTCCTTTTGCCGGTTGTGGTCGCGGTGCTGGGCCTTCTGGCCATTTTTGGACGCGCGGGCCCGGTGAACGCGGCGATAAGCGCGCTCGGGCTGCCCACCCTGTCGATCTTCGGCCTGCACGGCGTCGTGCTGGCCCATGTCTTTCTGAACCTGCCGCTTGTGGCCCGCATCCTGCTGCAAGGCTGGCAGGCGATCCCGGCCGAGCGCTTCCGCCTGGCCGAAGCCTTGTCGATGCCGCCTGTGGCGCAGTTTCGCCATCTGGAAGCGCCGATGCTGCGCAGCCTCTTGCCGGGGGCGCTTGCGACCGTCTTTCTCCTCTGCCTGACCAGTTTCGCCGTGGCCCTGACCCTTGGCGGCGGCCCAAAGGCCTCGACCCTTGAGCTGGCAATCTACCAGGCCCTGCGTTTCGAGTTCGACCTCGGTCGCGCCGCCCTGCTGGCCGCGCTGCAATTCGGGCTTTGTGCGGCGATAACGCTGGCCAGCTTCCGGCTGACCACAGCGGCGGTTTTCGGCCCCGGTCTGGGACGTGACATCGCCATTCCCGCCCCCAAGGGCTGGCGGCGCGGCGCGGACGGGGTGACAATCGGCCTTGCCATCGCCTTTCTGATGGGTCCGCTTCTGGCGATCCTCCTCCGTGGGCTGCCCGGCCTGACAGATCTGCCAGCAGGGTTATGGCCGGCGCTCGGGCGATCCTTCGGGCTTGCGGTGCTGTCAGCGGCGCTGGCCAGCGGCATCGCGCTGACGCTCGCGCTTGCGGTTGCCCGCGGACAAGGCTGGCTGGAACTGACCGCGATGCTGCCGCTTTCCGCTTCGGGTCTGGTGATGGGGACCGGGCTTTTTCTTGCTATCCATCCCCAGATGTCGCCCGAGATGCTGGCGCTTCCAGTCACGCTGGCGGTCAACGCCGCAATGGCCCTGCCCTATCTCTTCCGCCTGCTGCTGCCCGAGACCCGCGCCCTGCTGGCCGATTACGGACGACTTTGCGACAGCCTTGGCCTTTCGGGTCCGGCCCGGCTTCGCCTTGTCATCCTGCCGCGTCTGGCCCGGCCGCTTGGTTTTGGCGCAGGCCTTGCGGCAGCCCTGTCGATGGGCGACCTTGGGGTTATCGCGCTGTTCGCCGGCGCGCGAACCGAGACGCTGCCGCTCTTGATCCAGCGCCTGATGGGGGCCTATCGGATGGAAGCGGCCGCCGGAGCATCGCTGGTGCTGGTTGGCGCAAGTTTTGCCCTGTTCTGGGCCTTTGACCGATGGGGGGCGACCCGTGCTGCGGCTTGACAGGCTGGATATCCGGCAGGAGGATTTTCACCTGACCGCCGACTGGCAGGTGCCCGCGGGGGCGCGCGTCGCCGTGATCGGGCCATCCGGAGCGGGAAAATCCACGCTTCTCATGGCCTTGGCGGGATTTGTGCCCTACGGTGGGCGGATGTTGTGGCAAGGCGCTGACCTTGGACCGATGCCACCGGGCGAACGGCCGCTGTCGATCCTGTTTCAGGATCAGAACCTGTTTCCGCATCTGACTTTGGCACAGAATCTGGGCCTTGGAATTTCGCCCCGGCTGCGACTGACCGAAGCCGATCATGCCCGGATCGACGCCACCCTGACCCGGGTCGGTCTCGCCGGGTTGGGCGCGCGCAAACCCGGTCAGCTTTCCGGCGGCCAGATCGGCCGGGCGGCGCTGGCCCGTGCCTTGTTGCGCGCACGCCCAGTGCTTCTGCTGGATGAGCCCTTCGCTGCGCTTGGTCCCGCGCTCAAGGCCGAGATGCTGGATCTGGTTTCGGAAACCGCCGCCGAAACCGGCGCGACGGTGCTGATGGTCACCCATGACCCCGCCGACGCGCGGCGCTTCGCCGGGCTCACCGTGCTGGTGGCCGATGGGGTGGCAGATGCCCCGCGGCCGACGGCAGAGATTTTCGCCAACCCGCCCCTGGCTCTGCAAACCTATCTTGGAAAATGAAAACCCCCGCCGTTGGCGGGGGTTTTCAAGGTCAGATCCTGGCAGGATCAGACGTGCTTCTTGCCCTTGACGCCGGCCCAGAGCCGCTTGTTCGTCAGGTAGAGCAGCGACGTCAGGAGGACGAGGAAGATCACCGCCACAAAGCCGGTCTGCTTGCGTGCCATCATGTGCGGCTCGGCTGCCCACATCAGGAAGGCGGCAACGTCTTCGGCCATGTGGTGCAGGCTCGACGGGTGGCCATCGGCAAAGGTCACCTGATCATCCGACAAGGGCGGAGCCATCTTGATCCAGCCGCCGGGGAAGGCGTGGTTTTCGTAGAAGGTCTCGCCAGCTTCGGTCTTTTCCTCGCCGGTGTAGCCGGTCAGGATCGAGACGATATGCTCCGGCCCGCCAATGCCCCGGAACATCTGGTTGATGCCAAGGCCATAGGGACCGTGGAACCCGGCCCGCGCCTTCGCCATCAGCGACAGGTCGGGGGCGCCAGCGCCGGTGTTGGCCGGGAAGTTGTCCGACGCCAGCGCCTCGCGCTCTTCGCCGGTCTCTTTGTCGATCACGGTGAAGTTCTTGGCATAGGCGCGCACCTGATCTTCCGGCAGGTGGGGGCCGCCCTCATCCGCAAGCGTGCGGATGGGGACGTATTTCAGGCCGTGGCAGCCCGAGCAGACCTCGGTGAACACCTGAAGGCCGCGCTGCAGCTGGTGTTCGTCGAAGGCGCCGAACGGGCCTTCAAAGCTGAAGGCGACGTCGTGGGTTTCCGCTTCGGCCCCGGCGGCAAAAGCCGCGCCCGTGGTCAGGGCAAGGGCGGAAACGGCGCTGATTGCGATTTTGCGAAACATCTTGGTCAGTTCCTTTCCGTCACTCACTCGGCCGCGCCGGGATAGTGGGCCTTGAAGTCTTCCTCGATCGTCGCCGGGATCGGCAGCGGCTTTTCCAGCACGCCCAGAAGCGGCAGGATCACGAGGAAATAGGCGAACCAGTAGGTCGCCGCGATCAGCGAGATGTAGGGGTAGATCCCGTCGGTCGGCATGGCGCCCACCCACATCAGCACCACGAAGTCGATGACCAGCAGCCAGAACCAGGCCTTGAACTTGGGCCGGAACTTGCCCGAGCGCACCGACGAGGTGTCAAGCCACGGAACGATCGCCAGAACGGCAATCGCACCGAACATCGCCAGCACGCCGAAGAACTTGGCATCGACGATGCCGAAGGACAGGAAGTTCACCAGCTGCACCACCCAGACGTCGGCGGTGAAGGCGCGCAGGATGGCGTAGAACGGCAGGAAGTACCATTCCGGCACGATATGCGCCGGCGTCGCCAGCGGGTTGGCTTCAAGGTAGTTGTCGGGGTGGCCAAGGTAGTTCGGCATGAAGCCGACCACGGCAAAGAAGATCACCAGCACGATGCCAAGGGCGAAGAGGTCCTTGATGACATAGTAGGGCCAGAACGGCACGGTGTCTTTCGCGGCTTCTTCCTTCGAGCCACGGCGCACTTCAACACCCGTCGGGTTGTTGTTGCCGGTGGTGTGGAAGGCCCAGATGTGAACGGCCACCAGGGCGGCGATCACGAAGGGCAGCAGGTAGTGCAGCGAGAAGAAGCGGTTCAGCGTGGCATTGTCCACCGCCGGCCCGCCCAGAAGCCATTCCTGGATGGTCGGGCCAACGCCGGGGATCGCGCCGAAAAGGCCGGTGATCACCGTGGCGCCCCAGAACGACATCTGGCCCCAGGGCAGAACGTAGCCCATGAACGCCGTCGCCATCATGGCAAGATAGATCAGCATGCCGACGATCCAGGTCACTTCGCGCGGCGCCTTGTACGAGCCGTAGTAGAGGCCGCGGAAGATGTGGGTGTAGACGGCAAAGAAGAACAGCGAGGCGCCGTTGGCGTGCAGGTAGCGCAGCATGTGCCCACCGTTCACGTCGCGCATGATGTGCTCGACCGAGGCGAAGGCCATGTCGACATGCGGGGTGTAATGCATCACCAGAACGATGCCGGTGACGATCTGCAGCGCCAGGCAGAACGCCAGCACGATGCCCCAGATCCACATCCAGTTCAGGTTCTTCGGCGTCGGGATCATCAGCGTGTCATAGACAAGCCCGACGATCGGCAGACGCTTGTGCAGCCAGGTCTCGATGCCCGGCTTGGGTTCGTAATGGTCGTGCGGAATACCGGCCATTTGTCTTGCTCCTTAGCCCAGCTTGATGGTGGTTGCGTCGTCGAACACGGCAACCGGAACGTCCAGGTTGCGCGGGGCCGGTCCTTTGCGGATACGACCGGAGGTGTCGTAATGCGAGCCGTGGCAGGGGCAGAACCAGCCGCCGAAATCACCCGAGGCATTGCCGATCGGCACGCAACCAAGGTGGGTGCAGACGCCGATCATCACCAGCCATTCACCGGCTTCATCCAGCGCGCGGTTGGCATCGCTCGCATCCGCGCCGGGCTTGTTGGCATTTTCGGCCGCAGCGTCGATCAATTCTTCCAGCGTGACGGCGCGGGCCGCCTCGATCTCTTCGGGCGAGCGGCGGCGGATGAACACCGGCTTGCCGCGCCATTTCACCGTCAGCTGGGTGCCCACGTCGACGCCGGAGACGTCGACGAAGATCGACGCCAGCGCGCGGGTGTCCGCCGAGGGGTTCATCTGATTGACCAGCGGCCAAACGGCCGCCCCGGTCGCAACAGCGCCGGCTCCGGCGGTTGCGTAATACAGGAAATCCCTGCGGGTGCCTGCGTCATTGTCTGCGTGGGACACGAGATCTTCTCCCTTCCAAGGCCGCGCGATGCGACCCATATGCCAACGGGGCCGCGGTCCCCCGCAGCCTTGCCGGGCGGGTTTTAGACAAGGAAACCCGCGGCGTCCAGCGGTCAAAGGCGCACAGGGGGTGCAGTTTTTTGCTTTTGTGGCTTGCAGGTCTTGCAAAGCCGGCTGGCTGCCCTACCGCCCCGTCACGCCGGCCGGGTTTCGACCATGGCCGGGCGCTCGGCAAAGACCTTTTCCCATGCCGCCAGCTGCGGTCGTCCCTGCCGCCAGTCGCGGACGGCGTGACGGAAATCAAGATAGCCGAGTGCCGCCCCGACGGCGACATGGGCCATGGTCAGAGGTCCATTCAGCACCGCCATCCAGCGCGCCTCGACCGCGTCAAGGGCGCGGGCGATCTTCTGCCACTGCCCTTCGACCCAGGGTTCATAGCGCAAGTCAGCCGGACGCAGGCGGCCTTCGTAGACCATCAGCAGGGCGGCCTCCAGAATGCCGTCCGCCGTCGCCTCCAGCGTCAGGACCGGCCACAGCTCCGCCCCTTGCGGATAAAGCCCGGCCCCCGCGAGATCGTCGAGATAGCGGCAGATTACCCGGCTGTCATAGATCGCCGCGCCGCCGCCCGCCGGAACCAGCGCCGGGATCTTGCCCAAGGGGTTCTGCTCCAGCGGCAAGCTGCCCGGATCAAGTGGACTGCCGGAGACGGTGATTTCCTCGACCCGGTCCCGCAATCCCGATTCGCGGATGAGAACCATGACCTTGCGGCCAAAGGGCGTGGTGGGCGAGGTGTAAAGCAGCATGGCTGTCCTGCGGGTGTGAATGCACGCCCACCATGCCCAGCGCATGCCCGTGATTCAATAGCCAGTGCGCTCAGCTGTCGCGCCGGTCGGCAGATCCGGACATCAGGCGGCTCAGGTGTCCGGCCAGAACATCGACCTTGCCGGGTTCCAGAATCGACAGATGGGTTCCCGGCAGATCGAAGCGCTGCAAGCCCCCGCGCGCCACCGAGGCCCAGCCCAGGCCCGTCGCCAGCGCCTCGGGGCTGTCCCAGAAACTGTGATCGGCGCGAAAGACCGCAAGCGGGCCATCGTAGGGCTGCGGCCGGTAGAACTCGACCGCGCAGACATTGGCGGCGATCAGGCTAATGGGGTTGATCTGGTCGGGCGCGCTGTGCAGCGCCTCGCGCCGCTCGCGGTAGCGGTCGATCTTGTTCTTGAGGACACGGGCGAAATGCCCAATCCCGTGCTGGCGGATCTGCAGGAGATGCGCCTTCAGCTTTGCCGTCCCGGAAAGCGCGGGCCGGCCGTCGGGACCCATGGCATCCAGCACCGCCAGGACCCGCACCTCGCGCCCCGCCGCGCGCAAGAGCTGGGCCAGTTCAAAGGCGAAATAGGCCGCCATCGACACCGCGCCAAGCCCGACCGGGCCTTCGGGGTAGAAAGTCTGGATTTCTTCGAAGTAAAGCCGGGCGGTACGTTCGACATTGATGTCGTCGAGGTTGCGCGGAATACCGACCGACAGGCCATAAACCGGCTGATCCGGGCCAAGGGCGGCAGCAAGCGGGCGGAACAGGTCTTCATTGCGCCCCAGCACATGGACGGCAAAGAACGCCGGTCGGGTGCCCCCCGGCTGGATCGGAATGATGTAATGCGGCTTCGACGACCCGCCCTGCAACATCTGCGCCAGCGCGGCGGCACTGCCATTGTTGTGCAGGTCCGAGGTTTGCAGCACATGGCCGGTGCGCTGTTCGATCAGGCTGACCAGCCGCAGGGCGAGCAGGGAATCCCCGCCAAGATCACTGAAGCTTGCGTCTGAGGACACGGCATCGCGCTCCAGCACTTCGGCCATGCAGGCCGCGATCCTGCGTGTCAGGGCGTCATCTGCTGGGGCTTTGGTCGGTGGCGCCTCGGCCGGAGGCATCGGCAGCGCGCGGGTGTCGATCTTGCCATTGGCACCGACCGGGAACCGATCGACGGCGATCAGCCGGGGCACCATGACGCGCGGCAGGCGTCGATTGGCCTGACGCACAAGGCTGCGCAGCTCGACACCGGGGTCGGTCACGACCCAGCCAAGCAGGCGATCCGTGCCGCCGACCGCCGACAGGGCAACATGGGCCTGCCTGACCCCGTCCAGACCGGCCAACAGCTGCTCGACCTGATGCAGGTCGATCCGGTGCCCGCGCAGCTTGACCTGCCGGTCGCCACGCCCCAGAAAATCAAGCGTGCCATCATTTCGCCACCGCGCCTGATCGCCAGTGCAATAAAGACGCCCGCCCGGATGGTACGGATCGGGCTGAAACACCGCCTCGGTGCGGGGCGCATCGCCCAGATAGCCCCCTGTCACGGCCGGCCCGCCGATCCACAGCACGCCCCGACCGCCCCGGGGGGTGAGGCTGCCATCAGGCGCCCGCAGGATGGCACGCGCATGGGCCAGCGGGCGCCCGATCGGCACTTCGGCCATGTCAGGCGGCAGCGCGGCACCTTTCGGCAAGACAAGGGCCGTCGCGGTGATGGTCGTTTCGGTCGGGCCATAGCCGTTGATCCAGTCGACATCCGGTGCGATCACGCGCCACCGGCGCAGCGATTGCGGACGGATGCGCTCGCTTCCCGTCACCATCAGGCGCAAGGCCCCCGGCAGGCGCTGGCCCGTCGCGGCCAGGTCATCCACCAGGACATGCCAGAAGCTGGCCGGCAGGTTCGCCACCGTGACGCCGTGCTGCTGCATCAGGTCCAGACAGGCCCGAACCGATCCGGCGGCGGCCTCGTTCCGCACCACGACGGTCGCGCCGGCCAGCAGCGTCGGGAAGATTTCCTCCAGCGCAACGTCAAAGCCAAGGCCGGCGAACTGCATCACCCGGTCCGCAGGGCCAAGCCCAAAGGCCGCGATGGTCGCAGAGGCATGGGCCGACAGCGCCCCTGTCACCCCCCGCACCGCCTTGGGTTCCCCGGTCGAGCCCGAGGTGAACAGCACATAGGCCATGCGGTCTGCCTGAACCGGGGGCCGGGCGGGCGGATGTTCCGCCCGTTCGGCGGGGTCGGCAACCAGTTCCACCGGCGCCCCCAGCGAGCGCCCGTCAAGGCCGACCACCGCCTTGGCCCCGGCGCGGTGCACCAGCCCCGAAAGCCAGACCTCCGGCAAATCGGGATCAAGCGGCAGGAAGGCCGCCCCCAGCTTGAGCGTGGCGAACAGGGCCGCGATATGGGCCGCCCCGCGCGACAGGCGGATGCCTACCACGTCGCCGGGCGCAACGCCCGCCTCTTGCAGCCGCAGCGCCAGCGCATTCGCGCATCGGTCAAGGTCACGAAAGCTGAATACAAGCCCTGTTTCCGCCTCGATGATCGCTGTGGCGTCGGGCCGGGCCAGCGCCACCGCCTCGAAGCGGCGGGCAACGCAGGACTGGGTCTCCGGCAAGGTCGACTGCGGCTCGCCCAGGGCAAGCAGCTCTGCCCGCTCCTGCGCGGAAATCATCTCCAACTCGCCAAGGCGGTCCTGCCCCGCTGCAGAGGCCATGCCGGCCAGAAGCCGCGCGACCTGCGCCAGCAGCGCCCGCGCCCGGTCATGCCCGATCCGCGACGGATCATGTTCCAGCAGGATCTGGATTTCGGGATCGTCGGTCACGGCCAAAGTCGCGGCGGCGGTGCCTTCTTCGACCAGCCGCACCGACCAATCGGCCCAGACCCCACCCACCTGCCGCATCCGCCGGTCCAGCGAGGCATGGGCATGCATCACGATCGTGTCGAACAGCACGGCGCCGCCCGGCAATCCGACCCAGCGCCGAACCTCGGTGGAACTGGCATGGGCATGCTGCCGCATTTCGACGGTCAGCTTGCGCAGGGACGACAGGAAACCGGCGACCGTCTGGGTCCCGTCAATCGGCAACCGCATCGGCAAGGTCGAGATCAGGCACCCCACCGTCCCGTCCAGCCCGTCGATGACCCTTCGACCGGAATCAACCAGACCAAAGCAGGCTTCCGGCTGCCCGGTCCAACGCGACAGCACCAGCGCCCAGGCTCCCTGAACCGCGTTCAGGGTGGTGGCTCCGGCAGCGCGGACCGCAGCCCGCAAGGCATCGCTTTCACCGCGCGGCAAGGCCTGCGTCAGAACCGCCATGCGACCGGGTTGCGCGACGCTGACCGGAACGAAGCCCGGCGCGGCGGTCCGGTCGCCAAACATCCCGGCGAAAAAGACCTTTGCCGCCGTCTTGTCCTGGCGCGACAGGATCGTGGAATATTCGGCAAAGTGCAGTGGCGGGACGGGACCGGTGTCCTGGCCTTGCAGGATCTGGCCCAGCTCTTCCAGCACGATCGCCATCGAGGTGCCATCGATCAGCGCGTGGTGGATGGTCCAGACCATGACCGAACGGGGCGGCCCGGCCAAGAGGGTCACACGCCATCCCGGACCGGCTTCCGGATCAACCCCGGCGAGGCGGTCGGCGGCCAGAAACGCCTCCAGATCGGCCGGCCCGCCTTTGGCCACTGCAAAGGTCAGCTCTGGTTCAGGGCGCACCCGTTGCAGGATATGGCCCTGCCCATCCTGTTCAAACTGCATGCGCAGCGCATCGTGACGCGCCGCAAGCGTGAGCCAGGCCGCGCTTAACCGAGCGGGATCGAACGCGGCCCTCGGTCCCTCGACAATGATCTGTTCAAGATTTGCCCAAGGGCGACCGGCATGGCTGCTTTCCAGAAGCAAGCCCTGCTGCATGGCCGTCGCCAGACCGGAGCCCGGCGTTGCTTGCTTTGCCTGTATCGTCACTGACCCTCGAGGTTGCGTGTCTTCTTCGGCCAATTCCCACCCGCCGAAACAATGATCCCATTTTCAAATGGCCTCGCTGGCTGTTTCAGCTTTCGAGGCCCATCCTGTGGCGTGAAACTGGCGTTTTCTAGACCCGGTACAATTCGGCCACTATAGATCGAGGCTTCGCTTTTCTCAAACCCCGCGCTAGATGAAACGCAAAGAGGTGCCAGACATGTTGAATGATCCACTTTTCATTGTCGCCGCCATCGCCAGCCTTGTCGTACTGGTGATCCTGATGCTCGGCATCGGCAGCTTCGCCAAGGGCGGGGAGTTCAACCGCAAGCACGCCAACCGCATCATGCGCTGGCGGCTGGGCGCGCAGTTCGTGGCGGTGGTGCTGATCGTGAGCTTCGCCTATCTGCGCAGTCAGGGGGGCAACTGATGGTCGTTCTGTCGAAGATCTACACCAGAACCGGAGATGCCGGCGAGACCGCCTTGGGCAACGGGACACGGGTGGCCAAGCATTCGCCGCGCGTGTCGGCCTATGGAACGGTGGACGAGACGAACGCGACCGTCGGGCTGGCCCGCCTGCATGCGACGGGCGAGATGGATGTCGCCCTTGCCCGCATTTCGAACGACCTTTTCGATCTCGGGGCCGATCTTTGCACCCCCGACATGCATTTGGACCGCACGCTGCCCTATACCCCCCTTCGCATGATCGCCGCGCAGGTGGACCGGCTGGAGCGGGAAATCGACGCGATGAACGCCGGGCTCACGCCCTTGCGCAGCTTCATCCTGCCGGGCGGCAGCGCCTTGGCCGCGCAATTGCACCTGTGCCGCACCGTTTGCCGTCGGGCCGAGCGGCTGGTGGTGGAACTCGCCGGCGCGGAAGAGGTCAACACCGAAGCCGTCAGATACCTCAACCGGCTGTCCGACTGGTTTTTTGTCGCCGGACGCATCGCCAACAACAACGGCGCGGACGACGTCTTGTGGGTGCCCGGCCTGACGCGCTGACGATTCGCGCGACAAACTCGACACACATGTCGAGATTTGTTCAAACGCGGCGTCTCGCCGCCCTCACCTGTCGTATTTGCACTGTTACCCCGCGCCGGGAATCGGTATGAGGCCTGCGAGAGCTTGGATTGGCCCTTCGGGGCCGCTGTTGGGAGATTCTGCCGATGAAGGTCTTGGTGCCTGTCAAACGTGTGATCGACTATAACGTGAAAGTTCGCGTCAAGGCGGATGGCAGCGGGGTTGATCTTGCGAACGTGAAGATGTCGATGAACCCGTTCGACGAGATTGCCGTCGAAGAGGCGATCCGGCTGAAGGAAAAGGGCGTCGCGACCGAAGTGGTCGTGGTGTCGATCGGCGTGAAGCAGGCGCAGGAAACCCTGCGCACCGCCTTGGCCATGGGTGCTGACCGCGCGATTCTGATCGAGGCCACCGCCGACGTGCATACCGACATCGAGCCGCTGGCCGTTGCCAAACTTCTGGCCGGCGTCATCAAGGAAGAGGCCCCCGGTCTGGTGCTGGCCGGCAAGCAGGCGATCGACAATGACATGAACGCCACCGGCCAGATGCTGTCGGCGCTTCTGGGCTGGTCGCAGGCCACCTTCGTTTCCGAACTGGCCATCGACGGCGACAAGGCCGTCGTGACCCGCGAAGTGGACGGCGGCTTGCAGACCATCTCGGTCAAGATGCCGACCATCGTCACGGTCGACCTGCGTCTGAACGAGCCGCGCTATGCCTCGCTGCCGAACATCATGAAGGCCAAGGCCAAGCCGCTGGCGATCAAGACCCCCGCCGATTACGGCGTGGATGTCGCGCCGCGCCTGACGGTCGTGAAGACCACCGAACCGGCGGGCCGCAAGGCCGGCGTCAAGGTGGCCTCGGTCGAGGAACTGATTGCGAAACTCAAAGACGAAGCGGGGGTGATCTGATGGCCGTTCTTCTTCTTGCCGATGTGAATGGCGCGCAGCTGGCAACCGATGCGGTGGCCAAGGCGCTGACCGCTGTCAAAG
Organism: Tabrizicola oligotrophica; assembly: GCF_011008935.1. Lineage (GTDB taxonomy): Bacteria > Pseudomonadota > Alphaproteobacteria > Rhodobacterales > Rhodobacteraceae > Tabrizicola_A > Tabrizicola_A oligotrophica. The sequence continues at coordinate 29,285 of NZ_JAAIVJ010000007.1, read as the reverse complement.
GCCTGGGCGAGGTTCACCTGCTGGTCGCCGGCCCGGCTTCGGCCGCCGCTGAAGCTGCCAAGCTGGAAGGTGCCGCCAAGGTGCTGCACGCCGAGGACGCGGGCCATGGCCTTGCCGAATCGCTCGCCGACCTGATCGTCGGTCTGGCCGGTGGCTACAGCCACATCGCCGCGCCCGCGACCGCGTTTTCCAAGAACGTGCTGCCGCGCGTCGCCGCGCTGCTGGACGTGATGGTGCTGTCGGACGTGACCGCCGTGGTCGATGCCGACACCTTCGAGCGGCCGATCTATGCCGGCAACGCGATTCAGACCGTGAAATCGGGCGACGCGAAAAAGGTCTTCACCGTGCGCACCGCGGCCTTCGCTGCGGCTGGCAATGGTGGCTCGGCCGGCGTTGAAGCGGTTGCTGCCAAGTCGTCGGATCTGTCGACCTGGGTTGAGGACCGCGTGGCGGCTTCGGACCGTCCGGAACTGACCTCGGCCAAGGTTGTGGTCTCGGGTGGCCGTGGCGTCGGTTCGAAAGAGTCCTTCGACCTGATCGAAAAGCTGGCCGACAAGCTGGGCGCCGCCGTCGGCGCCTCGCGCGCGGCGGTCGACAGTGGCTATGCCCCGAACGACTGGCAGGTCGGCCAGACCGGCAAGGTCGTGGCGCCGCAGCTTTACGTCGCCATCGGCATCTCGGGCGCCATCCAGCACCTTGCCGGGATGAAGGACAGCAAGATCATCGTCGCCATCAACAAGGACGAAGAAGCCCCGATCTTCCAGGTCGCGGACTATGGCCTTGTCGCGGACCTGTTTGCCGCTGTGCCGGAAATGACCGGCAAGCTGTAAGCAAGGTGGGTTGAAAACCCGCACGGCTATATGGGGGCGCCTTTCGGGGCGCCCCTTTTCATTTTGGCGCAGGCATCGTCAGCCCCGGCACGCTCGCATCGGTCACCGCCGCGCGGCAATGGTCGACAAAGGCCGAAACCGTCAGCACCGAATCCGCCGCCTTGGCCATCACGATCCCCAGCATCATCGGCTTGACCGGCCCGACCATCGGCACATAGCGCAGCCTGCGGCCATCCGGGGCCAGATCGTTCAAGGGGCGGATATTGGCGATGGAATAGCCATAGCCGTTCGCCACAAGGCTGCGCATCACCGCCATGTCGCGCGTGCGCTCGGCAATCAGCGGCTTCAGCCCTGACAGGCGGAAGAAGGACAGGAAGTAATCTGAACTCAGCGGCAGGTCGAGAAGCACCATCGGGTGATCCTGCAACATCTCGGCCGTCACCTGCGGCTGATCGGCGAGCGGGTGGTCCTCGGGGAACAGCACATAGGGCGGCAAACTGACGAGCGGGACAAAGACCAGATCGTCCGGGATCGCAAGATCATAGGTCAGCGCCACGTCGATCTCGCCCGCGCGCAGGGCATCGAAGATCTGCTGCTGGTGCATCTCGTACTGGCGAATCTGCACCATCGGATGGGCATCTTCGAACCCCCGGCGCAGCTGCGGCACAAGGATCTGCGCAAAGGTCAACAGGCAGCCGATCGCAAGGCTGCCCCGGACATTGCCCGCAATCTCGCCCACCAGCCGGTTCATCGCTTCGGCCTCGGCCAGAACCTGACCGGCCTTGGCCCGCAACTGCCGCCCCGCCTGCGTCAGCGCCAACCCGCGCGCATGCTGCCGTACAAAGAGTTGCAGGCCGAATTCGGCCTCAAGCTGCGCAATCGCCGCCGAAATAGTCGGTGACGAAACATGCAGCTTTTCCGAGGCCAGCGCGATGGACCCCGTTTCGCCGACCGCGACGAAGTATTCCAGCTGCCGAAGGGTGAAACGCAGCGGCATCGCGCGTCATTCGTCGCCCGGCACGCCGTAGGACGGCGCCTCGCGCGGGTCGAGCGCGCGCTGGACATAGGCCCCAAGCTGCGGCTTGTAGATATCCCACAGCCGGGCAAGCGCCTCGATCGGATCGTCGTCAGACCAGTCGACCCGCAGGTCCGCCACCGGCCAGTCGACGGCATCGACAAGCCGCATCCCGGCGGAATGCACCGGGCCGGCTTCGCCCCCCGCAGCCACGCCGGCCCGCATCGCGGCGATGAGACGGTCGCCGAGATGGCCTTTGGCGGCCCGGAAGCCATCGACAATCGCCTGCGGCACAGCCGGATCGGCCAGCAGGTTGCCGCCCGAGGCCACATCCGGCCCCTGCGCCTCGGACCAGATGCCAAGCGCCTTCGGGCCGGAATGGATCGCCGTACCCCCTCTGGCATCGACCACCAGAACCTGCCGATAGTCGATGAATGTGCCCTGCTTGCGGATTTCCGCAATGGTTTCCGCCGCCGAAAGACCCTTTTGCATCAGGTCCAACCCCATCGGCCCAAGCCGGGGATCGGTGATATTCTGGCTCGCCACCGCCCCCACTCCGGCGCGCGCATAGGCGCAGCGCGCCGCCACGGCAGGGGAGGAGGAGGAAATCGCCACTCCGAACATGCCGGTTTCCGCGCAGCGGGCGACAAGCGAGAAGGTCATGGGATCAATCCGGAATGACGGCGGTGCCGTCGATTTCCACCAGCCAGTTCGGCCGGGCCAGCGCATTGACCACAAGCCCGGTTGAAACCGGATGCACGCCTTTCAGGTATTCGCCCATGGTGCGGTAAACCGCCTCGCGATGGCGCACGTCTGTGATGTAGACCACGACCTTGACCAGATGCTCCATCTTGCCGCCGCATTCCTCGATCAGCTGGCGGATGTTCTGCATGACCTTGTGGGTCTGCTCCACCGGATCGTGGCTGCCGATGTCCTTGGCATCATCCAGATTTTGCGGGCACTGGCCACGCAGATAGATCGTGCGCCCGCCTGCAGTGACGACGGCCTGACAGAGATCGTTGTCGAGCTTCTGTTCGGGATAGGTGTCCTTGGTGTTGAACTTGCGGTGGCGGTAATGCGCCATGGTCGTCTCCTGTTCGTCCTGTTCGGGGAAGCCTGCCCGCGTGGGCAGGCAAAGGCAACGGGCCTCAGCCCTTGCGATACTCCAGATACTTGCGCTGGGTGGCGATATGGTCGGCCACATGGCGGGCATCGTGCCAGACCCCCCAGATGAAGGTGGACCCCCGGCGCGACAGCCAGGGCAGGCCGACGAAATACACCCCCGGCTCGGCCGAAACGCCGCGTTGGTGCCGGGGCTTGCCCTTGGCATCCAGTGCGCCGGACGGCAGCCAGCTGAAGTCCGTGGCATAGCCCGTGGCCCAGATGATCGCGGTGACACCCGCCGCCGCCAGATCCAGTTCAAGGACCGGGTTCTTCATGCAGTCGGGGTCCGCCAGAACGCGCCGCGCCGCGGGTTCTTCCGGCAGGTCGGCGCCGTTGCGCATTACCCAGGCGTCGGCGGCATCGAGAAGACCCATGAGGTTCTCATCGCCGCGGCGGATGTTGTCGTTCAGGGTGTTGGCAAAATGCGCCTTGCCGTTGCCGAAGGCTTCGGTCAGGCCGACGAGCGTGATGCCTTGATGTGCCAACTCACGGAAATCAATGGTCTTTCCACCATAGGCACCGCTGACCGCAATCGTCACATGTTCGGTGCCCGGCGCCATCGCCTCCAGATCCCAAAGGCCCAGCACCCCCAGCCACCAGACGAAATCCCGGCCGCGATAGGCGCGCGGCGGGCGGTCATGGGCGCCAACCGAGAGGTAGACCTTGCGGCCTGCGCGGTTCAGCTCATCGGCGATCTGCACACCGGACGACCCGGCACCAACGACCAGAACCGCGCCGTCGGGCAGTTGTTCCGGGTTGTGGTAGCCGGCAGAATGGATCTGGTAGAGACCCGCGTCCCTGGGGGCGACCGGCGGGATCACCGGCTTCTGGAACGGCCCGGTGGCCGACACCACCCGATTGGCCTCGATCACACCATCGGAGGTTTCGACGATGAAGCCCGGCCCGCCCTCGCGCCGGGTGACCTTCTTCACTTCCACCCCGCAGCGGATCGGCGCGTCAAATTTCTTCGCATAAGCCTCGAAATACTCGGCGACCTTGTCCTTCGGCACGAACTCGTCCGGGCCGAAGCCTTCGAACTCCAGCCCCGGAAAGCGGTCGTGCCAGGCCGGGCCGTTGGCGACCAGCGAATCCCAGCGCTCCGAGCGCCACCGCTCGGCGATGCGCGCACGTTCCAGAACCAGATGCGGCACACCCGCGCGGCCCAGATGCTCGCTCATCGCGACCCCGGCCTGACCGGCCCCCACCACCAGCGTATCGATCATTTCCCGTCCCATCCGAGTTTCCTTTCGCGCCGTTCTGGCGGGCAGGGATGCGGGAAAACTTAGCAAGTTAAAAGAAAGAAATCCAGAGGCATTGATTAGTTTAAGACTAACCAATGCCTCTGCCTCAAGGATGTTCGCATGGCGGATGCCCTCGTCAGATCAACTGCCGCAGCACCGGCACCAGCCGCTTGGCCAGATCGTAATGCACGACGGGACCGGGCAGGCTGGCGGCCGCATGGGCCTCAAGCGGGCCAAAGGCCATGCCTTCCGCCCCTTTGGCCCGTGCCTGCGGACTGGGCAGCATTTCGACATAGGCCGTGGCCAAGGGCCGGATCGCCGCGACCATTTCGGCATCGACCAGCATGGGATCGCGGGCCAGATCGGCCCGCCTGCCGGGCGCGGGGGGGGCGGCATCGGCCAGCCAGAGCAGCACTGTCGGGCACCTGATCTGCCCCAGCAGATCCTTCATCCGCGCCACCCAGGCCGCCCGCAATTCCTCGACCAGCACTTCGAACCGATCCGCCGAATGGGTTTGCAAGACGTGCATCAGGTGGCGGGTAAAGCTGAACTCGGTGAAATCCACCTGCCGGAACAGCGACCGAAGCAGGGGCGTCGGCCCGGTGAAACGGTCATTGCGGCGCGGATGCACCGAGTAATAGCGGTTCGACAGGTTCTGCGCCCCGGTGATCTGCACCACGCAGGCCAGGCCGCCGGACAGCGCCTGCATCAGGGCGCGCTCCTGCACGAAAACCTCCGGCCCCGCATTCACGCAGCCCAGATTGGCCACCTGCACTTCCAGCATTTCCTCCAGAATGTCGGGATAGGGCGTCGGGATGAACTTGCCATAGGTCTCCGTCCCCCCGATGCAACTGATGAAAGGCTCCCTCAGATCGGCCCTCGGGCCGCGAAAGGTCAGCCCCGATGCAGCATAGCTGCACGGCGAATAGTCGAGCGCCCCCGCGCCCGGAAAGGCATAGGCCATCACACACCCATAGATTTCACACCCAAAGCCAGAGTGCCCGATTCCCCTTACCAAGCCGCTAATGTTTGCATTTGCTCGAATTCCCATGAGTTTTGCTGCCCTTGCCCCCGCCTGCGCGCCCGGCCTATGTTGGGCAGAGAAAACCAAGGGGGCAGCATGGATATCCGGTCGGTCGGGATTGTGGGCGCGGGCCAGATGGGCAACGGGATCGCCCATGTCTTTGCGCTTTCAGGCTATGACGTTCTCTTGAACGACATTTCCGAGGACGGGCTGAAAAAGGCCGTCGCCACCATCGACAAGAATCTGGAACGCCAGGCCTCGCGCGGGAAGATCTCCGAAGAGGACCGCGCCGGCGCGATGGGGCGCATCAAGACCACGCTTGCCCTGCCCGAGCTTGGCCCCTGCGACCTGATCATCGAGGCCGCGACCGAACGCGAGCCGATCAAGAACCAGATCTTCGAGACGCTCGCACCGCATCTCGGGGCGCAGACGATCCTGACTTCCAACACCTCGTCGATTTCGATCACCCGGCTGGCGTCAAGGACCGACCGGCCGGAACGGTTCATGGGCTTTCACTTCATGAACCCGGTGCCGGTGATGCAACTGGTGGAGCTGATCCGCGGCATTGCCACCAATACCGACACCTATGACACCTTGCTGGCCGTCGTGGGCAAGCTGGGCAAGACCGCCGCCAGCGCCGAGGATTACCCCGCCTTCATCGTCAACCGCATCCTGATCCCGATGATCAACGAGGCGGTCTATGCGCTTTATGAAGGCGTCGGCAATGTGCGCTCCATCGACCAGGCGCTGAAGCTTGGGGCCAATCACCCGATGGGGCCGCTGGAACTGGCCGATTTCATCGGGCTCGACACCTGTCTTGCCATCATGAACGTGCTGCACGAAGGGCTGGCCGACACCAAATACCGGCCCTGCCCGCTGCTGACCAAATATGTCGAGGCGGGCTGGCTTGGCCGCAAGACCCAGCGCGGCTTCTACGATTATCGCGGCGAAGTTCCGGTTCCGACCCGCTGAGCCAGAGGGCAGGCCGACCAGCGTCTGCAAGACGTCGAGGAGGCCGGGTTACTTGCCCAGATCCAGCGTGTGCTGGCGCAGCCAAGCGAGGAACCCGCGCGGGTTGCCTTCCCATTTGGCAAGTTCGCTCGCCGGAATCGGCTCGCCGATGAAGGGGCGCTGCGGCTTGAACAGCGCCCGCTTGATTTCATACAGAAGCAAGCCCTGCCGCAACGTGTCCGACAGCTTGTTGGCAATCAGGAACGTGCGGCTGTTCTGGCCGGCAAAGAACATCGGCACGATGGTCGCGCCCGAGGACCGCACGATCTTGTGGGTAAAGACATTCCATTCCGCCTCGATCGCCGGCCCCCACCAGCCTTCGGACATCGCCACCTTGCCGGCCGGAAACAGGATGATGACCCCACCCGCCTTGAGGTGCCTCATCGTTTCGTCCCGCATCTGCAGGCCCAGCTCACGCGCGTTGTCCTCATGCGGGAAAGGCACGGGGATCATGAATTCCTCGACCTCGGGGATTCCGGTCAGAAGGCTGCGCGTCAGGATCTTGAAGTCCGACCGCACGCGGTTGACCATTTCGGCCATGATCATGCCATCCACCAGTCCCGACGGGTGGTTGGCCACCACGACCACCGCCCCGGTCTTGGGGATGCGGGCAATCTCCTCGGGCGGGGTGTCGATGCGGATGCCCATGTGGCGGATCGCCTTGGGCCAGAACGGCGCCCCGAACGGCGCCCCGGATTTTTCGAAACTGCGGATCAGCCGCAGCAGCGTGACCTTTGCGGTCAGCCATTCCAGCGTGCGGATCGCATTGGCCTTGACGGGGTTCTTGAAGGTGCCGGCGTAGGACAGCCGCCGCATGTCATAGGTGCGCTCGACCTTGGCGCTTGTCCCGGCCAGCGGGGTCTCTTCCAGTTGCGGCGTGTCGATCACGAACCCAAGCCTTCCCGTCGGTCCACCGTGTCAGCGGTCCTCGCCAAAGCGGTTGGCCACCAGGGCCTCAAGCGCGCCAGCCAGTTCGACCGCCTGCGCCCCGCTTGTCCGGACCTCAATAGAGGTTCCGCGCGAGGCTGCCAACATCAAAAGCCCCATGATCGAGTCGCCCGACACTGTCATGCCGTCCTTGCTGACCTCGGCCATGGCGTCATGGGCCTCGACAAGCTCCACGAACTTGGCCGATGCGCGGGCGTGCAGGCCCTTTTCGTTGACGATTCTCAGGACTTGCGCGGTCATGCGGCGTCCCCCCCACCCAGATCGAGACTGTTGATGTATTTGCGACCGGCTTCCAGCGCCGCCGCGACGGCATCGGCAACCGGCAGGTCGCGGGATTTTGCCAGTTTGATGAGCATGGGCAGGTTGGCCCCGTAAAGGATGCGCCGGCCGGCTCCGGCACAGGCCATCAGCGACAGATTGGACGGCGAGCCGCCGAACATGTCGGTCACCAGCACGACGCCAGAGCCCTCATCGACCTCATCCGTGGCCGCGCAGATTTCGGCCTGCTTCTCGCCGCGATCGTGGTCATCCTCGATCGTGATGGCGCGGATGGCCGTCTGCGGTCCCACGACATGTTCGATGGCGGCGAGATATTCCCGCGCCAAGCCACCATGTGCCACGATCACGATGCCGATCACGCGCCAATCACCCCGATTTCCCCGACGTGGCCTCTGTGCCCCGCCGTTCCAGTTCCCGATGCCGTTTTGACACCGGCCAGCCTGCATCTGCAAGCACCTTGCTCAATTTTTCTGCGACTGCAACAGAGCGGTGCTGCCCGCCTGTGCAACCAAAGCCGATCGAAAGATGTGCCTTGCCTTCTGCCAGATGCGCCGGCAGCAGCATCAGCAGCAGCCCGGACACCCGTTCGATGAAGTCAACGAAGCGCGGATCCTCGGCGATATGGGCCGCAACCTGCGGAGCACGCCCGTCCCTTTGCCGCAAATCCGGGTCCCAGTAGGGATTGCGCAGGAAGCGGCAGTCGAACACCATGTCGAGCCCGCGCGGCAGGCCCCGCTTGTAGCTGAAGCTTTGCACCGAAACCGCCATGGGCTTTGCCGCCCCCCGACTGAACCAGCCCTGAATCTCGGCTTTCAGGTCATGGGGCGACATTTCGGTGGTGTCGATCAGGTGGTCCGCCCGCACGCGGATCGGTGCCAGAAGGTCCAGTTCGCGGGAGATCCCTTCGCTCGGGGTCTCTGCCGAAGCGAGCGGGTGGCGGCGCCTGGTCTGGCTGTAGCGGTTGATCAGCGTGTTCGGGGCGCAGTCGAGATAGAGCAGCTCAAGCCCCACGCGCGGATCGCGGGTCAGCGTGTCGATCAGCTCGATCAGCGCCGTCGCGCTGAAGTCACGGTTGCGCACGTCAAGTCCCAGCGCAATCGGATGGCCCAAGGACGGCCCGTCGATCAGATGCGGGATCAGCGTCAGGGGCAGGTTGTCGATGACCTCATAGCCCAGATCCTCCAGCGCATGAATCGCGGTCGACCGTCCGGCCCCCGAGGGTCCGGTCACAAGGATCAGCCGGTGTTCCGTCTGCTGGTGGTCAGTTCGTTCCGGCACGCGCATCGTCCCTCAGGCCCGCCGCCCATGCGCAAGCCAGCACATGAGCGAAGATGGAAGATGGGGCGCGGCGCTGGAATAGGCAAGGGCACAGGTGATGCCGGCAATGGCAATTTCCCGAAAGGGCGGCAGTCGGTCGGTCTCAAGCCGGGCAAGGTCGATCACCAGGGCGATCTCGGTTTCTGGCAGATGCGGCGCATTGAGCAGGCCGAGAAAGCGGGCCTCGATCAGACCAGCGGTCGGCGTCGGCGCAAAGGCGATCAGCTTGCCTGCCCTCGGGCGCATCATAGTCTGGTCGTCCGCCACCAGATCGGCGCCCAGTGCCATCATCTGCAGCGCCAGCGTCGATTTTCCCGCGCCGGAAGGCCCGGTTATCAGCAACCCCCGCCCCTTCACCGCCACGCAGCTTGCATGCAGCAAGAGCGGCTCGGCGGTCAAATCGGCAGACCTACCACGAAGCGCGCGCCCAACGGGTCGGAGGTCGGGTCGGCATTGGTCGGGCGGATGTTTTCGGCCCAGATCACCCCGCCATGCGCCTCGACGATCTGCTTCGAGATCGACAGGCCAAGGCCCGAGTTGTTGCCGAAATGCGTGGCCGGACGATCGGAGTAGAACCGCTTGAACACCTTGGCCAGGGCCTGTTCCGGAATGCCGGGGCCGGTATCCTCGACCACGATCAGCACGCGGTTTTCCCGCCGCCGCGCCCAGACCCGCACCGCGTCGCCATCCTCGCAAAACGAAATCGCATTGCTGATGAGGTTGACGAAGACCTGCGCCAGACGCCCCTCCAGCCCGCGGATCAGGATCGGATCGGCCGGGAAATCGGTGATGAACTCCACCCCCTTTTCCCCCGCCTGCTGCCCGAGAAATTCCGCCAGATTGGTCAGGGTGATGACGAGGTTGAATTCCTCTTCCTCTTCCTTGACCAGTTCGCTGTCCAGCCGCGAGGCATTCGAGATGTCGCTGACAAGGCGATCAAGCCGGCGCACGTCATGATCGATCACATCGAGAAGCTTCTCGCGGTGTTCTTCCTTCTTCACCATGCGCAGGGACCCGACAGCCGAGCGCAAGGAGGCCAGCGGGTTCTTGATTTCATGGCTCACGTCGGCGGCGAACTGTTCGTTGGCCTCGATCCGGTCATAGAGTGCGGCCACCATGCCGCGCATCGCAATCGAGAGCCGCCCGATTTCGTCGGGCCGTGCGGCCAGATCGGGAATGCGGATGCGGCCCGGCGACAGCTTGCGCGAATCGCGGTCCCGCCCGAGTTCGGCGGCGGCGGCCAGATCGGACAGCGGATTGGCAATGGTCGAGGCCAGGACAAGGCTCAGGCCGATCGACACCAGAAGCGCAATCACGAACATCTGAAGGATCTGCTCGCGCTCATAACGGACCAGACGGTCAATCTCACCCTCGGCCGAAGCAAGGGCGACGACGCCGAGCAGAGTTCCATTCTGGACAACCGGTGTCGCAACCGAAAAGATCACCCCGCCGCCCGCGCCGCGCCCGGTTGCAACGGCGGTTTCACCCAGCACCGCCTTGGCAAAGAGATCCCCGGCAAGGGCGGTTCCCGAGACCGGCGGGGATACGGTATTGCTGCCGCCGACCACGCCGGAAACCCCGCTCCAGATCGTGTTCAGAAAATCGGTGATGACCGTCGAGCGCGGCTTTTCCTGCGTCTGGCCCGGCCGCGCCTTGCCCCGCCCCTGCGCGATCAAGGCGCCGGACGGATCAAACAGGAACACCTCAAGCCCCGGCCCGACGGCGATATCCCCGACGCTGCGCGGCAAGGCCCCGCCGGCGGCCTGGCTGGCGCTGACGACATTGGCCACAAGCTGGGCTTCGGTGACGAGCGCCTTTTCGCGCTGAACCACAAGGCTGTCACGGAACGGGTTCAGGAACAGCACACCCGAAACCAGCACAATCAGCGCCAGAAGGTTGAAGACAATGATCTTGCGGGCCAGGGGCGAGCGGTTGAGCGAGATCAGGCTGCGCCGTGCCCGGCCCTCGGTGATGGCCGGATCAAGGCTGGCTTCGGCGGTTTCCCAATCCTCGCCCAAAAGAAGATCCCCCGCCTTGGCGGGTCTTGCCCTGGCCATGTCGATCTTGCCGGCGGCTGTCATTCTTCGTTGTAACGATAACCAATGCCGTAAAGCGTCTCAATGGCGGAAAACTCTTCGTCAACCGAACGCATCTTCTTGCGCAGCCGCTTGATGTGGCTGTCGATGGTACGGTCATCGACATAGACCTGATCGTCATAGGCCACGTCCATCAGCTGATCGCGCGACTTCACAAAGCCCGGCCGCTGCGCCAGCGCCTGCAAAAGCATGAATTCCGTGACAGTCAGCGACACGTCCTTGCCCTTCCAGGCGACCGCGTGGCGCAGCGGGTCCATGCGCAGATGCCCGCGTTCGATCAGCTTGGTCTCTTCGGTGACGGCGACCTCGCCGGTGACAATGGCATCCTGCCGCCGCAGAAGCGACCGGATACGCTCTACCAAGAGCCGTTGACTGAAGGGCTTCTTCACATAGTCGTCGGCCCCCATGCGCAGGCCCAGAACCTCGTCGATCTCGTCGTCCTTCGAGGTCAGGAAGATCACCGGCATCGTGGTTTTCTGCCGCAGGCGTTGCAGCAGGTCCATCCCGTCCATCCGCGGCATCTTGATGTCAAGGACTGCCATGTCCGGCAGGCGACGGTTGAACGCGTCCAGCGCGGACTGGCCATCGTTGTAGGTTTCCACTTCGAAACCTTCGGCCTCAAGAGTCATCGCTACCGACGTCAGGATGTTCCTGTCGTCGTCCACAAGGGCGATCCTTGCCATGATTTGGGCTTCCCTATTCTGCTCGGCTTGCCTGAAATTTTTTCACATGATCCATTTTCCGGGCCTCGGAATCAACCAATATGTGCGAATCACCCCGCACATGGCCTCTATTGAGCCATGGAAATTCCCAAGGAATGACTAATTTGCCGCAGTTGTTTCCGATGGTGTCCATTGGTAGCGCTAATCGACAGGTGGTTGCGCTAACTGTGCGAATGCGTCCTATTCCGCCCAAAATCACCATGTTATAGGGCGCGCATCGGGGGCAGCCCCCGATCAACAGGGGCAGGCCATGGCCCGGCCGCCCGATCTCTGATCACCCCGCCCGATTTCGGCGGTAACTGGAGCATGCAGGATGACAAATGGACGTGTGAACCCCAAGGCGACGCTTGAGGCGCAAGGCATCACGGGACTGGGTAACGTCTATTACAACCTTATCGAGCCCGCTCTGGTCGAAGCCGCCGTCGCGCGCGGCGAGGGTCGTCTGGGCAAGGGTGGCGCGTTCCTGTGCAGCACCGGCCAGTTCACCGGCCGCTCGCCGAAAGACAAATTCGTCGTCCGTACTGCGTCGGTCGAAAACACCATCTGGTGGGAAAACAACGCGCCGATGGCGCCGGAGGCCTTTGACCGCCTGCATGCCGACATGCTGTCCCACATGAAGGGCGGCGACTATTTCGTGCAGGACCTCTTTGGCGGCGCCGATCCGGCGCACCGTCTGGACGTGCGGGTTGTGACGGAACTGGCCTGGCACGGCCTCTTCATCCGCCATATGCTGCGCCGCCCCGACCGGGCGGAGCTCGACAGCTTCACCCCGGACTGGACGATCATCAACTGCCCGACCTTCAAGGCCGACCCGGCCAAGCACGGCTGCCGCACCGAGACGGTGATCGCGCTCAACTTCGACAAGAAGCTGATCCTGATCGGCAACACCGCCTACGCGGGCGAGAACAAGAAGTCGGTCTTCACGCTTCTGAACTACATCCTGCCGGAAAAGGGCGTGATGCCGATGCACTGCTCGGCCAACCACGCGCCGGGCAATCTGGATGAAACCGCGATCTTCTTCGGCCTTTCCGGCACCGGCAAGACCACGCTTTCGGCCGCGCCCGACCGCACGCTGATCGGCGACGATGAACACGGCTGGTCTGACAATGGCACCTTCAACTTCGAAGGCGGTTGCTATGCCAAGACCATCAATCTCTCGGCCGAGGCCGAGCCGGAAATTTACGCCACCACCCACAAGTTCGCGACCGTGGTGGAGAACATGGTCTACGACCCCGAAACGCTGGAGCTGGACTTCGCCGACAAGTCGCTGACGGAAAACACCCGCTGCGCCTATCCGCTGGAGTATATCTCCAACGCCTCCGCGACGGGTCTGGGCGGCATGCCGAAGAACGTCATCATGCTGACCTGCGATGCCTATGGCGTGCTGCCCCCGATCGCCCGGCTGACCCCGGCGCAGGCGATGTATCACTTCCTGTCGGGTTTCACCTCCAAGACTCCGGGGACTGAACGTGGCGTGGTCGAACCCACCCCCACCTTCTCGACCTGCTTTGGTGCGCCCTTCATGCCGCGCCGGCCTGAGGTTTACGGCAAGCTCTTGCAGGAAAAGATCGCCAAGACCGGCGCGACCTGCTGGCTGGTCAACACCGGCTGGTCGGGCGGGGCTTTCGGCACCGGGCGGCGCATGCCGATCAAGGCCACCCGCGCGCTGCTGTCTGCCGCGCTGGATGGCTCGCTCAACAAGGTGAAGTTCCGCAAGGATGCCAACTTTGGCTTTGAAGTACCGGTCGAGGTTCCGGGCGTCGATGCCACGCTGCTGGATCCGCGCGCGACCTGGGCCGACAAGGCGGCCTATGACGCGCAGGCCGCCAAGCTGGTGAAGATGTTCTCAGAGAACTTCGGCCAGTATCTGCCGCACATCGACGCCGATGTAAAAGCGGCCGCCATCGGCTGAGGCTGAAGGCCTTTCCGTGCAAAGGCCCCGCCACGCGCGGGGCCTTTGTCATTTGGCCCTTCCCCTCCCCCTCCGTGGGGAGGGGAGAGCGGTGGGGATGTCACAGCATCAGCGCCCGCCAGACCAGATTGACCCCGGTCAGCACCAAAAGCCCCTGCGTCCAGCGCCGGAATCGGGCCTGATCCATCCGGTCCTGCACCCTCTGCCCGAACACCTGTCCCGCCATTGCCGGCAGCACCAGCGCAGCCGAGAACCAGAGGTTCGGCCCGGCCATCAGCCCGGTCTGCAGATGCGCGCCGAACAACACCAGCGCGCCAAGGAAGAATACCACCCCCTGCACCCGAACGGTTTCCACCTTCTCGGCCCCGATCGACAACAGATAGACGATCAGCGGCGGCCCCCAGACCCCGGACACCCCGCCGTAAAGCCCGCCGATCCCGCCCATGATCCACTCGGCGCGGTCCCGATGCTCCAGCCGAAGCGCCAGCTTGCGGCCGCTGATCTGGGCCAGCGCGAACGCGGTGATCGGCAGACCCAGAAGCATCAGGAACGCCGCCTGCGGGATGACGCGCACGAATTGCGCCGAGACGACGATCATTACCAGCGTGGCAATCAGAAACCGGCGGTAGGCCAGAACGCTGTCCCAGGCTGCCGCCACGCCCTGTCGCGTCGCCTGGCTGACATTGGTCACCAGCGTCGGCAGGATCAGCCCGGCCAGCGCCTGCTCGGGCGGCAGGAAGGCTGAGAACGACGAGATCATGATGAGCGGCATGGCGAACCCCGCCACACCCTTCACGAAACCCGCGAACAGCGTGACGGCACAGGCGGCCCAGAAGGCCGGATCGCCCGTCAGGTGCAACAATGACTCCAAGGTCAATCTCCCGGTTTCAGGTGGCATAGCCGCTTGTGCGCCAGACCGCATCCCCGAAAATCTGTGCGACATATTCCATCAGCTCATGCCCCGTTTCACGAAAGGATATTGCGCTGCGCCTGCAAAGTGACTAACTCTTTCGCATCCGCAGAATCCCTAAAGGACTTGCCATGGCTCTCGATGCCCGCACCCCCACCGCGCCGCTTCTGGACGATCTCCTGACGCTGACCGCCGAGGCCCTGCCCGAAGTCGAGGCACTGTTTGCCGAGGCGCGCGAGGCGCTGCGCGGCATGGTGACGGTTGGTGGCAAGATTTCCGGCGCTGCACTGGAGGAGCATCAGTTCGCGGCGCATAGCCTGTCGTGGCTGGCCACCTATACCGAGGCGCTGCGCCAGATGCGTGCCTGGGCCGGGCGGCTGCAAGAGGCGGGCAGCTTTGGCGAGATGGAAGGCCTGTTGCTGCAGATCGCCTATGGCGAATACCTGAGCCAGATCCGCGGCGGCATCCCGATGAGCCAGGGCGAAATGGCCCGGCTGCAAGACCTCGGGGTGGCCCTGCCCGCGCCCGGCGCAGCAGCAGCGCGGCTGATGGCCGAAGGCAACACCCCCGCCGCCCGTGCCCGGCTGGTGGCGCTGATGCGCGACAACCACGGCCGCGCCACCTTTGGCGCGACGGGGCTGGACGAGGAACTGGAAATGATCCGCGACCAGTTCCGCCGCTATGCCGAAGAAAAGGTCATTCCCTTTGCCCATCAATGGCACCTCAACGACGAGTTGATCCCGATGGGGATCATTCAGGAGTTGGCGGAAATGGGCGTGTTCGGCCTGACCATTCCCGAGGAATTCGGCGGGTTCGGCCTGTCCAAGGCTTCGATGGTGGTGGTCTCCGAAGAACTCTCGCGCGGCTATATCGGCGTCGGCTCGCTCGGCACCCGCTCGGAAATCGCCGCCGAACTGATCCTATGCGGCGGCACGCCGGAACAGAAGGCGAAATGGCTGCCGCGTCTGGCCAGCGGCGAAACCCTGCCCACCGCTGTCTTTACCGAACCGAATACCGGCTCCGACCTCGGCTCCCTGCGCACCCGCGCCGTGCGCACCGACGAAGGCTGGGAAGTGACCGGCAACAAGACCTGGATCACCCACGCCGCCCGGACCCATGTCATGACGCTTCTGGCGCGCACCGATCCCGAGACCTCCGATTACCGCGGCCTTTCCATGTTCCTTGCCGAAAAGACCCCCGGCACCGACGCGGCCCCCTTCCCCACCCCCGGCATGACCGGCGGCGAGATCGAGGTCTTGGGCTACCGCGGCATGAAGGAATACGAGCTGGGCTTTGACGGGTTCAAGGTGGCGGCCGACAACCTTCTCGGCGGGGTTCCCGGCCAAGGCTTCAAGCAGCTGATGCAGACCTTCGAATCCGCCCGCATCCAGACCGGCGCGCGGGCGATCGGCGTGGCGCAATCGGCGCTGGAAACCGGCATGAAATATGCCCAGGACCGCAAGCAATTCGGCAAATCACTGATCGAGTTTCCGCGCATCGCCTCGAAACTCGCGATGATGGCAGTGGAAATCATGGTCGCCCGGCAGTTGACCTATTTCAGCGCCTGGCAGAAAGACCACGACAAGCGCTGCGACCTTGAGGCGGGGATGGCCAAGCTTCTCGGCGCCCGCGTGGCCTGGGCATCGGCCGACAACGCGCTGCAGATCCACGGCGGCAACGGCTTTGCGCTGGAATACCAGATCAGCCGCATCCTCTGCGACGCCCGCATCCTGAACATCTTCGAAGGCGCGGCCGAAATTCAGGCGCAGGTCATCGCCCGGCGGCTGCTGGACTGAGCCCCGGCCCCGACCAAAGCCCTTACGCCCCGCCCCGCGACGGGCGCGGCGTGCCAAGCCGGGGATGCAGGTTCTGCGCCAGCCACCAGGACAGGCCGAAGGCCACCCCGCTGGCGGCAAAGATGCCTGAAAGCGGAAACACCAGCAGCACCAGCCAGGCCGCCCCCGGCGTCAGGATGCCCGAAACATCGCGGAAGCTGGAATAGACCGCAGCCATCTCGGCCCGCTCCGACGGCTTGACCGACATCAGGAAGGGCAGGCCGCCGGTCACGTCCAGCATCACCAGCCCGAAAGAGGACAGGAACAGCAGCGCCAGCGCGACATGGGGGAAGGCGGAAAACACCGTCGCCCCGGTGAACAGCAGCGTGCAATAGGCAAGCGTCCACAGCATGGTGCGCCGCACGGTCAGCCGCCGCGCCATCCCAGCCAGCAAAGGCGAGATCAGAAGCGTCGCATTGCTGACCGACAGCATCACCCCGCCCAGCTTGTCCCCCAGCCCACTCTCGATGCAAAAGACCGGCACATAGACGACATAGACCCACCAGCCACAGCTGCGGAACACTGCAAAAAGCCAGCCGATGATGAGGCGCGGCTGCTGGAAGAACCGCCCCAGATAGGCCAGCGGATTGACCGCCGGCCCCCTGGCGCGGGCAATCTGCTTGCCGTTGCCCAGCCGCAGATACCAGAACACCGCCAGCAGCAGCGCCGCAAAGCCCCCCGCCACCAGAAACGGCAGCGGCGCCCAAAGCCCGCGCAGCCAGACCCCGGTCAAAGGCCCCACCGCCCAGGGCACGGCGGCATAGACCATCTGCTGGCCTTGGGTTCTTCCCAGATCGGCGCGGGCGACATAATCCAGCACATAGGCGTTCAGGCAGACAAAGGTCGTCACCGTCGCCATGGCCGAAATCAGGATCGCCAGCTGCACTGACAGCGCCGTGCCCAGAATGAACAGCGCCATCGCCACCAGATAGAGCCCGCATCCCGCCGAATAGACCCAGCGGCGCGGAAAGATCTGGGTCAGTCTAGGCACCATCAGGCCCCAGAACAGCGTGATGACCCCGGCCACCAGATAAACCGTTGACAAATTGCTGGCCGAGCCGAAGGCATCATAGACCGCAATCGGCACGGTCGAGATCAGCGTGCCGCGCACCGCCGCCTCAAGGCCGGACAAGATTGCAAAATCGGTGATCTTCGGAGTCGCCGGGTGCTTCAGATGCAGGGGGATGTAACGCAATGCCATGCGCGCAACTTATCCGGTTCCGGCGGCAAGGCCGGCTCTGTCTGCGACCTCAAAGCGTCGCCAACAGATCCAGGAGCCGGGCGCGCGCGGCGGGCAACGGGCGGCCCTGCAACACCGGCTCCAGCCCTCTGGCCAGGAAATGCCCGGTCACGGCAAAGCCTTGCGCCAACTCCTCCGCGCTCGCACGCCCCTGCCCCAAAAGCACTGCCGGCAAGGGCAAGAGCCGCGCCGCCCAGTCCCCGGCGCCTGCGGCACTGACCGCCCGCCCGGTTTTCGGACTGACATAGACCAGACCCTCGCGCGCGCCCGTCACCGCGCAGCGCCCGAGATCCATACCAAAGCCCAGCTCTTCCAGTAACATCGCCTCCCAGCGCAGGTACTCCTCCGGCCAGCCCGGCCCATACTCCAGAGCCGCGAGAAGCGCCATCGTCGAGCGCCACAGCAACGGATGCGCGACCCGTTCCGGCAGGGCCACATGCAAGAGTGCGCAAATCGCGTTCAACCCCGCCAAAGCCAGCCGATCCGCCATCAACCCCGAACGCAGGTGCAGGGGCTCGACCGAGAACACGCCCATATGCTCCGACAGTCGCGCCTGCCAGGCCACCGCCACCTGCGAGCCTGGCTGCAACACAGCCGCCATCCGCCGCGACGCGCCACCGCGCACCACACCGGCATGGCGGCCATGTACCGCCGTGAACACCTCGATGATCGCCGCACTCTCGCCATGCGCCCGCACGGCGATGATGCAGCCCTCGTCCCGCCAATCCATGCCCCGACTATCGGCCCGAGACGGGGCAAATGGCAAGGCTCAGCCCGCGCTCAGACCCTCGGCATCCAGCAGGCCCATGCCGTCCGCATCCTCGACATCAATCAGCCAGAGATCCGGGTCGCGTCCCCGCTCGCGCGCCAGCATCGCATCCACCTCGCGCTCGTCACCCTCGGCCAGCACCCGCCACAGCCGCGCGCCGCTGCCGAAATCGAACTGCCGCGCCATGGCCTTGGCCCGCCCCCCGGCGCGCACCAGCTTGACCACCACCGCGCCGGCCGTCGGATCGCCCTTGGCCACGACATAGGCCGCAAGCCCCGCCACCCGCAGCCGCGCCAGATAGGCCGCCACCCAGACCCCGGTCGCCAGACGCACGCTCATGCTTTCACACTGGACCAAATATCCCCGCCGGAGGCTCCGACGTCTGCCAGGCGCGCAACCCCGGCCGAATGGCCCGGAATTTGCGCAAATTCCGTCTGCGGCTCAGGCATCGCCGTCCTTGAAATCCAGCCCCATCTCGGAATAGCGCTCGGCCTCTTCCTGCCAGTTCTCACGCACCTTCACCTGCAGGAACAGGTGCACCTTGCGGTCAAGGAAGGCCGAAATCTCGGCCCGCGCCGCCACACCGATGGCCTTGATCGTTTCGCCGCCATTGCCCAGCACGATACCCTTGTGCCCATCGCGCGAGACATAGACGATCTGGTCGATCCGGGTCGATCCGTCGGGCTTGTCCTCCCATTTCTCGGTCTCGACGGTCAGCTGATAGGGCAATTCCTCATGCAGGCGCAGCGTCAGCTTTTCGCGGGTCATCTCGGCCGCGATCATCCGCATCGGCAGATCGGCGATCTGGTCCTCGGGATAGAACCACGGACCCTCTGGCACCTCGGCCGCCAGCCACTCGCGCAGATCGTCAACGCCATGGCCGCGCTCGGCCGAAATCATGAAGGTCTTGGCAAAGGGGAAGGCCTCGTTCACCTGCTGCGCCAAGGCGAGCAGCGCTTCGGCCTTCACCCGGTCGATCTTGTTGATCGCCAGCGCCACCGGCTTGCCGCGCGGCATCTCGTCGCGCAGCCGGTCGATGATGGCCTGCGCCCCTTCGGTCAGCCCGCGATGCGCCTCGATCAAGAGCACGACGATATCGGCATCCGAAGCCCCGCCCCAGGCCGCCTTGACCATCGAGCGGTCCAGCCGTCGCCGCGGGCGGAAGATGCCGGGGGTGTCGACAAACACGATCTGGCTTTGCCCCTCGATGCAGATGCCGCGAATCCGGGCGCGGGTGGTCTGCACCTTGTGGGTGACGATCGACACCTTGGCCCCGACCATGCGGTTCAGAAGCGTCGATTTCCCGGCATTCGGCTCGCCGATCAGGGCAACAAATCCGGCGCGGGTGCCCAGGTTCGCTTCAGTCATTTCTGCTCTCCATCCGGGCCAGAAGCGCCCGGGCTGCGGCCTGTTCGGCGGCGCGTTTCGTTCCGGCGCGGGCGCGTTCCGCCTCGCCGTTTTCGAGTTTTACTTCCACGGTGAATTGTGGCGCATGATCGGGCCCGTCGCGGCCAAGTTCGCTGTAGCTCGGCGGCGGCATGGCGCGTCCCTGCGCCCATTCCTGCAGGCTGGTCTTGGGGTCGCGGGCGTCAGGTTCGACCGCGCCGATGCGGTTGCCCCAAAGCCGCAGCACCAGCGCCTTTGCCGCCTCGAACCCGGCGTCCAGATAGGCCGCGGCAATCACCGCCTCCAGCGCGTCGCCAAGCAGCGCCTCCTTGCGCCGCCCGCCCGAGAGCATCTCGGACCGACCCAGCTTCAGCACCTCGCCCAAGCCCAACTCGCGCGCCACCTCGGCGCAGGTTTCCTTGCGCACCAGCGCGTTGAAGCGCGGCGCGAGCTGGCCTTCGGTCGCCTTGGTATCGGCTGCCAGAAGCGCCTCGGACATCACCAGCCCCAGCACCCGGTCGCCCAGAAACTCCAGCCGCTGGTTGTCGGGCCGCGTCGGCGAGGAGATCGACGAATGCGTCACCGCCCGCACCAAGAGCGCGGGCTGGCGGAACTGGTGCCCGATGCGGCCCTGAAAGGCCAGAAGATCTGCCGAAAGCCTCATTCCACCGCCTTGAAGATCCGGTCACCGCGCCAATCCCAGACCGCCCAGAGTTGTGCCCCCGAGGCAGAGAACAGCACGCGTGTCACCCGTCCTATCACATTTTCCGCCGGCACAAAGCCCAGGCCACCGGTGCCTTGGGCAAATCGGCTGTCAAAGGAATTGTCGCGGTTGTCGCCAAGGAAGAACAGATGCCCCGCCGGCACGGTGAAGGCCTCGGTCCGATCGGCAAAGGCCCCGTCCTCGATGTTGCCGACCAGATAGGTCCGGCCTTCGGCCAGCGTTTCGCGCCGCGTCGCCAGATCGCAGGTCCCGCCCAGCCCGACGACCGCATTGGTGCAGCGGGGCAGGATACCAGCCGGCCCCTGCGGGGCAAAGGGCTCGCTCAGGCGATCTGCCTCGGTCTGGGCCAGCGCCGTTCCGTTCAGCATCACCACGCCGCCCTGCATCTGCACCCGGTCGCCGGGCAGGCCAATCAGGCGCTTGACCATGGCATGGCCGCCGACCGGGTGGCGGAACACCACGACATCCCCGCGCGACAGGCTTTCGGCGCCAGCATAGCGGGTGACGTAATAGTCGCCCACCAGAAGCGTCGGCTTCATCGATTCCGTCGGGCTCCAATACGGCGTCCAGAGCCCGCGTGACAGCCAGTAAAGCGCCATCAGCACCAGGCCGACCGAACCCGCCGCCCGCAGGCCGGCATGGCTGTTGTTGAAGGGCCGGTCCGCGCGCAGCATGAGCGCGGCCAGCGCCACCAGCACTCCGAGATAAGGCACCAGCATCAGTGCCGCCCAGGCCCCGCTGTGTCCGGCATCGTGAAAGCGCCGCACCACGGTCGCCCACCACCAGACCAGAACCAGCCCCAGCACCGGATAGACCAGCCGCTCATAGGCGGGCGCAAGCGACTGGACGGCCAGCAGAACGGCAATCCCGGCCAGCAGCACAAGGAAAACCCGCAAGGCCTGCTTGCGGGTTGTGGTGCCGTTCAGGTCGAAAAGCGCCGTCAGGAAGGGCATGCTTACTCGATCGCCTTGAAATAGCGATCCGAGCGCCAGGTCCAGAAATACAGCATCCGGCTGCCCGCCGAAGAGAACATCACCCGGTCCGCCCGGCCGATCAGATATTCTTCCGACACGAAACCCACCCCGCCTGCGGTTTGCGGATAGCGGCTGTCGGTGGAATTGTCGCGGTTGTCGCCCATGAAGAAGTAGTGCCTTTCCGGCACGGTGAAGACATCGGTATTGTCGGGCAGCCCGGTGGACTCGCCGATGTTCAGCACCGTATGCTCGATCCCGTTCGGCAGCGTCTCGCGGAAGCGCGGCTTTTCGCAGATCTCGCCCATCGACGGCGCATTGGCGCAGCCGGGGCGGTTGCCCATCGGGCCCTGCGGCTCGAAAACCTCCTCGAACACCCCGTCCGGCACCTGCGGCGCGGCGGCGCCATTGATGTACAGCACGCCCTGTTTCACCTGGATCTGGTCGCCCGGCAGACCGATCAGCCGCTTGATCATGTCCGAGCCATTGACCGGATGGCGGAACACCACCACATCGCCGCGCTCGGGTTCCGAGGCCAGAATCCGGCCGGTGAAGGGGCAGATGCCGAAGGGGCAGGAGTAGCGCGAATAGCCATAGGCCATCTTGTTGACGAAGATGAAATCGCCGATCAGCAGGGTCGATTTCATCGATTCCGACGGAATCCAGAACGGCTGGAAGAACAGTGTGCGGAACGCCCCCGCGATCAGAAGCGCCCAGACCACCGTCTTGATGGTCTCGCCAATGCCGCCTTCGGATTTTGCCATGTCTTACGCCTTCTTTCAGGTTCGGCGCTACATGCGCGCCGGGCGGCGGGGAGTCAAGTTCAGCCCCGGTGCGGACGCGCCTGATCCATCCGCCGCCGCATTTCTTCGATCGCCGGACCAAGCCCCATGAAGACCGCCTCGCCGATCAGGAAATGGCCGATGTTCAACTCCCGCACCTCGGGGATGGCGGCGATTGGGGCAACGTTGTCATAGGTCAGACCGTGGCCGGCGTGGACCTCCAGCCCCAGCGAATGCGCCAGCGCCGCGCCTTGGCGCAGGGCCGCCAATTCGGCCTCGGCCGCATCAATGCGGCCCTCGGCGTGCAGGTCGGAATAATGGCCGGTGTGCAGTTCGACCACCGCCGCACCGATGCGGGCCGAAGCTTCGATCTGCGCCGGCGTGTGGCCGATGAACATGGACACCCGGCAGCCGGCGTCCCGCAGGGGCGCAATATACTTCGCCAGCCGGCTTTCATCTCCGGCCACGTCCAGCCCGCCCTCGGTCGTACGTTCCTCGCGGCGTTCGGGAACAAGGCAAACCGCGTGCGGCTTCAGCCGCAGGACGATCGCCGCCATCTCCTCGGTCGCGGCGCATTCGAAGTTCAGCGGAATGCCGATGCCCGCCCGCAACGCCTCCATATCGGCATCGCGAATGTGGCGGCGGTCTTCGCGCAGGTGGGCGGTGATGCCGTCAGCCCCGGCGGCTTCGGCCAGCAGGGCTGCGCGCAGGGGGTCAGGCCAGACTGAACCGCGGGCGTTGCGGACAGTGGCCACATGGTCGATGTTCACACCCAGTCGCAGCTTGTCCATGGCCCATTCCTTCGGCGGTCATTGATCGTCGGGCTTGTGCCCATCCGTCTCTTTTTTGTCGAGTTTGTCGCCATCGCGGTGCGGGCGCAAGCGGGCGGCGGCATCGGCAAGGGTTGCCTTCAGCTTGCGGCGCTTTTCCTTGCGGTCGTCGGCCTTGGCGGCGCGGGCCTTCTGATAGGCCTCGACCAGCGGGATGGTGATGTAATAGCCGATCAGGCTGAGAAGGATGCCCGGCCCCAGCGCCCCGATGAAATAGGGCAGGTAGATTTCATGCCAGAACTGGATCAACCCGTCCCAGCGCGGCACGTCGCTGTTGAAGATCGCCAGCGTGTTGAACCACAGGTCAGATGCCGCCTGTTCGGTCGCGCCGCTGATATAGTCCCAGGACAGCGGCTTTTCGATGCCCAGTATCCAGTGGCCCAGCGTCATCGCCAGAACGGCGAAGAACGGCGTGGTGACGGGGTTGGTGTTGAAGGTCGCCAGCAGCGCGGCAAGCAGGTTGCCGTTGATCGCCCTGCTGGCCAGCCATGCCGCGATGAACTGCATCCCCGGCAAGGGCAGGAACCCGATCAGCGAGCCGGCGAAGACCCCGCGCGCGATGCGGTGGGGCTGGTCGGGCAGGCGGCGCATGCGATGCAGGACATAGCGCGTCGCCCGGCGGAAGCCTGAACGCGGATAGACCTGCTCACGCAGCCACGCGCCCCAGGACAAGGGATCTCTGCGCTTGAAGACCAACCCGTTTCCTTCCCTTCGGGCCTGCCGCCCGAGCCTTGCCCCGCCTTAGGGCTTTCGCGTCACATCCCGATGACGGGCGACTTGCGCCACGTCCGTCTCGGCCTCAAGCGCGGTCATGACCATGTGAAGATGCTCCACATCGCGCAAGTCAACATCAACGATCAAACGGTAAAAATCCGGTTTGCGTTCGGTGAACCGCAGGTCCGAGATATTGGCCTTCTGTTCGCCAATCAAGGTGCAGATGCGCCCCAGGACCCCGGCATCATTCGCAATCGTGATTTCAAGACTGACAGAGTGTATCGGCTTGTGGCGCCCGGCATTCCAGTGCAGGTCAACCCAGCGGTTCGGCTGCTCTTCGAACTCCTCAAGCGCCGGACAGTCGATGGCATGCACCACGACACCCTGACCGCGATAGGTGATGCCGACGATGCGTTCGCCCGGCAGGGGCTGGCAGCACTGGGCGCGGCGGAAGGTCTGCTCGTCGGTCAGACCGACGACCGGGCGCGCAGTGTCCACCTCCTCGGCCGCCGAGAGCGAAAGCTCGGGGTAAAGCGTTTCCACCACCTTGCGGGCGGTCAGCTCGGCCGACCCAAGCCGCGCCAGAAGCTCGGCCTCGTCGGGAACGCCCAACATCTTGGCGGCGGTGCGCAGGGCCTTGTCGGTGGCCTTCTTGCCGACATGTTCAAAGGCGGCGCGCGCCAGTTCATGACCCAAGCGCACGAAGCGCCCGCGGTCCTCTTCCCGCAACGACCGGCGGATTGCGGCCTTGGCCCGGCCTGTGGTGACAATGTCGATCCAGCTGGCCTGCGGGCGCTGGCCTTCGGCGGTGATGATTTCCACCGACTGACCGTTCTTCAGCCGGGTCCAGAGCGGCACGCGGATGCCGTCCACCTTGGCCGAAACGCAGGAGTTGCCGATGCGGGTGTGGATGGCATAGGCGTAATCCAGGGGCGTCGCCCCGCGCGGCAGCTGCACCACGTCACCCTTGGGCGTGAAGCAGAACACCTGGTCGGAGTACATCTCGAGCTTCACATGTTCGAGAAACTCGTCGTGATCCTCCTCGTCCAGCCGTTCGGTCAGGCTGGCGATCCACTTCGCCGGGTCGACCGCAAAGGGGTTCTTCGCCCGTACGCCTTCGCGATAGGACCAGTGCGCCGCCACGCCGGCTTCGGCCACCTCGTGCATCTCGCGGGTGCGGATCTGCACTTCGACCCGCTTGCCGTCCCGACCCGACACAGTGGTGTGGATCGAACGATAGCCGTTGTTCTTGGGCTGGCTGATATAATCCTTGAACCGGCCCGGCACCGCGCGCCAGCGTTGGTGGATCACCCCAAGGATGCGATAACAATCGGCAACCGAGCCGCAGATCACCCGGAAGCCGTAGATGTCGGACAGGCGCGAAAAGGCCAGATCCTTTTCCTGCATCTTGCGCCAGATCGAATAGGGCTTCTTGGCGCGACCAAAGACATCGGCCTCGATCTGCATCTTTTCCAGTTCGGTCCGGATATCGCCGGTGATCTGATGCACCACATCGCCGGCTTCCTTTTGCAGGGTCAGGAACCGGCGGATGATCGAATTGCGCGCCTCGGGGTTGAGAACCTTGAAGGACAGGTCCTCCAGCTCCTCGCGCATCCACTGCATCCCCATGCGGCCTGCGAGCGGCGCATAGATCTCCATGGTTTCACGCGCCTTCTGCGCCTGCTTTTCCGGCTTCATGCTGCGGATGGTGCGCATGTTGTGCAGCCGGTCGGCGAGCTTGACCAGAATGACCCGCAGATCCTTGGACATCGCCATGAACAGCTTGCGGAAGTTCTCGGCCTGCTGCGATTCGGTCGAGGACAGTTGCAGGTTGGTCAGTTTGGTGACGCCATCCACCAGTTCGGCAACCTCGGGGCCGAACAGGCGGTCCACCTCGGAATAGGTGGACTTGGTGTCTTCGATGGTATCGTGCAACAGCGCGGTGACGATGGTCGCATCGTCCAGCTGTTGCTCGGTCAGGATGGCCGCGACGGCGACCGGATGGGTGAAATAGGGCTCGCCCGATTTACGGAACTGGCCCTCATGCATCTGCATGCCATAGGCATAGGCCCGGCGGATCAGGTCGGCGTTGGAGCGGGGGTTATAGTTCCGAACAAGGGCGATGAGGTCTTCAACGTCGATCATCACCGCCCTACCCGGCCTTACGGCCTTGATTCACACTCAGTTTTCGCCCTGGGCTTCCATGAGCATGCGCAGCATGCGCTCTTCCGACATGTCATCGGCCATCGGGCGGTCGATCTCGCCCGACATCAGAAGCGCCATCTGGTCTTCCTCCGGCTCGTCCACCTCGATCTGGGTCTGGTGGCTTTCGATCATGCGCTCGCGCAGCGACCCGGCCGACTGGGTTTCGTCGGCGATCTCGCGCAGGGCGACTACCGGGTTCTTGTCGTTGTCGCGGTCCACCGTCGGGGCCGAGCCGGACTGAATCTCGCGCGCCCGGTGGGCGGCCAGCATCACCAGTTCGAACCGGTTCGGAACCTTGTCAACGCAATCTTCGACCGTCACGCGGGCCATGGGATGCTCCAGTAGGGCTGGGAAAATTGAAGGGCCTATTTAGGCGCGAAACGGGGGCTTGACAAGCGCATAATCAATCGGATGCGGCCGGGGTCAGCCGGACAACCTCCTGCCGGTCAGACTGCGGCAAGGCGGCCAGCATCTCGGCCACGCTCCGGCCAAGCACCGGATGGCGCCAGTCTGCGGCGACATCGGCCAGCGGCACAAGAACAAAGGCGCGATCCTGCAACCGCGGATGCGGCAGGATCAGCCGGTCGGGGGTTTGCCGCGCCTGCTCCTCGGCGGGCAGGCGGCGCCAATGGCCCTGCGTCTCGGCATCGGGCAGCACCATGCCGCCCATCGCCAAGAGATCAACGTCCAGCGTCCGCGACGCCCAGCGCGCCCCGCGCTCCCTGCCGAATCGCGCCTCGACCCGATGCAGCCCCGCTAGCACCGCATCAGGCGCCATCACCTGACGCAACGTCACAAGCGCCGCCGCGTTCACATAATCCGGTCCGGCCCCCGCCGGGAAACACGGCGTCTGGAAAAGCCCGCTGAGGCGCATTTCAGCGCCAAGCTCGGCGGCAACGCCACGCGCGGCTTCGAAAATCAGCTCTGCCGGCGAGAAGGCGCCGAAACGCTGATTGGTGCCAAATGCAACCAGAAGTTGCTTTTCACTCAGGAACACAGGTGCTACCCTATCCGTTAGTTGGTCTTGCCGCAGGGGCGGCGTGCCTGCTACCCAATATCGTTCGCCAATCGAATTGCTACATTACGTAGTTCACTCACGGAAGTTCGATCGGTGCGCTTTTTTTCGAGGGGACGACTGAATGTTTTACAAGGACGAACGGCTCGCGCTGTTCATTGATGGCTCGAACCTTTACGCGGCCGCCAAGTCGCTGGGCTTCGACATCGACTACAAGCTTCTTCGGCAAGAGTTCCTGCGTCGGGGCAAGCTTCTGCGTGCCTTCTACTACACGGCGCTTCTGGAGAATGACGATTATTCGCCGATCCGTCCGCTGGTGGACTGGCTGCACTACAACGGCTTCACCATGCGCACGAAGCCCGCGAAGGAATACACCGACAGCCAGGGCCGCCGGAAGGTCAAGGGCAACATGGACATCGAACTCACGGTCGATGCGATGGAGCTTGCCAGCCGGGTTGACCATGTCGTGTTGTTCTCGGGTGACGGCGATTTTCGTCCGCTGGTGGAAAGCCTGCAACGGCAGGGTGTGCGGGTTTCGGTGGTTTCGACCATCCGCAGCCAGCCGCCGATGATCGCCGATGAACTCCGCCGCCAATGCGACAATTTCATCGAGCTGGACGAACTGCGCGATGTGATCGGTCGGCCGCCGCGCGAGCCGCGCCCGATCGAACGGGAAGACACCGCGGTTGGGGCGAAGTGACCTCCCTTGACCGCAAGGGGCCGGGCGGCGGGTGCCGCCCGGTCTTTCCATGATCTGGACGGAGTTTGCCGCACAGCTTGCGGCCATGGGCGGCATGTTCCTTGCGGCCCTTCTGGCGGCAACACCGGTTCCCATGCAATCCGAACTGACATTTGTCGCCCTCGCGGCAAGCGGCTGGGCCTTGCCGGCCCTGGTCGTGGTGGCAAGCCTTGGCAATGTGCTGGGCTCCTGCCTGACCTACGCCGCCGGGCGCGGCTTTGGCGAGGCCGGCATCTGGCGCTGGTTCCGCCTGCCGCCCGAAAAGCTGGCCCGCGCCGAAAACTGGTTCGCGCGCTGGGGCCGCTGGTCGCTTTTGCTGTCATGGGCGCCCGGGGGCGATGTGGTGGTGGCGCTGGCAGGCGCCTTGCGGATGCCGCTGACGAGTTTCCTGACCCTGCTCACTCTGGCCAAGACTGGCCGCTACATCGCGCTTGCGCTGGTCACTTCCGCCACGCTTTGACGGTTTCCCCTCTGGACCAAAGCCGCCGCAGCCCTTACCTCTCGCCTGCCCCATCCCATAGGTGACAAGATGAGCCTGCCGCCCCTGACCCTTTACCTCGCCGCCCCGCGCGGCTTTTGCGCAGGCGTTGACCGGGCGATCAAGATCGTCGAGATGGCGATCGAGAAATGGGGGGCACCGGTCTATGTGCGCCACGAGATCGTGCACAACAAATTCGTCGTCGATGGCCTGCGCGCCAAAGGGGCGGTCTTCGTCGAGGAGCTGGACGAGTGCCCGACCGACCGGCCAGTGATCTTTTCCGCCCATGGCGTGCCGAAATCGGTTCCCGCCGAGGCCGCACACCGCAACATGATCGCCGTCGACGCCACCTGCCCGCTGGTGACCAAGGTCCATAACGAGGCCGCCCGGCACCATGAGAGCGGCTTGCAGATGATCATGATCGGCCATGAGGGCCACCCCGAAGTGATCGGCACCATGGGCCAGCTGCCACTAGGCGAGGTGCTGCTGGTCGAGACGGTTGCCGATGTGGCGGACCTCAAGGTGCGCGATGCGGCCAAGCTGGCCTTCATCACCCAGACCACGCTGTCGGTGGACGACACCGCCGAAATCGCGGCAGCGCTTCAGGCCCGCTTCCCGGCCATTCTCGCGCCGGCGCATGAGGACATCTGTTACGCCACCACCAACCGTCAGGTGGCGGTCAAGGCCGTCGCGCCGCGGATCGACGCGCTTCTGGTGATCGGTGCGCCGAATTCGTCGAACTCCAAGCGGCTGGTCGAGGTGGGGCGCGCGGCGGGCTGCGCCTACAGCCAGCTGATCCAGCGCGCCTCCGACATTGACTGGCGGGCGCTCGCGGGCATCCGGGCGGTCGGCGTCACCGCCGGGGCTTCTGCGCCGGAAGTGCTGGTGAACGAAGTGATCGACGCTTTCCGCGCCCGCTTCGACACCTCGGTCGAACTGGTGGAAACTGCGCAGGAGAACATCGAATTCAAGGTGCCGCGCGTGTTGCGGACCGAGGAAGCCTAGGTGTGAGTTCTTAGGAGGTCATTCACCCTTGAGAAGGGTGATAGGCCGTTAAGGGCTGAGTGTGGTCTTGATTTGTTGAACCAGTCAAGCCAACGCGGCAGGTCGGCGTTTCGTGCGGTTGAG
>NZ_JAAIVJ010000006.1 GCF_011008935.1 Tabrizicola oligotrophica | reverse complement strand
TCTCCGAGGCAATCAGCTCGATCTCGTGACGCTGACGACCAAGCTCCGACGTCACTGCCCCGAAAATCTCGGGATCGCGCGCAGAAAGGCTGTCGGTGAAAAATCCGGGGGTGACGGGCATGGGCGGGCTCCTGTTGGACTGGTTGCGGCTATCTAGGCGAAAGACGCGCGACAAGGAAGGTAAGAAAACGACAGGTTCCGGCACGGGGACGAAAAAAGTTTCCGATAGGAAACGCGGCGCCCCCATGCCAATCTGCGGTTTCCGGGCCGCGACGGGGGTTGAGTTTGCCAGACTCACCGGCGAAGCTTGGTCAAGAACAAGGAAATTGCCCGTGGCCTTCACCCATATCGCCTTTCTGGCCAGCCCCGCCCCCGCCGCGCAAGAGGCGCTGGCGGCGCTGACCGCCCTGCACGGCCAATGCCCGCCCTACGCAGCCGATGTGATCGTGGCCTTGGGCGGTGACGGCTTCATGTTGCAGACGCTGCACGAGAGCCAGGGGCTTGGATTGCCGGTTTACGGCATGAACTGCGGCACTGTGGGTTTCCTGATGAACGAATACAGCGCCGAGCGGCTGGCCGAGCGGCTGGCGGCGGCGGAAGAGGCGGTGATCAACCCGCTGGCGATGCGCGCCGTCTCTTCGACGGGCGAGATCACCCATGCGCTGGCGATCAACGAGGTGTCGCTGTTGCGCGCCGGACCGCAGGCGGCGAAGCTGCGGATTTCGGTCGATGGCAAGGAGCGCATGGCCGAACTGGTCTGCGATGGCGCGCTGCTGGCCACGCCCGCCGGATCAACCGCCTACAACTATTCCGCCCATGGGCCGATCCTGCCCATCGGCGCCGATGTGCTGGCGCTGACTGCGATGTCGTCCTTCCGGCCGCGGCGCTGGCGCGGGGCGCTGTTGCCGAAATCCGTTGTGGTGCGGTTTGACGTGCTGGAGCACGAAAAACGCCCGGTGCGCGCCGATGCCGACAGCCGCCCGGTGCCGGACGTGGTCTCGGTTGAAATCCGGTCAGAGCCGGGGGTGCGCCACCGCATCCTCTTTGATCCCGGTCACGGGCTGGAAGAGCGGCTGATCGTCGAGCAATTCGCCTGACGTCAGCTGATCCGCCGCGCCACCCACCAGCTGACCGGCAGCGCCAGCGCGGCGCCGATAGCGGCGGCAGTCAGGATCGGGCCAAGCGTGTCATTGCCCGTTGTCAGGGCAACCACGACGCCGGACCCGGCAAGCGCGGTGCCGATCATGGAAAACAGGATCATCATCAGGCGGAACATCTATGCCTCCAAGGTCGCGCGCGCCCCTTGCCTAGCGCGCAGCCGCGGCCCTTGCCTTGATCCGCATCAAACGAATGCGTCAGATTGAATGTTTTTCAGTCGCGCGGCCGCTTCATCCGCAGGATCAACCCGTCCTTCAGCCAGAGCTGATGCCAGAGCGCCGCAGCGACATGCACGGCCACCAGCACCAGAAGCGCCCCCTCATCACCTCGTGGGCTTCGGCCGCCGCCGCGACGCCGCCGAACCACGCCGCCATGCCCGAAAGCGGCATGGCGATCATCAGGGCGTAAAGCGCCAGATGGCCCAGATGCGCCGCCCTGCGCAAAAACCGGGGCTCCTCCTCGGGCGCGGGCGGCACGCCGCGGGTCTGACGCAGCACCAGCCGCCAAAGCGCAAAGACCAGCACGAGGCCACCGCCGAAGATATGGCACAGGATCAGCCAGTTGAAGGCCGGTGACCGCCCTTCCTCGATGCCCTCCCAGGCCTCGGCGATCGGTTCGTGCAGCAGGAATTGCAGCACGATCAGCACCGCGACCAGCCAGTGCAGGCGGATCTGGCGGGCGGAATAGCCATTGGGCTGCGGCATTTCTGGCCTCCTTCCTGTGAAGCGCTCGGTTCATGCTGCGCCGGGTCCAGCCGGCTTGGCAAGGGTGCGCCTTTGGACATCTCAGACAGGCAAAGCTGGAGAATGCCTTGTCAGCGTGGGAACGTGCAAAAGGCCCGCGCCGGCATTGCGGCTTGAGCCCTCGGCGCTTTTGGCACAAGGATTGCCCCAGATCGCGAGGGACAGATGACCACACTCAAACTGCGGCTGGTTTTCGACAGCGCCATGTTGGGGCCAGGCAAGGCCGACCTGCTTGCCGGAGTGCGCGACACAGGCTCCATCGCGGCGGCCGGGCGGCAGATGGGGATGAGCTACAAGCGCGCTTGGTCGCTGGTCGAGGAAATGAACGCCGCCTTTGCCGCGCCTTTGGTGCAAAGCTCTCGCGGCGGGGCGGGCGGCGGCAAGGCCAGCCTGACGGAAGCCGGAGTACGGGTGCTGGCGCTCTATTTCAGGCTGCTGGAAAAGGCCGAGACCGCCGTCGCACCCGAGGTCGCGGAACTTGAGGCGCTTCTGAAAGCGGCAGAATCGGATATGTCCGCCGGGAAATAACGCTTGCATTTCCCTCGCCGCCCGCCCGATATGTCTGAGAAAACATATCACTTGGAGATTCCATGACCCGCGCCTTCCTGCCCGCCCTTGCGCTTGCCAGCCTGCTCCCGCTGCCCGCCCTTGCGGAAGAGGTGATGGTATTTGCCGCCGCCTCGCTGAAAACCGCGCTTGACGGCGTTGCGGCCGACTTTCAGGCGGCAACCGGCCATCAGGTGACGATCAGCTATGCCGGGTCGAACCAGCTGGCCAAGCAGATCATCGCGGGCGCCCCGGCCGACATCTTCCTGTCTGCCTCGACCAGCTGGATGGATGAAGTCGAGAAGGCCGGCCTTGTCGTGCCGGACAGCCGCGCTGACCTTCTGGGCAACCAGCTGGTGCTTGTGGCGGGCGGCAATGCCCCGGCACCCGTGACCATCGGGCCGGAGCTGGATCTGGCGGGCCTGCTGGCAGGGGGCAAGCTGTCGATGGCGCTGGTCAATGCCGTGCCCGCCGGGCAATACGGCAAGGAAGCGCTGGACACGCTGGGCCTCTGGGCCTCGGTCGAAGGCGCGGTGGCGCAAAGCGAGAATGTCCGGGCCGCGCTGGCGCTGGTGGCGACGGGCGAGGCGCCGCTTGGTATCGTCTATGCCTCGGACGCCCTTGCCGAGGCCAATGTCACCGTGATCGGCACCTTCCCCGCCGACAGCCACAGCCCGATCACCTATCCGGTAGCCCTGCTGACCGGAGCCGCTGACGAAGCGGACCGCGCGTTCTTCGCGGCCTTGTCGGGCGACGCGGCAGATGCCAGATTTGCCGCGCAGGGCTTTGCCATCCTTCCTTGAGGCAGGCCGGAAAGGTGAGATGTTCGAAGCCCTGACCCCTGACGAATGGCGCGCGGTTGCGCTGTCGCTGCGCGTGTCGTTCTGGGCCACGGCGCTGAGCCTGCCCTTCGGCCTGCTGACCGCCTTTGCCCTTGCGCGCTGGCGCTTTCCGGGGCAGCAGGTGCTGAACGGGCTGGTCCACCTGCCGCTGATCCTGCCGCCGGTCGTGACCGGCTATCTTCTGCTGCTGACCTTCGGCAAGGCCGGAACCGTTGGCGCGGCGCTTGACCGCTGGTTCGGCGTCAGCTTTGCCTTTCACTGGACGGGTGCGGCGCTGGCGGCGGCGATCATGGCCTTTCCGCTGATGGTGCGGGCGATCCGGCTGGCGGTCGAAGCGGTCGATCCGAAGCTTGAAGATGCGGCGGCGACGCTCGGGGCCTCGCGACCTTGGGTCTTTGCCACGGTCACACTGCCGCTGATCCTGCCCGGCATCCTCGCCGGGGCGATCCTCGCCTTTGCCAAGGCGATGGGCGAGTTCGGCGCCACCATCACCTTTGTCTCGAACATTCCGGGCAAGACGCAGACCCTGCCTTCCGCAATCTATACCTTCCTGCAGGTCCCCGGCGGCGAGCCGCAGGCGATCCGGCTGGTCCTGATTGCCGTCGCGGTGGCGCTGACTGCGCTTTTCCTGTCGGAATGGGTCAGCCGCGCCATCGCGCGCAGGATCGGGGCGGCATGACGCTGGAAATCAGGCTGGCCCACCGCTTCAAAGGGTTCTCTCTGGACGTGGATTTCACCGCCCCGCCGGGTGTCACGGCGATCTTTGGCCGGTCGGGTTCGGGCAAGACCACTCTCATCAACGCCGTCGCCGGGTTGTTGCGCCCCGATCGGGGCCGCATCGTGGCCGAGGGCCGGATGCTGCTGGACAGTGACCGGGGCCTTTGCCTGCCTCCGCATCGCCGGCGCGTCGGCTATGTGTTTCAGGACGCGCGGCTGTTTCCCCACCTCTCGGTGCGCCAGAACCTGCTGTACGGGCGCTGGTTCGCCAAACTCGGTGCCGGGGCCGAGTTCGACCGCATCATCGACCTGCTCGACATCGCGCCGCTTCTGGACCGGCGGCCCGGCGCACTTTCCGGCGGCGAAAAGGCGCGGGTCGGCCTTGGTCGCGCGATCCTGTCAAACCCGGCGCTGCTCTTGATGGACGAACCTCTGGCCGCGCTGGACGAGGCCCGCAAGGCCGAGATCCTGCCCTATCTGGAACGCCTGCGCGACGAGGTGCGGCTGCCGATCCTCTATGTCAGTCACGCCATGGCCGAGGTGGCGCGGCTGGCCACGACCGTCGTGCTGCTGGAAGCCGGCCGCGTGCTGGCCAGCGGCCCGACCCTGGAGCTGCTGGCCGATCCTGCCACCGCTCCCGCGTTGGGGCTGCGCGATGCGGGGGCGCTGCTGACCGCCCGCGTCATCGCCCATGAAAGCGACGGTCTGACTCGGCTCGAGGGGCCTGCCGGCCCACTCTGGCTGCCCCACATCGACGCGCCTGCGGGCAAGGCGGTGCGGGTGCGGGTGCTGGCGCAGGATGTCATGCTGGCGCTTGATCCGCCCGGCGCGGTCTCGGCGCTGAACATTCTGCCCGCGACCGTGCATGCCCTGCGCATGGGCGAGGGTCCGGGCGCGCTGGTGCAATTGCAGGTCGGCCCGGAAATGCTGCTGGCCCGCGTGACCCGCCGTTCCGCCGCGGCACTTGGACTTCAGCCCGGCCGCGAAGTGTTCGCCGTCCTGAAAGCCGTTTCGGTGGCGCAGGAAAATGTCGGCGGCGGCCCTTCTGGCCCGATGGCTCGACAGGGCCCGGGCGGGTGACTATACCGGGCCGGACCGTACGGAAACCGCGACGGACAGACGACACCGACGCCCAGCGGGTCCGGACCGTTGCGGCTCTCCACGCCCGGCATTCCCGGCCCGAACCCGCGGCCCGGGACTGACGGCTTTTCCAACGCAAGGGACACAGCATGCAACCCATGATCGGCGTGATTGGCGGCTCGGGGGTCTATCAGATCGACGGGCTGGAGGGCGCATCCTGGGTCAAGGTCAAGACGCCTTGGGGCAAGCCGTCGGATCAGGTGCTGGTGGGGCGGCTGAACGGTCTGCCGATGGCCTTCCTGCCGCGCCATGGTCGGGGCCATGTGGAGACGCCCTCGTCCATCAACTACCGCGCCAACATCGACGCCCTGAAGCGGCTGGGCTGCACCGATCTGGTGGCCGTCTCTGCCGTGGGCTCGCTGCGCGAGGATTTCGCGCCGGGCGATTTCGTGCTGGTCGACCAGTATATCGACCGCACCTTCGCCCGCGAGAATTCCTTTTTCGGCCCGGGCTGCGTGGCGCATGTCAGTCTGGCACATCCGACCTGCCGGCACCTGTCGGCGGTCTGCGCCGAGGCGGCCCGCCTCGCGGGGGCACAGGTGCATGAAGGTGCGACCTATCTGGCCATGGAAGGCCCGCAGTTTTCGACCCGCGCCGAAAGCCTGATGTATCGGCAATGGGGGGCCGATGTCATCGGCATGACCGGCATGCCCGAGGCGAAACTCGCCCGCGAAGCCGAGCTTTGCTATGCCTCGGTCGCCATGGTCACCGATTACGATTGCTGGCATGAAGGCCATGACGCGGTGGACGTGCAACAGGTCATCGCCACGCTGGTCGCCAATTCCGGCCGGGCCAAGCGCCTTGTGACCGCCCTTCCGGGATTGGTCGCATCTGACCGCGCGGCCTGCCCGCAGGGCTGCGACCACGCGCTGTCGCACGCGGTGATGACCGCCCCTGACCTGCGCGACGCCGAGCTTCTGACCAAGCTGGACGCCGTGGCCGGGTGTGTCCTGCGGTGAAGGTGCTGGCCCATGCCCGCAATCCCGCCCGGCTGGCCGACCTGACCGCCCCTGTCACCCATGATCCGGCTTTCCGGGCACCGGTCGGTCACCTGCAAATCCGCATCCGCGATCTTGCCGCCGAGGCGCTGAACCACGGCAAGGCCCTGCCGCCAAAGCCGAGGCGGCTCTATCGCGTCCGGGTCACCTTGGGCTGGCCCGCGTTTGCGGCGCTTGTGGCGGTGTTCTGGCTCATGGTAACCAAACCAGGGCTTTGGCAAGGGTAAGGCATTATGAAGAAGGCATTGGTTCTGGCAGTGGCGGCGGGCCTTCTTGCCATGCCGCTTCAGGCCAGCGACGGTGTTGCGACCGAAGGCAGGCTGTCGGACAAGGACTTCTTCCGGCTTGCCACCTGCGGTGCAACGCCGGGCGGCGATTGCATCAGCCCGACAGTGCGCTGGCCGCAGGACCGCATCACGCTCGCCCTTGCCCCCGCCCAGCGCCGCTATTCGCCAGACCTTGCCCGCCGGGTCTCGCGCGAGATTGACCGCGCCATTGCCGAGATCAACGGCGCCGGCGCCGGCATCCGCATCACCCGGGATGACAACCTGAAGGACCCCGACATCATTGTCTCGCTGCCGGCCCTGTCGGAGGGCGAGCTGACCCGCAACATCCCGCATATCCCGAACGGCCAGCCGATCGGGGTCGGCTTCATGTGGCTGTGGTGGAATGACCGGGCGCAGATCACCCAAGCCTCGATGCTGATCTCCGAGGACATCGCCCCGGCTGACCTGCCGTCCGTGGTGCTGGAGGAACTCTTCCAGTGCCTTGGCTTCCTCTATGATATCGAGAACCGCTATTACGAAGGCCGCTCGATCCTGTCGCAGGACAGCAATGGAACCACCTCGATCTCCGGGCAGGACCGCATGGCCCTGCGCAAGCTGTATCCCTGACCTGCGAAAGGCGCCGCCCATGTCGAACCCATCGTCGAAATCCGGCCCCAGGACTGTCAGGGACTACATCCGCACCATTGCGGACTTCCCGCATGACGGCATCCTGTTCCGCGACGTAACCACGCTTTTCGCCGATCCGCGCGGCTTTCGCATGTGTGTCGACCAGTTGCTTGCCCCCTATGCCGGGATGCGCATCGACAAGGTCGTCGGGCTTGAGGCGCGCGGTTTCATCCTTGGCGGCGCGGTGGCGCATCAGCTTTCCACCGGCTTCGTGCCGATCCGCAAGCAGGGCAAGCTGCCGGGCCAAACTATCTCGCAGGCCTATACGCTGGAATATGGCGAGGCGGTGGTCGAGGTGCATGACGATGCAATGGCGCCCGGAGAAACCGTGCTGCTGGTCGATGACCTTCTGGCCACTGGCGGCACCGCCGAGGCCGGCATCCGGCTGATCGAGCGGCTGGGCGCGCAGGTGATCGGCTGCGCCTTTGTCGTCGATCTTCCCGACCTTGGTGGCCGCAAGCGACTGGAGGCGCTTGGCATGGACGTGCATGCGCTTTGCGCGTTTGACGGGTTGTGAGGGCCGCTTGGTTGTATGCGGCCTGCCCTTCGGCTAACTTTCCGAAAAGTGTTGGAAAGGCTCCGTCCCGCGCATGACCGCGCTGAAGAAATACCAGCGGCTTGAGGCCTCGGCCCTGTGGCGCGAGGCGCCGGGGGCGCGGGCGCGCGACGTCATCGTCGGCCTGCGCGAGGCGACCATCGTGCTGTCCGATCCGCGCAGCGAGGCCCCGCTGACCCAATGGTCGCTTCCCGCGATCGAGCGGCTGAACCCCGGCGAGATGCCGGCCCATTTCGCACCCGGCCGTGATTCCGGCGAAGATCTGGAGCTGGACGACGCCGAAATGGTCGCGGCGCTGAACACCGTGCATCGGGCGCTGGAACGGCGCAAGCCGCGGCCGGGCCGCCTGCGCGGGATAATCGTCGCGGCAGTGGCGCTCGCGGTCGTCGGAGTGCTGGTGTTCTGGCTGCCCGGCAAGGTGAAAACCTACACCGCCGACGTCCTGCCCGCCCCGACCCGTGCCGATCTGGGAGAGATGGCGCTGGCTGATCTGGCGCGCTTGACGGGACAGCCCTGCAAGTCGGTGCCCGGTCGCCGCGCCGCCCAGACCCTGGCCGAGCGGCTGTTTCCCGGCACGCCGCCCCGCATCGAAGTGCTGCGCGAAGGGCTGACTGCCCCGGGCCACCTTGTCGGCAATATCCTTCTGCTTCCCGCCGCGCTGGTCGAAAGCGCCGATGGCCCCGACCTGATCGCCGGCCATCTTCTGGCCGAAGCCCAGCGCGCCCGCCTTGTCGATCCGGTCAGCCAGATGCTGGGGCATATTGGCCTTGGTGCGACCCTGACGCTCCTGACTACGGGAACCATCCCCCCCGAGGCCGCCAAGGGCTTTGGCGAGGTTTTCCTTGCCACCCCCGCTGCCGCGATGCCGGGCGCCGACGCGTTGATCGAGGCCTTCCGCACCGCCCAGGTCTCCGCGACAAGCTATGGCGCGGCGATCAAGGGCGACCCGGCCCTGATCGAGAACGACCCCTACCCGCTCGGTCCGCCGCTGCCGGTTCTCAGCGATGAGAACTGGCTGGAGTTTCAGGCCATCTGTTCGGATTGACCGCTGCAGCCCGGCGCAAGCGCAGCGCGGGTGCTTTGCCGACCTACCGCAGGAAGGCGTCGCCGAAGCCGGCCTGTCGCGCCATCGCCAAAGCAGTCTGTGCCTCGGCAGCCGAGCCGAAGGGACCGGCCAGCACGATCTGCGCCGGCTGGCCGCCCGAGGAAATCTTCGCCCGCGCCACCGGCAGGCCCATGCCCTTGAGACGCGATGCCGCGCCGTCCGCATTGCCGGCAACGCCAAAGGTGCCAACCTGAACATAGACCCCGCCCTTTGCAGCCTTCCCCGCAACCGGGGCGGCCGGCTGGCTCTTGCTGGAAACCGTCACCTGCCCCGCGGTCTGCACATAGACGATCTTTTTCTTGCGCAGCAGGCCGGGTTGATCCGCCACCAGTCCGGACGGCACCTTGCGGGTCCAGACCTGATCCTGCGCCGCCCAGCCCGAACTCGTGCCCTTGCCGCGGTTCGGGTTCAGCCGATCATCGTCCCAGGCCAGCTTGTAGCCCGCGGGCGGCGTCGGGATCGCGTCGTCGGATGCAGCACGGGCATAGGCCTGACCTGCCCCTTGCGTCGACACTCCGCCCTGCGGCACCACGCCACGCGACACCACGGCCGGATTGCCGAGCGCCGCCCCCACGCCCGCTTGCCGCGGATAGATCGGCGGGCGCCAGCCTGTCATGCTGCCATCACCCCGCGTGCAGACGACCGCCGTGCCGCCATCGCTGGTCCTGACACGCTCTGCCACTGGGGCCGAGGTATAGCAGCCGATCTTGCCGC
Source organism: Tabrizicola oligotrophica (assembly GCF_011008935.1). Taxonomy (GTDB): domain Bacteria; phylum Pseudomonadota; class Alphaproteobacteria; order Rhodobacterales; family Rhodobacteraceae; genus Tabrizicola_A; species Tabrizicola_A oligotrophica. The sequence continues at coordinate 223,154 of NZ_JAAIVJ010000006.1, read as the reverse complement.
GACCCGGCCCGCTGGCGGTCGCGACCTCATAGCTGGCAAGGCGCGGCGCGGCTTCGGCATAGGGCGCGGGCTGGCGCGGGGCCACGGCCACGGGTTTGGCGGGCATCGGTGCGGATGCGGCCAACACCGGCTTGCCGGCAGGAATTGGTTTCAAGACCGGCGCAACCGCGGCAACGACCTTCGGCTTGGCCGCGACAGCAGCGTCGGCGACCGGGGCTTCAGCAACGGGGGTTTCAGCGACCGGGGCCTCTGCCACCACGGCGGCGGGCTTTGCCATCTCTTCGGCGGTCGCCACCTCGATCTGGTCACGGGTGCTGCCCGTCGGAGGATAGCCGCAAAGCGCCTTGCGATCCCGCCCGACCCGCGGCACCCAGTTGACCTGCCCGCCATAGCCCGCCTTCAGAAACACGCAACCGCGGCTGTCCACCCATTGCTCGCCCTGGAATCCTGCCGGCGGCAGGTTTGCCGGTCCGCCCACCTGTCGGACCGATTGGGCATGAACGGCCGGAGCGCCAAGGACAGCCACCATCACAGCGGCGGACAGAAACTTGATACCCATGACGACCTCCAAGCCGCGTTTACGCGATTGTGGAGATATTGGGGCAGGTTTGTTTCCGAGTAAAGAGCTTGGCCCCCGCTATTTGGTGCCAAACATGCGGTCACCCGCATCCCCTAGCCCCGGAACGATATAACCATGGTCGTTCAAATGGCTGTCCACCGCGGCAGTGACGATCGGCACATCGGGGTGCGCCTCCTGCATCCGGGCCACGCCTTCGGGGGCGGCCAGCAGGCACAGGAAACGGATGTTCTTCGCGCCCTGCGCCTTCAGCAGATCGATCGCCGCCACGCTGGAATTGCCGGTCGCCAGCATCGGATCGACCACGATCGACAGCCGCTCGTCCAGATGGTCGGGCAGCTTGCAGTAATACTGCACCGGCTGCAGCGTCTCGGGGTCGCGGTAAAGCCCGACAAAGCCCACCCGCGCCGCCGGGATCAGCTCCAGAATCCCGTCCAGTAGACCGTTGCCGGCCCGCAGGATGCTGACCAGCGCCAGCTTCTTGCCGTCGATCGCCGGTGCGTCCATCGGCTGCAGCGGCGTGTTGATGCGCCGCGTCGTCATCGGCAACTCGCGCGTGACCTCATAGGCCAGCAAAAGGCTGATCTCGCGCAAGAGCTTGCGGAACGAGGCGGTCGAGGTGTCCTTGTCGCGCATGATCGTCAGCTTGTGCTGGACCAACGGGTGCGAAACGACGGTCAGATGGTCCAGCATGTCAGGCCTCCAGCAGGTTTGCGATCTTCGCCTTGGTATCGGCATCGCAGAATGCCGCGTCAAGCGCCTGCGTGGCCAGACGCCGGAACTGCCCGTCATCCCAGTCAAAAGCGCGGTTCAGCATTTCGTATTCCCGCGCCATGGTGGTGTGGAAGAACGGCGGGTCGTCGGTGTTGATCGTCACCTTCACCCCCCGGCGGTCCAGCTCGCTGATCGGATGGGCCCGAAATCCGGGATAGATCCCCAGGGCCACGTTCGAGCCCGGACAGCATTCCAGCACCGTCCCCCGCTCCGCCAGCTCATCGACCAGCGCCAGATCCTCGATCGCCCGCACGCCATGGCCAATCCGCTCGACGCCCAGATCGCGCACCGCCGCGCGCACCTCCTCCGGACCCTTCCACTCTCCGGCATGGGCAGTCAGCCGCAGCCCCGCCTCGCGGGCACAATCGAAGGACCAGGCAAAATCCTTCAGCTCGCCCGCCTTCTCATCCCCGCCAATGCCCAGACCGACAACGAAATCCCCCGCCGTCTCGGCGGCACAGATCGCAGTCTCCCGCGCCTTTTCCGGCCCGAAATGCCGGATCGGCGTGACAATGCCGCGCAGCGTAATGCCCATGGTCCGCTCGGCCTCCGACGCCGCCTCCTCGATCGCCGCCAGATACTCCCGCCAGGCGCCGAGATCGCGCCCGCCGCAGAAATCGGGGCTCAGGAAAGCCTCGGTGTAGACCACGCCCGAGGCCGCGCTTTCCTCCAGCACCGCCAGCGTCAGCCGGCGGAATTCCTCGGGTCCGGTCAGGGTGGTACAGGCCGCCTCATAGACCTTCAGGAAGTTCCAGAAATCGCTGAAGCGATAGGAGCCGTCCTCATTGAAGATCCCGCCAATATCAATGTGCTTCTCACGCGCCAACCCCTTGATGAAGGTGGGCGGCGCCCCGCCTTCCAGATGCAGATGCAACTCGACCTTTGGCAATTCCCGCACGTTATGCCCTTTCATACTGGCTCAAGTATCCTCGGGGGTCTGGGGGTGAAACCCCCAGGGTCAGTCACAGGAACGACCGCCCCGGCCCCTCAGCCGCTACCCCCAGATGCGCCGCGACGCTCGCCGCGACATCGACAAACCCGCGCAGGCCAAGCGACCCCACCCCGACCCCGGCGCAGATCACCGGCACGCGCTCGCGCGTGTGGTCGGTGCCGCGCCAGGTCGGATCATTGCCGTGATCGGCGGTGAAGATTGCCAGATCGTCGGGCCGCAACCGGGCGAGAAAACCGCCAGCCCGGCTGTCGAACCACTCCAGCGCCCGGGCATAGCCAGACACATCACGCGGATGGCCATACAGGCTGTCGAACTCGACAAAGTTGGCAAAGATCAAGGAAACCTCCTCCGCCTCGGCCGCCAGCCGGTCGAGATGATCGAAAAGGTCAAGATCGCTCTTGCCCTTCCACAGCTTGCCAATGCCCCGCATCGAAAAGATGTCGCCGATCTTGCCGATGGCGTGGGTTGCCCGCCCGGCGCCCGCCACCCAGTCCAGCAGCGTCGGCGCCGGCGGCGCGATGGCGAAATCGCGGCGGTTCGCCGTGCGCTTGAAATTGCCGGGGCCGCCGGTGAAGGGCCGCGCGATCACCCGCCCGACCTTCATCGCATGCAGATGCGGCGCCAGATCGGCGCAGAGTGTCAGCAGGCGATCCAGCCCGAAGGCTTCCTCATGGGCGGCAATCTGGAACACACTGTCGGCGCTTGTATAGCAGATCGGCCAGCCGGTCCGCAGATGTTCCTCGCAATGCTCGGCGATGATCGGCACGCCCGAGGCATGGCAATTGCCAAGGATTCCCGCCGTTCCGGCGAGTTTGCACACCAGTGCAACCAGATCCTCGGGGAAGGCCGGGATGGTGTCGGGGAAATAGGTCCAGTCCCAGGGCACCGGCACGCCGGCCAGTTCCCAATGCCCCGAGGGCGTGTCCTTGCCGCGGCTCACCTCGGTTGCCGCGCCCCAGCGGCCCTGCGGCACGGCGCCAAGCCCCGGCGCCGCCACGCCCGAAGCCAGCTCGATCGCCGCCCCCAATCCAAGGGCGTCAAGGTTCGGCAGGCGCAAGGGGCCGGTGCGCCCGGTCTCGGCCCGGCCCTCGGCGCAGGCCAAGGCAATATGGCCCAGCGTATTGGCGCCCGCGTCGCCAAAGGCAGCGGCATCCGGCGCACCGCCGCACCCCACGGAATCCATGACGATCAGAAAAGCGCGCGCCATCAGGTGATCCTTTTCAACACCAGCGGCGGCTCGGCCACCGGCGACGGTCCCAGCCCATAGGCCGCCTGCACCAGGGCGATCGCCTCGTCGGCCTGCGCCTCGGTCGCGGCGTGCACCATGCACAAGGGATCGCCCCTGCCGATTTCATCGCCGATCCCGGCAAGATCCGACAGGCCCACGGCGGGGTTCACGCGGTCGCCCTCGCGCTGGCGGCCACCGCCAAGGCCGACGACGGCCAGCCCCAGCGCTTGCCCGTCGATGGTGGTGACAAAACCCGCCGCCGGGCAGGGTACGTCGCGGATCACGGTTGCCGCGGGCAGCCGGTCGGGCCAGCGGTCGACGAAATCGGCAGGCCCGCCCTGTGCGGTGATCATCCGGCCGAACCATTCCGCCGCCCGCCCCGAGCGCATCACCTCTTCCACCCGCCGCGTGCCATCCTCGGCGCTGTCCGCAAGCCCGGCCAGCACCAGCGCCTCGCCGCCCAGAAGCGCCGTCACGTCGAACAGTGCGGCGTTGACCGAAGTGCCGGTCAACGTCTCCATCACCTCGATCACCTCCAACGCGTTGCCCGCCGCCGTGGCCAGCGGTTGCGTCATGTCGGTAATCAGCGCGCTGGTCTTGCAGCCCGCGCCCTTGGCCGTCGCCACCAGCGACACCGCGAGCGCCTCGGCGTCCTCCGGTGTCTTCATGAAGGCGCCCGAGCCGCATTTCACATCCAGAACAAGAGCTTCCAGCCCAGCCGCCAGTTTCTTCGACAGGATGGAGGCCGTGATGAGGTCGATCGACTCCACCGTCCCCGACACATCGCGGATCGCGTAAAGCCGCCGGTCGGCCGGGGCAATTTCGGCGCTGGCCGAAACGATGGCACAGCGGATGTCTTTCAGCTGGGCGCGCAACTGGCCTTCGGACAGCCCGGTGCGAAAGCCGGGAATGGCCTCCAGCTTGTCCAGCGTGCCGCCGGTATGGCCCAGCCCCCGGCCGGAAATCATCGGCACATAGGCGCCGCAGGCCGCCAGCGCCGGGGCCAGCAGCAGCGAGACGCAGTCGCCGATCCCGCCCGTCGAATGCTTGTCCAGGACCGGCCCCGGCATGTCCCAGTGCAGCACCTTGCCGCTGTCGCGCATGCCCGTCGTCAGCGCCACCCGCCCCGCCTCGCCGATGCCTTTCAGCAGCACCGCCATTGCAAAGGCCCCGGCTTGGGCATCCGTCACCGTGCCATCCGCCAACCCCGCCGCGAACCAGCGCAGCGCCTCGGGCGCCGGCGGCTTGCCGTCGCGGATGGCAGCGATGATGCTGCGGGCGTCCATCTCAGGCGCGGTCCATATGGGCCATGGTGAATACCCCGGGCAAAAGCTGCGCCACAGTCACGGTCCTTTCCTTGCCGTCGGTCGTGGCCATGGTGACGCGCACGTCCTGATCGGCAAATTCGGCGATCTTCTGCCGGCAGCCGCCGCAGCAGGGCACCGGCTCGGGGCTGTCGGCGACGACATAGATCTCGGCAATCCGCGTGTCGCCCGCCGCACACATCGCGGCAATCGCCCCGGCCTCGGCGCAGGTGCCTTCGGGATAGGCCACGTTTTCGACATTGCAGCCGACATGCACCGCGCCCGAGGTGCTGCGCAGCGCCGCGCCGACCTTGAAGCGTGAATAGGGCGCATAGGCCCGCTCGCGCACCGCCATCGCTGCCTGTCTCAGCTCCATCGCACCCTCCATCGTTTGCGGAATGCTAGACCCGCCCCGCCCCATGGCGCAAGCTGGCCAAGATCAGACCATATGAAGACCAAGGCCAAATGCCGCTGCCAATTCCCGGCGATTTGCGGCAGATTGCGAAAACTCTTGCGGCAATCCGCAGGTTGGCGGAGTTCAAAAACCGGTTTAACGGTAAACAAAATGCTTTCGGGAGGGGATTGAATGGAAGAGACACGGGCCGAGAATCTGCGTCAGGCGGCGCTGGACTATCACGAGTTCCCGAAACCCGGCAAACTCGAGATCCGCGCCACCAAGCCTCTGGCCAATGGCCGCGACCTCGCCCGCGCCTATTCCCCCGGCGTCGCCGAGGCCTGCCTTGAAATCAAGGCCGACCCGGCCACCGCCTCGCGCTACACCGCGCGCGGCAACATGGTGGGGGTCGTGACCAATGGCACCGCGGTTCTGGGCCTTGGAAACATTGGCGCTCTGGCCTCCAAGCCGGTGATGGAAGGCAAGGCGGTGCTGTTCAAGAAATTCGCCAACATCGACTGTTTCGACATCGAGTTGAACGAGCCCGACCCGGTGAAGCTGGCCGAGATCGTCTGCGCGCTGGAGCCGACCTTCGGCGCGATCAACCTTGAGGACATCAAGGCGCCGGATTGTTTCATCGTTGAACAAATCTGCCGCGAGCGGATGAAGATCCCGGTGTTCCATGATGACCAGCACGGCACCGCGATTGTCGTCGGCGCCGCCGCCACCAATGCGCTACATGTCGCGGGCAAGGCCTTTGCCGAGATCAAGGTGGTCTCGACCGGTGGCGGCGCGGCGGGGATTGCCTGCCTCAACATGCTCTTGAAACTGGGCGTGCGGCGCGAGAACGTCTGGCTTTGCGACCTTGCCGGCCTTGTCTACCATGGCCGGACCGAGCAGATGACCGACCAGAAGGCGGAATATGCCCAAGGCCACGCCCCGGCCGCGCTGGATCAGGTGATCGAAGGCGCGGATCTCTTCCTTGGCCTGTCCGGCCCCGGCGTGCTGACGCCCGAAATGGTGGCCAAGATGGCCCCGCGCCCCATCGTCTTTGCCCTTGCCAACCCGACGCCGGAAATCCTGCCCGACGCGGTGCGCGCCGTCAGCCCCGAGGCAATCATCGCCACCGGGCGCAGCGATTTCCCCAATCAGGTCAACAACGTCCTCTGCTTCCCGTTCATCTTCCGCGGGGCGCTGGACGTCGGCGCCACCCAGATCAACGACGCGATGCAACTGGCCTGCATCGAGGGCATCGCCGCGCTGGCCCGCGCCACCACCAGCGCCGAGGCAGCCGCAGCCTACAAGGGCGAGCAACTGACCTTCGGCGCACAATACCTGATCCCGAAACCGTTCGATCCCCGGCTGATCGGCGTCGTCGCCAGCGCGGTTGCCAAGGCGGCGATGGAAACCGGCGTCGCCACCCGGCCCATCGCCGACCTTGACGCCTATCGCAAGAAGCTTGACGGCTCGGTGTTCAAGTCGGCGCTGATGATGCGCCCGGTCTTCGAGGCCGCCCGCAAGGCCACGCGCCGCATCATCTTTGCCGAGGGCGAGGATGAGCGCGTCTTGCGCGCCGCCAATGCGATGCTGGAGGAGACCACCGACAAGCCGATCCTGATCGGCCGCCCCGACGTGATCGCCACCCGCTGCGAGCGCGCCGGCCTGCCGATCCGCCCCGACCGCGATTTCGAAATCATCAACCCGCAGCATGACGCGCGCTACCGCGACTACTGGCAGACCTATCACGAGCTGATGGAACGGCGCGGCGTGACGCCCGACACCGCCCGCGCCGTGCTGCGCACCAACACCACCGCGATTGCCGCCATCGCCGTGCATCGCGGCGATGCCGACAGCCTGATCTGCGGCACCTTCGGCCAGTATCTGTGGCACCTGAAATATGTCCGCGAGGTGCTGGCGCGCGGCGGCTTGCGCCCGCATGGTGCGCTTTCGCTGATGATTCAGGAAGACGGCCCGCTGTTCATCGCCGACACCGCCGTCAATCCGGTGCCGACGCCCGAGCAGATCGTGGAAACCACCATCGGCGCGGTGCGCCATGCCAAGCGCTTTGGCGTGCGGCCCAAGGTGGCGCTGTGCAGCCATTCCTCCTTCGGCAACCTCGACAGCGATTCCGGCCGGCGGATGCGGGCGGCGATGGAGATTCTGGACAGCCGCGAGGTGGATTTCACCTACGAGGGCGAGATGAACGTCGATGCCGCGCTCGACCCCGAGTTGCGCGGCCGCATCTTCCCGCATACCCGCATGGAAGGCGCGGCCAATATCCTGATCTTCGCCTTCACCGATGCCGCCTCGACCGCGCGCAACATGCTGCGGATGAAGGCGGGGGGCCTTGAGGTCGGGCCGATCCTGATGGGCATGGGCAACAGGGCGCATGTGGTGACCCCCTCGATCACCGCACGCGGCCTTCTGAACATGTCGGCCATCGCCGGCACGCCGGTCTCGCATTACGGCTGATCTTCGCAAATCCGGCCGGCGGGGTTTGCAAACTCTGCCGGCTTTCGCTGCATCCTTCAAATCTGGCGGCAGTTTGCAAAACTTTGCCGCCGATTTCCGCCGATTTATGCAAACTTTTTGTCGCAGGCGCGACGCAAAACTTGCCCGACTCAACCGGCATTGCGTAACACTCGCGCAGACCCTGGGAGGAGGTATACCATGGGATACCGTGATATCTATGACGGCTGGAAGGCCGATCCCGAAGCCTATTGGCTCAAGGCCGCGGCCGAGATCGACTGGGCCGTGCCGCCGACCAAGGCGCTGAACGATACCCGTGCGCCGCTTTACGAATGGTTCACCGACGCCCGGGTCAACACCTGCTGGAACGCCGTCGACCGCCATGTCGAGGCCGGGCGGGGCGACCAGCTCGCCATCATCCATGACAGCCCGGTCACCCGCACCAAGCACGCCATCACCTACCGCGAATTGCAGACCCGCGTGGCCAGCCTTGCCGGCGCGCTGCGCGCCAAGGGCGTCGAAAAGGGCGACCGCGTCATCATCTACATGCCGATGGTGCCCGAGGCGCTGGAGGCGATGCTGGCCTGCGCCCGGCTGGGTGCCATTCACTCGGTGGTGTTCGGCGGCTTTGCGGCCAATGAACTTGCCGTGCGGATCGACGACTGCACCCCGAAGGCGATCATCGCCGCCTCCTGCGGCATCGAGCCGAGCCGCGTGGTGCATTACAAGCCCCTGCTTGACGCCGCCATCGACATGGCCAGCCACAAGCCCGAGTTCTGCGTGATCCTCCAGCGCGAACAGGAAGTGGCCAGCCTGATCCCCGGCCGCGATGTGGCCTGGCACACCTTCCAGTTCGGGGTGGAGCCGGCGGACTGCGTGCCGGTCGAGGGCAATCACCCGGCCTATATCCTCTATACCTCCGGCACGACCGGCGCGCCGAAGGGCGTGGTGCGCCCGACCGCGGGGCATCTCGTCGCGCTGAACTGGACCATGCGGGCGATCTACAATTGCGGGCATGGCGATGTGTTCTGGGCCGCCTCGGACGTGGGCTGGGTCGTCGGCCACAGCTATATCTGCTACGCCCCGCTGATCGCCGGCTGCACCACCATCGTCTTTGAAGGCAAGCCGGTTGGCACCCCCGACGCCGGCACCTTCTGGCGGGTGATCGCCGAACACAAGGTGCGCAGCTTCTTCACCGCCCCGACTGCCATCCGCGCCGTCAAGCGCGAGGACCCCGAGGGCACGCTGGTGGGCGACTATGACCTGTCGAACCTGCAGGCCCTGTTCCTCGCCGGCGAACGCGCCGACCCCGACACGATCCTCTGGGCGCAGCGCCATCTGAAGGTACCGGTGATCGACCACTGGTGGCAGACCGAAACCGGCTATGCCATTGCCGCGAACCCCTTCGGGATCGAGCCGCTGCCGGTCAAGATCGGCTCGCCTTCGGTCGCCATGCCGGGCTTTGACGTGCAGGTGCTGGACGAGGGCGGCCATCCGGTTGCCCCCGGCACGCTGGGCGCCATCGCCATCAAGCTGCCGCTGCCCCCCGGCACCCTGCCAACGCTGTGGAACGCCGAGGAGCGGTTCAGGAAAAGCTACCTCGCCCATTTCCCCGGCTATTATGAGACCGGCGATGCGGGCTATGTCGACGCGGACGGCTATCTCTACATCATGGCGCGCACCGATGACGTCATCAACGTCGCCGGCCACCGGCTGTCGACCGGCGCGATGGAGGAGGTTCTGGCCAGCCACAAGGATGTGGCGGAATGCGCCGTCATCGGCGTGGCCGATGATCTGAAGGGCCAGTCGCCGCTGGGTTTCCTCTGCCTGAACAAGGGCACCAACCGGCCGCATGCCGAAGTGGTCAAGGAATGTATCAAGCTGATGCGCGACCAGATCGGCCCCGTCGCCGATTTCAAGCGCGCCGTGGTAGTGGACCGGCTGCCGAAAACCCGCTCGGGCAAGATCCTGCGCGGCACCATGGTCAAGATCGCCGACGGGCAGGACTGGAAGATGCCCGCCACCATCGACGATCCCGCCATTCTGGACGAGATCACCGAGGCGCTGAAATCGCTCGGGCTGGCGGGCGGCATTTGAGCCGCGGCAATGTAAAAGGCTGACTGGACAATGGCGTGGCTTGGGGTAACCTTGCCACGTCATGCGCACGATATGTCCCGACTGCAAACCGGCCTGCGGCACTCCCCGCGCCTGCGGCCGGGATTTGCGTGGCCCCGGCATCAGGAGGCACTCATGATCGGTGGTAAGGCCCGATCTGCGCCCGCCCCTGACGATGACGGCCTGACCTTGGCGCTTCTGGGCCATGACCTTCGGGCCGCCTTGTCGGAAATGCGGGTCGGACTGCATTTTCTGAACGGGCTTGGGCTGCCGGATCAGGTGAGAGAACCTGTCGAGCGCTGCCGCGCAGTGGGCGAGCATCTGTCGCGTCTGATCGACCAGTCGATCATGGCCTGCCTTGGCGAAGCGCCGCCCGGGATGACCAGCCCGGCAAGGGTGGAAACGGAGGGTTTTCTGGAGTCGCTGCGGCAACGCTGGACCAGCCTTGCCGCCGAAACCGGGCACCGCTTTGTACTGGTTGCGGCGGGCGACCTGCCCGAGAGCTTCTTCATCGACCGCACCGCCCTTGAACGGGCACTGAAGAACCTTGTCGGCAACGCGCTGACCCACGCGCCACCGGGTCAGGTCACCCTGACCTTCAAGATCAGCGGCGGCGATCTGCTGCTGATTGCGGTCGAGGACGACGGCCCCGGCTTTCCCTCCGCCCATCTCGGCGCGATAGAGCGCGATTTCACCCTGCCGCCCGAAGCCCGCCGTCCCGGCGGCGGCCTTGGCCTGCAGTCGGTCCGCCACCTGATAACTGCGATGGGCGGCCGTTGCTCTGCGCGCAACAAGCTGACGGGGGGGGCCGAGGTCAGGATTTGCCTGCCGCTGGCAACGGCCCCTGCCGCAAGGCACGACGACCTGCGGCTCGCCGTACAGGCCCCGCTGCTGGCGCTGCCGCCCGATCTGAGCGGAACCCGACTGCTTCTTGCCGATGACAGCGGATCGACCCGTGACCTGGTGGGGGCGCTGGCGCAAAGCATCGGGGCTACCATCGACAGCGTCGACAACGGGCGGGCCGCGATTGACCGCCTGCGCCGCGCGCCCTTGCCGGATGTTCTCATTCTGGATGACGAAATGCCCGGCGCGACAGGGGTCGAGGTGCTGACCTGGCTGCGCGCGCAATGCGGAGGCCTGGGAGTGCTGCCGGTGCTTGCCCTGACCAGCCACATCAGCGCGCACGAGATCGCCCGGCTGACCCGGGCTGGCGCGACGGAAATCCTGTCAAAGCCGGTCCTCTGCCCGCTGGAACTGGGTCGCGCCCTGCGCCGGGCGCAGCGGCAGGACGCCGCCGCAACGCCTGCCGGCTGCCCCGTCCGTCACGACGAATGGCAGGCGCTGGAGCGGCTGGTGCAGCTGGCCGGGCCAGACGCCGCGCCAGACCTGCTTCAAAGGTTGCAGGAAGACCTTTCCGCCGCCGGCCGCGGGTTGTCGGTCGCGGCCACCGGCGATGATCTTCCGGCGATCCGCGCCCATAGCCATGTGGTCATTGCCCTTGCCGGCACTGCCGGCTGCACCGCGCTGCACGAAAAGGCGGTGGCGCTGAACGGCATGGCGCACGACCGCCAGCCGATGGACCGCATTGCCGCCGTTGCCCTGGGACTTGAAGCGGACATCGTCGGCCTGGTTGACCGCGTGGGCCGGCTGGCGCGTCAGTTGACCGGCGCCGCAGGGACGGACAGCCCATGACCGCAACCGCCGCACCCACCCGCCGCCCGCCTTTGCTGCTGATCGAGGACACCCTGTCGCTGCAGATGGTCTATCGCGCGGTTCTGCAGGGCGCGAATCAGGATGTCCTGACCGCCTCCACTGCCGCCGAAGGCCTGAAGCTGTTCACCGAAAGCGGCGCGACGACCGTTCTGCTTGATCTGGTGCTGCCCGACCGCGACGGGCTGAACCTGATGCAGGACATGTTGCAACTGCGCCCGACAACCAATGTCATCGTCATGACCGCCCATGGCTCGGTCAACAAGGCGGTGGAAGCGATGCGGGCGGGCGCGCATGAGTTTCTGGTCAAACCCTTCGATGAGACCCGTTTGCTGGCGGCCATAGCCAACGCGCGGGGCGCCCCCCCCGCCGGCGCCAAACGCCGGACGCCGATGCAAGCCACGCCACCCGACCTGCCCCCCGCCGCGACATCTGCCGCCGCCGCCGGCTTCATCGGCTCGTCGGACGCCATGCGGCGCATCCACCAGATGATCGGCTCGGTTGCCCGCTCCATGGCCACCGTTTTCATCACCGGCGAAAGCGGCACCGGCAAGGAACTGTGCGCGCTGGCCGTCCATGCCGCCTCGCCGCGCGCCTCCGGTCCCTTCATCGCGCTGAATTGTGGCGCGATTCCGCAGGACTTGCTGGAATCCGAGGTGTTCGGCCATATGAAGGGCAGCTTCACCGGGGCAATTTCCGACAAGCCGGGCGCGGCGGCGGCGGCCGATGGCGGCACGCTGTTTCTGGATGAAATCTGCGAGATGGCTCCGCCCCTGCAGACCAAACTGCTGCGCTTCCTGCAGACCTCGACCGTGGTGCCCGTGGGGGCCACCAAGCCGCGCAAGGTCAATGTCCGCATCGTCTGCGCCACCAATCGCGACCCGCTGGAGGCCGTGCGGCGCGGCGAGTTCCGCGAAGATCTCTACTACCGGCTCTTTGTCGTGCCCTTGCACATGCCCCCCCTGCGCGAGCGCGGCGATGATGTGCTGGAGATCGCCGAAACCGCCCTCGCGCGCTTTGCCAGCGAAGAGGGCAAGCGGTTCGACGGCCTCAGCCCCGAGGTGCGCACGCTGTTTCGCGCGCTGCGCTGGCCCGGCAACGTGCGGCAGGTTCTGAACGTCATCCGCAACATCGTCGTGCTGAATGACGGCGGCCCGGTCATGCCCGAGATGCTGCCCGAGACGCTGGCACAATCGAATGACCCGACGCCAAGCCAGCCGCTTGCACTGGCCCCCGCGCGGCCGCCAACCGCCCTTGAGGACCTGATCGGCCTGCCGCTGGCCGAAATCGAGCGGCGGGTGATCGAAGAAACCCTTGCCCGCCACGGCGGTTCGGTGCCGCGGGCCGCGCGCGTTCTGGAGGTGTCGCCCTCGACGCTTTACCGTAAGATCGAAGGCTGGACCAGAAGCTAGGCCGTCAGGAACACCCGGACCGCCGCCTCGAATTCACGCGGGCGGTCGGCGTGCAGCCAGTGCCCTGCCCCCGGCAGTTTGGCAAAGCGGGCCTTGGGGAACTGGGCGCGGATTGCATCGCGATGTTCGGGCAGGACGTAATGGCTTTCCGCCCCGGTCAGGAACAGCGCCGGCTTGTCGAATACCCCCGGCGTGCCGGGCCAGCCGACGATCTTGTCCATCTCGGCCTCCAGCACATCCAGATTGAGCCGCCAGCGCGGCCCGCCCTCGGCCTTCAGATCCAGCGATTGCAGGAAAAAGGCGCGCAGGCCGGGATCTTCGACAAGGTCCGAGAAACGGCGATCGGCCTCGCCCCGCGTCGTGACCCCGGCCAGATCCAGCGCGCGCATGGCCTGGGCATGCCGGCTCTGGTCGTGGGCATAGGCCACCGGCGCGATGTCGGCCACCACTAGCCGACGCAGCAAATGGCCTTCGGTCAGCGCCAGCTGCATGCTGGTCTTGCCGCCCATCGAATGCCCCAGAAGATCGACCGGCCCGCCAAGCCCGGCGATGACCTTGGCCAGATCGGCTGCCATTTCCGGGTAGGACTGGCTGTCCGCCCATGGTGAGTTGCCGTGGTTGCGCATGTCGACGACGATCACGTCGCGGATGTCGGCAAGCCGGCGGGCAATCACCCCCCAATTTCGCCCCGAGCCATAAAGCCCATGGGCAATGACCAGCGGCGGGGCGTCACTCGGGGTTTCGGCGCGGTGCAGGATCGTGGCAAGCATGGCACGGGTTCTAGCCGCCCCGGTCCCAAAGAGCCAGAGCCGTTGCGTCGCGGCGGGGTCGGCCCTATTGCTGACCCAAGCAAGGAGCCTCTGATGAGCGCGATTTCCATCCAGCAGATGTCGGACCGCATCGCGGCCTTGATGGAAGACCGCCTTGGCGCGCGCGGCACCGGGCTTGCGGCCAAGCTTGCCAGCCGCGGCAGCCGCCTGCCGCGCAAGGTGCGCAAGGCGGCGCAGGATCTCGCCCGTGAAGCCGAGAAGGCGCAGAACCCCAAGCTTCTGTTGCAGGTCGACCATGACGCGCTGGCGCAGAACTACGACCTGTGCCTGCACCACCTGACGCGGCTGAAGCCCCGGTCGGGCTGGCTGGCCGGCATGTGGGCCTCGATCGTCCTGTCGCTGCTGGCTGTGGTGCTGGTGGTTCTGGCGCTGCTGCGCTGGCGGGGGTTTCTCTAGGCTCTGTCCGGCCGGTCCCATGAAAAAGCGCGGCCCCGAAAGGCCGCGCTTTGCATTGCCCGCAAATCCGGGCACGCGTCAGGCAAGCTGCGCGGCAACCTCGTCGGACATGTCGAAGTTGTGGGTGACGGTCTGCACGTCGTCATCCTCTTCCAGCATGTCGATCAGCCGCATCAGCTTTTGCGCCGTGTCGAGATCAACCTCGGTCCGGGTCTGCGGCTTGAAGATGATCTTCGCTTCCTCGGACTCGCCCAGCGCCTTTTCCAGCGCGTCGGACACGTCCGACAGGCTTTCCACCGAGCAATAAATCCAGTGGCCTTCCTCATCGGATTCCACGTCATCGGCGCCCGCATCCAGCGCCGCCATCATCACGTCATCGGCGCTGCCGGCCTTGGCCGGATAGGAAATCTCGCCCACGCGGTCAAAGCCGTGCGACACCGAGCCGGTCTGCCCCAGATTGCCGCCGCATTTCGAGAAATAGCTGCGCACGTTCGAGGCGGTGCGGTTCAGGTTGTCGGTCATCGCCTCGACAATGATCGCAATGCCGTTGACGCCATAGCCCTCATAGCGGATCTCGGTGTAATCCGCCGCATCGCCGCCCGAGGATTTCTTGATCGCGCGGTCGATCACGTCCTTCGGCATCGAAACCGCCTTGGCCGCCTTCACGGCCAGACGCAGGCGCGGGTTCTTTTCGGGATCAGGGTCGCCCATCTTGGCGGCGACAGTGATTTCCTTCGACAGCTTGGAAAACATCTTCGAGCGCAGCTTGTCCTGCTTGCCCTTGCGATGCTGGATGTTTGCCCATTTGGAATGGCCAGCCATGACCTGAAACTCCGGTAATCTCGGTGATGGGGCCGTCTACACCACCGAGCCCCCCGGCGGCAACCCCCACCGGGGCAGCGTAGGGTGGGCGGTTCTGCCCGCAAGGGCAGGTTCGCCCACCACCCGGTCAGGGGTAAAGCGGCCAGAAAACCGGGATCAGCGCCGAACACAAAATCCAGGTGATGAGGTTCAAGGGCACGCCGACCTTGGTGAAGTCGAGGAACTTGTAGCCCCCCGGCCCGTAGACCATCATGTTGGTCTGATAGCCGATCGGAGTGGCAAACGCCAAGGTGGCCGAAAACATCACCGCCACCACGAAGGGCCGGGGGTCCGCCCCCAAAGCCTGCGCCAGTTCAATCGCAATCGGGGTGAAGATTACCGCCACTGCATTGTTCGACAGGAATTCGGTCAGGATCAGCCCGATCAGATAGATCAGCAGGATGGTGGCAAAAGGCGACAGGCCATCCATCCACGGCCGAACCGCCGTGACGATCATCTCCACCGCGCCCGAGCGGTCCAACCCCTCGCCCACCGCCAGCATGGCGAGAATCATCGCCAGCAGGCTGCCGTCGACAAACTCCAGCGCCTCGTCGCTGTCGATGCAGCGGGTGACAAGGATGGTGGTCACCGCAAGGAAAGCCAGCACCAGAATAGGCGCCAGATCGAGCGAGGACAGCACCACCACCGCCAGCAGTGCGCCAATGGCAATCGGGGCCTTGCCGCGACGATAGGCCCGGGTTTTCGGATGGCTGACATCAACCATGTCCATTTCGTCCGACAGCCGCTTGATGTCTTCGATCCGGCCTTCCAGCAAGAGCGTGTCGCCGACCTGAACCACCAGCTCATCCAGCTGGCGGCCGATGTTCTGGCTGCGCCGATGGGCGGCCAGAACATAAACCCCATAGCGCCGCCGAAGCCGCATTTCGCCCAGGGCGCGGCCGATCATGTGGCAACCGGGGGTGATAAGCACCTCGACCGTTTCGGTTTCCACCGACGACAGCTTGTCGACCACCCGCATGTCGGTGCGGCTCTGCATGCCCAGAAGCTCGGTCATCTCGGTGCGCAGCACGACGCGGTCGCCCGACTCCAGCGTCACCGCCTGCAAATCCCGGCGCAGCGACAGATCGCCCCGCAGCACGTCGATCACCCGCACGCCCGAGCGTTTGAACTGCTGCACCTCCAGAACCGGAGTACCGATCAGCACCGAATCTTCCGGGATGGCAACCTCGGTGAAGTATTTCATCCGCTTGCGGTCGCCCAGAAGCGTCGCCATCGACTCGCGCACCGGCAACAGGTGGCGGCCGATGGTGGCCATGTAAAGCCCGCCCACCAGCGTCACGGTGATGCCCAGGGGCGCAATTTCGAACAGCGAGAAATGCGCCATGCCGGCATCGGCGGCCACGCCGTCCACCAAAAGGTTGGTCGAGGTGCCGATGATCGTGATCATGCCACCCAGAACCGTCATGTGGCTGAGCGGGATCAGGAATTTCGACGCCGCCGTGTTCAGCCGCGCCGCGATCTGGATGACGACCGGGATCATTACCGCGACAAGCGGCGTGTTGTTCATGAAGGCCGAAGCCACAGCGACAAAGCCGAACAGCACGATCACCGTGGTCTTGGGCCGGTTGCCGACATGGGATTCGGCCATGCCGATCAGCATCTCCACCGATCCCGTGCGCACCAGTCCGCCCATCACCATGAACATCAGCACGATGGTCCAGGGCGCGGGGTTCGACAGCACACCCACCGCCTCCTTGACCGGCAAAAGGCCCAACAGGACCATCGCCGCCGCCCCGGCAATCGCCGTCACTTCCACCGCAAAGGTTTCGCGGACGAAAAGAACGAACATCAAGGCCATGATGGCCAGTGCCACGAAGGGCGCGAGATCTGCACTGATGGCCAATCCGAACATGCTGTCCTTCCCCGTTTTGCCGCCGTTCTAAGGCAAAGCGCGGGAAAAGAGAAGAATATTCTCTACCAACTTTGTCGAGTTAAGCCGATCCCCGCTCGCGCGGGTTGACCAGCATCAGACCGCCCAGCATCAACCCGGCCGCAGCCCAGACCCAGGGGCTGAAGCTTTCACCCAGCAGAACCATGGCCCAGACAATCCCCGAAGCGGTGGTGAAATAGGCCGATTGCGAGGCAAAGACCGAACCGGCGCGGGCGGCGAGCCAGACGAAGCTGGCGTAAAGCAGCGCATGCAGCGCCGATGACCCGATCAGCGCCCACTCGGCGCGACCGGGCGGCATGGGCATCGGAAACCAGTGCCCCAGGGCCAGCATGATCGGCCCGCAAAAGACCAGCCCCGCCAGCGAGGCCCCGAACATCGCCTGAATGGCATCCAGCCCACCCGTGCCGCGCGCCGCGACATAGGTGTTTTCCAAGGCGTAGAACAACGGCCCGATCATGGCGACGGGCAGGAAGGCCACCATGGCACGCTCGGGCAGGCTGGCCTGCGGCAGGGCGATCAGCAGAACTCCGGAAAGCCCCAGCACGATGCCGACGATCCGCCGCATCGAAAACCGGTCCATGCCCAAGGCCAGCGCAATCGGGAAGGCAATGAGCGGAATGGTGGCGATGATGATCGACATGATGCCCGCCGGCAGCCGCGCGACCGACAGGTAGAAGGTATAGTTCGGAATGAGCGTGCCAAGAAAGGCAACCACCACATAAAACTCCAGCGCGCGCCGGGTCATCGGCAGGCGCTTGCCGCGCAGCACAGTCAGCACGCCCAGTACCGCGACGCAGACCACCAGCTGCCAGAAGATCAGCCCGAACGGCGCATGCCCGGTCGAGGCGGCGATCTTGCCCAAAGGCTGGGTCGAGCCCCAGCCAATCCCGATCAGCGCCAGAATCGCGGCATAACCGGTGCGAGAGGGCTGACCGACCGACAGCATCATGGCCCGATGGCCTCCAGCCGCCCGCCCTGCCGCACCGGCACGATGCGCAGCGCCTTGCCGGTGCGGTCATCAGTCTCGACATAGACGCCCGACAAGGTGGCAGGACCGGCCGCAGGCTCGAACCGGGACGAGGCCATGCCGGTGATGAACCGGCGCAAGGGCTCCAACTTCTCCATGCCGATGACCGAGTTGTAATCGCCGCACATCCCGGCATCGGTGAGATAAGCGGTGCCGCCGGGCAGGATCATGTGATCGGCGGTCGGCACATGGGTATGGGTGCCGACGACAAGGCTGGCCTGCCCATCGCACCAATGACCCATCGCCATTTTCTCCGAGGTCGCCTCGGCATGAACGTCGACGATGGCGGCCTGCACGGTCGCGCCGATGCGGTGGGTCTTGAGGATGGTTTCAATCGCCGAAAACGGGTCATCGAAGGGCCGCTTCATGAACACCTGCCCCAGCACCTGCACCACCAGCACCTTGCGGCCCGAGGTGGCGTCAAAGATCTTCACCCCGCGCCCCGGCGCCACCTTGGAAAAGTTCAGCGGCCGGATGATGCGGGTGTCGGCTTCGCAATATTGCAGCATGTCCTTCTGGTCGAAGGCATGGTCGCCGAGCGTGATGCAATCGGCCCCGGCCTGAAACAGCAGCCGGGCATGTTCGGCGGTCAGCCCCGCGCCTTGGCTCGCATTCTCGCCATTGACCACGACGAAATCCAGCCCCCAGCGCGTGCGCAGGGCCGGCAGCATTTCGGTAACGACCGCGCGACCGGCGCGGCCCATGACATCGCCAAGGAACATCAGTTTCATGGGGTGCAGCCTTAGGCCGCCCCCGCGCTGCGCGCAAGTCTGCCCCCGACGCTCCTCGTCGGTCTTCGACCGCACGTCGCGGCCCTCATATGACGAGCGGTCGAAGACCGACGAGGAGTTGCGGTTGACGCGGGCCTTTGCCACTCTGCCCGGATGGCCCTTCCCCCCGCCCTAGTCCAGTGGTTCGCCGCCCAAGGCTGGCAGCTTCACCCGCATCAGCAGGCCATGCTGGCCCGGCGGGCGGCGAGGTCGACTCTCCTGATCGCACCGACGGGCGGCGGCAAGACGCTGGCGGGCTTCCTGCCCTCGTTGGCCGAACTGGCCGCCGGCCATGCCGGGCTGCACACGCTCTACATCTCGCCGCTGAAGGCGCTGGCGGCAAACATCCGCCGCAACCTGCGCCGCCCGGTCGAGGGCGCCGGGCTGCCGATCCGCATCGAGGACCGCACCGGCGACACCAGCCAGACTCAACGCCGCCGCCAGCGCGCCGACCCGCCGCATATCCTGCTGACCACACCCGAAAGTCTGGCGCTTCTGCTCAGCTACGAGGACGCGCCGCGCATCTTCAACGGCCTGCAACGGGTGGTGGTGGACGAGTTGCATGCACTGGCCGAATCGAAGCGCGGCGACCAGTTGATGCTGGCCCTTGCCCGCCTGCAAACCCTTGCCCCCGGCCTGCGCCGCGTCGGTCTTTCGGCCACTGTCGAAGACCCGCCCGCCTTGGCTGCCTATCTGGGGGCGGGCACCGAGATCGTGCTGGCCGACACCGGCCCCGACCCCGAGATTGCCATGCTGGACACCGCCATCCCGCCGCCCTGGGCCGGTGGTGGCGGGCGCCATGCGATCCCGGAAATCCTGAACCAGATCACCCGTCACCAGACCACGCTGATCTTTCACAACACCCGGGCGCAGGCGGAAATCTTCTTTCACCACCTTTGGCTCGCCAACACCGGGGATCTGCCGATCGGCATCCACCACGGCAGCCTCAGCCGCGAGCAGCGCGAGCGGGTCGAGGCCGCGATGGTCTCGGGCGCGCTTCGGGCGGTGGTCTGCACCGGCAGCCTTGATCTGGGCATCGACTGGGGCGCGGTGGATCTGGTCATTCAGGTTGGCGCGCCAAAGAACATCAAGCGGCTGGTGCAGCGCATTGGCCGCGCCAATCACCGCTACAACGCGCCCTCCAAGGCGCTGCTGGTGCCCGCCAACCGCTTTGAGGTGGTGGAATGCCAGGCCGCGCTGGAGGCCGCCCGCGACCACGCCCTGGACGGCGAGCCGCGCGGGCCGGGGCCGCGCGATGTCTTGTGCCAGCATATCCTTGCCACCGCCTGCGCCGGGCCGTTCGATGCCGATGCGCTTTTCGCCGAGGTCGTCACCGCCGGCCCCTATGCCACCCTGACGCGCGCGGACTTCGACGACTGCCTGACTTTCACCGCCACCGGCGGCTATGCCCTGCGCGCCTATGACCGCTGGCAAAGACTGATGCCCAAGGCGGGGAAATGGACGCTGCGCGACCCGCGCGCGGCGGCGGTGATCCGGCAGAACCTTGGCACCATCGTCGACACCGAGACACTCAAGGTGCGCCTCGGTCGGTTCGGCACCGCGCTCGGCGAGGTGGAAGAAGCCTTCGCAGCCAGCCTGACACCGGGCGACACCTTCCTGATCGGTGGTCAGATCGTGCGCTATGACGGCCTGCACGAGATGACCGTCGAGGTCAGCCGCTCACCCGGGCGCGATCCGAAGGTCGCTGTGTTTTCCGGCACAAAATTCGCCACCTCCACCGTGCTGGCGGACCGGATTCTTGACATTTTCGCGCAAGGACGCTGGCCCGACCTGCCCCGCCACACCGCCGAATGGCTGGCGCATCAGGCCGAGGTGTCTCAGCTGCCGCAGCCCGGCCGGCTGCTGGTGGAAAGCTTCCCGCAGGACGGCCGCGAACATCTGTGCGTCTATGGCTTTGCCGGCCGCAACGCCCAGCAGACGCTTGGGCTTCTGGTGACCAAACGCATGGAGGCGGCGGGTCTTGCCCCCTTGGGCTTCGTCGCCACCGACTATGCCACGCTGATCTGGGGGCTGGAGCCGGTGCTGGACGCCGACCCGCTTCTGCAATTGCAGGGGCTGCGCGACGGGCTGGAGGGCTGGCTTTCCGGCAATGCCGTGATGAAACGCACCTTCCGCAACGTGGCGATCATCGCCGGCCTGATCGAGCGCAGCCATCAGGGCCGGCGCAAGTCAGGGCGGCAGGCGACGTTTTCCTCCGACATCCTGTATGACACGCTGGCCCGCCACGACCCCGAGCACCTGCTTTTGCGCCTGACGCGGGACGAGGCGATGCGCGGGCTGATCGACTTTTCCCGGCTGGAAGGCATGCTCGCCCGCATCGAGGGCCGCATCGACACGCGGCGCCTGCCCCGTGTAACCCCCCTTGCCGCGCCGCTGTTTCTGGAGCCGGGCAAGGTGCCGGTCGAGGGCAAGGGCCGCGAGTGGCTGGCCGAAGACGCCGCCCGCGCACTGTTGCGCGCCGCGGGTCTGGATTGAATTTCCCGAACGCGCTTGGCATGAAGCCGCATGACCTACGCCTTCCCCCTTGGCCACGCCCGTCTGACCGCCCTGCCCTCGGGTGCGCTGCATTGGCCGGACGAGCGGCTTCTCTGCGTCTCGGACCTGCATTTCGGCAAATCCGAACGGCTGGCCCGCCGCGGTGGCGCACTGTTGCCGCCCTATGAAACCCGGGCGACGCTGCTGCGGCTGGAGGCCGATCTTGACGCCACCGGCGCGCGGGCCGTCATCTGCCTCGGCGACAGTTTCGACGATCTGGCGGCGGCGGAGGGGCTGGACGAGACGGACCGGCTCTGGCTGCTCCGGCTGATGGCGGGGCGGGACTGGGTCTGGATCGAGGGCAACCATGACGCCGGGCCAACCGATCTGGGCGGCAGCCATCTGGCCGAGCTGCACCGCGCCGGGCTTGCCTTTCGCCATGTCGGCGGCGGCGCCGGACCGGAGGTTTCGGGCCATTATCACCCCAAGGCCCGTCTGGCGGGCAAGGCGCACCGCGCGTTTCTGCTGGACGAAAACCGGCTGGTCCTGCCGGCCTATGGCACCTTCACCGGCGGGCTCTGGTGCGATGACCCGGCCCTTCAGGCCCTGATGGGCCCCGGCGCGCTGGCCATCGTGACCACACCCACGCGCTGCCTGCCCATCCCTATGCCGCGGCGGCCTTGATCGGCAGCAGATCCGCGACCGCGGCCTCGACCTTGTCGCGGTTGTTGCGGCTGACCGGAATCTGTTGGCCGGTTTTCAGATGCAGTGTCATCTTGCCGGCCACGCGGTCCAGCCGCGCGACCCCGGCCCATGCCACCCAATGCGACCGATGCACCTGCGCGCCGGCAACGCCATCGACCTCGGCCATGGCGTCGGAAAGCCGCATCAGCAGGCTTGTCGCCCCTGTGCTGGTCAGCACATCGACATAGTGGTCGCGCACGGAAATCGCCCAGATCTCTCCCCGTCTGTCCGCGTCAAGGCGGCGCGCAAGCCGGGGCTCGGCCCGGGGTTCCGGAACCGGCAAGGCAGGGTCGGGACCAGCGACAGGCGCCGCCTCGGGCACCTTGGCCGAGATCCGCAGGGCGCAGATCCCAAGGGACAGAGAGGCGACCAGCAGGAAGATTTCCACGGCGCTGTGCCGCGCGCTGAAGATCGGCGGGAACACCGTCCTGAACAGCAGAAACAGCGGCGGGCACAGCAAGAGGCAATTCAGCACCAGCGCCAGAAGCGACCCCTTGAGCGTGCCGCGCTGTGCAAGCGTGCCATGGACCAAGGCCCGTACCGCAGTTCCGACGACGACCGACAGGCCGATGATCGGGGACCAGAACAGCACGCGCTCGGAAACGGTCAAGGTGCCGTAGCTGCCAAACGGTCCGGCAATGGCGACGGCCATGGCAATCGTCAGCCACAGAACCCACGGTACGGCTGACCGAAGGTCCGACACAAACTCTCCGAGGAACGCCCCCATACACACCCCGAACTCAAAGCAACATTTTCGGACACCTATCCGACAATGTGCAACTGATCAATCGCTTCGCCCGGGGTTTGCAGGGGCGTTCCTTCTGGGGACGGCTGGCCTCAGGCGGTCAGGCCCTTCGGCTCCGGCAGGCCATTGGCGCGGCAGCACGAGGTCAGGGTATTGGCCAGCAGGCAGGCGATGGTCATCGGACCGACACCGCCCGGAACCGGGGTGATGGCGCCCGCAACCGCGGCGGCGCTTTCATAATGCACGTCGCCGACCAGCTTGGCCTTGCCGTCGCGCTCGATCCGGTTGATGCCGACGTCGATCACGGTGGCGCCCGGCTTGACCATATCGCCGGTGATCATCTCGGGCCGGCCCACGGCGGCAACCAGAATGTCGGCCCCGCGGCAGACCGCGGCCAGATCCTTGGTGCGGGAATGCGCGATGGTCACGGTGCAGCTGTCCCCCAGCAGCAGTTGCGCCATCGGCTTGCCGACGATGTTCGAGCGGCCCACCACGACGGCGTTCAGCCCCGCGAGCTTGCCGTGATGGTCGCGCAGCATCATCAGGCAACCCAGAGGCGTGCAGGGCACCATCGACTTCTGCCCGGTGCCCAGAAGCCCGACGTTCGAAATGTGAAAGCCGTCGACGTCCTTGGCGGGCGAGATGCGGTTGATGACCAGCTCGGAATTCAGATGAGCCGGCAGCGGCAACTGCACGAGAATGCCGTGAACTTTCGGATCGGCGTTCAGGCTGTCGATCAGCGCCAGCAGAGTCGCTTCCGAGGTCTCGGCGGGCAGGCGATGTTCGAAAGAGGCCATGCCAACTTCGATGGTCGAGGCGTGCTTGTTCTTGACATAGACCTTCGAGGCCGGGTCTTCGCCCACCAGAACCACGGCAAGACCGGGCTGGATGCCGTTTTCCTCGGCCAGCTTGGCGACATGTGCCGCCACCTGCGCCCGCACACCCGCCGCAAAAGCCTTGCCGTCAATCACCTTGGCCGTCATGTCATCTCTCCCTTACACCGCAGCCGCGAAAGCCGCGCGATAATGTTCCAATTGCATCCGGGTGGCCAGCACCGCGTTCTTCATCAGGATCGCCACCGTCACCGGGCCAACCCCGCCCGGCACCGGGGTAATCCAACCGGCCACCTGCGCGCAGCTGTCGAAATCGGCGTCACCCACCGTCTTGCCGCGGCCTTCTGAATCGTTCACCCGGTTGATGCCGATGTCGATGAGCGCGGCCCCCGGTTTCAGCATCGCGCCATTGACCAGCCCCGGCTTGCCCACCGCGACGAACACCGCATCCGCCGCGCGGGAATGCACCGCGACTTGCCGCGTCATGTGGTGGCAAACCGTAACGGTGGCGCCAAGGCCCATCATCAGGAAGGCGATAGGCTTGCCGACAATCTCGGAATGCCCAATGACACAGACGTCCAGCCCTTCCATCTTCAGAGGCAGGGTTTTCAGGATTTCGACCGCCGCCACCGCGGTACAGGGACCAAGCGTCAGGTCGTTGTAGACGATATTGCCGATGGACGAGGGGTGCATGCCCTCGACATCCTTCAGCGGATGCACCGCCTTTTGCAGCGCCTTGACCGGGATATGCGCCGGCAACGGGCGCTGGATGATGATGCCGTTGACACGCGGATCGGCGTTGAGGCCGGCAATCACGCCCTGCAACTGCTCCAGCGAAATGGTTTCGGCATAGTTGCGCGCCTCAAAGGCCACGCCGGCCGCTTCCGCCGATTTCTGCTGGTTGCGGACGTAAAGTTCGGCCGCCGCCACATCGCCCACCGAAATCGAGATCAGCCGCGGCGCCCAACCCGCGTCGGTCAGCGCCTGTGCCTCGGCCCGGGTTTCGTCGCGCATCCGCGCCGCGATGGCCTTGCCGTCGATGATCGTTGCCGTCATGTCACCCCGTCAGGGGCGCGCGGCCCCGAGTATCCGTTCCTCGCGCGCGATCGACCAGTCGATCAGCCGCCGCCAGAGGTCTTCGACCAGATCGGGGTCCAGCGCCTGCGCGGCAGCCTCGGCGCGCACCGAGGCGACCACCTCTTCCACCCGTTCGTCGATGCGGGCGGGCAGGCCGATCCCCTGTTTCAGCTCTACCGCGCGGTCGATATAGCCCGCGCGGGCCTTGAGTTGCGCCACGATCCCGGCATCCAGCGCGTCAATCGCCGCGCGCAGTTCCGTCATGTCGTGGCAGTCCTGCGGAGCCTTCATCGCCAGTCCTTCCATGCGTGGGGCGTGAGGTAGACCCTCACGCCCGGAAGTTCAAGGCAGCGAGGCCCGGATCAGAACAGGCCTTCGACGTGGCCTTCGTCATTGAGGCGGATCACTTCGGCCGACGGAACCTTGGGCAGGCCCGGCATGGTCATGATCTCGCCGCAGATGGCGACGATGAAGCCCGCGCCTGCCGAGAGCCGCACTTCGCGGACAGGCACGGTGTGACCGGTCGGCGCGCCGCGCACGGTCGGGTCGGTGGTGAAGGAATACTGGGTCTTGGCGACGCAGATTGGCAGGTTGCCGTAGCCCGCCGCTTCCCAGGCCTTCAGCTGATCGCGGATCGACTTGTCGGCGATCACGTCATCTGCATGGTAGATGCGCTTGGCGATGGTCTGCAGCTTCTGGAACAGCGGCATGTCATCGGGGTAGAGGGGCGCGAAGTTGGCCGCGCCCGATTCCGCCAGCGCCACGACCTTGTGGGCCAGATCCTCGATCCCGGCCGAGCCCATCGCCCAGTGCTTGCACAGGATCGCCTCGGCGCCCTGCTCGGCCACATAGGCCTTCACGGCAGCGATTTCGGCATCGGTGTCGCTGTAGAAGTGGTTGATGGCGACCACAACCGGCACGCCGAAGGATTTGACGTTGCCGATGTGGCGGCCAAGGTTCGGGCAGCCTTTCTTCACGGCTTCGACGTTTTCCGCACCCAGATCGGCCTTGGCGACGCCGCCGTTCATCTTCATGGCGCGGACGGTGGCGACGATCACGGCAGCGGCGGGCTTGAGGCCAGCCTTGCGGCACTTGATGTCGAAGAACTTCTCGGCGCCAAGGTCGGCACCGAAGCCGGCTTCGGTCACGACATATTCACCCAGCTTCAGCGCGGTCTTGGTGGCGATGACCGAGTTGCAGCCGTGGGCGATGTTGGCGAACGGGCCGCCGTGGACGAAGGCCGGGTTGTTTTCCAGCGTCTGCACCAGGTTCGGCTGCATCGCGTCCTTCAGCAGAACGGTCATAGCGCCGTCTGCCTTGATGTCGCGGGCATAGATCGGGGTCTTGGCGCGGGTATAGGCGACCACGATATCGCCCAGACGTTTCTGCAGGTCTTCCAGATCGTTCGACAGGCAGAGGATCGCCATGACTTCGGAAGCGACGGTGATGTCAAAGCCGGTCTGACGCGGGAAGCCGTTCGACACGCCGCCCAGGTTGACCACGATGTCGCGCAGCGCGCGGTCGTTCATGTCCATCACGCGGCGCCACACCACGCGGCGGGCGTCGATTTCCAGCTCGTTGCCCCAGTAGATGTGGTTGTCGATCATCGCCGACAGCAGGTTGTGAGCGCTGGTGATGGCGTGGAAGTCGCCGGTGAAGTGGAGGTTCATTTCCTCCATCGGCACGACCTGCGCCATGCCGCCGCCCGCAGCCCCGCCCTTCATGCCGAAGTTCGGGCCAAGCGAGGCTTCGCGGATGCAGATCACGGCCTTCTTGCCGATGCGGTTCAGACCGTCGCCCAGACCCACGGTGGTGGTGGTCTTGCCTTCGCCGGCCGGGGTGGGGTTGATTGCGGTGACGAGGATCAGCTTGCCATCCTTCTTGCCGGCGAGCGACTTGATGAACTCCTGGCTCACCTTGGCCTTGTCATGGCCGTAGGGAAGAAGGCTCTCGGAGGGGATGCCCAGCTTGGCCCCGATCTCCATGATGTTCTTCTTCTTGGCTTCGCGTGCAATCTCGATGTCGGTTTTGAAGGCCATTCTACTCTCCCAAGGGGGCGGACTATCCCGTTTCCGACGTGATAGCGGGCAACAATGGCTTTGGAAGGTGTTTTTCCGACCTGTCCCGCGCGATTTTCGCCAGCGCGCGTTTCCGATGGGAAATCCGCGGGCAGCGGCAGGGGAAAAGCGACACACCGGGCGGCCTGCGATCTTCGACGGGCATACCCAATCGAGGGGATTGGTCGGCAATGATTCCATGCTAGCGTTCGTGCGCTCCGGGTGGCCCCACGCCCTTTTTGACACGAGGTTTTCATGGCCGATGACATTTACACCATCGACGCTCTCGCCACAGGGAGCGAGACGATCACCATCACGGATGACGGAACGGGCAGCGACTGGCTGGTCTATAGCGGCTCCTACGCGAGCTATGCCGAAATCGACCTGAGCTGGTTCGTGGATTCCGGCATCAGCCAATCCGCCGAAGGGCTTTATTTCACTGTCACAGGCGGGCACCGGCTGGTGATCAACGGCCTGATCGAAAACGCCCGGGGAACCACCGCCGAGGACTGGATCAGCGGGAATGAGGCGGACAACCTGCTGTACGGCGATTTTGACGCGACGGGCGCGGGCGGCAATGACACCATCAACGGCGACGCCGGCCGGGACACGATCTATGGCGGGTCAGGCCTCGACTCGCTGGAGGGCAGCTATGACGATGACCTCCTTCATGGCGATGGCGGGGCAGACACCGTCTCGGGTGGCGCCGGCAACGATACGGTACTGGGCGGCGAAGGGGCGGATTGGCTATACGGCGGCGCAGATGCGCGCGATGTGGTGAGCTATGCCGATTCAACCGATGGCGTCTATATCGAGATCACCTATGGCTCCACGACCATCGCGACCTCGGGCTTTGCCGAAGGGGACCACCTGAACGGCTTTACCGATGCCATTGGCTCGGCCTATGGCGACAGGATTACCGACACCGTGGTCAACACCATCGCCTTTGGCTACAACGCCAACCGCTTTTACGGCGGTGGCGGTGCGGACCTGCTCAACATGGGCGGGGGGAATGACAGCGGCTACGGCGGCGATGGCCGGGATTCGGTCAATGGCGGAGTGGGCGATGACCTTCTGTTCGGTGGCGGCGGCAACGATGACGTCGACGGCGGCACCGGCGCCGACGTGGTTTACGGCGGCGATGGCTATAACCGGCTGATCGGCGGGGCGGGCCAGGACCGGGTGATCGGCGGCGGACTGCGCGAAACGCTTTACGGTGGCGCAGGCGACGATACGCTTCTGGCGGGTGGCGGCAACGATCTGCTGTTTGCCAATGAAGGCAACGACCGCGTTCTGGGCGGTGCCGGCGATGATCTCCTGTTCGGTCTGGCGGGAAAGGACACGCTGATCGGCGGCGCGGGGGCGGACGAATTCAGATTCATCAGTGCCACGGACGGCGGTTCGGATGCGGCCAGTCGTGACGTGGTGATGGATTTCAACCGGTCACAGGGCGACCATCTGGTCTTCAGCATCGCCGCCGCCAGCCTCGATTTCATCGGCCAGCAAAGCTTTACCGGTCAGGCCGGCGAGGTGCGGTTCATCGTCACCGCCCAGGGCACGCGCGCTTTCGCCGATCTGGATGGCGACCGGATCACCGATCAGGCGTTTGACGTGCTGGGAGTGTCGCTTCTGCAGGAAAGCGATTTCGTCCTGTAAGGCGGATTTCTTCCAGTCAGGCGCACCTGATCGCAAGACATTCCGCACATGACCAGCGGCTTGCCGGTGCTGAGCTTCCTTCAATCTGCATCGGATTGCCGGAAATCAGCCATGGCCGGCGCGGGCGGCGTCGAGATGCGCCCAGACCCGCTGGTCGGGGATATGCAGCCGGATCGTCTCGCCAAGGGTGAAGCTGCCCTCGCGCTCCACCCAGGCCGTGACGCCGCGGCGATGCTGGGCAGAAGGTTTGTAAAGCTTGCCAAAACCGGCATGCCGGTTCTCGATCGGTCGGGCGGGCAGCGTGCAGGGCCGGTTGTTCATGTCGACGACCAGCGTCGCCCCGTTCTCGCCCTGCAACCGCGACGAGGGCGGCAGGTGACTGAGATCGGGGATGCCCTCGATCACCATGGTCGCGCCGACCAGCGCCGGGTCCAGCGCCGCAAGGCCCATGGCGGCGGCAGTTTCGGCCAGTTCCTCAGCCGACAGGATGGTGAATTGCCGGGTGTTTCGGATCTCGGTATCGCGCGGATACTGGCCCAGCACCCGGCTGCAGGAGGCCCGGGTCAAACCGCCATGCGCCTCGCCCTCCGGCCCGGCAAAGCTGGCGCGCATGGTCGCAAGGCTTTCGCTTTCCAGCGCGGCGTCGCGGTCGGCCACGCGGCCCAGCCAGGTGATGCGGCCGGTGAATTGCGTCGGCTTCAGGGCGCTCATGGCATCTCCAGCACGAAAAAGGTACGGCGGAACGGAAAGACGACGCTACCATCGGCCTCCAGCGGATAGGCCGAGCCAAGCGCCTCGTCATAGGCGCTGGTGAAATGTTCCGCCTCGGCCTCGGTCAGCTTTTCCAGAAAGGGGCGCATGGCGGTCGCGCCGGTAAAGGCCCGGACGGGATGGCCCTGGCTTGTCGGGTCAAGGCTTTGCACATAATCGCTTTCCCAGGCCGTGACTTGCCCAAGCCGGCTCAGCATCCGGTGATAGTCGACCGCCGGCGCAACCGGCGGCCTGTACTGGCCAAAATCGAAGCGGTCAGGGAACATCGCTGCCGCGATGTCGCGCAGGAACCGGTGCGAGGGGGCAAGGAACTGCCGCGGCATCTGCACCGCCAGCACGCCGCCCGGCGCAAGGTAGCTTGCAAGGCGCGGCAAAAGGCGGCCGTGATCGGGCAGCCAATGCAGCACGGCGTTGGAAAAGATCAGCGCAGGCGCGGTCTCTGGCCGCCAGTGGGCAATGTCGGCCAGGGTTTTCGCGGCATAGCCCGCGGCCTTGTCCAGCATGGCCGGAGAGCTGTCCACGCCCAGCAGACTGCGCCCGGCAAAGCGCGCGGCCAGCGCCGGAGCCGCCGCGCCATCGCCGCAGCCAAGGTCAACCACCTCGCCCGCCGGCAGGTCTCCCACCTGGGCCATGAGGTCAAGCGCGGGGCGCAAGCGCAAACCCCGGAACCTTGCATAGGCTCCGGGGTTCCAGTCTTTTGCGCCTGCGCTCAAGCCAGCGGCTCCGGCGAGGGGTCGGGGGCCGCCTTCGGTTTGCGGGCCCGCGTCTTGGGGATCGAGACCACGCCATCGCCTCCGCCGGTCGCCGGCGGCGGTGCATCGTCGGCGTCAGGCGTCGGCTTCTCACCGGCGATGACGCGCTTGATCTCGTCGCCGGTCAGGGTCTCGTATTCCAGAAGCCCCTTGGCCAGCCGCTCGAATTCTGCGGATTTTTCAGTCAGGATGCGCAGCGCGGTGTCATAACCCTCGTCGATCAGACGCTTCACCTCGCCTTCGATCAGCTGTTTGGTTTCCGCCGAAACCGACAGCCCCGCCGTCTTGCCCTGATAGCCCTCATGCGCCTCGGCATAGTCGATGTTGCCGACCGCCTCGGACATGCCCCAGCGCAGCACCATGGCCCGGGCAAGCGCCGAGGCCTGCTGAATATCGCCCGACGGCCCGTTCGACACCGCCTCCTCGCCCCATTTGATGATCTCAGCGGCCTTGCCAGCCATGGTCATGGCGATCTTCTGCTTGCACTCGTCCTTGTGCCAGTTCAGCCGGTCGATCTCGGGCAGGGAAACCACCATGCCCAAGGCCCCGCCGCGCGGAATGATCGTGGCCTTGTAGACCGGATCGCATTTCGGCAACGCCATACCGACGATGGCGTGGCCGGCCTCGTGATAGGCGGTGTGTTCCTTCTGCTCCTGCGTCAGCACCAGCGAGCGGCGCTCGGCCCCCATCATCACCTTGTCCTTGGCGGCCTCGAAATCGGCCATGGCGACGAAACGACGGCCCAGACGCGCGGCAATTAGCGCCGCTTCGTTCACGAGGTTGGCCAGATCGGCGCCGGAAAAGCCCGGCGTGCCGCGCGCGATGACGCGCAGATCGACATCCGGCCCCGAAGGCACCTTGCGGGCATGTACCGACAGGATCTTTTCGCGGCCCTTGATGTCGGGGTTCGGCACATGGATCTGGCGGTCAAAGCGGCCGGGACGCAGAAGCGCCGGGTCCAGCACGTCCTTGCGGTTGGTGGCGGCCACAATGATGACGCCATCATTGGCCTCAAACCCGTCCATTTCCACCAGAAGCTGGTTCAAGGTCTGCTCGCGTTCGTCATTGCCGCCGCCCATGCCGACACCACGGGCGCGCCCCACCGCGTCGATCTCGTCGATGAAGACGATGCAGGGCGCGTTCTTCTTGGCCTGTTCGAACATGTCGCGCACACGGCTTGCGCCGACGCCGACGAACATTTCCACGAAATCCGAGCCGGAGATGGTGAAGAACGGCACGCCCGCCTCGCCGGCAATCGCCCGCGCCAGCAGCGTCTTGCCGGTGCCGGGCGGGCCGACCAGCAGCGCCCCTTTCGGAATCTTGCCGCCAAGGCGCGAGAATTTCTGCGGATTGCGCAGGAATTCGACGATTTCCTCAAGCTCTTCCTTGGCCTCGTCGATGCCGGCGACGTCGTCAAACGTCACCCGGCCCTGCTTTTCAGTGAGAAGCTTGGCCCGCGATTTGCCAAAGCCCATGGCCCCGCCACGCCCGCCGCCCTGCATCCGGTTCATGAAGAAGATCCAGATGCCGATCAGCACGATGAACGGCAGCCACAGCGAAATGAGCGACATGAAGCCGCTGGATTCCTGCGCCTCGGCCTTCACTTCGACGCCCTTTTCGATCAACCGCTCGGTCAACCTGGGATCTTCCGGGGCAACCGTGGCAAAACGGTTGCCATCCGTGGCGGTGGCCACGACCCGCTCGCCATCAATCGTGACGGAGGCAACCTCGCCCTTGTCGACGCGCTGCACGAATTCCGAATAGGACACCGAGCGCGAGGCGGTCGTGGTCTGGCTGCCACCGAAGGCATTGAAGAGCGCCAGGATCAGGAGAAAGAGCGCGACCCAGAAGGCGATGTTTCGTGCGTTACCCACGAATAAACTCCAAGTTCGAGGCCGGTCCGCCCGCGTCTGCCAATCAAGGCATGCGGGCAGCACCGGCGGATATTCCTAAGATAGAGATAAGTTCACCGGGTTCAATGCGATAAGATGAACTCGGCGAAGGGTTGTGGCAGACGCGCCGTGTACCCCGCCCCGACCCCCGCCAAGGGCGCGGCCACAAGCGTCTCACCGACCCAAAGTGCAGGTGTCGTCGCCAGCACCGCCGCCGGGCCGTGGTGGCGCCACTCGGGGCACAGCCGCAAACCTTTTGCGCCCAGCGGGCCAAGGGTCGCGCCCTGCACCGCAGGCCCCTGCAGCGTCCAGCGCCCGTCCCAGATCCCGGCCTGCGCCACCGTGCCACCCACCGCCCGCCCCTCGCGCGCCATAGTCAGGCGGTCCTTGGCCCAGAAGAACCGAACCCCGCCCAGCGTCGCCTCCTGCCTTCCGGCCAGCCGCGCCCGCAGCCGGTCAAGCTGGGCTTCGCGCGGGGGGTGAGACGCGCCTGCAATCCAGCGCAGCGCGCCGATCAGCAGGCGGCGGTGCAGATCGTCCGTCAGACCGTCCAGCACCTCGCCATCAACCTGAAGGCTGCCCGCCAGCTCGCCGACATGCCTGCGGGCGATGTCGGCAACGCTTGCCTGCAGGGCCTGCCGTGACATGGCGAGGTTGCGCACGCTGTGCGCGATGGTCCCAGCGTCCAGCCCGAGCGGGGCCAGCGCCGCCAGCGTCTTGCGGGTCCGTGCGCGGGCATAGCGATCATCCTCATTCGTCGGATCGTCCACCCAGCCGATGCCCTCAGCCGCCAGATAAGACCGCAGCGCCGCGCGCATCACCTGCAAGAGCGGACGGTGAAACCGGATGCCCTGCGCCTGAAACTGCGGACGCAGCCCTGACAGCCCATCCAGCCCCGCCGCGCGCGCAAGCGTCATCAGGAAGGTTTCCGCCTGATCGTCGGCAGTGTGGCCGAGCAGGATATCGGTCACCCCCCGACCCCGCGCCCAAGCGGCCATCAGGTCGATGCGGGCCTGCCGGGCCTGCGCCATCAGATTGCCGGTTGGCGCGGGGCCATGCCAACGAAGGGTCTGATGCGACACGCCATTCGCGGCACAGAACGCCGCGACCTGCGCGGCCTCTGCAGCACTTTCCGGCCGCAGGCCATGGTCCACGGTGAGCGCAAGGACGTGCTGCGGAAAGACTCGCAGCGCAAGGTGCAAGAGCGCCATGGAATCGCCGCCGCCGGAGACAGCGACACCAATCCTGCCCGGGGGCCCGTCGGGAAAGGTCGCGGAAAGCGCGGTCAGAAGCCCGGCCTCTGGCACGCCGTCCGATGGGGTCACTGACAGCCCAGACCCTGCCGGGCCAGATCGGCATTGGTGGCATGGATCGTGCCGGGGAAGCGGTTCGGCACCTCGGCCAGCGTCACGCAGGCATCGGGCACCTGCCCGAGATCACCCAGCGCCTGCCCCAGCTTCAGCAGGGATTCGGCGGCAAAGTTGCCATCGGGCTTGCCCGAGAAGGCATCGAGATAGGCCCGCGCCGCGCCGGCCTTGTCGCCAAGCTGGCCCAAAGCCTCGCCGCGCAGGAACGCGGCTTCCTGGCTCAGTGGCCCGCCAGGATAGGATTGCGCAAAGGTCGCAAAGAGGTCCGCGGCGGTGCGAAAGTCACCGGTGCCGAGCACCTCCTTGGCCCGGTCAAAGTCGGCCTGCTCGCCCATGGCCAGTTCCGGGCCGGCCTCGCCGGCCGGGGCCGGTTCGGCGCCGATCACCGGCTCGACCGGGGCCGGGGCGGCACCCGCATCGCCGCCAAGGGTCGGGGTTTCCGGCAGGTTCGCCGGATCGCAGCCCTCGGTCACTTCGCACAGCCGGTATTCCATGTCGCCGATGCGGTTGGTGCCGTCGGTCACCACCCGGTTCAGGCGCAACTCGATCTCCTCGGCCCGCGAGGTCAGGCGCATCAGCTCGGCCTCGATGGTGTCCAGCCGCTGCAGCGTGTCACCGCCGCCAAGCGTGACCCCCGAAGCCCCGGAGGCCACGGTTTCGGCCTTCAGCGCGTTGAACTCGGCCATGAGCTGGCCGAGTTCGGT
Source organism: Tabrizicola oligotrophica (assembly GCF_011008935.1). GTDB lineage: Bacteria > Pseudomonadota > Alphaproteobacteria > Rhodobacterales > Rhodobacteraceae > Tabrizicola_A > Tabrizicola_A oligotrophica. Next base: position 189,329 of record NZ_JAAIVJ010000006.1, on the reverse strand, counting down.
CTTGATGTCGGCCAGCGTCTGCGCCTTGTCCTGCGCATGGGCAGGGACGGCCAGAAAGGCGGCGGAGAGAACCAGCCAACGCAACATCGGATCAGGCCCCCGAACCCATCGACAACACCGTCACCGCGCGGCGGTTGCGGCTGTAGCAGGCTTCTTCCGAGCAGACCTCAAGCGGGCGTTCCTTGCCGTAGGAGATGGTCTTCATCCGGCCGGCGGCCACGCCCTGGCTGCCCAGGAACTGCTGCACGGCGGCGGCGCGGCGGGCGCCGAGCGCAAGGTTGTACTCGCGGGTGCCCTGCTCGTCGGCGTGGCCTTCGATGATGATGGCATAGTCGCTGTTCGTCGCCAGCCACTGCGCCTGGCCCTGCAGGATGACGCGGGCCTCGGGCGACAGGGTGGACTGGTCGACGGCGAACAGCACGCGGTCGCCGACACTCTGGTTGAAATAGGCAATCGAGCGCGGATCGTTCGGGTCGCCCAGCCCGGTGGTGTCGACAAAGCCGCCGGCATTGGCGCCGGGGCCGCCCGCGCCGTAGCGGTCGGGGTTGTTGCAGGCCGCCAGGCCAAGGGCCGCGACAAGGAGGAGGGCTTTGGGCATCAGGGTCATGGGGTTGTCCTTATGGATCTGGGTTTGCTCGATTTGCGGCGATGTTAGCAGGTTCTTTTCCGGCTGGGAATCAGGTGCGTTCACTTGGCAGGGCCCCGCTCATCGGCCCCGCAGGGGCAACGATGAGCCTCAGGGCAGAAGCGGCGACCAGGCCGGGTCCGAGGCCGGGCCATCGGTCGTCACCGGCTTCAGGTTGCGGCCCGAGATGTCGACCGAGAACAGCTGCGCCTGCCCGCCCGCGCCGGCGCTTTCGCGGGTGAACATCACCACGCGGCCATTCGGCGCCCAGGTCGGGCCTTCGTCAAGGAACGAGGCGGTCAAGAGCCGCTCTTCGCTGCCATCGGTGCGCATCACGCCGATGTGGAAGCGGCCCTCGTTCTGCTTGGTGAAAGCGATCATGTCGCCGCGCGGCGACCAGACCGGCGTGCCATAGCGGCCCTTGCCGCCCGACACCCGCACCGCCTCGCCACCGCCGGCCGACATCACATATATCTGCGGCCCGCCCGAGCGGTCGCTTTCGAACACGATCTGGCTGCCATCGGGGCTGAACGAGGGCGCGGTCTCGATCGAGGGCGCATTGGTCAGTTGCCGCAAGCCGCCACCACCGACGTCCATCGCGTAGATGTCGGTATTGCCGCCCTGTTCAAGGCTGAACACCACGGTGCCACCATCGGGCGAGAAACGGGGCGCGAAGGTCATGGTGCCGGGAACCTCGCCCAGCGAGCGGGTTTCAAGGCTGCCGACATCCATCAGGTAGATCTGCGGAAAGCCCGAGGCATAGGAGGTGAACAGGATCTTGTCACCACTCGGCGAAAAGCGTGGCGCCAGCACGATCGAGGACGAGTCGGTCAGATAGGCGACATTGGCGCCGTCATAATCCATCACCCCCAGCCGCTTTTGGCGCTGGTTCTTCGGACCGCTTTCGGCAACGTAAACCACGCGGCTGTCGAAATAGGGGCCCTCGCCGGTGATCCGGCTGTAGACCGCATCGGCCACCTTGTGCGCCATGCGCCGCCAGCTGTCGGGGGTGCCGGCGAATTGCAGCCCCTCGCCAAGGGGCTGGCCGGTGAACACGTCGAACAGGCGGAACTTGACCACGATCCGGTCGCCCGAGGCCTGCACCGCGCCGACGATCAGCGCCTGCGCGTTGATCGCCTGCCAGTCATTATAGGCGATGGGCGCATCGAAGGCGGTCACACCCGAGATATGCGCCTCGGCCGGGATTTCGCGGAAAAGCCCGGTGCCGGCCAGATCGGCCGCCACGACGCGGCTGATGTTGCTGGCATAGTCTCCCGCCCCGCCCTCGTCGACAAAGGTCGGGATGGCGAAGGGCATCGGCTCGATCACCGGGCTGTCGATGACGATGTTCAGCTCGGCCATGGCCGGCGCGGCCACCAGACCGGCGACCCCGATCATCAGGGCAGCGGAAAGGGATTTCAAAGCGGTCATGTCTCGTCCTCGTTTGTCACGGGGTTTTTTCGGATCTGCTCTCGTCTGCCATTCTGCCCGCAGGCCGGGCGGGATGGCAGGGGGAATTTTGCGCGGCGGTCCACCATCTCAGCGCAGCCTCATGCCCGAGGCGTCGAAGGTCAGGTTCATCACGTTCCATTCGCCGTATTTCGCCGGGTCAAGCTGATAGCCGGGCTTGCCGCCACAGCCCTTGACACCACGCACCACGGCGCGCTTGGCCGCCTCAAAGGCCTGCTGGGCTGCCGCCTCATCGCCACCCTCAAAGCCCGTCATCTCGATGGAGGGGCCGATGGGCGTGCCGTCCTCGTTCATCTCGACCCGCATCACCAGCTTCACGCGCTGCGCAGCGGAGGAAAGGCTGCCGATGTTCCAGCACGAATTGATCGCCACCCGCACGCCATCCTTCTCGCCTGCCGTCATCGGCGGGCCTTCGGGCAGGCTGGCGTCGGCGTTGCTCGATGTCTCGGTGGCCGCCGCTTCGGCCAGAGCCGCCGCAATCGCCTCGGCCTCGGCATCGGACTGCTCGACGGGCTCCTCGGCCGGGGCTTCTTCGGTCGCCTGCGCCTCCGGCTCAGTGGTCTCATCGGCCTGCACCTGCCGTTCGGGCCGCGATTGCGGCCGGCGTGAGGCGGTCGGTGCCAGTTCGGGCGCATCGGATTCGGTGGCGTCGGGCGCGACTATGGCGGCGCTTTCCTCAGGCGCGGCGGCCGGTTCGGTGGTTTCCACCACCTCGGCCTCGGGCGCGGCCTGATCGGAGACCTCGGGCGTCGCCTCGTCGGCCACTTCGGGCGTGTCCTCGGGGCTTTCAACCGGTACGTCGGTGATGCGCTGCGCCGGGCGGGGCTTCGGCTTCACCGTGCTTTCCGGCACCGGAATCGGCTGTTCTTCCTCGGCCACCTGCGGCGCGGGTTCAGGCACCGGCAAGGGCTGGACCTCGGGCGCGACCGGCACCTCCTCGGGCAGCACCTCTTCCATCGGCACCGGCTCGGCAGGTGCGTCCGGCTCGGGCGCGGGTTCGGGTTCCGGCAGCGGCTCTGCCTCGGGCAAGGTGGTGTCGATCGGCTCGGGCGCCTCGACGGCGGGCGGCTCTTCCGAGGGCGCGGCCTCGAGGTCAGGCTTCGGGGCCGAGGCCATCATCGCCTGATACTCGCCCTCGGTCAGCAGCGAGACCTCGGCGACCTCCATCGGCGGCATGTCCTTGGGCGCGAACAGCCAGTCGCCCATGATCGCCCAGAGGATCACCCCAAGGTGACCCACAGCGGAAATGGTCGTGGCCTTGTCCAGCTTGCCCAAATTCATCGCCGGGCCTCAGTTGCCGTCCATCGACGGGCCGCCGGCATCGGTCACCAGACCGATGTTGTTGAACCCGCCCGCATTCAGCGCCCCCATGACCTGGGCCACCCGCTCATAGGCCAGCGCCCCGTCGGCGCGCAGGAACACCTTGTCGGAGGTGCGTTCGGCGGCAATGGCCGCGAGCTTCGGAATGAGATCGACATCCGAGACTTCGGTCGATTGCAACATGATCAGCCCGTCGGCGGTGATCGAGATGGTCAGCGGTTCCTCTTCCTCGTTCGGCATGGCGTTCGCCGCCGTATCCGGCAACTCGATCGGCACACCGACCGTCAGCATTGGTGCCGCCACCATGAAGATGATGAGCAGAACCAGCATCACGTCCACGAAAGGCGTGACGTTGATCTCGCTCATCGCGGTCGAATGGCCGCGGCGGCGGCCGCGCCGGCCACCCCCGCCCGATTTTTTCATGACCCCGGCGCCCATCGGTCAGGCGTCCAGCTGGCGCGACAGGATGGTGGCGAATTCGTCGGCAAAGGCCTCGTAATTGCCAAGGATATGCTCGCTGTCCGAATTCAGCTTGTTGTAGAACACCACCGCCGGGATAGCGGCGATCAGGCCGATGCCAGTGGCCAGAAGCGCCTCGGCAATGCCGGGGGCGACGACGGCCAGGTTGGTATTCTGGCTGATGGCGATCTGTTCGAAGCTGTGCTTGATGCCCCAGATCGTGCCGAAAAGCCCGATGAACGGCGCGGTGGAACCGGTGGTGGCCAGAAAGCTCAGCCCCTTGTTCAGCAGTTCGCTTTCGCGCGAAATTGCCACGTCCATCGCCCGGTCGATCCGCGCCTGCGCCCCGGCGATCAGCCCGCCGTCCTGCCGGTGGCTGCGCCGCCATTCCAGCATGCCGGCCGAAAAGATCTTCTCGGATGCCCCCTGCGGGTCGCCGCCGATCTTCTCGAACAGCTCGTCCAGAGGTTCGCCCGACCAGAAGGCGCGGTCGAACACCGAAGCCTCGCCCCGAGCGGTGCGGAACAGCAGGTGTTTCCTGATGATGATCGCCCATGACCAGAAGGACATGATCATCAGCCCGATCATCACGAATTTCACCGTGATCGTCGCGCGTGCAAATAGGGCGAACATGGAGAAATCAATCTCCGCCGCCATTCCGATGGCTTCCGTTTCCATTACGCCTGCTCTTTTGATGCGGGTCTACGCCCGCCTGATACAGCTGATTCTAGCAATATTTGAGGGGGATTGCCAACACATCTGCGTCAATGGCGGGAACTCGCCGGAATTGTCGCGCCAGACTGGCTGGGTGTCGGGAATGGCCCGCTCAATGGCGCATCGGTGCCAGCGCGCCGCGCACCTCGGCCGGAATGCGCGCCGCCTGACCGCCCTCGTGCAGGCAGACCAGCGTGACGGCGGCGGTAAAGAGGCGCTCTTCACCGCGCCAGACTTCCTGCCGAAGTTCGATCCGTGCCCCGCCCAGCGCCAGAAGCTCGGTCGTGACCTGCAACGCGTCGTCGAACTTCGCCGGTTTCAGATAATCGGCCTCCAGCCGGCGCACCGCAAAGACGATGCCCCGCCCCGCCTTCAGCGCCGCCTGATCCACCCCGCGCGCCCGCACCCATTCGCTGCGCGCCCGCTCGATGAATTTCAGGTAATTGGCGTAATAGACAATGCCGGCAAGGTCGGTGTCTTCGTAATAGACGCGGATGGGGTGGCTGTGGGCGGCGAGCTTGGCGGTCATGGGCGCTCCTTTGCGGTCAAGGCTAGTTTGGCCGCACGGGAACGTCCACCCTTGCGGCGGCGCCCCTGCATTCCGACATCTTGGGCGCAAAGGAGTATCCCCATGATCCGTGCCCTGCTTGCCACCACCCTTTTCGCCCTGCCCGCCCAAGCCGAGGAGATCGGCCGCGTCGGCGTCGACTGGGTCGGCAATGATATCATCATCGAAGCCATCGCCGACCCCAAGGTGCAGGGCGTGACCTGCCATGTCGCCTATTTCGACCGCTCGATCTATGATCGGCTGACGCAGGGCAACTGGTTCGAGGATCCCTCCTATTCGGCGGTCGATTGCGTGCAGACCGGCCCGGTGGTGCCGGGCGCCATCGACAAGGGGCCGGAGGGCGAGACGGTGTTCTCCGAACGTCAGTCGCTGATCCTGAAATCGCTGAAGGTGACGCGGATCTATGACGAGAAGAACCGTGCGCTGATCTACCTTGCCCATGCCAATGAGGTGACGCAAGGCTCGGGCAAGATGTCGATCTCGGTCATTCCCCTGCCGTGATCCGGGCCAGTTCCGCCGCGTTCTCGGACAGCGCCGCCATGCCTTTGGGCGTCAGACCGTAAATGCCCTTGGCCTGCCGCTCGAACCAGCCATAATGATCATCGCGCATCAAGGTGGTGGCGCGGGCCGTTCCGGTGGCGCGGGCCACCTCGGCCCCTTTCATCGCGCCCCCCGCCAGCGCCTTTGCGCAGCGCAAGGCATCCTGCCGATAGGCCGTCATCCGCGTGACGCCGGTGCTGCCGCCCTGATTGGGATCGCCGACCCGGCGCTGAAACTCGCGCAGCAGCCGGCCGGCGCGGGCGGGATTGCGGCGCGGCTGATAGGGGCCGGGGTCAAGATGCGCCTCCACCCCCTGCCCCGGGCTGACGGCCAGAAGCCCAAGGCCAAGACGCCGGCACAGCGCGACAATATCCTTGTAGCGCGCCGGCCACCCCTTTTTCGGCGCGGGGACGGCGAGATAGACCGTGTCAAACAGCGCCTGCCGCGCCACACCCTGCAACACCAGCGCCAGCGAGAAGGAAAGCTTCATCTCGACAATCACCGGCGGCTCATCCCCCCGCACCGCCATCAGATCGCAAGCGCCGATCTCGGCCTTGACCTCATAGCCCTGCGCCTGAAGAAAGGCCTTCAGGTCCGGGTAAAGGTCGGCCTCCTTCACAGCCGCGCCGCCAGCCGGTAGGCATGCGACGGGTCACTGGCAACGGCGGGCAGCACCTTGTCATAGGCGGCGCGGATCACTGCGGCGATGTCGGGCCGCAGGATCACCGCCTCGCCCGCCCGGCCGAGGGGCGAAGTCGTGGCAAAGGCCTCCTCGCCCCAGAGCAGGATCACCTGCACCGCCTCGTTCAGCGCCAGTGTCTCCGCCGGCATCTCCGACAGCGCCGCATCCATGCGCAGGAACACGAAGGCCGCCTTGATCGCACCCGTCGCGTCGAACCGGAAGGCGCGATACTGGTTTGCCCCGCTTGCCGCCAGCCGGGCGCAGAGTGGCGCAAGGTCGGGGATCAGCCGCTCAAGGTTCGGCACCTGCGGCAGCTCCGCCCAGTCGCGGAAGAAGAACACCATCAGGTTCGCCCCGAGTTCCGGGTCGGTCTCGGCCATCCGGTGCCCGGCCAGCGTCACCACCGCCTCGACTGCGCCCTTGACCACCGCAAGCGTGGCGTCGTCGACGCCAAAGACCACCGGCACGATCGGCCGGCTCCAGCGGGCGAAAAGATAGCTCCCGTCCTTGCGGGTAAACAGCCGCTGCACCTGATCGGGGGTCATGCCCTACTCCTTCAACCAGCGGCCCCACTTCTCCTCGAACGCCGCGCCAAGGTCGATGCCGCGAAGGGCGGCAAACATCAAGAGGAGGCCGAAAACATTTGCGCCGCTCCTTCGCAAGGCGAAGGAGCGGCAGGTCTTGTTTCTCGCCTCTGGCCTGCGGCCAACCGGCTCGGCGGTCTTTGGATATTTGAACCACGTTGAAGCCTTCAATGTGGACCAAATATCCGCGGGGGTGAGGCGCGCGGGCGCCGAGGGGGGTGAAGCCCCCCTGCCGTCCCGAGCCGGTTGGCCGCAGGCCAGAGGCGAGACCCAGATTGCGGCGCAAGCCGCTCCGTCTTCTAGCCGTCAAACAGATCGCTCTGGCTCGGGGCTTTCGGTGCGGCAAGGCCCAGATGCGCCCAGGCCTTGGCCCCCAGCATCCGCCCCCTCGGGGTGCGCAGGATCAGGCCCTGTTGCAGAAGATAGGGCTCGATCACCTCCTCGATGGCATCGCGCGCTTCGGACAGCGCGGCGGCGATGGTTTCCACCCCCACCGGGCCGCCGCCGTAATTCTCGGCCAGAAGCGACAGATAGCGCCGGTCGCCGCCGTCAAGGCCCAGATGATCCACCCCGAGCCGCGTCAGCGCCCGGTCGGCGATGGCGCGGGTCAGCCGGCCGTTGCCCTCGACCGTCACGAAATCCACCACGCGCCGCAACAGCCGCCCGGCAATCCGTGGCGTGCCGCGGGCGCGGCGGGCGATCTCGCGGGTGCCTTCCGGCTCGCTCGTGATCCCCATCAACCGGGCGCCGCGCGCCACGATCAGGTCCAGCTCGTCCTCGGTGTAGAAATTCAGCCGGGTCGGAATGCCGAAGCGGTCGCGCAGGGGCGTAGTCAGAAGGCCAAGCCGCGTCGTGGCGCCGACCAGCGTGAACGGTTGCAGGTCGATCCGCACCGTGCGCGCCGCCGGGCCTTCGCCGATGACGAGATCCAGCGCGAAATCCTCCATCGCCGGGTAAAGCACCTCCTCGACCACCGGCGACAGGCGGTGAATCTCGTCGATGAACAGCACATCGCGCGGCTCGAGATTGGTCAGGATCGCCGCCAGATCGCCGGGCTTGGCCAGCACCGGACCCGAGGTCATGCGGAACCCCACCCCCAGCTCGCGCGCCATGATCTGCGCCAGCGTGGTCTTGCCCAGACCGGGGGGGCCGTGAAACAGCGTGTGGTCCATCGATTCCCCACGCATGCGCGCCGACTGGATGAACACCGCCAGATTGGCCCGCGCCTCGGCCTGACCGACGAATTCCTCCAAGGCCTGCGGACGCAGCGCGCGGTCCAGATCCTCGGGCAATTTCTCGGGGCGCAGGGTGGGATCAGAGGTCATGCCTTACGCCTTCGGGGCCAGAAGCTTCAGACTGGCGCGGATCAGGGTCGCCGTGTCGGCCTCGGGGTTTTCGCCGGCGATGGTCGCCACCGCCTGCGCCGCATCTCCCTGCCCGTAACCAAGGTTCATCAGCGCCGACAGGGCATCAGCCGTAAACGCCGCGCGCGACGGACCGGCGTTTGCTGCATTGGCGGCCTTCCTCACCGGAGCCGCCGGCGTGAAAGGCTCCAATACCGTGTCATCCGCCTGCGCCGTCACCGCAAGGCTGGCGCCCATGGCCATCACCGACCCGGCCTTGGCCTTCAGCTCCAGAATGATCCGCTGCGCCAGCTTCGGCCCGACGCCCGGCGCGGCCTGAATCGCGCGCTGATCGCCAAGGGTAATCGCCCGGCCGACGCCTTCGGCCCCCAGCGTGCCAAGAATTGCCATCGAAGCCTTGGCCCCCACCCCCTGCACTGTCATCAAGAGCTTGTGCCACTCTTTCTCCAGCATGGTCGGAAAGCCGAAAAGCTGCAGCAGGTCCTCGCGCACCAGAAGCTCGGTATACAGGCTGACCGCCTCACCCAGACCCGGCAGGCCCGCCAGCGTGCGGTCGGACACGTGCACGACATAGCCCACACCGCGCACGTCGATCAGCACTGTGTCGCCGCCGCGCCAGTCGAGCCGCCCCGAAATCTTGCCGATCATCCCGCCGCCCTTTTCAATGCCGCCTGCAACCGGCCTGCGCTTTGCAGATGATGCGCATGGCAGATCGCAATCGCCAAGGCATCCGCGGCATCCGGCCCGGCGATTTTCACACCGGGCAGATGCAGGCGCACCATGTGATCGACCTGATCCTTGGCGGCATGGCCGACGCCGACGATGGATTTCTTCACCGCATTCGGGGCATATTCGCCGACCGTCAGCCCGAACTGCGCCGGAACCAAAAGCGCGATGCCGCGCGCCTGACCGAGTTTCAGCGTCGCCACTGCGTCCTTGTTGACGAAAGTATGCTCCACCGCCGCCGCGTCCGGAGCATGGGCGCGCAGCACCTCGGTCAGTTGGGTGTGCAAGCTGACCAGCCGTTGCGCCAGATCGCCCTCGCCTTCGCCCGGGGCGGAATGGCAGATACCATTGGCAACATGGCTGAGACGCGCGCCCGCGACGTCGATGATTCCCCAGCCAAGATTCCTGAGCCCCGGGTCGATTCCCAACACCCGCATGCCCGCCCCCCGTTTTTCGTGTTTTTTCCCGATTAGCACGAAAAGAGAACATCCGCCAAGTGAATTGCAGGCCTGGCGCTTTGTAACAGGTTTGTTATGCAAACGCAGAAACTCGACGGGGCACGCCACAAAAGCGACATTTCCGTCGGTATCAGCGCGCCAGCTCGCAGAAATGCGGCAAAATTGGGGCAAAAAGCCATGCGCGGCACGCATTGCGGCCATGCCGGAAGTCCCATTGCTTCGCACCTGCAGCATGACTATTTTCCTGCCATCGAAGGCAAACAGATGCCTTGCATATGAGCAGTTTGTGAAAGGATACCCGCTATGGCCGCCTATGAGACGTCCCGCGCGGCGCCGTTTGGCGCCATCGCCATTTTCCGTTTCGTTCAGTCGCTGAACGACAAGACCGCCGCCCTTGCTGCCTGGAATGACGCCCGCGTCACCCGCAAGGCACTGGGCAAGTTGTCGGACCGCGAGCTTGAAGATATCGGTCTGTGCCGGGGCGACATCGAGACGATCGGCCGCTGAGCCACGTCTGCGCAGGAATGCACAAAGCCGCCGCCCGGATGCCGGGCGGCGGCTTTTGCTTTCCTGATCCCTGCCTGTGGACCCTGCCTCGAAACTGGCGCACCGCACCTTGCGCCAGAACAATTCAACTCTTGATTGCGACGACGGCCTCGCCGATCTTGTCGGCGACATAGGCGGTGACGGGATCGACCTGCATCAGCCAGCCGCCAAGACGGTCAAACCCTTCTCCCGCCGACAGGGCGGCAACGCGGGCGTCGTAGACCGCAGAGCCCACGCTGTGCAGGATGGCGCCTTTCAGACCGATGGCCGCAAGGGCGACAAAGACGAAGGGCATGACGCGCACCCGGCGGCGGGCCTTGCGGCGGCCATAGGTGATGGATCGACCAAGGGTGCCGGGGGCTTCGTGCCCATAGCCTTCGGCTTGCGCTTTCTCGAAACTCGCAACCCGGCTATAGAAGTCGACCAAATTCGTATCGTACATGATACCGGCTCCACGCATTACGCCCCCACAGGGTATTCGTGATGCGATCAGATTGTGTCAAAATCTGGGCAGGGAAGCCGGTTAAGCCTTGGATTTGACAGAAACAATTCAGTTCCGTTTCAGCACCAATGCCGACCACTCGCCCAGATCCTCGCGCGAAACCGGGGTGAAGCCGGCCGCGACATAGGCTGCCGTCACCGCCTCGGCCTGAACCGCAAGCAGGCCGGACAGGATCACCAGCCCGCCCGCCGCGCAATGCTGCGCCATGTCGGGGGCCAGTTCGATCAGCGGACCTTTCAGGATATTGGCGAAGATCAGGTCAAAGGGGCCGGCCTCATGCAGGCGCGGATGGGCAAAGCCGGCTGCCTCAAGGCATTCGATCCGGCCTTCCAGCCCGTTGATCGACACATTGGCCTCGGAAACATCAACCGCCACCTCGTCGATGTCCGAGGCAATCACCAGCGCATCCGGCAGCACGGCAGCGGCAGCAATCGCCAGCACAGCAGTTCCCGCGCCGATGTCGGCCACCTTTGCAGGGCGCAGCCCCTCGGCAAAAAGCCGGTCGAAGGCGCGCAGGCAGCCCAGCGTCGTGCCGTGATGGCCGGTGCCGAAGGCCACCGTCGCCTCGATCTGCAAGGCCACCCGACCGGGATCGGCGGGAACCTTGTCGGCATCATGGCTGCCATAGACGAAGAACCGCCCGGCCTCGACCGGTGCCAGCTCGCGCCGGACATGGGCGACCCAGTCGACATCGGGCACTTCGGAGATGACAAAGGGCCGGGCCCCGGCCTTTGCCGCCAGCGCATTGATCGTCGCGGTGTCGGGGGCCTCCGAGAAATAGGCACCGACCTCCCAAAGGCCGGAGCCATCCTCGATCTCGAAAGCGCCGACGCCATAGGGCGCGGGGTCCAGAGTTTCCATCGTCCCGGCCAGGGCGCGGGCCATGCCCTCGCCCGGCAGCGTGGTCAGCGCCGACCAGGTGTGCTGCGACACGCTCGTCACCTCAAAGGCCGCCGCGCCAAAGGCCTCGGCCAGAACCGCCAGCATCACCTCGTTCGGCGGCAGCGAAAACGTCGCCGCCACCTGCACCAGTCCGGCCATGCCCTCGACATCATAGCAATCGGCGGTCAGCGCCGGCGGCTGCATCCGCTCCAGCGCCTCGGCCAGCGCGAAAGCCGCCTCATCGCCTTCCAGCGTGGTTTGCGCGATGAACATGGGCATGGGGGCCTCCGGAGTTGTCTCCGGCGGGCTTAGGCCCTCGGCCCAGCCCGGTCAAGCAGTCAGCCCGATCGGGCAAGTGACGCCGGTGCCGCCCAAGCCGCAATAGCCCTGCGGGTTCTTGGCCAGATATTGCTGGTGATAATCCTCGGCATAGTAGAACACCGGTGCCGGCAGGATTTCGGTGGTGATCGCCCCGTGACCAGCGGCCCGCAAACGCCCGGCATAGATTGCCTTCGACGCCTCGGCCGCGGCGGCCTGTTCGGGCGTATAGGTGTAGATCCCCGAGCGATAGGTCGAGCCCGTATCATTGCCCTGCCGCATGCCTTGCGTCGGGTCATGGTTTTCCCAGAACAGCTGCAACAACGCCTCATAAGAGGTGACAGCCGGGTCATAGATCACCCGCACCACCTCGTTATGGCCCGTCAGCTGGGTGCAGGTTTCTTTGTAGGTCGGGTTCGGCGTGATGCCGCCGGCATAGCCGACCATGGTCAGCCAGACGCCAGGAGCCTGCCAGAACTTGCGCTCGACACCCCAGAAGCAGCCCATGCCGAACATCGCCTCGGCCATGCCCGCCGGCACCGCGGATTTCAGGTCGATCCCCGACAGAAAATGCGGCTCGGTCACGGGCATCGGCTCGGGGCGGCCGGGAAGGGCGTCTTCGGGGCGGACCATCTGCATCTTGGCGCGGTCGATAAAGAACATCGGGCATCTCCTGTTTCTGTTGCCTGATATAGGGCAAAACAAAATCCTTCGAAGGATTTTGGCAAATTTCTTCGCAAGAAATTTGGGCTGCCCCGGCAGCCCCGGAGTTTTGCCAAAGCTCCGGAGCGATTTCTGCGGCAGAAATCGACTAGTAGAAACTCTGCGGGTCGATGTCGATGGCCAGCCGCAGGTTGGCCGGCAGCTTCATCTGCCCCACCCACTCCGCCAGCGCCGCCTGCAAGGGCGCGGTCTTGTCGGCCCTGACCAAGAGCCGCACCCGGTGCCGTCCGCGCACGCGGGCAATCGGCGCCGGGGCCGGGCCGAACACCTGCGCACCGACGCGGCGCAACGGCTCGTCCCGCCGCGCCAGTTCGGCCCCGAAGTCAAAGACTTGTCCCACGTCGGGCGAGGACAGGATGATCCCCGCCATCCGCCCGTAAGGCGGCACCCCCGCCGCGCGGCGTTCGGCGGCTTCGGCCTTCCAGAACGCCTCCTCGTCGCCGCCCAGAATCGCGCGAATGACGGGGTGTTCCGGCTGGTGGGTCTGCAAAAAGGCCTCGCCCGGCTTGTCCGCCCGCCCCGCCCGGCCCGCCACCTGCCGCATCAGTTGGAACGTCCGCTCCGCCGCCCGCAAGTCCGAACCCTGCAGGCCAAGATCGGCGTCGATGACGCCGACCAGCGTCAGCAGCGGGAAATTGTGCCCCTTGGCGACGATCTGCGTGCCGATGATGATGTCGGCGCCGCCTTCGGCAATATTGACCACCGCCTCTTTCAAGGCCCGCGCCGAGCCGAACAGGTCCGACGACAGCACCGCCAGCCGCGCTTCGGGGAAGCGCGCCGTCACCTCCTCGGCCAGCCGCTCTACCCCCGGGCCGACGGCGGCCATGCGCCCCTCCACCCCGCAGGCGGGGCAGGCCACCGGCACGGGCTTTGTCGCGCCGCATTGGTGGCAGACGAGGCGCTTGAGGAACCGATGTTCTACCATCCGCGCGTCGCAATCATCGCAGCCGACCTGATGCCCGCAGGCCCGGCAGAGCGTGATCGGCGCATAGCCCCGGCGGTTCAGGAACAGCAGGCTCTGCTCGCCCTTGGCCACACGCGCCTGCACTTCGGCCGCCAGCTTGGCCGAAATCCAGCGGTCAGAGGGCAGGGTTTCGCCCCGCATGTCGATGGCCTTCATCGGCGGCAATTCCGCCGCACCAAAGCGCGCGCCCAGATCGACCCGGCCATATTTCCCGGCCTCGACATTGGCCCATGTCTCAAGACAGGGCGTCGCCGACGCGAGCACGACAGGACATCCAAGGATGCTGGCCCGCAGCACGGCCATGTCGCGGGCGTTGTAGATTACGCCCTCCTCCTGCTTGTAGGAGGTGTCATGCTCCTCATCGACCACGATCAGCCCCAGATCGCGGAACGGCAGGAACAGCGCCGAGCGCGCGCCGACCACGAATTGCGCGCCGCCCTGGCCGACCATCTTCCACAGCCGGCGGCGTTCGGTCATCGTCACGCCGGAATGCCATTCGGCCGGACGGGTGCCGAAGCGGGCCTCGACACGCGAGAGGAAATCCGCCGTCAAGGCGATTTCCGGCAACAGAACCAGCGCCTGTTGCCCGGCGCGCAGACATTCGGCCACCGCCTCAAGATAGACCTCGGTCTTGCCCGAGCCGGTGACGCCCTTGAGCAGCGTCGCCGCAAAGCCGCCGCCGATCTGCGCCACCAGGGCATCCGCTGCCGCCACCTGATCGCCCATCAGATGACTGGCAATCTTCGGCTGCATCGGCGGATAGGGCAGATCGCGCGGAGTGTCCTCCTCGGCAATCACCCCGAGCTTGACCAGACCTTTCACCACCGATGCCCCGCAGGCCGCCTCCTCGGCCAGCTCGCCCAGCGTCACCGGCGCCTGCCCAAAGCGTCTGAGCGCCTCGACCACCCGGAACCGCGCTTCGGTCAGCTGGTTCGGCACCGGCCCGGCCAGCCGGTAGACCTTGCGCATCGACACCGCGTCGCCCAAACCCGGCGCGCGGGTGGCAAGGCGCAGCATGGCGGCAAGGGGCGTCAGCGTGTAGTCGGCGGCGCGGGTGAGGAAACCGCGCAACTCGGCCCGCATCGGCGCAGCGTCCAGCACCCGACCAACCGGGCGGATGCGCGCGGGATCAAACCTGCCCTCACCCGGCCCCCAGACCACCCCCAGCACCCGGCGCGAACCCAGCGGCACCTCGACGAAATCGCCGTCGCCGCAGCCGCCCTCGGGCGCCTTGTAGTCCAGAACGCGGCCCAAAGGCTCGGTGGTCAGAACCCCCACCAGCTCACCCGCCGCGTAAACCCGTTCGCCCGAAACCGCTGCTGTCATCTGCTCTTTGCCTTGCCCCCCATATGGGGTAAACCCCGCCCCAAGCCCCCGCAACCCATACCGGAAGGACCGTGCCATGAAATTCTTTGTCGATACCGCCGATGTCGATGCCATCCGCGAACTCCATGACCTTGGCATGGTGGACGGGGTCACCACCAACCCCTCGCTGATCCTGAAATCGGGCCGCGACATTCTGGAAGTCACCAAGGAAATCTGCTCCTTCGTCGAAGGTCCGGTCTCGGCCGAAGTCGTGGCGCTGAAGGCCGACGAGATGATCGCCGAAGGCCGCAAGCTGGCCGAGATCGCCCCGAACATCGCCGTCAAGGTGCCGCTGACCTGGGACGGGCTGAAAACCTGCAAGGTGCTGTCGGACGAGGGCAAGATGGTGAACGTCACCCTGTGTTTCAGCGCCAATCAGGCGCTGCTGGCCGCCAAGGCCGGCGCCACCTTCATCTCGCCCTTCATCGGGCGTCTCGATGACATCAACCTTGACGGGCTGGAGCTGATTTCCGACATCCGGCAGGTTTATGACAACTACGGCTTCGACACTCAGATCCTTGCCGCCTCGATCCGCACCGCCAACCATGTCACCCAATGCGCGCTGATCGGCGCCGACGTGATGACCGCGCCGCCCGCCGTCATCAAGGGGCTGGCCAATCATGTGCTGACCGACAAGGGGTTGGAGCAGTTCATGAAGGACTGGGCCAAGACCGGCCAGAAGATCCTGTAAGACGGTCCGGCAGCCGCCGGTGCAACCTTCGGCCGGGCGGACGCGCGCAGTCCGCCCGGCCATTTGCGCCACTCTGAACGGCAAGACCGCAGGCGCGCGGCGCACGCTGTCAAAATGCTGGAGCCTTCAGCCTGTTCCATGCTAGAAGGTTGAAAAATGTAAAGCCCGCTTGTCGAGCGGCGGGTGTTGGGGCCGGGACGGATGATGGATCAGGACATGCGGGACCGCATTCTTGCGGAACCCGAAACGCTTCTGGAAGACCGCGACGTGATGAACGCGCTCATCGGCGCGAACGAGCGGCTGATGGGCTCAAACATCGTCGATCTGCGCGGCATTGCGATGGAGCGGCTGGAGAACCGGCTGGACCGGCTGGAAGACACCCACCGCACCGTGATTGCCGCCGCCTATGAGAACCTCGCCGGCACCAATCAGGTGCATCGCGCGATCCTGCAGATGCTCGACCCGCTCAGCTTCGAGGACTTCCTGAAGACCATGGCCCATGACGTGGCGCAGACCCTGCGGGTCGATTGCGTGCGGCTGGTGCTGGAATCGGTGCAGGAGGCCGAAGATCCGACGATCCGCAAGCTGGGCGACGTGCTGTATGTCGCCGCCCCCGGCTTTGTCAGCGATTACCTGACCGGCGGGCGCAATGTGCCCCAGCGCCCGGTGGTGCTGCGGCAGGTGCAGCCGCAATCGGACGCGATCTATGGCGAACGCGCGGGCTGGATCCGCTCCGAGGCGTTGATGAAGCTTGATTTCGGCAAGGGCCGGCTGCCCGGCATGCTGGTCCTTGGCGCCGAAGACCCGCACCAGTTCAAGCCGACCCATGGCACCGACCTGCTGGCCTTCTTCGCCGGCATCTTCGAACGCACCATGCGGCGCTGGCTGTCATGAGCTCGGGCGGGCTGGCAATCTCTGCCGCCCAGCGCGCCGCGCTTTCCCGCTGGCTGGACCACCTGCGCGCCCTGAAAGGCGCGGCCGAGAACACGCTTGCCGCCTATGGCCGTGACGTCGGCCAGTTCCTTGATTTCCTGAGCCAGCATCACGGCGGGCAAGAGGGGCTGGCAGCCCTGACAGCACTGGGTCAGCCCGACCTGCGCGCCTTCATGGCCGCGATGCGCGACCGGGAGATCTCGCCCCGGTCCATGGCACGCAAGCTGTCGGCGGTGAAGAACTTCCTCGCCTTCGTCGCCGATCAGGAGGGCACCGACGCCACCGCCGCCCTGTCGGCCCGTGGCCCGAAATTCCAGCGCAAACTGCCGCGCCCGCTGGCCGAGGAGGCGGCGCGCGACATCATTCAGGTGGTCGGCGATCAGGCGCGCGAGGACTGGATTGCCGCGCGGGACATGGCGATCGTGACGCTGCTGTACGGCTCGGGCCTGCGGATTTCCGAGGCCCTCGGTCTGACGGGCGCGGCCCACCCCCTGCCCGAGATGCTGCGCATCACCGGCAAGGGCGGCAAGGAGCGGCTGGTGCCGACGCTGCCGGCCGCGCAGCACGCGGTGGCCCGCTATGCTACGCTCTGCCCGATGGACCTGCACAAGGACGCCCCGCTGTTTCGCGGCGCCCGCGGCGGCCCCTTGAACCCGCGCCTTGTGCAGAAGGTCATGGAGCAAGCCCGCCTGCAGATGGGCCTGCCCGCCACGGCAACGCCGCACGCCCTGCGCCACAGCTTTGCCACGCATCTGCTGGCGGCCGGCGGCGATCTGCGCGCCATTCAGGAACTTCTGGGTCATGCCTCGCTGTCGACGACGCAGGCCTATACCGCTGTCGATGCTGCCCGGCTGATGGAAGTCTACGAAAAGGCCCATCCAAGGGCCTGATCGGAACCCGTGGCGGTTGACTTGAGACCGATATCCGCCAAAAAGACCCTATGCACATCAAGATCAAAGCCCTCTCCGTCCATCTCCTGACTGCCACCGGGGCGGTGCTGTCGATGTTTGCGATGCTCGCCGCGGTGGAGGGCAACTGGCAGACCATGTTCCTGTGGCTGGTGCTGGCGCTTTTTGTCGACGGCATCGACGGCCCGCTGGCGCGGCGCTACGACACGCCCAAGAACTTCCCGATCTATGACGGGGTGCTGATGGACCTGATCGTGGACTATCTGACCTATGTCTTCATCCCGGCCTATGCGCTGTTCAAGTCGGGCATGCTGACCGGCTGGACCGGCTGGCTGGCGATCATCGCAATCTGCTATGGCTCGGTCATCTACTTCGCCGACACCCGGATGAAGACCAAGGACAAGAGCTTTTCCGGCTTTCCGGCCTGCTGGAACATGGTGGTGCTGGTGCTGTTCGCCATCGCACCCTCGCAGAACGTCATTCTGGCGGTCGTGGTGCTGCTGACGGTCGGCATGTTCCTGCCGCTGAAATTCGTCCACCCCACCCGGACCATGCGCTGGCGCGATGTGACCTTGCCGGTGTCGATCGCCTGGGTGCTGTTCGCGGGCTGGGCCGCCTGGGTGAATTTTGCCGAGGGCACCTGGGCGCATTGGGGCCTTGTGGCGACTTCGCTTTATCTGGTGGTCGCGGGCATGGCGCAACAGATCGTTCCCGAACGCCCGCGCCGGATTTCCTGACGCCGTCCCGCTCGGTCGCCTGCGGCGTCTCATCGGCGCCTTAAAGCCGCGTCAGCATCACGCCCCCGACAATGACCAGCGCGGCCAGCGCCTTGCCCCTTGTCATCCGCTCGCCAAAGGCCAGCCAGCCGATCAGCACGGCAAAGAGGATCGAAGTTTCCCGCAAGGCCGCCACCACTGCGATCGGCGCGATGGTCATGGCCCAGACGCTGACCGCATAAGCGCCGTAGGACGCCGCGGCGGCGATCATCCCGATGCCCCAGGCCCGCCCCTGCCGCGGCAGCACATCGAACCCCTTCCAGGCCAGCATGCCGACGGCAAAGAACACCCCGTCCACCACAAAGACCCAGGCGATATAGGCCACCGCATCGCCCGCCACCCGCGCGCCCTGCCCGTCGATCAGCGTATAGCACGCCGTCGCACAGGCGGAGCCCAGGGCATAGGGGATCAGCCGGCGGTTCTCGCCGCTGGCAAAGACCCCCTGCGCCATCAGGAGAATCCCCGCCCCCAGCACCGCAATCCCGGCGAATTCCATGGGCGAGATGACATCGGGCAGGAAAAAGGGCGACGCCAGGCCGACCACCAACGGCGCCGAGCCGCGGGCGATGGGATAGACACGGCTCAGATCGCCGCGCTCATAGGCATAGGTCAGGAAGAGCTTGTAGAAGAAATGCGCACACCCCGCCCCCAGGACCCAGGGGGCGACCTGCCAGTCGAGAGGCGGCATGGCCAGCGCCACCGCCAGCCCGATGGGAACCTCGCCAATCGACAGGATCACCATCGCCCCCATGCGCGAGGCGCCGACCTTCAGCAGAGAATTCCACAAGGCATGCAGAAAAGCCGCGCCAAGGACGGCCATCATGACCCAAATGCTCAATTCCCGCCCCTGTGCGCTGCTGTCGTCAAACCGTTACAAACAGCGACCGTCCCTCGCAAGAACCTTCCCCCGGGCGGATCGCGTTTCTCCGTGGCGAAAACCCTCCGCCGGGGGTGCCCGCCGGTGTCGCATGGCCTTTCCCGTGCTGGCAATGCGGTCAAGGCGGCGGCGCGGCGGATCAGATCAACAGCCCGGCCGCGCCCTCGTGGCGCAGCAGCCAGACCTTGGTTTCCACCCCTCCCCGTGCGGAAAACCCGCCAAGCCCTTTGGCGCCAAGCACCCTGTGGCAGGGGATGATGATCGGCAAGGGGTTCGCACCACAGGCCTGGCCCACCGACTGCGCCGGGGCGCCGACCCTGGCGGCGATCTCGCCATAGGTCAGGGTCTCGCCAAAGGGGATCGCGGCCATGGCGCGGCGCACCTGTTCGTGCAGGCCCGTGCCCCAGTCAAGCGGCAGATCGAACTGCTGCAGGCGGCCCGCGAAATAGGCTGCAAGCTGGGCGGAGGCCTCGGCCAGAAGCGGAGTCGGCGCCGCCCCGGAAGGCGGCAACTCTGCCCAGGAAAGCCCGGTCAGCCTGTCCCCGGACTGCCAAAGCGTGAGACGTCCCAGCGCGGTGTCAATGCCAAGGCTTGCCTCGATCCTGCTCCTCTCAATCATGCTCCCGCCCCGCGGATGTTTGGCAGTTTCGTCGATTGCACGCCCAAGGGCGCAAAGGCCTCGCGCAACATCGCTGCCATGCCCTCGATCGCAGACGAGGTGCCGCGCGGGTTGCGCCGCAGGATCACGCGGGCATAATCGACGATGGGGAAGCCATCCTCGGCCGTCAACTCCCGGCAGCCCGTCGGGATGGTGGAGCGTGACAGCGGCGCCACCGCCATGCCGTTCTGCACCGCCACCCGGAACCCCCCCGCCATGTCGCACGACCAGGCCGGACGCCAATCGATGCGCTGGCGCGTCAGGCCGGCCTCTGCGAATTCCCGGCTCCAGGCGGATTTGAAATAGACCGCCACCGGCACCGGATGGCGCAGGTGCTGCTGATGCGCCACCGACGTCACCCAGACCGTCGGGTCAATGCACAGAACCTCGCCTTCCTGCACATAGTCCCAGTCGTAGATCACCGCGAGGTCGATCTCGTCGGCCTCCAGCGCCCGGATCTGGGCGCTGGAATGGTCGACCCGCACCGAAACCTGCACCCCTTCGTGACGCTCGTCAAAGGCCGCCAGCGCGCGCGGCAAAACTGTGCCGGAGTATTCATCCGGGATGCCAACCCGCACCGGTCCGACCAGCGGCTTTTCCCGCAGCGCAATCGCCGCCTGATCCAGCAGCGCCACCACCTTGCGGGCATAGGGCAAAAGCTGCTCTCCGCGCGGCGTCAGTTCCACCCCGCGCGCCTGCCGGGTGAACAGCGGCTGGCCAAGGCTTTCCTCCAGCCGCTTGATCTGCAGCGAAACCGCCGATTGCGTGCGATAAAGCCGCGCTGCCGCGACCGTGACCGAGCCGGCATCCGCCACGGCCAGAAAGCTGCGCATCAGATCGCTGTCGAGCGGGATCGACATATCGCACCCATGAGGATTTCATATGTCAGGGATGAAACCTATTCGTTTGTGAAATGTCAATGAACGGCGCATATGAATGGGACAAGCAAAGGAGTCCGCCATGTTCACCAATATCCTCACCCAGATCCAAACCCGCCGCTCGACCAAGTTCCTGCTTGATCGCTCGGACGACCGGTTGCTGGCGGATATCGGCCTGACGCGGGCCGATCTTGAAACCATGCATCTGGGTCTCGGCCCGCGCGAGGCCCGCCACAAGGTTTGGAGCTTCCCGGCCCTGCCGTTCCGTCTGCGTCTCCCTGCCTGAACGGGCAGTTCCTGCCGCGGGGGGCCTTCCCAGTGCCCCCCGCGGCTTTTTCCCGCCGTCGAGAAGCCAAAAGCGCGCCCGTCAAGGCGCGCTTTGTCGTTATTGTCTTGCTCCGCTGACCCTTGGAAACGGGCAGCCGCCCGCCGCCAGCGCCTCACCCCAGGGCGTCGTTGCAGCGCTTGCAGGTGTGGGCGTGCTTGTGGCTGCCGACATCGGGCAGGATCTGCCAGCAGCGCTGGCATTTCTCGCCCTCGGCGGTTTCGAACACCACGGCCACACCCGGCACTTCGGGCAGGCGGAAGGCCTCGGCCGGGGCCGGATCGCCGCTCAGGGAAATCGCGCTGGTGATGCAGAGATCGGCGAAGTTGACCGATTTCAGCGCCGCCAGCAGGGCCTTGTCCTCGACATGCACCACAGGCGCGGCCTCCAGGCTGGCGCCGATCACCTTGGCGGTGCGCTGCACCTCCAGGGCGCCCGTCACCACGCGGCGGGCGGCGCGGATGCCCTCCCATTTCGCGGCCAGCGCCTCGTCGCGCCAAATGCTTGGCGTATCGGGGAAATCTTCCAGATGCACCGAAGTGTCGTCGCCCGGATTGCGGCAGAGCCAGACCTCTTCCATCGTAAAGGCGAGGATCGGGGCCAGCCATTTGGTCAGGCGGTGGAACAGGATATCCAGCACCGTCCGCGCCGCCCGGCGGCGGAGGGACGCAGGCGCGTCGCAGTAAAGACTGTCTTTACGGATGTCGAAGTAGACTGCCGACAGATCGGTGGTCGCAAAGGTAAACAGCTTCTGGAACACGCCCTGGAAATCATACTTGGCATAGCCCTGGCGCACCTCTGCGTCCAGTTCGGCCAAGCGGTGCAGCACCCAACGCTCCAGCTCCGGCATGTCTTCCGGGGCGACCTTCTCCGCCGCATCAAAACCCGCAAGATTGCCCAGAAGGAAGCGCATGGTGTTGCGCAGCCGGCGATAGCTGTCGGCCACGCCTTTCAGGATTTCCTTCCCGATGCGCAGGTCCACCGTGTAATCCGACTGCGCCACCCAAAGCCGCAGGATGTCGGCGCCGTATTCGTCGATAACCTGTTGCGGCGCCACGGTATTTCCAAGGGACTTGGACATTTTCATGCCCTTCTCGTCCAGCGTGAACCCATGGGTCAGCACACCGCGATACGGGGCCCGCCCCTTGGTGCCGCAGGCCTGCAGCATCGAGGAATGGAACCAGCCGCGGTGCTGGTCGGTGCCTTCAAGGTAAAGGTCGGCCAGCCCGTCCTCGGTGCCGTCCGCGCGGTCGCGCAGCACGAAGGCGTGGGTCGAGCCAGAATCGAACCAGACGTCCAGCACGTCGAAGATCTGGCGGTAGGCCGCCGGGTCAACGATGCCTGCCAGCACCTTTTCCTTGAAGCCGGCCACATACCAGACGTCCGCCCCCTCGGCCTCGAACGCCGCCTTGATGCGGGCGTTCACTTCGGGGTTGCGCAGCAGGAAATCGGCATCGGTGGGTTTTGCACCCACCTTGGTAAAGCAGGTCAGCGGCACGCCCCAGGCGCGCTGGCGCGACAGCACCCAATCGGGCCGCGCCTCGATCATCGAATGCAGGCGGTTGCGCCCCGAGACCGGCGTGAACTCGACCAGCTGGTTGATCGAATGCAGCGCGCGGGCGCGGATGGTGTCGCCATAGGCGCCCTGACCGTCGTCGATCCTGGCGTCGATGGCGGCGAACCATTGCGGCGTGTTGCGGTAGATCACCGGCGCCTTGGAGCGCCAGCTATGCGGGTAGGAATGCTTGAGCTTGCCCTTGGCAAACAGCGCGCCCACCCCGGCCAGCGCCTTGATATTGCTGACATTCGCCGGGCCTTCCTTGCCATCTGGCAAGATGATGTGCTGGCCGCCGAACACGGGCAGATCGGCACGATAGCTGCCGTCGGCTTCGACGTTGTAGGTCATCGGCAGGCGGAACTTGACGCCCATCTGATAGTCGTCATCGCCATGGCTCGGCGCGGTGTGGACAAAGCCGGTGCCGGCGTCTTCGGTGACATGATCGCCCGGCAGCATGGGAACGTCATAATTCCACTCGCCGTTCTCGGCCAGACCGCGATAGGGATGGGCCAGCGTCAGCCCCTCCAGCTCTTGCGCCGATACCGCCCGAACCTTCTCGAAGGCCTCGACCTTGCCGGCCTTCATGACCTCGTCCGCCAGCCTGTCCGCCAGGATCACCGTCTCGCCCGGCGCACCGGCGGCAGCTTCGGACAGGGCGGTGACGCGGTAAAGCCCATAGGCGATGGCCGGGCCGAAGGATACTGCCCGGTTCTGCGGAATCGTCCAGGGCGTCGTGGTCCAGATCACCACACAGGAGTTTTCCAACTCACGCGCAAACTGGGTCTTGCCGCCGCTTACAACGGGCATTTCATCACCAACCCCGTTGATCCAATTCGGAAGGTTGGTTGCATGGGTTACCTTAAACCGCACCCAGACCATATGGCTGGTGTGGTCGTGATACTCCACCTCGGCCTCGGCCAGCGCGGTCTTTTCCACCGGCGACCACATCACGGGTTTCGAGCCCTGATACAGCGTGCCGTTCATCAGGAACTTCATGAACTCATCGGCAATCACCGCCTCGGCATGGTAATCCATGGTGAGATAGGGCTTTTCCCACTTGCCGGTGACGCCCAGCCGCTTGAACTCGGACCGCTGCACGTCGATCCAGCCCTCGGCGAACTTGCGGCATTCCTGCCGGAAGGCCACGACATCAACGTCGTCCTTGTTCAGGCCCTTGGCGCGGTACTGCTCCTCGATCTTCCACTCGATCGGCAACCCGTGGCAATCCCAGCCCGGCACATAGCGGGCGTCGCGGCCCATCATCTGCTGGCTGCGCACCACCATGTCCTTGAGGATCTTGTTCAGCGCATGGCCGATGTGCAGATGGCCGTTGGCATAGGGCGGGCCGTCATGCAGCGTGAAATCGCGGCGCTTCTGCCCATCCGGCCCGGTCTTGGCCCGCAGCCGGTCATAGACGCCGATCCGCTCCCAGCGGGCCAGCCAGTCCGGTTCGCGCTGGGGCAGGCCCGCGCGCATCGGGAACTCGGTTTCGGGCAGGAAGACGGTGGTGCGATAGTCGGCAGTCTGATCGTCGGTCTTGGGCGTGTCGGCGCACATCGGATGCGGTCCTTGAAAGCGGAGATTTCGGTCATGGGGGCGGGCAGATGCCGCCAGATTCCCGGCATCCGATCAGGACGCCGGGCCGATAATTCGGTGAAGGGGCACGGATATGCGGCTCATGGCCCGCCTTATAGGGTTGGGCGGGGCCAAGGTCAAAGGGGTGCGAAGGGGGGGGTGCGACGAAGGCACGCCTTGCGAGGCAGCCTGCGGGCGGGCAAGACTGGCGATCACCATGACCAACGCCCTGCCTCCGCGCTTTCCGATCACCGCCGCCGAGATCGACCTTGTGGTGGCCGAGTTCTATGCCGCCCTCCGCCACCACCCCGGCCTTGGCCCGGTGTTTTCGGTACATGTGACCGACTGGCCCGCACATGAGGCAAAGATCGCCCGGTTCTGGCGCAACGCGATCCTGATGGAGCGCAGCTATGACGGCAATCCCTTCGCCGTGCATCAGGCGGCGGGCAATGTGCGGGCGCAGATGTTCGATGTCTGGCTCGGGCTGTTCGATTCGGTGCTGAAGCGGCACCTGCGACCCGAAACGGCGCAAAGCTGGTCGGAACTGGCGCACCGGATCGGGCGTGGGTTGCGGATGGGGGTCGAGGAAACCGGCGTGCCGGGCCTGCGCTGAAGCCGGCTCTGCACAGGCGTTTCGCCGCTCCTCGCGCGTTCTGGTGACGAGGCGGGGGGCGTCAGGCCTTCTTCAGCCGGATCACCACATCGACCCGCGCAATTTCGGCCCCTTCGGGCGCAGCGGGCAGTTCGGCGATCTTCAGCTGCGCGGCGGGCGCATCGGTCAGCGCGCCGGTGTCTTCCCAGTAGAAATGCGGGTGGTCATCAAGCCGGGTGTCGAAATAGGACCGCGAGCCGTCCACCACCACCTCGTTCATCAGACCGGCGTCGCAGAAGGCGCGCAGCGTGTTGTAGACGGTGGCAAGGCTGACCTTGTCCGCCGTGCCCGCCGCGGCGGCATAAAGCCCCTCGGCCGTGACATGGCGATGTTCACCGTCGCCAACCAGCAGCGAGGCAAGCGCAATGCGCTGCCGCGTGGGCCGAAGCCCCCCGCGCGCCAGCCACTCCACCAGCCGCTGTTCCGTGTGCATGACGGTCAGATCGTTCATGGGGTCAGAAGTAACGCGATATCCTGAACATTTCAATTGTCTTTCCCGCGCGGCACAGGGCCGGCCACTGCCCCCCGCCCTTGCTTCCCTATCCGTGGGGGTGATACACGGGGGAAACAACAGCCTTTGGGGGGACAGCGGGCGCATGGGCCAGTATCCGACATCGTTCAGCAAGGAAGACCTTCTGAAATGCGCGCGCGGCGAGCTCTTTGGCCCCGGCAATGCGCAGCTGCCCGCGCCGCCGATGCTGATGATGGACCGCATCACCGAGATTTCCGAGGAGGGCGGCCTGCACGGCAAGGGTCATGTGGTCGCCGAATTCGACATCACGCCCGACCTGTGGTTCTTCGACTGCCACTTTCCCGGCAACCCGATCATGCCGGGCTGCCTTGGCCTTGACGGGCTTTGGCAACTCACCGGCTTCAACCTGGGCTGGCGCGGCTGGCAAGGGCGCGGCTATGCGCTGGGTGTGGGCGAGGTCAAACTGACCGGCATGGTGCGGCCCGACCGCAAGATGCTGACCTACAAGGTCGACTTCACCAAGGCCATTCAGACCCGCCGGTTGACCATGGGCGTCGCCAACGGCATCGTCGAGGCTGACGGCGAGGTCATCTATCAAGTCACCGACATGAAGGTTGCCCTTTCGGCAAACTGAGGAAAGGAAAGCGCCCATGCGTCGCGTCGTTATCACCGGGATCGGGATCGTTTCGTCCATCGGCAACAATGCCGCCGAGGTTGAGGCCAGCCTGCGGGCCGGCAAATCCGGCATCGTCTTTGCCCCTGATTATGCCGAACACGGGTTCCGCTGCCGGGTGCATGGCCAGCCCAACATCGTGCTGGAAGACCACATCGACAAGCGCGACCTGCGCTTCATGGGCGACGGGGCGGCCTATACCTTCATCGCCATGGATCAGGCGGTAAAGGACTCCGGGCTCTCGGACAGCGACATCTCCAACGACCGCACCGGGATCATCGTCGGCTCGGGTGGGCCGTCGACCAAATCCTTCTTCAAGGCACATAACATCGTGCGCGAAACCGGTGCGCCCAAGCGGATCGGCCCCTTTGGCGTGACCAAGGGCATGTCCTCGACGGTGTCGGCCTGCCTTGCTACGCCGTTCAAGATCCGCGGCGTGAACTATTCGATCACCTCGGCCTGCTCCACCTCGGCGCATTGCATCGGCAATGGCACCGAGCTCATTCAGATGGGCAAGCAGGACATCGTCTTTGCCGGCGGCGGTGAGGAACTGGACTGGACGCTGTCGTGCCTCTTTGACGCCATGGGCGCGATGTCGTCCAAGTATAACGACGCCCCCGAAACCGCCAGCCGCACCTATGACGCCACGCGCGACGGGTTCGTGATTGCTGGTGGCGGCGGGGTCGTGGTGCTGGAGGAGCTGAATCACGCCCTCGCCCGCGGCGCCAAGATTTACGGCGAAGTCACCGGCTATGGTGCCACTTCGGATGGCTATGACATGGTGGCCCCCTCGGGCGAAGGCGGCGAGCGGGCGATGCGGCTGGCGCTGTCTACCCTGCCGCAGGGCCGCAAGATCGACTATATCAACAGCCACGGCACCTCGACCATGGTCGGCGACGTGACCGAGGTCGAGGCGATCCGCCGCGTCTTCGGTCGGGGCAAGACCCCGCCCATCGCGTCGACCAAATCGCTGACCGGCCATTGCCTCGGCGGCGCAGGCGTGTGGGAGGCGATCTATTCGCTCATCATGATGAACAAGGGCTTCATCGCCGCTTCGGCCAACGTCACCACGCTGGACCCTGCGCTCGACCCGTCGGAGATCGTGACCACGCTGCGCGAGGGGGTGGAGATCGACTCGGTCCTGTCCAACAGCTTTGGCTTTGGCGGCACCAACGCGACCTTGGTGATGAGCAAATATCTGGGATAACCGCCCGATTTTTGATAGAAATTCGCTTTGCGGAGAATATTATGGCCGATCTGATGAAGGGCAAGCGCGGGCTTGTCATGGGCGTGGCGAATGAGCGTTCCATCGCCTGGGGCATTGCCAGGGCCTTGGCCGACGAAGGCGCGGAACTGGCGTTCTCCTATCAGGGCGAGGCCTTCGGCAAGCGGGTGGAACCGCTGGCCGCCAGCGTCGGCAGCGACTTTCTGGTCGATGTCGACGTGACCAACGATGACAGCCTCGAGGCCTGTTTCGGCGCGCTGAAATCGCGCTGGGGCAAGATGGATTTCCTGATCCATGCCATCGCCTATTCCGACAAGAACGAGCTGACCGGCCGGTTCATCAACACCAGCCGCGGCAATTTCAGCAACTCGCTGGCGATTTCCTGCTTTTCCTTCATCGACGTCAGCCGCCGCGCGGCAGAGCTGATGCCGGACGGCGGCAGCCTGATTACCCTGACCTATGGCGGCTCGAACCGGGTGACGCCGAATTACAACGTCATGGGGGTCGCGAAGGCGGCGCTGGAAAGCGCCACGCGCTATCTGGCCAATGATCTTGGCCCGCAACAGGTGCGGGTGAACGCCATCTCGCCCGGCCCGATGAAAACCCTTGCCGGCGCGGCCATCGGTGGCGCCCGCGCCACCTTCCGCCACACCGAAGCCAACGCACCGATGCGCCAGAACGCCTCGTTGGAGGCGATTGGCGGCACCGCGGTCTGGCTCTGCAGCGACTATGGCGCCTGCACCACCGGAGAGGTGGTGCATGTCGACTGCGGCTTCCACGTCCTCGGCATGCCGCAGCAGGAGAATCTGTAACCCGACATGCTGTCGCTGCTTGCCGCGCTGGGTCTCTGTCTTGCCACCTGGAAGACCCTGCAGGGTGGCTGGCGCGGGCGCTCGGGTCTGCAGATCGCGGGGCTTGATCTCAACACGGTTGCAATGGCTGCCGTGGCAGTTGGCGCGGCGGTGTATTTCTGGGGCCTGCCCTACGGCATCGCCTTTGTCATCGCCGTGGCGGTTCACGAATTCGGCCATGTCGCGGCCTTCCGGGTCTGCGGCCACGCCGATGCCCGGTTCCGGCTGATCCCGCTGATGGGCGGTGTAACGATTTCAAACACCGCCCCCGCCAGCGCCGAGAAGGCAGTCTTCATCACCCTGATGGGGCCGGCGATCAACCTTGGCCCGATGGTGCTGTGCCTTGCGCTGGCCGAAATGCTGATGGCCTCGCAAAGCCTGGCGGTGTTCCAGATCGGCGGCTTTCTCTACGTTCAGGCTTTGGTCCTTGCGGCGCTGAACTTCTTCAACCTCTTGCCGCTCTGGCCGCTGGACGGCGGCAAGCTGACGCAACGGCTGGCCTACAGCTTTGCCCCCGACGTAACACGGCAGGTTTCCATCGCCATGACGGTGCTCGCCGCGGCACTTTGCCTTGCGACCCGGTCCTGGTTTCTCTTG
Organism: Tabrizicola oligotrophica; assembly: GCF_011008935.1. Classification (GTDB taxonomy): domain Bacteria; phylum Pseudomonadota; class Alphaproteobacteria; order Rhodobacterales; family Rhodobacteraceae; genus Tabrizicola_A; species Tabrizicola_A oligotrophica. Next base: position 160,870 of record NZ_JAAIVJ010000006.1, on the reverse strand, counting down.
TTCTTCGTTCTGATGGGCTGGCCGGGGCTGGCCCAATCGGAAACCCTGCTGCGCGCGCAGCGCCCCTTGTCCAGAAAGCGCAGCCTTCTGGCGCTTGCCGCCTATCTGGCCACTGCCGCGGCGTTCTTTGCCGGCGGGCATCCGCTGCTGCTGGGGTTCTTCTGAGAGAGTGGAGCGGGTGACGGGAATCGAACCCGTGTCTCTAGCTTGGAAGGCTAGGGTCTTACCATTACACAACACCCGCGCTGGGGGGTAGATAACACCGCCGGCGGGCAGGCTCAAGCGGGAGCAGGCAAAAACCCGCCCCCGCTTTGGCCGTTACTGGCCCAGCTTGCGGATCCGGCCTTCGACCGCCGGCTTCACCGTGCCCAGCTTCTCGACATAGGCCATCACGTCATTGGCCACGAGCTGTCCGCCCCCCGTGCCGGTGATGATCTTGCCACCGCCAAGGCTGGAATAACCGTCGCCGCCGCCCAGAATGTAGTCGTTGACCGCAACCGTATAGGTCTTGCCCGCATCTAGCGGTGCATCGCCCACCATGACCTCTGACACCCGGCTGCCGGGCTCGGCCGCCGCGTCAAAGGCAAAGCTCAGGCCCGAGACCTGCGCGAAACGGCCGGCGCCCTTTTCCACCTGGCTCACCGCGTTTTCCAGCGCCGCCAGCACCTGCGAGCCCGGCAATTCGGTCACCACCGTCACATTGCCAAAGGGCAGTTCCGTCAGGATGTCGCGCCGCGTCAGCCTGGCGCCCGCATCATAGGTCCGGTCGCCGCGAATGCCGCCGCCGTTCATGAGCGCAATGTCGGCCCCGGTCGCCGCGCGCATCGCATCGGCAATCAAGTTGCCCATGGTCGCCTCCTCGGCGCGCACCACGTTGCGCCGGCTGTCGATGGCGGTCTCGGAGGTGCCGATCTCGACGTTGAGCTTGGCATCCATGTCGGCGGTGAAGGTGTCGGCGAGCGTCTGGGATTCCGGGTCGGGCGTCACGGTTGCGGTGTCGATAAAACGAAACGCCGGCGTCCATTTGATCGTGCGCTTGCCGTCCTTGTCGCCGATCTCGACCGTCAGGTCGATCGGCGTCAGCAGCTGGGCATCGACGCTGGTCTCGACATAGGCCGTGACGCCATCATAGGCCGTGGCATAGGTGTGATCGTCGCCCGACAGGATCACGTCGAAGGCATGGCTTTTCATCAGCGCCCGGTCGTTTTCCATATTGGTCTGCACGACACCCACCACGATATCGGCCCCGCCCTCGCGCGCCGCCTTCGCCGCCTCGACCGCCGTATCGACCGTCGGCAGGAATTTCAGATCGCCCGTCGAGGACACTTCGGGCGAGGTATCCTGTGCCACCGGCACAAGCGCCACCTTCAGCCCGCCCACCTCTTTCACCGTCACCCCGCCAAGGCCCTCGATGGCAGACCCATCGGCCTTGGTGATGTTGATCGCCGCCCAGGGGTATTTCGACGCCTTCATCTTGTCGGCAAAGTTCTCGGGGCCGAAGTCGAATTCGTGATTGCCCGGCACGGCAAGGTCGAAGGGCACCAGATTGGTGAAATCAATGGTGTTCTGCCCCATGTCGAAGCCGGAAATCAGCGAGGGTGACAGCATGTCGCCGTTGAACAGGTAAAGCGTGTTGGGGTTGGCCGCGCGCTCGGCCCTGGCCACTGCATTCAGCCGCGGAAAGCCACCGCGCCCGTCTTCCTCGGCATAGCTGTAGACATCGCCCACGCCCAGCAGCGTCAGCTTCACCGTCTCGGCCATGGCAGGCAGCGCGGTCAGCGCGACAAGGCTGGTGGCCCCAAGGATCGGCCGCAGGGGTCTGAAAGAAATGGACATGGCGAACTCCCGAAGGTTGTGGCTGTTACAATGCCGGTACTTTGCGACCCGTCCCCCGAGTCTGTCAAAGCCGCATTTGACCTTCTGATAAAGCCCGGAACACGACAGGCGGATGACAGCCAAGCTTGACCAAAGGGGCCGCTTTCGGCATGGAAGGCCGATGCTGATCTACAAGATCCTCCGCCGCCCCGAATGGGATGCCTTCCGCGCCGCCGGCGAAACCGCCGGTGCGCCGGTCGATCTGGCCGATGGCTTCGTGCATTTCTCCACCGCGACGCAGGTGGCGGAAACCGCCGCCAAATGGTTTGCCAGCGAAAGCGATCTGGTGCTGGTGGCGTTCGATGCCGACCGCCTGGGCGACGCCCTGAAATGGGAGCCCTCGCGCGGCGGCGCACTGTTTCCGCATCTCTACCGCAAGCTCGCGCTGTCCGAAGTGGTCTGGGACAAGTCCCTGCCGCTTGGGGCGGCCGGCCACATCTTTCCCGAGGGCGTGATTTGACCCCGATCGAAACTCTGGGCCTCGCCCTTCTGCACCGCGTCGATCCCGAACGCGCCCATGGCCTGTCGCTTCTGGCGCTGCGGTCGGGCCTCGCGCCCTTGCCCGGCCCGGTCACCTCGCTCCGGCTGGCGACCACGCTGGCCGGACTGTCGCTGCCGAACCCGGTCGGTCTGGCCGCGGGCTATGACAAGAACGCCAGCGCGCTTGCGGCGCTGGTGCGCGCGGGCTTCGGTTTTGTCGAGGTCGGCGCGGCCACCCCCTTGCCGCAACCCGGCAACCCCAAGCCGCGGCTCTTTCGCCTGACCGAGGACCGCGCGGCGATCAACCGCTTCGGCTTCAACAACGCGGGGGCCGATGCCATCGCCGCCCGCCTTGCCGCCCATCCGCGCGGCGCGGTGCCGGTGGGCCTGAACCTTGGCGCCAACAAGACCAGCGCCGACCGCGCCGCCGATTTCGCCCGCGTGCTGGCCACCTGTGGCCCGCATGTCGATTTCGCCACCGTGAACGTCTCGTCGCCGAACACCGAGAAGCTGCGCGACCTGCAGGGCGCCGCCGCGCTTTCGGCGCTGCTGGCCGGTGTGATGGAAACTCGCGAGGGCCTCGCCCGCCGCATCCCGGTGTTCCTGAAGATCGCCCCCGACCTGAACTCCGACGAACTGGCGCAGCTGGCCGAGGTCGCCCTGGCCTCGGGCGTCGATGCCGTGATCGCCACCAACACCACGCTCTCGCGCGAAGGTCTGAAATCTGCACATGCGGGCGAAACTGGCGGGCTTTCCGGCGCGCCCCTGTTCGAAAAGTCCACCCGCGTTCTGGCGCAGCTATCCAGACTGACCGAGGGCCGGCTGCCGCTGATCGGCGTCGGCGGCATTTCCAATGCCGATGAGGCCTATGCCAAGATCCGCGCCGGCGCCTCTGCCGTGCAGCTTTACACCGCGCTCGTCTATCAGGGCCTGTCGCTCGTCGCCGAAGTGGCGCGCGGGCTGGAGGCGCTTCTGGCGCGCGATGGCCATGCCACCATCGCCGCGGCGACCGGGACCAACCGCGGCGTCTGGCTCTGATCCGGCCTTCAATGTGGCCGAAATATCCTCCGGGGGTGAGGCCGCAGGCCGAGGGGGGCAGACGCCCCCCTTTCCCCGGCGGGCGAAGGGCGCTACATCGGCAAAACCAATCAGGGGAGATCAGCCATGGCCGAGGACGGTTTGAACAGCTTCATGACGGGGCCGGATGAGGCGGGCCGCTTTGGCATTTTCGGCGGGCGCTTCGTGTCGGAAACCCTGATGCCGCTGATCCTCGATCTGGAAGAACGGTACAACCACGCCAAGACCGACCCGACCTTCTGGGCCGAGATGGACGATCTGTGGAAGCATTACGTCGGCCGGCCCTCGCCCTTGTATTTCGCCCCGCGCCTGACGGCGCATCTGGGCGGCGCCAAGGTCTACATGAAGCGCGACGAGCTGAACCATACCGGCGCGCACAAGGTGAACAACGTCCTTGGCCAGATCATCCTGGCCCGTCGCATGGGCAAGACCCGGATCATCGCCGAAACCGGCGCCGGCCAGCACGGGGTGGCGACCGCAACGGTCTGCGCCAAGTTCGGGCTGAAATGCGTGGTCTACATGGGCGCGCATGATGTCGAACGGCAGGCCCCGAACGTATTCCGCATGAAGCTCTTGGGCGCCGAGGTCATTCCGGTGACTTCCGGCCGCGGCACGCTGAAGGACGCGATGAACGACGCGCTGCGCGACTGGGTGACCAACGTGCGCGACACCTTCTATTGCATCGGCACGGTGGCTGGCCCGCACCCCTATCCGGCCATGGTGCGCGATTTCCAGTCGATCATCGGCAAGGAGGTGCGCTGGCAACTGGCCGAGCAGGAGGGCGAAGGCCGTCTGCCCGACACTCTGGTGGCTGCCATTGGTGGCGGCTCGAACGCCATGGGGCTGTTCTATCCCTTCCTCAATGACCCTTCGGTCAACATCATCGGGGTCGAGGCCGGCGGCAAGGGTGTGGATGACCGGATGCAGCATTGCGCCTCGCTCACCGGCGGCCGGCCGGGCGTGCTGCATGGCAACCGCACCTACCTGCTGCAAGATCCCGATGGCCAGATTCTGGAGGGCTTCTCGATCTCGGCCGGCCTCGACTATCCCGGCATCGGGCCGGAACATTCCTGGTTGCATGATGTGGGCCGGGCGAAATACGTCTCGATCACCGATGCCGAGGCGCTGGAAGCGTTCCAGCTTTGCTGCCAGCTGGAAGGCATCATCCCGGCGCTGGAGCCGAGCCATGCGCTCGCCCATGTGATGAAGATCGCCCCCACCCTGCCGAAAGACCACATCATCGTGATGAACATGTGCGGGCGCGGCGACAAGGACATCTTCACCGTCGCCAAACATCTCGGCGTGACGATGAAGGTCTGACGTCACAAGCCCTTGATTTTGCGCATAAACCTTTGTTTATGCGCGCCCATCCGCTCCACAAACTGCCAGCGCAAACCTTTTGCGAATGGTAGCATGCTCCTGTCTCGGGCCTCGTGAAGCTCCGGGCGAATCGTTTCGTCCGCATCTGACGTTTGGACAAGCACGAGTAGGAGATCTGATCGTGGCAAGTGATTTTCTGGTAAGGCGTCTGCTCCGGCAGGCCGGGGTTTCGGTTCTCGCAGGTCTGCTGTTGTCCACGGCCGCGAGCGCCGGGGGCTTCACCGAACCTGTGGGCGAACCGGACCCGGTTTCGATTGATGTCGAAGCAGGCGAGCCCGAGGTTTCCATCGACCCGGTCGATCCGATTGACAGCGAAGCCGACGAAACGGGGGCAGAGCCGGACGACGGCGGCTATGTGGATGGCGGTGAAGAGGATTATACCGACGGCGACGAAGGCGATTACGTCGACGAGGGTTCCGACGGCGAGGAGTACTGGGACGGCGACGAAAGCGACGACCCTGCCGAGGATGGCACCTATGAAGATGGCACCTATGAAGATGGGGACGGCACTGTCGAAGAGGGTTTCGAAGACGACCCGGACGGCGAAGTCACCGATCCCGAATGCGCGGAGTGCAGCGGCGTTCCGGAAATCTCCATTGACCCGATCGAAATGACCGGCGAGCCCCTGGAGCATGTGGCCGATGTCGAGGTCACCTATACCGCCGGGCCGGTGCGCGGCACCGAGCCGAACCAGCGCGGCGAGGTGGCAGGCAGCGCGGGCGACCCTGAGGTCGGCCGCGACGGCGGAACCTACTGGACGAAGCGCCAGCTGACGAACTGACAACAGCCCCGGCCCGGACGACCGGGCCGGGGTTTCCTGCCGACGCCGGGCCTTTTGCGGCTTGACCCCTTGTGCCTGCAAGGCCACTTTGCCCCTTGCACGCCGGAGAACCCAGATGAAACGTCCCCATGCTCCGACCCTTGCGCTGCTGCTGGCGCTGGCCGGGCCTGCTCTGGCGCAAAGCGACGCGACGCTGACCCCGACCGATGAGATCCTGAGTACGCTGTTGTCGCGGGGTTACACGATCCTTGAGGACGAACGCACCTGGCTGGGACGCCAGCGCATTCTGGCCGAGAAGGATGGCACGCTGCGCGAGGTGGTGTTCATTCCCGGCACGGGCGAGATCTTGCGGGACTACTCGGTGCGCAAGGTCATGTCCGACGACAGCCGGTTTGCCGGCACCGGCAATTCCGGTACGACCGGGATCGCCGCGTCCGGCGGCGCCATTGGCGTGACCGGCAGCGCGGATGCCGCCCCCGGCCTGAGCCTGACCGACACGCTCGGCACGGGCCGGGCGCTCGATGGCGCCGTAGTCGGTGCGGGCAGTTCTCCGTGACGCGGGCGTCTTTGGGCCGCGACAATGGGTACGGGACGGCGGCCAATTGACGAGACTTGCCGCATTCGCCCTGCTCTTGGTGCTTCAGGCCGCCTGTGCGCTGGTGTTCATGGGCGACATCCTGCTTTCGGCCTTCGGCATCTACCCGGCGCCGCTGTCTTGGGGCATGCGCGAATTGCTGGAAATCGGGGCGGGGCTTGGCCTGTTGCTGGGGCTCGTCCTCGGCACGCTGCTGGTCCTGCGCGCGGTGCGCGACCTGAAGCGGGCCGAAGCCCGGCTGGAGCGCGCTTCGGCAGCCTTCGTCGATCTGCTGAACGCCCGGTTTGACCAATGGGGGCTTACGGCAGCTGAACGCGATGTCGCGCTTTTTGCGATCAAGGGGCTGTCGGTGCAGGAAATGGCCCGGCTGCGCGAAACCTCCGAAGGCACCATCAAGGCGCAAACCGCGGCGATCTATCGCAAGGCCAATGTCACGGGCCGTCCGCAGCTCCTCTCGCTCTTCATCGAGGACCTGATGGGCACCGACCGCAGCAATCCGGCCGAGATCGAATCATCTGCCTGACGGGCAGACCCGGAAGCCCGGCAACCGCTGCCTCAAGGCCGCCACATTGCTGCCAGGGTTCCGACCAGAAGGGCGAAATTTTCCGACCATGGTCCTAAACTCAGGGTTATGCGCGTCTTCCCGGGGGTCTAAGCCCCCCTGTTTAAACTCAGCGCCGATTTCCTCCTGATCAGCGGGATGGCTTCCTGTGGCTGTCGACGCTGCCCCGAGGAAGGCTGGTCCGCCCAGACCTTCACGGGACAGCCTCACAGCAATGACTTGGCGCAGAACGCGCGGAACCCGCCAGCAATGGCTTGAACAGGAGACTGATGATGAAGCGTATTTTCCTCATTGCCACGATGTTTGCCCTTCCCTCCACCGCGGCGCTCGCCGCGATTGACACCGACGCGCTGATCGCGCAGTTCCAGTCCGAGGGCTACACCAGCATCGAAGTGAAGCAGGGCCCGACCGAAACCAAGATCGAGGCCGTCCGTGAAGGCGCCAAGGTCGAAGTGGTTTATGACAATACCACCGGCTTCGTTCTTGAAACCGAATTCGGCACCCCGGATGAGGACGAAGACATCCAGCCGGGCGTCTCCATCCGGGAAGTCGACGAAGATTTCGTCGGCAACGACGACAGCGACGATGAAGATGAAGACGAGGCCAGCGACGATGACGATGGCGACGACGACAGCAGCGATGACGACGGCGACGATGACAGCGGCGACGACGATGGCGACGATGACAGCGGCGATGACGACGGCGACGATGACAGCGACGGCGATGACAGCGGCGATGACGACGGCGGCGATGACGACGGCGACGACAACGACGGTGACGACAGCGGCGACGACAACGATGGCGATGACAGCGGCGACGACAACGGCGGCGATGACAGCGGCGACGACAACGATGGCGATGACAGCGGCGACGACAACGACGGTGACGACAGCGGCGACGACAACGGCGGTGACAACGGCGGCGATGACAACGATGGCGACGACGACTGATCCCACAAGGGGAAGAGTCCGAAACGTTGAATTCTGGTCGGCCCGGTCTTGCCGGGCCGGCCTTTCTTGAGGATGATGCAGGTCAGATATGACACATGCCCAGCCAAAATTTCGCCGGTCCTTCCTGCTGGCAGTCGCCACCGCAGCCTTGCTTGCGGCCTCCCCGGCGCATGCCGATTTTGTCGATGACGTGCGCGAGCAGTTGCAGCAACAGGGCTATCAGCAGATCTCGGTCAGCTCGACCCTGCTTGGTCGCAGCAAGATCGTTGCCTACGGCAAGAAGGGGATGCGTGAAATCATCATGAACCCCCGGACAGGGGAGATCCTTCGCGACCAGTGGACCTCGGCAGAGGGAGCGATCTTGCCGTCGATCGTTGGCGACGACGATGAGGACGACGACAGCGACGATGACGACGGTGATGACGACAGCGGCGATGACGACAGCGGCGATGACGACGGCGGAGACGACAATTCCGGCAGCGACAGCGACGACGGCGGTGATGACAATTCGGGCAGCGACGGCGACTCAGGCGGCGAAGATGGGGGAGAAGATGACTGACCCCGAATTTCGCCGGCAGGTGATCCGGTGATGCACAGGCAATGGGTCTTGTTGGTCATCTTGTTCGTGCAAGTGGTGTCCGCCGTGTTCTTCGTGGCCGATATCGCCTCGTCCTATGTCGGGCTGTGGTCGGCGCCGCTGCCTTGGGAGGTGCGGGAATATCTTGAACTTTCGGCAGCCTTCGGCCTTGCCCTGGGTGTCGGCTTTGGCATCTGGGCGCTGCGGCGCACATTGCAGGAACGCAATCTGGCCCAGGAACGCCTGCGCCGTGCCTCGGGCGCCTTCATGAACCTCATGGAAGAGCGTTTCGCCGAATGGAGCCTGACACCCGCCGAAAAGGACGTGGCGCTTTTTGCGATCAAGGGTCTGGCGACGCCGGAAATCGCGGCCCTGCGCGCCACTTCGGAAGGCACGGTCAAGGCTCAGACCAACGCCATCTATCGCAAGGCCGGCGTGACCGGGCGGTCGCAACTGCTGTCGCTTTTCATCGAAGACCTGATGCGCGACGCAGGCACGTTGCGCCCGGTCGAGACCGATCAGTCGGCGGCATAAAGCCGAAGCACTTCAAGCGGAACGATCTCCAGCGTCGTGCGGTGCGTGGCGGCAAGATGCACCTGCGGTGCGGCGCCCTCGTCATGCGCCTGCAGGAAGCGCCCGGCGCACAGGCACCAACGGTCGCCCGGCTTCAACCCCGCAAAGCCGAATTCGGGTCGCGGGGTCGACAGGTCATTGCCGAGATACTTCGACAGGGCGAGGAATTCTGCCGTCATCACCGCGCAAACCGTGTGCTGGCCGCGGTCCTCGGGCCCGGTGTCGCAACAGCCATTGCGGTAAAACCCGGTCACAGGAGCCGTGGAACAGGGCGCCAAGGCCCCCCCCAACACATTGATCGAAGCGTCGCGCATCCTGGCCTCCGGTCCGGGGCAGGAATTCCCGACTGGCCCTGCCCTGTCATCCAACCTAAGGTGCCAATCCAGAACGGCAAGCACAAGGGTGCAGGGCATGGACGGCATCATCCTGTTGGCAGCGTTGGCCGTCCTCGCGGTTCCGGTGGCGATCGTTCTGTTGTTCGTCCGGGTGGCGAGGCTGAACAGCCAGTTGAGGGATCTGGAAGCCAGGCTCGCGTCGCAAGACGCCGCCGCGCCCGTGACAGTGCAACCGCCAGAGTCCTTGGGCATTGTCGCGCCCCCCGAAGCTCCACCCGCCACCGCAGAGCGGGTTGCCAGCGGGCTTCCAGCGCCAAGCCCCTGGGAGCGTGCCAAGCCCGCGCCAGCCAAACCGCTGGCACCCCCGCCCCCGCTTGCCGCCACGACTGACCAGAACCGCCCGCTGGTCGTCCGCGCCGACCGTCTTGCCACTCTGGCGCGCTGGTTGCGCGACAATTGGGTCTATGCAGTCTCGGCGGTCTCTCTGGGGCTCGCCGGAATCTTCTTCGTGCAATACGGCGTGGAGCGCGGGTTGCTGCCACCAGCCGCCCGGGTGCTGGGGGCGCTGGTCTTTGGCGCGGGGCTGGTCGGCGCGGGTGAATGGCTGCGTCGTCGGCACGGCGATGAAGGCGCCGGTCCGACAGCCATGTTGCCCTCGGTGTTTTCCGGGGCCGGGATCGTCACGCTGTTCGCGGCTGTTCTGGCGGCGCGGCAGCTTTACGGGCTGATCGGACCGCAGATGGCCTTTGCCGGGCATCTGGCCACCGCCGCCCTTGCCGTGGCGATCGGCTGGTTCTCGGGGCCTCTCCTTGTGGCGGTGGGCCTGATCGGCGCCTTCGCCTCCCCTTTCATCGTCGGCGGATCGACCGAGAACCTGGACTGGCTCTATGGCTATTTCGCGCTGCTGTCCGCGGTTGGCCTTGGGGTCGATGCGGTACGCCGCTGGGCCTGGGTGTCGGTGCTGGCCCTGCTGCTGGGCTATGGCGGCGGCTTCCTGATACAGCTTGACGCGGGCAGCGATGCGGGTTGGGCCGTGCAGCTGGTGGCGCTGGTGGTGCTGAGCCTGACCTTGCCCGAGCTGCGGATCATCCCGGCGCAGTCCGCGCCCGCCGCGCTGCCGGCGCTTCTGACGCGCGGCAAACTCGGCTGGCCGGTCTTTCCGGTGCGGCTGGCGCTTGGGGCGACGCTGGCGGCCTGTGTCGGCCTGTGGTGCCTGTCAACCGGACCTGCCGAGACGGCCATGCTGGCCATGGCGGCGCTGACCGCGCTGGCGCTGGCCTTCCTGCTCTGGGCCGACAAGGCCGAGGGCCTGGCCGACATGGCGTTCTGGCCCACCGCGACGCTGCTGGTCAGCCTCGTGACGCTCGGGCAGGCGCGGGCCGCGCTTTGGCACGACCATGCGGCACAGGCCCTTGCCCTGCGCGGCCCCGAAACGGCGCCGTCGCTGGTGGCCTCGATCCTGCTCGCCATGGCGGCGCTGGTCAGCCTTGCCGCCGCCTGGCGCGCGCTTCGGCCCGGCCCCTGGGGCGTGCCTTTTGCACTTGCCGCCGCGCTGGCGGCGCCCCTCGCCGCAGTCGCGCTGGAAATCTGGTGGCAACCGGCGCTGGTGCTGGGGCCCTATGGTTGGGCCCTGCACGTCATCGCGCTGGCCGCGGGGATGGTGGGCTTCGCGCTGCGACTGGCCAGGACCGACGCCCCCGAGATGCGCCGCACGGCCCATGCCACGCTGTCGGCGCTGGCGCTGATTGCGCTGGCCCTGTTCATCCTGACGACGAAAACCGCCCTCACCCTGGCCCTGGCGGTGCTGGTGGTGGTCGCGGCAGCGCTTGACCGCCGCTTCCGCCTGCCCGAGATGAGCCTGTTCCTGCAGGCCGGCGCGGCGGTTCTGGGCTATCGCCTGCTGGTCGATCCCGGACTTGACTGGGCGCTGGCGGCACCACTCGTGCAGGTGCTGCTGGCCTTCGGCGGCGCCATTGCCGCCATGCTTGCCGCCTTGTGGCTGCAGCGCGGAATGGAGCGCCCCATGGCCCGCGCGGTGGCCGAAAGCGCCGCCGCCGGGCTGGCGGCCATTCTGGCCAACGTGCTTGTCACCCGCTGGCTGGACGCCCTGCCCGAGCCGGTCAGTACCGCCAGCTACGCCCCGCAAACTCCGGCGATGGCGACCCATTGGGGACTGACGCTGAATGCGCTGTCTTGGCTGGTCTTTGCCCTGATGCAGCTTTGGCGTGCCCGCTTGCCCGGCCCGCTGCAAAAGCTGCGGCTTGTGCTGGCGATCCTTGGCGGCCTGCTCGCGGCCCTTGGGCTGACCCTTGCCGCCACGCTCGGCAATCCCCTGTTCAGCTGGAGCGCCGAGGATGCCGGCTCGCTGGTCAAGGGGCCGCTCGTCCTCGACACGCTGGCGCTGGCCTATGCCGTGCCGGGGGGGCTGCTTCTGGCCGTCGCCTGGAGGCTGCCGGGCGTCGGTCGGCGGCTGCGGCTGGGTCTGGTCGTCGCTGGCGCGGCCTTCACCGCGCTTTACACCGGGCTGGAGATCCGCCGGTTCTGGCAGGGCGACTGGCTGGGCGCCCCGACTGTCCCGCAGGAAGAGCTGTATTCCTACACGCTGGCGCTGATGCTGCTGGGGGCGGGGCTTCTGTATCAGGCCATCGCCCGGCGATCCGACGGTCTGCGCCGTCTTGCCATGGCAGTAATCGGGGTGACGGTGGCCAAGGTGTTCCTGATCGACGCCGCCGGCCTGACCGGGCTGACGCGGGTTGTCAGCTTTGCCGGCCTTGGCCTGTCTCTGGCCGGCCTTGCCTGGCTCAACCGCTGGGTCGGACGGCGGCCGTAGGGTGGGCAATCTGCCCGCCTCGCGCTTTTCCTTGACAAAGACCGGCAAAACCCCCATCTGCGCCCCAGCCCTACCACCCCGTCCCGCGTGAGGACCAGGGGGTGCCGGGCCAGGTTCCCCCTTCACGCAAGGTAACCCTGCCGCCACGGCCAACCGCAATCGCGGGGGGCGAGTGGGGGTTGCCTTTTGATGACTGGACGATCCATGACCACTTTTGCCGAACTCGGCCTTTCCCCCTCGATCCTGAAGGCGCTGGAAAAGACCAACCTGAAAACGCCGACGCCGATTCAGGCGCAGGCCATCCCGCATATCATGAAAGGGGCCGACCTGATGGGTCTGGCCCAGACCGGCACCGGCAAGACCGCGGCCTTCGGCCTGCCGCTTCTGCACCGCATCCTTGACCTTGGCCATCCGCCGGGGCCGAAACACGTCCGCGCCCTGATCCTTGCGCCGACGCGCGAACTCATCATCCAGATCAAGGACAACCTTGAGGTCTTCACCAAGGGCACCGCCGTCAAGGTGACGATGGTCGTGGGTGGCGCCTCGGTCTTGAAACAGGCGCAGGCGCTGTCGCGCGGCACCGATGTTCTGGTCGCCACCCCCGGCCGGCTGATCGACCATCTGGAACAGGGCAACGTCAGCCTTGAGAAATGCGGCTATCTGGTGCTGGACGAGGCCGATCACATGCTGGACATGGGGTTCATCCATTCGCTGCGCAAGATCGCCAAGCACATCCCGCAGCGCCGCCAGACGCTCCTGTTCTCGGCCACCATGCCGAAGGACATCGAGGAAATCGCCGACACCTACCTGCGCAATCCCGTGCGCGTGCAGGTCTCGCCCCCCGGCAAACCGGCCGAAAAGATCGCGCAGGGTGTGCATTACATCCCGATGGGCGACAAGGCCAAGCTGCTGGAGGACTACCTGAAGAAGCATCCGACCGAACAGGCGCTGGTCTTTGGCCGCACCAAGCACGGCTCGGAAAAGCTGATGAAGCTCTTGGTAAGCTGGGGCTTCAAGGCCGGCTCGATCCACGGCAACAAGAGCCAGAACCAGCGCGAGCGCACGCTGGCCGAGTTCAAATCGGGTGAGCTCGACATTCTGGTGGCCACCGATGTTGCCGCGCGCGGCATCGACATTCCGACGGTGCGCCATGTCTACAATTACGACATGCCGAACGTGCCGGAAAACTATGTCCACCGCATCGGCCGCACGGCGCGCGCCGGGGCCGAGGGCACGGCGGTGGCCTTCTGCTCTCCGGCAGAGATGGACGAGTTGAAGGCGGTTGAAAAACTGTTGAAAAAGCCGATCCCGGTTCTGGGCGGCGCGCCTTGGGCCGCCGACATCGTGGCCGCCGCGCCGAAACCGGGCCAGAACCGCGGTCAGAACCGCGGCCAGCGTCCCGGCGGCCAGAAGAAGGGCAGCCAGCCGCCGGCCGCGAAACCGGCCCACGCCCGCCCCGCGCCCAAACCGGGCGCCCGTCTGCAAGGCGCGCGGCCGCAGGCCGGCAAGCCCGGTGGCGGCGGTCAGGCGCCGCGCCGCGATGGCGCACGGCCGAAACCGCGCCAGGCCTGACGAAACGGAAAGGGCGGGGAATTCCCCGCCCTATTTCGCCTCTTCCTCAAGGTTCAGCTTCATGTCCAGCAGAACCTGTTGCAGTGCCAGCGTCTCGCGCAACAGGCGCTTTGCCTCGTTGATGGAAATCTTGCCGTCGCCGATCGCCGAATTGTATTCGCTCATCAACATGGCAAAGCGCTGCGCCAGCGTCACCACGTCCTGATTGACGCCGGAGGACGAGGCGTTGCGCTTTTCCGCGTCATAGCTCAGCGTGATGCCGCGCAGATCGGCCAAGGCCGCCGTCACATGCGGAAAGCGCGCGGCGCCCTCCAGTTCGGCCACCACGTCGATCGGCATGAACCGGTCGCCATGTTCGTCATTGTCGGAATAATACCGCCCCAGCGTCGCCTTCGACTTTCCCGTCAGTTCGCAGGCCGCCTCGATCCCCACATCCTTGACCAGCGCTTCGCTATGTTTCTTGAGATAGCTGGCGATACTCATGATCTTCAACCTCTGACCCAACTTCGGGGAATTCGCACTGGGTTTTCCCATTAATGCTTTGGTAGGTATTTGTCATTGATAAAGGTGTTCCGGTCCACCCGGAACAGTAATGAGTGGCCAGCGTCCCCAGCGCTGGCTTGGGTGGGGGTCCGCCGTGCTTCAATCCCGTCAGGGGTGGCCTTGGTTCCAAAGTTCCACGGTCGCGCGGTGGGCCCGTCAGCTTGGTGACGAATTTCCCTGTCGGGTCTGTCCCGGCGGTCAAGGTTCGCTGATGGCCCCCGCGCCCCCTGCCCCTGTTTCCGCCCCCTGCCAAGGCGCGGCGCCCCGCTCGGGCGCTTGCGCCCGGCTTGGGGCATCGGATAGACCGTGCCATGGCCAAGCTCTATTTCAACTATTCCACCATGAATGCCGGGAAGTCGACGCTTCTCCTGCAAGCCTCGCACAACTACCGCGAAGGCGGGATGGAGACCTATCTCATCACCGCCCGGTTCGACAACCGCGCCGGACAGGGCCAGATCGCCAGCCGCATCGGCATCGGCGAGACGGCCGATACCTTCACCCCCGGCGAGGATTTGTTCGATAAGCTGAAGGAACGGTTCGCCCAAAGCCGCGTCGCCTGCGTCTTCATCGACGAGGCGCAGTTCCTGTCCAAGGAACAGGTCTGGCAACTGGCCCGCGCCGTGGACGATCTTGGAGTGCCGGTGATGTGCTACGGGCTGCGGGTGGATTTTCAGGGTAACCTGTTTCCCGGCTCGGCCGCGCTGCTGGCCTGGGCCGATGAGATGCGCGAGGTGCGCACCATCTGCCATTGCGGCAAGAAGGCCACCATGGTGGTGCGCAAGGGGCCGGACGGTCTGCCGCTGAAGGACGGCGATCAGGTGGTGATCGGCGGCAATGAGACCTATCAGAGCCTGTGCCGCCGGCACTGGCGCGAGGCGGTGGAGGCCTGAGGCTCAGCCTTCCTGCGCCCGCGCCCTGAGCGCGATCATCGTCCCCGCGGCCACGATCAGCGCCATGCCTGCGACTGCCAGCGGCTCCAGCCCTGTGCCCCAGATCACCCATGTCCAGAAGGCCGAGGCCGGCAGGATGATGTATTCCAGCACCGAGGCGCGGCTGGCGTCGGTGACCTGATAGGCGCGGATCATGAAGCCGACGCCGATCAGGCTGCCCGCCGCCTGCACGGCGGTCCAGAAATAGAACCCGCCCGAGGCCCAGACCGGCCCACGCTGCAGGAAGCCGTCGGCCCCGGCGGGCACCTCCAGCGGAAAGAGCGTCAGGAACACCATGCCAACCGCGCCGATGATGCCAAGCGCGGCGAAAAAGCCCGCCAGCAGCGTCTGCGCCGTCTCGCCCTCGCACCATTCGCGGGTGGCGATGTTGCCCATCGCGTAAAGCGCGCCGGCCAGGATGGGCAGCACCGCGGCCAGCGACGCCCCACCCATCGCCTCGGGGCCAAGCACCAGCAGGACACCGACGAACCCCAGCGCCACCGCGATGATCCGCACCGGGCCGATCCGGTGCCCATAGGCAAAGCGCGAGATCAGCAGCACCCAGATCGGCGCGGTGAACAGCCCGGCCGCCACCAGGGCAACATCAAGAAACGCCAAAGCGCCGAAATAGATCACCATGGCCGTGCCATGGATGGCCGAGCGCGCCACCACTGCCCCCCAGTTGCGCGGCCGGACCCGCCAGCCGAAGACCGCCGCGCCAAGACCGAGCAGCACCGCCGTCATGCAGGAGCGGGTGAAATGGAACTGCCACAGCCCCGCCTCCTCGGCGATCACCCGGACGTAATTGTCGGTAAAGCCGATGATGAAGGCATAGATCGAAATCAATCCGGCAGCCAGCAAGGTCCGGTCTTTGGTCGCAGTCACGGCAAGATCCTTCGCATTTATCGCTTCCCCTTTGCCCGCTTCCTTCGCAAACTGCCCGCCGGAAAGCGACATTCCACGGCAGAGGGGGCAAGATGGGTTGGCTGGCAGATGAAACCGGACTGGAAAAGACCGCAGCGAACTTTGCCGCGCTGACGCCGCTGTCGCATCTGAAACGCGCCGCCGGGATTTATGCCGGCCGCACCGCGGTCGTCTGGAAGTCCACGCGGCTGTCCTATGCCGACTATGCGGCCCGTGTCAGCCGTCTGGCCAGCGCGCTGGACCGTCGCGGCCTGCGGCCCGGCGACGTGGTGGCGACGCTGCTGCCCAACATCCCCGCCCAGGCCGAGGCGCATTTCGGCGTGCCGGCCTGTGGCGCAGTATTGAACACCATCAACACCCGGCTGGATGCCGACACCGTCGCCTATATCTTCGGCCATGCCGGGGCGAAGATCCTGCTCTGCGACACCGCCTTCCTGCCCCTGGCGCAAGAGGCGAGCCGCCGGATGGAGGGGCCGGCCCCCGAGATCATCGAAGTGGTGGACCATGGCTTCACCGCCTCGGGCGACCACCTGACCTATGAGGAGCTTTTGGCCGAGGGCGACCCCGACGCGCCTTGGCTGATGCCCGAGGATGAATGGGAATCCATCGCCATCAACTACACCTCGGGCACCACCGGGCGGCCGAAGGGGGTGGTCTACCACCACCGCGGCGCCTATCTGGCCACAACTGCCAATGCCATCGCCTGGCGGATGCAGCTTTTCCCGGTCTATCTGACCATCGTGCCGCTGTTTCACTGCAACGGCTGGTGCCACACCTGGATGGTGCCGATGATGGGCGGCACGCTGGTCTGCTGCCGCGATGTGACGGCTAAGGCGATCTATGAGGCCATCGCCGATGAGGGCGTGACTCATTTCGGCGGCGCCCCGATCGTGCTGAACACCATCATCAACTGCAAGGACGAGGACCGCCGCGCCTTTTCCCATATGGTCGAGGTATTCACCGCCGGCGCCCCGCCGCCCGCCGCGACGCTGGCCGCCTTTGAACCCCTGGGCTTCAACGTGACGCAGGTCTACGGCCTGACCGAAACCTATGGCCCGGCCACCGAATGCCTGTGGCAGCCGGAATGGGAGGCGGAAACCGGCGAGGCCCGCGCCGCCCTGAAGGCGCGCACCGGGGTCGCCATGGCGATGCTGGAGGGCGCGGAGGTGCAGGACGATCAGGGCCAGCCCGTACCGCGTGACGCGGCCCATCTGGGCGAGATCGCCATGCGCGGCAACATGGTGATGAAGGGCTATTACAGAAACCCCGAGGCCACGGCAGAGGCGTTCCGCGGCGGCTGGTTCCGCTCGGGCGACATCGCGTTCCAGCATCCGGACGGCTATCTGAAGATCACCGACCGCGCCAAGGACATCATCATCTCGGGCGGCGAGAACGTCTCGTCGGTCGAGGTCGAGGGCGCGCTGATGCACCACCCCGCCGTCAGCCTTTGCGCCGTGGTGGCCAAGCCCGACGACAAATGGGGCGAGGTGCCTTGCGCCTTTGTCGAGCTGAAACCCGGTGCGACGGCGACCGAGGCGGACCTCATCGCCCACTGCCGCGCCCGGCTTGCCGGGTTCAAGACGCCCAAGCATGTGGTTTTCACCGAATTGCCGAAAACCTCGACCGGGAAGATCCAGAAGTTCGAGCTGCGGGCGGTGGCCAAGTTGCTGGGCTGAGGGTCAGTAGATATAGCGGATCTGTTCCGTCCAGTACCGCTCCATCCGCTTCAGCGAGGTGTTCATCTGGTCCATGCCCGCGGCATCGACCAGCCCGCGCTTGGCCAGACCTTCGGCGTGGCGCGAGAAAAGATCGGCCAGCATGCCGCGCACCCGCCGGCCCTTTTCCGTCAACCGCACCCTGACCGAGCGCCGGTCGATTTCCGAACGCTGGTGGTGCATATAGCCCAGATCCACCAGTTTCTTCAGGTTGTAGGACACGTTCGAACCCTGATAATAGCCGCGCGATTTCAGCTCGCCCGCCGTCACCTCGTTCTCGCCGATGTTGAACAGCAACAGCGCCTGCACCGAATTGATCTCAAGGATCGCCAGCCGTTCGAATTCATCCTTGATGACGTCCAGAAGCAGCCGGTGCAGCCGTTCGACCAGCGCCAGATTGTCGAGATAGCCCGCCATCATGGCCTTTTGCGAGCCATCCAGAACCGGGGAATGCATTGTCATGTCGGCCTCCTGAGCAGAAAGGATCTCAGGCGGAGACTGCGGACAAAACGCAAACATAACGTAAACATTTCCGGCAATTTTCGGGCTTTTCAACGAAACCCGAGGACCGCCCCGGTCAGAACCACTGCCCCGGCTCCATCAAGCCAAGGTCCATCAGTTGCTGGGAATGCCACTCGAACCGCACCGAATTGTGCCAGCGGAAATCATGGATGTCGAACATCGAGCCGGCATTGCTGCGCAGGGCCTTTGCCGTGCGGAAGCTCATCACCGTCGTGGTGATGTTGTTGTGCCAAGGGCAGGCATAGGTGTTCATCTCCTCATCGGTCAGGGTGAAATCCGGGCGCATCTCCAGCCCCGGTTTGGTCTTGAACAGGGCGATCCGGTCGATCTTGCGCCGCGCCGGGGGGATGTGTTCCTCGAACCGCCAGCGCAGCCCGCCGAAGAAATCAAGCTGGCGTTCCTTGGGGTAATTGTGGTTGGCCGGATCGGGGCGGCCAAGGGCGTAATAACCCGAACGGTCGAGATGCGCCTGCTCCAGCGATACCGCGTTCGCAAACCGGCCCAGATCATCGGCGTAAAGGTCGATGACATAGGACAGCATCGCATCGCGGCGCTCCTCGGCGTGAAACGTCACCAGTTCGCGCACATTGCGGGCCTCGCAGAACGGGTGGAACAGGTATTCGGCGTTGTAGCAGTAATAAAGCCAGATCCCCGGCGCCGCCTCGATCACCCGGTTAATCGCCTGCACCAATGCCCCTTCGGCATGGACGTCATGGGTGATCCACTGGATCTTTCCGGCCAGCGGATCGGGAACAAGAATGCCCTCTGGCGCCAGCAGCAGCACCTGCACGAAGCCTGCCGCAAGATGGTGGCGCAGCGTGGTGTCGACCTCGACCGGGTCTTCGGCAAAGACGATGGCCACCGGCCCCTTGGCAAGCGTTTCCCTGCCGTCGGTCAGGAACTGGTCGAGCGAGGAATAGCGCATGGGGGCCTGCCGGTTGGATTGCCCCGCAAATTCAGTCAATGTTCCGCCCATTGCAAGCGCCGGATCGGCTGCATTTGGCCTTTGCGTTGCGAAGGGGGCGAGTTTGGCATATGGGCAAGGCCTGCAAACAGGTGCGCCATGGCCGATCCGAAGAAGCTTTTCATCAAGACCTACGGCTGTCAGATGAACGTCTATGACAGCGAGCGCATGGCCGAGGCCATGGGCGCCGAAGGCTATGTGCTGACCGAGGCCGCCGAAGAGGCGGACATGGTGCTGCTCAACACCTGCCACATCCGCGAGAAGGCCAGCGAAAAGCTGTTCTCGGATCTGGGCCGGTTGAAGCCCTTGAAACAGGCCAAGCCCGAATTGAAGATCGGCGTCGCCGGCTGCGTGGCGCAGGCCGAGGGCGATGAGATCCTGCGGCGGATGCCGCTTGTCGACATCGTGGTCGGCCCGCAGGCCTATCACCGCCTGCCCGAAATGGCCCGGGCCAATGGTCAGGCGGTGGACACCGACTTTCCCGAGGAAATGAAGTTCGACCGCCTGCCCGAGCGCAAGGCGCCGCGCGGTCCGACGGCTTTTCTGACGGTGCAGGAAGGCTGCGACAAGTTCTGCGCCTTCTGTGTAGTGCCCTACACCCGCGGCGCCGAGGTGTCGCGCCCGGTGGACCGCATCCTGACCGAGGCGCGCGGGCTGGTGGAGCGTGGCGTGCGCGAACTTACCCTCTTGGGGCAGAATGTGAACGCCTATCATGGCGCGGGGGCCTCGGGCGATTACACCTTGGGCCGTCTCTTGCGGGAAATGGCGCGGATCGACGGGTTGGAACGGCTGCGCTATACCACCAGCCACCCCAACGACATGGACGACGACCTGATCGCCGCCCATGGCGATCTGCCGCAGCTGATGCCCTACCTGCATCTGCCGGTTCAGTCGGGGGCGGACCGCATCCTGAAGGCGATGAACCGCAAGCATACCGCCGAGCAATATCTGCGGCTGGTCGAGCGTATCCGCGCGGCGCGGCCCGACATCCTGCTGTCGTCGGATTTCATCGTGGGCTTCCCCGGCGAAACCGACGCCGATCATCAGGCGACGCTGGATCTGGTGCGGGCGGTGGGCTTTGGCGCGGCCTTCACCTTCAAGTATTCCGCCCGCCCCGGCACCCCTGCCGCCGAGAAACCCCCGGTTCCGACCGAGGTTGCCGATGCACGGCTTTATGAATTGCAGGCGCTCATCACCGAACAACAGCGCGCCGCGCAGGACGCCATGGTCGGGCGCGAAGTTGGCGTGCTTTACGAAAAGCCCGGCAGGCTGGCCGGCCAGATGGTGGGCAAATCCGACCACCTGCACGCCGTGCATGTGACCGACCCCGAAGGCCGGGTGGGCGAACTCGTCCGGGTGCGAATCTCGGCTTCGGCCACCAATTCGCTGGCGGCAGTCCGCGTCGGCTGATCGGCGGCCTTCGCGCGCATTGCTTCTACCCCGGAAGCCCCCCGCGACACGCCCCCGAGATCCCTCCGATCTGCGGCGGCAGGCCCAAGTGGCCAAGGAAAATCCGCTTTACTTCACAAAACCGTGCGGGCAAATCTCGAGTATTGTCAGTAACGGCCCCTGCCAGGGCCGAAATCATAAATGGGGGCTGCCATATTGGAACGCATGTCCAAAACGGTGCTGGGTCTTGTTACGGGGGCAGCACTGGCTGTCGCCGGCTTTGGTGGAGCGGCCTTCGCCCACCCGTCGAAAACTCCACACGAAGCGCATCAGACGATCGAAGGGCCACAGGTCACCGGGCAAATCCAGTGGGGCGTCTGGATTGACGACGACGGCTGCATGCACTGGTGGGCCGATGGCGGCCTTGAAGGCTACATGCTGGACCGGGTGAACCCCAAGACCGGCAAGCCGGTCTGCCTCAAGCGCAACACCTGCCTTGTGGAAAACACCGACACCCTGTTTGCCACCGACAGCCACAAGCTGACCCCGGCCGGCCTGCGCCGGCTTGAAGACTTCTTCCGCAGCGCCGGGGCCTTTGGCTATGCCATCTACGGCCATACCGACAGCCGGGCCTCCGACGAATACAACATGGGCCTGTCGCAGCGCCGCGCCAAATCCGTGGCCGACGTCGCCCGCGCCATGGGGGGCATGGTCGACCGCGAGATCGGCTATGGCGAACGTCGGCCGATCGCCACCAATTCGACCGCGGCAGGCATGCAGAAGAACCGTCGCGTCGAAGTCGTCTGCTATCGGTGGTGATGAACAGGATGGACAAGATGAACACGTTGAAACTCGCCACCGGTCTTGTGTTGGCCACCCTGATCTCGGGCTGCGTTGACGGCCTGACGCCTTACAACGGCACCCCCGACACCGTGATTGCCACCGCCTATGACAAGGGCCGCGACAAGGGCGTTCTGGAAGAGGGCCATGCCGCCATCGCCTATGACCCGGACGGCTGCCAGGGCTGGATCATCGACGACGGCGTCGAAGGCTATTCGGGCCGCCGCTATGACCCGGTCAGCGGCCTGCCGGTCTGCGACAACCAGTATCCGCCGGGAACCGTGCTGAAGGACTACCAGTCGCAATCGCCGGGCCTGAAGGATTATGTGCCGGGCTGGGCCCAGCCCTGACCTTGCATCCTCGACGGCTTGCGCCCATCTGAAGGACAGGGGCCATGGCGCGAGCCGTGGCCCTTTGCCTTTTTGCAACCTGCCCCAGTCCCGCTACATCTTGTGGGATTGTCACGAAAATGAGGCACTTCTTGACGAAACTTGCGCCTGTCCTGCGGAATTTTCTTGCTCCAGAGCCAAAACCGGAGGACGATTCGAATGTGTCCCTCTCATGACCACGACTCTGACAAGGAGACCCAATTGGGCATCAGCGCGCTGACCCCCCCGTCCCGCCCCGAGGATGTTGTCGAAACAGTCCTCGAATTTCCCGACAATCGCCTGTTGATCGGCCTCTGCGGCGAGTTTGACCGCAATCTGGCGCAGATCGAACACCAGATGGGCGTGCATGTGCTGCGGCGCGGCAACCGGCTGTCGGTGATCGGAGACAAGGAGGCGCGCGAACAGGTGGCGGCGGTCCTGCGCGGGCTTTATGCCCGGCTGGAGGCCGGCCGTTCGGTCACGGCGGGCGACATTGACGGCGCGATCCGCATGGGCCGCCCGATGCCCGAAACCACCCGCCCCGAAGGCGAACAGATCGAGATGTTCACCGCCGGCGGCATGGAACTGCGCACCCGCAAGAAACCTATCGAGCCAAGAACCGAAGCGCAGAAGGAATACGTCAAGAACCTGTTTGCCAATGAACTTGGCTTCGGTATCGGCCCGGCCGGCACCGGCAAGACCTATCTTGCCGTGGCCGTGGGCGTGACCATGTTCATCTCGGGGGCGGTGGAAAAGATCATCCTGTCGCGTCCGGCGGTGGAGGCGGGCGAAAGGCTCGGCTTCCTGCCCGGCGACATGAAGGAAAAGGTCGATCCCTACATGCAACCCCTGTACGACGCGCTGAACGATTTCCTGCCGTCGAAACAGGTGCAGAAGCTTCTGGAGGAAAAGCGCATCGAAATCGCCCCCCTGGCCTTCATGCGCGGCCGCACCCTGTCGAACGCCTTTGTCGTTCTGGACGAGGCGCAGAACGCCACCACGATGCAGATGAAGATGTTCCTGACCCGTCTGGGCGAGGGCAGCCGCATGGTCATCACCGGCGACCGCACGCAAGTCGACCTGCCGCGCGGCGTGACCTCGGGTCTGGCCGATGCCGAGCGGATCCTGAAAGGCGTGAAGGGGGTTTCCTTCAACTACTTCACCTCGAAGGATGTCGTGCGCCACCCGCTGGTCGCCCGCGTGATCGAAGCCTATGAAAAGGACGAGGCGCAATCTGGCTGAGCCTGACGCGCGGTGGGCCGCATGGCTTGCCGCGCGGCCCTTTCCCCGCTAGGCAGCGCGCCATGGAACCGCTTGTCGATATCGTCATCGAGGATGACCGCTGGGACGCCGTCGGGCTCGAGCCTTTGGCCGACCGTGCGATCCGCGCCGCGCTGGCCGAACTGGGCCTTGCGCCGGAGGGCTTCACGCTGTGCCTGATGGGCTGCGACGATGCCCGCATTCTGGAGTTGAACGGCGATTTCCGCGGCAAGGCAAAGCCGACGAATGTGCTGAGCTGGCCATCTGACGAGCGCGGGGCCGAGGCAGAAGGCGACATGCCCGTGCCGCCCGAGCCCGGCGAAATGGACGATCCCGAATCGTTGGGTGACATTGCGATGTCGTATGACACCTGCGCCCGCGAGGCGCAGGAGGCCGAAAAGCCGATGGCCGACCATGTCACCCATCTGGTCGTGCATGGTTTCCTGCATCTTCTGGGCTATGACCACATCCGCGACGGCGATGCCACGCTGATGGAGGCTACCGAAGTGCGCATACTTGCGCGCCTGGGTCTTTCTGACCCATATTCATGAGGTCCGGCAGGTTGGCCGGATGTTTGGGACAAAGGACCAATGGGAAGTAGCAACGACGGCTCTCCTGCGGCGCAGGGCGCGCAGGACGGTGATGACGACGGCTCCGAACAGGGACCGCGCACATTCCTTGGGCGTATTCTCAGCGCCTTTTCTCCCTCTGACAGCCAATCCGGCGGGGAAGCCGCGGACCGCCCGGCCAGTGCCGCCGCCGCCGGCCCGGCCCAACTGGGCCTTGCCAACCTGCGCAAGCTGCGGGTCGATGACGTCGCCATCCCCAAGGTCGAGATTGCCGCCGTGCCGCTGGATATCGGCAAGGACGATCTGGTCGAAACCTTTCGCCAGCACGGCTTTTCCCGCCTGCCGGTCTACAAGGGCACGCTGGACCATCCGCAAGGTCTTGTCCTGCTGAAGGACCTCGCCTTGCAGCACGGCTTTGGCGCCACGGGCCGCTTCAGCCTGAAGCGCCTGCTGCGCCCGCTGCTTTACGCGCCGCCCTCGATGCCAGCCGCGACGCTGTTGCAGAAGATGCAACGCGACCGGGTGCATATGGCGCTGGTGATCGACGAATATGGCGGGGTGGATGGTCTGGTGACCATCGAGGACCTGATCGAAACCGTCATCGGCGAGATCGACGACGAACATGACGAGGTCGAAGGCGCGCTCTGGAAGGAAGAAAAGCCCGGCGTGTTCCTGGCCCAGTCCGTAGCGCCCCTGGAGGAGTTCGAAGCCGCCATCGGCATGACGTTGCGCACCGATGAGGATGACGCCGAAATCGACACGCTTGGCGGTCTGGTCTTTGTCCGCACCGGCCGTGTGCCGGCGCGGGGCGAGGTCGTGGCCCACGAAAGCGGGGTGGAGTTCGAGGTGGTCGATGCCGACCCCCGCCGCATCAAGCGCTTGCGCGTGCGTCTGCCCGGCGCCGGCAGCGCCAAACCGGCCGAGCCCGACGAGGCGTGAGGCGCATCTGGCACAGCCGCCCCGGCCCGCGCCCGGCCGTGCTGGCCCTTGTTGCCGGGGCGCTGGGCGCGCTTGGCCATGCGCCGCTCTATCTCTGGCCGCTGACGCTGATCGGTCTTGCCGCGCTGGCCCGGCGTGTCGCTCTGGCGGAAAGGGGTGCGGGTTGGATCGGGCTGCTTGGCGGGATGAGCTATGGCGCGGTGGCACTGTCATGGATCGTCGAGCCCTTCCTGATCGAGCCGGAAACCTACGGCTGGATGGCGCCCTTTGCGCTGGTGTTCATGGCGCTTGGTCTGGGCCTGTTCTGGGCCACCGCGGCATGGGCCGCCCGCGCCCTGCCCTTCCGCGCCCCGGCTTTCGGCTTTGCTCTGACGCTGACCACGGTGGAGTTTCTGCGCGGCCATATCCTGACCGGCTTTCCCTGGGCCATGCCCGGCCATGTCTGGATTTCTACCCCCGTGGCGCAGCTTGGCGCCTGGGTCGGCCCGACCGGGCTGACGCTGGGCCTGCTGCTGCTGACGGCCGCACTGTCCGCCTTGCGCTGGCGGCAGGCGTTGGCGGCAGGCATAGGCCTTGCCGCCGCCTGGGCCTTTGGCCTGTGGACCCTTGCCCAGCCCCTGCCCCCTGACCGTGCCGCCACGCTGCGGCTGGTGCAGCCTAACGCCGAACAGGCGCTGAAATGGGACCCCGATCAGGCCCGCGTGTTCTTTGACCGTCTCTTGACCGCCTCTGCAGCCCCCCCGCGCCCCGATCTGGTGATCTGGCCGGAAACCGCCCTGCCCTATCTGCTGGAGCGTCACGCTGACCTTGCGCCGATGATTGCCGCCGCCGCCCAAGGCGCCCCGGTGGCGCTTGGCGTCCAGCGCGAGGAAGGCAGCCGGTTCTGGAACAGCCTGACCGTGATCGACCCTGACGGTGGCCTTGGCCAACGCTATGACAAGCACCACCTCGTGCCCTTTGGCGAATACATTCCGCTGGGCGATCTGGCCTTCCGCCTGTTTGGCCTGCGCGCCTTTGCCGCACAGCACGGCGCGGGCTACTCGGCCGGCGACGGGCCGAAGCTGGTCGACTTCGGTCCCGGGATGGGCCGCGCCCTGCCCCTGATCTGCTATGAGGCGGTGTTCCCGCAAGACGTGAACGCTGCGCCAGAGCGCCCTGACTGGCTCTTGCAGATCACCAATGACGCCTGGTTCGGCACCCTCTCCGGCCCGTTCCAGCACGCGGATCAGGCCCGGATGCGGGCCATCGAGCAGGGCTTGCCGCTGGTGCGGGTGGCCAATACCGGCGTCACGGCGGTCTATGATGCGCGCGGGCGCGAACGGGCCAGCCTGCCCTTCGGCCGCGAAGGCCATCTCGACAGCGCGCTGCCTGCCCCACTGCCCGCGCCGCCCTTCGCGCGCTACGGCGAAGCCCCGGCGTTGCTGTTACTGGCCGGGCTCGCCCTGATGTCGATCCGCCGTCAAAGCGCCAAGCTTTCTTGACCTTTGCCCGGCAATCGGCCAAGGAAGCGGGCAGACTGCCACAACGGCTTCCTGGCGTGGCAGGTTACTCATATCGGAGCACTTCCATGAGCAGAAAGAACTACGTCTTCACCTCGGAATCGGTGTCCGAGGGCCATCCTGACAAGCTGTGCGACCGGGTGTCGGACGCGGTTCTCGATGCCTTCCTGACCGAAGAGGCCAATGCCCGCGTCGCCTGCGAAACCTTCGCCACGACCGGCCGCGTCGTGGTCGGCGGCGAGGTCGGCCTATCCGACAAGAAGGCGCTGAAGGTGATGAAGGACCGGGTGGAGGACATCGTCCGCGCCTGCGTCAAGGACATCGGCTATGAACAGGACGAGTTCCACTGGGAAACCCTGAAGGTGCAGAACTACCTGCACAGCCAGTCGGCGCATATCGCGCAGGGCGTTGACCGCGACGGTGCGGGCGATCAGGGCATCATGTTCGGCTATGCCTGCCGCGAGACGCCGGAACTGATGCCGGCGCCGATCCAGTATTCCCACGCCATCCTGCGCCGTCTGGCCGAGGTGCGCAAATCCGGCGCCGAGCCGACGCTGCGCCCCGACGCAAAATCGCAGTTGTCGCTGCGCTACGAGGACGGCAAGCCGGTCGAAGTCACCTCGATCGTGCTGTCCACCCAACATGCGCTGGAAAGCCAGACCTCTGCCGACATCCGCGCCATTGTCGAGCCCTATATCCGCGAAGTGCTGCCCTCGGGCTGGATCAGCGAAAAGACCGAATGGTGGGTGAACCCGACTGGCACCTTTGTCATCGGCGGCCCCGATGGCGACGCGGGCCTGACCGGCCGCAAGATCATCGTCGACACCTATGGTGGTGCTGCCCCGCATGGCGGCGGCGCGTTCTCCGGCAAGGACCCGACCAAGGTCGACCGTTCGGCGGCCTATGCCGCGCGCTATCTGGCCAAGAACGTGGTCGCCGCCGGTCTGGCTGAGCGCTGCACCCTGCAGGTCTCCTATGCCATCGGCGTCGCCAAGCCGTTGTCGATCTATGTCGACACCCACGGCACCGGTCAGGTCGAGGCCGAGCGCATCGAACATGCCGTCATGGAATGCATGGACCTGACCCCGCGCGGCATCCGCGAGCATTTGCAGCTGACCCGGCCGATCTACGCCCGCACCGCCGCCTATGGCCACTTCGGTCGCGCCCCCGAGGCCGATGGCGGCTTCTCCTGGGAAAAGACCGATCTGGTCGAGGCCCTGAAAAAGGCGGTCTGACACTGCCTTCCGGCCCAAGGACAGCGCGCCGCCCGCAGCCCGGGCGGCGCAGTCCTTTACCCCGCCGGGGTGAATTTGATCGCAATGTCGCCAGCGCGCTTCTGGGCAGCCAGAAACTCCGCCGAGGTGAAGGCCTGAACCGTCTTGAGCCCCGTCACTGAGCCCGTGGCGCCTGCCACGATCATCGCCGCCAGCATGTCCTGAAGATTGTCGGCCTGAATGACCATCAGGAAATCGGTGTCGCCCGTCGTCAGGTAATAGGCCTCAAGCTTGCCGCCCGCAGCGGAAACCAGCGCCGATGTCGCGGCTTCGCGGTCCGACGGCTTGGCCAGCATCCCCTTCATCCCTGACGAACTGTAACTTCCGGTGACGATGTAGCGTGACATCATATTCCTCCCCGACACCGCCTGCGGCCCGCTGCCACAAGTCCGGCGCCGCCGCGCAGGATAGCACGGGCCGCTCCCGAAGTATTGCGCGTCGCCGGCGGTCGGGCCGATTGACCGGGGCGCAATTGCGCAGTAGGGGGCATATCTTCGCAAGGAGCCATGCCATGACTGCGACCGACGTCTCCGGATTGACCCAGCTGGGCCAGAAGGCCGACCTGCCCGCCTCGCCCGATCAGGCCATTCTGGAAAGGGTTCCGGCCGGCCATGCCGGCACGCTCTATGTCGTGCGCTTCACCGCGCCGGAGTTCACCTCGCTTTGCCCGATGACCGGCCAGCCCGACTTTGCCCATATCGTCATCGACTATGTGCCGCGCGACTGGCTGGTGGAATCGAAATCGCTGAAGCTTTACCTGCACAGCTTCCGCAACCACGGCGCCTTCCACGAGGATTGCTCCATCGACATCGGCAAGAAACTGGTCGCCCTGCTCGATCCGGTCTGGCTGCGCATCGGGGCCTATTGGTATCCGCGCGGCGGCATCCCGATCGACGTCTTCTGGCAGACCGGCACTCCGCCCGACGGCGTCTGGATCCCCGATCAGGGCGTCGCCCCCTATCGCGGCCGCGGCTGAACCCGCCCTTGCGAGCCTCGCCGATCAAGGCTAGAGGCGCGGCAACACTCACGGGGCCCTGGTCATGTACAACTCAGCCGAACGGCGCAATTTCTATGGCCGGGTCCATGGCAAGACGCTGCGGGCGTCGCAGAAAACCTACCTGGACGAAGACCTCGCCCGGCTCAGCCTGCCCGGCGTGACGCTGGACAGCAATCCCGTACGCGCGCCCCTTGACCTTGCCCGCTTCCACGGCAAGCCGCTCTGGCTGGAGATCGGCTTTGGCGGCGGTGAACATCTGGTCCATATGGCCGCCACCTATCCGCAGGTCGAGATCATCGGCTGCGAGCCCTTCGTGAACGGCATCGCCATGCTGCTGGGCAAGATCCGCCAGGCCAAGGTTGCGAACCTCAGCCTGCATCCCGGCGATGTGCGCGACCTGTTCGACGTGCTGCCCGATGGCTGCCTGTCGAAGGTGTTCCTGAACTACCCCGACCCCTGGCCCAAGGCCCGCCACCACCGCCGCCGCTTCGTGACGCAGGACTACCTGCGCCCGCTGGCCCGCTGCATGGCCCCCGGCGCCGAGCTGCGGGTGGCCACCGACATTCCCGATTACGTCCGCCAGACGCTCGAGGAAGTTCCGCAGGCCGGCTTCGACTTCGTCCAGCAAACCGGCCCGGGCGAGGCCTGGGAGGACTGGCTCTCCACCCGCTACGAACAAAAGGCCCTGCGCGAAGGCCGCCAGCCGCATTACCTGACCTTCCAGCGCCGCGCGGGTTGAACCTGCGGGAGCCTCCGGCGGGGACATTGGCACCAAGATAAAGGCCCTTTCATCTTGGCAAAAATACCCCCCGCGGAGCGTCCGACATTTGCCAAAGGCCCGGCACCTCAGGCAATGGACCCCGCCCGCCGCTTGCGCTATCAGGCGGACAACGGGAATGAGGGAGACAGGGCATGTCCGGCCATGGTGACGCACAACCGATGACTTCCGCCAAGTGCGGGCCTTTGAAGGGCATGGCCTCGGTGCCGGGCGACAAGTCGATCTCGCACCGCTCGCTGATCTTCGGCGCGATGGCGGTGGGCCAGACGCGGATCACCGGGCTGCTGGAGGGGCAGGACGTGCTGGACACCGCCTCGGCGATGCGGGCCTTCGGTGCGACCGTGACGCGCCACGGCGAGGGCGCTTGGTCGGTGAACGGCGTCGGCGTCGGCGGGTTTCAGGAGCCGGCGGACGTGATCGACTGCGGCAATTCGGGCACCGGGGTGCGGCTCATCATGGGCTGCATGGCCACCACGGCGATGACCGCGACCTTCACCGGCGATGCCTCGTTGCGCAAGCGCCCGATGGGCCGCGTGACCGATCCCTTGTCGCTGTTCGGAACGCAAGCCTATGGCCGCAAGGGCGGGCGTCTGCCGATGACCGTGGTGGGCGCGGCCAATCCGGTGCCGGTGCGCTATGCCCTGCCTGTGGCCTCGGCGCAGGTGAAATCGGCGGTGCTGCTGGCGGGGTTGAATGCCCCCGGCCAGACTGTGGTGATCGAGAAGGAACCCACCCGCGACCATTCCGAGCGCATGCTTCTGGGCTTCGGCGCCGAGCTGACGGTCGAAAAGACGCCCGAGGGCAATGTCATCACCCTGACCGGCCGGCCCGAGCTGCGGCCGCAGACGGTCGCCGTGCCGCGCGACCCGTCCTCGGCGGCCTTTCCGGTCTGTGCCGCGCTGATCGTGGAAGGCTCGGACATCTTCGTGCCCGGCGTTTCCCAGAACCTTACCCGCAACGGGCTGTATCTGACCCTCGTTGAAATGGGGGCCGAGATCGAGTTCCAGAACCCGCGCGAGGAGGGCGGCGAGCCGGTCGCCGATCTGCGCGTGCGCTTCAGCGCCGACATGAAGGGCATCGAGGTGCCGCCCGAGCGCGCGCCCTCGATGATCGACGAGTACCCGATCCTGTCGGTCGTGGCGGCCTTCGCCAGCGGCAGGACGGTGATGCGCGGGGTCAAGGAGTTGCGGGTCAAGGAAAGCGACCGCATCGACGCCATGGCCCGCGGGCTGGAGGCCAACGGGGTGAAGATCGAGGAGGACGAGGACACGCTCATCGTTCATGGCATGGGCGCCGGCGGCATGCCGGGGGGGGCGACCTGCGCCACCCATCTTGACCACCGCATCGCCATGTCCTTCCTCGTCGCCGGCATGGCGGCGCAAAAGCCGGTCTCCGTAGATGACGCCTCGCCGATTGTCACCTCTTTCCCGATCTTCGAGAGCCTGATGAACGGCCTCGGCGCCGAGATCCGGCGCGGGTGATCCGACGAGAAGCCAACGGCGCGCGAGGAGGCGGCAATGATCTTCACGGTGGCGATCGACGGCCCGGCAGCGGCGGGCAAGGGCACAATCAGCCGGGCTGTGGCCGCGCATTTCGGCTTTGCCCATCTTGATACCGGGGCGCTTTACCGGGCCGTGGGGGTGAAGGGCGGCGATCCGGTTGCCGCCGCGCAAACCCTGACCCCCGAGGATCTGGCGCGCGACGACCTGCGCACGCTCGAGGCCGGGCAGGCCGCCAGCCGTGTCGCGGTGATCCCCGAAGTGCGGGCCGCCCTGTTCGACTTCCAGCGCCGCTTCGCCAGGGCCGAGGGCGGCGCAGTGCTGGATGGCCGCGACATCGGCACAGTGATCTGCCCCGAGGCCGAGGTGAAACTTTACGTCACCGCCAGCCCCGAGGTGCGGGCGCACCGCCGCTGGCTGGAACTGGGCGGCGACGCGGCCGAGGTTCTGGCGCAGGTGAAAGACCGCGACGCCCGCGACATGGGTCGGGCCGACGCGCCCCTGCGCCCGGCAGCGGATGCAGTGGAGATCGACACCAGCGAGCTTTCCATCGAGGAGGCCGTGGCGCGGGCCATCGAGGTGGTGCGCGCACGTCTGGCCTAGGCATTTCGCCGCCGGTGCCGCCGCCGTTTCACCCTTGCCCCGCAGGGGATTCGCGCCTATACGCGGCCCCGGAAAGGGTCCGGCGCTGCCGTGGCCCCTTTGTCATTTGAGCAGCAAGACCGGCGGAGCCAACCGCATGGCCTGTGAAAACGAAAGAAAAGGAACTGAACTGAATGTGCGCTAAAGCATCCATGGACGAATTCGAAGCCCTTCTGAAGGAAAGCTTCGAGATTGACACCCCCGAAGAGGGCACGGTTGTCAAAGGCAAGGTCATCGCGATCGAAGCGGGCCAGGCCATCATCGACGTCGGCTACAAGATGGAAGGCCGGATCGATCTGAAAGAATTCGCAAACCCCGGCGAAGCCCCGTCGATCAACGTGGGCGACGAAGTCGAGGTCTACCTTGACCGCGTGGAAAATGCCCGCGGCGAAGCCCAGATCAGCCGCGAGAAAGCTCGCCGCGAAGAAGCCTGGGACCGTCTGGAAAAAGCCTACGCTTCCGAAACCCGCGTCGACGGCGCGATCTTCGGCCGCGTCAAGGGTGGCTTCACTGTCGATCTGGGCGGCGCTGTTGCGTTCCTGCCGGGCTCGCAGGTTGACGTCCGTCCGGTGCGTGATGCCGGCCCGCTGATGGGCATGAAGCAGCCGTTCCAGATCCTGAAAATGGACCGTCGTCGTGGCAACATCGTTGTCTCGCGCCGTGCGATCCTGGAAGAATCGCGTGCCGAACAGCGCGCCGAAGTCATCGGCAACCTGACCGAAGGTCAGATCGTCGACGGCGTGGTCAAGAACATCACCGAATACGGTGCCTTCGTTGACCTCGGCGGCGTGGACGGCCTGCTGCACGTCACCGACATGGCATGGCGCCGCGTCAACCACCCGTCCGAGATCCTGACGATCGGCGAGACCATCAAGGTCCAGGTCATCAAGATCAACAAGGAAACCCACCGCATCAGCCTCGGCATGAAGCAGCTGCAGTCGGATCCGTGGGATGCGGTTGAAAAGCTTTACGCGCTTGGCACCGTCCACAAGGGCCGCGTCACCAACATCACCGATTACGGCGCCTTCGTGGAGCTGGAAGCCGGTGTCGAGGGTCTGGTTCACGTCTCGGAAATGTCCTGGACCAAGAAGAACGTCCACCCCGGCAAGATCGTCTCGACCTCGCAGGAAGTCGAAGTCATGGTGCTGGAAATCGACAGCGCCAAGCGCCGCGTGTCGCTCGGCCTCAAGCAGACCCAGCGCAACCCGTGGGAAGTCTTTGCCGAAACCCACCCGGTTGGCTCGGCCATCGAAGGCGAAGTCAAGAACATCACCGAATTCGGTCTGTTCGTCGGCCTCGACAACGACATCGACGGCATGGTTCACCTGTCCGACCTGTCGTGGGACCAGCGTGGCGAAGAAGCCATCCAGTCCTATCGCAAGGGCGACGTGGTCAAGGCCGCCGTCACCGAGGTTGACGTCGAGAAAGAGCGCATCTCGCTCTCGATCAAGGCGCTTGGCGACGACACCTTCACCGACGCCGTTGACGGCGTGAAGCGCGGCGGCATCATCACCGTCGCCGTCACTGCCATCGAAGACGGCGGCATCGAGGTGGAATACAACGGCGCCAAGTCGTTCATCCGCCGTTCGGACCTGTCGCGCGACCGCGCCGACCAGCGCCCCGAGCGCTTCAACGTCGGCGACAAGCTCGACGTGCGCGTCACCAACATCGACCCGAAGACCCGCAAGCTGGGCCTGTCGATCAAGGCGCGCGAGATCGCCGAAGAGAAGGAAGCCGTGGAACAGTATGGCTCGTCCGATTCGGGCGCCTCGCTGGGCGACATCCTTGGCGCAGCCCTCAAGGGCGGCAACAAGTGATCTGATACGCTTTGTATCGGAAACAATGACAGGAGGCCCCGTTGCAAGACGGGGCCTCTTTGTCATTCCGGCAGTCGTTGCAGCGAAAACGTTTGTGCGGGCGGAAAAATTTTGCCTATAGTCTTGTTGAAAAACAACAGGTGGCGGCTTCAAGGGTCCGAAAACAGGGCTCATCCGACCACGCAGGGGGATGATACGGATGATCCGCTCGGAACTGATCCAGAAGATTGCAGACGAAAACCCGCATTTGACGCAGCGCCATGTCGAGCGGATCGTCAACACGGTCTTTGAAGAGATCATCGAGGCTTTGGCCAAGGGCGACCGGGTGGAACTGCGCGGCTTTGGCGCTTTCTCGGTCAAGGCGCGCGATGCCCGGATCGGGCGTAACCCGCGCACCGGCGAGGCGGTCAAGGTCGATGACAAGAAGGTGCCCTTCTTCAAGACCGGCAAACTGCTGCGCGACCGGCTGAACGGCAAATAAGCCGCACTTGCCTCTGCCCGCCGCGCGCCCGATATTGGGGCAAAGCAATGCCTGGGGGCCGGGATGATCCGCTATCTGCGTTACCTGTTTCTTGCGGTTCTTGCCCTGTCATTGCTGACGGTGGCGATGGCGAACCGCGCGCCTGTGCAGATCAAGGCCCTGCCCGATGACATCGCGGCCTTCACCGGGCTTGCCTGGCAATTGGAATTGCCGCTGTTTCTGGTGATCTTCGGCGGCATGATCGCCGGTCTGTTGATCGGTTTCGTCTGGGAATGGTTGCGCGAACGCAAGCACCGCAGCGCCGCCAGCCGGCAAAGCCGCGAGGTGACGCGGCTGGAGCGGGAACTCGCGGTGATGAAGGACAGCGTTTCGGTGCCGAAGGACGATGTTCTGGCAATCCTTGAAAAACCGAAGGCGTGAGATGCCCGATATCCGCGTCAAGATCTGCGGCCTGAAGACCGAAGCCGATGTCGCCGCCGTTGCGGCCACCGGCGCGGCCTATATGGGGCTGGTGTTCTTTGCCAAAAGCCCGCGTCACCTGAGCATTGAACAAGCGCGGCGTCTGGCCTTGGTCGCGCCGGTCGGGCTGGCCAAGGTGGCGCTGACGGTCAATGCCGATGACGCGACGCTGGATGCGATCACCGAGGCGATGCCGCTGGACATGCTGCAACTGCATGGCCATGAGTCCCCCGACCGCGTGGCCGAAGTGCGCGCCCGCTATGGCCTGCCGGTGATGAAGGCGGTGGGCGTGGCCGACGAGGGCGATCTGGCGGCGGTGTTCGACTATTCGCTGGTGGCCGACCAGATTCTGGTCGACGCCAAACCGCCGAAAAACGCCGCGCTGCCGGGCGGCAACGGGTTGTCCTTCGACTGGCGGCTGGTGGCGCAGCGCCGCTGGCTGCGGCCGTGGATGCTGGCCGGCGGGCTGACGCCCGAAAACGTGGCCGAGGCGATCCGGCTGACCAACGCGCGGCAGGTGGATGTATCCTCGGGCGTCGAAAGCGCGCCCGGGGTAAAGGATGCAGGCCGGATTGCCGCCTTCGTGAAGGCCGCGATGATGGACGGCCCGCCGATCCTGCGGTGAGGCGGGGGGTGGGGTGAGACCCCACCCCATCGGGTCAGAACGCCTTGAAGGTCATCGTGGTCAGGGTTTTCACGATGCCCGGAATGTCAAACAGCCGGCCCGACAGGTAATGGCCGACATCCTCTTCGTCCGGGATATAGACCTTGGCGATCAGGTCATATTCGCCCGAGGTCGAGTAAAGCTCGCTCACCACTTCGCGGTCATAGATCGCGTCGGCAACCTCATAGGTCTTGCCGGGGGTGCAGCGGAACTGGACGAAGACGCATTTCATGGGCAGGCTCCTGTGGCTGGCCCCCGGGGGTTTCACACCCCCGGACCCCCGCGGGATATTTGAGCCAGTATGAAAGTGTTTGGCCTAGGCTAGCGGCTTTGGCGCGGCAGGAAAAGCCTAGTCGTCGTTGGATCGCAGCTCCAAAGGCGCAGCAGCAGGCTTGAGGTCGGCCACGGTGAGGGGATAGGTCGGGCGGCCAAGCCGGTTGCGCACCACCCACAGCAGGCGCTTTTCGGCGCGGGTGATGGCGACATAGGCGAGGCGCTTCCAGAGCGGCACGCCGGCTTCGGTCCGGCCCGCGGCGGCGGCGGCGTAAAGGTCGGGGGCGAAGACCTGCACGGTCTCCCACTGGCTACCCTGCGCCTTGTGGATTGTCACCGCCGCGCCGTGCAGGAAGGCCGCGCCCATGGTGGCGGCGTGCGGGATGAAGGGTTCTTCCTCGTCGGGCTTTTCGATCTTGATGATCGAGGCGGCGGAGAGCTGCGGCTCCTCGGCGCCGATGACATGAAGCTTGGCAAAGCCGGGGCGGTTGCCGGGGCCAAGGTAGATCACCTGCGCGCCCTTGATGAGGCCGCGCGCCTCGAGGTCGATGCGTTTCTTGCGGTGCTTCAGCGGCAGTTCGATGCCGTCGCAGATCAGCGGTTCGCCGGGCAGCAGGTCATCCTCGGGCGCGCCATGGGCGGCGCGGAAGGCGGTGATGAGCCGGATGCGGGTGGCGTTGCGCCACACCAGCACCGGGCTGCGCGCCATCAGGTCGGCGTCCACCCGCTCGGCCCAGACCACCCGGTCGTCGCGCCGGGCGGTTTCCTGGACCAGCCGTTCGAAATCGTCAAAGCCGACGCGCTCATCGGCCAGGGCATGCGCCAGATCGAGGATCGGATTGTCCTGCGTTTGTCGGTGGATGCGGTGCAGGGTCAGCTTCAGCGGCTCGGCCAGATTGTCGAACACCATCTCGCCGCTTTGGCCCACGGGGGCCAGCTGCGCCGGATCGCCGAACAGCACCAGCGCCGGGAAGATCTCGCGCAGGTCGCCAAGCTGGCGCTCGTCCAGCATCGAGCTTTCGTCGACGAAACCCACGTCCAGTGGTTCTTCGCGCCGTTTCCAGCCCTTGATGAAATCGCTGCCGCGCAGACCCGCCGCCGCCAGCGCGCCGGGGATCGAGGCCACCTGGTCGTAAAACGCCTTGGCCCGGTCGAGCGCCAGTTCGGTCAAGCCTTCGACCACCGGGCGGGTACCTTGCCCGGTCAGCCATTCGGCGATCTTTTCGTATTGCGGGTCATAGACCGGGGTGTAGAGGATGCGATGGATGGTAGTCGCCGGCACGCCGCTCAGGCGCAAGACCGAGGCAGCCTTGTTGGTAGGGGCCAGAATCGCCAGCGTCCGGCGGTCCTTGCGGCGGCGGCCTTCGTAATCGCCCGAGACGATGTCGACACCCGCCCCCTGCATCGCCTTGTAGAGATTGGCCAAAAGCATGGTCTTGCCCGACCCAGCCTTGCCGATCACGGCAAGAACCGAGGCCTTGCCCTCGGCCCGGGGCGTCAGCGTTCCTTCGGCAAGGTCAATGCCCATGGACAGAAGGCTGGCCGCCACGCGGTCATAGGCTTCGGCCTGATCGTCGGAAAAGGTAAGGGTCGGCAGCATGGGCCGACCATAGGCGGTCGGCCCGGAAAGGGCCAGTGCCGCTAATGCGGACGACGCGGCACCGCAGAGCCGGTGCCATCCGGATCGGCGCCCGCTTCGGTCGCAGGCCGCACGGCCATCTCGGCCCGGGCGACCCGCAGCGCCTCGTCCGCCTTCACCGCCAGAGCCGGCAAGCCGTTGGACAGCGCATAGGCCTTGAGATCGCGCAGCACGTCGAAAATCCAGTCATGGCGCATGAGGCCCCCCGTCAGCACATTGCTTGAACCACTGATCCTGCCAAAGGCATCCTGCCCACGGCCCGGAACTCTGCCTAGGATTGTATTGATTCTGGGAATAGTCTAGCGCCGCATGTGCAAAGAGTCCGACCAATAGTTCGGCCGATGGCAAAACACAGGGCCGCAGCGCGGTTCCGCTGCGGCCCTTTTGGCAGTGAGATGCCCGTTCGGGGAAGCTCAGCCCTTGCGACCCGCTTCCAGCGCGTCCTCAAAGGTGCGCAGGCCAGTGGTCGGTGCCTGCACCAGCACGGCCATGTTGCCGGGCTTGTGCTTGTTCTTCCACATCAGCGTATGGGCCTTCGGGATGTCGGCCCAGGGGAAGACCTCGGACATGCAGGGGTCAAGCCGGCGCTCGCACATCAGCTTGTTGGCTGCTGCCGCCTGTTTCAGGTGGGCGAAGTGGCTGCCCTGCAGGCGCTTCTGGTGCATCCACATGTAGCGCACGTCGAAGGTACAGTTGAACCCCGAGGTGCCGGCGCAGATCACCACCATGCCGCCCTTCTTGCAGATCAGTGACGAGACCGGGAAGGTCTGCTCGCCGGGGTGCTCGAACACCATGTCGACGTTCACGCCCTTGCCGGTGATGTCCCAGATCGCCTTGCCGAACTTGCGCGCCTCTTTCAGCCAG
Source organism: Tabrizicola oligotrophica (assembly GCF_011008935.1). Taxonomy (GTDB): domain Bacteria; phylum Pseudomonadota; class Alphaproteobacteria; order Rhodobacterales; family Rhodobacteraceae; genus Tabrizicola_A; species Tabrizicola_A oligotrophica. Next base: position 123,435 of record NZ_JAAIVJ010000006.1, on the reverse strand, counting down.
GCGTTGTATTCGTCGGAGTTGACCTTCGGGAGCTGGCCCCAGCACTTGAAGTCATTGCGGTTGATGACGCCCTTGGCACCAAGGCTCATCACGAAATCGCGCTTGGATTCGTCCGAGATTACCCCGATCGCATTGGCGCCGGCGGTGTTGACCAGCTGGATCGCGTAAGACCCAAGCCCACCGGAAGCGCCCCAGACCAGCACGTTCTGGCCCGGCTTCAGGTCATGCGGGGCGTGGCCGAAGAGCATCCGGTAGGCGGTGGCCAGCGTCAGCGTGTAGCAGGCCGATTCCTCCCAGGTCAGATGGCGCGGCCGCGGCATCAGTTGCTGGGCCTGGACGCGGGTGAACTGGCTGAAGCTGCCGTCGTTGGTCTCATAACCCCAGATGCGCTGGGAGGGCGAGAACATCGGGTCGCCGCCGTTGCATTCCTCGTCGTCGCCGTCGTCCTGATTGCAGTGGATCACCACCTCGTCGCCGACCTTCCAGCGCTTCACCTTGTCGCCCACCGCCCAGACGATGCCTGCCGCATCCGAACCGGCGATGTGATAGTCCTGCTTGTGGCCGTCAAACGGGCTGATCGGCTGGCCAAGGCCGGCCCAGACGCCGTTGTAGTTGACGCCGGCGGCCATCACCAGCACCAGCACTTCCTGGCTGTCGAGCTTCCAGGTGTCCACCACCTCCAGCTTCATGGCGTCTTCGGGGGCGCCGTGGCGTTCGCGGCGGATGGTCCAGGCGTACATCTGCTTCGGCACATGGCCCAGGGGGGGCATTTCGCCGATCTCGTACAGATCCTTCACCGGAGCGTCATAGGGCGCAATCGTGGGCGCGGTGTCCAAAGCCATCTGGGCCTCCTTGCAAATCGTGCCGCGCCGCAGAATCGGGGCGGGTTGAGGCAATGAAATACTTGGGATGCGCAATATTGCAATAGGTGCAGTGCAGAAATTGTAATTTTATGTCCGCCGCAATGCAGCGCCAGCGGGCAGTCCCGCCTCCAGACGTTGCCAGATCGGGGCGGCGTAAAAGGCCAGCACCGGGGCCGATCCCGCACTGGGCCGCAGATCCTCGCCAACCAACCCACGGCCGAGCAGCGGCGCAAGCCCCTCATCCAGCGCCTGCGCCAGCCCCTGCGGCGGCAGTTTCAACACCGCCCCTGCGCCGTCCAGGGCGGCCGCGAGAGCCGCCATGCGGTCCGCCAGCGCGGCGCGGTCGGCGGGCTGGCTTTCCAGCGCGGCGGCGACCAAAGGCACCGGCAGCACCGGCACGACCTTTTCGATCTCGGCCATCAGATGCGCGCCCAGCACCTCGGTCGGGGCTTCCGGATTGGCGGCCATGAAGGCCCTGAGCGATAGCGGCGGGCCAAACCCCGCCGCCGCCGTGCCAAAGCCCTTGAAGCGGCCGCGCAGCCGGCGCCAGAGATTGACCAGGACAAAGCGCAGGATCGCCCCGATGCCGGCGCGGAACCGCCGCTCCCCCGCCTGCCCGGCGCGGATCAGCACCCGATCCTCCAGCACCCGGTCATAGGCGATGCCGACCGGCACGAACAACACATCGCGCCCCAGTCCCGCCCCGGTGACGATGTAGTTCAACAGCCCCATCTTGGCCTGCCCGACCCGACCGTCCAGCGAAAGCCCGCCTTCGGGAAAGATCGCCTGCGTGGTGCCCTCTTCGGTCGCCATCTGCACATAGCGCGCCAGCACCCGGCGATAGAGCGTGTTGCGGCTGCCGCGCCTTATGAAATAGGCCCCCATCGCCCGGATCAGCCGCGACAGCGGCCAGACCCGCGCCCATTCGCCCACCGCATAGGACAGCGCCGAGCGGTTGGCCACCAGCCATGTCACCAGCACATAATCCATGTTCGAGCGGTGGTTCATCACGAAGATCACCGTCGCCTTTCGGTCAAGCCCGCTGGTCAGCGCCGGGTCCACCTTGCCGATGCGCACCCGGTAAAGCCCGCGGCTGATCCAGCGGGCAAGCCGCGTGGCGACGCCGAAATAGAGCGTCGCGGAGAACCCCGGCACGATCTCGCGCGCATAGTGGCGGGCCTCCTCGAAGGCCACCTCGCCGGGAATGCCCGCTTCGACCGCATGGTCCGCTACCGCCGCCATCACCTTCGGATCATAGGCCAGCCGCACGATCATGTCCTGCCGCCGGGCCAGCTTGAACCACTCGATCGGGCGGTCGAGCCTTGCGTTCAGTTGCGCCAACGCCCGTTCCGCCCGCTTGCGGAAAAACCAGCGCACCGAAGGGAACAGGAAATGCGAGGCGAAGGTCACGGCGGCAAAGCCGACGATCAGCACAAGCAGCCAAAACGGAAGCGCAACCTCACGAAACATGTCGCCAGCCTGCCCGAATTTCCGGCAAAGTCAAAATCCCTCTTCGTCGGCTGCGCCGCTCATCGGCCACCATCCCACGACGAGAAGCCGCAGGCGCCCGAGGAGTTCGCCGCAGCGCAGCGATTGACAGCGCCCGAAAATGTCGCCTATCTACCCCATGACGAAATAAAATTGCCGCCGCGATTCACCGATGAGGCCCGCCATGACCGCGCAAGAAACGACCGCGCAAAAAGAACAGCCCTGGCTTTTCCGCACCTATGCGGGCCATTCGACCGCCGCCGCCTCGAACGCGCTTTACCGCACCAACCTTGCCAAGGGTCAGACCGGCCTGTCGGTGGCCTTCGATCTGCCGACCCAGACCGGCTATGACAGCGACCATGAGCTTTCGAAGGGCGAGGTCGGCAAGGTCGGCGTGCCGGTCTGCCACCTTGGCGACATGCGCGCCCTGTTCAAGGACATCCCGCTTGAGCAGATGAACACCTCGATGACGATCAATGCCACCGCCCCCTGGCTCTTGGCGCTGTATATCGCCGTGGCCGAGGAACAGGGCGCCGATATCACCGCCCTGCAAGGCACGGTGCAGAACGACATCATCAAGGAGTATCTCTCGCGCGGCACCTATATCGCCCCGCCGAAACCCTCGCTGCGCATGATCACCGACGTTGCCGCCTATACGCAGAAGCATCTGCCGAAGTGGAACCCGATGAACGTCTGTTCCTACCACCTGCAAGAGGCCGGCGCGACGCCCGAACAGGAACTGGCCTTTGCGCTGGCCACCGCCTGCGCCGTGCTGGATGATCTGAAAGGGAAAGTTTCGGCGGCAGATTTCCCGAATATGGTCGGCAGAATCTCGTTTTTCGTCAATGCCGGCATCCGGTTCGTGACCGAACTGTGCAAGATGCGCGCCTTCGTCGACCTCTGGGACGAGATCCTGTCGGACCGCTACGGCATCGCCGACGCCAAGTATCGCCGCTTCCGCTATGGGGTGCAGGTGAACTCGCTGGGGCTGACCGAGCAGCAGCCGGAGAACAACGTCTACCGCATCCTCTTGGAAATGCTGGCCGTCACCCTGTCGAAAAAGGCCCGCGCCCGCGCCGTGCAATTGCCCGCCTGGAACGAGGCTTTGGGCCTGCCGCGGCCCTGGGATCAGCAATGGTCGCTCAGGATGCAGCAGATCCTCGCCTATGAAACCGATCTTCTGGAATATGATGACCTCTTTGACGGCAACCCGGCCATCGACCGCAAGGTCAGCGCGCTGAAAGACGGCGCGCGGGCGGAACTGGCGCAGATCGACGCCATGGGCGGGGCGGTGGCGGCCATCGACTACATGAAGGGCCGGCTGGTGGAGGCCAATGCCGAGCGGATCGGCAAGATTGAGGCGAAGGAAACCGTGGTCGTCGGTGTCAATCGCTGGACCGAAGCCGCGCCCTCACCGCTGACCGCGGGGGATGGTGCGATCATGGTGGTCGACGCGGCGGCTGAGGCCGACCAGATTGCCCGCCTGAGGGACTGGCGCGCAACCCGCGACGAAGCCCGCGTGAATGCCGCCCTCGCCGCGCTGCGGCAGGCGGCGGCCTCGGGCGAGAACATCATGCCGGCCTCCATCGCCGCGGCCAAGGCGGGATGCACCACCGGCGAATGGGGCGCCATGGTGCGCAGCGCTTTCGGCGAATACCGCGCGCCTACCGGCGTGTCGCGCAGCCCGTCGAACCGCACCGAAGGGCTGGAGCCGGTGCGCGAGGCCGTCGATGCGGTGTCCTCGAAACTCGGCCGCCGGCTGAAGTTCCTTGTCGGCAAGCCGGGCCTTGACGGCCATTCCAACGGCGCCGAGCAGATCGCCGCCCGCGCCCGCGATGTCGGCATGGACATCCATTACGACGGCATCCGCCTGACCCCGGCCGAGATCGTCTCGGCCGCCGCCGACCAGGAGGCGCATGTCGTCGGCCTGTCGATCCTGTCTGGCAGCCATATCCCGCTGATCACCGAAACGCTCGACCGGATGCGGCAGGCGGGGCTGGACCATGTCCCGCTGGTCGTCGGCGGCATCATCCCCGAGGACGACGCCGCAAAGCTGCGCGCCATGGGCGTCGCCGCCGTCTACACGCCCAAGGATTTCGAGTTGAACCGCATCATGCTCGACATCGTGGCGCTGGTCGATCAGGCGCCGCTGGCGGCGGAATGATGGAAACCCATCAGGATTTCCGGCGTTGAGCCCGCCGGAAACCGCCTGACTTGCGCCAGATCAAGGTTTCCCCTGACAAAGGGAGGACATTGGCCGCAACCGCAAGTCAGGAGACGGCCATGTTCGAACGGATCAAAGCCCTTGTTGAACGCTGGAACGAAGTGCGCGAGGTCGATGCGCTGACCGACCGCGACCTTGACGATCTCGGCATGAGCCGGGCTCAGGTCGAGGCCTTCGTGCGCATGCCGCATGACGTGCCGGACCGGGTGATTGCCATGGCCGCGATCTTCGGTCTGTCCGAGGACGAGGTGAAGGCCGACCACGCCGAATGGCTGGAGCTGCTGGAAACCTGCGGCACCTGCCATGATCGCGGCGCCTGCCGGTTGGTGCTGGACCGGGGCGAGTTGTCCCGGCCGCAGGATTGCAGCTTCTGCCTCAATGCCCATCAGTTCGAAGCCAAGACCCATCAGCACGCCTGACGGGCTTTCGCTTCCGGAGAACCTGTCATAGCCTGCCCGGCGACGGGGAGATTGCGATGACGTTCCATATCGGTGCCAAACCCGGCGAGATTGCCGAGACTGTGCTTTTGCCGGGCGACCCTTACCGCGCCCGCTGGGCGGCCCAGACCTATCTGGAAAACCCGGTTCTGGTGAACGAGGTGCGCGGGATGCTGGGCTACACCGGCACTTGGCGCGGGCATCGCGTGACGATCCACGGCTCGGGCATGGGCATGCCGTCGCTGTCGATCTACGCCAATGAGCTGATGCAGGATTACGGCGCGCAGACCCTGATCCGCATCGGCAGCGCCGGGGCTCTGCAACACCACGTCAAGGTGCGTGATCTGGTGCTGGCGCAGACCGCTTCGACCTGCGGCTCGCCCTCGCGGTCGATCTTCCGCGAGCTGAACTTCGCCCCCTGCGCGGATTTTGGGCTGCTCATGGCCGCCCACGCCGCCGCATTGAAGGTTGGCGTGCCGGTGCATGTCGGCGGCATCTTTTCGTCGGACACCTTCTATGACGAACGCCCCGACCTGTCGGACCAGTTGCAGCGCCACGGCACGCTTTGCGTCGAGATGGAAGCGGCCGAGCTTTACCACCTTGCCGCGCGTCACGGTCGTCGGGCGCTTGCGGTGCTGACAATCTCGGACCACATGCTGACCAATGAGGCCCTGCCCGCCGACCAGCGGGAAACAAGTTTCGGCGCCATGGTCGAGGTGGCGCTGGAGGCAGCCTTCGCCTGACGCCGCCCCCGCCGCCAGTGCCCCGGCTCAGCCGCCGAGGAAATCCACCTTGCCGACTTCGACGCCATTGGCGCGCAGGATGTTGTAGGCCGTGCTCATGTGGAAATAGAAATTCGGCACGGCATAGCTGTGCAGATATTGCAGGGCCGGAAAGGTCAGTTCGCGCGAACCGGCCCGGACGGTGATGGTGCGGGCCTCGGCACCTTCATAGGCGCTGTCGGGAATGGTCTTCAGAAAGTCGATGGTCTTGGCGATGCGGGCCTGCAAGTCCGCGATCGTGGTTTCGGTGTCGGGAAAGGACGGCACCTCCAGCCCGGCCAACCGGGCCGAGGCGCCCTTGGCATGGTCGGTCACGATGGCGATCTGCCGCCAGAGCGGGAACATGTCGGCGATCAGCCGCAACTGCGGCAGCACCTCGGGCTTGATCTTCTTCGCCTCGGCATGGGCCTCGGCCTTGGTGAGGATGGCCGAAAGGGCGGTCAGGGAATGGATGAAATGGGATGTGGGGGCGTGCATCGCGGTCTCCTGTCAGCGTGCGCCCATCAAGCGCCAAGAGGCGGACGGGCGCAAGGCTGTTCCGGGCAGCGACAAGGTCAGTCACGCCACTGGGTGGCTTTCCACTCGGCCAGAACAGCCGCGCGGAGGCGGGGCGGGCTGTCCGGCAGGACGTCCACCTCAAGCATGCGGTCAAACCGAAAGCTGCGGTATTCGCCGCGCAACTCGCACCAGCCGACAAGGCAGGCGTCGCGATAGTGCAGAACCAAGGGCCATAGCGTGCGCTCGGTAATCGCGCCAGAGGCGGCCTCATAGCGCAGCCGCAACCGACGCCATTGGCGGATCGCATCGACCACCGGGGCGAGGGCGGCGGGTTCCTCCCCCTCCAGCCCCGGCGCGACAGGCGGGGCGGCAACATCGACCAGCTGGCGCAGGGTGGGCGGCAGCATGAAAGACAGCCGGTTGCGCAGCACCGCATAGTTTTCGGATTGCGTGGTGGACAGGCTGAGGTCTTGCGCCTGTTTCAGCGCGGCAAAGATCAGCGCCAGTTGCGCGCCGTCAAGGTCGAAGATCAGCGGGCCAGTGGCGGCGGAACTGCCGACCAGACGGTTGCGCCCGGCCCAGAGGATCTGGCCATGATGCGGGCCGGGTTCGCAGAGCCAGCCGTCGATTTCCGCGCGCAGGTCACGCCGGCGCAGCCCCAGCGCGCGGCCAAGGGCTCTGGTCAGCTTCAGACAGCCGGAGCATGCGACGAGAAAGCGGATCAGGTTGCGGCGGGCAAGCATGGCGTCGTATTCGGCGCGCGACAGGCCGGTCGCGAGGCGCAGGATGCCGTCGGCATCCATCGCCTGCAGGGCGAAAGATTGCGGCCCGGCTGTCTTGCGCTTTGCCATGCCTGCCCTCCTCCTCGTCGCCTCTGGCACACGTCCTGGTCTGCGATGCGGCGCCGAAGGCCCCGAGAGGGTCAGACCCCGAGGCACCAGCGCATGATCGCCTTTTGCGCATGCAGCCGGTTTTCCGCCTCGTCGAAGATCACCGAATGCGGGCCGTCCATCACGGCCGAGGTCGCCTCGTCGTTGCGATGCGCCGGCAGGCAATGCATGAACAGGCTGTCGGGCTTGGCGCGCGCCATCAGCGCCTCGTTGACCTGATAGCCGCGCAACTGGTTGTGGCGACGCTCCTTGGCGCTTTCGGGATCGTGCATCGACACCCAGGTGTCCGTGACCACCAGATCAGCCCCATCCACGGCCTTGTGCGGGTCGCGTTCGATCTGGACGTTGGCGCCCTTGGCGCGCGCGAAGTCGACAAAGGCGGCCTCGGGGTCCAGCGTCTCGGGGCCGGTGAAGGTGAAATCGAAACCGAACTGTCCGGCGGCGTGCAGGAAGGAGGCGGCGACGTTGTTGCCGTCGCCGGCCCAGACCACCTTCTTGCCGGCGATCGGACCGCGATGTTCCTCATAGGTCATGACATCGGCCATGATCTGGCAGGGGTGGGTGCGGTTGGTCAGGCCGTTGATCACCGGCACGGTGGCATGTTCTGCCATTTCGAGCAGCGTCGCCTCCTCGAAGGTGCGGATCATGATGAGATCGACATAGCGCGACAGAACGCGCGCGGTGTCGGCGATGGTCTCGCCATGGCCAAGCTGCATTTCCTTGCCGGACAGCACCATGGTCTGCCCACCCATCTGCCGCACGCCGACATCGAAGGACACGCGGGTACGGGTCGAGGGTTTCTCGAAGATCAGCGCCACCATGCGGCCCGCCAGCGGCTGGTCGTCATCGGGCGTGCCCTTGGGGCGATTGTTGCGGGCGATCTTCATGGCATGGGCGTTGTCGATCATCGCCCTGAGGTCGGAAGCTTGGGTCTTGTGGATATCGAGGAAGTGTTTCATGTCGAACCGGTTTTCTGGTGGAGCCCCCGGGGGTTTTGCACCCCCGGACCCCTGCAGGATATTTGTGAACAGATGAAGTCAGCGTCAGTTCACAGTCGTCGGCGGCTGCGGTGTGCGGTTTCGATGGCGGCGTGCATCAGGCCTCCAGTGCGCTGGCGGCGCGGTCAAGCCGGGCCAGCGCCTCGGTGATGTCGGCGTCGGGAATGTTCAGGGCCGGCAGCAGGCGGATCACGTTGTCAGCCGCGGCGACGGTCAGCAGGTGCTGGTCATAGTTGGCCTTGACCACATCGGTATTGGTCGCCTTGCATTTCAGGCCGAGCATCAGGCCCTGGCCGCGCACGGCCTCGTAGACCTTGGGGTGGCGGGCGACGAGGGATTCGAGGCCCTGGGCGAAGAGCCCGCCCTTGCGGTTGACCTCGGCGAGGAAGGCGTCGTCGGAGACGATCTCCAGCACCTTGGACCCGATGGCGCAGCCCAGCGGGTTGCCGCCATAGGTGGAGCCATGGCTGCCCGCGACCATGCCGGAGGCGGCGTTTTCGGTGGCCAGCACCGCGCCCAGGGGAAAGCCACCGCCGATGCCTTTGGCGACCATCATGATATCGGGGGTGACGCCGGCCCATTCATGGGCAAAGAGCCGTCCCGTGCGCGAGACGCCGCATTGCACCTCGTCGAAGATCAGCAACGCGCCGTGCTGGTCGCACAGGTCGCGCAGGCCCTTCAGGCAGGCGTCGGGCAGGGTGCGGATGCCGCCCTCGCCCTGGATCGGCTCGATGATGACGGCGCAGGTCTGCGGCCCGACGGCGGCCTTCAGCGCCTCGTGGTCGCCGAAGGGCAGATGGGTGAAGCCGGGCATCAGGGGGCCAAAGCCCTTGACCATCTTCTCCGACCCGGCCGCGGCAATCGCCCCGGTGGAGCGGCCATGGAACGCGCCTTCGAAGGCGATGATCTCGGCCCGCGGGGTGCCTTTGTCATGGTGGTACTTGCGGGCCATCTTGATGGCGAGTTCGGCGGCTTCCGTGCCGGAATTGGTGAAGAACACCGTGTCGGCAAAGGTCTTGTCGACCAGCGCCTCGGCCAGCTTCTCCTGTTCGGGGATGCGATAGACGTTCGACACATGCCAGAGCTTCTGCGCCTGTTCGGTCAGCGTCTGCACCAGCGCCGGGTGGGCATGGCCAAGCGCGTTCACCGCGATGCCAGCACCGAGATCGAGGTATCGGCTGCCGTCCTCGGCAGTCAGCCAGCTGCCTTCGCCTTTGACGAAAGCGATCGGGGCACGGTTGTAGGTCGGCAGGACGGCGGAGATCATGGGCAGGGTTCCTTCAGGGAAGGCCAAGGGATGCCAAGGCCGGGACGAAAGGTCAATGCTGTAAGGGGATTTGGCCGGGATCACGACGGATCGGGCCACGGCAGATCGGGCGCAGGCGCTCAGCGTCGGCGTCGGGGCAGCGAGATCAGGGTGCCATGTGCGATCATGCCTGCGCCATAGCCGCAAGTCGGCCCGTTGCAAAGCGGATTCTCGGGCGGCGGTGCAGAACTGGAGCGGTCTCCGGACGATTGCCGGAGGATAGTTGCGGAAATGCATGGGTTCGGCTTTCGGAACCGGCGGAGCGCCTCCTCCGCCACTTTGCCGAATTCCCCTTCTCAGGTGCATGCCGGAAAGCCGGCTACCGCCCGGAACACCGGGTGACCTGCAGCCCCGGCGCCGCAGGCCTGTAAACCCTTATCCAGCCAATCGCCGGGCCAGTATCTTCTGCCGCTCCACCACCCGGGCGAGGTCGATCGTTCTCGTCTCGCCGTCGCGCACCACCTGTCGCCCCTCGACGAACAAATCCCGCACCCGGGGCGGGCCGCACAGCACCAGCGCCGCGACCGGGTCCCACGCTCCCGCCGCCTCGATGCCCGAAACGTCCCAGATCGCGATATCGGCGCGCTTGCCGACCTCCAGCGCGCCGCAGTCGGGGCGGCCCAGCACCCGCGCGCCGCCCAGCGTGGCGATTTCAAGCGCCTCGCGCGCGCTCATCGCGTTGGCGCCACGCGCCACGCGCTGCAGCAAAAGCGCCTGACGCGCCTCCAGCACCAGATTGCCGGCGTCGTTGGAGGCCGAGCCATCCACCCCCAGCCCCACCTTGACCCCCGCGTCGCGCATGGCCCGCACCGGCGCAATGCCGGAGCCGAGACGGCAGTTCGAGCAGGGGCAATGCGCCACCCCGGTGCCGGTGCGGGCGAACAGATCTATTTCGCCGGCGTCGAGCTTGACACAATGGGCGTGCCAGACGTCCTCGCCCGTCCAGCCCAGATCCTCGGCATATTGCCCGGGCCGGCAGCCGAACCGTGCAAGGCTATAGGCGATGTCCTCGTCATTCTCGGCCAGATGGGTGTGCAGCATCACCCCCTTGTCGCGCGCCAGCAGCGCGGTGTCGCGCATCAGATCGCGCGTGACCGAGAAGGGCGAGCAAGGTGCCAGCCCCACCCGTACCATCGCGCCCTCACGCGGGTCATGATGGGCGTCCACCACGCGCACCATGTCCGCCAAGATCGCCGCCTCGCGCTCCACCAGCGAATCCGGCGGCAGGCCCCCCGCGCTTTCGCCGATGCTCATGGCGCCGCGGGTCGGGTGGAAACGCAGCCCCACCTCCTGCGCGGCGGCAATGGTGTCATCCAGCCGCGCGCCGTTGGGAAAGAGGTAGAGATGGTCCGACGTCAGGGTGCAGCCCGAAAGCGCCAGTTCCGCCAACCCCACCTGCGCCGAAACGAAGATCTCCTCGGGGCCGAACCCTGCCCAGATCGGGTACAGCGTCTTGAGCCAGCCAAAAAGCAGGGCATCCTGCCCACCGGGAACGGCCCGCGTCAGGGTCTGGTAGAGGTGATGATGCGTGTTGACCAAACCCGGCGTCACGACGCAGCCCCGGGCTTCCACGATCTCGGCCCCCGGCGCGACGATGCCCTTGGCCACAGCCGCGACGGCTCCGCCGCGGATCAGCACGTCGCCGCCGGAAATTTCGTCACGCGCGCCGTTCATGGTGACGACGACGTCGGCATTGCGGATCAGGATATCAGGCATGGCGGTTCCCTTGTCTGCCCACCCCTTCGGTGGATCGGGAACGCCGGGCGCGACAGAAGGGGGAAGGACTCGCGGCCTGCCCGTGGCACTCTACCAGCCCGCCTCGGCAAGCCCAAGCCCTTTCATACTGGCGGAAATATCCCGGGGGAGTCGCGGGAACCGCGACGGGGGCGGCGCCCCCTTCGCGACGAGAAGCGCGGCCGCGCGGCCGAGGAGCTAGCCCCGCAGCAGCGCCAGCGCCTCGGCATGGATCGCGGCATTGGCGGCGGCGAGAACCCGGCCCCCGTCATGGCAGGGCCGGCCCTCCCAATCGGTGACCACCCCCCCCGCGGCCTCGATCACCGCGATCGGAGCCTGCACGTCATAGGCCTGCAGCCCCGCCTCGATCACCAGGTCGATCTGGCCCGCCGCAATCAAGGCATAGGCATAGCAATCGTTGCCATAACGTACGAGCCGCGCCTTGTCCGCCACCCGGCGAAAGGCCGCCCCTTCGACGGGGCTGCCGACCTCGGGGAATGTGGTCATCACGATGGCCTCGGACAGCGGCCGCGGCGGTCTTGCCTGCAGCTCTGCCCGGCCCATCGGACCGTTCACCTCGGCCCGGCCGAAACCGCCCTCGAAGCGCTCGCGGATATAGGGCTGGTCGATCAGGCCGAACAGCGGCCCCTGCGCGTCGGCAACCGAGATCAGCACGCCCCAGGTCGGCGTGCCGGAGAGATAGCCGCGTGTGCCGTCGATCGGATCCAGCACCCAGGTCAGGCCGCTTTGGCCGGTGGTGCGGCCATATTCCTCGCCCAGGATGCCATCCTGCGGCCGGCGTGCCGCCAGAATGGCCCGCATGCGTTCCTCCGACAGCCGGTCGGCCACCGTCACCGGATCAAACCGCGCGGTTTCCTTGGTATCCGCCGTCAACCCGCGCCGGCGGAAATGCATCAGCGTCGCCTCGCGTGCGGCATCCGCAAGCGCATGGGCTGTCGCCATCAGCTCTGCTTCTTCTGCCCCATCCAACCTGCGCATGACCCACTCCCGGAAAATGAAAAGCCCCCGCAGCCGGGCTAGCGGCACGGGGGCTTGCGGTCAAGCGACCGAAATTTCAGGCAGCGTCAGACAGCACGCGCGCCAGGTCGAACAGGCGGCGGCGCTGGGCTTCGGGAATGGCGTAGTAGGACCGCACCAGTTCCAGCGCCTCCTTGTCGGCCATCAGGTCGCTTCCGGCGGCCTTCGGCACGTCGCTCTCGGCAAGACCATCGAAAAAGAAGGCGATCGTCACCCCAAGTGCTTCGGCAACATCCCAGAGCCGCGAGGCAGAGACCCGGTTCATGCCCGTCTCATACTTCTGGATCTGTTGAAACTTGATGCCGACCTTGTCCGCCAGCTGCTGTTGGGTCATCCCGATCATCCAACGGCGATGACGGATTCTCTTGCCCACATGGGCGTCGACCGGATGCTTCATTCGTGGCTTCCCTCTTTTCAAAATCTTACCAGGTACAGGGGCACACCCCTGCTCATCTATAAGCAAATTTTACGCCAAAATGTGCATTTCACATTGTTTACGATAAATTTTTCGGCCCCACCCCGACAAGCCCGGCAAACCTGTCCTTTTGGATATGTCCAATTATACAGATGTAGAAAATCACATGGGCAACGGCCCATCTGCGCGCTAAAATTTCATTGTCGTCGCCGGACTCGCGCCTAAGGCGTTTTGCATTTTGCACTGCATTATGCAATGCTTTCGCTGCCGTTCTTTGCATCCTGCAAATTCCGCCGCCTCTTGACGGGTCGACCCCGCCCGAGTCTGATGCGGCGGCGCGCATTCAGGGGCAGGCAGGATGAAAAGCTGGAGACTGGCAGAGTTGAACGGCACCTTCCAGCTGCAGGAGGTGCCCCTGCCCTCTCCCGGCCCGGGAGAGCTGCTTGTCAGGGTCATGGCTTGCGGGCTGAACTTCGCCGACCTCCTGATGCGCGAAGGCAAGTATCAGGAGAAGCCCCCCCTGCCCTATACGCCCGGCATGGAAGTGGCGGGCGTCGTCACCGCGCTTGGTCCGGGCGTGGCGGGTCCGCTGCCCGGCACGCGGGTTCTGGCCTTCCTGAACCATGGGGGCCTGGCGGATGAGGCGCTTGCCCCGGCCGAGCGGGTGGTGCCGATCCCCGACGCCATGCCCTTTGATCAGGCCGCCGCCTTTCCGATCGCCTATGGCACCTCGCATCTGGCGCTGGCGCACAAGGCGCGGCTGCAACCGGACGAGACGCTGCTGGTGCTGGGCGCGGCGGGCGGCGTGGGGCTGACGGCGGTCGAGATCGGCAAGCGCATGGGCGCGCGGGTGGTGGCCTCGGCGCGCGGGGCCGAGAAACTTGAGATCGCCCGCGCCGCCGGCGCCGACGCGGTGATCGACAGCGACACGCCCGACCTGAAATCCGCCTTCAAGGCGCTGGGCGGGGTTGACGTGGTTTATGACGCCGTGGGCGGCGCGGGGTTTGACGCCGCGCTCTCGGCCTGTCGGCCCGAGGGGCGGCTTCTGGCCATCGGCTTTGCCAGCGGTCAGGTGCCGCAGGTGCCGGCCAACCTGCTTCTGGTGAAGAACCTGTCGGTCATGGGGCTTTACTGGGGCGGCTACCTGAAATTCGCCCCGCAGCTGCTGACCGGCAGCCTTGCCACCCTGCTGGGCTGGTATGCCGAGGGCGGCCTGCGCCCCCATATCAGCCACCGCCTGCCCTTCGCGCAACTGCCGCAGGCGCTGGAGCTGTTGCGCGACCGCAAGTCCACCGGCAAGGTGGTCGTCCGGGTTCAGGACTGAACCAGCTTCAACTCGCGCTCCTGCACCACCTGGCGCCCGCCGCTTTGGGTATAGGCCCGGTGGATCATCTCGGCCAACGCCTGAATGGTCGGCGAATGCGCGGGTTGGGCGATGTAGAGGTTGACCTTCTTCGTCGCCAGATCCGGCAGCGTTCCGCCATGGTTGATCCGCTCGACATAGGGCGGCTCGGACCCGGCCAGCACGGTATGCACCGCGAGATCGGCCGAAACGCTGGCCTCGACCGTGCGGGTCGAATCGCTTTCGACCGCCATCTCCCAGGCAATGCCGGCCTTGTCCAGGGCCGCCTGCACCCCTTGCCGGAAGATGCAGTTGTGCTCATAGGCCAATCGCAGCGGGCGGCTTTTCCAGGCCGTGCCCTGCGGCGCCCCGACCCAGACCAGCGGCAGTTCGGCGATGGTCTCGCCCTCCGGCTCCACCTCGGATTCGGTGGTCAGGATCAGGTCGCATTCCCCCCGCGCGAACTGCGCCTTCAAGACCCGCGTGAACGATGACAACAGCGTCACCTTCATCTTCGGATAGTCCTTGGAAAAGCGGCGCAGCACCTGCGGGATGGCGGGATAGACGATGTCATGCGGCACGCCGAGAATGATCTCGCCCTCATGTACGTCTGTGGTAAGCCGATGAAATGCCTCGTCATTCAGCGCCAACATCTTGCGGGCATAGCCCAGAAGCTGTTCGCCCTCCGCCGTGATCCCCACCTTGCGGGCCGAGCGGTCCAGGAGCTGGCAGCCCAGTAATTCCTCCAGCCGCTTGATCTGCATCGACACCGCCGATTGCGTCAGGTTCAGAAAGCCCGCGGCACGGGTCACGCCGCCGGCATCGACGATGGCCACGAACGACCGCAGCGAGGTCAGGTCCAGATTGCGGATCATATCACAACTCCTGATGTCAGCCGTCAAAAGCATTCATTTTCGAAATGTCGATGATTCGAGTAGAACAATCAAGTGCCCTGATGGAATTCCCCAAAAGGATCACCGCTGCAAATGTCCTGAAAGGAAAGATCATGTTCGCCTCTGTCACCACCTCCACGATGACGATCCGTCGCGTCCAGAAGCAGAGCATCCTCGGCCGTCTGGCCGAAACCCTGCGTCTGGGCGCCGCCGCCCGCCGTCAGCGCGCCGCGCTGGCCAATCTCGATGACGCCCTGCTGACCGACATCGGCCTTTCGGCCCGCACCGCCAGGACCGAGGCCGACCGCCCGTTCTGGGACGTGCCCGCCAGCTGGCGCCGCGGTATGTAAATTCCGCGGACGAAATGCCGGATTTCCACCGGAAATCCTTGAAATCCCGGCCCTGCCTCCCGATATTCAGCGCATAAGGCGGCGCGCGGAACCTCTGCGCGCCGCCTGCCAGAAACATCGGAGGCTATACATGGCACAGTTTGACACGATCCGGACCGTGGGCGCTGCCCAGCAGGCCCAGATCGACGCGGGCCTTCGCGCCCATATGAACAAGGTCTACGGCCTGATGTCGGTGGCCATGCTGGTCACTGCAGGCGTGGCTTGGGCGGTCGGCACCAATGAGGCGATGCTGAGCGTGATCTTCGGCTCGCCGCTGAAATGGGTGGTGATGTTCGCGCCCCTGGTCATGGTCTTTGCCTTCGGCGCGCTGATCAACCGCCTGTCGGTCGCGGCCGCACAGCTGTTCTTCTATGTCTATGCCGCTGCGGTCGGCCTGTCGCTGTCGTTCATCTTCGCCGTCTACACCGGCACGTCGATCGCGCAGACCTTCCTTGTGACCGCCATCGCCTTCGCCGGCCTGTCGCTTTACGGCTACACCACGAAGAAAGACCTCTCGGCGATGGGTTCGTTCCTCATCATGGGTCTGATTGGCCTGGTCGTCGCCTCGATCGTGAACATCTTCCTCGCCTCCTCGGCGCTGGCCTTCGCGATCTCGGTGATCGGCGTGCTGATCTTCGCCGGCCTCACCGCCTGGGACACGCAGAGCATCAAGAACACCTATATCGAACATGCCGTGCATGGCGATCAGGAGTGGCTGGGCAAGGCCGCCGTCATGGGCGCGCTGAACCTCTACCTCGACTTCATCAACATGTTCATGTTCCTGCTGCAATTCCTCGGCAACCGCGAGTAACGCCGTCCGCAGCAAAACCGCAAAGGCCGGGGGAAACCCCGGCCTTTTTCATTTCGAAGCCCCCGCGACACGCGGGCGACGATGGGGCGCAAAGCAAAACCGCGCCCGGTGGGGCGCGGCGTGCGGTTCGGCAATCGGGCAGGCAGATCTTACTTGATCTTGCCTTCCTTGTATTCGACATGCTCACGCTTGACGGGGTCGTACTTCTTCACGACCATCTTTTCGGTCATGGTGCGCGCGTTCTTCTTGGTCACATAGAAGTGCCCGGTGCCAGCCGTCGAGTTCAGACGGATCTTGATCGTCGCCGGTTTGGCCATGGTCGTCTCTCCTGCATCGGGGAAGCGGCGTCCCCCGGTCAAATCCTTGAAGCCCGCCTTTTACCCGGGACCAAGGCAGAGTCAACAGCAAAAGCGCCCTTTCAGGCAACCGATCGTGCCGCCGCGTCGCCCCCGGCCCCGGCATCGCGGCTTGCGGGGGCGTCGGCGTCCTCATCCACCTCGTCCAGCTGCACCAGAAGCCGGCGGAACCAGTCGGCGGCGGCCAGTTCAAAGCGGTCCGCCCCGGCGGTATGGCGCAGCTCGTCCATGCGGGCGCGCAGCCAGTCGAGCGCAATGCCCTCCTGCTCCGCCAGACCCCGAGCATCGACCAGATCCTGAAACCGCCCCCGGAACCAGGCCATCGCGGCGGCCTCCAGTTCGGCGACCCGGGGCAGGCCGCGAATCTGCGCCTCGATGGCGGCAACCTGCGGGCGGAAGCGGACAAGCGACTTGCTTTCCACCTCGT
The DNA here is from genome assembly GCF_011008935.1 of Tabrizicola oligotrophica. GTDB lineage: Bacteria > Pseudomonadota > Alphaproteobacteria > Rhodobacterales > Rhodobacteraceae > Tabrizicola_A > Tabrizicola_A oligotrophica. The sequence continues at coordinate 106,544 of NZ_JAAIVJ010000006.1, read as the reverse complement.
TGCGATTGGCAAGGTTGTAAAAGTCGGAGCCGATCACCCGCTTCTTGTTCTTGCGGCCGTTGGCATCGCCGCGGGCGTGCTTCAGCAGATGCAGGTCATCGGACTTGACGTGGTGGTGGTGCAGGCTCGCGTTGGCCCAGGTACACTGCGCCGCCTCGACCGGGTAGCCCGACTTGCGCCTGGACAACATGGCATCCACCGGCATCGGCACGCCTGCGGTGTTGACCACCACCGGCACCCGCCGTTTGAGCGGCAGCTTCGGCGTATGCACCCCCATCATGCGGAATTTCTGCGGCCGGAACAGGGTCTTGAACCCGATCTGCGCCGCGGCCCCCGGCACCGGCACCTCGCGCTCGCAGCGGGTGAAGGTTTCCACCACCGAGCCCCCCTGCCAGCGCGCCACCCCGGCGCTGCCGAAATGGCGCCACTGCACCGCAATGGCGTCGACCTCGGGATAAAGCGTGATCAGATCGTCGATGCGGCGGTTTCCGGCCTCGATGTTCAGGTATTCATCGGCATCAATGTGCAGCACCCATTCCGCCTGCCGCACCTGCGGCAAGGCAAAGGCCAGCTCCAGAGCCTGCTTCTGGATGGTGCCGGCCGGATAGGGGCCGGGGTTGTCGTAATGCTCGACCGGCACGAAGCCAGCCATGGCATCCAGCAGCCTGTCGGTTCCGTCCGAACAATCGTTGGTATAGACGATGATCCGGTCGAACCCCGCCGCCAGATGATGCGCCACCCATTCCACCACGAACAGCGCCTCATCTCGCATGCAGGCGACGATGACCTTTTCGGCAGGTGTGGTAGCGGCTTTGTCGGGTTTTGGCATGGGCAATCAGGGCGACCGTTTGACGATGGTGCGAACTATTCAACATTTCGCCGCAAATCGCCATGGCTTTTGCCCATAGGGGGAAATCGCGCGGAGGGCCTGTAAGCCGGATTCTGTCCAAGGGCCCCGGCTTGCGCCATTGCCCTCTGGATGACCATTCCTCTGCCGCACCCGTTGCCGGGGCGGTCAAGCTGCCAACCCGGACCTCTGGGCTGAAGTGTCCCTGTGGAGGTCTCCGCCGTCGCCTTGCGGCGGTCGCGGACCTTTCCACGCGAGGCCCCTATTCGGCATTGCTCCGGGTGGGGCTTGCCGTGCCGTCCCTGTTGCCAGGGCCGCGGTGGGCTCTTACCCCACCGTTTCACCCTTACCCCGCGTGCGGGGCGGTCTCTTCTCTGTGGCGCTTTCCCTGGGGTTGCCCCCGCCGGGCGTTACCCGGCACCCTTCCTTCATGGAGTCCGGACTTTCCTCGAACCGATCGGCCCGCGGTCATCCAGCCCTCCGCGCGATTGCGGGCATAGGCCGAAAGCACCGGCGCTTCAAGCCCCTGCGGCGCTGGCCCTGCCGCCGGATTGCCCCGGCCCGGCGGCAGGAGCCTCCGGCGGGGATATTTGGAAACAGATGAAGGGCCTTCGCCGAAGCGCGCGCATCAGGCGGCGGGGAAGCGGGCCGCAAGATCAGCGGCCAGCGCGCGGTCAGCGGCGTCTTCCGGCCCGTTTGCCCAAGGGCGGAACCGCAGGCGGAAGGCCGCCAGGCGCACGTCGGGCGGCGCCTCGGGATAGCCGAAAGCCGTCAGGCTTTCGGCAAGCGGCGCGTCAGCCCTGCCCGGTTCGGGCCAGACCGCCAGACCCTGCCGTGCCAGCCTGTGCCAGTCGAAATGCGGGCCGGGATCGGATTTGCGGGCCAAGGCCATGTCGGAATGGCCGATGACGCGCTGGGCCGGGATCGCCCAGCGCGCCATGATGGCCGCCAGAAGCGTCTCCAGCGCCACCATCTGCGGCTCGGCAAAGGGCTGGCTGCCGTCATTGGCCAGCTCGATGCCGATGGAGTGGCTGTTGATGTCGTCCAGCCCCGCCCAGCCGCCCGCGCCGGCGTGCCAGGCCCGGTGGCGCTCGTCCACCAGCGCCTCGGCCGTGCCGGTTTCGGAAATCAGCCAATGCGCCGACACCTCGGCCGCCGGATCGCAGAGCCGCGCGCGCGCCGCATCACAGGAAATCGCCGTGTAGTGGATCACCACCAGCGAGGGCGCGACACCCCCGCGCCGGTCGCCAAAATTCGGCGAGGGCAGGCTCACTGCAGGGCGGCGCGGAAGGGCGCGGGATCCCAGCCGCAGGCATAGCCGTCGCCGTCCGGGTCGATGCCGCGGCGGTCACGCTCCGGCCCGCCGGCGGCGAGGAAATCTTCCTGCGCCTCGATGTCGGAGGAATATTTCAGGCAGGCCGCGTCGGGGCTTTTCAGCTTCAGCCCGGCGCGGTCATACATCTGGGTGCCAACCGGGTGGCTGGTGGACAGCGCGAACTGGATGGCCGGCGAGGCCCCGGCATCGCCCGGCCGCGACGGCAGCGCCGTGGGCTGGTCGACGGTGTATTGCGCCTTGTTGCGCTCGATCCGTTCCTTGTCGCTGGCAATGGTCTCGCGGGCACTGACGGCCTGAAAGTCGTTCTCGTCCGAGATGCCGGCATGGGTCATCTCGCCGCTTTCTTCCTTGATGCCTTCGGGCGCATTGCCGCGCGGGCGCTGGCCGTTCGCGTCAAGCGGCACTGTATCCATCGGCGCGGGAGCAAGCGTCGAGGCCATCGGCGCGGGGGCGGCGGGGAAAGCCGCCGGATCGGTCGAGGTGACGCCGGTTGCGCGGTCGATTGCCGCCGAGGCACCCGCCGGCGAAAAGCCGGTTGCGGGGGGCATCGTCACCGGGGCGGGCTGGGCGCTCATCGGGGCAAGCGGCACTGCCGGGGCGGGCTGGGCGTTACGGACGTACGAGTTGTAATCCGTGAACCCCACGCCGCCTCCCGACTCCGGGACTTGCGGAGAACAGGCGGCCAAACCGAGAACGGCGGCGACAACAGGAAGAACGCGCATCATGTCTGCCTTTGTAGAAGGGCGAATTTTTCCGCCCCTTACCACCATTTTTCGGGCTTGGAAACAAAGCCGGCGGCGCGTTCCAGCACATAGGCGTGATTGAGCAGATCGCCTTCTTCCCAGGGCTTGCCGATCAGTTGCAGCCCCAGCGGCAGGCCTTTGGCATCCAGCCCGACCGGCACCGAGATGCCCGGCAGCCCGGCAAGGTTCACCGTCACGGTAAAGACGTCGTTCAGATACATCTCGACCGGATCGGCGCTGGCAATCTCGCCCAGACCGAAGGCCGAGGAGGGGGTGGCGGGCGTCAGGATCGCGTCGATCCCGGCGGCGAAGACCTGTTCGAAGTCGCGCTTGATGAGCGCGCGCACCTTGCGGGCACGGTTGTAATAGGCGTCGTAGAACCCCGCCGACAGCACATAGGTGCCGACCATGATCCGGCGCTGCACCTCTTTGCCAAAGCCCTCGGCGCGGGTCTTTTCATACATCTCGGTGATGCCGTCGCCCTGCGCCAGCTTGGCGCGGTGGCCATAGCGCACCCCGTCATAACGCGCGAGGTTCGACGAGGCTTCGGCGGGGGCGATGACGTAATAGGCCGGCAGCGCGTATTTGGTATGCGGCAGCGAGATGTCGACGATCTCGGCGCCGGCGTCGCGCAGCATCTCGATGCCCTGCTGCCAGAGCGCGTCAATTTCCGCCGGAATGCCATCGAGCCGGTATTCGCGCGGAATGCCGATCTTCTTGCCGCGGATGTCGCCGGTCAGCGCCGCCTCGAAATCCGGCACCGCGATGTCGGCGCTGGTCGAATCCTTCGGGTCATGGCCCGACATGGCGTTGAGGAAGATCGCCGCATCGCGTACCGATTTGGTCATCGGACCGGCCTGATCCAGCGAGGAGGCGAAAGCCACCACTCCCCAGCGCGAGACGCGGCCATAGGTCGGCTTGATGCCGGTGATGCCGGTAAAGGCCGCCGGCTGGCGGATCGAGCCGCCGGTGTCGGTGCCGGTCGCGGCAAGGCAAAGATCGGCTGCCACGGCAGAGGCCGAGCCGCCGGACGATCCGCCGGGCGTCAACGCCGTGGTATCTCCCTTGCGCCGCCAGGGGCTGACGACATTGCCATAGCAGGCGGTCTCATTGGACGAGCCCATGGCAAATTCGTCCATCGACAGCTTGCCGAGCATCACCGCGCCAGCATCGAAAAGCTTCGTCGTGACGGTCGATTCGTATTCCGGCTTGAACCCCTTCAGGATGTTCGAGGCCGCCTGCGACGGCACGCCTTTGGTGCAGAACAGATCCTTGATGCCAAGGGGAATGCCGCACATCGCCGGCGCATCGCCCGCCTTCAGCCGCGCATCGGCGGCGCGGGCCTGCTCCAGCGCAATCTCGGGTGTCTTGTGGACAAAGGCGTTCAGCCCGTCGCCCGCGTCGATCGCGGTGAGGCAGGACATCGTTAGATCGACGGCGGAAATCTCGCCCTTGCGCAGGGCTTCGCGGGCGGCCGCGATGGTCCAGGAGTTCGGGGTGGTCATCGGCTTACTCCACAACCTTCGGGACGGCGAAAAAGCCCTCGCGGGCGTCGGGGGCGTTCTTCAGCACCTGGGCCTGGATATTGCCATCCGTCACCACATCGGCCCGCCGCTTCAGCCGCATCGGCGTGACCGAGGTCATCGGCTCCACGCCCTCGACATTCACCTCGTTGAGCTGTTCCATGAACCCGAGGATGCCCGACAGTTCGCGGGCAAGCTCGGGCAGCGCCGCTTCTTCGACGCGGATGCGCGCCAGCTTGGCCACCTTGCGGGCGGTGTCGATGTCGATGGACATGGAAAACCTCGGAAAAAGAGTCTGGCCCCGTTTAGCCCCCCGCCCCCGGTCCTGCAAGCCTTGGGGCGCGGCTTTTGCACCCTGCCGACACACGAGCGCCCGACCAACCGCCATGGCGAGGTCGGCCCTTCCCCGAATCCCGGATCACGCTAGACTTTGCCGGACAGGTTCACGAGGCACCCCCATGCGCATCATCTGGCTTGGCCATTCCGGCTTTCGCATCGAGATCGAACAGGCGGTCCTGCTGATCGACCCCTGGCTGACCGGCAATCCGATGTTTCCCGCCGGCCGCCGGGCCGAGGCGATTGCCGGCGCGACCCATGTGCTTGTCACCCACGGGCACGGCGACCATTCCTCCGATGCCGCAGCCATTGGCAGGGAACGGCGCATCCCCCTCGTCGGCATCTATGACCTGATGAGCTGGCTGGAGGCCAAGGAGGGCGTGGCGACCATCGGTTTCAACAAGGGCGGCACGGTCGATCTGGGCGGTGCCCGCGTGACCATGGTGAACGCCTGCCATTCCTCGTCGGTCTCCACCCCCGACGGCCCGCGTTATGCCGGGGCCGAGGCGGGGTTCATGATCGCGGGCGACGGCCATGTGACCTATGTCTCGGGCGATACCGACATCATGGCCGACATGGGCTGGATGGGCGAATATCACCAGCCCGACATCGGCATTCTGGCGGCGGGCGGGCATTACACCATGGACATGGCGCGCGCCGCCTTTGCCGCGCGTCGGTTCTTCAATTTCAAGACGGTGATCCCCTGCCACTACCGCACCTTCCCGGCGCTGGCGCAATCGGCCGGCGTTCTGGCAGATGGCCTGCCCGGGGTTCGCGTCATCGAACCGCAGGTGCTGCAGGCGATTGCGCTTTAGGCCGGGCTCAGGCAGCCTGCCAGACCGGACCGAGCATGGCGGCGAGGGCGGCAAAGGCCTCATCCCGGCCCTCGCAGACCGGCCCGGCCTTGACCGCCACCGATGAGGCCCAACCGAACCGCCCGGCAAGCGCGGGCTTCAAGGTGATCTCCAGCCCCTTCGGGCCGGCTACCACCCGCTCCAGCGCATCTTCCGCGCCAAAGCTGTCATCCGTCACCTCGAACCAGACCGGGCCGCCAGTCAGCGGCTGGCGAAAGAGGCAATAGACCTCGTCCTCGGCCTCGCCTTCCGCGAAGCCGACAAACAGCTGGCCTTCTTCTTCATCCTCAACCACCGAGGCATAGGCCGCCCTGATCGTGATATCCGCCATGGTCACTCCTTACGTCTTTGCCAGCACCCAAAGCGCCACCAACCCCAGCGCCAGCGCCTGAACCCGGTGCAGCCGCGCCGAGGCCACCGGGTTTTCCGCGATCCGCCGGGCCTTGGCCGCAGCAAGGCAGATGCCAAGGTGAACGCTGCTTGCCACGATCAGATAAAGCAGCACAAGCAGCGCCGCATCCGGCCAGCCGCTGCCCTTCGGCAGAAAACCAGGCAACATGGCAAGATAGAACAGTGCCGCCTTGGGGTTCAGCAGATTGGTCACCAGGCCCGAACGAAAGGCCGCGCCCGGCGTCTCGCCGCCACCGGGCCGGTGATGCGCCGGATTGCCGGCATCCTGCCAGCTTTGCCAGCCCAACCACAGCAGGTATCCGACACCCGCCCAGCGCAGGGCCTGATAGGCGGCTGGCACAGCCTCGAACAGCGCGCTGATCCCTGCCATGGCCAAGGCGCCCTGCAGCGCCAGACCAAGCGTGATTCCCGCCACCGCCGCCATGCCCGTCCGACGCCCTTCGGTGGCCGACATCAGCGCCAGCCAGACCATGTTCGGGCCGGGGGTGATCTCGACGATCAGCACGGTCAGCAGAAAGCCTGCCAGCGCCCCCGCTGTCAGGTCCACTTGGCCACCGGCGGCAGGCTCATCAGCACGGCATTGGCGTCATGGCCGGTTTCCAGCCCGAATCTGGTGCCGCGGTCGTAGACAAGGTTGTATTCGGCATAAAGCCCGCGATGGATGAGCTGGGTCTCGCGGTCGGCCTCTGACGCCGGCGTGCCAAGGCGGCGTTCGGTCACCGGCAGGAAAGCGGGCAGGAAAGCCTCGCCCACGCTTCGGGTAAACGCGAAATCGGCCTGCCAGTCGCCGGTGTTCAGATCATCATAGAAGATGCCGCCCACTCCGCGCGCCCGGCCACGATGGGGAACAAAGAAATACTCGTCCGCCCAGGCCTTGAAGCGGGCGTAATAGGCCGGGTCATGGGCATCGCAGGCCCGCTTCATCTCGGCGTGAAAATGCGCGGTGTCCTCGGGGTATTCGATGCAGGGGTTGAGATCGGCCCCCCCGCCGAACCACCAGGCGCCGGGGGTCCAGAACATCCGGGTGTTCATGTGGACGGCGGGGGTATGGGGGTTCACCATATGCGCCACCAGAGAGATGCCGCTGGCCCAAAACCGCGGATCGCCCTCGATCCCCGGCACGCCGCGCGCCGCCATGGCCTTTTGCGCGCGCTCGCCCAAAGTGCCATGCACCTCCGACCAGTTGACCCCGACTTTCTCGAACACAAGACCGCCGCGCAGCACCGACATGATCCCGCCGCCGCCGTCATCGGCGCGTGTGGTGGGCGTGACCTCGAACGTCGCAGGCGGCGTTCCCACCGGCGCCGCCCGGCGTTCCAGCTCTTCGAAGGCGGCCACGATCCGGTCCCGCAGGGTGCGGAACCAGGTGGCGGCCTCGCCCTTGCGAACGGCGACATCATCGGTCATCGGCAATCTCCTTGCTGCAACCCTGCCTAACACCCGCCGCGTGGCGGCTCAACGTGCCGCGAACGGGGCGGCGTGATATGGCATAGCGGCGGGCAAAGCGTATAGTGGGGCGCAGTGGTCATCCTTGCGAGTCGCCCTCATGAAACGCCTTTTCCTTGCATCATTTCTGCTGCTTGCCGCCTGCGGCACCCCGCAAGAGCAGTGCATCAGCATCAATACCCGCGACTTGCAGGTCGTCGACCGGCTGATCCGCGAATCCGAAAGCAACATCGCACGCGGCTATGCCATTGAGACAGAAACCGTCTACGAACCGGATTGGATTGACTGCACGCCGATGCCGACCGCCGCGCGTCCGAAACCCGTGCGCCGGATGTGTTATGATCAGGTCCCCGTCACGGTGAGGCGTGAAGTGGCCATCGACCTGAACGCCGAGGCCGCCAAGCTGCAAAGCCTGAAAGCCAAGCGGGCGAGTCTTGCCGCCGCCGCCGAAGGCGTCATTGCCGCCTGCCGGACGAAATACCCCGAATAGGGCGCGTCGAAGCCCGTTCCGGGCACTCCTTGCAAGGCACCCCCGGGGCGGCTCAATGCGCCGGGGCGAACACTGAATCCAGCAGGCTGCGCCCGCCGTCGACCGTCAACACCTGCCCGGTCAGGAAGGACGAGGCGTCCGAGGCGAGATATTGCACGGTCTCCACGATCTCCGAGGCCGGCGCGATGCGGCCAAGCGGCGTGCCGGCCTCGATCTGCCCGCGCCAGTCCGGCTCGGCCTTCAGCGCCGCTTGCAGGCTGCCCGACAGCACCGAGCCGAAGGCCACGGCATTGACGCGGATGCCGTGCGGCGCCAGCGCCACGGCCATCGAGCGGGTCATCTGATCCACCGCCGCCGAGGCGATGGAATAGCCCATCAGGCAGGTCTGCGTCCGGGTCGCGGCAATCGACGACAGGTTGATGATGCTGCCTGCTGCCGGCTGCGGCCCGTCGGTTTCGGCCAGACCCTCAGCCTGCTTCATCATCCGCCGCGCGGTCATCTGGCTGAGCCGCAGGCTGGTCATCAGGTTCTGCTGGATCATCTCCTCGACCGCATCCTCCTCGACCTTCAGCGGATCCGAGACCTTCATCATCCGGCTGGCATTGACCAGAATGTCCACCCGGTCAAAGGCGTCGATCGTGGCCGACAGGAGGTTGGCGATGGTCAGCTTCTGCCGCAGGTCGCCCGAGAACATCCGCACCGGACCATCGCCGCGCGCCTCGTCGCCGATTTCATCGGTCAGCCGCGCTTCGTCCATGTCGGCGAACATCACCTGCACGCCCTTGTCCAGAAAATGCCGGGCAATGGCGAGCCCGATGCCGTTGGCCGAGCCGGTGACGATGGCGGTCTTGCCGGAGATGGAGAAGGACATGGGCTTCCTTTCGAGAAGTCAGAGCCGCGCGCGGATCGGGTTTGCGGCGCGGATCAGGCGGAAGGCGGCGTCACCGCCGATGTCCTCCACGCTGCGGAACAGGGGCGTCAGGATGCGATCATAGGGAAGGTGGCGATTGGCGACCAGCCAGAGCGTGCCGGTCGGCAAGAGGCCACGATGCGCGGCGCGGATGAAGGCCGCGCCCAGTTCGGGGTCCGCAGCGCGCGAGGTGTGAAACGGCGGGTTCATCACCACCGCATCCCAAGGCCGGGCCGGTTTGAAGCCGGTGGCATCGGCCCAATGGAACTGGGCGCGCGGGTCGGTGATGTTTTCGCGGGCACAGTCCAGCGCCTCGCGGTCGGCCTCCACCAGATCCAGCGAGGTCACGCCCTGCCGGGCCAGAATGGCGCGGGCAAGATAGCCCCAGCCTGCCCCCAGATCGGCGACATGGCCCTTGATCTTGTCCGGCAGGACCGCCGCCAGCAGCTCCGAGCCCCGATCCGGTCCGTCGGCCGAGAACACGCCGGGTCGGGTAACAAACCCGCCAGCAACCCGCCGCGGCGCCGCGGTCCAACCCGCGGGCGCCGGACCGGCGCGCAGGACAAAGGCCTTGCCATGGGCTTTCGAGATCACCTCGCCATGGGCAATGCCCGCCGCGCAGGCCAGCTTCAACACTGCTTCCGGCCCGTCGGTCTTTTGCCCGTCCACCAGCACCGGCGCCCCGGCGGGCAAAAGTGAAAAGGCCTGCGCGATCAAGGCCAAAGCCTCGGCCTTGGCGCGCGGCAGGCACAGCACGGCTGCCGTCGCGCGGGCGGTGTCCATCCGGTAACCCAGCCGCTGAAAGTGGTCGTAATCCGGCTTGAACCCGGTCAGCACCACAACCCGCAGCTTTGGCAGCGCCGAAAGGTCATCGCCGGCCTGCGGCGCCAGCACGACGACATCGCCTTCGGGCGGCACGACAAAGGCGCCGCTCTCCAGCGCCATTTCAAGGCGGGCAGATCGCATGGGCGGGGGCCTTCCGGCCTACTCCTTTTCCATGGTGCATTGCAACGGATGCTGGTGCCGGCGGGCGAAATCCATCACCTGCGCCACTTTGGTCTCGGCGATCTCATAGGAGAACACCCCCACCACCGCGAGCCCCTTCTTGTGAACGGTCAGCATGATTTCGAAGGCCTGCGCATGGTTCAGTCCGAAGAACCGCTCCAGAACATGCACGACGAATTCCATCGGCGTATAATCGTCGTTCAAGAGCATGACCTTGAACAGCGGCGGGCGCTGGGTGCGCGTCTTGGTTCTGGTCATGAGCCCGGTTTCCGGGCCGCGTCCCGGCCCGTTCCCGTTGTCCGACAATGTGTAGGGCTCAAGCGCCAAGGTCGCCTCGTGGTCCGGGATTCGCAAATGCGGGGTCTGACATCGGAATATAGCGGATTTCCGGCTTGCGAAAAGACCCCCGCTCCGCAAAGCCTGCAGGATGAAGGAGTTCCCCATGCTGACCACCATCGGATTCGATGCCGACGACACGCTTTGGCACAACGAGACCTTCTTTCGCCTGACGCAGGACCGGTTCACCCGGCTGCTGGCCGACCATTCCGACCCCGTCCGTCTGCACGACCGGCTGCTGGCCGCCGAGCGGCGCAACCTTGGGGCCTATGGCTTTGGCGTCAAGGGCTTTACCCTGTCGATGATCGAAACCGCGATCGAGGTTTCCGGCGGGCAGGTGCCGGCCTCGGTCATCGGAGAAATTCTGGCGGCGGGGCGCGAGATGCTGGAGCATCCCGTCAACCTCTTGCCCCACGCGCGGGCGACGGTGACGGCGCTGGCCGCCGAATACCGCGTCGTCCTCATCACCAAGGGCGATCTTCTGGATCAGGAGCGCAAGCTCGCGCAGTCGGGTCTGGGCGAGCTGTTCGACGGGGTGGAGATCGTGTCCGACAAGACGCCCGAGATCTACCGCGCCGCCTTTGCCCGCCATGGCACCGGCGCGGATCAGGGGCTGATGGTCGGCAATTCGCTGAAATCCGACGTGCTGCCGATGCTGGCGGCAGGCGGCTGGGGCGTGCATGTGCCGCATGAGCTGACCTGGGCGCTGGAACGCGCCGATCCGCCCACCGGTCACGGCCGGTTTCACCACCTGCCCGACCTGTCGTTGCTGCCCGATTTGGTGGGCAAGCTGGCCTCACCCCACAACAGGTAGTAGGGACAGGGGCGGCAGCGGCAAATTGCAACTTTGAAGAATGACGCGAAACCCATTGAAACAAAGGGGTTTTCCGACTGCGCGGCTCATGCTAGACTTTTGCAAAGAACAGATAAGCCTCCGGCAACAGGGGGCATCGAGGCAGAATATGATCGGCAAGGCCATTGCGCTCCGGGCGGGGCAGTATGTCCGCAATTTCATTGCATTCGCGGCCTTTGCGCTGCTTGCGGCCTGTTCCGGCCCGCAAGCGGCGGATGCCGCCCCCTATGCCGCCTATGTGATGGACGCCCGCACCGGCGAGACGCTCTATTCCGAGAATGCCGATACCCGCCTGCACCCGGCCTCGCTGACCAAGATGATGACGCTGTATATCGCGTTTGAAGAGATCGAGCGCGGCCGGCTGTCGCTGGATACCATGGTGACGGTGTCGAAGAATGCAGCCGGGCAGCCGCCCTCGCGCCTTGGGCTGAAGGCCGGGCAGAAGATCCAACTGCGCTATCTGATCCGGGCGGCGGCGGTAAAATCGGCCAATGACGCCGCGGCCGCGATCGGCGACCATATCGGCGGCGACACCGCAAGCTTTGCCGCCCGCATGACCAAAACCGCGAAGGCGCTTGGCATGAAGAACACCACCTTCAAGAATGCCAACGGCCTGACGGCCAAGGGCCATCTGTCCACCACGCGCGACATGTCCATCCTTGGCCGGCACCTGTTTTACGATTTCCCGCAATATTACAACATCTTCTCGCGCCGATCGACCGATGCCGGCATGGCCGAGGTGAACAATACCAACCGCCGCTTCCTTGACGCCTACAAGGGCGCCGACGGCATCAAGACCGGCTATACCGACGCAGCGGGCTTCAACCTGACCGGCAGCGCCGAGCGCGGCGGGGTGCGGATCATCGCCACGGTGTTCGGTGGCAAATCCACCGCCGACCGTAACGCCAAGATGGCCGACCTGCTGGACCTTGGCTTCCGCAAGGCCGGCAAGAACGTGGTCGAAGAACCGCCGACCAAGGTCGCCCCCGCCGATGACGAGGCGCTGGTGGCCGATGCCGGGACCGACGAGGCCTTGCCCGAGATCGAGGGCGGCGCGGCCAAGACCATCCGGGTGCAGATGGCGGTTGCCAGCTCTCCCCGGCCGATGGCCCGCCCCGAGACCGGCGAGGCTGCGGGTCAGGCCGTGGCCGCGATGCAGGACAGTATTGCCGGCGCCCTGGCCGAAGCCACCGCCCCGCCGCCGCCCGCCGACAGTCTGGAAGGTCAGGCTGTGGCCTTGGCCGAAGCCGAGACCGCGCCGCAAGAGCTGACTGTGACCGCCGCCCCGGCCTCCGGCACGCAGCTGGCGCTGGTCGCCGTCGCCCCGCGCCCGCCAAAGCGCAAGGCCCCGATCTATGACGAACCGCAGATCGCCAAGGCCGATGCGGCCGAAGTGGAGGCGACCGAGGCCGAGGTGATTACCCTGTCAACCTCGGGCGGGCGGCATTACGGCGTGACCGTGGGTCGCTTTTCCAGCAATTACGAGGCCGATCGCTTCCTGACCAAGACGGTGCTGGCCGAGGGCGCGACGCTGGGCAACGGCCTGCGCAAGGTGGTCAAGGGCAAGAAGGGCTTTGACGCCAACGTCGTGGGCCTGACCCAGCGCGAGGCCGAAATCGCCTGTTCGCGGTTGCAGGCCAAGGGCGTTTCCTGCTTCACGCTGGGCGAGTGAGCGCATGGCGGGGTTCGTCTTTGCCCCGCCGCCGCCGGTTTCCATCGCCATTGACGGGCGGGCCGAGCGCTTTGCGGTCCGCCGGATCTTCTGCGTCGGGCGCAACTATGCCGAACATGCCCGCGAGATGGGCCATGACCCGGCAGCCGAGCCGCCGTTCTTCTTCACCAAGCCCGCCGATGCAGTGGTGGAAAGCGGGGCGCAGATCCCCTACCCGCTCGCCACCACGGACCTGCATCACGAGGCCGAGCTTGTCGTGGCCATCGGCCGCGCCGGGGTTGCGGTTCCGCCAGCCGAGGCCCTGGCGCTGGTCTTCGGCTATACCGCGGGCAATGACCTGACCCGCCGCGACCTGCAGGCCGCCGCCAAGGCGGCACGCCGGCCCTGGGACATGGCGAAGGGATTCGACCAAAGCGCAGTGATCGGGGCGATCCGGCAGGGGGCAGAAGTGCCGCAAGGCCGCATCCGCTGCTCGGTCGGCAGGCGCGTGACGCAGGACGCGGCCTTGTCCGAAATGATCTGGCCGGTGCCCGACATCATCGCCCATCTGTCCCGGCTGGTGGCGCTGGCGCCCGGCGATCTCATCATGACCGGCACGCCGGCGGGCGTCGGCCCGATTGCCCGCGGCCAGACCTGCACGGTAGAGATCGACGGGCTTTCGCCGGCCAGTGTCACGGTGAACTGACCGGACCCCGGCGCAGGCCGCTAGGGGCGCGGAGCCGCGGCGCGGGCGAGCCGGTCGTTGATGGCGCGGCCGAGCCCTTCGTTCGGGATCGGGGCCGCGGAAATCCGGCCTTGCGGCCCGGCCAGACGATCCGCCTCGCGCAGCATGTGAAAGAGGTTGGCGGCAGCCTCTGCCAGATCGCCGGCGGGTGACAGGTTCAGCGTCGCCGGGCCGGCTGCGGTATCGGGACCGAACCCGATGTGAACCTCTCCGGCCGCGGGCTGCGCGTTCAGGCGCAGGGGCGCGGCGGGGGCGTAGTGGCTGGCCAGTTGCCCCGGCGCGCTGAGCTTGTCGCCCGTCTGGCGCAGCGCGACGGGACCGATCAACGCCTCCAGCGCCTCCAGCGCGACGCCGCCGGGGCGCAGCAGCGTGGCGGGGCCAGCAAGGCCGAGGATCGTCGATTCCACGCCCACCGCACAGGCGCCCCCATCGACAATGGCGGCGATTCGGCCCGAAAGCCCCTGCGCCACATGCTCGGCGCGGGTGGGCGAGACCTTGCCGGAAGGATTGGCCGAGGGGGCGGCAAGCGGGCCCCCGAAGGCACGGATCAGCGCCTGTGCCACCGGATGCGCCGGAATGCGGATCGCGACGGTGTCAAGCTCTGCCGTGACCAGCGGCGACAGGCCGGTGTCGGGCAAAAGCGGCAGCACCAGCGTCAGCGGGCCGGGCCAGAAAGCCGCCGCAACCGCGCGCGCGCGGTCGTCGAAGAGCGCGAAGCGTTCGGCCATGGCAAGATCGGCCACATGCACGATCAGCGGGTTGAAGCGCGGCCGGCCCTTGGCCTCGTAGATCCCGGCCACCGCGAGGCTGTTCTTCGCGTCGCCTCCCAGCCCGTAGACCGTCTCGGTCGGAAAGGCCACCAGCCCGCCTTTCGCCAGAATGGCGGCGGCGCGGGCAAGACCCGGTGCATCGGGCGACAGGCTTTCGGTCAAAGGCAGGGCGGGATCGGGCATCTCGTGACGCAGCGTTGGGGTTGCGGGGTTGGGCAAAGGGTCTAGCTTGACGGGCAAGGCCATACCCGGCCACAAGCCATTTGCCAAGCACAGCTCACGGAGCCTTTCATGCCCTATCGTGCCCCCCTGATCGATTTGCGCTTTGTGCTGGACCATGTGGCGGGCTTTGCCGACGTGGCTGCAACCGACCGCTTTGCCGAGGCCGTGCCGGAAACCGTCGAGGCGATCCTGACCGAAGCCGGGCGGCTTTGCGAGGAAACCCTCGCCCCTTTGAACCGCGCGGGCGACATGCACCCGGCGCGGCTGGAAAACGGCGTGGTGCGCACCTCGCCCGGCTTTGCCGAAGGCTACAAGGCGATCACCGAAGGCGGCTGGGTCGGCATCGCCGCCGATCCGGCCTTTGGCGGCATGGGATTGCCAATGGCCCTGGCCACCTGCGTCAATGACATGATGGGCTCGGCCTGCCTGTCGTTGCAGTTGAACCCGCTGATGACCCAGGGCCAGATCGAGGCCCTGGAGCATCACGCCAGCGACGCGATCAAGGCGCTTTATATTCCGAAGCTGATTTCGGGCGAGTGGTGCGCCACGATGAACCTGACCGAGGCGCAGGCCGGATCGGACGTCGGCGCGCTGCGCACCCGGGCGGAACCCTTGGGCGACGGCACCTATGCCATCACCGGGCAGAAGATCTTCATCACCTGGGGCGACAACGACTTCAGCGCGAACGTCTGCCATCTGGTCCTTGCCCGCCTGCCGGACGGGGCCGCAGGCACGCGCGGCATCAGCCTGTTCATGGTGCCAAAGATCATCCCCGACGATCAGGGCGCCCTTGGCGCACGCAATTCCCTGAACGTGGTCAGCCTTGAGCACAAGCTTGGCCTGCACGGCTCGCCCACCGCCGTCATGCAGTTTGACGCGGCCAGGGGCTGGCTGGTGGGCGAGCCGCACAAGGGCATGGCCGCGATGTTCACCATGATGAACAACGCCCGCCTTGGTGTGGGCGTGCAGGGCATTTCGGTGGCCGAGGCCGCATTCCAGCAGGCGCTGGCCTATGCGATGGAGCGCAAGCAGGGCAAGACGCCGCTGGGATCAGGCGCGATCATCGACCACGCCGACGTGCGCCGCATGCTGGGCCAGATGAAGGCCGAGATCTTTGCCGCACGCTCGATTGCGCTTGCCTGTGCTGTGGCGATCGACATGGGCCGGGCCACGGGGGATGCCGCATGGGCGGCCCGGGCGGCGTTCCTTACCCCCATCGCCAAGGCCTATGGCACCGACATCGGCAATGAGGTGGCCTATCTTGGCGTGCAAGTGCATGGCGGCATGGGCTTTATCGAGGAGACCGGCGCGGCGCAGTTTGCCCGCGACGTGCGGGTCACGGCGATCTATGAGGGCACCAACGGCATTCAGGCGATGGATCTGGTGGGCCGCAAGATGATGGATGGCGGCGAGGCCGCTTTCCGGCTGATCGACGAGATCGAGGCCGGGGCCGAGGCGGCCCGCAGCGCCTTTCCCGATCTGGCCACGCCGCTGTGGCACGCCGCCGAGGCGCTGCGCGACGGCACCGAGGCGCTGCTGGCACAACAGGGAAATGACCGCAATGCCGGGGCGGTGCCCTATCTGCGGGCCTTTGCCCGCGTGCTGGGGGGACATTGCCACCTGAAAGCCGCGCTGGCCGATGCCAGCCGCGCCGATCTGGCCCGGTTCCACATCCGCCGGCTTCTGCCCGAACATGGCGCGCTGCTGGCGCAGGTGCGCGAGGGGGCCTCTGGGATCTATGCCCTGACACCCGAGGTCTTGCAGGCGTGATCATCCGGCATCCCTTCGAAGTTCCGCCCGCGCACGGGCAGGCGGTTGAGGTGGCCGAGGGCATCCTGTGGTTGCGCCTGCCGCTGCCGATGGCGCTGGATCATGTGAACGTCTATGCCTTGGCCGATGCCGATGGCTGGACGCTCATCGACAGCGGCATGAACAGCCGCAAGACCCGCGCAATCTGGGAGACGGCGCTGGCTGGGCCGCTGGCCGGCAAGCCGGTGGCGCGGGTTCTCCTGACCCATCATCACCCCGACCATGTCGGCCTTGTCGGCTGGTTTCAGGAGCGCGGCGCGGAGTTGCTGACCACCCGCACGGCCTGGCTTTACGCCCGCATGCTTACGCTCGACGCGCAGGACCGCCCCGGCCCGCAGGCGATGCAGTTCTATGCACGGGCAGGCATGGCGCCGGACATGCTGGCCAAACGCGCCGGCGAGCGGCCCTTCAACTTTGCCGACGTGGTGGCCCCGATGCCGCTTGGCTTTACCCGCGTCGAGGAAGGCCAGACCCTGACGCTTGCCGGTCGGCGCTGGCGCGTGCGGCTGGGTCAGGGCCATGCGCCCGACCACATCACGCTCTGGTCCGACGACGGGCTGGTGATCGGCGGCGACCAGCTTCTGCCCGGCATATCGCCCAACATCGGCGTCTACCCGACCGAACCTGAAGCCGATCCGCTAACCGACTGGATCGCCGCGACCGACAGCTTCAAACCCCACGCGCGCAGCGATCACCTGGTCCTGCCCGGCCACAAGATGCCCTTCACCGGCCTGCCCTTCCGGCTGGAGCAGATGACCGACAACCACCATGCCGCGCTGGAGCGGCTTCTGGATCATCTGCGGACGCCCCGCACCGCCGTCGGGTGTTTCCCCGCCCTGTTCCGGCGCCAGATCGGTGAAGGCGAATACGGCCTTGCGCTGGTCGAAGCGGTGGCGCATCTGAACTGCCTCTTGCGGCGGGGCTGCGTTTGGCGTTCCTTGGGACAGGACGGGGCTTACCTCTGGCAAGCCCTTTGAGACCGGATCAGGACTGGCGCCACCTGCCCGCCCCCCTCGGAGGAAACGGGAGGCGGCATGAGGAGGAACACCATGGCGCAAAAAGACCCCGATGCAGAGGCCAAGCTGGCCGAAGCGGTCCACAAGGCCACCGGCCTGCCCGACCTGCCCGACCATGAAAGCGAAACCGCACTCGCCCCGGCCGGCCCGCCGGTGGATCTTCCCGAACCCCAGCCCGTACACAAATCCCCGGCACGCTGGGCCTATGAACGGCTAGTGCAGTACATCCGCAACTTCGAGGCCCAGCTGGATGGCAATCACGAGGTTGCCATGGGCTTTGCCGGCTCCGAAGTGGGCGTGCTGCGGATCGAGGGTCTTGGCTATTACGACCCCGATATCCTGACCTTCTACGGCCGCGACGACGAAGGGCTGAACACGCAGCTCATCCAGCATGTCACCCAGTTGTCGGTCATGCTGCGGGCGGTGCCCAAAACCGTGCCGGAAGTCCCCGCCCGCCGCATCGGCTTTCACCTGCCGCCGGGCTGGAGCGGCGGTGAAGCGGGGGACGGTTCGGCCTGAGCGCGGGGCGACATCACGCCGGGCGCTTGACATTCCCGGCGTCAGGCGGACTAGACGGGGCAACCTTGCCCTTGACCGGAGTCCAGTCATGACCACCCGCCCCCGCATCGTCCTGTCGAGCGATCACGCCGCCATTGCCCTGCGCCAGACCATTGCCGCCCATGTCGCCAGCCTTGGCTGGGAGCCGGTGGACATCGGCCCGATGACCCCCGAAAGCACCCCCTACCCGCAGCATGGCGAGGCGGCGGCGCGGCGCGTGGCTTCGGGCGACTGTCAGCTGGGCATCATCCTGTGCGGCACGGGACAGGGCATCATGATGGCCGCCAACAAGGTGAAAGGCATCCGTTGCGGCGTGTGCGGCGATGCGTTCTCGGCCCGGATGATCCGCCAGCACAACGATGCCAACATGCTGTCCATCGGCGCGCGTGTCGTGGGCGAAGGTCTGGCGCTGGACATCGTGACAGCCTTCCTGACCGCCACGTTCGAAGGCGGCCGGCATGCAACCCGCGTTGACATGATCACCGCGCTTGAGCCCTGAGACCGGACCGGGGCCACGACAGCCGCCGGCAAATCTTGCTGGCGGTTTGCGACGTCTCCCCCCGTGACAGTCGCGCATGAATCGGCTAAAGGCCAAGGAAACGCGACAGGAAGGGACTGCGACATGGCCGAACACAAGCATGGCTCGATGGATATCCGCGCTCAGGAAAAGACCTTTGCCGGCTTTGTGAAGCTGAGCATCTGGGTGGCGGGTCTGGCGATTGCCGCCCTGATCTTCATGGCGCTCGTGAACGCCTGATCCCGTAACCAGTTACCGACGGACCCAGCCCATGCTGCGCAAATCGCTTGTCCGCAATGCCTTTGCCATCACGGCGCTTGCGGTCCTGACTGCCTGCGGCGGGGGGAATGCCTCGGCCCCCTTTGCGCCGGACAGCGCAGTCGCGGCGGCGCGCTATGTGCATGCCGGCCCGCCGATGGTGACGCTGTTCACCGTGGTCAACAACCGCACCGGGGCCGGCGCGCATTCGGGGCTGCTCATCAACGGCTCGGAGCGGGTGCTGTTCGACCCGGCGGGCAGCTTCTACCACCCCCGCCTGCCCGAGCGGAACGACCTGCACTATGGCATGTCCGACCGCATGGTGGCCTTCTACATCGACTACCACGCCCGCGAGACCTATCGCGTGATCGAGCAGAACGTGCCGGTTTCGCCGCAGGTTGCCGAACTGGTGATCGCCCGGGCCAAGGCGCGCGGGGCGGTGGCGAAATCGTTCTGCGCCAACTCGATTGCGGGCATCCTTGACGAGGTGCCGGGCTTTGAGGGCATCAATTCCACGATGTTCCCGAACAAGCTGTCCGAGCGCTTTGCCGCGCTGCCGGGCGTCACCACCCGCACGATCACCGACGACGACGCCGACGACAACCATGGCGTGCTGCTGATCGACCCGGTCAAGGTCGAGCCGACCATCACCATCGCCGAACATTGATCAGCCGATCAGCTGCGGCAGCAGATAGAACGTCACGCCGCCCGCGGCGATGGCCGCGATCATGTTGCGGCTGAAAATGCCGGCCAGCAGCGTTACCGCCACCGTCGCCAGCCGCACCGGATCGGGGCTGCCGCCGGTCGCGGGCGGCCACAGCACCGCGGGCGCGACAAGCGCCGGCAAGACCGCCACCGCCGTATAGCGCAGCGCGCGCACCAGCCACAGCGGCAGCGGATGGTTGCCGAGGATGCCCAGAAAGGAAAACCGGATGAGGTAGGTGGCAAGTCCCAGCACCGCCACCACGATCCAGAAGGTCGTGCGGTCGATCATCCGTTGTCCTTCCAGCTTTCCGCGATGGCCCCGGCCGCCATTCCGGCCGCAGCCCCCACCAGAAGCCCGGTGCCATAGGGCATGGCCCACAGGACCAGCGTGACACCCACCGAAACCACCATGGCCACCCCGTGCGGCACTGTGCGCAGCATGGCCGCCGTCATGCCGATGAAGGTGATCGGCATGGCAAAATCCAGCCCCCAGCTTTCCGGCACCGCGCGGCCCATCTGCACCCCGACGGCGGTTGCGACGTTCCAGATCGCGGTGATGGGCGCAATGGTGCCGAAGAAATAGGCCACCTTCTCCGGCAAGGTCAGCCCGGCCCGCTTGTCGAATTCTGCCAGCGACAGGGCAAAGCTCTGATCGACAAGGAAATAGGCGATTGTCGCGCGGATGCCCAAGGGGGCGCCGCCCAGATGCGGGGTCAGCGCGACCGAATACATCATCATCCGCAGATTGACGGCGATGCCAGTGGCAAGGATGACCAGCAGCGGCGCCTGATCCTGCATCAGCTGCAGCGCGGCCAGCTGGCTGGCGCCGGCAAAGACCGCAATCGAGAAGATCTGTGTCTCCCAGGGGCCAAGGCCCGCCTCGGACGACAACACGCCGAACAGCATGGCAAAAGGCACGATGACCACGAAGAAGGGCAGCGCATGGGCCGCGCCGCGGAAGAAAGCCTTGCGGGAACTGGACATGGAAAGGGCAAGCCGCTTGTCGAACCAAGGCTCGGGGTTTACGGCTTTCCGCAGGCAAGGAAAAGGGGCGGCATGCGGATCTTCGGGGTGATCCTGGCGGGCGGGCAAGGGCGGCGGATGGGCGGGCGGGACAAGGCCCTGCTGCCCCTGGCCGGTCGCCCGCTGATTGCCCATGTCATCGACCGGCTGGAGCCGCAGGTGGAGCGGCTGGCAATTTCCGCCAATGGCGAGGCGGGGCGTTTCCGCCTTGGCCTGCCGGTGTTGCCCGACGAGGCCCCGGCCGGGCCGCTGTCCGGTCTGCTGGCCGCGCTGCGATGGGCCGGTCCCCTGGGTGCGACGGCGGTGCTGACCGCCCCGGTCGACGCGCCGTTCCTGCCGGGCGATCTTTGCCCGCGCCTGTGTCTGGCGGCCGAGCGCACGCCGGGCGGGCTGGCGATTGCCGTCGCGGGCGGGCGGGTGCATCCGACCTTTGGTCTGTGGCCCGTGGCCCTGGCCAAACCGCTCGCGGATTTCCTTGCGTCGGGGGCCAACCCAAAGGTGATGGATTTCGCCCGCGCGCAGGACGCCGCCGAGGCGGCCTTCCCCGACCCCGCCGCCTTTGACAACCTGAACACGCCCGAAGACCTTGCCCGCGCCGAGGCGCTTCTGGCCGGTGGCGCGGCATGAGCGGCTTTGACCGGGTGATCGTGGCCGACTGGTCGGCGGCGGGCGTCCTGTCGCCCGTCCGGCCTTCGCCCGATGCGATCTGGCTGGGCAGCACCGATGCAGGTGGCACCGAGACGCGCTATTTCCGCAGCCGGGCCGAGGCCGAGGCCGAGGCGTTTCTCGCGGCGGCCATCGCCGCGCGACCCGGCCGGCTCCTGATCGGCTTCGACTTCCCGCTGGGCTATCCGGCCGGCTTCGCGGCCCGGCTGACAGGTCAGCCGCAGGCTCGCGCAGTCTGGCGCTGGCTGGCCGGAAGCCTGACGGACGGGCCGGACAACCGCAACAGCCGCTTCGAGACCGCAGCCCGCATCAACCGGGGCTTTGGCGGCCGGGGGCCGTTCTGGGGCCGGCCGCGCAGCCTGCCGCTGCCCGACCTGCCCGAGACCAAGGCTGTCGATTACCCCGCCCTCGGCCTTGCCGAACGGCGGCAGGTCGAGACTGTGGAGCCGCGGGCCCAGCCGGTCTGGAAACTTTACACCACGGGGGCGGCGGGCGGTCAGGGGCTGGTCGGCCAACCGATGATCCACCGGCTCTCGGCCCTGCCGGGGGTTGCGGTCTGGCCTTTCGACAGCCCCGAGGCGCCCGTCGTGCTGACCGAGGTCTATCTGTCGCTGCTGGCGCGCGCCGTCGCGGCCGAAGCAGCTTCGATCAAGGACGAGGCGCAGGTGCGGCTGTTGTCCCGCGCGCTCTGGACCCTGTCGCAAGCCGGCTCGCTTGGCCCGCTGCTTGCAACGCCCCCCGCCCCGGTGACAACCGAGGAGGGCTGGATCCTTGGCGCGGGCCATAAGGCCGCGCTCGCGGGGGCGCTGCAATGCGCCTGACCATATCGCAGGGCCTGCCCGACCACCTGATCCCCGCCGCCGCCGCGCTGTACTGGCAGGCCTTCGGCGGCAAACTGGGCCGGGTGATGGGCCCGGACGCGCGGGCGCTGCGGTTTCTGGAGCGCGTGATCCGCGCCGATCAGGCGCTGGTGGCGCTGGACGAGCGGGGCCGGCTGCTGGGCCTTGCCGGGTTCAAGACGCCGGAGGGCAGTTTTGCCGGCGGGGCGCCGGCCGACCTGCGCGCGATCTATGGGCTGGCCGGCACGGCCTGGCGCATGCCGCTTCTGTCGCTCCTGTCGCGCGAGGTGGACAATGACCGCTTCCTGCTGGACGGCATCTGCGTCGCCCCCGCCGCCCGCAGCAAGGGCGTCGGCCGCGCCCTTCTTTCCGCGATCGAGGACGAAGCAAGGGCGCGCGGCTATGACCATGTGCGGCTGGATGTGGTGGACAGCAACTGGCGCGCGCGGGCGCTTTATGAACGGCTGGGCTATCGCGCGGTCAAGACCGACAGCATCGGGCTCTTGCGCCATGTCTTCGGGTTTGACGCGGCCGTGACCATGGTGAAGCCGGTGTAGGCCCCCCCTTCTCTCCCCAAAAGGGGAGGCGATCTGTCGGGTCGCGGGCCGGACCGCCTCGGCCATGGGGATGGCCGGCCGTGGCGGCCGCAGATGTCAGTCGAACACGCCCGTCACCCGGCCAAGCAGCATGAAGGCCTTGACAGTGCGGGTTTCGGCCAGATCGGTCAGGTCGCTATCGGTCGCGGCCTTTTCGAACTCCTGAAACACCTTGTCGAAGCTGCGCAGGAAGTGGTGGGCCGCGTCCTTGAAGATGGCGTCCTCGCGCATCCGACCGGCGGCCAGCGCCAGCGAGGAGCGGTCGCGCACGCCCCCCAACGCTGCGATGCCGCGACCGCGTTCGCCCTGGGCAAAGCGCCGCCACAACTCGGGCCGGGCGCGATCGGGCTTCAGGTCATCCATGAAGATGCCTTCCTGGCTGAGCAGCGTCAGCACATCCTGCGAGGCCCGGATCAGCTTGGCGACATTGCGATCCTCCAGCGCGGCGCGCAGTGACCGGAAGCCGGCCTTGTCATCCGGACTTTCGGGGAACTGCAGGGCGCGGATGAAGTCGCTGTTGGCCAGCGGCGGACGCAGCGCCTCGGCCGGCGTGCCAAGCGCAAGGGCGGGTTGTTCGGCGGCGGGGTCGGGCTGCGGCGCGGCCAAGGCCGTCTTGCGGTCGGCCGATGCCACCACCAGCGCGCCATCCCGCCGCGAGGTAAAGGTCGCAAGCGCCGTTTCGGTCTGCTTGGCGGTCTGGGCGATCTCGTTCAGCTTCTTCTCGACCGAAGGCTTGATGCCGCCCTGCTGTCCCACGACATAGGCCGCCCGCATCGCCTCGACCGTGGCCTGCAACCGCGCCGCCTCGTGGCGCAGCGAGCGGACCGAGCGCAGCGTCACTGCCGCCGCCCAGATCAGCGCCAGCGGCAGGAACACCACCAGAAGCGTCAGGACCAGACCAAGCGGCTCCACCTCGGGCGGAGCTTTCCAGACATAGGCCGCCACCGCCCCGACCCAGATGAGGCAAAGCCCGACTGCGATCCATTCGGCCGGCGACATCCGAGGCTCTGCCTCGCGGGCCGCATAAAGGCCAAGATCCACCGGGCGCGGGTCGCTCCGCGTCTCGTGGTCTCGGGGGTCTTGCGGGGCCTTGTCGGATTTGGCGTCGGGCATGGGTTTGCCTCGGGCTCAGACGTAACGGATCGACAGGACTTCGTAGCTGCGCTGGCCGCCCGGCGTCTTCACCTCGACCGAATCGCCTTCATCCTTGCCGATCAGCGCACGCGCGATGGGGGAGCGGATGTTCAGCTTGCCGGCCTCGATATCCGCCTCGGTCTCGCCGACGATCTGGTAGGTCTTTTCCTCGTCGCTGTCCTCGTCGACGATGGTGACGGTCGCGCCGAACTTGATCGGGCCGGACAGCCGCGAGGGGTCGATCACCTCGGCCAGCGACAACAGGCCCTCAAGTTCCTTGATGCGGCCTTCGATGAAGCTCTGCTTCTCGCGCGCGGAATGATATTCGGCGTTTTCCGACAGATCGCCATGCTCGCGCGCCTCGGCGATGGCGCGGATGATGGCGGGGCGTTCCACCGTCTTCAACTCTTTCAGTTCTTCATCCAGCGCGACAAAACCCGCGCGGGTCATCGGGATCTTTTCCATGGGCCTTTTCACATAAATGACAAGGCCACGGGCCGGGTGCGGACCATGACCTTGGGAAACTTGCCCTACAACCTGAACCGGAAGGCGGGACAAATGCAAGGGGGAACGGGCGGAGAATGCCGCGAATGGGCGGCATCCGGTCGGGCGTGGCAAAGTGGGCGGGACAGAAAGTTTCCCTCATGCCGGGATGCGAAAACATGATGTTGCGTCGAGGTTGACGCGGCATCCCCTACGGGGCAAACACGTCGCAGCGAAAAAACCGGGGACCGGGGAGAACAAGCCATGACCGAGATCGTGCGCGAAACGATGGAATATGACGTTGTGATCGTGGGCGCGGGGCCGTCCGGCCTGTCGGCGGCGATCCGGTTGAAGCAGATCAACCCCGACCTCAGCGTCGTGGTGCTGGAAAAGGGCTCCGAAGTCGGCGCGCATATCCTGTCCGGCGCGGTCCTGGACCCGTCGGGGCTGGATGCGCTGATCCCGAACTGGCGCGAAAAGGGCGCCCCGATCAAGACCGAGGTGACGGAGGACAACTTCTTCATCCTCGGCCCGGCCGGGAAGATGCGCATCCCGAACTGGCCGATGCCGCCCCTGATGAACAACCACGGCAATTACATCGTGTCGATGGCCAATGTCTGCCGCTGGCTGGGGCAACAGGCCGAAGAACTGGGCGTCGAGATTTTCCCGGGCATGGCCTGCTCCGAAGTGGTCTATGGCGACAAGGGCGAAGTGCGCGGCGTGGTGGCGGGCGAGTTCGGCCGCAACCCCGACGGCACGCCGGGGCCGAGCTATGAGCCGGGCATGGTGCTGGCGGGCAAATATGTCTTCCTTGGCGAAGGCGTGCGCGGCAGCCTGTCGAAGGAAGTCATCGCCAAGTATGAGCTTTCGAAGGGCCATTGCCCGCAAAAGTTCGGCCTCGGCATGAAGGAAATCTGGGAGATCGACCCCAAGAAGCACAAGCTTGGCACCGTCACCCACACCATGGGCTGGCCGCTGGGGTCGAATGCCGGGGGCGGCTCGTTCATCTATCACATCGAGAACAATCAGGTTTACGTCGGCTTCGTCGTCCACCTGAACTATGAGAACCCCCATCTCTACCCCTATATGGAGTTCCAGCGCTTCAAGCATCACCCGATGGTGGCGGAACTGCTGAAAGGCGGCAAGCGCGTGGCTTATGGCGCGCGGGCGATTTCGGAAGGCGGCTGGCAGTCGATCCCGAAAATGGTGGCGCCGGGCGTGGCGCTTCTGGGCTGCACCGCGGGTCTGGTGAACGTGCCGCGCATCAAGGGCAACCACAACGCCATGCTCTCGGGCATCGCCGCCGCCGAGGCCGCCGCCAAGGCGATTGCCGCCGGCCGGTCGGGCGACGAGCTGCCCGATTACGAGGCCACCGTGCGCAACGGCGCCATCGGCAAGGACCTGAAGAAGGTCCGCAACGTCAAGCCGCTCTGGTCGAAATTCGGCCTGATCGCCTCGCTCACCCTCGGCGGGGCCGACATGTGGGCCAACACCTTCGGCCTGACCATCCTCGGCACGCTGCGCCACCGCAAGAGCGATGCCAAGGCCACCGGCAAGGCCAAGGACTTCGCGCCCATCGACTACCCGAAACCCGATGGCGTGCTGTCCTTCGACCGGCTGACCAACGTCGCGTTTTCCTTCACCAACCATGACGAAAACCAGCCGGCGCATCTGAAGCTGAAGGATCCCTCGATCCCGATTTCGGTCAACCTGCCGGACTACGCCGAACCGGCGCAGCGCTATTGCCCGGCCGGGGTTTATGAGGTGATCGCCGAAGACGGCAAGGAGCCGCGCTTCCAGATCAACTTCCAGAACTGCGTGCATTGCAAGACCTGCGACATCAAGGATCCGTCGCAGAACATCGTCTGGACTACGCCGATGGGCGGCGGCGGGCCGAACTACCCGAACATGTGATCGGGGTTCAGGCAAAATTCATGCGGGCCGGGGAAACTATTCCCCGGCCCGCATTGCCTTTGGCACCGGCTCTGACTAGCTATTTCCCAAGTCCTTGGAGGAAGCCGCCCATGCCGTCCCTTGCCCCCTGTGCGCCTCGCCGCCGCTTCGGCCCCGCACTGGTTGCGCTGAGCCTTGCATTTTCCCTGCCCGGCCATGCGCAAGAGACCGGGGCCGCGCCGGTGGCGGAGGAAGAAGTGGGCGTGGCCGGGGCCTTCCTTGCCGCCCGCGCTGCCGCCAGCCACGCCGACTATGCCGCCGCGGCCGAATGGTATGCGCGCGCGCTTCTGGCCGAGCCGACCAACCCGGGATTTCTGGAAGGCGCGGTGATGGCCAATATCGGCCTTGGCGAGTTCACCCCCGCCGCCAACATGGCCCGCGCCCTGCACGATCAGGGCGTGGACACCCAGATCAGCTATCTGGCGCTGCTGATCGCCAGTCTGCAGGCCGAGGATTATGCCGGCGTCATCGAGCGCAGCACTGACGGTGTGGAGAAAGGCGCGCTTCTCGACACGCTGGTCACTGCCTGGGCGCAAGCCGGGCTTGGCCGGATGTCGGAAGCGACCGAGACCTTCGACAAGCTGACGCGCAGCCCGGAAATGGCAGCCTTCGGGCTGTATCACAAGGCGCTGGCGCTGGCCTCGGCGGGCGATTTCGAAGGCGCGGATGCGATCTTTGCCGATGAGCGCGCCGGGGCTTTGCGGGAAATGCGGCGCGGAGTGCTGGCGCATGTCCGGGTGCTGTCGCAGCTGGAACGCAACGCCGATGCCCTGAAGCTTCTCGACGACAGCTTCACCGGCGAGCCGGACTTCGAGCTTGACCAACTCCGCCACCGCCTTGCCGCCGGAGAGCCGGTGCCCTTCGACATGGTCACGACCGCCAAGGACGGCATGGCCGAGGTGTTCTACACCCTCGCCATGGCGCTGGGTCAGGAGGGCGATCCCGCCCATACGCTGGTCTACGCCCGGGGCGCGCAGGCCCTGCGCCCGGCGCAGGACGACACCGCGCTTCTGGTGGCCGGGCTTTTGACCGAACAGGGCCAGCACGATCTGGCGATCGAGGTCTATGCCGCCATTCCCGCCGACAGCCCGTCGTTCCACATCGCCGAAATCGGCCGGGCCGAGGCCACCCATGCCGCGGGCCGCACCGAAGCCTCGATCGAGATCCTGCAAGGCCTTGCCCGCGCCAAGCCCGACCTCCTGGTCGCCCAGATTGCCCTGGCGGACGGGCTGCGCCGCGAAGAGCGCTTTGACGAGGCCCGCAAGGCCTATGACGCCGCCATCGGCCTTCTTGGCCCCTCTGCCCCAGACCATTGGGCGCTTTATTTCAGCCGGGGCATCTGCGCCGAACGGCTGGGGGATTTCGACGGCACCGTCGCCGACATGCGCGAGGCCCTGCGGCTGAACCCGGACCAGGCGCAGGTTCTGAACTATCTCGGTTACAGCTATGTCGATCGCGGCGAGAATCTGGACGAGGCCTTGGGCATGATCGAACGCGCCGTCGCCAAGGAGCCCGGCTCGGGCTACATCATCGACAGCCTTGCCTGGGCCTATTACCGCCTTGGCCGCTACGGCGAAGCGGTGGAGCCGATGGAACGCGCCTCGCTGCTGGAGCCGGTCGACCCCATCGTCACCGACCATCTGGGTGATGTCTACTGGGCTGTGGGCCGCACGCGCGAGGCCGAATTCCAGTGGCACCGCGCATTGTCCTATGGGCCGGAGGAAAAGGACGCGCTGCGCATCCGGGCCAAGATCGAAAAGGGGCTGGATGCGGTGCTGGCCGAAGAGGGCGCCAAACCCATCGCCCCGGTCGAGGCCAAGGCGGCCCCGTGAAGGCACGCCCCATGAGCGCCGCCCCAGTGACGGTTGCGGAATTCGCCCGCGCCAAGGTCAACCTTTGCCTGCATGTCACCGGACAGCGCGCCGATGGCTATCATCTTCTGGACAGTCTGGTGGTCTTTGCCGATCTCGGCGACCGGATCACCTGCGCCCCCGCCGACCAGCTGTCGCTGACCATCACCGGGCCGGAAGCCGCGGGGCTTGCGGCGGATCAGGACAATCTGGTCTTGCGCGCCGCCCGGGCCTTTGGCCGCCCCGAGGGGGCTGCAATCACGCTTGAGAAAAGCTTGCCGGTCGCCTCGGGCATCGGTGGCGGCTCGGCGGATGCGGCGGCGGCGCTGGTGGCGCTGTCAAAGCTCTGGCACGTCGGCCTGCCGGATGCGGGCGCAGTGCTGCGGCTTGGGGCAGATGTGCCGGTCTGTCTTGCCGGCCACCCGGCGCGCATGCGCGGCGTGGGCGAGCTGCTCAGCCCCCTGCCCCACCCCTTGCCCGCCGCCCATCTGGTGCTGGTCAATCCCCGGGTTCAGGTTTCAACCCCCAGCGTGTTCAAGGGTCTGGCGCGGAAGGACAATCCCCCGCTTCCCCCCGAGCTGCCGCGGCTGAAATCTCTGACTGATCTGGCCACGTTCCTGACCATGCAGCGCAATGACCTTGAGGCCCCCGCGCAGGCGGCAGAGCCGGTGATCGCAGCGGTCAAGACGGCGCTTGGCGGGCAGCCGGGCTGCCATCTCGCACGGATGTCGGGGTCGGGCGCCACCTGCTTTGGCCTGTTCCCCGATGCCCAAAGCGCTGCCGCCGCCGCTCACGCCCTCCGCGCCCGACACGCCGGCTGGTGGGTGGAGGCCGCCGCGATGGCGGCCTGAGCTACTCCTGCGCCCGCAGCACCCCGGCGGGTCGCGCCGCCAGCGGCCGCCAGACAAAGGCCAGCCCGGCCAGCAGCGTCGCCAGCACCCCGCCTGCCACGATCATCAGCGCCGAGACCCCGTCGAAGGCATAGGCGCTGTCCATCACCTGCGTCAGCACCGCCCATCCGGCCACCGCGCCGGCAAGGATGGCGACCAGCCCCGCCGCCGCCCCCATCAGGACGGAGCGCAGGGCGAAACTGGCCAGAATCCGGCCCCGCTCTGCCCCGATCACCTTCAGCACCGCCGCCTCATAGACCCGCGCCCGCTCGCCCGCCGCCGCCGCGCCGATCAGCACGACAAAGCCGGTGACAAGCGTGGCCATGGCGGCCAGCGTCGTCGCCTGCGCGATGGCGGTCAAAGCCTCGGTCACGCGGCCGATCGCGGCCTTGACGCCGATCGCCGTGACATTGGGAAAGGCCTTGGCCAGATCGCGCAGCAAACCCGCCTCGGCCGCGGCATCAGCATAGACCGTGGCGATATGGCTGTGCGGCGCCTCTGCTACGGCTGCCTTGTTCAAGGTCAGCACAAAGCCCATGCCGCCGGTCGAGAAATCCACCGCGCGGAACGAGGTGATCTCGGCCTCGATGTCGCGGCCCAGCACGTTGACGGTGATGCGGTCGCCAAGCTTCAGCCCCATCTCCGCGGCCTCTTCGGCGGCAAACGAGATTTGCGGCGGGCCATCATAGCCCTCGGGCCACCAGCGCCCCGCCGTCAGCTTGGTGCCCGCCGGCATCGCGTCGGCATAGGTGATCCCCCGGTCGCCCCGCACCACCCAGTGATTGCCCGCCACCGTCATCGCATCCGCACCGTTGATCTTCGCCACCACGCCCCGCATCATCGGCGCGCTTTCCACCCCGGTCACGGCAGGGTTGGCCGTGACCTGAGCGAGAAAGGCTTTGATCTGGTCGGGCTGGATGTCGACGAAGAAGAAGGACGGGGCCTTTTGCGGCAGATCACGGGCGATTGCGCTGCGCAGGTTGGAATCGATCTGGCCCACGGCGGCCAGCACCGAAAGCCCCAGCCCCAAGGCCAGCACCACCTGCACGGTTTCCGCCCGCGGCACCCCGATCGAGGCAAGTGCCATCCGCAGGGCCACCCGACCGTGCAGCAGGTGCGCCCGCGCCAGACGCCGGGCCAGCCTGGCCAGACCCCAGGCCGCCAATGCCAGCACCAGAAGCGCGCCTGCGACGCCCCCCGCCGTGCCAAGGGCCAGCGTCGGCACGCCGGAAAACACCACAGCGCCCCCCAGCAGCAGCGCCGCCAGTCCCAGCGTCGCCGCGACGAACCGCTTGCGCGGCCATAGCCCGGCGACACCGCCGCGATAAAGCGCGGCGGCGCGGATGCGTTCGGTCTGCGCCAGGGGCCAAAGCGCAAAGAGGAAGGCCGACACAACGCCGTAGAACGTGGCCTCCATCACCGGGCGCGGGTAAAGCGCGATCTCGGCGGGAAAGGGAAGCGCGGCCTCGATCACGCCTGACAGCAGCAGGGGAAGGCCTGTGCCCAGCCCCAGCCCCAGCGCGACGCCCAAGCCCACCAGCACCGCGATCTGCATCAGGTAGGCGGCGAAGATCAGCCCGCCATCGGCGCCAAGCGTGCGCAGAGTGGCGATGGTGGCGATCTTGCCCTCGAGATAGGCGCGCACCGCCGAGGCCACCCCGACCCCGCCCACCGCAAGGCCTGCAAGGCCGACGAGGATCAGGAACGCGCCGATCCTTTCCACGAATTGCTCCACCCCCGGCGCGGCGCGGCGGCTGTCGGACCAACGCAAGCCAGAGTCGGGCATCGCCGCCTTGGTCGCGGCTTCCAGCGCATCCAGATCGGTGCCGTCCGGCAGGTCCAGCCGATAGGCGCTGTCATAAAGCGTGCCGGGGGCAAGAAGGCCCGACGCCGCCAGATCGGCCAGCCGAACCAGCGTGCGCGGGGCCAGCGCAAAGCCGCCGGTGGCGCTGTCGGGCTCGCGGGTCAGAAGCGCCCGGAGGGTGAATTCGGCATCACCCAGCGCGAAGATGTCGCCCGGCACAAGGCCCATCTGGCCCGCCAGAACCGGGTCCATCACCGCGCCCCGGTCGGCCAGTGCCTGATCCAGCGGGATGCCGCCTTCAAGCGCCACCTGACCC
The DNA here is from genome assembly GCF_011008935.1 of Tabrizicola oligotrophica. Classification (GTDB taxonomy): domain Bacteria; phylum Pseudomonadota; class Alphaproteobacteria; order Rhodobacterales; family Rhodobacteraceae; genus Tabrizicola_A; species Tabrizicola_A oligotrophica. The sequence continues at coordinate 75,649 of NZ_JAAIVJ010000006.1, read as the reverse complement.
ACCAGCGGATAGGCCGCATCCACCGCCTTAACCTGCGTCAGCACCCGGGCGTCCCCCGCCACGGCCATCGAGCGGAATTCGGCGATTTCCGAGACCTTTTCGGCACGCTGTCCCAGATATGCGCGCTCTTCGGCGCTGGCAAAACGGTAGGTGAATTCCACCTGCGCATCGCCGCCAAGCAGCACCGCGCCCTGTTCGCTCAACCCCGCCTGAATCGCCGCCCGCACCATGCCGACCCCGGCAATGGCGGCGACCCCGAGAGAAAGACAGGCAAGGAACACCCAGAACCCGCGCAACCCGCCGCGCAATTCGCGCCGCGCAATGGCCCAGGCCAGATTCGGAGCCAGATTCGGGGCCAGACGCGCGGCCAGCCTCATGCCGCAGCCCCGTCGATCCGGCCATCGGCCAGCCGCACCACCCGGTCGCAGCGCGCCGCCAGCTCCGGCGCATGGGTGACCAGCACCAGCGTCGCCCCGTGCCGGTCGCGCAGCGCAAAGATCAGCTCCATGATCGCCGCGCCGTTGGCGCTGTCGAGATTGCCCGTCGGCTCGTCGGCCAGAAGGATCGCCGGACGGGGGGCCACGGCGCGGGCCAGCGCCACGCGCTGCTGCTCGCCCCCCGACATCTGGGCCGGGTAATGGTGCATCCGCGCGGACAGTCCGACGGCGACAAGTTCGTCTTCCGCGCGCTCAAAGGCGCGCGCCTCTCCCGCGATTTCCATTGGCAAGGCAACATTTTCCAGCGCGGTCATCGTCGGGATCAGGTGAAAGCTCTGGAACACCACCCCCATCCGGCCGCGGCGAAAGCGGGCGAGTCCGTCCTCGTCCATGCCCGTCAGATCCTGCCCCAAGGCGGCGATCTTGCCCGAGGTTGCGCGCTCAAGCCCCCCCATCAGCATCAGGAGCGAGGATTTGCCAGACCCTGATGGCCCGACGAGGCCAACGCTCTCTCCCTGCTTCACATTCAGCGAAATGCCCTTAAGTATCTGCACAGGTCCGGCATTGCCCTGCAAGGTCAGGCCCACCTCATTCAGGGCCAGAACGGTATTCGACATGATCCACCTGCGTTTGCCTGCTTTCAGATATGCAGCCGCCCGCGCGTTCCGCAATGCCGCGCTCACGCTGATTTGCACGATTTCTCCGCTCCTTGCCGAGCCGCTTACTCTGGTTGCCTTGGGCGACAGCCTGACGGCGGGCTACGGGCTGCCCGAAGGTCAGGGGCTGGTGCCGCAGCTGGAGGGCTGGCTGAAGGCCAAGGGCGCCGAGGTGGCGGTGATCAATGCCGGGGTGTCGGGCGACACCACGGCGGGCGGGTTGTCGCGGCTCGACTGGTCGCTGACACCCGAGGTTGACGCGCTGATGGTGACGCTGGGCGGCAATGACATGCTGCGCGGCCTGCCGCCCGAGACGGCACGGGCCAATCTCGCCGCCATTCTGGAAGCGGCCAAGGCCAAGGGCTTGCCGGTGCTTCTGATCGGCATGCAGGCGCCGGGAAATTACGGTGCCGAGTACAAGACTGCCTTCGACGCGATCTACCCCGATCTTGCCACCGCCTTCGGCGCGACGCTTTACCCGTCCTTCTTTCAGGGTCTGGCGGGCGGCAGCTTGGATCCTGCCGCGTTGCGCCCCTTCCTGCAGGACGATGGCATCCACCCGAATGCCGAAGGCGTGGCCCGGATCGTCGCCGATCTTGGCCCCGCCGTGCAGGCCTTCCTCGCCGCGCCTCGGCCCTGAACCCGGGCGGGTTCAGGCCTGTCGCAGGGGCTTGCGGCTGGGGGCTTGCGGCGGGGGGGCGATTGACAGATCAATGACGCTGACCAACTCCGAAAGCCCGCCATGACCCTGATCGCCGACCTTGCCGCCGCCCTTGGCCCCTCGCATGTGCTGACCGACGACGATCTGGCAAAATACCGCCATGAGTGGACGCAGCATTACCCCTCGAACCCCTGCGCCGTGGCCCGACCGGCCACAACCGCCGAAGTCGCTGAAACCCTGCGCATTGCGGCCCGCCATGGCGTGCCGGTGGTGCCGGTCTCGGGGCTTACCGGCCTTGTCGGCGGGGCCTATACCGACGGCGGCTTGATGCTGTCGGTCGAGCGGCTGAACCGCATCCGCGAGCTGCGCCCCGACGCGCGCATCGCCATTGTCGAGGCCGGCGTGGTGCTGGAACGGCTGCACGAGGCGGCCGAGGCTGCGGATCTGTATTTCCCGCTGTGGTTCGGCGCGCGCGGCTCGGCGATGATCGGCGGCGTGCTGTCGACCAATGCGGGCGGCTCGAATGTCCTGCGCTATGGCTCCACCCGGTCCCTGTGTCTGGGGCTGGAGGTGGTGCTGGCCGATGGCCGGGTGCTGAACCTGATGTCGGAACTGCACAAGGACAATTCGGGCTATGACCTGAAACAGCTGTTCATCGGGGCCGAGGGCACGTTGGGCGTCATTACCGCCGCCGTGATGAAGCTGGTCCCCCGCCCCCGCGCCTATGCCACGGCGACGCTGGCTGCCCGCAGCCTGCCGGATGCACTGGTGCTGCTGAACCGGCTGCGCGAAGCGACGGGCGGGCTGGTCGAGGCCTTTGAATACATGTCGCACAGCTACATGACCCGGCTTTCCGAGGCCCGGCCCGATGTGGCGCTGCCCTTTGGCGGCACCCGCCATGAAACCAATATCCTTGTCGAAATCGCCGCCACCGCGCCCCGTGATGCACTGCCCGATGACGCGGGCGAGGTGCCGCTGACCGGCCTTTTGCAAGAAACGCTGGCAACCCTGATGGAAGAAGGCGCGGTCTTGGACGCCGAGATCGCCCAGACCGAGGCGCAGCGCCGCGCGATGTGGCATCGCCGGGAACTGGCCGCCGAGATCACCGTGGCGCGCCAGCCGACCATCGACACTGACATCTGCCTGCCCTTGGACAAGGTTGCGGTCTTTCTTGACCGCATCCACGCCCGGCTGCCCGGTTATGATGCCGGGGCCGACACCCTGTCGATTGCCCATCTGGGCGATGGCAACATCCATTTCACCGTCTTTCCAACCCGCGACGACCCCGCGCTTTCGGATGCCGTGATCGGGGCGGTGGAGGATGAGGTGCAGGCGCTTGGCGGCTCTTTCAGCGCCGAACATGGGGTGGGCCTGTCGAAGAAGGCCTCGATGAAGCGGCGCAAGGACGCGGTGGCGCTGGACGTGATGCGCGCCGTGAAAGCGGCGCTCGACCCCGACAACCGGATGAACCCCGGCAAGATCATTCCCGAGTAACCCATGCCCGCGCTTGGCCTGATCCTGCGCGATCCGCTGTTTCGCGCCATTGCCGCCATGGCCGGGCTTTACGGCGCGGTGAATGCCTGCATCTACCCCTACCTCTCGCTGATCGCCGTCGGGCGGGTCGGCGTCAGCGATGCCACGCTGGCGCTCTTGCTGGCCCTCGCGTCGGCAAGTGCGGTCGCGGCCTCGGTGCTGTTCGGCATCCTCGCCGACCAGATCGGCAACCGGCGCCTGATCGCATTGCTGACGGTTGCGGCGACGCTCGTTGGCACCGGGCTGATGGTGCTGGCCCCGCTTCCCGGCGTGATGCTTCTGGCGCATGGCCTCCTGATCCCGATGGGCACCGCGATTTTCGGGCAGATCTTCGCGCTGAACAATCTGGCGACGCAGGCGCATCCCGCCCAGCGCGACGCGCTGCAGGCAAGCGTGCGGGCGGTGGTTTCGGCGGTATTCCTCATGACGCTGCTGTTCTGGACCTGGGGGCTTGGCAAGGGCGGGTTCGACGTGATGGCGGTCTATGTCACCGCCGCCCTCGCGGCCGCGGTGCTCATGGTGGTGATCTGGCAGGGCTGGCCGCGCAAAGGCACAGAGCCTTGGCAGGACCGCCCGCTCGGCCTGAACCTGCGCGCGGCGCTTGTCGAACTCTCCCACCCCGCCATTGCGCTGCGCCTTCTGGCGATGGGCGCGATCGGCGGACTGCCGATGCTTTACATCGTGCTGACGCCGCTGATCTTTGCCGCCACGCCCGCGCGCCAGATCTCGGATGTGGCGCTGATGGTCGGGCTGGTGGCCGGCTTCGAGGTGCCCTTCATGCTCGCCCTGCCGCGCCTGCAGCGGCGGGTCAGCCGGCAGAGGCTGATCCTCGCCGGCGCGCTGATCTACGCCGGCTTCGTCACCTTGCTGGCGCTTTACCCCGACGGGCGCTGGCTTTGGGCGCTGCCGGTTCTGGCAGGCCTTGGTGCGGCCCCGATCCTGACCCTACCCATCGGCTATTGGCAGGACCTGATGGAGGGCCGCCCGGGCACTGCAGCCGCGCTTATGGCGCTGCAACGGCTGGCAGGGGATCTGTTGTCCGCCGCGGCCTTTGCCCTTGGCACGGCGCTGGGCGGCCATACCACCGCCGCACTGATCGGCGGCGGGTTGGCGCTGGTGGGCGCGGTTGCGCTGATCCTGATCGACGGCAGGGCGAAATCCGGCCGGATTTCGTGACCGATTTCTGCGCCAGAAATCGGCGCGCGATGTCAGGCGAAAAAGCCCGGTCCCGCGCGTGTCAGCAATTCTGCCGCAAGCTCGGTGCCCATCGCCGCGCCGTCGGTGGCCAGTCCGCGGCGCTCGCCCGTGATGACCTGGGTTCCGTCCGGGCGCAGCACCTCGCCGCGCAGCCACAGCTTGTCCCCTTCCAGCAGCGCCAGCCCGGCGATCGGCGTCTCGCACGATCCATCCAGCCGCAAGAGAAACGCGCGCTCCGCCGCCAGCCTGAGGCCCGTGTCGCGGTCATGGATCGCCGCCAGCAGCGCCGCGACCCGGTCATCCGCCGCGCGGCGTTCGATGCCGATGGCGCCCTGCGCCACGGCCGGCAGCATTTCTTCCGGATCAATGGCCGAACGCGCGACTTCGGCCAGCCCGAGCCGGTTCAGCCCCGCCATCGCCAGGAAGGTCGCCACCGCAACCCCGTCGGCCAGCTTCTTCATCCGGGTCTGCACATTGCCGCGGAATTCGACCAGCTGCAGATCGGGCCGCCGGTGCGCCAGTTGCGCCCGCCGCCGCAAGGAGGATGAGCCGACCACGGCACCCTGCGGCAGGTCGATCAGCCGCGCCACGGTGGGCGAGACGAAGGCATCGCGCACATCTTCGCGCGGCAGGTAGCAATCCAGCACCAGCCCCTCGGGCTGGATCGTCGGCATGTCCTTCATCGAATGCACGGCGATGTCGATGCTGCCGTCCAGCAGCGCCTCTTCGATCTCGCGGGTAAACAGCCCCTTGCCGCCGATATCCTTCAAGGCCCGGTCAAGGATCTGGTCGCCCGTCACCTTGATGACCACGATCTCGAACGCCTCGGACGGCAGCGCGAAGGCCGCGGCCAGCCGGTCACGGGTCTCATGCGCCTGCGCCAGCGCGAGGGGCGAGCCACGGGTGCCGATTTTCAGGGGACGGCCCGGGGAGGGAAGGTCGGGGGAGGGAAGATCATGTGCCATGCGCCAGACTTACCCGCGACGGAAGCACCTTTCAACCGCTCGCCGACCGAAGGCCGCTTGACAAGGCGCCGCATCCGGCTGCCCATGGCGCCGGAGCGACCGGAGCCGCCATGACGCTTTTCCTTGCCCTCAGCCTTGGCCTTTCGATGCTTGTCCTCGGCCTTGCCTATGTCATGGACCGTGGCGCGATCCGGGGCAGAGTGAACGGCGCCAATGGCTTTCCGCTTGCTGCCGCGCTTGTCGTCTCGGCGCTGGGGTCGCTGGCCGTCGCCGCCCTGACGGCGATCTTCTGGGGCTGGACGGCGGCGCTTGGCGTCCTGGGCTTTTCCGCCCTGTGGCACTGGGGCGCGGCGAAACTCCTGATCGGGGCCTTGCAACAGCTGGCCGACCGCGTCAAAGCAAAGGCCTGAAGCGGAGAACCCGATGAGCAAAGCTGACAAGACCATCCTGCGCGCCCTTGCCGGGGAAACCCTGCCCACGCCTCCGATCTGGATGATGCGGCAGGCCGGGCGCTATCTGCCGGAATATCGGGCCACCCGCGCGCAGGCCGGGGATTTCCTGTCCTTGTGCTACAATTCGGACCTCGCCGCCGAGGTGACGCTGCAGCCGATCCGGCGCTATGGCTTCGATGCTGCGATCCTTTTCGCCGACATCCTGCTTCTGCCGCAGGCGCTCGGGGCGGATCTGTGGTTCGAGACCGGCGAAGGTCCGCGGCTTTCGACCATCACCACCATGGCAGGGGTCAAGGGCCTGAAGCCGAAGGAGGCCATCCACGACAAGCTGGCTCCGATCTATGAGACCGTCCGCATCCTTGCGCGCGAGCTGCCGCGCGAAACCGCGCTGATCGGCTTTGCCGGAGCGCCCTGGACCGTGGCCACCTATATGATCGCGGGCCGTGGCACCCCGGACCAGGGCCCGGCCCATGCCCTGAAGGCCGCCGACCGGGCGACCTTTTCCGCCCTGATCGACGTGATTACCGAGGCGACGATTGATTATCTGTCCGAGCAGGTGAAGGCCGGAGCCGAGGTGGTCAAGCTGTTCGATTCATGGGCCGGCAGCCTGAAAGGGCAGGATTTCACCGATTTCGCCGTGAAACCCGCCGCGCGGATCATCACCGCGCTGAAGGCCCGCCACCCCGGCCTGCCGGTCATCGCCTTCCCGCGGGAGGCAGGCGCGGGTTATATCGGTTTCGCCAAGGCAACCGGGGCGGACTGCGTTGCGGTGGACAATTCGGTCAGCCCGGAATGGGCGGCGGAGAATGTGCAGAAAGATGGCTGCGTGCAGGGCAATCTTGCCCCTGACCACATGGTGACCGGTGGTCAGGCGCTGATCGACGCCACCCGCCGGGTGGTCGATGCCTTCCGCGGTGGCCCGCATATCTTCAACCTCGGCCATGGCATTACCCCCGATGCCGACCCCGACAACGTGGCCCTGATGATCGAGACGGTGCGGAACGCATGACCGTCGACCTCACGGTGTTTCAGGGGCGCGCCGGTGATCACAACGATCTGGCCATCCCCGGGGCGCGTGCCCTTGGCGCCGCGCTGGCAGAGCGGCTGGGGATCGTGCCTGTCACCATAGGCGCCCCCGAACCGGCGCTGAACACTGGCTGGGAAGTGGAACTGGCAGCGGCCCTGCCCGCGCTGCGCCAGATGCAGGCCCGGATGGATCAGGTCTTGTCCCGACCGGCGCGCAGCCTTGCCGCCACCAGCCGCTGTGCGGTGTCGCTGGCCACTCTGCCCGCCGTCGCCCGGCATCACCCCGGGGTCTGCATCGTCTGGCTTGATTCCCATGCCGATCTGAACACCCCGGAAGCGACCACCTCCGGCTATCTCGGCGGCCTTGCCTTTGCCGCCCCGGCGGGGCTGTGGGACGCGGGCCTTGGCGCGGGGCTGTCGCTGAACCAGATCGTGCTTGTCGGCCAGCGCGACCTTGATCCCTTTGAGGCCGATCTGATTGCGACCCATGCCATCCCCCATGTCACCCCCGGCGCGGGGATTGCCGAACGACTGCGTCAGGTCATCGCGGGCCGCGCGGTTTATGTGCATCTGGACTGCGACGTTCTGAACCCCGGCATCGTGCCGACGGATTATGTGCTGGACGGTGGTCTGTCGCTGGATGATCTGCGGGCCTGCGCCGAGGTGATCGCCGAAGGCCCGGTGATCGGGCTGGAGATTGCCGAGTATCAGATCAGCTTTGTCCCCGGTGGACCGGCGGTTTCGCCCGCACCGCTGCTGGACGCGCTTGCCCCGCTCCTGACGTAAGCCTGCTTGCCCCCCTACCTCGCCCCCCAGGTATCGCTCAGCCGATAGCCGCCGGGCCAGGGGTCAGACGGGTCCAGCATGTGCTGGTGGATGCCGGTGATCCAGCCACGGCCCGAGATTTCCGGCAGCACCGCCGGCGCATCGCCCACCGTGGTCGTGCCGACGATTCGCCCCGAGAAGGTGGACCCGATCAGCGAGCGCGTGGTCAGCCGGTCCTCGCCCCCCATCTGCCCCCGCGCGTGCAAAACCGCCATGCGGGCCGACAGCGCCGTGCCGGTGGGCGAGCGGTCCACCTTGCCGGGCTGGATCGCCACAGCCGAGCCGGCCGTCAGCTCCTTGCCCTGTCGCGTCACCTCGCCCGCGAAAAGACAGAAGGAGAAATGCCGCCAATCGGGGTTTGTCGGGTGGTGGAACCCCAGGGCCTCGGTCCCGGCCCGGGTGATGCGCGCGCCCAGAACCGCGATGTCATGCGCCTCGTCCGGGGTCAGGGCAAAGCCCAGCGCCCTGGCATCGACCATCACGAAACTGTCGCCACCAAAGGCGGTATCGACCGTCAGCGTGCCCAGCCCCTCAACCTCCAGCGGCACGGCAAGCTTTTGCGCAAAACTGGGCAGGTTCTGCACGAAGATGCGCTCGGCCTTGCCGTCCTTGCACTCTGCCCGCACCCTGACCAACCCGCCCGGCGCTTCCAGCACGAATTCCGTCACGGGTTCCACCATCGGGATGATCCCGCCGTCCAGCAGCACGGTCGAGACACAGATCGAGTTCGAGCCCGACATCGGCGGCGTGTCCTCCGGCTCCATGATGATGAAGGCGGCCTGCGCGACAGGGTTCTTCGGCGGCACCAGAAGGTTCACATGCCGGAACACCCCACCCCGCGGTTCGTTCAGCACGAAATTCCGCAGGGTCTGGTCGCGCGCGATGAAGCGGCTTTGCTCCCAGACTGTCGCGCCCGGCGGCGGCGCCACGCCCCCGACGATGACATCGCCGACCTCGCCCTCGGCATGGGCGGAAATCACATGAATGGTCTTGATGCTGCGCATGGCGTCCTCCCGATGCGTGATGCCTACACCATGTCGCCAGAGTGGCGAAGCCCCGTCTTAGGTCATGAATATTGACATATCCCTTCCGCCGCATCAGGTTTCGCGGCAAGCTGTGGAGGGATTCTGATGGACTGGAACAATGTGCTGGCAACCCGCTCGTCGCGGATGAAGGCCTCGGAAATCCGCGAGCTGCTGAAGCTTCTCGACCAGCCCGACATCATCTCCTTCGCGGGTGGCATTCCCGACCCGGCGCTGTTCCCGGCCGAAGCCTTCAAGGACGCGTTTTCCGACGCGCTGACCACGCAGGCCAGCGCCGCGCTGCAATATTCGGTGTCCGAAGGCTACAAGCCCCTGCGCGACTGGATCGCGGGCGAAATGGGCAAGATCGGCATTCCCTGTGCGGCCGAGAATATCCTCATCACGTCCGGGTCGCAGCAAGCGCTTGATTACCTTGGAAAACTCATGCTCTCGCCCAAGGATACGGCGCTGGTCGGCTGGCCAACCTATCTTGGCGCACTTGGCGCCTTCAACGCCTATGAGCCGAATTACGACCGGCTGGACCCCAAGGGCAACCGCGCTGCGACCGATTTTGCCGCCGCCGCCGAGGCCGCCGGCGGCCGGGTGAAATTCGCCTACCTGTCGGTCGATTTCGCCAACCCGACCGGCGAAACGCTGGACCGCGCCGCACGCGAGGCGGTGATCGACCTTGCCGACGAGATGGACATCGCCATCATCGAGGACGCCGCCTATCAGACCCTGCGCTTTGACGGCGAACCGATTCCGCCGATTCTGGCGCTGGAAATCCAGCGCAAGGGCAGCATCGAAGCGTGCCGCACCCTCTATTGCGGCTCTTTCTCCAAATCGCTCGCGCCGGGCCTGCGCGTCGGCTGGATCTGCGCCGCGCACGAGATCATCAGCCGCCTTGTGCTGATGAAACAGGCCGCCGACCTGCATTCCTCGACCGTGAACCAGATCGTGACCCACAAGGTCGCCTCGACCATGTTCGAACCCCATGTCGCCAAGCTGCGCTCGACCTACATGGCGCGGCGCGATCACCTTCTGGCCGCCTTGGCGCGCGAGATGCCCGAAGGGGTGGACTGGACCAGACCCGAAGGCGGCATGTTCGTCTGGGTCACGCTGCCCAAGGCCATGGACGGGGCCGACCTTCTGGCGCAATCGCTCAAGACCGAGCGGGTGGCCTTCGTGCCCGGCCGGGCCTTCTACGCCGATGGCTCGAACGGCAACACGCTGCGACTGTCATTCTCCTGCGCCAACGAACCGCAGATCGACGAAGGCATGAAACGCCTCGGCCGCCTGATCCGGGCCAACCGCTGATGCCGCTCTGGGCACTTGTGGCGCTGGTCGCGGCGGCGGCCCAGACCGCGCGCAACGCGGCTCAGGTCAGCCTGACCGCGACCATCGGCACGGTCGGCGCCACGCAGGTCCGGTTCCTGTTCGGCCTGCCCTTCGCAATCCTGTTCCTTGGTCTGGTGATGGTCGCCACGGGCGAGACCCTGCCCACCCTGACCGCCCGGAACCTGATCTACACGACGCTTGGCGCCATGGCGCAGATCGGGGCGACAGCGCTCATGCTCATCACCATGAAAAGCCAAAGCTTTTCGGTGACGACCGCCTGGCTGAAAACCGAACCCGTGATCGTGGCCCTGGCGGCGGCGGCGGTGTTGCGCGATCCGCTCAGCTGGTCCGCGCTGGCCGCCATCGCGGTCGCCACGGCTGGTGTTCTGGTGATGTCGGTCAAGCCGGCGAAGCACCCGCGCGACTGGCTCACCCCCGGCCCGGCGCTGACCGGCCTCGCCGCGGCCACCCTGTTCGGCCTCTCCGCCATCGGCTTTCGCGGTGGCGTGACGGGCCTGGAAACCGGCGGCACCCTGATCCGCTCCACCACCACGCTTGTCCTGTCGCTGACGATCCAGACCGGCACGCTTCTGGTCTGGATGACCCTTTTCGACCGCAAGGCGCTGGCCGCCAGCCTGACCCACTGGCGCCGCTCGCTTGGTGCCGGATTCCTCGGCGCCTTCGCCTCGCAGTTCTGGTTTCTTGGCTTTGCCCTGACCTCTGCCGCCAATATCCGCACGCTCGCTCTGGCCGAGGTGATCTTTGCGCAACTGGTCGCACGCGTGCATTTCGGCCAGAAACTGCCCCTGCGCCAAGGGCTTGGCATGGCCCTGATCGTGCTGGGAGTCGGTCTTTTGTTGCAGTCGCAGCCCTAGCCGCGCCTGGCCGCGAAGAAATCCCGGAGCAACCCCTCCGCCTCCCCCGCGGCAATGCCGTCGTAAACCTCGGGCACATGGTGGCACTGCGGATGGCTGAACACCCGCGCCCCCACTGCAACGCCGCCCGATTTCGGGTCCGACGCCCCGTAGTAAAGCCGCTCCACCCGGGCGGCGGCAATCGCGGCCGCACACATCGGGCAAGGTTCCAGCGTCACATAAAGATCCGCCCCCGGCAGCCGTTCCGACCCGGCCGCCGCACAGGCCGCCCGGATCGCCAGGATCTCGGCATGGGCCGTCGGGTCCGCCAGTTCCCGCGTCCGGTTGCCCGCCCGCGCCACCACGGCCCCGGCCCGCACCACACAGGCGCCCACCGGAACCTCGCCGCGCGCGCCCGCCGCCCGCGCCTCCTCCAGCGCGATCGCCATGAAGGACTGGAACCCACGTTGCTCTTTCATCTGTTCCCAAATATCCTCGGGGGTCCGGGGGGTGAGCCCCCCGGGGTTGGCCACCCTGCGCCACAGCTTCGCGCGAAGGATGACCCCGATGGCCGAAAAAGAAAACCCCACCCCCGAGGGCGAGCGTATCGCCAAGGTGCTGTCGCGCCGGGGCGTCGCCTCGCGGCGCGAGGCGGAACGCCTGATCGAGGCGGGGGAGGTGACGGTGAACGGCAAGATCATCACCTCGCCGGCGCTGAATGTGACCGAGGCCGACCGCATCACCATCTCCGGCCACCCCCTGCCCGCGCTCGAACCGGCGCGGCTCTGGCTTTACTACAAGCCCGACGGGCTGGTGACCTCGGCTTCCGATGAAAAGGGCCGCGACACGGTGTTCGACCACCTGCCCGAGGACATGCCACGGGTGATGTCGGTCGGCCGGCTTGACCTCAATTCCGAAGGTTTGCTCTTGCTGACCAATGACGGCGAGCTGAAGCGCCGGCTCGAACTGCCGTCGACCGGCTGGCTGCGCAAATACCGGGTGCGGGTGAACGGCAACCCGACCGATCCCGATCTCGAACCCCTGCGCAAGGGCATCACCATCGAGGGCGAGAAGTTCCAGCCGATGAGCGTGGTGCTTGACCGCCATCAGGGGGCAAACGCCTGGCTGACTGTCGGCCTGCGCGAAGGCAAGAACCGCGAGATCCGCCGCGCCATGGCCGCGATCGAGCTGACGGTGAACCGGCTGATCCGCGTCAGCTACGGCCCGTTCCGGCTGGGCGAACTGAAACCCGGCGAGGTGGAGGAGGTCCGCCAGAAGACCCTGCGCGAGCAGCTCGGCGAGGGCGGCGGCAAGGACGCCCCCGATCCCGCCGCCCGCAAGCCGCGCGCCCCGACCACCCGCCGCCTGCGCCCCGGCGACGCGGTCAAGGCACTCGCCAAGGCCTGGGATGAGGCCAACGCCCCGCAAAAAACCGCTGTCGCCCGCACGGGCGCCGAAGGGCGCAGTCCCAGGCCGCGCGACACGGCTCCCTCCGACAAACCCGCCACCGCCCCGCGTGACGCGGCCCGCGCAGGCACCGAAGGGCGCAGCCCCAGGTCGCGCGACACGGCTCCCTCCGACAAACCCGCCACCGCCCCGCGTGACGCGGCCCGCGCTTCCCGCGCGGTCGCAGAAGGGCGCAGCCCCAAACCGCGCGGCACGGCCCCCTTCGGCAAATCCGCCGCCGCCGCACGCGACGAGGCCCGCGCCCCGCGCGCGGGCAACGAGGAGCGCGGCAGCGCAACCCCGCGCAAGCCGACCGCCCCCCGCACCGGGGCCCCCGCGCCGCGCCCGGGACCCGACGAACGCAGCCCCAGACCGCGCGCCGGGGGCGGCGGCCGGGGGTCGGGCAAGCCGCCGGCCCGGCCGCGCAAGGGCTGAGCCCGGCGTGCAAGGGGAACTCTCCCGGCGAATTCCCGCCGGGGGCACTGGCAGGACGGCAGACCATTGCCTATAGTCCCCCGAGACCCTGATCGACAGGTCGCAGGGCATGTGCATGGATCCTTGAGGGTGGCCTGACAATGTCGCAAAACCTGCTGCGCTCCTTGTCCTTTCTGCTGCTTCTGGGCCTTGTCCTTTATGTTGCCCTTGGCGGCGCGCTGAGCGGGGGCCTCTGATGGCGCAGCGGTTCGGCGGAAAATACAGCCCCTTGCCGTCGACGTCGAAAGGCGCGGACGGCCCGCATCCGCCGACCCTGCCCGCCGCCCCAGACCAGCGCCGGGCCAGCCTGCTGGGGGTCGCCGCGCTGGCCCTGATCCTGCCCGGTTTTCTCGGCGACCAGCGCCAGCTTCTGCTGGCGCTGGCCTCGGGCGGAACGCTTCTGCTTGCCGCCCTGCTGACCCGCGAGGGCATCCGCGCGGCCGAGGCCTTTGCCGCCCGCGCAGTCGCGCGCCGCCCTGCCCTGCCGCGCAAGATGGCGGGTGCGATCCTGACCGCGCTCGCGCTTGGCCTTGGCAGTCTGGCCCAGCAAACCGGCCTGCTCTTGCCCTTGCTGATCGGGCTGGCCGGTCTTGTCCTGCATCTTCTGGCCTTCGGCCCGGACCCGCTGCACGACAAGGGCGCTGAAGGCATCGACCCGTTCCAGACCGACCGTGTCGCCCGCGCGGTGGATGAGGCAGAGGCTCATCTTGCCGCGATGAAGGATGCGATCCTGCGGGCGGGCGACCGGGCGCTGGAGGCCCGGGTGGAGCGGTTTGCCCAGATCGCGCGCGGCCTGTTCCGCAGCGTCGAAAGCGACCCCCGCGACCTGACGGCGGCGCGCAAGTTCCTGTCGGTCTACCTGATGGGCGCCCGCGACGCGACAGTCAGGTTCGCCGATCTTTACGCCCGGAACCGCAGCCAGCAGGCCCGCGCCGATTACGAGACCCTGCTGGGCGAGCTTGAAACCACCTTTGCCAACCGCACCACCGCGCTACTGGCCGATGGCCATACCGACCTTGATGTGGAAATCGCGGTGTTGCGCGACCGGTTGAAACTGGAAACCTGATCCCTTGTCCTTGTGAGTGTGCCATGACCGATACTGTCCGATCCGCTGCCGCCTCTGCCCTTGCCGAAGTGGAAAAGGTCACTGCCGTGATCCTGCCCGAACCCGGCGCCGCCGTCGTTGCCTTGCCGGAGGCCAGCCCCGATCAGGCCGCCGCCATCCGCAAGCGCATGGACGAGATCGACATGGGCAACAGCCAGTCGATCCTTGCCTTCGGTTCGGCGGCGCAGGCCGAATTGCAGGTCATCTCGCAGGACATGCTGTCAGGCGTGAAGAACAAGGATGTCGGCCCCGCCGGCGATTCGCTGCGCGACATCGTCACCACCCTGCGCGGCTTTTCGGTCTCGGAGCTTGACGTCCGGCGCGAGCGCAGCTGGTGGGAAAGGCTGACCGGCCGCGCCGCGCCCCTTGCCCGGTTCGTCGCCCGGTTCGAGGAGGTGCAGGGCCAGATCGACAAGATCACCGGCACGCTTCTGACCCATGAGCATACCCTGCTCAAGGACGTCAAATCGCTCGACCTGCTCTATGCAAAGACCCTGACCTTCTATGACGAGCTGGCGCTTTACATCGCCGCCGGCGCGGCCAAGCTGGCCGAGGTCGATGCCCGCGACATCCCGGCCAAGGCCGCCGCCGTCGCCGCCGCGCCCGAGGCCGATCAGGTGAAGGCGGCGCAGGAGTTGCGCGACCTGCGCGCCGCCCGCGACGATCTGGAGCGCCGGGTGCATGACCTGAAGCTGACGCGGCAGGTGACGATGCAGTCGCTGCCCTCGATCCGCCTCGTGCAGGAAAACGACAAAAGCCTGATCACCAAGATCAACTCCACCCTCGTCAACACCGTGCCGCTGTGGGAAACCCAACTGGCCCAGGCCGTCACCATCCAGCGCTCGAAAGAGGCGGCCGTGGCGATCCGCGAGGCCAATGACCTGACCAACGACTTGCTGACCTCGAACGCGGAAAACCTGCGCGAGACGAACCGCGTGGTGCGCACCGAAATGGAGCGCGGGGTGTTCGACATCGAGGCCGTGAAGCAGGCCAATGCCGCGCTGATTGCCACCATCGAAGAAAGCCTGCAAATCGCTGACGAGGGCAAGGCCCGCCGCGCTGCGGCCGAGGAGGACCTGGTGAAGATGGAACACGAGTTGCGCGACACTCTTGCCGCGGCGCGGTCGCGGGCCGATGGCACCGGCGCGAGCCTTGGCGGGACGGTCTGACGCAGATGGGGGACCGGCAGCAAAGACGGATTGCCTTGACCCTGGCGCTGGGGGTTCTTGCCGCCTGCGGCACGCCCGCCGTGTCGCCCCGTCCGATGCCCGCCCCGGCAAGCCAGGCACCTCTGGCGGCACCGCAGCCACCCAGTGCCGAGAGTGCGGCTGCCCAGGCCTATTACGCCCAGGTGCAGCAGGCGCTGCTGGCGCAGGGTCTGTTGCGCACCGATGGCGGCGGCAAGGACACCCCCTACACCGACCGCATGCTGGCCGAAACCTTCCTCGACATCGCGCTGCATGACGAATACCGCCCCGGCACCGGCGGGCTGGTGGCCAGCACGGGCGAGCCGACCGCGCTTCGGCGCTGGGAAGGTCCGGTGCGGGTGGGCCTGCGCTTTGGCGCCTCGGTGCTGCCCGAGACGCGGGCGACCGACACGGCGCGCGTCGCCTCCTTCCTTGCCCGGTTGTCGCAGGTCACGGGCCATCCGATCCGGCTGGATGACACCAACCCCAACTTCCTGCTGCATATCGTCAACGAGGACGAACGCCGCCTGCTGGGGCCGGCCATCCATGCCGCCCTGCCGGGGCTGGGGGCCGCCGATGTGGCCGGCATGACCCAGATGCCGCAATCGACCTATTGCGCGGTGCTGGCGCAATCGCGCGGGCAAAGCGGCGTCTATACCCGCGCCTTCGCCGTGGTGCGCGCCGAACACCCCGACCTCCTGCGGCTGTCCTGCATCCATGAAGAGGTGGCGCAGGGCCTTGGCCTGCCGAATGACAGCCCGCGCGCCCGGCCCTCGATCTTCAATGACGACGAGGAATTCGCCCTCTTGACCCGCATGGACGAGGATCTGCTGCGCATGCTTTACAACCCGGCACTGCGGCCCGGCATGCGGCTGGACGAGGTCCGCCCCATCGTTTTCGACCTTGCCGCCCGACTGACGGGCGGCGCATCATGACCGCATAAGGACGCGTCAAGGAGCGACCCATGGTTTTCGATTTTCTCAAAGGCGAATTCATTGATGTCATTTCCTGGCGGGATGACAGCCGCGACACCATGGTCTGGCGCTTTGAACGGCGCGGCAATGCGATCAAATACGGTGCCAAGCTGACGGTGCGCGAAGGGCAGGCGGCAGTGTTCGTGCATGAGGGGCAACTGGCCGATGTCTTCGGCCCCGGCCTTTACATGCTGGAAACCAACAACATGCCGATCATGACCACGCTCCAGCACTGGGACCACGGCTTTGACAGCCCGTTCAAGTCGGAGATCTACTTCGTCAACACCACCCGCTTCAATGACCAGAAATGGGGCACCAAGAACCCGATCATGGCGCGCGATCCCGAGTTTGGCCCGGTGCGACTGCGCGCCTTCGGCACCTATTCGATGCGCGTCACCGATCCGGGCAAGTTCCTGACCGAGATCGTCGGCACCGATGGCGAGTTCACCGCTGACGAGATCAGCTTCCAGATCCGCAACGTGATCTTGCAGGAGGTCAGTCAGGTGCTGGCCAAATCCGGCATCCCGGTCTTGGACATGGCGGCCAACACCGCCGATCTGGGCCGCATCGTGACGCAGGCGATTGGCCCGAAGATTGCCGATTACGGGCTGACGATCCCGGAATTCTACATCGAGAACATCAGCCTGCCGGAAGAGGTGGAAAAGGTGCTGGACAAGCGCACCTCGATCGGCATTGCCGGCGATCTCAACCGCTACATGCAGTTCAATGCCGCCGAGGGCATCGCCAACCCCGCCTCGGGCACGGGCGCGATGATGGGGGCAGGCATGGCCGCCGGGATGGGCGCGGCCATGGCGCAGACCATGGGACCATGGGGATCGGGCGGCGTGGCGGCTTCGGCTTCGCCTCCCCCGCCGCCGCCCGCGGCCAAGCTCTGGCATATCGCGGTGAATGGCGAGACCAAGGGGCCGTTTTCCGAAGCCGACCTCGCCGCCATGGCCCAGTCGGGCGGGCTGAGCCGCGCCTCGCATGTCTGGACCGCCGGGCAGGACGGCTGGAAAGCCGCTGGCGAGACCGAACTTGCCCGCCTTTTCGCACAAGTTCCGCCGCCCGCGCCTGCCGGGTAAACCATGGCGGTTGCCGAAGCCCATCGCACCCCCTGCGCGCAATGCGGGGCCGACCTGCGCTTTGCGCCGGGCCAGACGCAACTCGTCTGCGACCATTGCGGCCATGTGCAGGACATTCCCGGCGCCGCGCCGCGCCGCAAGGCCCGCGCCTTGGGGGAAATTCCGCTGGCCCGCGGGCTGGCCAATGATCTGCCCGACGGCGACACCGAGGAGGTCCGCTCCACCACCTGCCCGAACTGCGGCGCGGTGGTGGAATTTCAGGGCGCCTCGCATGCCGCCGAATGCCCGTTCTGTGCCACCCCGGTCGTGGTCGACACCGGCACCCGCCGCCGGATCAAGCCGCAGGCGCTGGTGCCCTTCGCCCTGACCGAGCCGCAGGCGCATGACGCGCTGACGAAATGGCTGGGGGGCCTGTGGTTCGCGCCGAACGGCCTTCTGGACTACACCCGCAAGGGCCGGGCAATGGCCGGCATCTATGTGCCGTTCTGGACCTTCGACGCCGCCACCGCCAGCCAGTACACCGGCCAGCGCGGCGAGGCCTATTACGAGACACGCACGGTCACGGTGAACGTCAAGGGCCGGGCCGAGCAGCGACAAGAGCAGGTCCGCAAGATCCGCTGGTATCCCGCCGCGGGCCGTGTCTCGCGCGATTTCGACGACGTGATGGTCATGGCCTCGACCAGCCTGCCCGAACGGTTGGGCAATGACCTGACGCCCTGGGATCTGGCCCGGCTTGAAGCCTACGCGCCGGAGTTCCTGTCAGGGTTTCAGGCCGAAGGCTATACCGTGGCGCTGGCCGACGGTCATCAGACCGCACGGGCGCAGATGGCGCGGGTCATCGAATCCGATGTGCGCCGCGACATCGGCGGTGACGAGCAGCGGATCCACACCCTCACCACCCGCCATGCAGACGAAACCTTCCGGCATGTGCTGCTGCCGGTCTGGACGGCGGCCTACAAATACAACGGCAAGAGCTATCGCTTTCTGGTCAACGGCCAGACCGGCGAGGTGCAGGGCGAGCGGCCCTACAGCTGGTGGAAGATCGGCTTTGCCGTGCTGGCGGTGGCAGCGGTGGTCGCTGTCGCGGTCTATCTGAACGGCGGCACCGAGATCGGCGGGACAATTCCGCTGCCTGACTGGCTGAACTGAAACCCCGGCCCCTCGTCGCCTGCGGCGCGCTTCGCATGGCCCCACGCCACAAGGAGCGCCGCAGGCGACGACGAGCGCCGGTTGACAATGTCCTCCCCCCGCGCGATAGCGCGCCATCCCTGCCCGGAGGCCATAGATGCGCGTTCTTGACCACGCCCGCATTCCCGAACTGCCGAACCCCTATTTCGGCAAGGTCCGCGATTGCTACGACCTGCCGGACGGAAGCCGCATCCTGATTTCGTCTGACCGCATCAGCGCCTTTGACCGCATTCTGGCGGCCATTCCCTTCAAGGGCCAGGTGCTGACCCAGCTGGCCCGCTGGTGGTTCGACCGCACTTCGGACATCTGCCCGAACCATGTGATTTCCTATCCCGACCCGAATGTGGTGATCGGCAAGCGGCTGGATATCCTGCCGGTCGAAGTCGTGGTGCGCGGCTATCTTGCCGGCACCACCTCGACCTCGGTCTTGACGCAGTACAAGGCCGGGGCGCGGCAGATGTATGGCCATACCCTGCCCGAAGGCCTGCGCGACAATCAGGCCCTGCCGCAAGCGATCATCACCCCCACCTCCAAGGCCTTTGACGGTGGCCATGACGAACCGCTGACCGAAGCCGAAATCGTGGCGCAGGGGCTGTTGACCCGCGCGCAATGGGACGAGGTGTCGGCACGCGCGCTGGCGCTTTTCGCGCGCGGGCAGAAGATCGCCGCCGAACGCGGGTTGATCCTTGTCGATACCAAATACGAATTCGGCACCGATGCCGCCGGCAACATCCTGATCGCCGACGAGATCCACACCCCCGACAGCAGCCGCTACTGGATCGCCTCGGGCTATCCGGCGGCCTTTGAGGCCGGCAGCAGGCCGCCGTCCTTCGACAAGGACGTGATCCGGTCCTGGGTGGGCGCGCGCTGCGACCCCTACAAGGACCCGATCCCGGAGATCCCCGCCGAGATGATCGAGCAGACCTCGCGGGTCTATATCGACGCCTATGAGCAGATCACCGGCGAGCGTTTCGTGCCCGACCTTGGCGGCGACACCCCGCTTGACCGGGTTCGGGCCAATCTCGCGCCCTACTTCCAGTAAGGGGCGGCCTTCGCCCCAAGCAATGTTTGCGCTAACATCGCCTTTTCCCTATCTTCTGCGAAAGCAAAAGGAAGGCCGACATGATTCTCTCCTGTGGTGAAGCCCTGATCGACATGCTGCCGCGCACCGCCACCACGGGCGAGCCGGCCTTTGCGCCCTATGCCGGGGGGGCGGTGTTCAACACCGCCATCGCCCTTGGCCGGCTTGGGGCGCCCTCGGGCTTTTTCTCGGGCGTCTCTACCGACATGCTGGGCGAGATTCTGGCCGATACGCTGACTGCCTCGAAGGTCGACACAAGCTATCTGGCGCGCTCGGGCCGGCCGACCACGGTCGCCTTCGTCAAGCTGGTGAACGGGCAGGCAACCTATGCGTTCTACGATGTCGGCACCGCGGGCGTGATGCTGGCCGAAGCCGACCTGCCCAGCCTTCCGGCCGAGGTTGGCACCCTGTTCTTCGGCGGCATCAGCCTTGTCAACGACCCCGCCGCCAGCACCTACGAGGCGCTGCAGGCCCGCGAATGCGGCCAGCGCGTCACCATGATCGACCCGAACATCCGCCCCGGCTTCATCGCCGGCAAAGAGACCGAATACCGCGCCCGGATCGAGCGGATGATCGCCCGCGCCGATATCGTGAAGCTGTCGGACGAGGATCTGCACTGGCTGATGGGCGCCGGCGATGTCGAGGCGCTGGCCCGCCAGATCCTTGGCAAGGGGCCGAAGGTGGTGTTCATCACCGAAGGCGCCGCGGGCGCGCGGGCCGTCACCGCCGGCCAGAACCGCTTTGTTGCCGCCCGCAAGGTGACGGTTGCCGATACTGTCGGGGCGGGCGACACCTTCAACGCCGGCGCGCTCTGCGCCCTGCACGAAGCTGGCGCCCTGACCAAGGCGCGCGTCGCGGCGTTGACGGATGCCGAACTGGATGCCGCGCTCAGCCTTGGCGTTCAGGCGGCGGGCGTCACCGTCAGCCGGGCCGGCGCCAACCCGCCGTGGAGAGATGAACTGTGAGAGCCGTCCTTCAGCGCGTGACCCGCGCCGCCGTCTCGGTCGACGGTCAGACCGTGGGCGAGATCGGCACCGGCCTGATGATCCTTGTCTGTGCCATGCAGGGCGACACCGAGGCGCAGGCCGACAAGCTGGCCGCCAAGATCGCCAAGCTGCGCATCTTCAAGGATGACGCCGGCAAGATGAACCTGTCGGTGAAAGACGCCGGCGGCGCGGCGCTGATCGTCAGCCAGTTCACCCTTGCCGCCGACCTGCGTGGCAACCGCCCCGGTTTCAGCTATGCCGCCAGCCCGGACGAGGGCCAGCGGCTTTACGAATATTTCACCACCCGCATCGCCGCCGAAGGCATCTCGGTGGCCAATGGCATCTTCGGGGCCGACATGGATGTGTCGCTGGTCAATCAGGGGCCGGTGACGATCTGGCTCGACACCGACAGCCTGTAGGCCCGTAAGCGGGCGGAACCTTTCCGAAACGGTCAGGGGCGCGCTGGTCGCCCCCCACCCCATCCCTCCCCACAAAGGGGGAGAGGGCTGTTCATTCCTGACATGTCTTGACGTTGGCTGGCGCTGGCACCTCCCTCGCCCACAAAGGGGGGAGGGAAGTTCCCGACGGCCGTCAGCAGCGCGGATGGCGAGGGGCGCCTGCCCGGAAGGCATGAGAACCTCCCCTCCCCCTTCGTGGGGAGGGGCCGGAGGTGGGGGTAGCCCCCCGTCAGTCGAACGGGTTGCCGTCGTTCTGCTGCAACGCATCGCCGCATTCGGCAAGCGCGCCCATCGAGGCGCTGGAGCCTTGCAGCGAGTAATCCATCACCGGCTCTCCGGCAGCGGTGCGCAGGTAAAGCCGGCTGCCCTCGGCCACCTCGGTCAGGAAGTTCACCGACTGATCGCTGTCAGGCAGGTTGAAGAGGATCGAGTTCTTGTAAAGATCGGCCGCATTCAGGTTCCAGTGCGCGCGGTTGCCGATCTGCACCTGCAGATCCGCCGTATCGCCTTCGCCGAATTCCCAGGAGGTCGAATAGAACTGCAATTTCACGGTGTTGTCGGCGTAAAGCCAGATGGTGAAGCTGTCGCTTGAGGCATCCACCTCGGCCAGGCAGGCAAACGTGCCATCGTCAAAGCCGACGATCTCCACCTCCCAATGCTTGTGCTGGAACAGGATCTCGGACTGGGTTTCGGCCAGCACGACACCCGGCAAGAGCACAGCAGCGGCCAGGGACGCGGCCTTACCCCATGAAAACATCTGCAATTCCTCCGTCTTGGAAATGCCGGCATGATGGGCGGGCGCGGGGTTAAAGTGCAAATGAAAACTGCACCGCCTGTCCGGCGATGCAGTGATTTTCCACGGCTGAACGGCCGCTTCAGGCGATCCGTTCCCATGCGGGCGGAAACTGGCCCAGCACCCCGGCAAGCGCCTCGTCCTCGACCGGGCCGGTGGTGGAGATGCGGGCGACAAGGCCGCGTTTCTTGTCCTCGGCCACCTCGGCGACATGGGCGGGAAGGCCCGCCGCCGCCAGCGCCGCATCATAGATGCGGGTGATCGCCCGGCGCCGCAGATCGGGTTTGAACACCTTGCCCACCGCGGTTTTCGGCAGTTCCGCCAGCACCTCGATATGCTTCGGCACCGCCGCCTTTTCGTGAATATGCTGATGCGCATACCCCATCAGCTCGGCCGCCGTGGCCTCGGCGCCCTTGACCAGTTCGACATAGGCGCAGGGCAGTTCACCCGCATGGGCATCGGGCTGGCCGATGGCGCCGACGAAGGCCACCTTGTCATGGCCCATCATCGCCTCTTCGATGATCGCCGGGTCGATGTTATGGCCGCCCCGGATGATCAGATCCTTGGCCCGGCCGGTGATATAGAGATAGCCGTCGGCGTCCAACCGCCCCAGATCGCCGGTGCGCAGATACTTCTCGCCGGCAAAGAGGCCGCGGTTCTTGTCGGCCTCGGTATAGGTGTGGCCGGGAAAGACCCCGGGGTTGGAAACGCAGATCTCGCCGATCTCGTCGACCGCGCAGTCACGCAGGCCCCCGGCGCCGTCCGCAGTCAGGATCTTCACCTCGCAATGCGGGAAGGGCAGACCGACCGAGCCGATCTTCTTGTTGCCCTCGGGCGGGTTGACCGAGACAAGGCAGGTGCATTCGGTCAGGCCATAACCTTCGACGATCTCGACGCCGGTGGCCTTTTCAAAGCGGTTGAACAGCTCGATCGGCAAGGGCGCCGAGCCGGAGAACGCCCCGCGCAGGGTGGAGACATCGGCATTCACCGGGCGCTGCATCAGCGCCGACAGCGCGGTCGGGACCGTGACCATGTAGGTCACTTTCCAATGCTCGACGAGCTTCCAGAAATTGTCGAACACCCCCTCGCCGCGATAGCCCTGCGGCGTGGGAAAGACCACATGCGCGCCCGAGCCGATCATCGACATCAGGATCGGATAGGCGGCAAAGACGTGGAACAGCGGCAAGGGGCAGATCACCGTATCGCTGTTCTTGAACAGCAGCCGCGCGCCGAGCCAGCCGTTATAGACCATGCCCGACAGCTTGTGCTGCGCCACTTTCGGCATGCCGGTGGTGCCGCCGGTGTGGAAATAGGCCGTCACCCGGTCAGTGGTGATATCCTTGAACACCAGCCGGTCCGCCGGCTGCTTGCGGCATTCGGCGTTGAAATTCTTCACATTGGCGCTGTGGCGGGCCGGGTTCTTCGGCCGGATCAGCGGCACGATGAACCACTTGGCCCCGCCGAGATAGCGCAGGAGGTCCACCTCCAGCACAGTCTTGACCGACGGCGCGTGTTTCACCGCCTCGTTCACCTTCTGCGGCAGGTCAGTCTTCGGGAAGGCGCGCACCGTGACCACCACCTTGGCCTTGGTCTCGCGCAGGATGGCCGATATCTGCTCGGCTTCCAGAAGCGGGTTGATCGGGTTGACGATGCCGGCGACCGCCCCGGCCAGCAGCGTCACCGCGGTTTCCACGGCATTGGGCAGGATATAGGCCACCACGTCCGTTTCGCCGATGCCAAGGCTGTGGAACAGGTTGGCCGCCTGCGTCACGCGGCCGTGCAGCTCGGCCCAGGTCAGGGTTTCCGACTTCGAGCCGGGCGCCGACAGAAGCTGATAGGACAGCGCCGGACGCGAGCCGTGGGCCGCCTTGGTGCGCGACAGGAATTCATGCATCGAGCGCGGCAGATCGCGGTCTTCCCAGGCCGATTCCGCCTCGATGGCCTTCAGATCGGCGCGCGATGCGAATGATCCCATGGTCTTTTCCTCCCCTGATCCCGCCTTGGGTGCGGGTTATCGTTCTGCCCGCCAATGTGGGGGGGATTGCGGCCTTTGCCAAGAAAAAGCGCGGCGGGGAAACGCAACGTCAAAGCGCCGGATCAGCCGCCGCGCCGCGTCACCCGCAGCATGCGGCCCATGGCAATGGCAAGCGCCGCCGCGCCGAACGAGAACACCGCGCCCATCTTGGCGGCCTCTTGCGCCGCGCCGGCCGGGAAGGCGACCGTGGTGACGAACAGCGCCACGGTAAAGCCGATGGCGGCGACGCAGCCCAGGACCCAAAGGTCTTTCGGCGTCATGCCGGCGGGCAGGCCAAAGCCCAGGACTCTGGCGGCCAGCATCCCCAAAAGGAAGATCCCCACCGGCTTGCCGATGACCAGCCCGCCCAGAACCATCCAGGTCGGTTCGCCGAACGAGGCAAAGACCACGCCTGCGTTAAGCAGCCCGAAGAAGAACAGCATGACCTCGACAAAGTATTTCAGCCGGTGTTCGATCCAGTTCAGAAGGTCGCCCAGATGTTCCTCGGCCTCGGCGAAAAAGCCGTAGGGCTTGTCGGCGTGCGGGACAGTGGGAACGATCGGCAGCAGGCCAAGCGCGGGGTGGATGCCCGCATTGTGAAAGCCATACCACGACAGCAGCCCCGCGATGGCATAGGGCCAGAACGAGGCCTTCTGCCGCATCCGGGTCGACCAGGGGCGCCTGGGATCAGAGCCGTCCAGCCGGGTCGGCAACCAGTTGGCCAGAAGATAGACCCCGACCGCCGCGCCAAGCGACAGCAAGAGCCAGGCGGGCTGCAGGTCGCCCGTCGGATAGAAGATCGCCAGAATGACCATGCCGCCGGCATCATCGGCAATGGCCAGGAGCAGCAGGAACGGAATTGCCGGATGGCCCGCGCCAAAGACGATGCGGCCGACAAGGTAGGAAAAGGCGATGTCGGTGGCAGTCGGGATCGCCCAGCCCTGGGCATAGTCGGTCATCACCCCCAAGGCCGCGCCAATGGCCAGATAGACCAGCGCCGGCCCCAGCATGCCGCCCGCCGTGGCGATAAGCGGCGTCATTGCCTTCTTGCCGCGCAATTCGCCGTCTTTCAGGATGATGCCTTCCCAGACTTCCTTGGCGGCGATGGCAAAGAAGAAGGCCATGCAGATGTCGTTGACCAGAAAATGCAGCGTCAGGCTGCGAAAGACCTCGCCGCCTTCGCTATGGGCCTCACCGATAGGGGCGTGGTCCCACAGCGAGAAATGCACCAGGTGCTGATAGCTGTCGCTGTCGACATTCGCCCAGACCAGCGCCAGCGCCGCGCCGGACAAAAGCAAGAGCGAATAGGTGGAAATGACGTCCCAGACTTTATACATCCCTGCCCCGTTGCTTTTGGCGCCCCTGACCTGCAGTCACCGGTTTCTGCGCACAGGTCAAGCCCTTCGCCATGGCAGGCGACTGTCGGGCGGACAACCTCAGGCGGCGGCGCCCAGCAGGCGGCGCACTTCCTGACGCAGTTCCTTCAGCTCGAACGGTTTGGTGATGAAGCCGTCGGCGCCGATTTCCAGCCCCTTGCGCTTTTCGATGGCCGAGCCGCGCGCGGTCATCATCAGGATCTTCACATCCGCGAGGCTCGGGTCAAGCCGGACGCCCTGACAGATCTCATAGCCCGAGGCGCCGGGCAGCATGATGTCAAGCAACACCAGATCGGGGTGCAATTCGCGGATGCGCGACAGGGCCAGGGCGCCATCGGAGACGCGCGCGTGGTCATAGCCTTCGCGCATCATCAGGAATTCCAGCGCGAGCGCGATGTTGTCCTCATCCTCGACCACCAGAATCCGGGGTTTCGCCAGGGTCATGGCCGGACCATTGTCGCAGTTGGCCGGAAGGTCGGGGTTGAAAAATCCGGGCCTTGCGTCCATGACGATGGGACCGCATCCAGAACCAAGGGGCCCCCGATGCCGACCGTCGCCGACCTGATTGCCTCCGCCCTGACCGACCCGTTCCGCGTTATCCTGCTGGTGGGTCTGGTCGTCACCCAAAGGCGCACGGCGGCGTTGACCGGCACGATCCTGCCGCTTGTGGCGGGGATCCTGTTCGTGGCCGTCGTCATCCCGCTGACCATGGGTTTCGGCGCCGAGGCCGGGATGGTCAAGGCAGTCGGCGCCGGGCTTGTCGCCAATACGATCTGGCTGGTGCCGATCATCGCGATCGTGCGGTTCTGGGACAGCCGCGCGCGCTGAGCCTGCATCCCGGCCCGGCGGGCTGGGTTGCACCTGCTTGCAGCGAACTGCTTCACGGGGCGAGCTTTCGCTTCCATGCTGTCCTTCCGGGGGCCATGCGGCCATGCCGTCCTCTCGTCGCATGAGACGCGCCACTGTCTCATCCGAGGAAAGGAAAAGGGCGCGCGAGTGATCCCGCGCGCCCCGTTGGTCAAGCCAGCTTACTGATCTGCATCAGCGAAGATGTCTTTCTTGTGGGTGCCGCCCGGCACGAAGAGCGCGCCGACGACAACGGTCATCAGGGCCACGACGATCGCGTACCACAGGCCGGTGTAGATGTTGCCAGCCTGAGCCGAGATCGCGAAGGCGGTCGCGGGCAGGAGACCCCCGAACCAGCCGTTGCCGATGTGGTAGGGCAGCGACAGGCCGGAGTAGCGGATGCGGGTCGGGTAGAGTTCGACAAGCATCGCGGCGATCGGGCCGTAGACCATGGTCACCAGCACGATCAGATAGGTCAGGATCAGGATGATCGTGATCTTCTGGCCGGTGAAGATGTCGAGGACATGCTCGGCCTTGGCGACCGTGGTGTTGTCCTTGGCGACGATCGGGTAGCCGGCGGTGGTCAGCGCCTCGGCCACGGCCTTGTCGAAGGTACCCTTGACGCCCTTGACAGCGTCGAGCGCGGCTTTCGCGGCGTCCTTGGCGGCCTGGTCGGTGCCTTTTTCGGCCTCTTCCAGCGCCGCGGTGGCGGCTTTGACATCGGCGCCATTCTTGCCGGCGTCATAGGAGGCGATCACGGTTTCACCGACCTTGATGGTGGCAGGCTCGCCCGCCGGGCCGTCAACGGTTTCCGAGTTCACCGACAGCGAGTAGAGCTTCGCCTTGGCGATGTCGCAGGAGTTGGTGAACTTGACAGTGCCGGTCGGGTTGAACTGGAACGAGCAGTCAGCCGGGTCGGCGGTCACGGTCACCTGGGTTTCCTGGGCAGCAGCCAGCATCGGGTTCGCGGTCTTGGTCAGGAAACCGAACACCGGGAAGTAGGTGATGGCCGCAATCAGGCAGCCCGCGAGAATGATCGGCTTGCGGCCGATATTGTCGGACAGGCGGCCGAAGAAGATGAAGCCGTAGGTGCCGAGGATCAGCGACCAGGCGACAAAGACGTTGGCCGAGAAGCTGTCCACCTTGATGACGTTCTGCATGAAGAACAGGGCATAGAACTGGCCCGAGTACCACACAACAGCCTGGCCCGCGGTCAGACCCAGAAGCGCGATCAGGGCGATCTTGCCGTTCTTCCAGTTGCCGAAAGCTTCGCGCAGCGGGGCTTTCGACGCAGCGCCTTCTTCCTTCATCTTCTTGAAGGCGGGCGATTCATTCATCTGCAGGCGGATGTAGAGCGAGATCAGCAGCAGGATGATCGAGCCAAGGAACGGGATGCGCCAGCCCCAGGCGTTGAAGGCTTTCTGCATGGCGGGGGAGCCATCGGCGGCCATGGTCGGCTGACCGGCGGCGTCCAGAACCGGCATGTCCGGGTAGGCGCCGTTGATATAGCCCTGAACCGACAGGATGACGACCAGCGACAGCAGCAGACCCAGCGTCGCGGTGGTCTGGATGAAGGCGGTGTAGTAGCCGCGATGGCCCTGCGGGGCGTGTTCGGCCACATAGACCGCCGCGCCACCGTATTCACCGCCCAGAGCCAGACCCTGCAGCATGCGCAGGCCGATCAGGATGATCGGAGCGGCGATGCCCCAGGAGTAGTAGGAGGGCAGCATGCCGACGAGGAAGGTCGACAGACCCATGATCATGATGGTCATCAGGAAGGTGTACTTGCGGCCGATGAGGTCGCCGAGCATCCCGAACACCAGCGCGCCGAACGGGCGAACGATGAAACCTGCGGCAAAGGCCAGCAGGGCAAAGACGTTCCGGGTTGCTTCCGGGAACGGCGTGAAGAACTGCGCGCCGATCATCGCGGCGAGCGAACCGTAAAGGTAGAAATCGTACCACTCAAAGACGGTACCGGCGGACGAAGCAAGGATAACCTTCTTCTCTTCCGCGGTCATGGGGCGCGCGCGCGCACTCCCCTCAACTGCAATATTAGCCATGTGGCCTCCTCCGTTTTGTCCGGTCCCTGTGGACCGGGTCCCTGTTCCAGATGCCTTTCCCGGTTGTTGTTTCCCCGAAGGGCCCGGTT
The DNA here is from genome assembly GCF_011008935.1 of Tabrizicola oligotrophica. Classification (GTDB taxonomy): domain Bacteria; phylum Pseudomonadota; class Alphaproteobacteria; order Rhodobacterales; family Rhodobacteraceae; genus Tabrizicola_A; species Tabrizicola_A oligotrophica. The sequence goes on along the minus strand of NZ_JAAIVJ010000006.1, from coordinate 47,521 downwards.
GAGACACCTGTCTCCCGACTTCCGCCCGGCTGTGCGGGCGCAAGTATTTCCTCAGGCCGCAACGCCCTGGACGATCTGTCCCAAGGCACTGCGGATGTCTGCGATGGCCCCCATCGCATCGATCTTCTGCAAGACGCCCCTGCCCGCGTAATAGGCGATCAGCGGGGCGGTCTGGGCGTGATAGGCCTTCAGCCGCTCCCGCACGGTTTCGGCGTTGTCGTCGGCCCGGCGCTTCATCTCGGTGCCGCCGCATTTGTCGCAGGCCCCGGCTTGCGCGGGTATCTTGAACTGGTCGTGATAGCCCTCGCCGCATTTGGCGCAGGTGTAGCGGCCCGAAACCCGGCCCACCATCGCCTCGTCATCGACCTCAAGGCTGATCGCGGCTGTCACCTTCTGGCCATTGGCGGCCAGAAGCCCGTCGAGCGCCGCGGCCTGACCGTCGGTGCGCGGGAAACCGTCAAGGATGATGCCGCGCGCCACGTCCGGCTGCGCCATGCGCTCCTTCAGGATCGCCAGCACGATGTCATCGGACACCAGTTGCCCGGCCTCCATCACCGCTTTGGCGCGTTTGCCGGCCTCGCTGCCCGCAGCCACCGCCGCGCGCAGCATGTCGCCGGTCGACAGCTGAACCAGACCGAAGTCCTCCTCCAGCATGCGGGCCTGCGTGCCTTTGCCGGCCCCCGGAGGGCCGAGCAGGATCAGGACGGGTGCATTCGATGCCATGCGCGCTCAGCCCCGGTTCATGCGGTTGTTGATCAGCTCGTCGACGACCGAAGGATCGGCCAGCGTCGAGGTGTCACCAAGGCTGCCATAGTCGTTCTCGGCGATCTTGCGCAGGATGCGGCGCATGATCTTGCCCGAGCGGGTTTTCGGCAGGCCGGGGGCCCACTGGATCAGGTCGGGCTTGGCAATCGGGCCGATTTCCGAGCGGACCCAGTTCTCCAGTTCCTTGCGCAGCGCGTCGGTCGGCTCGACCCCGTTCATCAGGGTGACATAGGCGTAGATGCCCTGCCCCTTGATGTCATGCGGATAGCCGACCACGGCGCTTTCAGCCACCTTCGGGTGCGCCACCAGCGCCGATTCCACCTCGGCGGTGCCCATGCGGTGGCCCGAGACGTTGATGACGTCATCGACGCGGCCGGTGATCCAGTAATAGCCATCGGCATCGCGGCGGCAGCCGTCGCCGGTGAAGTAGTACCCGCGATACTGGGCGAAATAGGCCTCTTCAAAGCGGGCATGGTCGCCCCAGAGCGTGCGCATCTGTCCCGGCCAGCTGTCGGCGATGCACAGCACGCCATCGGCTTCGGTGGCCTCTTGAACCGTCGCGGTGGCCGGGTCCAGCACCACCGGCTTGACGCCGAAGAACGGCTTGGTGGCCGACCCCGGCTTTTGCGGAATGGCGCCCGGCAAGGGCGTGATGAGGTGGCCGCCGGTCTCGGTCTGCCAGAACGTGTCGACGATCGGGCATTTGCCCTTGCCGACATGGGTGTTGTACCAGTTCCAGGCCTCAGGGTTGATCGGCTCGCCCACCGAGCCCAGCACTCTCAGGCTGGAGAGGTCATGCTTGTCCACCCATTCCGGCCCCATGCCCATCAGCGAGCGGATGGCGGTCGGCGCGGTGTAGAACTGGTTGACCTTGTGCTTGGCGCAGACTTCCCAGAACCGGCCGGCGTCCGGGTAGGTGGGCACGCCTTCGAACATGATCGTGGTCGCGCCATTCGCAAGCGGGCCGTAGATGATATAGCTGTGGCCCGTCACCCAGCCCACATCCGCCGTACACCAGAACACGTCGCCGTCCTGATAGTCGAAGGTCATCTGCTGCGTCATCGCGGCGTAAACCAGATAGCCGCCCGAGGTATGCACCACGCCCTTCGGCTTGCCGGTCGAGCCCGAGGTGTAAAGGATGAACAGCGGGTCTTCGGCGTTCATCTCGACATAGGGGCAATAGGGCCTGGCGGCGGCCATCTCGGCCTTGACGTCGACATCGCGCTCTGCCGACCAGTGGGTCTGGTCGCCGGTGTGCTTGACCACAAGGCATTTCACCCGGTCATCGCAATGCAAGAGCGCCTGATCGGTGTTCGACTTCAGCGCCGTCTTCTTGCCACCACGCGGCGCGAAATCGGCGGTGATGACGATCTTGGCTTCGCTGTCGTTGATCCGGTTGGCCAGCGCATCGGGCGAGAAGCCGGCGAACACGATGGAATGGATGGCACCAATCCGGGCGCAGGCCAGCATGGCATAGGCGGCCTCGGGGATCATCGGCAGGTAGATCACCACCCGGTCGCCCTTTTCCACGCCCTGCGCCTTCAGCACATTGGCCATGCGGCAGGTGTTTTCCAGAAGCTGGGCATAGGTGATGTGCTGGGCCGGGGCGGCGGGGCTGTCCGGCTCCCAGATGATCGCGGTCTGGTTGGCGCGCGAAATCATGTGGCGGTCGATGCAATTGGCCGAGACGTTCAGCGTGCCGTCCTCATACCACTTGATCGAGACATTGCCGTAATCGAACGAGGTGTTCTTGACCGTGGAGTAGTCCTTGATCCAGTCGATGCGCTTGCCCTGCGCACCCCAGAAGGCGTCCGGATCGGCAACCGACGCCGCATACATGGCGGCATATTGCTCGGCGTTCACATGCGCGTTGGCGATAAAGTCTTTCGACGCGGAATAGACGCCCGTCGGCTGTCCGTTTTCTGCCATTGGATCCTCCTCAATTCTGACCGGCCTGGCGTGCCGGTCACTCAGGCCCGCGCCAGGACGCGGCTTCCCCCGTGCCTGGGATCATAGCGAAACTGTAAAAGAAATGCTAACTTTAATTGCAGCAACAATTTTCTTGTAAATTATTTGACAGACACCAAGGTCAAATCTGTAAATACGGCGAAAATTGGCAGGAAAAATAACGCAGTCGTGAGATCGCCCGCCGGCAAAGGCGGACGACGATCCGGGCGCGGCCGCCGAACCACCACGCGACTGGCAAAATCTGATAGCGCAAGCAACTCTCGATCCCGCGGCCCATCCCGGCCGCAACAATCTTGCGCAGGCGCGATTCGCCTCAGGCTGGAATCGCCTTGGACACGGCATTGGGCAGGGCCGCGAGATTGGGGATGAAGATAACCTGATTGCCCCGCGTGCCGGCCCGGCGCAGCGCGCGCCGCACTTCGGGGCGGGCGCCGGAAATCACCAGCCGTCCGCCCTTGCGCGCCATCTTTCGCGCCAGCAGCGCAAAGGAATAGGCCCCCGAACTGTCGATCAGCGGCACTTCGGCGAAGTCGACGGCAAAGGCGCGCGGATGGTCGGACACCTGATCCAGCACCGAGCCCAGCCGCGCCGCCGCCCCAAAGAACCACGGGCCGCTCAGATGGTAGATCACCACGTCGCCCGCGGTCTCGACCCCCGATTCAACCTCGCCCTCGGTTTCCAGTACCGCAATCGGCACCCGGCTTTCCCGAATGGTGGTGCCCGCTGACATGCGGTTGATGAACACCAGCCCCGCCAGCGCGAACCCCACGACGATGCCCTCGGTCAGGTCGCGGAACACCACAAGGCCGAAGGTCGCCAGCAGCACCACCGCATCGGCCCGCGAGTGCCGGGCAAGCGCCCACATCTCTTCCTTCTCGGCCATGTTCCAGGCCACCACCGCCAGCACCGCCGCCAGCGCCGCAAGCGGGATGAACCCGGCAAGGGGGGCGGCGACCAGCATGAAGGCCAGCACGAACGCCGCGTGCAACATGCCCGACATCGGCCCGTGCGAGCCGGCGCGCACATTGGTTGCCGTGCGGGCGATAGTGCCGGTCACGCAGAACCCGCCAAACAGCGGCGAGACCACATTCGCCGCGCCCTGCGCCAGAAGCTCGGCATTCGGGCGATGCCGGCGGCCCGACATGCCATCGGCGACGACGGCGGAGAGCAGGCTTTCAATCGCGCCAAGCAATGTGAATGACAGCGCCCAGGGCAGCGCCGCGCGCAGGTCATCCAGCGCGGCGTCGGGCAAGGCCGGCGCGGGCGGGATACGCGGCAAGGCGCCAAACCGGCTGTGGATCGTCTCGACCGGCAGATCCAGGGCGACGACAGCCAGCGCGGCGAGCGTGACGGCGATCAGCAGGTTCGGGGCCTGCGGACGCAGGCGCTTGATGGTCACGATCACCGCAATCGTGCCCACCGCCAGCACCAGCGCCGCCGGATTCAGGCTGCCGCGCGCCGCCCAAAGCGCCTCTAGCTTGTGCAGGATCTCGGCGGGCTCGCCTCCTGTCAGCGTCAGGCCCAGCAGATCCTTGATCTGGCTGGCAAAGATGATGACGGCAATCCCGGAGGTGAAGCCGATCGTCACCGGATAGGGAATGAAGCGCACATAGGACCCCGCCCGCAAGAGCGCGAGCAGCACCAGAAAGATGCCGGACAGCAGCGTTGCCAGCAAAAGCCCCTGCACGCCGATCTCGGCGGCGCAGGCCGACACCAGCACGATGAAGGCCCCCGCCGGCCCGCCGATCTGGAACCGCGAGCCGCCAAGCGCGGACACCAGAAACCCGCCGATGATGGTGGTGAACAGCCCACGCTCGGGCCCGACTCCGCTGGCGATGGCGATGGCCATGGACAGCGGCAAGGCAACGATGGCCACAGTCAACCCCGCCAGCGCATCCGCCCGAAGGTCGGCGGGCCGGTAGCCTTCGCGCAGGGTGGTGACAAGTTTGGGCAGAAACTCGGACGAGCTTTGGCTGGGCGTAGGAGGAAGGGCCATGAGGACGGCAACCTGTCAGATGAGGGATGGGCCAGAAATCATGGCAAAGGGGCTTAAATGCCGCTAACAAACGCCTCAGCCCCGCGCCTGTCAACGGTCTTTGCCGCAGGGCGGGCATTCAGAACCGGAGCTTTCCTCACATGACCCCGAAGCCCGACCCCGTTCAGCCCGCCGATGCCGAGGCCCGCGCCCTGGCGCGCAGCCTGCTGGGCGCCACGCATGCCGCCCTGTCCTGGCTGGATGTGGAAACCGGGCACCCGTCGATCAGCCGCATCGCCTTTGGCCTTTGCCCGCAGGGGATGCCCCTGACGTTGATCTCGGGTCTGGCGCCGCATCTGGCGGCGCTGAAGGCCGACGCCCGCTGTTCGCTGATGGTGGGAGAGGTCGGCGCCAAGGGCGATCCGCTGACCCATCCGCGCCTGATGATCCGCGCCCGCGCCACTTTCGTCGCGCCCGACGATCCGGCCCGCCCCGAACTCCGCGCCCATTGGCTGAAGGGCCACCCGAAAGCGGCCCTTTACGTCGATTTTCCCGATTTCGCCTTCGTGCGCCTGATCCCGGAAAGCGCGCTGCTGAACGGCGGCTTTGCCCGCGCCTTCCGGTTGACCCCGCAAGACCTGGCGGGCTGACGGCGCTCAGACCGGGTTGTCACAGCGCAGCGTGAGCATCGCCTTGCCCTTCACCGCACTGGGCCATTGCAGGTTCACCAGCCGGTTGCCGGCGCCCTGCTCGGTCTCGACATAGGGCTGCGCCCATTGCACCGCGTTCGCGGCATTGCGCAGCGGACCTTCCAGCACCAACGCGCCCACATTGCGCGTCCGCCCGTCAAACGGCATGTAATCCGCTGCATCCACCACCCAAGTCGCGGCGGCCGTAGTCTGGTTGTGCTCGACATAGAGCGGGCTCAGCGTGGCCTGCGCCACGCCGGTAAAGGTATTGTTCTCGAACACCACGTTGCGGAAACTGCCGGTGTTCAGCGTGCCGTTCGTCGTATCCACTCGCTCCACCCGGTCGATGTTGCCCTCGCTCGATCGGAACACGTTGTTTGTCACGACGAGCCCGTTCAGCGAATGCCCCGCACCTTTCGGGCTTACGGTGATGAAGCGGAACGCCGGGCTGGTTTCGGAATAGAGAAACAGGTTCCCGGTGATGGTCAGCCCGCCAAAGGTGTAGCTCGATCCGAAATCCGGATCGGGGTCATATTCGTTCGACAGTTCGATGAAATGGTGGTCGATGTAATTGCCGGTGATGAAGCCGCGCACATTGGGCGTGGTAAAGATCAGCCCCGCCCGCATGTAGGAGGGTGAGCCGTTGGCATCGGGGAACATGTGGTTGCCGATGATGATATGGCTGCCCCCGGCAAACACCCCGAAATGCGCGCAATAGGCGGAGCGGTTGTTGCGGATCTTCGAATCATTGGCGTTGACGTTGAAGCCGATGATGTCCTCGGGCGGGGTCAGCCCGCCGCCGTTGAACAGGCAGCCGTCGATCACCAGCCCCTGACAGCCGCTGTAGAACGAGGTCACGGCCTTGTTGCGCGGCATCATGAAGGTACAGCGGTCCAGCCGGAACAGCGCGCCGACATAGGGCAGATTGACGGCGCTGGCCTGATAGCCGCAGGAAAACTCGATATCGTTGATCTCGAACCGCACCAGCTCGGCAAAGCCGCCGAAGTCCAGCAGGTACTTGAAGCGCTTGAATGTATAGCTGCGCGTGCCGTTGCCGCCCCAGAGCGGCTGGCTCAGTTCCAGCGTACCGGCGCCGGTGTTCTTCGAGGCGACATAGACCTCGCGGCCGACCCCCGTGCCGCTGATCCGCGCGCCCACCGGGATCGCCGCGATGTTGCTGACACCGCTCAGCCGCGTGGGATTGGCGGTGTCATAGGTGCCGACTGCGGTCACGGTCACGCTGTCCCAACCGCTGCCCGAGGCCGCCGACAGCAGGCCGTTGGACAACACCCGGCGCTGGCCGAAGGTGGTCAGGCCCGCCAGCGCCGCCACGTCGATTGGCTCCGTCAGGTCAATGCGGCGGCCGTTCAGGTCAAGTGTGTTGTGGTCGGTGAAGTAGAACAGCACCTGCAGCGCGCGGCGAAAGCCCTCCAGCTCGCTGCCAAAGGCCGCGGCATAGGTGTTCAGGTTGTAATCGCGCGTGCAGGACAGGCGCTGGCTGGCCGGCATGACCAGCGACCCCTCGAACTTGACCGGATTGTCAAAGGTGAAATGGCTGCCGATGAAATAGCTGCCCGGCGACACCACCAGCGTCTTGCCGTTCGCCGCCGCATCGGCCGCGGTGAAGGCGTTCCAGTCGTCGGTCACCCCATCGCCCACTGCGCCGAAATCCCGCACATCGACCCAGTCGAACATCGCGGCGTGGAATACGGCGGTAACATCCTCGATGCTGATGTCGTCGATCCGCACCACGCCGCCCGTCGGCCCGGTCAGGTCAAGACCCAGATGGCCATAGGCGGGCGCAGTGCCCCAGACCATGTCGACCCCCTGCCGGTTGCCCGACCCGATGATCGCCGACACCTCGACCATCTGGCCATAGGCGGTCAACGCGACATCCGGCCCCTGCTGGTCGGCACCGGTCACATTGCTGCCGGAGCTGCTTGCGGCCCATCCGGCAATGCGCACCGTCGGCAGCGGCCCGCTGATCGCCTTGACCCGCGCCGTCACCCGCAGATAAAGGCCGGGCTGGAACGGGATCTGCTGAAAGCACCGCAGTTTCAGCAGCGCCGTGGTCTTTTGCACTTCAAGACAGCCCTCGAAATCCTGATCCGCCGGCACGAAGGCCGCATTGGGCTGGCCGGCATAGCTGTCATCGCCCGGTGTCCCATCCTCGCTGGACCACAGGCCCAGCCCGGCCGAAAACGGCGGCGGCATCAGAACCAAACCTTCGGTGATCGCCTTGTTCATCTCGGAAAACCTCGCCCTTTGCCGATTGGTGCAGCGGCCGGCCCCGTCGGGTCTGCCCATGCGGGAAGGGTTTGGCAGAGAGCAGTTAACCACCCGTGCCAGCCGCGAACGCCGGCAGCGGTGCCGGCGCAACGGGGCGCGGCCCGAAATCCCATGCAGCCGCGCAGCCGAGGCGAAGACACAGGCATATCTTCCACCCAGGGATGCAAACCCTGTGCAAGTGGAGTTGGCCGTGCTAGGCCTTGTTTCCGGAAGGGTCAGATTCCCATTTCCCCAGCCAGAACGCCTTATCTCGGACTCAAGCCTTGGTTCAGGATCTCTACAGATTTCTTCTCGGGTTGAGCCGCCGCAACAAGATGGCAATCCAGTTCATCGCCGATGGGCTGGCCATGTGTCTGTCCTTTGTTGCCGCGATGTGGCTCCGGCAGGACAGCCTTGCATTCCTGGGCAACCCCCACCTTTTTCTGGCGCTGGTTCCGGCGATCCCGGTTGCGCTTCTGGTGCTGCATGGCCTGGGATTTTACCGCGCGGTCATCCGCTATATCGTGGTCCGCGCCCTGAAATCGGTCCTGCTTGCCGCATTGGCCTCGGGCGGCACGCTGGCCCTGACGGCGCAGTTCCTTGCCTTGCCGATCCCGTTTTCCGTCTCGGTGATGTATGCGATCCTCGCCTTCCTGACGGTCGGCTCCTCGCGCTATGTGTTCCGCGAAGCCGCCTATCAGACCCAGAATCCCTACCGGGAACGTGTGGTGATCTATGGCGCGGGCGCGGCGGGGCGTCAGCTGGTGCAGACCCTGCGGCAGGGCACAGACTACCTGCCCATCGCCTTTCTGGACGACGATCCCCGCACCCATGGCACGATGGTTGCGGGCTTTCGCGTCCATCCGCCGGAAAAGATCGACCAGTTGATCCGCAACAACAGCGTGACCTCGGTTCTGCTGGCCATTCCCTCCGCCTCCAAAGCGCGCCGCAGCGAAGTGCTGAAATGGCTGGAACAGTTTCCGCTGCACCTGCGCACCGTTCCGGGCCTGCATGACATCGTGACCGGGGTGGCGCGCATCGACGAGCTGAACGAGGTTGCCATCGAAGACCTGCTCGGGCGTGATCCGGTGCCGCCGCGGGAAGATCTGCTGGGCGCCAACATCACCGGCAAATCGGTTCTGGTCACCGGCGCCGGCGGCTCGATCGGGTCCGAGCTTTGCCGCCAGATCCTGCGCCAGCGGCCGCACCGTCTGGTGCTGCTCGATATCTCCGAGCCCGCGCTTTACGACATCGAGCAAGAGCTTGGCCTGATCCGCGCCCATGAAAAACAGGCGGTCGAGATCGCGGCGGTGCTTGGATCGGTGCAGAACCGGGGCCTTTTGGAACGCACCATGCGGCGCTTCGGCGTGCAGACGGTCTACCATGCGGCCGCCTACAAACATGTGCCGCTGGTCGAACACAACATCGCCGAGGGTCTGCGCAACAATGTCCACGGCACCCGCGTGGCGGTAGAGGCCGCCGTGACCTGCGGCGTCGAGGCCTTCATCCTGATCTCGACGGACAAGGCGGTGCGCCCGGCCAATATCATGGGCGCCTCCAAGCGACTGGCCGAGATGGTCTGTCAGGCGCTGTCCCGCGCGCCCCATGTCCGCACCCGCATTTCGATGGTTCGCTTCGGCAACGTGCTGGGCTCCTCCGGCTCGGTGATCCCGCTTTTCCGTCGCCAGATTGCGGCGGGCGGGCCAATCACCGTGACCCATCCCGAAATCACCCGCTTTTTCATGACCATCCCCGAGGCGGCGCAGCTGGTCATTCAGGCTGGCGCCATGGCGCAGGGCGGCGATGTCTTTGTCCTCGACATGGGCGAGCCGTTGCGCATCACCGAACTGGCCGCGCAGATGGCCCGGCTGCATGGCCTGAAGGCCGTTCTGGTTTCCGAATCCACGCCCGTCGGCCCCGGTGAAATCGGCATTGTCTTTACCCGGCTGCGCCCCGGCGAGAAGCTTTACGAAGAACTTCTGATCGGCAACAGCCCGCAGGCGACCGCCCATCCGCGCATCCTGACCACCACCGAGCTGCATCCCTCGCTGGCGGAAATCGTCCGCCTGCTGGAGCTGCTGGACAGCGCCTGCAACCGCAGCGACATTGCCGCCATCCGTCGCCTGCTGGTCGAGGCACAGACCGATTATCTGCCCTATTGCGACGTGGTGGACCATTTCGGCACCGAGGCCGCGACCGCCGATCCCGACGCCGAAAGGCCGGCTTCCGAGAGCAAGCGGCTGACCGTCATCGCCGGCGGAACGCCGCGCCCGTGACGCCCTTGGCAGTCGTCGGGCAGACCGGGCGATTCGGTGCTGTCGGAGCGGTTTCCGGGCCTTGTCGCCAGCGCCAAGCCCGGCTTTTCCAAGGCGTTGTCCGGGCCGGCGCAACGAAGAGTCACGGACTGTTGCCAAATTGACGAAACTCCCTTTCTTGCACGAGGAAATCCCTGATATCGAACTGGACTTGGTTGTTTTTGCTTCCCCAACCGGGTTAGATGGCGGGGAAGAGGAATGCTTGGCTTGTCGGCGTCGCCTCTGAACCCAATCAGACGCCCTGCTTTAACCTGGAGGTCACTATGAAAAAGATCGCTCTCGCTGCCGCTCTGTCGGTTGCTGCTACCACCGCTTTCGCTGGCGGCATGGCTGAGCCCGTGATGGAGCCGGCTGTTGTCGAAGCTGGCACCTCGTCGTCGGGCGGCATCCTGCTCCCGCTGCTGCTGCTGGTGGTTGTTGCCGCCGCTGTGGCGTCGAACTAATCCTTTCGGGATTGTTCAAGATAGGGGCGGCAGGGTTTCCTGCCGCTCTTTTCTTTTGTCGCGGGCGTCGCTGCCCCTGATGAAAGCTCAGCCCCACACCCCGGTCAGGAGGTTGCGCGTCACCTGCTCGACCGGGCGGTCGCGCGCAATCAGGCCCGCCACCCATTCGCAAGACCCGGCGTTGAACACCGCACCCTTGCCGCGCCGGTATTCCGCCATGCAGCCATTGCCCCGGCTGGCCCGGCCCAGCGTTTCGGCATCGACCCGGCCATAGACCTGCGCGGCCACCTCCTCGGCATCCAGCGTTCCGATGAAATGGTCCAGGTCATGCGGCCCGGTAGAATGCGCCAGCGTCGTCGCCGGTGACAGCCCGACAATGGTCAGCACGCCGTGCAGCCCGGTGCCTTCGGCGGCATGCGGCAACCCGTGCGTCATGCCGTAGTCGATGCCGTCAACCTCATAGCCAAAGATCTTCGACGCCGCCCCCAGCACATCGCCATAGCCCAGCCCGGTGCCCGCCATCGCCCAATGCTCGGGCCGGTAGATCGCAAAGCCGCCCGATCCATGGGCGGCGCAGCGGCTCCAGCCGGCATAGACGCCCATCGACCCGGTCAACCCCATGGTCGCCACCGCCGGACGACCCACCTGCGGGTGGTCCCAATAGCTCGTCAGACGGTTGGTCCCGGCCAAGGGATCGGCCTTTTCCGCCGTGGTCTTGAAACAGGTCTGGGTCAGCAGGTCCGCCGAAAGCCGCGTCTGCCAGAAGAAATTCCCGCCGAACCGCGCCAGTTCGCCCCCCGCATCCACCCAGGCCTCCAGATGGTCGCGCATCTCCCAGGTCCAGTATTCGTCATGCCCGACGATTACCGCGCGGGCATAGCCCGCCAGCGCCGCGGAGTCGCGGTGCAGGTCGTGCTGGGTCAGGTAGTCCAGGGCGATCCCCTGCCCCTCGCACCACAGCGCAAAGGGCCGCTCAAAGGCCGCCCAGCCGGACGAGGCGTATTTCTTCGACACCCCCTTGGCGCGGGCATAGTCCATATGCGGATAGCGCGGCCGGCTGAGAAGCGGCGAGGCATGCGGGATGCGCGGGGCATCCGCAGGCCACAACACAAACCCCTTGGCCCAGGGGCGCAACAGGCTGACATGCGGCGCGAACTCGCCGCCGCTTGTCCCGGTCAGCCCCTGATAATGGTTCGACCCGCCCCAATCATTGTAAGCGCACCACGTTCCCGTCGCGAGGATCATGGCGATCCGTGCCGTCGGCGTGGCGGCGCGCAGCACGAACATGTGCTGCGACTGGTGGCCGGGAATGGTCAGCGTGACCGTGTAGACCCCGCTTTTCCAACCCGCCGGAATCTCCATGCGAAAGGCCTCGGGCCAGTCGCAGCCCGTGACCGAGCAATCGGCGGGGGTGGGCGCAAAGACGGTGGCGATCTTTTGGTCCAACACCGTTTCCGGCGCCAACCCGTCGCGGGCGATCACGACGCGCGCGACCTTGGCCGAGGACATGGCATGCAGTACCAGCACCTCGCCCGGAGCATAGGACAGCGCCCCGGTATAGGCCCAGACCTGCGGTCGGGCGGCGTCATCCGAAGCCGCCTCGTAGTAATGCCCCGTCACCGGGCTGCCGTCGTCATGCGGACCGGGGACGAAGAAACCCTGCAGGGTCATGACCCTGCGCCCATCAACCGCGCCACGTCCAGCATCCGGTTGGAAAATCCCCATTCGTTGTCATACCAGCCAAAGACTCGCAGCATCCCGCCCTTGGTCACGCGCGTCTCGGGCAGGGCCATGATGATGCTTTCAGGCCGCGCGCGCAGGTCGGTCGACACAAGCACCTTGTCCGTCGCGCCAATCACTCCGCCCGTAGCCGCAAGAACCGCATTCACCGCCTCGGCCGTCGCCGGTCGTTCGGTCATCACCGCCAGATCCACCGCCGAGACGCTCGCCGTCGGCACCCTGACCGCCGAGCCCTCGATCCGCCCGGCGATCTGTGGCAGCACCGTATCCAGAAGCCGCTGCGCGCTGGTCGTCGTCGGCACCATCGACAAGGCCGCCGCGCGCGAGCGCGAGAAATCGGCCGCCGGGGCATCCACCGTCGGCTGGCTGCCGGTATAGCAATGGATCGTGGTCATCGACCCCGTCACCACGCCCCAATGTTCATGGATCAGCCGCGCCAGCGGCGCGAGCGCGTTGGTGGTGCAGGAGGCGTTCGAGACAATCAGCTGTGCGCCCAACTCTGCCTCGTTGGCCCCCAGAACCACCGTCAGATCCGCCGCTTTCGACGGGCCGGAGATCAACACCCGCGCGGCCCCGGCCCGCAGGCCGCGTTCGGCGACCTCGCGCGCGTCCGCCCGGCCGGTGCATTCCATCACCAGATCGACGCCAGCCAGATTCAGCCCGGAAATATCCGCCGTGCGGTGCAAGGGAATGGCACGGCCGTCAATGACCAGAGCCTCGTGGGTCAGGGCGACCGTGCCGCGCCACGGACCAAAGACGCTGTCGAATTCAAAGAGATAGGCGCACATCTCGGGCGCGGCGATGTCATTGATGCCGATGACGTCGATCCCCGGCGCGGCGCCCTGTGCCCAAGCCCGCAGCACCGACCGCCCGATCCGGCCAAAGCCGTTCACGAAAACCTTCATCGCCTGCCCTCGCGCCAAATTCCGCCCTCAGGCTGCAGATCAGCACGCGGCGCGGGCGCTTGCAACCATGGCCGGTTGTTTTGATCAAACTGGACGTATTGCCTGCCCGCTCATCCCTTGCCCGGGTTCGTCGCCGGCGCTCCGCCTTCGAACCGGTTGCCATGCCGGTAGTCGCAGGGTGCCTCCTGCATCTGCAGGTGCAGGCCGGCCCCGGTGAAGGGATGGGCGCGGGCCAGATCCTCGTCGAACTCGATGCCCAGGCCGGGGCCTTCGGGCGGGATGATGTAGCCGTCTTCCCACCGGATCGAATGCTTGATGAGCCGCAGGTGGAACTCACCCCCCGTTTCGATGGTTTCGGCAATCAGAAGGTTCGGGATCGAGGTGGACAGATGCACGTTCGCCGCCCATTCCACCGGCCCGCAGTACAGATGCGGGGCCATCTCGGCATTGAAGATCTCGGCGATGGCGGACAGCTTCTTGGCCTCCCAGATGCCGCCCAGACGGCCAAGGGCGGGCTGCAGGATCTTGACCCCGCCTGCGCGCAAGAGCGTGCCGAATTCGGCCTTGGTGGTCAGCCGTTCTCCCGTCGCCAGCGGAATGCGCACATGGCGCGCGACCTCGGCAAACTCCAGAAGGTTGTCCGGCGGGATCGGCTCTTCATACCAAAGCGGACTGTAAGGCTCCAGTTCGCGCCCCAGACGGATCGCGCCGGGCGTGGTGAACTGGCCATGGGTGCCGAAAAGAAGGTCAGCCTTGTCGCCCACCGCCTCGCGGATCTTGCGGCAGAACTCGACCGAGCGGGTGATATCCGACATCGCCGGCTCATGCCCGCCGCGCATTGTATAGGGGCCGGCAGGGTCAAACTTCACCGCCGTAAAGCCCATTTCCACATAGCGCGCGGCCGCCTGCGCCGTCATGTCGGCGTTGACCCAGAACTCCGCCGCATCCTCGCCGGGCTGGGGGTAAAGATAGGTGTAGCTGCGGATGCGCTCGTTCATCTTGCCGCCGAGCAGCGCCCAGACCGGGCGGTTCCGCGCCTTGCCGAGGATGTCCCAGCAGGCGATCTCCAGCCCCGCAAAGGCCCCCATCACTGTAGGATCGGGGCGCTGGGTGAAGCCCGAGGAATAGACCCGGCGATACATCAGCTCGATGTTTTCGGGGGTCTCGCCCTGCATGTGGCGCTCGAACACGTCTTCGATCACCGCCCGCATCGCCTTTGGCCCCACGGTCGAGGCATAGCACTCGCCGTACCCAACGATCCCGGTATCGGTGGTGATCTTCGGGAATATCCAGTAGCGCCCGCCCCAACCCGGTGCGGGCGGGGCGACGACGAAGATTTCCAGATCCTTGAGTTTCATGGGCGTGCCTCCGCTATGACCGGCAGGCTGGCCCGAGGCGCGGGCAGGATCATGTCAGGCTACGACAGAAAGTGTCGCGATGAGGCGATGGATCGTCGCGGCAAGCGGCACCGGCATCGACAGATGCGGGCAATGGCCCGAGGCAAGCTCTTCCTGCGCGATGTCCGCCGCCATGGCGCGTTGCCAGTCCGGGGGAATGGCGCGGTCATCGCGGGCGATGAGAGCCGCGCGAGGCGGCAGGGCACCATGGGCGGGAAACGGGGTTTCCTGCGGGCGAATGGGCTCCGGACCCATGCGGGCGGCAAGGGCCTGGGCGTCGGGGCAATCGTGAAAGAACAGCGCCGCGCAGCGTTCGGGCGCAAAGCGGTAGCTCATGCGGTCCGGGCTGACCTGAAACGCCCCGCGCATCGGCTGTGACGGCCCAGCGCGGCGCAGGTCGGCCAGCGATATGCCGGGGCGCGGGATATAGGCGGCAAGGTAGACCAAGGCCTGAACCCGGTCGGGCGCCAGCGCGGCGGCAAGGGTGGCGGGAATGCCCCCCGCCGAATGGCCGACCAGCACCGTCGGCCCGCGGACGGCGGCCAAGATGGCGTCGGCATGGTCTTGCAGGCTGACGTCCGACCTGTCGCGCCCCGGCAGATCCAGCGCCCGCGCGCTGTGGCCAAGGGCAGAGAGCGCCGGGATCAGCCGCGCCCAGGCCCAGGCGCCAAAGCCAGAGCCGTGCACCAGCAGCAGCTCAGCCATGGCCGATGCTGCGCAGGAAATCGTCGAGCAGCGCCATGAACTCTGCCGGCCGCTCGACCATCGGCAAATGCCCGGTCGCGCGCATCAGCTCCCACCTGTGACCGCGGATCAGATCGGCGGTTTCGCGTACCAGATCGGGCGGGGTGGTGCCGTCATTGGTGCCCGCGATCACCAGCGTCGGCAGGCCCAGCGCCGCCGTGGTGGTGTAGAAATCCGCCCCAGAAATCGCATGGGCGCAGCCGATCCAACCCTGCGGGTTCATCGCCTCCAAGGTGGCGCGGATGGCCGGCATCGCTGCGGCCTCTTGCCAGTTCCGGCCGAAAATCCGCTCCATCGCGCCGGGGGCG
The DNA here is from genome assembly GCF_011008935.1 of Tabrizicola oligotrophica. Taxonomy (GTDB): domain Bacteria; phylum Pseudomonadota; class Alphaproteobacteria; order Rhodobacterales; family Rhodobacteraceae; genus Tabrizicola_A; species Tabrizicola_A oligotrophica. Next base: position 32,004 of record NZ_JAAIVJ010000006.1, on the reverse strand, counting down.
TAGGCGGCCAGCCCCTGTGCTCCGACCTCTGCCGCGCGGCCTTGCCACAGACCCGGCCCGCCGATCTTTGCCGCCGTATTGGCCAGCACCAAGGCGCGCACCAGATCCAGCCGCTTTGTCGCCAGGCCCTGCGCCACCAGCCCGCCCATGGAAGAGCCGACCACCACCGCATCCTTCAGCCCGAAATGTTCCATCAGGCTTTCGGCATCGCGGATCAGCGCCCCCATGGCATAGCGCGCTGGCGGCACATCCGACCGGCCATGCCCGCGCGCATCGAACCGCAGGCAGCGAAAACGCGGGGCAAGGGCCGCCACCGTCGCGTCCCAAAGGTGCAGATCGGTGCCCAAGGCGTGCAGGAATACGACGGCAGGTGCCGTGTCCGGCCCTTCGATCACGGCGTTCAGACGCAGGTCTTTCAGCCAGATCAAGGCCATGGATTGCCTCCGAACCGCTCAAGGCAGTCGCGGAACACCGCCACATCGACATTGCCGCCGGAGGCAGTGCAGATCACCGTCCCCGGCAAGTCCTGCCGGAACAGGGCCGCCGCAAGGGCCACCGCGCCCCCCGGCTCCACGACGATCCGCAGATGCTGGAACGCCAGAACCATGGCGCGCAACGCCTCTTCGTCGCTGACCACCAGACCGGGGCCGCAAAGGCGCTGCAGGATCGGAAAGGTTATCTCGCCGGGGCTGGGCGTGACGATGGCATCGCAGATCGAGCCCGTCGTGGCGGCATTCCTTTCCCGCCGGCCAGAGGCCAGCGACCGCGCCGTGTCGTCAAAGCCCGCCGGTTCCGCTGGGCGCACCCGCAGCCCCTGCGCGCGGGTCTCCAGCGCCAGCGCGATCCCCGCCGTCAGCCCGCCACCGCCGCAACAGGTCAGGACATCGGCCCCGCCAATGCCGGCCTCGGCCGCCTGCCGGGCAATCTCCAGCCCCGCCGTGCCCTGCCCCGCGATCACCTGCGCATCGTCATAAGGCTTGACCAGCGTCAGCCCGCGTTCGGCGGCAAGCGCCGCGCCAATCGCATCACGGTCGTCCTTCACCCGGTCATAAAGCACCACCTCCGCGCCATAGGCACGGGTGTTGGCGATCTTCACGCCGGGCGCGTCTGCCGGCATGACAATGACGCAAGGCGCGCCCAGCCGGCTGGCGGCCAGAGCCACCCCCTGCGCATGGTTGCCCGACGAATAGGCCAGGACCCCTTTGGCCCGAAGCTCGGGCGAAAGCGCGGTCAGGGCCGACCAGCCACCGCGAAACTTGAAGCTGCCGGTCCATTGCAGGCATTCGGCTTTGACGAAGACCCGCCGCCCGGCCAGCCGGTCCAGCAGCGGCGCGTTCAACAGCGGTGTGACGCGGGCATGGCCGGACAGTCGCACCGCCGCCGCTTCGATCATGGCCAGAGACGTCATGCGCAGGCCCTCAGGAATGCCCGCAGCGCCGCAACCGCCTCGGGTTCGTCAAGGAATGGCACATGCGCCCGGTCCGGCACATCGGCGAAGATCATGTCGGGCCGGCGCCGCTGCATCCCCGCCACCGTTTCCGGCGTCAGAAGATCGGAGTTCGCCCCCCGGATAAGCGCCACCGGCAGGCCCGCTGTTGCCTCCCACAGCGGCCAAAGATCCACGGGCGGCCCCTGAAACGCCGCGAGAAACGCCTCGCGCAGCGCCGGGTCATAGGTGATCTTCAGACCGGCGGGGGTTTCGGTGTAGAACTTCGTGACCTCCTCCAGCCAGCGGCTGGCCGGCACATCGGCAAATCCCGGATTGTACCGCGGCATCCTTTCAGCGATCTCGGCCAGCGTCCTGGTCGACGGATTGCGCCCGACATAGTCGAAAATCCGCTCCAGCCCCGGCCGGGCAATCTCGGGCCCGACATCGTTCAGGCACAGCCCCAGAAGCCGCTCCTTCGCCACCGCCGCCAGCATCATGCCGATGAGCCCGCCGCGCGAGGTGCCAAGGACCGCGGCCTTGGCCACCCCCAGATGGTCCAGAAGCTCCAGCACATCCTTGCCCTCCTGCGGCACGGTATAGCTTGCCGCCCCGGTCCACTGGCTTGCCCCCCGGCCCCGGTAATCCATGCGGATCAGCCGCACCGGGGGCAGATGCGGGATCATGTAATCGAAATCCGCCATGGTCCGCGTCAGCCCGGCAAGGCACAGAAGCGGCAGCCCATTGCCCTCGTCGCGAAAGGCCAGCCGGGCGCCATCCGAGGCGGTGAAGAACTGGATCATGGCGGTCTCCTTCGCGACGCACAGTCGCATGCGGCAAAGCCGACGAAAAGGGGGCCTCGCTTGCCTGCCGGAACCGCAACAGGTAAGGGGCAGACAGCAAAAGAGGTATTCCATGGCCGAGCCAACCGAAGAACGGGCAAAGTCGAAACAGGTGGGCGCGCTGGCCGCGCTCTGGCCCTTTGTGCGGCCCTACCGCCCCATGGTCATTCTGGCGGCGCTGGCGCTGATCCTGACCTCAACCGTCAGCCTTGTGCTGCCCATGGCCGTGCGCCGCGTCGTCGACAGCTTCGGCGCCGGCAATCTTGCCATTCTGGACACCTATTTCACCGCCTTTCTCCTGATCGCCGCGCTTTTGGCGCTGGGAACCGGCGTGCGCTATTACTTCGTCACCCGTCTGGGCGAGCGGGTGGTGGCAGACATCCGCTGCGCCATCTTCGACAAGGTCATGGGCATGTCGCCCGCCTGGTTCGAGCGCATCATGACCGGCGAGATCGTCAGCCGCATCACCACCGACACCACGCTGATCCTGTCGGTCATCGGCTCGTCGGTGTCGGTCGCGCTGCGGCATTTCCTGACGCTGGTGGGCGGGCTGGTGCTGCTGGCGCTCACCTCGGCCAAACTGGCCGGGATCGTGCTGCTGCTGGTGCCGCTGATCGTAGTGCCGATCATCGTTCTGGGGCGCCGCCTGCGCCGGCTTTCGCGTGAAAATCAGGACTGGATCGCGAATTCCTCGGGCAAGGCGACCGAGGCGCTGGGCGCGGTGCAGACCGTGCAGAGTTTCACCCACGAGACCGCCACCCGCGTGGAATTCGGCACCGTCACCGAGCAATCCTTCCTCTCCGCCAAGACCCGCATTGCCACCCGCGCGGTGCTGACGGTCATCGTGATTTTCCTCGTCTTTGCCGGCGTCGTCGGCGTGCTGTGGCTTGGCGCGCGCGATGTGCGGGGCGGGGTGATGACCGCCGGGGAGCTCGTGCAATTCGTCATCTATGCCGTGCTGGTGGCCGGGGCCGTCGGCAGCCTGTCGGAAATCTGGGGCGAGTTGCAGCGCGCCGCCGGCGCGACTGAACGGCTGGTGGAAATCCTGCAAGCCGAAGATCCGGTGACGGATCCGACCCGGCCGATGCGCCTTCCCGTCCCGGTACGCGGCGAGATCACCCTCGACAACGTCGCCTTCCACTACCCCTCGCGCCCCGAATACCGCGCGCTGAACGGCATTTCCCTGACCGTCCAGCCCGGTGAGACCGTGGCGCTGGTCGGCCCCTCGGGGGCCGGAAAATCGACTGTCTTGCAGCTTCTGACGCGCTTTTACGATCCGCAATCGGGTGTGATCCGCTTTGACGGCATCGACCTGCGCGACATGACGCGCGAGGATTTCCGCGCCCATATGGCGCTGGTGCCGCAAGACCCGGTGATCTTCGCCGCCTCCGCCATGGAGAACATCCGCTTCGGCCGCCCCGGCGCCACCGATGCCGAAGTCACCGACGCCGCCCGCGCCGCCGCCGCGCATGAGTTCATCACGGCCCTGCCGCAGGGCTATGACACCTTCCTTGGCGAGCGCGGCGTGATGCTGTCTGGCGGGCAAAAGCAGCGCATCGCCATCGCCCGCGCCATCCTGCGCGACGCGAAGGTTCTGCTGCTGGATGAGGCCACCAGCGCGCTGGACGCCGAAAGCGAACGCGCCGTGCAAGAGGCCGTCGACCGCCTGGCGCAAGGCCGCACCATGCTGGTCGTCGCCCACCGCCTAGCCACCGTGAAGAAAGCCGACCGCATCGCCGTCTTCGACCAGGGCCGCATTGTCGCCATCGGCAGCCATGACGATCTGGTGGCCGAGGACGGGTTGTATGCCCGGCTGGCGCGGTTGCAGTTCACGGACGGGGCGGCGTAAGGCGGGGCAGAACGGTCCTCCACACCTAGCGGACAGTCCGTTCCCCAAACTCGTTCATCAGGCCGAGGCCCGGATTCTGCGCCAGATAGTCTCCCAGTCTGGCATCCTCTGCATAGCGCGGCTGCTCATCCACGATCGCAAACTCCACCGCCAACTCCTGCCGCAGAAGCCTCAGAAGTCGTTCCACATCCGCATTGAACCGATCACACAGCCCCTGTGACCAAAGGCTCGGGTCAAGCGGGTAAAGCGGATTGAGATAGCCGGAATGTTGATGATCAAGCTGATCCCGAAGGCGACGGGCGGCGTCCGAGATGGGTAACATCGCAGGGGAGGCAGGCATGTCACCGACCCGTAGGGGTTCCGCATCCACTGGACCGCCCCCCAGTCGCGCGCGGGTTCCGGCGTCGCCGGCCCAAAGGCAACCGCCAGCGCCATACTCGAAAAAGAACCTGAGAACGCCTCGAGCCATCCCCCCCTCAAAACACCTCTACCGGATACCCCACCCCGGTCAGATACAACCCATCCGGCGGGCACACAGGCCCACAAGCCGCCCGATCCCGCGCCTCCAGTGCCGATTTCACATCTGCAGCGGTCCATGACCCGGCCCCGACCCGCTCCAGCGTGCCGACAATCGACCGCACCTGATTGTGCAGGAAGCTGCGGGCGCGCAGGGTAAAGCGGATTTCGCGCCCGCCGGGATAGGGCATCTCTTCAATGCCGATCTCGTCCAGCGTCTTCACCGGGCTTTTCGCCTGACACAGGGTCGAGCGGAAGGTGGTGAAATCATGCAGGCCGATGAGATGCGCCGCGCCGTCGCGCATCGCCTGCACATCCAGCCGGTTCTGCACCCGCCACGCCAGCCCCGCGTCATGGGTCAAAGGCGCGCGGCGTTCGATCAGGCGGAACAGATAGCGCCGCTCTATCGCCGAAAACCGGGCGTGAAAATCGTCGGCCACCCGCGCCACCGCCAGAATGGCCACCGGCGCAGGGCGCAGATGAAAGTTCAGCGCCTCGCTCAAGCGAAAGGGCTGCCAGTCGCGCGTCAGGTCGACTGTCGCCACCTGGCCCCAGCCATGCACCCCCGCATCGGTGCGACCTGCGGCGGCAATCGTATGCGGCCCCGGTTCGAGCCGCGCCAGCGCTGCCTCCACCGCCCCTTGAACCGAGGGCAAACCCTGCGCCTGCCTTTGCCAGCCGGCAAAGGGCGCACCGTTGTATTCGATCTTCAGGGCATAACGCGGCATGGCCCCGGCTTAGCGTGACGCGACGCACCTGTCCATTCCCCCTACCCATTCCCCCGCCCCATGCCTATCTTGACCCCGCAAGCATGGGGCGCAGTTTGGTTTTCTCAGCCATCACCGACGGACTTACCCGGCAAATCGAAGGGGCCATGGCCTCGGTTTCCGGCGCCTTTCTTGAACCCGTGATCCGGCTGGGCGTCACCGGCCTGTCGCGCTCGGGCAAGACGGTGTTCATCACCGGGCTGGTGGCCAACCTTCTTGACCGGGGCCGCATGCCGCAGCTGAAGGCGGGCCCCCGCATCGAGGCGGTGCATCTGCAGCCGCAACCCGATGTCACCCTGCCTCGCTTTGCCTTTGAAGACCACCTTGCCGCCATGACCGGCGATGCGCCACGCTGGCCGCAATCGACCCGCGCGGTGTCGGAGCTGCGGCTCTCGTTCCGCCTTGCGCCCTATGGCCTGTTCGCGGGATTTTCCGGCGCGCGCACGCTGCATGTCGACATCGTCGATTACCCCGGCGAATGGCTTCTGGACCTTGCCCTGATCGGCAAGAGCTATGCCGATTGGTCCGAAGCCACGCTGGACCGCATCGCCAGGCGGCCCGAGGCCGCCGCCTTCATGGCGCAGGCCCGCGCCGAGGATGGCGCGCTGCGGCTGGAGGAACCGAAGGCTCAATCGCTTGCCGCCGCCTTCACCGACTATCTGCACAAGGCCCGCGCCGCCGGCTGGTCCGATTGCACGCCGGGCCGATTCCTTTTGCCCGGTGAGCTTGCCGGCAGCCCGGTCCTGACCTTCGCCCCACTGCCGACCCCCAGCCAGACCCCGCGCGCCAGCCTCTGGCGCGAGATGGAGCGCCGGTTCGAAGCCTACAAGTCCCGCGTCGTGCAGCCGTTCTTCCGCGATCACTTCGCCCGCATCGACCGCCAGATCGTGCTGGCCGATGTGCTGGGCGCAATCCATCAGGGGCCGCAGGCCGTCGAGGACCTGCGCCGCACCATGGCCGAGGTGCTGGTGGCCTTCCGGCCCGGCGCCAATGGCTGGCTTGCCGGCTTTCTCGGCGGCAGGAAGGTGGAAAAGATCCTCTTTGCCGCGACCAAGGCCGACCATCTGCATCACCTGCAACATCCCGCCCTGACCGCCATCACCGAAGCCCTGCTGCGCGATGCCAGGGCGCGGGCGGATTTCGCCGGCGCCCAAACGGCGGCCCTGTCCCTCGCCAGCCTGCGTTGCACGGTCGAAGAGATCATCCAGCGCGACGGCGCCGCGTTGCCGGCGGTCAAGGGCAGGCTGCTGTCCACCGGCAAGCAGGCAGTGATGTATCCGGGCGAGCTGCCGAAAGACCCCGCCCGCATCCTCGCCCCGGCCCGCGACGGCGCAACCGGCTGGCTGGGCGCGGATTACGCTCTCATGGGCTTCGCGCCCGCCCGCACCAGCCAGTCACCGGGCATGGGCCCGCCGCATATCCGGCTCGACCGTGCTGCGGACTTCCTGTTCGGAGACCGGCTGTGACCCATCGCCTGCACCTGAACCGCCCCGCACTGATCGAAGCCGAAGACGGCCCCGCCGCCGACCCCGGCCTTGAAGCCGCCGTGCCCGACCTGCAGCCCTCCGGATCGGACCCGCAGACTGCCGACCGGATCACAGCCCGCCCCGTCTCTGCCCGCCCCGTCTCTGCGCTGTCGCGCGCCGCCCTCTGGGTGTTCGGCACGCTCCTCGGCTTTGTCCTCTCGGTCGCCGCTTGGGATTTCGTCGCCACGCTCCTCGCACGCGACTCGCTCCTCGGCTGGATTGCCATGGCGCTGGTCAGTGCCGCGATCCTTGTCCTGCTGCTGATCGCCCTGCGCGAAGCCGCCGCCTTCGCCCGCATTGCCCGGATCGACCGTCTCCGGAACCGCGCCATTGCAGCCCGTGCCCGGACCGATCTTCCAGCCGCCCGCAGCATTGTCGCCGCGCTGCAGACCATCTACGCCACGCGCCCCGAGACCGCCTGGGGCCGCGCGCGCCTTGGCGAACAACAGACCGAAATTTTCGACGCCGACGCCCTTCTCGACCTTGCCGAGCGCGAACTCATGGCCCCTCTCGACAAGGCGGCGCTGGCTGAAATCGAATCTGCTGCCCGTCAGGTCGCCACCGTCACCGCCCTTGTGCCGATGGCCCTGGCCGACGTGGCCACCGCGCTTTTCGCCAACCTGCGCATGATCCGCCGGCTCAGCCAGATCTATGGCGGCCGCTCCTCGAGCCTTGGCAACCTCGCCCTCCTGCGTCGGGTCTTCACTGCCCTTCTGGGCGCCGGTGCCGTCGCGCTGGCCGATGACCTGATCGGCTCCTTCGCCTCGGGCGGCCTGCTTGCCAAACTCTCGCGCCGCTTTGGCGAAGGCGTGGTGAACGGCGCCCTGACCGCCCGCGTCGGCCTTGCCGCGATGGAGGCCTGCCGCCCCCTGCCCTTCGTCGCCCTTGAAAAACCCGGCACGACGGCCACCATCAGCCGGGCGCTGGCCGGGTTTCTGTCCCGGGACAAAGACCCCGCCTGAACGCCTTCAATGTGGCCGAAATATCCTCGGGGGGCGCTGCGATTGCCCCGCAATTGCAGCCGGGGGGCAGACAGCCCCCCGCGCCACGGCGGCCCTAAAGCCCTGCCTCCAGCCGGTCCAGCAATGCTGCCATCATCGCCTCGCAGCGGCCCATCTGCTCTACCGAGACAAACTCGTCCGGCTTGTGGCCCTGCGCCATCGAACCCGGCCCGCAGATCACCGTCGGAATGCCCAGACGCGCGTCGAAAAGCCCGCCCTCGGTGCCGAAGGCTACCTTCATCGTGCCGTTCGCCCCGGTCAGCCCCTTGACGAAATTCACCACCGCCGCGTCCGAAGCGGTGCCAAGGCCGGGGTAATCCCACAGCCGTTCCACCACGATCGCCGCTTCCGGAAACTCGGCCCGCAAGGGCGCGACGATCGCCTCGGCCGCGGCGCGCAGCCGGGTGATCAGCCCGTCGACATCCTCGCCCGCCACCGAGCGGATCTCGAAGTCGATGACCGCCGTGTTCGGAACGATGTTGACCTGCACCCCGCCGTTCAGCTTGCCGACATGGATCGTGGAATAGGGCACGTCGTAATCGCCGTCCTTCAGCCCGTGAGCCGCCACATCGGCCTGCAGCGCCCGCACCGCCTGCACGAAATCGGCGGCGAGGTGCAGCGCGTTCAGCGCCATCGGGGCCAGCGCCGAATGGCCCTCGCGCCCGGTGCAGGTGGCCCGCAGCGCGACCTTGCCCTTGTGACCGGTGGCCACCTGCATGCCGGTCGGCTCGCCGACGATGCAGAAGCGCGGCCGCACCGGCGCGCCTTCCAGCATCGTCACCAGCGAGCGCACGCCCATGCAGCCGATCTCCTCGTCATAAGACAGCGCCAGATGCAGCGGCGTCTTCAGGGGCCGCTTGGCGGCCGCCAGCAGGGTGGCAATCGCCACCGCGCAGAAGCCCTTCATGTCGGCCGCGCCGCGCCCGTAATAGCGGCCATCCGCCTCGGTCAGCGCGAAGGGCGGCCTGGTCCAGGCCTGGCCCTCGACCGGGACCACGTCGGTATGGCCCGACAGCATCACGCCGCCCTGCCCCGCAGGCCCGACGGTCGCATAAAGATTGGCCTTGCCGCCCGATGGGTCGGGGATCAGCACCGCTTCGATGCCGGCCCCGGCCAGCAGGTCGCGGACGTAATCCATCAGCTCGATGTTCGGCTTTGACGATACTGTGTCAAACCCCATCAGCCGGTCGAAGATTGCACGCATGTCCATATGGGCCTCCCTGATCGGCCATGGCTACCCTTTTGCCAAAGCCTGCGAAACCCCGGACGGGCGATTTCCGCCCGGAAATCGCAGGCGAAAACCGCGCGGTTTTCGCGGCCTCAGCCGTTGGCGTGCATCCGTTCGATATAGGCACGCATTTCCTCGGCCTCGTGGCGGGCGTCGCGCAGGCCTTCCATGGCGGCGCGCAGTTCGGCCTCGGTCTGGGCGATCTGGTTCATCAGTTCGGCCTCGCGCTGCTCAAGGTAGATGATCGCCTGATCGCGGACCTCTTCGGCCTCGTGCAGGGATTGCGCCAGCTTGTCCATCTCGCCCATGTCGCCGCCGGCAACCCGGGTGAAGCGGTGCATCAGCCAATAGGCGAACCAGCCCAGGGTAAAGGCGGCCAGAAGGATGAAGGCCGTGGCGATGATGAATTCCGTGCGGTTCATGGGGTCAACCTTGGCTCAATTGCTGGCATCGGGGCGGTGCTTGGGCCGCCGGGTCTTTTCCTTCGGCGCGACCGAGGGGCTGGTGTCGGCCGAGAAATCCGCGCCTTCGGCCGCCGCGGGCTGAACCGCCGGGTCGCCGGTGGCCGGCTTGGCTGCGACCGCCTCTTTCTTGCCGGCGCCGATCAAGGTGAACTCGATCCGCCGGTTCGCTTCGCGCCCGGCCTCGGTGCCATTGTCGGCAATCGGCCGCTCTTCGCCATAGCCGCGGGCGATGATGCCCGAAACATCCACCTGCCGGCCCTGCAAGGCCACGGCGACCGCTTCGGCCCGCGCCTGGCTGAGCGCGCGGTTTCCATCTTCGGAACCCTGGGCGTCAGTGTGACCGGCAATTTCCATCCGGACGCCGCCGCAGCGCGCCAGGGCCTTGGCCAAGGCCTCCATGACCGCGCCAGCGCCGGCGTCGATCTCGGCCGAACCGGGGGGGAAGGTGATCTTCTGCCGCGCCAGCACGGCGTTGACGTCTTCGGCACAGTCCTGCGGCGTCGGCAGGGCGGCCACGGGATCAAGCTCCACGTCATAGGTGACGTTGACCTTGTAGGTCTTGCCCTGCCCCAGCTTGTCCGACAGCACCTGCGCAATCCGGGCGCGGCCGGCCTGCGAGCCGGTCACGCCGGTGATTTCCACCGTATCGGCCCGCACCAGAAGGCTGCCATGTTCCAGCTCTGCAAGGGCCTGCAGACCCGCCAGCACCCGCACCGGCCATCCCTCCGGCAGGTCGGGGTCAAGCCGGGTGGCCTGATAGACCTTGGTACTGCCGAAGGCGGCCTTGGCGAAACTGTCGACCGCGGTGCGCTGCAACTCATCCGCAAGCCGGCCCCGCAATTCGACCTTGCCCGTGTCCTTGGCCAGAACGGCGGTGAACTCCGCCGGGCCTTGTGCCGCGTTCTCGGCCTTGTCGAGCGTCGCGTTCAGCGAGAACACATCCGGCAGCGCCGCTTCAAGCTCGCCCACCACCCGGTCAAACTCGGACTGCGACACCGAGGCGGCGGCCTGTAGCGTCACATCGGCATCCTTGAAGGTGATGGTGGCGGCCGTCAGCTCGGCCACGGCCTTGATTCCGGCTTCGGCAGCTTCGGCCCAGGACGGGCTGGGAACGCCCAGACCGATCACGCAGTTCTGCCGCCCGACCGCACCCGCGGCCGTCGCGGCCGCCACGATGCGCAAACGGGCCTTTTCACTGTCGGCGGCGCAGGCGTCAAAGCGCGGCCCCTCGGCGTCCATCACGAAACGCAGCGTGAAGGGGGTGATGACCGGGCGGGGCGCGGAAATCTCGTAGGTGACAGTCACGCCCTCGGGCTGGCCCTGCGAAAGCGCGCTTTCAAAGCTGCGCTTTTCCGCGTCGGATGCGGCAATCGCCGTGATCCGCACCGAAGTCGCGTCAATCGTGATCTTCGACCGCGGCAAGAGCGCCAGCGCCATGCGCGCAAAGGCCAGCGCCGGGGCCCAGGTTGCCGGCGGCTCGTAGGCGGCGGTTTCCAGCATGTCCTGCAACTCGGTGTCAGGCTGCAGGGCCTCGACCTCGACCATCAGGATATCCTTGGTGTCGCCTTCGGGCAGCAGGCCGATCAGCTGGATACCGTCGTCATTGCGCAGCATTTCCAGCGAAAAGCGCGGCGCTTCGACGGCGCGGGCCGGGGTCACTTCCATCATGTCGCGCACCCGCGACGCCTCCACCACCGAGCCGGCCAGATTGATTGCCCGATAGCGCGCGGCCTCGTTGGGCGCGGTGCCCAGAAGCTGAACCCGCAGGCCGTCACCGTTGACGACGGCGAAGGTGATGCCCTCGGTCAGGAGTTTCGACCGGATCGCGCGTTCGGAAAGCCGCTCGATCAGCAGGACCGAAGCCCAGGAGAACAGCAGCGCCACGAAGGCCGCCACCGCAAAGGCCACAGCCGTTGCAAGGCCGGGCGTCAGGCGCGGCGTGAAGGGCAGACGAAGGGCGGGCAGTTTCACCAAGGGAAAGGTCACATTCTCTTGCAGCAGCGCAGGTTGCCAGACGCTCTTAAAGCCGGGTTCGGCCTTGATCAATCAAAGGAAAGCCGAAACGGCAAGAAACAGCGCAAGGATCAGGCCTGCATCACGGTTGGCGCGGAACACGACAAGGCAGGAGGCCGGGTCGTCGACATCCAGCCGGCGCATTTGCCAGACCATGTGCCAGCCAAAGGCCCAGACCCCTGCCAGCGCCACCAGCGGCGGCCACAGGCCCGTGACAGGCAGGGTCACGATGGCCGCCGCCGCGAGCACCAGCGTCAGCGTGAGGAAGCCCCACAACGCCGGACGGGACCGGTCGCCAAACAACCGAGCCGTGGATTTCACCCCGATCAGCGCGTCGTCCTCCTTGTCCTGATGAGCATAGATCGTGTCGTAATACAGCGTCCAGCTGATGCCGGACGCGTAAAGGAGCAACGCCGGCAGGCTGACCGTGCCGGCATGCGCCGCATAGGCCAGCACCGCCCCCCAGTTGAAGGCCAGCCCCAGGAACACCTGCGGCCACCAGGTGAAGCGCTTGGCAAAGGGGTAGATCGCCACCAATACAAGCGAAGCGATGCCGAGCAGGATCGCAAGGCGGTTGTAGCTGAACAGGATCAGCGCGGCGACCAGCGCCTGCACCGCCATCCACACCAGCGCCTGTTTTACCGTCACCTGCCCCGAGGGGATCGGACGCGAGCGGGTGCGGGCCACCTGCCCGTCGAAATCGCGGTCGGTGATGTCGTTCCAGGTACAGCCCGCGCCGCGCATCAGGAAAGCACCTGCACCGCAGGACAGCGCGACCCAGAGATCCCAGAGTCGAAAGCTGTCCGCCATGGCCGCCAAGGCCACGCCCCACAGGCAGGGAATGTAAAGAAGCCAGGTGCCGATGGGCCGGTCGGCGCGCGAAAGCCGCAGATAGGGCACTGTTGCGGCCGGGGCAAAGCGGTCCACCCAATTGCCCTTTGGGGCATCGGCAACCTGTCTGGCGGGCTCTGGCATTTCGCGCGGGTCGGTCATAGGGTCTGTCCATGGAAAAGCCAAAGGTCCGCCTGTTTGTAGATCAGCCCTTGGGCGCGGGGCAAGCCGTGGCCTTGGGGCCCGAGGCTGCGAATTACCTGTTCAACGTCATGCGCCTTGGCAAGGGCGCGGGTGTAGCCCTGTTCAATGGCCGCGATGGCGAATGGCGGGCCGAGGTGGCCGAGGCGGGCAAGCGGCAGGGAATCGCGGTCTGTCAGGACCGGACCGCGCCGCAGGTGATGCCGCCCGACCTCTGGCTGATCTTCGCCCCGGTAAAGAAGGAACGCACGGCCTTTATCGTCGAAAAGGCGGTGGAACTGGGCGTTGCGCGCCTGATGCCGGTCGCCACACGGCACATGAACTCGGAGCGCTGGCGGGTGGACAAGCAGACCGCCCATGCGGTCGAGGCGGCCGAGCAATGCGGCGCAACCTTCGTGCCAGAGGTCGCGGACCTGCAACCGCTGGACCGGGTTCTGGCGGCATGGCCCGGCGAGCGCGCGCTTTACTGGGCGGACGAGACGCTTGCGCAAGGTGCCGCCACGCCGTCCGGATTCGTCACCGGGCCTGCCGCCATCCTGATCGGACCGGAAGGCGGCTTTTCGGAGGACGAAAAGGCGCGGCTGCGGGCGCTGCCCTTCGTGCGGCCTCTGGCGCTTGGCCCCCGTATCCTGCGGGCAGAAACCGCGGCCCTGGCGGCGGTCGTCCTCTGGCAAGACGCAGTGGGGGATTGGCGGGGATGACCCCGGCACGGCTTCATGTGCTGACCGCCCGCCGGTCCGCGGCGGCGGCGGTGGTGCGCCGTGGCCCCTCCGAAATGGTGGCCGCCATCGGGTGGGACAGGGACAGCGGTAAACTGTGCGAACCGCACTGGCTGCGCGGACGGATTTACGAATACCGCGCCGACCTGTCGCTGGATGGCCGTCACATGGTCTATTTCGCCGGCAAGGGCGGGCGCTGGTGGACCGCGCTTGCGCGGGCGCCGCGGCTGACGGCCATCGCGCTCTGGCCACAGGCCGACACATGGGGCGGCGGTGGCGCCTTTGACCTTGACGGGCGGCTTTGGCTCAGTGCCGGCACGGCCAGGGATTTGCCGGACGGGCTGGAAGCTGCGTCGCCGCACGCATTCCCGCATGCGACCGATGGCATCCACATGGGCGGCACCCATGCCGCCAAACTCGTGCTTCGCGGCTGGCGCCATGAGACGGCGGTGCGGCCTATGCCACCCGCCTGTCGCGCCCGATCACCGGCGGCTGGCGGCTGGTGCAGGGCTACAACACCGGACAGGCGAACCGGGCGATTGTCTCCTCGACGTTCTGGCTGCAGCCGCCAGCGGCCGAGACCATTGCGCAACCCGGCTGGGAATGGGCCGATGTCTGGAATGCCAGCGTGCAATTTGCCGCCAAGGGCTGTCTTTGGCAGGCAGATGTCGGGGAGCAGGGCCTTGCAACACCGGAATTGATTGCCGATCTCAACGACATGCGCCCCGACTGGCCGGAACGCCCCACCCGAACCGAAAGCGCCCGATGAGCCTTGTTCGCCCCACCGCCCTTGCCACCCTGTCGCGCTGGCGCGAGGTTGCACTGTCCGCCGCCACCGCGCTGCTGGGTCTGTGGATCGCCACCCGGGGCGGGCCGATCCTGGCGGTGGCGGGCCTTGCCCTTGCCGCGCTTGCCGGCGGGCTGGCGCTGACCGCCTTGCGCCGGTTGCGTTTTGCGCAAGACATCGCGGCGCCGGGCCTTGTCGAGGTGGTCGAGGGCGAGGTGCGCTATTTCGGGCCAAGCGCGGGCGGTACGGTCAGCCTGTCGGACCTGACCGAGCTGCGCCTGATCGTCCTGCGCGGTCATCGCATGTGGCGACTCAAGCAGGCCGACGGGCAGGCGCTGCTGATTCCGGTTGATGCCGCCGGCGCCGAGTCTTTGTTTGACGGCTTTGCCAGCTTGCCGGGGATCGACCTGCCAGCGGTTCTTGCCGCCCTGTCCCCTGCCCCCTCGGGCCCTGCGGCGTCCGGCCCCGGCCAGATCGTCGCCGGCCAGCCGGACATGATCGTTCTGTGGCATCGCGGCGGACGGGTGCCCACGGCCATGCGCCCCCTGTCCCCGCGGGGCTGAAAGGACGGGCTGCACCCCGGCCCCCGTTACCCCTGCGCGAGCAGCGCGCTGCAGGTCTCCGGCCAGAGATCGGCAGCCCGTTGCAGGTGCTCTGCCAGCCGCATGCCGTCGCCCGCCTTGCCTGCGGCCTCGGCTTCGGCCAGATGCGCGCGCAGCCGGGCGGCCCCCATCAGCGCCGCGGAGCCGGCGATGCGGTGCGCGTCGGCCTGCAACGCCATCGCCGCTGCGCCCTGTGGCGTGGCCACCAGATCCAGCCCCCGCCAGCCCGCGACGACCGGATCCGTTTCGTCGACAAAGGCCTGAAACAGCGACGCTGCGCGCTCCTTGCCGAGCGTGGCGATCAGGTCTGCCAGACGGCTCTGGTCGATCAGGGGTACCTCCGTCGGCACGGCGGGATGCACCCGCGCCCCCGCGCTTTCCGGTCTTTCGTCACCCTGTCCCAGCACCTGCCGCAAGACCCGCCGCAACGCATCGCGCGAGACGGGTTTGGTCATCACCACCTGCATGCCCGCGGCAAGGAACCTGTCCGTCTCGCCGGGCAGCGCGTGGGCGGTCAGCGCGATGATCGGGCTGTCGGCACTTGCCCCGCCGGACTTGCGAATGGCGATCGTCGCCTCCACCCCGTCCTTTTGCGGCATGGAGACGTCCATGAAGATCGCGTCCCAGCGGTGGCGCGCGGCAAGACGAATGCCTTCCTGGCCATCCTGCGCTTCGGCCACCGCATGCCCGTCGCTTTCCAGCATTTCGCGGACGACAAGGCGGTTGACCGGGTTGTCCTCGACCACGAGCAGGGAAAGACTGCGACCGACCGGTGGTTCAGGCTGGGCTTCGGCCTCAGCGACCTCGCCGGACGCTGGCCGCTCGGCCGGACCGGACAGCGGCAGACTGACCTGAAAGACGCTGCCGACGCCCGGTTCGCTTTCCAGGCTGACGTCGCCTCCCAGAGCCCGCGCCCAGCGCCGCGCGATGCCAAGCCCAAGCCCCGTCCCGCTGGCTGACCGGGTGTAAGAGGCGTCCAGCGTCACGAAGTCGTCGAAGATCCGGTCCTGATCTTCCTTGCGGATGCCAATCCCGGTGTCGGCCACGCGAATGTCAATCTGACCCGCCGCATCCCGCCGCGCAACGTCAATGCGCACCTCGCCGTTGCGGGTGAACTTCAGGGCATTTCCGACAAGGTTCAGCAGGATTTGCCGCAGCCGTACCGGGTCGCCTGCAATCACCGTGCGGCCATCGGCCGGAAGGCTCGTGCGCAGCCGGTTTTCTCCGGCAAGTGCCATCGGGGTCAGGTTTTCGACGATGTCACGCAGCAGTGGCGCCAGATCGAAGCGCTGCGAGGTGATCGCCGCCTTGCCGCTGTCAAGCCGCGCAATGTCGAGAACATCGTTGACATGGTGCAGCAAGAGCCGCCCCGAGCTTTCCATGATGCGGTGATACTGTCTTTGCTTGGCGGTCAGACGGGTCTGCTGCAGCAACTCGATCGTGCCGAGCAGGCCGTTCAGGGGCGTGCGCATTTCGTGGCTCATCACCGCAAGTAATTCTGCCTTGGCCTTTTCTCCCGCCAGGGCATCGTCGCGGGCGCGGTAAAGCTCCTCTTCGGCGGCGACCTGCGCCGAGACGTCGCGCAGATAGGAAATGAAAATCTCGCCATCCGCGCCGGTGCTGACGGACACCGCCGCTTCGATGGGAAAGGTCTCGCCGCCTTTGCGCATGGCGGTCATCCGCAGATGACCGGCGCCGATGACGTGTTTCGCGCCGGCCTGGCGGTAGCGGGCCATGCCGCGCCAATGGGCCTCGCGCAGCGCCGGCGGGATGATCAGCGGCGCGATGTCCTGACCCAGCGCCTCGGCGGCGGAGTAGCCGAACACGGCTTCGGCGGCGGCGTTGAACTCCAGAATCCGGCCATCGGCATCGGTCACGATCACCGCGTCGAGCGAGGTCGAGAACACCGCCTTTACCCGTTCGCCCTGAATCTGGTTCTCCAGAACCTGCCGCTTGATCGCCGCGTTCATCCGCGCCAGCGTCGCCGCAAGAATGCCCATCCCCAGAATGAGACCAAGCGTCAGGACCGACACCTGCAACAGCGTGCTGGCGATGCCTTCGCGTTCGGCATCGGTGCGGCTGGCAAAGACCCGGATTCCGGTCAGGCCCATCACGCTGGCATCGCCGCGCAGATCGCGCAACTCGGCGGCAATCTCGTCCAGACCCGCCCGCAGATCGGCGTCGGATCCGTCGATCAAAATGACGCGGCGTGTCAGGAAATCCCATATCCGGCTGAAGCTTGTCGTGTAGTCAGGGTCTTCCCGCAGCACAGCAAAGACTGGGCTGAGTTGCAGCGTGATCATGCGGCTGTAGAACACGTCGAACCGCTGGCGCACCTCCTCCAGCGTTTCGGTCCCGGCAATCGCGCGCTCCATGGCCAGCAGGAGTTGCAGGTATTCGACGTTGATCTGCGCGATCGACCATTGCACGTTGTCGGTGCTTGCCGTGCTTTGCTGGTCGATCTTGCGCACCACATCCAGCGACAGAACGAGGATCACCGCGACCGCCGACAGCAGCGCCACAACCACGGCAAAGATCCGCCTCTGCCGCCGCGACCGCTCCGCTGACGGACTGGCTTCGGATATCGAAGGTCTTCCGGTGCGGCTCAGTTCACGGCCTCGATACGGTCAAGCTGCCAGATGCTGCGCGAGTAATAGACTTCGCTGCGGTAGTCGGAATTGCTGTCGAACGGATAGATCAGCCAGAGCGGTCCCTTGTCGCGTACCGACATGGGCTTGCCATCCATTTCATAGGCAAGGATCGGGCCTTCGTCGATGGCATCCGAAACCGGCACCTCCACCATGTAGTCGTTGATGGCCGACATCCGCAACGTGCCGCCGACAACGCCCAGCGCATCGGTCAGCGCCTTCAGGGGAATGCCGGTAAAGCTGTGGACCCCCTCTGTCCAGATCGTGCTGGTCCTTATTTCCACCGGACCAAGACTTGCCAGCAGCGCGGAATCGAACAGGGCCATCTCGGGGGCATTGGTTGTTGCCAGGTCGCCGGAAACCGTGAGGAAAACTTCGCCCTCGGGCCGCGCCAGCCCTTCGGCGGCAACCGGGCCGGCCAGAAGGCCGCCAATCGCAAGCGCCATGACCAGACGGGAAACTGAAGCGGGCCTCATGCAGACTCTCCTGGTTCGCAGGTCGCGCATCGGTTTACACATCCTCGTGCAGTCGGTCATCTAATCTTTGGCCTAGTGTCTCACGCTTTGGTATAGTTCACATGCGCCTTGTTCACGATCGACATTCACCGCCCGAGTCAGTTATTCGCACAGATCCTGTCTCCGCGGGGCATCACCCCGCAATTTAGCGACAGAATTCTGCGCCTTCTGTCAAGATAATGACACCATTGGAAGAAAACTATGTCACTCTTTCTACCTGACGGCGTCAAAAGCACCCACCCTCCCGAGGCCGCAGCCACGTCGGATGGCCAAAAGATGGAGCGGAACGGAAGGATGCGGATTCTTGTCGCAGACGATCACGGCCTGGTTCGCGAAACCATCGCGGCCTTTCTCGTGGCCGAAGGCTTTCCCGAGGTCGAGACCGTCGCCTCGCTGGACGAGGCCGTTGCGGCCGCGGCTGCATCGGGCAGTTTCGATCTGGTGCTGCTCGACTACAACATGCCCGGCATGAACGGGCTGAACGGTCTTGAAAAGATGGCGCTGGCCAATGGGGGCCAGTCGGTGGCCATCATGTCCGGCACGGCGACACCGGAAATCGCGGAAGAGGCGATTGCCAGCGGTGCAGTCGGATTCGTGCCGAAAACCCTCGGGTCGAAGTCCATGCTGGCCGCCGTTCATTTCATGCTGGCCGGCGAGGTCTATACGCCGTTCGGCTTTTTCAATCAGGAACCCGGCCCAGGCGTCGCAGCCCTTTCCCCGCGCGAGCTTGACATGGTGCGCGGCGTCTGCGCGGGCAAGTCGAACAAGGAAATCGCCCGCGACCACGATTTGCAGGAAGTCACCGTCAAGCTGCACGTCAAGACCATGAGCCGCAAGCTGGGCGCCAGAAACCGCACCCACGCGGCCATGATCGCCAGGACCCTGGGGCTTTGCTAGGCCGGAATTCCGACAGGACCCGGACAGCGGAGCGCGGCGTTTTCCACCGCTTTTCGTGCATTTGCGCACAAACATTGATGCGTCGCGCCGCCAGCGCGCCTTGACTTGGCGCGCAATCGGCGACAGGTCTAGGCGCCCGAAGCGCAATGAAACGATGAGACCCGCAAATGTCCATTCCCCAGTCCGGTGGCGGCCCGATCGAGCGGTTCGAGCAGTTGGCAGAATACATGGCCTCGGGTTGCAAGCCCAAGGAGCAATGGCGCATCGGCACCGAACATGAGAAATTCGGCTGGCTTGCGGGCAGCCGCGCGCCATTGCCCTACAGTGGCGACGCCTCGATTTCCGTTCTGTTTCAGGCGCTTGAATCTCGCTTCGGCTGGGCCCCGCTGCGCGAGGGCGACAATGTCATCGGCCTGACCCGCAATGGCGCCAACATCAGCCTGGAACCGGGCGGGCAGTTCGAGCTGTCGGGCGCCCCCCTGATCACCATGCACGAGGTCGCCGCCGAGTTGCAGATCCACCTTGACGAGGTGGCCAGCATCGCCGGCCCGCTTGGCATCCGCTTCATGGGGATCGGTGCCGCGCCGGAATGGGGCCATGACGCCATGCCAGTGATGCCCAAGGGCCGCTACCGGCTGATGACCGATTACATGGGCCGCGTCGGCACCCACGGCACGCAGATGATGTACCGCACCTCGACGACGCAGGTGAACCTCGACTTTTCGTCCGAGGCGGACATGGTGCAGAAGCTGCGCGTGGCGCTGGCCTTGCAGCCGGCGGCGACCGCGCTATTCGCCTCCTCGCCGTTTTTTGACGGCAAGGTGAACAGCCACAAGTCCTGGCGCTCGCGCATCTGGCGCGATCTGGATGCCAGCCGTACTGGCATGCTGCCCTTCGCCTTTGAGCCGGGCATGGGCTTTCAGCGCTATGTCGACTGGGTGCTGGACGTGCCGATGTATTTCGTGTTCCGCGATGGCAAGTATATCAATGCCCTGGGACAAAGTTTCCGCGATTTCCTGGCCGGCAAGCTGCCCGCGCTGCCGGGCGAAAAACCGACGCTGTCCGACTGGGCCGACCACATGACCACGGTCTTCCCCGAGGCCCGAGTCAAGAAGTTCATCGAGATGCGTGGCGCCGATTGCGGCGATCAGGCCCATATCAACGCCCTGCCGGCCTTCTGGGTCGGGCTGATGTATGACCAGACTGCGCTGGATGCCGCCTGGGATCTGGTCAAGGGCTTTGACGCCGAAACCCGCGAGGGGCTGCGGGTCGCGGCCTCGGTCGCAGCGCTGGATGGCGAGGCGAATGGCGTGAAACTGGCCGATCTCGCCCGCGCCGCCGTCGGCCTGTCGCACGCCGGCCTTGCCGCGCGGGGTCTCGGCGAGGAGAAATATCTCGCCCCGCTCGTCGCCTCGCTGAAATCGGGCAAGGTGCAGGCCGACCGCTGGCTGGAGCTTTACAAGGGTGACTGGGGCGGCGACCTGTCGCGCATCTACGAGGCGGCGAGCCTGTAAGGCCGCCGCTTCGGCTCAGCCCTTCTTGTGCCCGATCTTCGGCTCGGTTCCGGCCTTGATGCGCTTGAGGTTCGGCCAGTGCCGGACATAGACCAGCACCGTCAGCGCGAAGGTCAGGATCAGCACGTCGCCGCGGCCAAAGACAAAGCACCACAGGCCCGACAGCGCCGCCGCGATCAGCGCCGAGGCCGAGGAAATCCGGGTGATCAGGGCCGCCACCAGCCAAGTGGCGCAGGCCGCCAGCCCGACCGGCCAAGCAAGTGCCAGAAGCGTGCCGAGGAAGGTCGCCACGCCCTTGCCGCCCTTGAAGCCCAGCCAGACCGGGAAAAGATGGCCCAGAAACGCCATGCCGCCGGCCAGTTGCGCGGCATCTTCCCCGACAAGGCAGCGCGCGATCAAGACCGCGACCGCGCCCTTGCCGGCATCCAGCACCAGCGTCGCCAGCGCCGCGCCCTTGTGGCCGGTGCGCAGCACATTGGTCGCGCCGATGTTGCCCGAGCCGATGGCGCGCAGATCGCCCAGCCCCAGCGCACGGGTGATGACAAGGCCGAAGGGTACCGAGCCGAGCAGATAGCCGCAGAGACCGGCAAGGATCAGCAGGACGGGAGAGGTAGCGATTTCCGGCATTCAGCGCGCCTCATGAACCAGAGAGCCTGCGACATAGGTGGCCAGCACCTTACCCTCCATCCGCGCCCCGTCAAACGGCGTGTTCTTCGACTTGGACGCCAGCGCGAAGCGGTCCAGCACAAAGGGCGTGTCGGGGTTGAACAGCACCAGATCGGCGGGTGCGCCTTCGGCCAGCCGGCCTTGCGGCAGGCCCAGACGACGGGCGGGGTTGAAGCTGAGCGCGCGGAACAGCGTCGGCAGGTCGAGCTGTCCGGCATGGTAAAGCCGCAGCGCCGCCGGAAGCAGGGTTTGCAGGCCCACGGCGCCCGAGGCCGCTTCCTCGAAGGGCAGGCGTTTGGATTCCTCGTCCGCCGGGGTGTGGAAACTGCCGATCACGTCGATCACCCCGTCGGCCACCGCCTGCACCATGGCCAGCCGGTCCTCCTCCGACCGCAGGGGCGGCGTGAACTTGAAGAAGGTGCGATAATCGCCGACGTCGAACTCGTTCAGCGTCAGGTGGTGGATCGAGATCCCCGCCGTCACGTCCAGCCCCATGGCCTTGGCCCGCGCCAGCGAGGCCAAGCTGCGCGTCGTGGTGATCTGGTCGACATGCCAGCGCGCGCCGGTCATCTCCACCAGCCCGAGATCGCGGTCCAGCCCGATGCGCTCGGCCATCGGCGACACGCCCGGCAGGCCTTTCAGCGAGGCGAACTTGCCCGAGGTGGTCGCCGCGCCTGCCGACAGCCCCGGCTCCTGCGGGTGGCCGACGATCAGCGCGCCCAAGGACCGGGCATAAGTCATCGCCCGCGACAGCGCCTTGGTGTTTTCCGCCACATGGAACACATCAGAAAAGGCAATGGCCCCGGCATCCAGCAGAAAGCCGATCTCGGTCATTTCGCGGCCCGCCCGGCCCTTGGTCAGCGCCGCCATGTGGCGGATGCGCACCGGGGCCTCGCCGGCGCGGCGGGTGACGAATTCCAGCGTTTCGGGGGTGTCGATGGCGGGCGCGGTATCGGGGCGGGCAATGATCGTCGTCACGCCGCCCGCCGCCGCGGCGAGCCCCGCCGAGCGGAAGCTTTCGCGGTGCCGCTCGCCCGGCTCGCCGATTTTCACACCCCAGTCGACGATGCCGGGGGCAAGGCAGGCACCGCCGCAGTCTGTCACCGTCGCTCCTTTCGGCGCCGGCCCGTTCAGCGCGACGATCCGGCCCTGATCCACGGTCAGGCTGCCAAGGCTGTCGGTTCCGGCCTCGGGGTCGATCAGGCGGGCGTTTTCGAAATGGGTGGTCATGCTTTGCCCTTCTTCAAGTCGCGGCGCTGGCCGGTGTGGCGGTGCGGGATCATGGCTAGCTCAACAGCACGATGCCAAGGGTGAACAGCGCGAGAAAGACCAGCACGGCGGCGGCCACCATGCCGCCTGCGCGCATTTCCTGCTTCGTGGGCTTGCGGTCGGGATCGGGCGTCATTTGCGCGCGCCCCTCGCCCTGTCGATGGCGGCGATCGTTGCCGCCGTGTCGGCCTGATACTTCATCAGATGCTTGTCCCCCGCCGCCGTGACCAGCTGCACCGCTCCGAAGAAGGCGCGCACCTGTTTCAGACTGGAGAGCGGCGCGACACGGCCGCCCGGTCCGATCAGGCGGCGGCTGGTCAGCTTCCACTCCTCGGCCAGAACTTCGGATTTCAGATAGGCCGCGCGCAGACCGATCGCCAGCACGGCGGCAACCGGGCCAACCCATGGCGCCGGATTGCCGCCATAAGCCAGCGCCGCTCCGGCAGCGGCTCCGGCAAGGAGCGCCATGATGCCATTCGACCGCCAATAGGTGCCGGCATCGGGCCGGAACACCGCCACCAGCGTTTCGCCGGGGCCGAGATGCACCTCGCGGCCAAGGATCGGGTCGCGGCTGATCTCAGACATGCCGCGCCTCGCTGCCCGACCGCATCACGCCATCACCCCCGCCGCCTTGGCGCCCCGTTCGGCGCGCAGGTTGCGGGCCAGAAGGTCCATGCAGGCCATTCGGACGGCGACGCCCATCTCCACCTGTTCCTGAATGACGCTGCGGTTGATGTCGTCGGCAATCTCGCCGTCGATCTCCACACCCCGGTTCATCGGGCCGGGATGCATGACGATGGCGTCCGGCTTGGCGAAGGACAGCTTTTCGGCATCCAGCCCGTAGCGGTGGTAATATTCGCGCTCGGAGGGGATGAAGCCGCCGTCCATCCGCTCCTTCTGAAGCCGCAGCATCATCACCACGTCGGCACCTTCCAGCCCCTTGCGCATGTCGTCGAAAAGCTCGCAGCCGAACTCGCCGACGCCCGAGGGCATCAGGGTGGGGGGTGCAATCAGGCGGATGCGGTTTTCCATCTTGTTCAAGAGGATCAGGTTCGACCGCGCCACGCGGGAATGCGCGATGTCGCCGCAGATCGCCACAGTCAGGCGCTGGATGCGGCCCTTGGCGCGGCGGATAGTCAGCGCATCAAGAAGCGCCTGCGTCGGGTGTTCGTGCCGCCCGTCGCCGGCGTTCAGCACCGCGCAATCGACCTTCTGCGCCAGCAGGTTCACCGCGCCCGAGGCCCCGTGCCGCACCACCAGAAGATCCGGGTGCATGGCGTTCAGCGTCATCGCGGTGTCGATCAGCGTCTCACCCTTCTTCACGCTCGACGAGGCCACCGACATGTTCATCACGTCAGCGCCCAGCCGCTTGCCCGCCAGCTCGAAACTGGCCTGCGTCCGGGTGGAGTTCTCGAAGAACATGTTGATCTGCGTTAGCCCCGCCAGCGCGTCGGACTGTTTCACTGTGCGGCGGTTCAGATCGACATAGCGGTCGGCCAGATCAAGGACCGTAGTGATTTCCTGCGGGGAAAGCTGCTCGATGCCAAGAAGGTGGCGGGCGCGGAAGGTGGTCATCGAGATCCCCCGGATTGGCAGCTGTTCGGGGGCTTATAGAAAGCCGGGTTGTGGGGCGCAAGGCCAGAGCCTAGGGTCTTGCCCATGGGAATCGGGCAAGAGATCGCGGGCGATTGGCATGCAGCGCTGGCGGCGCTGGCGTGGCAGGTCGATCTGGGCGTCGACGAGGTGATCGGCGACACGGCGATTGACCGTTACGAGCTGCCGGAAACCAACCGGCCCGCCGCCCCTCCGGCCGTGGCCCCCCGTGCGCCGGCCCCCGTGATGCAGGACGCCCCGCAGGTCGATCCGGTCGAGGCCGCCCGCGGGATTGCCGCCCGCGCCACCAGCCTTGAGGCGCTGCGCGAGGCACTCTCCGCCTTTGACCTCTGCGATCTGAAGAAGGGCGCGCGCAACACCGTCTTTGCCGATGGCAATCCGGCAGCCCGCGTACTGATCCTTGGCGAAGCGCCGGGGCGCGAGGAGGACATCGAAGGTCGCCCCTTTGTCGGCCGCGCCGGGCAGCTTCTGGACCGGATGTTCGCCGCCATCGGCCTTGCCCGCACCGCTCCCGATGCGGGAGCCGCGCTTTACATCACCAATGTCATGCCCTGGCGCCCGCCCGGCAACCGCGACCCGGAACCGGCGGAAGTGGCGATGATGCGCCCCTTTGTCGAACGCCATATCGCCCTGATGGACCCGGATGTGATCGTGGTCATGGGCAACACGCCCTTGTTCGCGCTGACCGGGCACAAGGGCATCATGCGCGCGCACGGCACATGGACCAAGGCGCTGGACCGGCCGCTGTTGCCCATGGTCCACCCGGCCTATCTCTTGCGCAACCCGATCGCCAAGCGCGAGGCCTGGGCTGACCTTTTGTCGTTGCAAGCCCATCTGCGGGCGAACGGCTGACCCCCTGAAGGTCGGAGAACGCCTCAGGGTGCCGGACAGCCGTCGATCTCGACCGCGCTGTCACCGCCCAGAACCGTCAGCCGCAAGGCCGAACGGTCCAGCGCAAAGGGCGCGCCGCTGGAGGCAACCATTTCGCTCACCGAGGTCAGAACCCCGCCCTGCCGCAGCGTCTGGCTGTCCGAGACCCAGATCGACGGATCGCCGGGTTCGATCACCACGGCCTCCTCGCCGCCGCGCGCCGCGATCTCGACTGTCGCGGTCAGCCGCAACCCGTCGGCAATCGGCTCCACCGCACAGGACACCCGGCCCACCCCCGCCCCGCCGCCACTGGCCGGACGCGCCTTCAGCGCGGCGCGGATGCCGTCGCTTTCCGCCCCCGGCGCAGCCAGATCGGCAGAAACCGTGACTTGCGCCGGCATGCAGATGTCCTTGCAGATGCCCATGCTGATGCGGGCCTTCAGATGCATCGGCGCCCCCGGCACCTTGGGTTGCACCTCCAGCGGCAAGACCACGCCACCCTTGTAGCCCACGGTCTGCATGCCGTTGGTATGAAACATCACCGGGCTTGGCCAATGTACCCGCACCGAGGCGACGTTCTCTGACCCGGACCAGTCGAACTCGGGCGGAATGCCGGCCTCGCCGGGGCGGCGCCAATAGGTCTTCCACCCCGGCGCCAGAACGAAGGACAGGCCCGCCATGTGATGCCCGCTTTCCATGCGCCAGCCGGGCAGCAGGCTTGCCTGCAACACCTCATCCTGCGTCATCGCCGCAAGAGGCGCGGCGCTGGCCAGAAACAGAAGAAGGGACGCGGTTTTCATGCCCTGTAAAATAGGCAACCGCAGGTCCAAGGGAAATCACGTTCCGGTCAAGCCCATGCAACAAAACGGGACTTGAGGCGAAAGCGCCGCAGGCTCACACTGAGATCAGGGAAAGGGGCGTCGATTCGATGGACCTGACAGGCAAGTTTCTGGTGGCGATGCCCGGCATGGGCGATCCGCGCTTTGAAAAAAGCGTCATTCTGGTCTGCGCCCACAGCGACGAAGGGGCCATGGGCATCATCGTCAACAAGCCGGTCGAGGAAGTCACCTTCGCGGGCCTGCTGGACCATCTGAACATCCTGCGCGCGCCGGATGGCCGCGACATTGCCGTGCATTTCGGCGGCCCGGTCGAACGTGGCCGCGGTTTTGTGCTGCACAGCCGGGATTACCGGGGCGGGGCCGCGACGATGAAGATCGAGGGCGGCTTCGGGATGACTGCGACGCTCGATGTGCTGGAGGCGCTGGCGCGCGGCGAAGGCCCGCACCGGGCGCTGCTGGCGCTTGGCTATTCCGGCTGGGGTCCGGGGCAGCTGGAAAGCGAGATTGCCCGCAACGACTGGCTGACCTCCGAAGCCGATGCCGGGCTGGTCTTTGCCGAGGATGACACCGGCAAATGGGTCGGCGCCTTGCGAGGCATGGGGATCGACCCGCTCAGCCTGTCCGGGGCGGCCGGGCGGGCCTGAGGGCTTGCCCGAAAATTGCCGCAATCGGCCGCTAGTCAGAAGGAAAACTCAGGCAAATCTCCCCTCTCATGCGCCCTGTCTTTGCCCTTGCCTTTTCGCTTCTGCTGTCTTTGCCCGTCCAGGCCGAAGAAAGCCGGCTTGTCAGTCTGGAAACCTCGGATGCCGGGCATGACTGGCAGGCCGTCGGCAGGCTGGACCTGGGGATGCGCGGCTTTTGCACGGGGGCGCTGATTGCGCCCGATCTGGTGCTGACGGCGGCACATTGTCTGTTCGACAAGGAAACCGGCGCACGGATTGCCGACCGCGACATCCAGTTCCTTGCCGGCTGGCGCAATGGCCGGGCCGAGGCCTATCGCGGCGTGCGCGCTTCGGTCGCGCATCCCGAATACATCTTTGCCGGGGCCGAAAGTCTGGATCGCGTGGCCTATGATCTGGCGCTGGTCGCGCTTGACCAACCGATCCGCCTGCCACAGATCACCCCCTTTGCCACCGATACCCGCCCCGCGCTGGGGGATACGGTGGGGGTGGTGTCCTATGCCCAGGACCGGGCCGAGGCGCCGTCCCTTCAGGAAACCTGCCATGTGCTGGACCGCGCGCCGCAGATCGTGGTGTTTTCCTGCGATGTCGATTTCGGCTCCTCCGGTGCGCCGATCTTTGCCCTGCGCAATGGCGAGATGAAGATCGTTTCCGTCGTTTCGGCCAAGGCCGATGTCGAAGGCAAGCGCGTGGCGCTGGGCTCGGTCCTGACCGGCCGCATCGAAGAGTTGCAGGCCGAGCTGGCGGCTGGCCCCGCCACCGCCCGTGTGACCGCCGGTTCCGTGCGCGTCCTGTCCGGCGGTCAGACCGGCGGAGCGAAATTCGTCAAGCCCTGAGCGGCAGGCGCGGCGCCGGTCAACTGGCGAATCGCCGGGTTGGCAGCACTGGCGGACGTCTCATTTTGCCGCAAATCCACACCGCGCGTCCGGCCCCCGAACCGGCAAGGCCGGACTACAAGACGCAGGAAGATGCAACGCGGCGCGGCGCTTTGCGTTTCTTCTTGCCAGCGTTGCCTTGCAGCGGCAGGCCGGATGCTCCCGACCTGCCCCCCCGACCTGCCCCAAGGAGCGCGACAATGACCGCAAAGACCAATGTGCATGACCTGCTGGCCGCGAAGGGCAAGCGCAAATGGGTGCAACTGCATGTCGACAGCGCGGCAGAGGCGGCAGCGGCAGAGGCCGCAGGGATCGTGATCCTGTCCTGCGAGGCGGATCACACGCTCGCGGCGGTCCGCGCCGCGGCCCCGTCGGCCTTCATTTCGGCAGGTATGCCGCATGGCGCGGCGGCCACCCCGGACGAGGCCCTGCGTCTGGCCTTCGACGCGCTGCGCCGGGGTGCGGATGCGATCTACAGTTCCCACTCATCGCGCTTCATCGAAGCCATGGCGCGCGAAGGGATTCCGGTCACCGGCCATGTCGGGCTGGTGCCCAACCTTGCCGCCTGGACCGGGTTTCGCGCCATCGGCCGCAAAGCGGACGAGGCCCTGCAAGTCCTGCGCAAGGCAAAAGACATCGAGAACGCCGGCGCCGCCTGTCTGGAGGTCGAGGTGGTGCCGGTGCAACTGGCCGATCACATCACCCGCACCACCCCGATGCTGACGATGGGCATGGGCTGCGGCGCGGTCTGCGACACCCAGTATCTGTTTTCCTGCGACGTGCTGGGCAGCAACACCGGCCATTATCCCCGCCATTCCAAGCGCTATGCCGATTTCGCCCTGCTGGAGGCAGAGTTGCAGGCCGCGCGCGTCGCGGCCTTCCGGGACTTCGCCGCTGATGTGGAGCGCGCAGGCTATCCCGAGCGCCGGCACGAAATCTGGATGGAAGCGGCAGAAGCCGAGGCCTTTGCCCGAGCCGCAGAGCGGATTTGACACATTGCCGCGGAATGAGGCATCCTGACCGGGTTATCTCCTTCCGGATCAAGCCATGCGTCGCGTCACAGTTGCCGAAATCATGCGTGAAACCGGTCTGTCGCGGGCGACGGTTGACCGGGTTCTGAACAACCGGGGCCGGGTGCATGACCGCACCCGCAGCGTGGTCGAGGAAACGCTGCAGCGCCTTTCCGCGCCGGACACCCAGCCGCCCTCCGGCCCGCCGCAGGCCGACCTTGTCCTGCGCGTCGGCCGCGGCATGATGGGGCAGGTTCGCGCCGCCTTTACCGCCAGCGGCGCGCTCGGGGCCTTTCACGACCTGCATATGGCGGACGAAGCAGCGGTGCTGCGCTGTGTCGAGGGCCTGTGCAAAGACCTTGCGCGGCCCCTGATCGTGACGGCCAAGAACAGCGACCGGCTGGTGTCCGTGCTGGCCAACGCCCGCGCCAGGGGCAAGCGGATCATCGCCATGGTGTCCGACCTTTCGCCCATGGCGCGCGATGCCTTTGTCGGGCTGGACGACCGCGCGGCAGGGCAGACGGCGGCCTTTTTGATCGGGCGGATGCTGGGCGATCGGCCAACTACAGTTGGAGTTGTGCTGGGCAGCCCGGCCTTTCGCTGCCATGAGGACCGCGAGATCGGCTTTCGCACCGGTCTGCGCGCGCATTTCCCGAAGGTCATCATCTCGGCCGAGGTGCAGGGCGAGGACAGCGCCGACCTGACGCGCAGGGCGGTGGCGGACCTTCTGGCGCGGCACCCGGCGCTGGGGGCGATCTACAACGTCGGAGGCGGCAATGCCGGCATGGTCGAAGCGCTGCGCGGCGCGGGCCGGGTGTCGGACATGCTGGTCGTCGGGCATGAGGTGAACCCGGTGACCATGCCACTTCTGCAATCGGGGGCCCTGGATTTCGCCATTTCCGGTGACCCGTCGGACATGCTCGACGCGGCGCTGCGTTGCGCGATGGCGCGCGGCCCCGACGGGGCGCAGCCGCCGAGACTGCGCAGCTTCGGCATCTACACCCGCTTCAACATGCCGGATTTCAGCACCACCACCTGACCGCCACCGCAGCCGGGGCGAATCGCGGCGGACGGCCCGGCGCGGGCCAGCAATCAAGGCCGCTCAGTTTGCCTCTTGCGCCGAGAGCATGCGCCGGAACATACGCCCGCCCCGCGAGGCGTGATGCATCCTGAGGCAATTCCACCGATGGAATGAACATTCCACTTGCGTCATTTTTTGGAACGCACGACACCATTTCCCATAGCTCGTCCCGATGAAGAACGGGCCGCGGAGAGGGGAAAGCCAGATGGACGACACGCAGTTCGGCACAAGGGACAAACGCGGCAACTGGACGCCGAACGAGCCGCTGGTCCACGCCCCCCTGTTTTCCCTGCCGCCGAAACCGCTGGCGCTGTTGAAATGG
The DNA here is from genome assembly GCF_011008935.1 of Tabrizicola oligotrophica. GTDB lineage: Bacteria > Pseudomonadota > Alphaproteobacteria > Rhodobacterales > Rhodobacteraceae > Tabrizicola_A > Tabrizicola_A oligotrophica. The sequence continues at coordinate 2,432 of NZ_JAAIVJ010000006.1, read as the reverse complement.
CTACCGCAATATTTCCTGCCGTGGAACCTGATCTGGGCGGCCTCCGCCGCGGCGTGGTGGGTCTGGGTGGTGCCGAAAAAGGCGACGATGCAAAGCCTTGACTGGGGTTGGGTGCTGTGGCTTTTCGCCATCAACTGCATTGCCGTCGCCCTGTTCTATGGCGCCTTCGAGGTGCATCTCTACATCCGCCGCGCCCAAGGCTCCCGGTTCAAATACAATGCGAAATGGCCATCCGAGCATAAATCCAGCGCCTTCATGTTCGGCAGCCAGAACATCGACAGCCTGATCCGCGGCTTTGGCACCGGCGTGCCGATCTGGACCGCGTGGGAGGTGCTGGTGCTGTGGGCCTGGGCCAATGACATCGGCCCCTGGGTCAGTCTGATGGACCATCCGCTTTACCTTTTTGCACTCTGGCTGCTGCTGCCGGTGATCCATGAGTTTCACTTCTTTTGCATCCACCGCCTGATCCACATGCCGTTTCTGTATAAGTGGGTGCATTCGGTGCATCACAACTCGGTCAACCCGTCGCCCTGGTCGTCCTTGTCGATGCATCCGGTCGAGCACCTGCTGTACTTCGCCACCGCCGCCTATCACTTCATCATCCCCTCGCATCCGCTGTTGGCCATCTACCAGCTGCACTTTGCGGGCTTTGGCGCCGTGGTCGGCCATATCGGGTTCGACAAGCTGGAAGTGACCGAAGACAGCGCCGTCGATAGCCACGCCTTCGCCCATTACCTGCACCACAAGTATTTCGAGGTGAATTACGGCGATGGCCTGATCCCCTTGGACCGCTGGTTCGGCACCTGGCACGACGGCACCAAGGCGGGCGATGCGGCGATGAACGCGCGCTACCAGAAGACCAAAGCCAAGGCCAACGCCAAGGCCTGACGACCCACCGAAAAGCCAGACCTGCGGCGCCCCCGAAGGGATGCCCCGCGAAAGGTTTGTCTGAAACTGCAAGACCATGAGGGAGGAAACCATGAAGAAACTTGCACTTACCTGCTGCACACTGGCGCTGTTTGCCGGGGCGGCGCATGCCGAAAAGATCGGCGTTTCGATCGTGAACTTTGACAACAACTTCCAGACCCTGCTGCGGCAGGGGATTGAGGCGCGGGCCGGCGAAGTCGGCGTCGAGGTGCAGATCGAAGACGCGCAGAACGACGGCGCCAAGCAGCTTGACCAGATCAACAATTTCATCGCAAGCGGAGTCGATGCCATCATCGTCACCCTGGTCGATACCGCGGCCTCGCCCGCCATCACGGCGGCCGCCGATGCCGCGGGCGTGCCGCTGGTCTTCGTGAACCTTGAACCGCAGGACATCGCCGCCCTGCCCGCCAAGCAGGTCTATGTCGGCTCGAACGAAATCGAGAGCGGCACGCTTGGCGCCTTCGAGGCCTGCAAGATCCTGCGCGGGCAGCTGAAGTCGAACGGCGCCGGCGGTTACATCATCATGGGTTCGCTGTCGCATCAGGCGGCGCTGCAACGCACCAAGGATGTCGAGGACATTGTCGGCACCGACATGTGCAACTTCATCAAGATCCATGACAAGCAGTCTTCGGAATGGTCGCGCGACGGGGCGCAGACTCTGATGACCAACTGGCTCTCGAGCGGGGCGGCACCCGATGTGGTCTTTGCCAACAATGACGAAAGCGCGCTCGGTGCGATCCTTGCGCTGAAGGCCGCGAATATCCCGATGGAGGATGTCGTCGTCGTGGGCGTCGATGCCACGGCCGATGCGCTGCAATTCATGCAGGCGGGCGATCTGGACGTGACGGTGTTCCAGAATGCCAAGGCGCAAGGCGGCGGCGGTCTCGATGTGGCGCTGAAGCTGGTCAAGGGCGAAGAGGTGGACCGTGTCACCTATATCCCCTTCGAGCTGGTGACCCCGGCCAACATGGCCGACTACATCGGCAAGAACTGAGCCGCCACAGCCCGGGCGGGTTCTCCCCCCGCCCGGGCCTTTCCATGGAAGGACAAGGACATGACCGACTGGATCGACGCCTGCGGGCTTGAGGACATCGAGGAAGAGAGCGTGCGCCGGTTCGACCATGCCGGGCGCAGCTTCGCGATCTACCGCATGACGGGCGAGGAGGTGTTCTGCTCCGACGGCCATTGCACGCATGAGGCGGTGCATCTGTCTGAGGGCCTGCTGATGGATTACGAAATCGAATGCCCGAAGCATTCCGGCGTCTTCGACGTGCGCACCGGCGAGGCCCGGCGCCTGCCCGCCTGCGTCAACCTGCGCACCTATGAGGCGCGGGCCGAAGACGGCCGGATCAAGGTGCGACTGGCATGACAGAGGTTTCGACCCACGGGCTTGGCGGCCTAAGATATGATCCTGCGCGTCGGGCGCGGGCTGCGGAGTGGAATGTGGCTTTGGCGCTGGTGATCATGGTGGTGATCTTCGAGGTGCTGAACCGGCTGCAGGGGGG
>NZ_JAAIVJ010000005.1 GCF_011008935.1 Tabrizicola oligotrophica | reverse complement strand
CTGCCTCCTGCTCTTTGATCATCCCGATAATCTGCGCTTCGGTGAAACGGCTTTTCCTCATGTCGTCTGCTCCTTCAGGTTGGGCAGACTCTACATCACAGCGAGGGAACTTCCGGGGGGCAGGTCACATCCCGTCGGCTTTGCACCCGGCGGGGCGATCACATGGCCTCACCCATGCCCTGGCATCTTGCTGCTGACGACGCTGTCGGGGCGGGTCACGTCGGGCAAGCCGATCCGATCTCCGGCGAGTCAGACCCCGCCGCCCGAACTCAACCGCATTTTGAATGGCCGCAATCGTTGCAGGTCATGCAGCCCTCTTTCATCTGCATGGCGTAGCTGCCGCAGGACGGGCAGGCCTTGCCGCGCGGGGCGCCGCCCACGACCATCACCTCGGCCTTCGGGTCGGATTTCAACCCCAGCCCCTCGCCCTCGATGAAACCGATGGCGATCAGGTGGCGCTCGATCACCCCGCCGATGGCGGCGAGGATCGAGGGGATATACCGCCCTTCCATCCAGGCCCCGCCGCGCGGATCGAACACCGCCTTCAGCTCCTCGACCACAAAGGAAATGTCGCCGCCGCGCCGGAACACCGCCGAGATCATCCGGGTCAGCGCCACGGTCCAGGCAAAATGCTCCATGTTCTTGGAGTTGATGAACACCTCGAACGGCCGGCGGTGGCCCGAGATCACCACGTCATTGACGGTGATATAAAGCGCATGTTCGCTCCCCGGCCATTTGACCTTGTAGGTATGCCCCTCCAGCGCCGCCGGGCGCTCCAGCGGTTCGGAGAGGTAGATCACCTCGCCGCCCTGCACCTGTTCCGGGGCTTCGGACGGGGTCTTGTCCGACGCTTCCGACACCGTGAGGACCGAGCCGGTGACATCGTTCGGCCGGTAGGTGGTGCAGCCCTTGCAGCCCTGATCCCAGGCGGCCATGTAGACCTCCTTGAAGGCATCGAAGGAAATATCCTCGGGGCAGTTGATGGTCTTGGAAATCGACGAATCGATCCATTTCTGTGCCGCGGCCTGCATCCGCACATGGTCGAGCGGCGGCAGGGTTTGCGCATTCACGAAGTAATCCGGCAAGGGGGCCTCGCCATGGGTCTCGCGCCAGAGGCGGACGGCGTAATCCACCACTTCCTCCTCGGTGCGCGAGCCGTCCTTTTGCAGAACCTTGCGGGTATAGGCATAGGCAAAGACCGGCTCGATGCCGGAACTGACGTTGCCGGCATAAAGGCTGATGGTTCCGGTGGGCGCGATGGAGGTCAGCAGCGCGTTGCGGATGCCATGGCTGCGGATCGCGTCGCGCACATCGGCATCCATCTGCATCATGTTGCCCGAGGCCAGATAGCCCTCGGCGTCAAACAGCGGGAAGGCCCCCTTCTCTTTCGCCAGATCGACTGAGGCAAGGTAGGAGGCCCGCGCGATGGCGTGCATCCAGTCTTCCGTCTGGGCGGCGGCCTCGGGCGAGCCATAGCGCAGGCCCAGCATCAGAAGCGCGTCGGCAAGGCCGGTGACGCCAAGGCCGATGCGGCGCTTGTTCTGCGCCTCGGCCTGTTGCTGCGGCAACGGGAAGCGCGAGGCATCGACCACATTGTCCATCATCCGCACCGCAAGGCGGACCAGATCGTCCAGCGCCGCCGGGTCAAGCTGCGCCGCGGCGGTGAAGGCCCCGGTCACCAGCGTCGGCAGGTTGATCGAGCCCAGAAGGCAGGCGCCATAGGGCGGCAGCGGTTGTTCGCCGCAGGGGTTGGTCGCGGCAATGGTCTCGACATAGCCAAGGTTGTTGGCCTTGTTGATGCGGTCGATGAAGATGACGCCGGGTTCAGCGAAGTCATAGGTGTTGCGCATGATCTTGTTCCACAGATCGCGCGCCGGCAGAGTGCGGAACACCTTGCCGCCGAAGGTCAGCTCCCACGGGCCGTCGGCCTTGACGGCGGCCATGAAGGGATCTGTCACCAGCACCGAGAGGTTGAACATGCGCAGGCGGGCCGGGTCTTTCTTGGCCTCGATGAAGGCCTCGATATCGGGATGGTCGCAGCGCATGGTCGCCATCATCGCGCCCCGGCGGCTGCCTGCCGACATGATGGTGCGGCACATGGCATCCCAGACATCCATGAACGAGAGCGGCCCCGAGGCATCGGCGGCCACGCCCTTCACCTCGGCGCCACGCGGGCGGATGGTGGAGAAGTCATAGCCGATGCCGCCGCCCTGCTGCATGGTCAGCGCGGCCTCTTTCAGCGCGTCGAAGATGCCGGCCATGCTGTCGGGCACGGTGCCCATGACAAAGCAGTTGAACAGCGTCACATTGCGCGCGGTGCCGGCGCCTGCGGTGATGCGGCCGGCGGGCAGGTATTTGAAGCCTTCCAGCGCCTTGTAGAAGCGGTCCTCCCACAGCGCCGGGTCTTTCTCGACCTCGGCCAGCGCGCGGGCGATGCGGCGCCACGAATCCTCGACCGTGCCGTCGATCGGGGTGCCGTCAGCTTCCTTGAAACGGTATTTCATGTCCCAGATGGCTTCGGCAATGGGGGCGGAGAAGGGCGACATCGGCAGTCCTTTGGGGAATCTCTTGTGGGGCGCTCGGGCGAAGGCCCAAGATACGCCCATGGGCGGCAAGCGGCAAGCCTTGAGGATGCCGGCCCGCGCCCTATTGTGTGGGGCAGGCGGCCGGGGGAATCGCCGGGGGAATCGTGGACCATCTGAACATCATCAAGCTTTGCGTCGGGGCAGAATCGGTCGAGGACCTGCTCGACTGGCAGAAGGACAACGCCCCCCGCTGGGCGCCCGGAACGGCAGAGCATGTCACCCGGATGTGGCCGAAACGTGCCGGGGAAATCCTTGCCGGCGGCTCGCTTTACTGGGTCATCAAGGGCGTGGTGCTGGCCCGGCAACGCATCGTCGGACTGGAGGAACGCCGGGGCGCCGATGGCATCGCGCGTTGCGCGCTGGTCCTGGACGCCGAGGTGATCCGCACCGAGGCGGCCCCCCGCCGCCCGTTTCAGGGCTGGCGCTATCTGGTCCCTGAGGAAACCCCGCGCGATCTGCCGCAGGGCCGCGAGCGGGATGACAAACTGCCCCCGGCGCTGGAACAGGCGCTGGCGGAAATCGGGCTGCGCTGAAAAGGCGCCCTCGTTGTCGGCTGCGCGACCGCATGTTGGGGTCGCAAGGTCACCAGAACACGCCCCGCGCCCTGATCCGCGAACTGGCCAGCCGGGTGAACCCTTAGGTCCAGCCGGCCCCGCCCCTTTTCATTCCGGCCAGGCCCCGGCATGAAGGAGGCCATGACCCACCGCCCGCTCTGGCTGATCGCCGCCCCTGTCGTGTTCCTGATCCTGTGGTCGGCCGGCTTTGCCGTCGCCAAGATCGCCGTTGCCCATGCCGCGCCGCTGACTGTGCTGGCGCTGCGCTACAGCATGGTTCTGGCGCTCCTGATCCCGGTCGCGCTGGTGATGCGCCCGCCGATGCCCTCGCTGCGTGGGGCGCGCGATGTGGCGATCGTGGGGTTTCTCATCCAGGTCGTCTATTTCGGCCTGTGCTATGTCGCCTTCAAGTCCGGTGTCTCGGCGGGGGCGGTGGCGATCGTCGTCTGCCTGCAACCGATCCTTGTGGCGCTTGTCGCCCCCCGGCTGGTGGGCGAGGCGGTCAGCGGCAAGGGCTGGCTCGGGCTGATCCTTGGCCTTCTTGGCGCGGCGCTGGCGATTGCCGGCCGCTCCAGCATCGCCGTCGAGAACGCCTTTGGGGTCGGGCTGACCGTTCTGGCGCTGTTCGGCATCACCGCGGGCACGCTTTGGGAAAAGCGCTTTGGCGTGAGCCACCATCCGGTGGCGTCGAACCTCATCCAATACGCGGTGGGGGCGGCCTTTTGCGTGCCCGCCGCGCTGCTGACCGAAAATACGGCGATCGACTGGGCGCCGGAATTTCTCTGGTCCATGGCCTATCTGGTCATCGGCAATTCACTGCTGGCCATGTCGCTTTTGCTGGCGATGATCCGCGTCGGCGAAGTCGCGCGGGTGTCGTCGCTGTTCTACCTCGTGCCGGCGCTGTCGGCGCTTTGCGCCTGGCCGCTTCTGGGCGAGGTGATGCCGGTGCTGGGTTGGGCGGGCATGGCGCTGGCGGGTCTGGGCGTGGCGCTGGTGGCGCGCAGGCCCTCACCAGCCCGCCGGATTACCGGAACGGATGACACCTGAGCCCTCTTCGCCCGCAGGCCCGATCCAGACCACCTGCGCCCCGGAGATCACCGCCCGCCAGCAGCCGGCAGGCCCGTCGCCGTAGTCAAAGCACATCTTCGCGCCATTGATCGACCAGCGACCGGCGTAATCGGCGGCGCGGATCGTGCCGTCGGGGGCGTAGAATTCGGCATAGGGGCCAGAGGCCGCCATCGCCCCCTCCACCGTGTTGCCGACAATGGCCGCGCGCAGGTCGCCGCCGCTGGCCGTGCCTTGGGCAAGGGCGGTCGCCGGAAGCAGCAGAAGAAGAAAAGCAAGCGCGCGCATCGGAAGGACCCTGTGGGAACGGCCCGAGGGTAGAGCCTTTGGGTCCGGCGTCAAGCCCCGGTCAGAACCCGTCGGGCAGCTTGACGCCCAGCCGGCCGGCAAGCGCCCGCAGCACTGCCCCCGCCTCGGACCAGTCGGCGGCGCGGGCGGCGTAGAGCGTCGCCTGGCTTTGATGCACCAGCCCATCCGACAGGATCTTCAGATGGTTGGCGCGCAGCGTCTCGCCGGTCGAGGTGATGTCGGCCACCGCCTCGGCGGTCAGGTTCTTCACCGTGCCTTCGGTCGCGCCCTGACTGTCCACGAGCTGATAATCGGCGACGCCCTGCGCCGTCAGGAACTCGCGCACCAGCCGGTGATACTTGGTGGCAATGCGCAGCCGGAAGCCATGGGCGGCCCGGAAGGCGCCGGCCGCCGCGTCGAGATCATCCAGCGTGTCGACGTCGATCCAGGCATCGGGCACCGCGATGATGAGATCGGCATGACCAAAGCCCAAGGGGGCAAGCTCGGCGACCTGAACCTCCCAGTCCGCCAGCTTGTCGCGCACGAGGTCCGATCCGGTGACGCCAAGGTGAATCCGCCCCGCCGCCAGCTCGCGCGGGATTTCCCCGGCGGACAGCAGCACCAGTTCCACTCCGGCAATCCCGTCGACCGCGCCGGAATATTCCCGCTCGTTGCCGGTGCGCTGCATGGTGACGCCGCGGGCGCCGAACCAGTCGAAGGTCTTTTCCATCAGCCGCCCCTTGGACGGCACCCCGATTTTCAGCATCACGCGGCCCCCTTCAGCGCAGCCACCAGATTGGGCCGGATGATCCCGCCGACGGCCGGGATGGACTTGCCCTGCCCCAGCACCGCCGTCAGCGCGTCATAGCGCCCGCCGCTGGCCACCGGGGGCAGATCGGCCGGGCCGATGAAGGCAAAGGTGAAGCCGTCGTAATATTCCATCGTGGTGCGGCCAAGGCTCGCCTCGAAGGCCAGCGTGGCCGTGTCAACGCCGCGGGCCTTGAGCGCCTCCAGCCTTGTGGCAAAGCGGGCGACCGCCGGGGCGATGGCCGGCAGCAGCGGCGTGATGCCGCGCAGATGCTCCAGCGCCGACTGGGCCGGGGCCTGCAGGCCGAGGAGATCGTAAAGCAGCGCCGCCGCCGGGGCCGCGATCGGCTTCGCGCCCGCATCCTCGATCAGGGCGCTGGCGCGGGCGGCGATTTCCGCCTCGCCACGCAGGCCGATCAGCGGCGCGGCCTGCGCGATCAGCTCCGACGGGCTGCCCTTGGCCAGCCGCTCCAGCAGCTGCGCCCGGGCGGGCGGCATCGGCGCGCGGCCGGCGAACCGGTCGAGCAGGGCGCGGAAACGCTTCGGCCGCCAGATGTGGCGCAAGAGGGCAGCCTTGCGGCGCGGCGTGGTGTCAAGGCCCCGTACGGCGGCCATCAGGATGCCGATGTCGCCGGTCACGGCGCGCAGGGCAAGCCCTTGCAGGGCTTGCGAAAACAGCGCGAAAACCTCGGCATCGGCGGCCTCGGGCGCGGCGCGGTCGAAGACTTCGAAGCCGACCTGCAGATATTCGCTGGCGCGCGGGCCAAGGTGGTCCTGCTTGCGGAAGACCTCGCCCATATAGGCATAGCGCGCCGGGTCGGCGCCATGGGCCATATGGGCCTGCACCACCGGCACGGTGAAGTCGGGCCGCAGCATCATCTCGCCGCGCAGGGGGTCATGGGTGACATAGGCCCGGGCGCGGATGTCCTCGCCGTAAAGGTCAAGCATGGTGTCGGCCGGCAGCAGGATGTCGGCCTCGACCGGTGCAGCCCCGGCGGCAAGGAAGGCGGCGTAAAGGCGTTCGGCCTCGGCGCGGATGGCGGGTTTCGTGGTCATTTGGTGTTCCCGTTGCGGGCAGAGTTGCGGGCAAGCTGGCCCCCCACCCCCAGCCCCTCCCCACGGGGGGGAGGGGAGGCCCTCATCGCCCGCCGTCTTGCGCAGACCTTTGGCGCCTTGCACTGCCCTCCCCCCTTGTGGGGGAGGGAGAGGGAGGGGGGGCTGGCGAAGCCCATCATTGCCCCAGCATATTCCGCACCGCCGCCACCAGATCGGCGCGGGGCACTTCCACTTGCGCGGGACGGTCCTTCCATTCTTCCAGCGTGGCGTTCTGGGCGATCTGCGCCCCAAGGATCAGGTCCTTCAGGATGACCACGCCCTTTTCCGCTTCGTTGCCGCCCTGGATCACCGCCACGGGGGATTGCCGTTTGTCGGCGTATTTCAACTGGTTGCCGAAGTTCTTGGGGTTGCCGAGATAGACTTCCGCCCGAATGCCCGCATTGCGCAGATCGGCCACCATGGCCATGTAATCGGCCATCCGGTCGCGGTCCATCACCGTCACCACCACCGGACCCGCCGAGGCGCCGCCGACGCGCCCCTTGGCGCGCAAGGCGGCAAGGAGACGGTCAACGCCGATCGACACGCCCGTGGCCGGCACCGCCTGCCCGGTGAAGCGCTTGACCAGATCGTCATAACGCCCACCGCCCGCCACCGAGCCGAACTGCCGCTTGCGGCCCTTTTCGTCGAGGATTTCAAAGGTCAGCTCGGCCTCATAGACCGGGCCGGTGTAATAGCCGAGGCCGCGGACGACGCCGGGATCAATCCGAATTTGATCTGCGCCGTAGCCTTGAGTCTGTAGAAGATCCGCGATTTGCTTTAGCTCTTGAACCCCCTCCAAGCCAATTTGGCTGGAGCCGACAATTGTCTCAAGATACAAGCACGCGACCCCATTCCTGAACTCGGGCGAATGCGACATCTCCCTGATGTGTGAAGGGGCGGCAGCCTGTGACGACTCAAACACCATATTGTCAATCGCGGTATTCGCGCTGACGAATGTCATGATGGTTCCAATTTGGTGTTCTGTTAGCCCCGCGCCCTTGGTGAAATCGCCGCTCTCATCCTTGCGGCCGGCCCCCAGCAAAGCCCGCACGCCGTCATCCCCCAGCCGGTCGATCTTGTCGATGGCGCGCAGGACGATCCCGCGCTCATGGGCGAAGCGGTCAGGGTTCGCCGGGTCGAGCACGCCCGCCACTTCCATCACCCCGTTCAGCACCTTGCGGTTGTTCACCTTCACCACATAGTCGCCGCGCGGAATGCCGACGGTTTCGAGGGCATCCGACAGCATGGCGCAGATCTCGGCATCGGCAGCGACCGAGCCGGAGCCGACCGTATCGGCATCGCATTGATAGAACTGCCGGAACCGCCCCGGCCCCGGCTTTTCGTTGCGCCAGACCGGACCCATGGCATAGCGCCGGTAGGGCGCCGGCAGGTCATTGCGGAACTGCGCCGCGACGCGCGCCAAGGGCGCGGTCAGGTCATAGCGCAGCGCCAGCCAGTCGCCGTCCTCGTCCTGCCAGCCAAAGACGCCTTCGTTCGGGCGGTCGACATCGGGCAGGAATTTGCCCAAGGCCTCCACCGTCTCGACCGCCGAGGTTTCCAGCGGGTCAAAGCCGTAGCGATGATAGACCCCGGTGATCGCATCCAGCATCGCCTTGCGTTCGGTCACTTCCGGGCCGAAATAATCGCGGAAGCCTTTCGGGGTTTCTGCCTTGGGACGGCGGATTTTGGCATCGGACATGGGATTGCACCTTGCATCGCTTGGCCCTTCCTCTAACGAAGGGGCAAAGGCACGGCAAGCGGCGGATGGCGCATGGAACCTCTGGACAGGCTGGAAGAACGCATCGCGCATCTGATCCGCGCGGTCGATGAGCTGTCGGACGTGGTGGCGGCGCAAGCGCGCGAGATCGACACGCTGAAGCGGCGGGTGCAGATGCTGATGGAGCGCGAGGCCGAACGCGAGGCTTCGGGCCTCGGCAGCGCCGAAGCCAACGTGCCGCCACCGCATTGGTAAGCCATGCGGGTTCTGGGCGTTGATCTTGTCGCGCTGGGCCTGACGCTGGCCCTGGGGGCGGTCGGAGGCGTTCTGGCCCATGCCGCGCATCTGCCCTTGGGCTATCTTCTGGGGTCGATGGTGCTGGTGGGCGTCCTGTCGGCGCTGGGTGCCAAGCCCTTTGGCAAGCTGCCGACCCTGCCCGCCCGGTTGCGGTTTTCCTTTGTGCCGGTGATCGGCGTGGCAATCGGCGGCGCCTTCACGCCCGAGGTGGCCCGCGCGGCGCTTGGCTGGGGGCCATCGCTGGCGGCGCTGTTCGTCTTTGTGCCGCTGGCCCATGCGCTCGGCTATGCCGTGTTCCGGCGCGGCGGTTTCGCCCCGGCCGAGGCGTTTTACGGCGCAGTGCCGGGGGGCCTGATCGAAAGCGTGCAGATGGGCGAGGAGGCGGGGGCAGATGTGCGCCTGCTGATCGTGGTGCAGACGCTGCGGCTGATCCTGACCATCATCACCGTACCGCTGATCTTTCTGGCGCTGACCGGGCATGCGGTGGGATCGGCGGCGGGAGCGACCATGGTCGGCGGGGCGGCGCCGCTGACGGTGCGTGACATCGGGCTGATGATCGCCGCCGGGCTGATCGGGGCGCAGGCGGGCAAGCGGTTGCGGCTGCCGGGCTACATCATCACCGGGCCCTTGCTGTGTTCGGCCATATTGCATGTCACCGGCCTGATGCAGGCCATCCCGCCGGGCTGGCTGGTGTCGGTCACGCAGGTCATCCTTGGCGCGGGTCTGGGCGTGCGCTTTGTCGGCATGGACCGGCGCATGCTTGCCCGGTGCGGGCGGCTGGCGATGCTGAACGGCGCGTTGGCGCTGGGGCTGGCCTTTGGATTTGCCGGCGTCGTGCATGGGGTGACGGGCGAGCCGGTGGCGGCGGGTTTCCTCGCCTTCGCGCCGGGCGGGCTGGCCGAGATGAGCCTGATCGCCCTGAGCCTGAACATGTCGGTGATCTACGTCACCGCCCATCACGTCCTGCGCATCGTCTTGGCAGTGAGTTTCGCCAAGCTCGGGCGGCGGCTGGTCTGACGGCCGGGCGCGTCACACCCCGGCGGCGGACAGCCGGTCGAGACACCAGCGCCAGAGTGCCGCTGCCCCGGCGCTGCGATCAGGCTGGCGCTTGCGCAGGATGTAGTAGTCCGGGCTGACCCGCATCGACCGCGCCATCACCTGTTCGAGCCGCCCGTCGGCAAGCTCTGCCGCCACAAGCGCGCGGTTGACCACGATCACCCCCTGCCCCGCCACGGCCGTATCAATGGCCAGTGTGGTCAGGCTGAAGCGCGGTCCGGGGTTGGGCTGCCTGCCACCAAGAAAGCCCTGCCAGTGATCGAGGCAATGATGGACAAAGGGCAGGCTCAGGATTTCGGTTTCATCCAGCGGCAAGGGGCGTTGGCCGACCAGCGCCGGGCTCGCCACCGCAATCAGGTCTTGCGGAAGCAAAAGCCGCGCCTCGACTTCAGGGGCAAAGGGCGGGCGGGCAAGGCCGATGGCGACATCCACGTCATCGCGGGTGAAATCGGGCAGGTCCTCTTCGGCAATGGTGCGCAACTCCACTCCCGGCAGCGCGGCCCGCAACTCGGCCATGCGCGGGATCAAGAGCCGGGTCGCCACAGTGGGCGTCACCGAGATCGTCACGCGGGCCGGCCGGGCCACAAGCTGGGCGGTGGCGCTCGTCAGCGTGTCGAAGGCAGCGCTGACCTCGGCCAGATAGGCCTTGCCCTCCGGGGTCAGCGCCAGCCCGCGCGGCAGGCGGTGGAACAGGGTCAGGCCAAGATGATCTTCCAGCCCGCGCACCTGCTGGGCGACGGCGCCCTGGGTGACGGCCAGTTCCTCGGCCGCCGCGCGAAACGACAGCGCCCGGCCCGCGGCCTCGAAGGCGCGCAGGCTGTTCAGCGGCGGCAACTTGCGGGTGGGCAGTTTGAGCGGGGGCAGCATCGGGGCAAAGCCTGTAGGTTTTCTACAGCCTGACAGGTTTTCTTCTGGCGTGAAAGGGGAAAGGCTTTGCGGCATAAGGGCGGAGCAACGAAAGGTTTCCCCATGGCGCGTGCCTATGCAGCCCTGATCCTCATCGGTTTCGTCTGGGGGTCGAACTTCATCTTCATCAAGATGGCGACCGAGGTTCTGCCGCCGATGCAGGTGGTGTTCCTGCGGGTGGTCGCGGGCTTCCTGCCGCTGGCGGGCTATGCAGTCTGGACCGGGGCGTTCACGCGCGCCCAATTGCGCCACTTGCCGCATTTCGCGGTGATGTCGGTGCTGGCGACCTCGTTCTACTACTATGGCTTTGTTGCCGGCGGGGCATTGTTGCCCTCATCGGTGGCGGGGCTTCTGGGTGGGGCGATTCCGATCGTGACCTTCCTGACTACACTGGTTTTCCTGCGAACCGAGCGGCCGAATGGCCTGATCGCCCTTGGGGTGGCCCTGGGGTTCATCGGCATCGCGCTGACTGCGCGGCCTTGGGAAAACGGCGCGACAATTTCGCTGCGCGGCGTGGCCTGGCTGTTGTCGGGGGTGGTGAGCGTGGGGATTTCCTTTGTCTATGCCCGCCGATATCTGGCCCCTCTGGGCCTCGCGCCGGTGGCCTTGGCGACATGGCAGACCGGACTTGCCTCCCTGACCCTTGCTGCAGTGACGGATTTTCACGGCATCACGGTGATCCTAGACCACCCCCGCGCGCTTTGGGCGCTGGTGCTGGGGTTGGGCGTGCTGGGCACGGGTCTGGCCTATCTGATCTACTATTACATGGTGCAGAAACTGGGGGCCGTCGGGGCCTCGGGCGCGACCTATCTGCCGGCGGTGGTGGCCGTCATCATCGGCGGGGCGGTGGGCGAGACGATCGGCCTTCCAGAGATCGTGGCGCTGACGCTGATCCTTGGCGGAGTGGCGCTGATCCAGCTGGGCGGGGCACGGGCGCGGCGTCAGTCCTCGCTGCGCCCGTCGGACAGCCGATTGCCGGCGTAACGGTGCTTGAGCGGGAATTCCGGCAGCCAGCCTTCGCGCCGCACCGTCCACAGCTCATAGGTCGGGCGGAATTGGTCGGGCGCATCGAAGGCGCCAAGGTTGATGCCGATCTCATCGCCGAAATGGGCATAGACCGGAGAGCCGCAGGTCGGGCAAAAGAAGCGGCCCTTGTAGTCGCGCCGCTCGCCGGTGATGGTGACGGCAGCCTCGGGGAAGATCGCCGAGCCGTGGAACAAGGCGCCGTGGTTCTTGCGGCAGTCAAGGCAGTGGCAAAGGCCGGTGCGATAGGGCTCGCCCCGTGCTGTAAAGCGCAGCCCCCCGCACAGACAGCCGCCAGTGGTGATCCGGCCCATGTCAGATGTCCTCGACCAGCACCACGCCCTGCATGGCCTTGATCGCGCCGCGGATTTGCGGTGTGACCGGATAGGGCTTCGGCAGGGTCACATCAATCTCTCGGCCCGTGTCATCGGGCAGGCACAGCGTGATCTGCGCGCGGCTCTTGCCTTCCAGCTTGTCCAGAAGGCCAGCCAGCGAGGGGATGGTTTCCAGCCGGTTCAGGTGAATGCGGATCGCCTGCGCCCCGGCCTGATCGGCCACCTGATCAATGGGGGAAACCCCGTTGGCCAGCAGTTTCACCCCCTCGCCGTCGGGATCGGCCTTGACGGTCAGGACTACGTTCTTGCCGGGTTCAAGGTGATCACGCGCGGCTTCCAGCACGTCGGAGAAGACCGTGACCTCGTAAAGCCCGGTCGGGTCTGACAGCGACACAAAGGCAAAGCGGTTGCCCTTGGCCGATTTGCGTTCCTGCTTGGCGGCGACGGAACCGGCGATCTTCACCACCTTGGGCGAGCCTTGGGCAAGAACCATCTGCGTGACCTCGGCCAGAGTTTTCACGTCCTTACGCTTCAGGGCCGACATGTAATCGTCAAGCGGGTGACCGGACAGGTAGAAGCCCACCGCCTGATGCTCATGGCCCAGCCGCTCCACCGGCAGCCAGTCGTCGCGGTAGGGCACGCGGGGTTCGGGAATATCGGTGCCGCTGTCGCCGAACAGGCTGACCTGATTGGAGGATTTCGCCTCATGAATGGCCGCCGAATAGGCCACCAGCCCGTCCAGCGCCTCGAACACCCGGGCGCGGTTGGGGTCAAGCTGGTCAAAGGCGCCGGCGCGGGCCAGCATTTCCAGCGGGCGCTTGCCGACGCGCTTCAGGTCCACCCGGCGGGCAAAGTCGAACAGCGTCGCGAAGGGCTTTTCGCGCCCCTCGACCTGCCGGGCCTCGACGATCATCTTCATCGCCTCGACGCCGACGTTCTTCAGCGCGCCCAAGGCATAGACCAGCGCCTGATCCTTGACCTTGAAGGTCGCACCCGAGGCATTGACGCAAGGCGCCACCACCTTGACGCCCATCTTGTCCAGCTCGCGCTTGTAGACCGCCAGCTTGTCGGTGAGATGGATATCGCAGTTCATCACGCCGGACATGAATTCGACCGGGTGATTGGCCTTCAGCCAGCCGGTCTGATAGCTGACCACGGCATAGGCCGCCGCGTGCGACTTGTTGAAGCCGTAGTTGGCGAATTTCTCCAGAAGGTCAAAGACCTCGCCGGATTTCTTGGCATCGATGTCGTGGGTCTTCTTGCAGCCTTCGATGAACTTCGGCCGTTCCTTGGCCATTTCCTCGGCGATCTTCTTGCCCATGGCGCGGCGCAAGAGATCGGCCCCGCCAAGCGAATACCCCCCCATGACCTGCGCGATCTGCATCACCTGTTCTTGGTAAACGATGATGCCCTGGGTTTCCTTCAGGATATGGTCGATGGTCGGATGGATCGACTCCAGCGGTTTGAGCCCGTGCTTCACTTCGCAATAGGTCGGGATGTTTTCCATCGGACCGGGGCGATAGAGCGCCACCAGCGCCACGATATCTTCGATGCAGGTCGGCTTCATGCGCCTCAGCGCATCCATCATGCCAGAGCTTTCCACCTGAAACACCGCCACGGTCTTGGCGGCGGCGTAAAGCTCATAGGTCGCCTTGTCGTCCAAGGGGATATGGCCGATGTCATTTTCCGCCCCCGGTTTCGGGGCGTAAAGCTGCCGGCCATCGGCGGCGATGTGCAAGGGACGGCCCTGCTCGCGGATCTGGCGGATGGCATCCTGAATGACAGTCAGGGTCTTCAGGCCCAGAAAGTCGAACTTCACCAGCCCCGCCGCTTCGACCCATTTCATGTTGAACTGGGTCGCCGGCATGTCCGAGCGCGGATCCTGATACAAGGGCACCAATTCGTCCAAGGGACGGTCGCCGATCACCACCCCGGCGGCGTGGGTGGAGGCGTTGCGGTACAGCCCTTCGACCTGTTCGGCATAGGTCAAGAGCCGGCCCACCACCTCTTCCTTCGCCGCCTCGCGCAGGCGCGGCTCGTCGGCCAAGGCCTTGGTGATGCTGACCGGCTTCACCCCTTCGACCGGGATCATCTTCGACAGCCGGTCGACCTGCCCGTAAGACATCTGCAACACGCGCCCGACGTCGCGCACGGCGGCCTTGGACAGCAGCGCGCCAAAGGTGATGATCTGCGCCACCTTTTCGCGGCCGTAATGCTCCTGCACATAGCGGATCACCTCCTCGCGGCGGTCCATGCAGAAGTCGATGTCGAAGTCGGGCATCGAAACCCGCTCGGGGTTGAGGAACCGCTCGAACAGAAGCGCATAGCGCAACGGGTCAAGGTCGGTGATGGTCAGCACATAGGCCACCAGCGAACCGGCGCCCGAGCCGCGCCCCGGCCCGACCGGAATGTCGTGCTTCTTCGCCCATTTGATGAAGTCGGACACGATCAGGAAGTAGCCGGGGAAACCCATCTTCTCGATGATCTCGATCTCGAACTTCAGCCGCGCCTCGTATTCCTCGCGGGGGGCAGCGAGCTCGATCACCGCAAGGCGCTTTTCCAGCCCCTCCCAGGCCTGACGGCGCAACTCCTCCACCTCGTCATCGGCGAACCGCGGCAGGATCGGCTTGCGCTTGGACGCCATGAAGGCGCAGCGCCGGGCGATTTCCACCGTGTTTTCCAAGGCTTCCGGCAGGTCGGCGAACAATGCCGCCATTTCGGATTCGCTTTTCAGATAGTGCTGCGGCGTCAGGCGGCGGCGGGGGTCCAGCTGATCGACATAAGCCCCTTCCGCGATGCAGATCAGCGCATCATGCGCCTCGTACATCTCGGATTTCGGGAAATAGACGTCATTGGTGGCCACCAGCGGCAGGCCCATCTCATAGGCAAACTCGATATGGCCGCGCTCTGACCGCGCCTCGGCTTCGGGCAGCTTGCCACCCTCGCCGGGATGGCGCTGCAACTCGACATAAAGCCGGTTCGGATAGATCGCCGCCAGCCGCTCCAGAAGCGCGCGCGCCTTGGCCCCCTGCCCTGCGGCCAGAAACCGGCCCAAGGGCCCGTCCGGCCCGCCAGACAGACAGATCAGGCCGTCCGAATGCGCCGCAAGCTCCTCCAGCGTCACCTGCGGCAGCTGGCCGCCCCCAACGCCCTTGCCGTCGATGTAGAGGCAAGAGTTCAGCTTCATCAGGTTCATGTAGCCCGCTTCAGACTGCGCCAGCAGCACCACGGGCGCCGGCGCGCGGGGCTTTTCGCCGGGCTGGGCCGGGTCATGCGCCAGACTGATCTGGCAGCCGACGATCGGTTGCAGCCCGGCATCCTTGGCCAGCACCGAAAATTCCAGCGCCGCGAACATGTTGTTGGTGTCGGTCACCGCGACGGCGGGCATGCCCATGCCGGCGCAGGTCTTGACCAGTTTCTTCACCGGCACCGCCCCTTCAAGGAGCGAATGTTCGGTGTGGACGCGAAGGTGGATGAATCGGGGGGCTGCCATGGGTCCAGCCTAGCCGAGCCGCCCCAGCCGCGAAAGGGCCGGGTGGGCCGCGCCGATTAACTGGCGAAATTTGAAGCTGCTTCCAAATGCCGCCGAAAGATGGGGCTTGCCAGACTCCATCCCTGCATGGCTTCATGGCACCAGACCAGAGGCAAAATGCCACATCGGGCGCATGCTCCGCTTTACGCCGCATCGGGCGGACATGCACAGGGCCTGAACCGGGGAGAAGGCGGCGGGTTGATACATGTCTGAGATCGCGTTTCTGCTCAACGGAACGCCGGTCAGGGTTGCGGGCGAGGCACCGACCCGGACGCTTCTCGATTTTCTGCGCGAGACCAAGGGACTGACCGGCACCAAGGAAGGCTGCAACGAGGGCGATTGCGGCGCCTGCACGGTCATGGTGACGGATGCGGCCGGTACGCGGGCGCTGAATGCCTGCATCCTGTTCCTGCCGCAGGTGCAAGGCAAGGCCGTCCGCACCGTCGAAGGGCTTTGCGGGCCGCAGGGCGCATTGCACCCGGTCCAGACGGCAATGGTCGACCATCACGGCAGCCAGTGCGGCTTCTGCACGCCGGGGTTCTGCGTGTCGATGGCGGTTGGCCATCTGCAGGGGCGCAGGGATCATGACACGGTTCTGGCCGGCAACCTCTGCCGCTGCACCGGCTATGCCCCGATCATCCGCGCCGCCAAGGCCGCGGAAAGCGCGCCAGTGCCAGACTGGATGACGACCGATGCCTTCAATGTGGCGCAAATATCCTCTGGGGGTGCGGGGGGCGAAGCGCCCCCGCTGGGGTTCAGCCCGCGCAGCGTGGACGAGCTGGCCGACTGGTATCAGGCCAACCCCGACGCCACGCTGATCGCCGGGGCCACCGATGTCGGGCTCTGGGTGACAAAGCAGCTGCGCGAGTTGCCGAAGCCCACCTTCCTGAACGGCATCGCCGAGATGGCCCGGATCGAGCGGCAGGGCGACAGCCTGCGGGTCGGCGCGGGCGTCACCGTCGAAGCCCTGCGCGAAGCGGTGGCACCGCTGCACCCGTCCTTTGCCGAGATGCTGCGGCGCTTCGCCAGCCTTCAGGTCCGCAACGCCGCCACCATCGGCGGCAACATCGCCAACGGCTCGCCCATCGGTGATGCCCCGCCGGCGCTGATCGCCCTTGGCGCGACGCTGCATCTGCGGCAAGGGGGCACCCGGCGCGAGCTGCCGCTGGAGGCGTTCTTTCTTGACTATCGCAAGCAGGACCGGCGCCCCGGCGAGTTCGTCGAGGCGGTGACGATCCCGGCCCACGCCCCGGCACTTCGGATCTACAAACTGTCGAAAAGGTTCGATCAGGACATTTCTGCGGCCTGTGGCGGCTTCAATGTAGTCCTGAATGACGGAAAAGTGCAAAGCGCCCGGATCGCCTTTGGCGGCATGGCGGGCATTCCCAAGCGGGCAGCCGCGACCGAGGCCGCGCTTGTGAACCAACCCTGGAACCTTGCAACCATCGCAGCCGCGCGCGAGGCCATGGCGCAGGATTTCACACCGCTGAGCGACATGCGCGCCAGTGCCGCTTACCGGCTGACCGCCGCGCAGAACATGCTGACGCGCTATTTCCATGACCTCGCCGGGCATCCGGTTTCGGTGCTGGAGGTCGCGCCATGACGATGGGCAAGCCGCTTCCCCACGATTCCGCACCGCTGCATGTCACGGGTCAGGCGCGCTATGCCGACGATGTGCCGCTGCCGGCCGGCGCATTGCATCTGGCCTTTGGCCTATCGAGCTGCGCCCATGGCACGATCACCGGAATGGATCTTGCGGCGGTGCGCGCCGCGCCGGGCGTTGTGGCGGTGTTCTCGGCCGAGGACTGGCCAAAGGGCTTCGGCGAGATGCCCGATTGCTCGCCTTCCGTGCTTGACGAGCCGCTGCTGGCAGTGGGCCGGGTGCATTACATCGGCCAGCCGGTGTTTCTGGTGGTGGCCGACAGCCATCTGGCCGCGAGGAAGGCCGCTCGGCTGGGCCGCGTGGCCTATGACGAGCTGCCGGCGCTGCTGACCGTCGATGATGCGCTGGCGGCGAACAGCCGCTTTGAACAGGGGCCGGTGATCTGGGCCAAGGGTGATGCGGCCGGCGCGATTGCCCGCGCGCCGCATGTCCTTGAAGGCACATTCGAGGTCGGCGGGCAGGAGCATTTCTACCTTGAAGGTCAGGTCGCGCTGGCCCTGCCGGCCGAGGATGGCGGGGTGAATGTGATCTCCTCGACCCAGCATCCGACCGAGATCCAGCACAAGGTGGCCCATGCCCTGCATCTGCCGATGTCGGCGGTGCGGGTGGAAACCCGGCGGATGGGTGGCGGCTTTGGCGGCAAGGAAAGCCAGGGCAACGCGCTGGCGATTGCCTGCGCGCTGGCCGCCCGCGCCACCGGGCGGCCCTGCAAGATGCGCTATGACCGCGACGATGACATGATGATTACCGGCAAGCGGCATGACCTGCGCATCCGCTACCGCGTCGGCCATGACGCCGAGGGCCGGATTTCCGGCATCGAGTTCACCCATCTCTTCCGCTGTGGCTGGAGCCAGGATCTGTCCTTGCCGGTCGCCGACCGGGCGATGCTGCATGCCGACAACTGCTATCACCTGCCCGACATCCGCATCGAAAGCCACCGGCTGAAGACCAACACCCAAAGCGCCACCGCCTATCGCGGCTTCGGCGGGCCGCAGGGGATTGTCGGCATCGAGCGGGTGATCGACCATGTCGCCCATGCCACCGGGCGCGAGCCGCTGGAGGTGCGGCTTTTGAACTTCTACCGCTCGAACGGGACCGGCGGGCCGGGAAGCGGCACGCGCTTTGGCGGGCCGCATTCGCCGGCCAACTCGCAGCCGCAGACCACGCCCTTCCACATGGAGATGGAGGATTTCATCGGCCATGAGCTGGTGGCGGAATTGGAGAAAACCAGCAATTATCTGGCGCGGAAGGCGGAAATCGCCGCCTGGAATAGCACGAATCCGATATTGAAGCGCGGCATTGCGCTGGTGCCGGTGAAGTTCGGCATCTCCTTCACCCTTACCTGGCTCAATCAGGCCGGGGCCTTGGTGCATGTCTATCAGGACGGCTCGGTCATGCTGAACCACGGCGGCACCGAGATGGGTCAGGGGCTGAACCAGAAGGTCGCTCAGGTGGTGGCCGATGTCTTCGGGCTGGAGGCGGCGGCGGTGAAGATCACCGCAACCGACACCGCCAAGGTGCCGAACACTTCGGCCACGGCGGCAAGTTCCGGCTCGGACCTGAACGGCATGGCGGCGCGGGCGGCGGCCGAGACGATCCGCGGCCGGATGGCCGATTTCATCGCCGACAAGCACCAGACCAAGGCGGCCTCGGTGCGGTTCGAAGCCGGTCTCGTCAAACTCGCGGGCGAGCATTACGCCTTTGCCCAGGTCGCCGCCTGGGCCTATCAGGCGCGCATCTCGCTCTCGTCGACCGGCTATTACGCGACGCCGAAAATCACCTGGGACCGGGTGAAGGGCCGTGGCCGGCCGTTCCTCTATTTCGCCTATGGCGCGGCGGTGACCGAGGTGGTGCTGGACACGCTGACTGGCGAAAACCGGATGCTGCGGGTGGATATCCTGCATGACACCGGCACATCGCTGAACCCGGCTTTGGACATCGGGCAGGTGGAGGGCGCCTTCGTGCAGGGCGCGGGCTGGCTGACCACCGAAGAGCTGGTCTGGAACGGCAAGGGCGGGCTGACCACCCATGCGCCCTCGACCTACAAGATCCCGGCCTGTTCCGACCGACCGCCGGTGTTCAACGTCGCGCTCTGGGGCAAGCCCAACCGCGAGGACACGGTGGGCAAGTCGAAAGCCGTGGGCGAGCCGCCGTTCAACCTTGGGATTTCGGCGCTGATGGCGCTGTCGGATGCGGTGGCGGCCTGCGGCGACGGGTCGGCCTATGTCGCGCTGGATGCGCCCGCCACGGCGGAGCGGGTGCTGATGGCGGTCAGAAGGCAACAGGGCAATGTTTGATCTGACCTCCCTCACCCATGCCGTCGCCCGCCACTCCCGCGTGGCTCGTGTGGTGATTGCCGGTGCCAAGGGCTCCGCCCCGCGCGAAACCGGCGCTTCGATGTTGGTCTGGGCCGAGGGTCAATCCGGCACCATCGGCGGCGGGGCGCTGGAATGGCAAGCGGTGCAGCGTGCCCGGGACATGCTGGGCAAGGGCGGGCTGCGGCTGGATCATGAGGCGCTGGGACCGAAGCTGGGCCAATGCTGCGGCGGGGCGGTGACGCTGTTGACCGAGGTCTATCACGCCGGCAACCTGCCGATGGCGGCGGCGGTGATTGCCCGCAGCCTTGATGGCAGTGCCCTTCCTCTGGCCGTCCGGCGGCTGATGGACCGGGCGCGCGGCCGGGGTGAGGCCCCTGCCCCACAGCTGGTGCAAGGCTGGATGGTGGAGCCTTTGGCCGCCCCGTCACGGCAGCTGTGGATCTGGGGCGCGGGCCATGTCGGCCGGGCGCTGATCGCCGTGCTGGCGCCACTGCCGGGGCTGGAGATCACCTGGGTCGACACGGCGCCAGAGCGGTTTCCAGGCGATATCCCAAGCAATGTCAAAGCCTTGCCTGTGGCCAATCCGGCGCTCGCCGTGGCCCTTGCCCCGAAGGATGCCGAGCATCTGATCCTGACCTTTTCCCATGCGCTTGACCTTGAACTGTGCCACCGCCTGCTGGCCCATGGCTTTGCCGCCTGCGGCCTGATCGGTTCGGCGACAAAATGGGCGCGGTTCCGGGCGCGGCTGGCTGGCTTGGGACATTCGCCGCAAGCGATTGCAGGAATTGATTGCCCGATCGGCGATCCGACCTTAGGCAAGCATCCGCAGGCCATCGCCATCGGCGCGGCCAGCCATTTCCTGTCCCGGCGTGCCCGTGGTCAGATCAGGGAGAACACCGGCACATGAGCGAGCGGCCCATTCTGCTGTCCGTCGAGGGGATCACCAAGGCCTATCCCGGCGTGGTGGCCAACTCGGACGTAAGTTTCGCCATCCGCGAGGGCGAGGTTCACGCGCTTCTGGGCGAGAACGGCGCGGGCAAGTCGACCATGGTCAAGATGATCTATGGCCTGGTAAAGCCCGACACCGGCCGGATGACCTGGAAGGGCGGCGACTATGCCCCGGCGGCGCCCCGGGTGGCACGGGCGACCGGGGTGGCCATGGTGTTTCAGCACTTCTCGCTGTTCGAAGCGCTGAATGTCGCGGAGAACGTGGCGCTCGGCATGGAAAACCCGCCGCCGATGAAGCAACTCGCAGCGCGGATCAAGGCGGTCTCCGAGGAATACGGCCTGCCACTGGACCCGTCGCGCATGGTGGGCGATCTGTCGGCGGGGGAACGGCAACGGGTGGAGATCATCCGCTGCCTGCTGCAAGATCCCAGACTGCTGATCATGGACGAGCCGACCTCGGTCCTGACGCCGCAGGAGGTGGAAGTCCTGTTTCGCACCCTGCGGCAGCTTTCGGCAGAGGGCACGGCGATTCTCTATATTTCCCACAAGCTTGAGGAAATCCGCAGCCTGTGCGATGCGGCCACGATCCTGCGGCGCGGCAAGGTGGTGGGCACCGCCGACCCCAAGGCCTCGACGGCGCGGGAGCTGGCCGAGATGATGGTCGGCGCGACGCTGACCCCACCGGAACGGCCCGCGCCAAAGGATTGGGGCGGCCCCCATGCGGCGCTGGAAGTCAAGAGGCTGGCCGTCGCCTCGCCCATTGCCTTTGGCACCAGCCTGAAGGACGTGACCTTCACCGTGAGGAAGGGCGAGGTTCTGGGCATTGCCGGGGTGGCCGGCAACGGGCAGGACGAGCTTTTGCTGGCGCTCTCGGGCGAGATCAGGTCAGGGGATGGCATGGTAAAGGCGACCGGCGTGTCGGTGGGCGCGATGGGGCCGGCGGAGCGACGCAAGATCGGTTTCGTCATGGCGCCCGAGGACCGTCTGGGCCATGGCGCGGCGCCGGACATGTCCTTGGTGGAAAACGCCTTTCTGACCGGGGGCGTCCGCAAGGGGCTGACGAGGAACGGCTTCATCAACTGGCCCGCGGCAAGGGAATTTGCCGAGGCGATCATCAAGACCTATGACGTGCGCACGCCGGGCAGCCATGTCGCGGCGCGCGCGCTGTCGGGGGGCAATCTGCAGAAATTCGTGGTCGGGCGCGAGTTGATGCAGAACCCCGACGTCATCGTCATCAACCAGCCGACCTGGGGTGTCGACGCGGCGGCGGCGGCAGCGATCCGGCAGGCCATTCTTGACCGCGCAGCCGAGGGGGCCGCCGTGGTGGTCATCAGCCAGGATCTAGAGGAACTTCTTGAAATCGCAGACACATTTGCCGTTCTGAACGAGGGGAGGCTGACCGCCCCCCGGCCCGTGAAGGGCCTGACCATCGACCAGATCGGTCTGATGATGGGCGGCGCGCATGGCATGGAGGTGGCCCACCTTGCTGAGGCTTGAAAAGCGCCCGAACCCGTCGAAGCTCTGGCTTTACGGCACGCCCGTCATGGCGGTGATCCTGACGATGATCGTCGGGGGCATGCTGTTTGCAACCATGGGCAAGGACCCGTTCGAGGTGATCCGCACCATCTTCTGGGACCCGCTGTTCGGCGAATTCGCCTTCTACCTGCGCGGGCAGTTGCTGGTGAAGGCCGGGCCGCTGATCCTGATCGCCATCGGGCTGGCTCTGGGGTTCCGGGCGGGGATCTGGAACATCGGGGCCGAGGGTCAGTACATCATGGGCGCGATCTGCGGCGCGGCGGTAGGTCTGGCGGTCTATCCGACGGAAAGCCGCTGGATCTACCCCGCAATGGTGATTGCCGGCGCTTTCGGCGGCTGGGCCTGGGCGATGATCCCGGCCATTCTGAAAACCCGGTTCCACACCAACGAAATCCTTGTCTCGCTGATGCTGGTCTATGTGGCGCAGACCATTCTGGCCAAGGCCTCGACCGGGTTCCTGAAGAACCCCGAGGGCATGGGCTTTCCGGGCAGCCGGAACTTCTCCAGCTATCCGGCCGCCGCAAACCCCGAGCTGATCGCCGGGTCGGGCATCCATTGGGGCGTGGTGACGGCGCTGGCGGTGGCAGGGGTGGCCTGGGTGCTGCTGTCGCGCCACATCATCGGCTTTCAGATCAGGCTTTCCGGTCAGGCCCCGCGCGCGGCGCGCTTTCACGGGGTGAACCCGTCGAAACTGGTGGTGCTGTGCATGGGCCTGTCGGGCGCTTTGGCGGGGTTGGCGGGGCTGTTCGAAGTCACCGGCCCGGCAGGGCAGATCACGATCGACTTCAACGTCGGCTATGGCTTTACCGCGATCATCGTCGCCTTCCTTGGCCGGCTGAACCCGATCGGCATTGTTTTTGCCGGTGTGCTGATGGCCCTGACCTATGTCGGCGGCGAGATGGCCTCGACCAACCTCGGCCTGCCCTCGGCCACGATTCAGGTGTTTCAGGGCATGCTGCTGTTCTTCCTTCTGGGGGTGGATGTGCTGACGAACTACCGGATCAGAACCTTCATGGGGGGCAAGTGACATGGACTTTGGCGGTATCAATCCGGCGATCCTGATTGCCTCGCTGATGGCGGCCTCGGTGCCGATCCTGCTGGCGGCGCTGGGCGAGTTGGTGGTGGAAAAGGCCGGGGTGCTGAACCTTGGGGTCGAGGGGATGATGATCATGGGGGCCATCGTCGGCTTCATGGTCACCATCCAGACCGGCAGCCCGTTTCTGGGCTTTGTCGGCGGCGCCATCGGCGGGGCGGGGCTGAGCCTGATCTTCGCCTTCCTGACGCAGGTTCTTCTGGCCAATCAAGTGGCGACAGGGCTGGCGCTGACGCTCTTCGGCCTTGGGCTGTCGGCGCTTCTGGGCCAAGGCTACAACGGGCTGAAGCCAGCCGCCACCGGCGCGGTGCCCCTTGGTCCGCTGGCCGACATTCCGTTCTTCGGCCGGGTGCTGTTCAGCCATGACTGGGTGGTCTACTTCTCGGTCTTCATGACCGGCGTGATCTGGTATGTGCTGAAATCCACCCGGCTTGGCCTGATCCTGCGCGCGGTGGGCGAAAGCCACGAGGCGGCGCATGCCCTTGGCTACAAGGTCAACCGCATCCGCCTCGGCGCCATTGCCTTCGGCGGGGCGATGGCGGGGATGGGCGGGGCCTATGTCAGCCTTGTGCGCGTGCCGCAATGGGTCGACGGCATCACCGCCGGCGCCGGCTGGATCGCGCTGGCCATCGTGGTCTTTGCCAGCTGGAAACCTTGGCGCGCATTAATCGGCGCTTATCTTTTCGGCGGCATTACCGTGCTGCAACTGAACCTGCAGGCCGCCGGCAGCAGCATTCCGGTCGAGTACTTGTCGATGTCGCCCTATCTGATAACCATCGTCGTATTGGTCATCATGTCTTCGGGCCGCGGCAAGGCGGCGCTGAACGCACCCGCCGCGCTGGGTCAGAATTTCCACGCCTCGCGCTGAGGCACATATCAACCGGGGCCGGAACGGCCCCATCCACGGGGAGAGACTGCATGTTGAGAAGAACCCTTCTGGCCTCCGCCGCGCTGGGCCTTGGCCTGACGCTTTCGGGCGGTGCGGCCATGGCGGCGGGCATGGACAAGGTGAAGGCCTGTTTCGTCTATGTCGGCCCGATCGGCGACGGCGGCTGGACCTTCCAGCACCATGACGGCGCGCTGCAGGTGCAGGCCGCCTATGGCGACAAGGTCGAGCTGCAATGGCAGGAATCCGTGCCGGAAGGCGCCGATGCCGAGCGCGTGCTGACCCAGATGGCGCTTGGTGGCTGCAACATCATCTTCACCACCTCGTTTGGCTACATGGACGCGACCAACGCCGTCGCCGCCAAATTCCCCGACGTGAAGTTCGAACACGCCACCGGCTTCAAGCGCGACCAGCCGAACGTCTCGACCTACAACGCGCGCTTCTACGAAGGCCGCGCCGTGCAGGGCACCATTGCCGGCCGGATGACCAAATCGAACAAGATCGGCTATATCGGCTCGTTCCCGATCCCCGAAGTCGTCATGGGCATCAACAGCTATTACCTGCATGCCAAGAAGGTGAACCCGGCGGTCGAGCTGAGCGTGGTCTGGGCCTATACCTGGTTCGATCCGGCGAAAGAGGCCGATGCCGCCAAGGCGCTGATCGACCAGGGCGTCGACGTGATCGCCGCCCACACCGATTCGACCGCGCCGCTGGCCGAAGCCGCCAAAACCAACGGCGCCGTGATCGGCTTTGGTCAGGCCTCCGACATGGTGGAATACAAGGACGGCCCGCGTGTGTCGTCGATCATCGACAACTGGGGTCCCTACTATGTCAAACGCGTCGGCGCGCTGCTGGACGGCACCTATGAGCAGGCAGACGCCTGGGAAGGCATCGCCGGCGGCGAAGTGCTGATCGGCGAGATCACCGCTGCGGTTCCGGCCGAAGTCAAGGCCGAGGCCGAGGCGCTGCGCGACGCCATCGCGGCGGGCACCTATCACCCGTTCACCGGTCCGATCAACAAGCAGGACGGCTCGGCCTGGCTGGCCGAAGGCGCCACCGCGCCGGACGGCGATCTCTTGGGCATGAACTTCTTCGTCGAAGGCATCACCGGCGACATTCCGCAGTGATCTGGCCGCAGTGGTTTGGCCTTGCTGAACCGGTCAAAGGCCCGCTTTTGCGGGCCTTTTTCATGGCAGCGCGAAGATTTGTCGCGGGCTGAAGTTTCTCAACACATTCACGTATTCTAATGTATACTCTCCCTGAGTCGCAGGCATGCCGGGGAGGGCAAGGGATGGCGCATATCGTGGTGTTGGGGGCGGGGCTGGGCGGGTCGATCATGGCCTATGAACTGGCCGACCAGATCCGGCCGGAAGACAAGATCACCGTCATCACCAGGGACACGCAGTATCACTTCGTGCCGTCAAACCCCTGGATCGCCGTCGGCTGGCGCAAGCGCGACGACATCACCATCGACCTTGCGCCGACCATGGCGAAAAAGGGCATCGGCTTCAAAACCATGGCCGCCGAGAAGGTGCATCCCGCCGAGAACCGGGTGGAACTGGTGGACGGCTCGTCGGTTTCCTACGACTACCTTGTCATCGCCACCGGGCCGGAACTGGCCTTTGACGAGATTCCGGGGCTTGGCCCGCATGGCGGGCATACCCAGTCGGTCTGCCATGTCGACCATGCCGAAGCAGCGCGCGAGGTGTTTGAAAAGCTGCTGAAAAACCCCGGCCCGGTCATCATCGGTGCGGTGCAGGGCGCAAGCTGCTATGGCCCGGCCTATGAATTCCTGTTCATTCTGGAAACCGCGCTGCGCCGGGCGAAGATCCGCGACAAGGTGCCGATGACCTTTGTCACCTCCGAGCCCTATGTCGGCCATCTGGGGCTTGATGGGGTGGGCGACACCAAGGGGCTTCTGGAATCGGAAATGCGGGCCAAGCACATCAAATGGCTGACCTCGACCCGGGTGAAGCAGGTCGAGGACGGCAAGATGACAGTCGAGGAGATCGCCGATGACGGTTCGGTCAAGGCCGAGCGCGAGCTTCCCTTCGCCTTTTCCATGATGCTGCCGGCCTTCCGCGGCGTGAAGGCGGTGCGCGACATCGAGGGCCTGTCGAACCCGCGCGGCTTTACCATCGTCGACAATCACCAGCAGAACCCGAAATACCGCAACATCTTTGCCATCGGCGTCTGCGTCGCCATCCCGCCGATGGGCCCGACGCCGGTGCCCTGCGGCGTGCCCAAGACCGGCTTCATGATCGAAAGCATGGTCACTGCCACCGCCCAGAACATCGGCAACCTCCTGCGCGGCAAGGAGCCGGATCAGGTCGGCACCTGGAACGCGGTCTGCCTGGCCGATTTCGGCGATTCCGGCGTGGCTTTCGTCGCCCAGCCGCAGATTCCGCCGCGCAATGTGAACTGGTCGTCCACCGGCAAATGGGTGCATCTGGCCAAGGTTGGCTTCGAAAAATACTTCATCCGCAAGATCAGGAAGGGCACCTCGGAGCCGTTCTATGAAAAGCTCGCCATGAACGCGCTGGGGATCGACAAGCTGAAAGAAGTGAAAAAAGGCTGATCTCCTCGGGCGCCCGCGGCTTCCCGTCGGAGGATTCCTCGTCGAGCGTCGAAGACGACGAGGAGTGTCGCGCCAAGGCTTGCATCGTACAGCGGGGCTGGGCATGGTCGCGCCATGTCCAGCCCTCTCGCTTTCGGGGCCATGCAATGCGGCGGCCGCGCCGATGCCGCGCAATCCATGGCCATGTTCCACGCCTGCCATGACGCAGGCATTCGCCATTTCGACACCGCCTGGGTCTATACCGACGGCCGCTCGGAAACCCTGCTCGGCCAGTTCGCCCGCGGTCGCGACCTGCAAATCGCCACCAAGATCGGCTATGAGGGCGGCGCAGGGCGGGCCAATCTGACCGCGCAGTTCGAGACCAGCCGCAGGCGGCTCGATGCCCCGGTCGATCTTCTGTATCTCCACCGCTACGACCCGGACACCCCACTTGCCGAAAGTCTGGAAACCCTCGCCCGCTGGCAGTCCGACGGGCTGATCGCCCGCATCGGCCTGTCGAACTTCGCGGCCTGGCAGGTGATGAAGGCCCAAGCCGCCGCCCATGCGCTTGGGACAAGGATCGACGCCATCCAGCCAATGTATTCGCTGATCAAGCGGCAAGCCGAGGTCGAGCTTTTGCCGATGGCCGCCGATCAGGGCATCGCCGTCTACAGCTATTCCCCGCTTGGCGGCGGGTTACTGTCGGGCAAATACGCCGCGGGCGGTGCCGGACGGTTGACCGAAGATGCCCGCTATGCCGCGCGCTACGCCCCGGATTACATGGCAAAGGCCGCAGCCGATCTGGCTGCTCTGGCGGCAGATTTGGGCACTCATCCTGCGACCCTGGCCGTCGCTTGGGCGAAATGTCACCCCACAGCGCCGATTCCGCTCATTTCTGCCCGCAGCGTCCTGCAGCTTTCCCCCTCGCTTGCGGCCGCGGAATATCCTATGACAGCGGAACTCTACGCCCGGATTGCGGCGCTTTCTCCGGCTCCCCCGCCGGCCACGGACAGGTTGGAAGAAGCATGAACGACTTTCTCATCATCGGCGGCGGCATCGCCGGCATTTCGGCAGCCGCCCGCATGTCGCACCTCGGCCGCGTCACCGTGCTGGAGGCCGAAGCGCATCTGGCCCATCACGCCTCGGGCCGGTCGGCCGCGCTCTATGAGCCGCATTACGGGCTCAAGCCGGTGGTGGAGCTGTCGCTGGCCTCGGGCGAGTTCTTCCGGGCGCAGGACAACGTCCTCAGCCCGCGCGGGCTGATGATCCTCGCTCGCGCCCATGAGACCGCACAGCTGCGCGACGAGGCTGCCGCGATGGCGCTGGACGACCTGCCCATGGACGAGGCGCGCGCCATGGTGCCGATCCTGAACGACAGCATCACCCAGGCCGCCTATGGCAACCACGCCTGGGACATCGACACCGACCTTCTGGTGCAGAACTTCGCCCGTGAAGCACGTGGCAATGGTGGGCAGATCGTGACGAATGCCCGCGTCACCGCCATTCGCAAAACCACGTCGGGTTGGGCAGTCACCACCCCGGCGGGTGAATTCGAGGGCCGGGTTCTGGTGAACGCCGCCGGGGCCTGGGTCGATCAGGTGGCCGGGCTTGCGGGCATTGCGCCGCTCGGCTTCCAGCCCTACCGCCGCTCGATGGCACGCATTCCCGCACCGGGCGGGCATGACGTTTCGCACTGGCCGATGATGTTTGGCGTGGGCGAATTGTGGTATGCCAAGCCCGATGCCGGCGCGCTGATCGTCTCGCCGGCCGAAGAAGACCCGGCCGAACCGCATGACGCCTGGGCCGATGACATGGTGCTGGCCGAAGGACTGGCGCGCTATGAGGAGTTCGTCACCGAACCCGTCACCCGGCTGATTTCCAACTGGGCCGGCCTGCGCACCTTTGCCCCGGACCGGGTGCTGGTGATCGGGCCGGACGCCCGCGATCCGTCGTTCTTCTGGCTGGCCGGCCAGGGCGGCTATGGCTTCCAGACCTCGCCCGCCGCCAGCCTGCTGGCCGCCGACCTGATCGGGGGCCGCAGCCCGGATCTCGGGGCCGATCTGGTGGCAAGCCTGTCGCCCGCCCGCTTCGGATGAGCCTGAAGCTGCCCGACAGCGGGGCAGAAACGCTGCCCGACGGCCGCCGGATGGTGGCCTCGGCGGCGCGCAATGCCGGACCGATCCTTGAGGTTCTGCAAGGGCTTGGCCTCAGGGGCCGCCTGCTGGAAATCGCGTCCGGGTCGGGTCTGCATGCCGCGCATATGGCGGGGCCGCTGGGGCTGATCTGGCAGCCCTCGGATGTCGACGAGACGAATTTTCCGTCGATCCGGGCTTGGGCCGCCCATGCCGGGGTCGGCATCCTTCCCCCGGTGCTTCTAGATGCCACGCAGGCCGGATGGGCGGCGCGACTTGGGCAATGGGACGCGATCGTGCTGACAAACCTGTTGCACCTGATCGCGGAACCTGCCGCCAAAACCCTGCTTGCCGAACTGCCCAAGGCGCTTGCGCCCGGTGGAGCTGCCTGCCTTTACGGTCCCTTCCTGCGGGATGGCCGCGCCACCAGCGCGGGCGACGCCGCCTTTGACGCTTCGCTGCGCGCGCAGGACCCGGCCATCGGCTACAAGGATCTGGGCTGGGTCGGCAACCGCCTTGCTGGCGCAGGCATGACCGTCGCCATCACCGCGATGCCGGCCAACAACCTCATGCTGGTCGCCCGCCACTCACATTCCTGAGTGTGCATGTAATTGATCCAGATCATGGCATCCTCGCCGCCTGTCTGCCACCACGCGGACAAAGGAGAGGCCCATGACCTACAGGCAAAAGACCGCCGAGATCCGCACCGAACTGCGCGCCTTGCACAAGTTGAACCCCGAAACCGCCAAGGGCTTTCAGGCGCTGTCCGCGGGGGCGATGGCCGACGGGGCGCTGGACAAGAAGCAGCGCGAGTTCGTGGCGCTGGCGATTGCCGTGACGCAGCGCTGCGAGCCTTGCGTCAATCTGCACGTCGAGGCGTTGATGAGGGCCGGTGCGAGCCGCGAGGAACTCGGCTCGGTTCTGGCGATGTGTGTGCAGATGGGCGGTGGACCGGCGCTGATGTATGCCGCGCATGCCCTTGCTGCCTGGGACGAATTTACCGTCCCGGCCGCATAGGCGAAAACCGCCAACGGCCCGTTTTCGCCGGGTGACAAACAGCCTGCCTCGGGTCAGGATACGGCATCATGCCGCACACCTTTGCCCACGCCCCGCTCCTTGCCAGCCTTTGCCTTGCCCTCGCCGCCTGCGGCGGGGGCCGCGCGCCCGAACCGGACGCCCGGCCCGCTGCCGAAGCCCCGGTCACGACCGCCAGTTTCAGCGATTCTGACCCGCATCCCGAAACCGCACGCGCGCGCCGCTATGCGGTGCATGGCGTGGATGTCGCGCGGTTCCAGACCGCGGTGGATTGGCAGGCCGCGCGGGAAAGCGGGGTGAACTTTGCCTTCATCAAGGCCACAGAAGGCGGCGACATGGTGGACCCGATGTTCAAGGATCACTGGCGCGATGCGGGCCGGGCCGGAGTGAGGCGCGGGGCCTATCTGTTCTACTACCACTGTCGCGCACCCGAGGAACAGGCGCGCTGGTTCTTCAGGCATGTGCCGAAAGCACCGGGCAGCCTGCCGCCGGTGCTGGACATGGAATGGACCCCCACCTCGCCCACCTGCACCATCCGGCGCGAGGCTTCGGTGATCCGCCGCGACGCAGCCGTCATCGTCGCCATGTTGACCGAGCATTACGGCACGGCCCCGTTGCTTTACACCACGGTTGACTTCTTTGAGGACAACGAGTTGTGGCGGCTTTCCGGGGTGGAATTCTGGCTGCGCTCGGTCGCGGCGCATCCGTCCGACCGCTATCCGGGCCAGCCCTGGACGTTCTGGCAATATACCTCGACCGGCCTGGTGCCGGGGATCGGCGGCAAGGCGGATATCAACGTCTTTGCCGGGGGTGAGGTGGCCTGGGCCGACTGGCTGGCGCGACGCAGCGTGCAATAGAAAAGGCCGCCCCCGGGGGCGGCCCAGTTTTCTTGCAAGAAATCGGCGCGGCGGCCAAAGCTGCCGCACGCAGGGCCGACCTTCGCAGACCAGCCCGGGCGTTCGGCATCGACGGGCTTCCGGTGGAAGCCCGTCGATGCGCGCCTCACCCGTCGATGCGGATGCGGGCGTTCGACGGGTCGAAGGGGCTGTCCTCGACCACCACCGCGTCCCATTCCTTGAGCAGCATCTTCACCTTCAGCTTGGTGCCGGGAACAGCCAGTTCCGGGCTGACATAGCCCATGCCGATCTGCTTGCCGAAGGCCACCGAATAGCCGCCCGAGGTCAGACGGCCAACCTTGACGCCATCCTTCAGGATCGCCTCCTTGCCCCACGGATCGGCGTCGGCCGGGCCGTCGATCAACAGCGTGCAGCACTTCGAGCGGATGCCGGTCTCAACCATCTTGGCCTTGCCGCGGAACTCTTTCGACATGTCGACAAAGCGCGGCAGGTCGGCTTCCAGCGGGGTCGCGTCGCGGCCCAACTCGTTGCCGAAGGCACGGTAGCTCTTCTCCTGACGCAGCCAGTTCTGTGCCCGGGCGCCAACACCCTTCAGCCCGTGCTTTTCACCGACCGACCAGATCAGATCCCAGAGGTAGCGGCCAAACTCGATCGGGTAGTGCAGTTCCCAGCCCAGTTCCCCGGTATAGGCCACGCGCACCGCGCGCACCGGGCACATGCCAAGTTCGATGTCGCGGTAGGAAAGCCACGGGAAGCGCTTGTTGCCCAGAACCGTCGCCGGATCGGCGTCTTTCACGATGTCGTTCAACAGCGCGCGGGCGTTCGGGCCGGCCAGAGCGTAGACCCCCCACTGGGTGGTGATGTCGTGGATGTCGACATGACCGCCACCCGCCACCATGAAGTCTTCAGCCGATTTCATCAGGAAATCAGCATCATAGGCCGTCCACGCCCCGGCGGAGATCAGGTAGTATTCGTTCTCCTTCAACCGCACGATGGTGTATTCGGTGCGGGTGGTGCCGTGGTCGGTCAGCGCATAGGTCAGGTTGATCCGGCCCACATTCGGCAGCTTGTTGCAGGTGAAGTGGTCAAGGAAGGCGGTCGCGCCGGGGCCACGCACCAGATGCTTGGTGAAGGCGGTGGCGTCAATGATGCCGACCGTGTTGCGCACGGCTTCGGCTTCGGCCTTGGCATATTGCCACCATGCGCCACGGCGGAACGAGCGCGAGTCGTGGTCGAACGACGCCGGGGCATCCTTCGGCCCATAGTAGTTCGGGCGATCCCAGCCGTTCACCTGACCAAACTGCGCGCCCATCTCTTTCTGGCGGTCATAGGCCGGGGCAGTGCGCAGCGGGCGGCAAGCCTCACGCTCTTCGTCCGGGTGGTGCAGGATGAAGACGTGGTTGTAGCACTCTTCATTCTTGCGCGCGGCGTATTCGGTGGTCATCCAGTTGCCGTAGCGCTTGGGGTCAAGCGAGGCCATGTCGATTTCCGCCTCGCCCGCCGTCATCATCTGGGCAAGGTAATAGCCGGTGCCGCCCGCCGCGGTGATGCCGAAGGAGAAGCCTTCCGCGATCCACATGTTGCGCAGGCCGGGAACCGGACCGACCAGCGGGTTGCCGTCGGGGGTATAGCAGATCGGGCCGTTGAAATCGTCCTTCAGACCGGCGGTTTCCGACGAGGGCAGACGGTGGATCATCGACATGTATTCCGCCTCGATCCGCTCCAGATCAAGCTGGAACAGGTCGGCGCGGAAGCTGTCGGGCACCGAATATTCAAACCGCGCCGGGGCGCCGTATTCATAAGGCCCAAGGATCCAGCCGCCGCGCTCTTCGCGGACATACCATTTGGCATCGGCGTCGCGCAGAACCGGGTGTTCGGGGTTGTTCTTGCGGTATTCCTGCAGCATCGGGTCCGGTTCGGTCACGATATACTGGTGCTCGACCGGAATAGCCGGAATCTTGATGCCCAGCATCCGCGCGGTGCGCTGCGCGTGGTTGCCGGTTGCCGTCACCACATGCTCGGCATGGATTTCATAGGTTTCCTCGGTCGGCACCAGCATGCCGCCCTTGTCCTCCATCCGGGTGCAGGACACGATCCACTCCGACCCGGTCCAGCGATAGCCGTTCACCTGAATCTTGCGCTCGATGGTGGCGCCCAGCTGCCGCGCGCCCTTGGCCATGGCCTGCGTCACGTCGGCGGGGTTGATGTAGCCGTCCTGCGGGTGGTAAAGCGCACCCTTCAGATCGTCAGTGCGCACCAGCGGCCAACGCTCCTTGATCTGCGCCGGCGTCAGGAATTCGTGGTAAACCCCGGCAGTTTCCGCGACCGAGGAATAAAGCATGTATTCGTCCATGCGTTCCTGGCGCTGCGCCATGCGCAGGTTGCCGACCACGGCAAAGCCGGCGTTCAGGCCGGTTTCCGCCTCCAGCCCCTTGTAGAAATCCACCGAGTATTTGTGGATGTGGGTCGTGGCGTAGGACATGTTGAACAGCGGCAAGAGCCCCGCGGCATGCCAGGTGGAGCCCGCGGTCAGTTCGTCCCGCTCGACCAGCATGGTATCCCAGCCCGCCTTGGCCAGGTGATAGGCGATGCCGTTGCCAACGGCACCACCGCCGACAACAAGGGCTTTGACATGGGTTTTCATCGGGGCTCTCCGCAAAGGGGGTCAGGGTCTTTGCATCTTATCTGCCGCAACCGTGGGATTTTGGGCAAGAAGGCCCGACACCTGACGGCGAAAAACGACATGGGGGCCAGAAAACGGCATCACCGAAGGCGGCAGGAGTCGCCGGATTTTCGCGGAGGGCCTCAGGGCGAGGGATGGGGACCGGGCGGATCAGTCGCCGGTCTTGCCATAGGCGCGTTCGATGCGCCCGACCCGCACGGCATAGGCCTGATACCAGTCCGCGCGGCCGCGCCGCTGGGCGACCAGATGATCGACATTGGCCTTCCAGGCGCGGATCGCGGCCTCGTCGGTCCAGAACGAATTGGTGATGCCGAATCCATCGGCCCCGCGGGCGCTTTCGACGCCGAGAAAGCCGGGCTGGCCAGCGGCGAGCGCCACCATCGCATCGGCCATCGCGCCATAGCCATCGTCACCGGCGGTCCGCTGGCTGGCGAAAGTCACGACGTAATAGGGCGGTGCGGGAAGTTGGGCGAGCGGCATGGCGGTCTCCGGGGTTGCGGGCCGAGGCTAACCTCGCCGCAGCTGCCCCGCAACCGCCGCCAATGCAAATATCACCGCCGCCGAGGCGACAATCGACGGGCCGGCGTCGGTGTCCTGCCACAACGAAAGCCGCAGGCCCAGAAAGGCTGCCAGCCCGCCAATCCCGGTTGCCAGCGCCGCCATCGCCTCGGGGGTGCGGGCCAGCGCGCGGGCGGCGGCGGCCGGGATGATGAGCATGGCCGCGATGAGGAGCGCGCCCACCACCTTCAGCGCCACCGCGACCACCAGCGCCAGCGCCACGGTCAGGACCAGCCTTTCCCGGTTGGGGTTCAGCCCCGCGGCATGGGCCAGTTCCTCGGACAGCGTCGCGGTCAGCAGCGCCTGCCAGCGCCAGACGAGAAGTGCCAGCACCAGAGCCGCCCCGCCCCAGATCAGCGCCAGATCCCCGCGCGACACTACAAGGATATCGCCGAAGAGATAGGCCGACAGATCAGTCCGAACGCCCGGCACGAAGGAGATCGCCACAAGACCAAAGGCCAGCGCCGAATGCGCCAGCACGCCCAGCGTGGTGTCCATCGCCCAGCCCTTGGCGGCCAGCGTCGAGACGGTCAGCGCCATGGCAAGCGCCACGCCGAGAACCCCAAGCGCCAGCGGCAACTGAAAGGCCAACGCCAGGGCGACGCCCAGAATGGCGGCGTGGGCGGTGGCGTCGCCGAAATAGGCCATGCGCCGCCAGACGACGAAACTGCCCAAGGGGCCAGTTGCCACAGCAAGCCCGATCCCTGCCAACAACGCGCGGGTGGTGAAGTCATCCAGCATGGGAATGCTCGTGGTGATGGGGGTGGGCGTGGTCATGCCCGTGGCCGTGGTCATGGTCATGCGCGTGGTCATGTTCGTGCTGGTAGAGCGCCAGCGCGCCCCTGGTGCCAAGGCCGAACAGCGCCCGGTATTCCGGCGCGTTCGACACCACCCGCGGCGTGCCCTCACAGCAGACATGGCCATTGAGGCAGATCACGCGGTCCGAGGCGGCCATCACGACATGCAGGTCATGGCTGACCATCAGCACTGCGGCGCCGGTCTGGTGCCGCACCGTCTCGATCAGCTGGTAGAACGCCGCTTCGCCGGGCTGGTCCAACCCCTGGGTCGGCTCGTCAAGGATCAGAAGCTGCGGCTCAGACAGAAGCGCGCGCGCCAGAAGCACGCGCTGGAACTGGCCTCCGGACAGGGCCGCCATCTGGCGCTGGCCGATGTCCTCGACCCCGACACGGGCCAGGGCAGCTGCGGCGGCCGCGTCACTGACGCGGGTCGGCAGGGACAGGAACCGTCGCACCGTCAGGGGCATGGAGCGGTCCACCGCCAGTTTTTGCGGCACATAGCCCAGCCGCAGCCCCTCGGCACGCGACACCGTGCCATGGGCCAGCGGCACAAGACCCAGAAGCGCCCGGATCAGCGTCGACTTGCCCGACCCGTTCGGGCCAAGGATGGTCACGATCTCGCCGGGCTTCACGGCCAGCGACACCTCATGCAGCACCTCGGCCCCGCCAAAGCGCACGCAGACATGATCGGCAGCAATCAACGGAGTCATGCGGCGGCCCTGCACGCCGGGCACAGGCCCACCGCCTCGACATTGGCGCGCTCCACAGTGAAGCCGGTATGGGCGGCAGCATGGGTCAGCGCCGCCATGACCGGGGCGGCCGGGGCCTCGGCCACGGTGTCGCAGGCCCGGCAGATCAGGAAGGCGGGCGCGTGGGCCTCGCCCGGATGCATGCAGGCGGCAAAGGCGTTCAGCCGGCGGATGCGGTGGGCGAAGCCGTTGTCCTCCAGAAACTCCAGGGCGCGATAGGCGACCGGCGGCTGGTTGCCAAAACCCTCGGCCGACAGCCGGTTCAGCACGTCATAGGCCCCCATGGCCTTGTGCGCCTCCAGCAGGATCTCCAGCACCCGCCGCCGCACCGGGGTCAGGCGCAGACCGCGCGCGCTGGCCAGCTCCTCGGCCCGCGCCAAGGCGTCGCTGCGGCAATGGGTATGGTCATGGGCGGCAAAGGCCAGATCGGGCGTCTGGCAGCCAGGGCAGGTTTCGGCATGAGAGGGCATGGGGCGGCCTTGACATGTGATAATGTAACATACATACCAGCCCCCACCCGAAAAGCAAAGGCCTTGTTCATGCGTTATATCATATCATTCCTTTTGGCCAGCACCGCCCCCGCGCTGGCCGAAGTGCCGCGCGTCATGGCGGACCTGCCGCCGGTGCATTCGCTGGTGGCGCAGGTGATGGGTGATCTGGGCCAGCCGGAGCTGTTGCTGGACAAGGGCGCCAACGCCCATTCCTTCCAGATGCGGCCCTCGCAGGCGGCCGGCCTGCAGGAGGCGGGGTTGGTGGTCTGGATCGGGCCGGAAATGACGCCCTGGCTGGATCGGGCACTTGCGGGGATTTCCGGCGCCCGTCAGCTGCGGCTCTTGCAGGCGGAAGCCACATACCGGCAAGGGTTTGGTGCCGAGGAAGGCGAGGCGCATGACCATGACGCGGGCCTCGCCGAGGACCATGCGGAGGAGGAGGCCGCGGCCGGGCATGACCATACCGGCATCGATCCTCATGTCTGGCTCGATCCGGCCAATGCCTCGGCCTGGCTCGGCCTGATCGCCGCCGAACTCTCCGCGCTCGACCCGGAAAACGCGGCGACCTATGCCGACAATGCCGCACGGGCGCAGGCCGACCTTGCCGTGCTGGATGCCGAGATCGCCAGCCTTCTGGCCCCTGCCAAGAGCACAGCTCTGGTCGTCTATCATGATGCCTATGGCTATTTTGCCGGCCATTACGGGCTGACCATCGCCGCCACGCTTGCCGAAGGCGACGCGACCGGCCCCGGCGCCCGGCACATCGCCGAGGTTGAGGCGCTGTTGAACGCAGGCCCGGCCTGCCTGTTTTCCGAGGCCAACCATGACCCGAAACTCGTCACCCAGCTTGCCGAAGCAACCGGGCTGACGGCGGCGGGGCTGCTTGACCCGGAAGGCGCGCAGCTTGACCCCGGGGCCGGGCTTTATGGCAACCTGTTGCGCGCGCTTGGCACCACCATCGCCGATTGCACCAACTAGCCTTGCCAAGACTGCCCCACCCCGCCAGTCTGGCCGAAACCGGAGGCGGGCATGGCGCGGATTGAACATTTCGGAACCACGGCGGACGGGCGCGAGGTGCGGAAGATCACCCTTGCCCGCGGCGGGCTGACGGTCTGCCTGCTGACATGGGGCGCGGTGCTGCAATCGGTGCGGCTGGCCGGGGTGGCGCATGACCTGACGCTCGGCTCTGACCGGCTGGCGGATTACGAGGGCGAGATGGGCTATCACGGCGTGCTGATCGCACCGGTCGCCAACCGCATCGCCGCGGCCCGCGCGGTGATCGACGGGCGGGAATATCGGTTCGAACCGAATGACAGCGGCGCGACACTGCATTCGGGGGCCACTGGAGCGCATCGCCAGATCTGGGATCTTGTGGAAGCCACGGAAAGCCGCGCCACCCTTGGGCTGAACCTGCCTGACGGTCTGGGCGGATTTCCCGGCAACCGCCGGGCCGAAGCGCGGTTTTCGCTGGGAGATTCTGTCTTGCGGCTGGAAATCCGCGGCACGAGCGACGCCGAAACCCTGTGGAACGCCACCAACCACAGCTATTGGACGCTGGACGGCGGCGGCGATTTCACCGGCCACAGCCTGCAAATCGCGGCCGACCACTGGCTGCCGACCACTGCCGCGGCTCTGCCCACCGGCGAGATTGCGCCGGTTCAGGGCAGCGCGATGGATTTCCGCGAACCGCGCTTGCTGACACCCGGACGCCCGGCGCTGGACCACAATTTCTGCCTGTCTCGCGGGCAGATTGCCTTGCGTGAGGTGCTTCACCTGCAAGGGACATCCGGTTTGCGGCTGAGCGTGGCCACCACGGAACCCGGCGTGCAGGTCTATGACGCCCGCGGAGCGCGGCGGCCCGGACGCGGCAACTATGAGGGTCTTGCCCTTGAAACCCAGGGCTGGCCGGATGCGCCCTCGCAGCCGGGCTTTCCCTCGATCGCCTTGCGGCCGGGCGAGACGCGGGAGCAGATCACCGAATGGCGCTTTGCGCGGCCGTGACACGGTGCGGCACCTGACCTCGGGGTAGCCTCAGTTCCGAAGGCGCAGGCAATCGCGGGGCGCGACGTCGCCCGTCTGCACCGCGCCGCAGGCGGCGCAGCGCCACTGTCCCGCCGCGCGCTCCTGTCGCCACCGGCACACCCGCGTCAGCGTGGAATTCCGACGCGACAGCCAGAGGTAAAGAAAGACGGCCGCCACCAGAAGCGGCAAGAGAAGGAACATCGCAGACAGCCTGCTTGTGCGGATCGGCCGCAGCGCTAGCATGTCCGGCGCGGCTTGACCATCGCGGCGCGGGCTGCAGGATCGGGTCAGGAGGCCGGGATGACGGAACAGCGCTTTACGGTGTCGGGCATGGATTGCGGCTCTTGCCTTGCCAAGCTCGAGGCGGCGGCGCAGTCGGTTGCGGGCGTGACTGCGGCGCGCGCTTCACTGGTCACGGGCGAGTTGGTAGTGACCGGACGTTTCGACACCGCGGCCTTGGTGCAAGCCATCACCGCAACTGGCCATGGCATCGCCCCGCCCACCGTAAGTCCGGAGCGGGGCTATCGGCGAATGCTCGCGCTGGTGGTGGTGCTGAACCTTGGCTATGGCGCAGTCGAGACGTTGGCAGGCTTTCTGGCGGGCTCGCAGGCCCTTCTGGCCGATGCTCTGGATTTCTGGGGTGATGGGCTGATTTCCGGCCTTGCGCTGCTGGCGCTTGGCTGGAGCGCGGCAGCGCGGGCGCGGGTGGCCCTTGCGCAGGGTGTCTTTCTGGCCGTCATGGGCCTTGGCGTCCTTGCCATGACGCTGCGCGAGTTCGCCGCCGCGCGGCCACCGGATGAGGCGATCATGGGCTGGGCCGGGGCAGGAGCGCTGGCGGTGAACCTGATCTGCGCCGCGCTTTTGATGCGCCATCGCAGCGGGGATGCCTCGGCGCGGGCGGTCTGGCTGTTTTCGCGCAATGACGCGCTATCGAACCTTGCCGTCGTGCTCGCGGCCGGGCTGGTCGCCCTGACCGGCAGCGCCCTGCCCGACCTTCTGACCGCACTGGCGATTGCGGGGCTGTTCCTGTGGTCGGGCCGGATCATCCTGCGCGACGCATTGGCCGAATTGCGCTGAAACGCAAAGGCCCCGCGGAAGCGGGGCCTTGCTCCGGATGCCGGGGTCTTACACCACCCGGTCGACCATCATCTTCTTGATCTCGGCAATCGCCTTGGCCGGGTTCAGCCCCTTCGGGCAGGTCTTGGCGCAGTTCATGATGGTGTGGCAGCGATAGAGCTTGAAGGGGTCTTCAAGGTTGTCCAGCCGCTCGCCCGTCGCCTCGTCGCGCGAGTCGATGATCCAGCGATAGGCATGCAAAAGCGCCGCCGGCCCAAGGTATTTGTCGCTGTTCCACCAGTAGGACGGGCAGGAGGTGCTGCACGAGGCGCACATCACGCATTCATAAAGCCCGTCCAGCTTCTTGCGGTCCTCGATCGACTGGCGCCATTCCTTGGCCGGTCGGTTGGTCTTGGTTTCCAGCCACGGCATGATCGAGGCATGCTGGGCGTAGAAATGCGTCAGGTCGGGGATCAGGTCCTTGATGACCGGCATATGCGGCAGCGGGTAGATCTTCACGTCGCCCTTGATCTCGTCCAGCCCATAGATGCAGGCCAGCGTGTTGATGCCGTCGATGTTCATCGCACAGGACCCGCAGATCCCCTCGCGGCAGGAGCGGCGGAAGGTCAGCGTCGGGTCGATCTCGTTCTTGATCTTGATGAGCGCGTCCAGAACCATCGGGCCGCACTTGTCCATGTCGATGAAATAGGTGTCGACCGCAGGGTTCTTGCCGTCATCGGGGTTCCAGCGGTAGATCTGGAACTTCCGCACATTCTTTCCCTCGGGTTTCGGCCAGGTCTTGCCGGTGACCACCTTGGAATTCTTGGGAAGCGTGAACTGGACCATGGGCTTTCCTTCGTCAGATCGTGACCGGGCGCGGGCCGCGGGGCAGAATGGCTATGGTGGGGGCAAGGCGGGCCATCTCAGCCCACCCATCCCGGTTGGTCGGCAAGCGGGCGGCTCGGGAATTGGCCCGAGCGCGCCTTGACGCAGGCGTCGAAGACCTGGCCCGGATCGCGGCCCAGAAGAAAATCGGTCGAGATCGTCACGTCGAGCGCGCCCACCGGCTTGCCGGCCGAGCCGACGCCCAGGGCCAGCTCGCCGCGCGGATGCAGCGCCTCGTTGGCCTTCTCGACGCAGAGCCGCTCGGCCTCCTGCACCGGCACGGGTCCGCAGGCCGCGAGGGGCGGCAGCGCAACCAGAGCAAGGCAGAGGGCGCGGCGCATGGGCTTATCCCCCCAGACCGGCAATGCCCGCCGCCGCAAGGCACGAGGCCGGGCCGGGCTCGGCGGCGATGCGCAGGACATTGGCCACAGTGCGGCTGCCGGCGCCGACGCCGACATCCTGTGCGAGCGCCTTCACATCCTCGGCGCTGGCATTGTCGACGATGCAGCGGGTCGCGGTTTCCGCCTGCCCGCCGGGCAAATAGTCGGCCACAACCGGGCGCACCACCGTATCGGCGGCGCGGCGGCCCACCTTGTCGGCCACCTGAGCCGGGTCACAGGCGGCAAGGGCAAAGACCATCAGCAAGGGACCCGCGGCGCGCATCAGAATTTCCGCTCCGCCGGCGCGATCTTCTTCAGGGAAATCCCGCCCTCGGCCTCGGTGGTCAGCGGCTCGGTCTTCACCGGGCGGTAGGTCAGCGTCACCTTGTTGCCGTCGACATGCGCGAGCGAGTGCTTGCGCCATGTCTTGTCGTCGCGCGCCGGGTGGTCTTCGTGGGCATGGGCGCCGCGGCTTTCGGTGCGGGCATGCGCGCCATAGATCGTGGCCAGCGCGTTCGGCATCAGGTTGGTCAGTTCCAGCGTTTCCATCAGGTCGCTGTTCCAGACCAGCGACCGGTCAGTGACCTTCAGATCGCCCAACTTGCCGGCAATCGCCGTCATCTTCTTTTCGCCCTCGGCCAGCACCTTGTCGGTGCGGAACACGGCGGCATCCGACTGCATGGTGCGCTGCATTTCCAGCCGCAGATCGGCGGTCGGGATCGCGCCCTTGGCATGGCGCAGATCGTCGAACCGGCCAAGCGCGCGGTCAACCTCGGGCTTGTTGGTCGCCGGCATCGCCGAGGCCCGGTCCACCACCTGCCCGGCCCGAATGGCCGCCGCCCGGCCGAAGACCACGAGGTCAATCAGCGAGTTCGACCCCAGCCGGTTCGCGCCATGCACGCTGGCACAGCCCGCCTCGCCCACGGCCATCAGGCCGGGGAAGACCGCATCGGGGTTTTCGGCGGTGGGGTTCAGCACCTCGCCGTAGTAGTTCGTCGGAATGCCGCCCATGTTGTAATGCACGGTCGGCAGCACCGGGATCGGCTCCTTGGTCAGATCGACCCCGGCGAAGATGCGGGCCGATTCCGAAATGCCGGGCAGGCGCAGGTCGAGCGTCTCTTTCGGCAGGTGGTTCAGGTGCAGGTGGATATGGTCGCCATGCTCGCCCACACCGCGGCCTTCGCGAATCTCCAGCGTCATGCAGCGGGACACATAGTCGCGCGGCGCCAAGTCCTTGTAATGCGGCGCATAGCGCTCCATGAAGCGCTCGCCGTTCGAGTTGGTCAGATAGCCGCCCTCGCCGCGCGCGCCTTCGGTGATCAGGCAGCCCGAGCCATAGATCCCGGTCGGGTGGAACTGCACGAATTCCATGTCCTGCAGGGGCAGGCCGGCGCGGGCCACCATGCCGCCACCGTCGCCGGTGCAGGTATGGGCCGAGGTGGCGCTGAAATAGGCCCGGCCATAGCCGCCGGTCGCCAGCACCGTCATCTTGGCGTTGAAGACATGGATCGTGCCATCGTCCAGCTTCCAGCACACCACGCCGGTGCAGCGCCCGTCGGTGATGATGAGATCAAGCGCGAAATATTCGATGAAGAATTCGGCGTTGTTCTTCAGGCTCTGGCCATAAAGCGTGTGCAGGATGGCGTGGCCGGTGCGGTCGGCGGCGGCGCAGGTGCGCTGCACCGGCGGGCCTTCGCCGAATTCGGTGGTGTGGCCGCCGAAGGGGCGCTGGTAGATCTTGCCCTCTTCGGTGCGGCTGAACGGCACGCCGTAATGGTCCAGCTCGTAAACCGCCTTCGGCGCCTCGCGCGCAAGGTATTCCATCGCGTCGGTATCGCCCAGCCAGTCCGACCCCTTGACGGTGTCATACATGTGCCACTGCCAGCTGTCCGGCCCCATGTTGCCAAGCGAAGCGGCAATCCCGCCCTGCGCGGCGACCGTATGTGAGCGGGTCGGGAACACCTTGGTCACGCAGGCGGTGCGCAGGCCCTGTTCGGCCATGCCAAGGGTCGCCCGCAGGCCCGCGCCGCCGGCACCGACCACCACCACGTCGTAATCATGGGTCTCGTAAGTATAGGCTTGCGTCATGTCAGAAACCTCAGATCGCGATCTTCAGCAGGGCGAACAGCCCGGT
This sequence comes from Tabrizicola oligotrophica, assembly GCF_011008935.1. Taxonomy (GTDB): domain Bacteria; phylum Pseudomonadota; class Alphaproteobacteria; order Rhodobacterales; family Rhodobacteraceae; genus Tabrizicola_A; species Tabrizicola_A oligotrophica. The sequence goes on along the minus strand of NZ_JAAIVJ010000005.1, from coordinate 201,509 downwards.
GGCGACGATCACGGCGGACAGGGAATAGGCGAAGATGATCGCCATCTTGCGGGCAGTGCCCTTGGCGTAATCCTCGATCATCATGGTGGCGCCCATGGCAAAATGGCGCATGCCGACGATCAGGACCAGCGCGGTCAGGATGGCGGGGAACGGCCGGGCGAAGATTGCCACGACCTGCTCCTGGCTTTGCCCCAAGGCCGAGCCGAAGATGTAGAGCCAGGTCGGCACCAGGAAGGCCAGCGCCACGGCGCTGACGGTCATGTGCCAGTGATGTTCGGTCCCGGTGTGGGAGGCGCCCTTGCCCTCGGCGCGCTTGCGGGCGGTCAGGTAACGCATGGTCTGCCCCTCACTGAACCAGAAGAATGGTGATCGCGGTCAGCACGACCGAGCCGATGATGCAGGCCCAGCCCAGCTTTTCGGCGGTGGGAATGTCCAGCCCCTTGCCCGCGTCATAGTAAAGGTGCCGAAGCCCGGCGAGGTAGTGATACCACACCGCCCAGGCCGAGCCGGTGAACACCAGATCGCCGAACCATGAGGTTGCCACCGCATTGGCCGTGGCGAAATATTCGGGCGAGGTCGCCGCCGCCAGAAGCCACCAGACCGCCAGCGCGATGCCGACGATCAGCGCATTGCCGGTGATCCGGGTCAGGATCGAGGTCACGGCGGTCAGCTGGATACGATAGATCTGCAGATGGGGAGAAAGGGGCCGCTCGACCCGTTTGACGTCTGCCATGTCATGTCCCTTGTTCGCTGGCTGGCGGGCTGAGCGGCCCGGCCAAAGCTGTCTTTTCACTTCAATAACGCGAAAAATCGCGCTGTCACCATAAACGGTGGGCAAAGGGCAGGTTGTTGCCGCTATCACCCCGAATTTTCCGCATTTGTGATCACACTTTTTTTCAGCGTGATCACAAATATCACTACCCTGCCCCGCCGCCCCTCAGATCGGCATCAAGGCCCAGTAGTCCAGATCCAGCAGCACCTCGGGCGCATATTTGCCATCCTCACCCTTCAGGGCAAAGGGCGCCGCGCCCTGCTTGACCGCCACCAGCCGCAGCCGGATCGCCCCGACGCCGGGGGCCGCGGTTTCCGCCTTGTCCAGCACCTCGGACCAGGCCTTCACCGTATCGCCCGAGAAACAGGGGTTGGCATGGGCGCCGCCGTTCAGCGCCACGATCATCTGGGCATTGGCCAGCCCGTTGAAGCTGAGCGCGCGCGCCATCGAGATCACATGGCCGCCATAGATCAGCCGCTTGCCATCCTCGCGGAAGGTGGCGTCGAAATGCACCTTGGCGGTGTTCTGCCAGAGCCGCGTGGCCAGCATATGCTCGGCCTCCTCGATGGTCACGCCATCGACATGGTCGATCTTCTCGCCCACCGCATAGTCGCCCCAGCGGTGCGGCTCTCCGGCCAGAGTGAAATCGTAGCCCGAGAAATCCACGCCCTCGGGGATCACCAGATCGGCGGCCGGCACGACCTTTTGCAGGTCGGGCACCACCGCGTCGGGGCTGGGTGCATCGGCGCGGTTCTTGCGCACCATCACCCAGCGGACATATTCCAGCACCACTTCACCGCGCTGGTTGATGCCGCGGGTGCGGACATAGACATTGCCCGACTTGCCGTTCGAGTTCTCCTTCAGCCCGATCACGGTCGATTCCGAGCGCAGGCTGTCGCCGGGCCAGACCGGAGCCAGCCAGCGCCCCTCGGCATAGCCAAGGTTCGCCACCGCGTTCAGGCTGATGTCGGGCACGGTCTTGCCAAAGACCACGTGGAAGGCAATCAGGTCATCGACCGGGCTTTGCGGCAGGCCGCAGGCGCGGGCGAACTCGTCCGAGGAATAAAGCGCGCCGCGGGCCGGATAAAGCGCATGATAAAGCGCCCGCTCGCCGCCCGAGACGGTGCGCGGCACAGCGTGGCGGATCACCTCGCCGATGCGGTAATCTTCGAAAAAGCGGCCCGGATTGGTTTTCATCGGTCTATGTTCCTGCATTGGTGGGTGGGATCACCCACCCTACCGGGACGGGTGCAGGGTGGGTGGTTTCCACCCACCGTCCCCGGTTCATTGTGCGCCCAGCTTCACCTCCGGGGTGTAGTCCCCCGGCACCTCTTTCACCACGGCCTGCCCGCAGCGCATCACGCCTTTGGCCGCGTCAAAGGCATAGGTCGGGGGGCCGTGCAGCTCCCATCCCTTGTTCAGCGCCGCCGTGACCTTGTGGCAAAAGGCGGAGGTGTCGTCGTCAGACAAAAAGCGGTAAAGTTTCATGGTCTTATCCGAAGGTTGGGTAGCCAAGGGCATAGTGGGCGCCGACGATGCCGCCATAGACGATTACCGTTCCGGCCAGCGCCATCACCTCGAACTTCGCCGGCTTGGCGGCGGGCGGAACCCAAGGCCCGGCTCGGTTGATGAGCGCCATCTCCACGAGCGCCCAAAGCCCGATGCCGCCGAACAGCACGAAGGACGGCACATCGCCGTTTACCAGCAGATGCCCCGCCGCCCACAGCACCGCGCCCCAGAGCATCGGGTGCCGCAGCTTGCGCGCCAGCGCCGTCTTCATGCCCGAAGCGGCGAAGAAATAGACTGAGACCAGCATCACCAGATTGTTGATCCCCGCCAGCATCGGCGTGCGTCCCCAGAAGAAAGCGCCCTCCGCCGAGCGATAGCCGATCACCATCAGCACAACGCCCAGAGCCAGCGCCAGCGCGATCGACGCCTTGGCGCGGTCGCCCCAGCTTGCCCGCAGCTCCGGGGCGAGGCGTTTCAGCAGGTGCGCCCCGGCCCAGAGGGCAAGGCCCAGGATAAGAAGGATCATGGACGGTCTCCCAAGATGTGAATCCGCTTCACACTTGCATCAATCCGCCATGGCCGCAATCGCCTCGGCCTTGGCGATCAGCACCTCGGCGGTGACGATGTGCAGGTTTTCCACGATCTTGCCGTCGACCACCGCCACGCCCTGCCCCGCCGCCTTGGCGGCGAAGAAGGCGTCGATCTGGCGGCGGGCCAGCTCCAGCTCGGCCTGCGAGGGGGCAAAGGCGGCGTTGGCAATCGCCAGCTGCGCCGGATGGATCAGCGTCTTGCCGTCAAAGCCCATGTCGCGGCCCTGCTCGCATTCGGCTTTCAGCCCCGCTTCGTCCTTGAAGGCGTTGAACACGCCATCCACGATCACCCGGCTATGCGCCCGCGCGGCCAGAAGGCACAGGCCCAGCCCGGCCTGCAGTGCCAGACGGTCGGGGCGGAAGCGGCTGCCCAGTTCCTTGGCCAGGTCGTTGGTGCCCATCACCATGCCCTTCAGGCGCGGATGGGCGGCAATCTCGGCGGCGTTCAGCATCCCCGCCGCCGTCTCCATCATTGCCCAGAGATCGGCGCCCGGCACCGCCTCGGCCACGGCGTCAAGATCGGCAGCGCGGTTCACCTTGGGGATCAGGATGGCGTCGATCTTCGCGCCGCGGGCAATCGCCTCGTCCATGGCATTGGCATCGGCGCGGCCCCATTCGGTGTCAAAGCCGTTGATCCGCACGATCCGCGCCCGGTTGCCGAAATCCCAGTCCGTCAGCACCCGCGCCAGCAGCGCGCGGGCGGCGGGCTTTTCCTCCGGTGCGACGGCGTCCTCGAGATCGAAGATGATCGCATCGGCGGCCAGCCCCATGACCTTTTCCAGCGCCCGCTCTTTCGAGCCGGGAATGTAAAGCACCGAACGGTAGGGGCGTGCCGACATGATTCTCTCCCGAGTAACAATCTTGCGCAAAAAGACACCTTTCAGGCATTTTCGGCAAGCCTGTTTTTGCTGCATCGCAGAAAAACCGGCGCGCGGCGTTAACCACCCCGTCACCATTCGGGCGCAGCCTTGTCGCATGTGACCTTGGGGGGTCCCGATGGACAAGACGCTTTTTGCACTGTCGCTGGGCTTTGGCGGGCTGATCCTTGCCACCCGTGCCGCCGAAGCGGCGCAATGCGCCCCGCGCGATCAGGTGGTGGCGGGGCTGGCCACCCGCTTTGCCGAATCGCGCCGCGCTGCGGGGCTGACGGCCGACGCGAACGGGCGGGCACAGGTGCTGGAGATCTTCGCCTCCGAAGGCGGAAGCTGGACGCTGGTCGTCACCCTGCCTGATGGCACCGCCTGCCTTGTCGCCTCGGGCGAGGCCTGGCAGGAGATCACCGAGGAGCTTCCCGCCAAGGGCGATCCGGCCTAGGCGGGCGCCCGGTCAGGCCGACAGCCCGTCCCAGATCAGCTTCAGCGAGATGCCCAGAAGCGCCCAGGTGATGATCTGGAAGAACAGCTTTTCCGGCACGATCTTCACCAGTTTCACCCCGGCGAACACCGCCACGGCGGCGGCGGGCATCAGCAGGACCGCCACTTTCAGATTGCCGGGCGAGAACTGGCCCAGCGCCCAATAGGGCACCAGCTTGATGCCGTTGAGATAGGCGAACAGAATGGTGTTTGTCCCGGCAAAGACCATCTTTTGTAGGCCAAGCGGCAGGACATAGACCTGAAACGGCGGTGCGCCGGAATGGCTGACGAAGCTGGTGAACCCCGTCACCGCACCCCAGAACAGCCCCGGCGCCACCTCGGCCTCGCGCCGGGCAACCTCACCGCGCCGCGTCAAGAGCCGCAGCGCGAACACCGCCCCGATCAGCCCGACGATCGTCGTCACCAGCCATTCCGGGGTAATGCTGGCCGTGGCCCAGCCAAGCCCCACCCCGACCGTCACCCCGACCATCAGGATCGCCAGCACCCGCCGGTCGAAGGCATGGCGATAGGCGTAAAGCCCGAACATGTCCGACAGCACATAGACCGGTAGCAGAAGCCCCGCCGCGGTGACCGGCGAGATCGCCAGCGACAGGACCGGCACCCCCAGCATGCCCACCACCGGCATGCCGCCCTTGCCCATGCCCACCAGCGCCGCAGCGGCAATCGCACAAGTCCAGAACAGAACGCCGTCCATGCCTCTTCCCCCTGCCGCGCGAATCCCCCATGATGCCGCGCAATGCTGATCCGACGGGAAAAAGCTCCCGGCGGCGGTCAGGCCGAACGGTTAGCGCAATCATGCGCCCCCGGCCAGCCCCCGCCTTTGCCGCAGCGCGGCGGGCTTGCTTTTCCCCCGCGCCGCGTTTAGCATACCGTTGTATACCAAACCCGGAGACCGGACTAATGGCACGACCCAAGATCGCGCTGATCGGCGCAGGCCAGATCGGTGGCACGCTCGCTCACCTCGCCGCCCTCAAGGAACTGGGGGACATCGTCCTCTTCGACATCGCCGAGGGCACGCCGCAGGGCAAGGCGCTCGACATCGCGCAGTCCGGTCCGGTCGAAGGCTTTGACGCCTCGCTGAAGGGCGCCAACAGCTATGCCGACATCGCGGGCGCCGATGTCTGCATCGTGACCGCCGGCGTGCCGCGCAAGCCGGGGATGAGCCGCGACGACCTTCTGGGCATCAACCTGAAAGTCATGAAATCGGTCGGCGAGGGCATCAAGGCCCATGCCCCGAACGCCTTCGTGATCTGCATCACCAACCCGCTCGACGCGATGGTCTGGGCGCTGCAGCAGTTCTCGGGCCTGCCGGCGAACAAGGTCGTCGGCATGGCGGGCGTCCTCGACGCCGGCCGCTTCCGCCATTTCCTCTCGGTGGAGTTCAACGTCTCGATGAAGGACGTCACCGCCTTCGTGCTGGGCGGCCATGGCGACACCATGGTTCCGCTGACCCGCTATTCCACCGTTGCCGGCATCCCGCTGCCCGATCTGGTGCAGATGGGCTGGACCACGCAGGAAAAGCTGGACGCCATCGTGCAGCGCACCCGCGACGGCGGCGCCGAGATTGTCGGCCTCCTGAAAACCGGCTCGGCCTTCTATGCGCCCGCCGCTTCGGCCATCGAAATGGCGGAGGCCTATCTGAAGGACCAGAAGCGCCTCCTGCCCTGCGCCGCCTATGTCGACGGCGCCTATGGCCTGAACGGGATGTATGTCGGCGTCCCGACCATCCTTGGCGCCGGCGGCGTGGAGCGTGTGGTGGACATCAAGCTGAACAAGGACGAGCAGGCGATGATGGACAAGTCCATCGACGCGGTGAAGGGCCTTGTGGCGGCGTGCAAGGCGATTGACCCGTCGCTGGCGTGAGTCCGTAGGGTGAGGTTTCACCCCACCTTCAGTTCTGAAACGCGCGGTCCCTACCGGGGCCGCGCGTTTGTCATTTCACCCCGCCGCGCTCATCCGGCGCGCGGCCCGGCCTTGCCCGATAGACCGGCAGCGACCAGTTGAACCAGAGCGCGAGACCGCGGATGCCCGCCGCCGTCACCAGCCCCGCCGCCATCGCGCCCTCGCGCGGCAGGCCGACCGCAAGGCTGCCCAGAAACAGCGCCGCCCCCGCCGCCGAGGCGGAAACGTAAATGTCCCGGCGCAGCAGGATCGACGGCTCCTGCCCCAGCAAATCCCGCAGGATGCCGCCAAAGCTGGCAGTGATCACCCCCATCACCAGCGCCACCAAGGGGCCCGCCCCGGCATCCAGCCCCTTCGCCGCCCCGGCAATCGTCACCAGCGCCATCCCGAAGGCATCGAGATACAAGAGCAGCCGATAGCGCGACGACACCCGATGCGCCGAGAAATGCACCACCCCCGCCACCAGCAGACACAGCGCCACCGGGGTTGCGTCCTGCACCCAGAACACCGGCAGCCCCAGAAGCAGGTCGCGCAGCGTGCCGCCGCCAATGCCGGTAATCACCCCCAGCCACATGAAGCCCAGAATGTCCATCTCCTTGCGCGAGGCCACCAGCGCCCCGGTGGTGGCAAAGACCACCGCCGCGGCAAGGTCGAGCAATGACAGGATCGCCGCGAACTCCATCTGCCGCCCCTAGTGATTGACCGCGGTCGAGAACAGGTGAATCACCAGAACCCCCGCCAGAATCATCGACAGCCCCAGAAGCGCCGGCCCGTCCAGCGCCTGCCGCTGCCAGATCCAGGCGACGGCGGTGATCAGCACGATCCCCAGCCCCGACCAGATCGCATAAACGATGCCGGTGGGCAGATGCCGCAGCGGCACGGACAACAGCCAGAAAGCCCCGGCATAGCCGACCGCGGAAATCAGGCTGGGAACCGCCCGCGTAAAGCTTGCCGACCGCGCGAGCGCCGTGGTGGCAATCACCTCCAGCACGATGGCCGCAAGAAGAAACAGATAGGTCCGCAGCATGGTCTCTCCCCGTCCGCCCAAAGGCCGGCCCGCCAGAGACAAGCCAAGCCAAGCCAAGCCAAGCCAAGGCAAGCCAAGCCAAGCCAAGCCAAGCCAAGCCAAGCCAAGCCAAGCCATTGATCGCCAGTGTTTCTTGCAAAATCAAGGGGAAAGGATGGTGCTGCAAGAGAGGATTGAACTCTCGACCTCTCCCTTACCAAGGGAGTGCTCTACCACTGAGCTACTGCAGCGCCGGGGCGCTTCGGCTGGGCTTCCTGCCGGGCGTGGCGGGTGATTAGACGCAAATTCCGGGGCGCGCAAGAGGCTTTTCGCATCCCTTCTGGACGGTTTTTGCGCCCTGCGTTAAGGAGAGGGCCATGCAGGACAGCCCCGCCCCCCCGAAAGCCGGAAAACCGGCGGCCAAGCCCAAGGCCAAGGCGCCGGAAAGCCGCGAGGACCGGTTGAAGGCGGCGCTGAAGGCCAATATGGCGCGGCGCAAGGCGCAGGCAAAGGCGCGTGCCGTCGATGGCGCGGACAACGAACAAGAGGACGAGTAGGCGATGGATTCGATTCTGGTCAAAGGCAATGGCGCGCTGAACGGGGTGATTCCGATCGCCGGCGCCAAGAATGCCTGCCTGACGCTGATGCCGGCGACGCTGCTCAGCGACGAGCCCTTGACGCTGACCAATGCGCCGCGCCTGTCCGACATCCGCACCATGACCCAGCTTCTGGGCAGCCTTGGCGCCGAGGTGGCCAGTCTGCAGGACGGGCAGGTGCTGGCGATGTCGAGCCATGACATCACCAATCACACCGCCGACTATGACATCGTGCGCAAGATGCGGGCCTCGATCCTTGTGCTTGGCCCGATGCTGGCGCGCGATGGCCATGCCATTGTCTCGCTGCCCGGCGGCTGCGCCATTGGCGCACGGCCGGTCGACCTGCACCTGAAGGCGCTGGAGGCGATGGGGGCCGATCTCGACCTGCGCGAAGGCTATGTCCATGCCAAGGCCCCCGGCGGCCGGCTGAAGGGCGCAGTGGTGGAGTTTCCCTTCGTCTCGGTGGGGGCAACGGAAAACGCGCTGATGGCCGCCACTCTGGCCAAAGGCACCACGGTTCTGAAGAACGCCGCCCGCGAGCCGGAGATCGTCGATCTGGCGCAATGCCTGCACAAGATGGGGGCCGAGATCGAGGGCGAAGGCACCAGCACGATCACGGTTCAGGGCGTGGACCGGCTGCATGGCGCGACCCATCCGGTTGTCACCGACCGCATCGAACTGGGCACCTACATGCTGGTGCCGGCGATTGCCGGCGGCGAGGTGGAATGCCTGGGGGGGCGGCTGGATCTGGTCGGCGCCTTCGCCGAAAAGCTGGATGCGGCCGGGGTCGAGGTAACGGAAACCGCGCGCGGCCTGAAGGTCAAGCGCCGGGGCGAGCGGGTGCGGGCGGTGGATGTTGTCACCGAACCCTTCCCCGGCTTCCCGACCGATCTGCAGGCGCAGATGATGGCCATGCTCTGCACCGCCGAGGGCACCTCGGTTCTGGAGGAAAAGATCTTTGAAAACCGCTTCATGCATGCGCCGGAACTTTTGCGCATGGGGGCGAAGATCGACGTGCATGGCGGCCATGCCACCGTGACCGGCGTGTCCAGGCTGAAGGGCGCCCGGGTGATGGCCACCGACCTGCGCGCCTCGGTGTCGCTGATCCTCGCCGCGCTGGCGGCCGAGGGGGAAACCGTGGTCAGCCGCGTCTACCACCTTGACCGCGGCTATGAGCGGGTCGAGGAAAAGCTGCGCGCCTGCGGCGCCCTGATCGAGCGGATTGCCGGATGACCGACGCGCGCTTCGAAGACGGAGACGAAAGCCCCATCCGGCTTCTGGCACGGACGGCAGAGGACGTGTCGGTCATCGCGGCGCTGACGCAGGACGCGGTGTTTCCGATCACGGAAATGACCTGGGCCCGCCCGCGCCGCCGCTTTGCGCTGCTGCTGAACCGCTTTCGCTGGGAAGATCGCGAAACCGCGCTGCGCGAAAAGCGCCCCTATGAGCGGGTGCAATCGCTGCTGACGGTCGAGACGGTTACGGCGGTGCGGACGCAGGGCATCGACCGCGGCCAGAAGGACATGGTCCTGTCGCTTCTCGACCTGCGCTATGACGGCCCGCCCGACGGCCCCGGCCAGCTGACGCTGACCCTTGCCGGCGATGGGGCGATCGAGCTGACGGTCGAAGTGCCGGACGTCGCGCTGCGCGACACCACCCGTCCCTATCGCGCCGTGTCCGGCAAGGCCCCGGACCACGGCTGAGGCCCCTGCCCGGCGGTGTTGCCGTCAGCCGTGCTGCGGCTCTGTCTCCAGCCCTTCGCCCAGCAGGTCCTCGACAAACCAGGCGGCGAACTGCGCCCGCCCGGACACGCCCGCCTTGGCGTAGATGCGCGCCAGTTGCGCCCGCACTGTACCCGCCGCGCGCCCGCGCAATTCGGCGATTTCGGCGACATCTAGACCCTTCAGCGCCAGAAAGGCCACGTCGCGCTCGGCCGGGGTCAGGCCCCATGCCGTGAACTGCGCGGCAATCACATCGCCCAGCGCGCCGCGGGCCGAAGCCAGCGCCACATCCTGCGCCTTCATTTCCTCCAGCGTCTGGCGCAGCGCCAGCGCGCCAAGCCCGACGCCCAGCGCAAGGGCCAGCGCGACCAGCATTTCAAAGTAGAGGTGCGGGCCAACGTCGCCTTCCAGCACATCGGCGATGGCGTCACCGACAAAGAACACGGCGGCAAACATCTGAACCAGCAGGAACAGGGCCAGGGCGACGGGCCGCCGCCGCCCCGCCAGCAAGGAGGAGGCTTGCGCGGTCACCGGCGTCTCCGCCGCGGCACCAGCATCGGAGCCACCAGATTGCGCCGCATCACGCGGCTTTCCACTGCCACGCCCGCGACATGCAGCAAGGCCAGAAGCAGGATCAGATTGGCCGCCACCTCATGCACCTCTTCCAACGCCTCTCCGCCGGGGGACTCGTTTTCCTCCCCGTCCCCTCCTTCTTCCACAACCGCCGACCAATCACCAGCGGCGACAGCGGCTTCAAGCTCGGCCTGTTTCATCGGAGAGGCCCCGGTCATCAGGATGCCCGTGACTGTCAGCACCGCAAGACAGGCCCAAAGCGCATAGGCCATCATTGCGCCCGCGGGGTTGTGCGAGGGATAATGCGGCGCCTGCCCGCGGGCCAGACTGGCCAGATGGCGCAGCGCGGCCATGGGATTCGGCGAAAAGCTGGCAAAGCGCGCCTCCGCCGGGCCGACGAAGCCCCAGATCAGCCGCAGCGCCAGAAGGCCAAGCCCGATCCAGCCCAGCGCGATATGCACCGAGCTGCCCTCCTTGGTCAGCGCGTAGTTTCCAAGCACCACCCCGGCAACGCCCCAATGGGTCAGGCGCAGCAAGGGGTCCCAGCGCGGCAGGGTGGCTGTGGCCTGCCCCTTGGGGGACAGGCCAGCCGAAAGCCCGGAGCCGGACTCAGTCATCGGATTTCACCCCGGTCACGGCGCCGGTCTTCGGGTCGATGTAGATTTCCATCATCTTGCTGGTCGCCGCATCGGTGCATTTAGCCTCGATCTGGCCGTCTTCCGGCTCAAAGCTGGCAACCTTGCAGCCGGCGGCCTCCAGGGCGGCGGTGGCGGCTTCCGGCGTGGTGCCGACCACATCGCCAACGGCCGGAAGGGCCATGGCGGCAAAGGGGGCAAGCGTCAGGCCAAGCGCCAGGGCGAAAAGCGGTTTCATGGGATATCCTTTCGATCAGGGTTGCGGCGCGGCCACCCGGCCCGCCATGGCCCTGATCTGGACGGGTTTTCCGGCCTGCTCCATTGCCGTGGGGCTTAGCGCCGCAGCCATAAGCCCCCGCTTAGACAAGGATCGCCCGCGCCCCGTTTGCCCCCTCCCGCAGTTTCCGGTATACCCGGCCGCATGAGCCAGAACCCGCCGAACCTCCGCCCCGACCTTGCCCCGAAGCCGGTCTTCGACGCCCCCCGCCGCGAGGGCCAGCCGACCATCGGCATGGTTTCGCTCGGCTGTCCCAAGGCGCTGGTCGACAGCGAACGCATCCTGACGCGCCTGCGCGCCGAGGGTTATGCCATCTCGCCCGACTACAAGGGCGCCGATGCGGTGATCGTGAACACCTGCGGCTTTCTCGACAGCGCCAAGGCCGAAAGCCTTGAGGCCATCGGCGAGGCGCTGCGCGAGAACGGCCGCGTGCTGGTGACGGGCTGCCTTGGCGCCGAGCCGGAATATATCACCGGCGCGCATCCCAAGGTCATGGCCGTAACCGGCCCGCATCAGTACGAGGCCGTGCTGGATGCCGTCCACAAGGCCGTGCCGCCCGCGCCCGACCCGTTCATCGACCTTCTGCCGGCGACCGGGGTAAAGCTGACCCCGCGCCATTACAGCTATCTGAAGATTTCCGAAGGCTGCAATCACGCCTGCAAGTTCTGCATCATCCCCGACATGCGCGGCAAGCTGGTCTCCCGCCCCGCCCATGCCGTGCTGCGTGAGGCCGAAAAGCTGGTGGAAGCCGGTGTGCGCGAGCTTCTGGTGATTTCGCAGGACACCTCGGCCTATGGTGTGGACCGCAAGCATGACCTGTCGCCCTGGAAGGGCGGCGAGGTGCGTGCCCATGTCACCGATCTGGCGCGCGAATTGGGCCGGTTGGGTGACGATCTGTGGGTGCGCCTGCACTACGTCTATCCCTACCCGCATGTCCGCCAACTGGTGCCGCTGATGGCGGAAGGGCTGATCCTGCCCTATCTCGACATCCCCTTCCAGCATGCCCACCCCGAAACCCTGCGCCGCATGGCCCGCCCGGCGGCGGCGGCGAAAACGCTGGACGAAATCGCGGCGTGGCGGCGCGACTGCCCCGAGATCGTGCTGCGCTCCACCTTCATCGTCGGCTATCCCGGCGAGACCGAGGAAGAATTCCAGACCCTGCTCGACTGGATGGACGAGGCGCAACTCGACCGCGTCGGCTGCTTCCAGTATGAAAATGTCGCCGGCGCCCGGTCGAACGACCTGGCCGACCATGTGCCTGACGAAGTAAAGCAGGACCGTTGGGACCGCTTCATGGCAAAGGCGCAGGCGATTTCCGAGGCGAAGCTGGCGGCCAAGGTGGGCCAGACGATTCAGGTGATCGTCGACGAGGTCGACGCCGAAGGTGCCACCTGCCGCACCAAGGCCGACGCGCCGGAAATCGACGGCAACCTGTTCATCGACGAAGGGTTTGAGGGGCTGTCGGTCGGCGACATGGTGACGGTGACGGTGGAAGAAGCCGGGGAGTATGATCTCTGGGGCCGGCTGGCCTGATCTCTACCCCAGCCACCGCCCCGCATCGCGGCTTTGATGCAGAACGCGGATTACCACGATCCGATCGGGTTCGCGGCGAAACCAGATGACGTGCGAGCCGGAAACCTGCCGTCGCAGTCCTTGTTGAACATCATCGGCCGTCGCCCCCGGATGAAAGCCGTCCGCAAGCAGCATTGCACGATTGCGTATCTCGGTCACATAGTCAAAACCGCGCGCCAGACCCCATTGGGCAATCGAGTAGTCGAGAATGTCATCAAGATCGGCGGTCGCGTCGCTGGTGAACTCCAGCTTCAAACCGCGTGCTCCCGGCGTTTTTCCGCAAGCCATTCATCAATGTCGAACCCCTCGGCAATCCCGCTGGCCTCGCCCTTGGCAATCTCGGCCCGCAACTCGGCCAGTGCGGCCTCGCGTTCTTCCAGCAACCGCAACCCGGCACGCACGACCTCCGAGGCGCTGCCGTAGCGGCCCGAGGCCACCTGTTCGCTGAGAAAGCTGGTGAAATGCTCGCCCAAGGCGATCGAGGTGGTCTTGGTCATGGCAGGCCCCAATGTTACCAACAGATAGTAACACACAAGGCTGCCCGCGGCAAAACCTACTTCTTGCCCTCAAGCGCCGCGATCCGCGCCTCCAGCGCCGCGTTTTCTTCGCGGGCCTTCTGGGCCATCGCCTTCACCGCATCGAATTCCTCGCGGGTGACGAAATCGCGGTCGGCCATCCAGCGGTCGATGAAGCCCTTCATCGCGGTCTCCGCCTCGGTCTTGGCCCCCTGCGCCACGCCCATGGCGTTGGTCATCAGCTTGGACATGTCGTCGAAGAACTTGTTGCCGGGTTGCATCGGGGCCTCCATCACGTTTGGCCCTATATGGTCCGGACTGGCCCCCGGCACAAGGCCGGCCCGATTGACAACGCCCCGCCCCTGCCGGACAAGGCATCACCCCAACCGGCAGGCCCCATGTCCTACATCCCCTTCCCCGACATCTCGCCCGAGATCTTCACCATCGACATCGGCCCGGTCAGCTTTGCGCTGCGCTGGTATGCGCTGGCCTATATCGTCGGGCTGATCGCCGGCTGGAAGCTGATCGTGCGCATGGTTAAAACCCCGCGCCTGTGGCCCGGCGCGGCGCCGGCAAGCCCCGAGCAGATCGAGCGGCTGCTTACCTGGGTGATCCTCGGGGTCATCCTCGGCGGCCGGCTGGGCTATGTGCTGTTCTACGATCTTGCCGGTTTCGCCGCCGATCCGGCCCGCATCCTGCGGGTCTGGGAGGGCGGTATGTCCTTCCATGGCGGCTTTCTCGGCGTTGTCGTGGCGGGCCTCCTCTTTTGCCGCCGCGAGAAGATCGCCATGCTGCCGATGGCCGACCTGATGGCCGCGGTGGTGCCGATCGGGCTGTTCCTTGGCCGCGTCGCCAATTTCATCAACGCCGAGCTTTGGGGCCGGCCGACGACCCTGCCCTGGGGCGTGGCCTTCCCCGGCGAGGCGGCGCAGGCCTGCGCCACGGCCGCCATGCCTTGCATCCGCCATCCAAGCCAGCTTTACGAGGCGGGGCTGGAGGGGCTGCTGTTGATGGCGCTCTTCACCTATCTCATCTGGCGGCGCGGCTGGTTCCGCTGGCCCGGCGCCATTGCCGGGCTGTTCTTCGCCGGCTACGGGCTGGCGCGCTTTGCCGTCGAGTTCTTCCGCCAACCGGATGCGCAATTCGTCTCCGCAGAGAACCCGCTTGGCCTCTATCTGCAGTTGAACGGCTGGGGCCTGACGGCAGGGCAGCTCCTCAGCCTGCCGATGCTCGCCGCCGGGCTCTGGTTTCTCCTGCGGGCCAGACGTGGATGACGGCGCTGGCCGCGCTCCTTGTTGACCGCATCCGGCAGGACGGGCCGATGACGGTCGCCAGCTATATGGCCGAATGCCTGCTGCACCCCCTCCATGGCTATTACACCACGCGCCCGCCCTTTGGTGCCGAGGGGGATTTCGTCACCGCGCCCGAGATTTCCCAGATGTTCGGCGAGCTGATCGGCCTTTGCCTGGCGCAAAGCTGGCTGGATCAAGGCGCGCCTGCCCGCTTCACCCTGGCCGAGCTGGGCCCCGGTCGTGGCACTCTGATGGCCGATATCCTGCGTGCGACGCGCGGAGTGCCGGGTTTCCACGCCGCGATGCAGGTGATGTTGCACGAAGCCTCGCCCGCCCTGCGCGCGGTGCAGGCACGGGCTCTGGCGGACCATGCGCCGCGATGGGTCGCAGAGATCGACGATTTGCCGGACCAGCCGCTGTTCCTGATCGCCAACGAGTTTTTCGACGCCCTGCCGATCCATCAATTCGTCAATCTCGGCACCCGGTGGCACGAGCGGCTGATCGGAGTTCAGGACGGCAAGCTGGCCTTCGGCCTCTCGCCAGATCCCATCCCTGCGCCGGATCCCCGCTTCGCCAAGGATGGCGCAAACACCCTGGTCGAGCTTTGCCCGCTGGCGCAGCCCTACATGGCCGTCCTCAAGGACCGGCTGCGCCGTCACGGCGGCCTTGCCCTGATCGTCGATTATGGCGGCTGGCGGTCGAAGGGCGACACGTTGCAGGCCCTGAAGGACCACGCCTTCACCGATCCCCTGGCCGAACCCGGCCGCGCCGACCTGACGGCGCATGTCGATTTCGAAGCCCTGGCCCCGGGCTGGCCCGCGCAGCACTACACAACCCAAGGTTCCTTTCTGACTGCCCTTGGCATCGACGCCCGCGCCGCGCGGCTGGCACAAGCGCTGTCCGGCGTGGCGCTGGAAAATCACCGCGCCGCACATCGCCGCTTGACCGACGCCGCAGAAATGGGAAGCTTGTTCAAAGTGCTGGCCCTGACCGGGCCCGACGCCCCGCCCCCGCCCGGATTCGCTTCACCGTCGGAAATTGCCTGATGCTGGAAATCATCACTTCGGAGGCACTGGCGCCCCGCCATGGTTTCTTCACCCGCAAGGGGGGGGCCTCCTCGGGCATTTTCGCGGGCCTCAATTGCGGCACCGGCAGCAGCGATCTGGCCGAGATCGTGGCCATCAACCGCGCCCGCGTGGCCGATGCCATGGGGCTTGGGGTTGAAGCGCTGGTTTCGGTGCATCAGGTGCATTCGCCGGATGTAGCCACCGTTTCCGCGCCCTTTTCCAGCGCGCCGCGCGCCGATGCCATGGTGACGGCGACCCCCGGTCTCGGGCTGGCGGTGTTGACGGCCGATTGCCAGCCGGTGCTGTTTGCCGATGCCGGGGCAGGCGTGATCGGCGCGGCGCATGCCGGCTGGAAGGGGGCGCAGGCCGGCGTGCTGGAAGCGACCCTCGACGCGATGGAGGCCTTGGGCGCGCGCCGGGCGGCCATCTCTGCCGTGATCGGGCCGTGCATCAGCCAGATCGCCTATGAGGTCGGCCAGGAGTTCTTCGAGACCTTCACCGACGACGCGCCCGAGACCCGGCGCTTCTTCATCAACGGCAATGGCGCGCGTTATCTCTTTGACCTGCCTTCCTATGGCCTGTGGCGACTGAACGAAGCCGGCGTGGGCCGGGCGGAATGGACGCGGCATTGCACCTATCGCGACCCCGAGCGATTCTATTCCTACCGGCGCACCACCCATGCGGGCCAGGCAGATTACGGACGCCTGATCTCGGTGATCCGGCTCTGATCCGGGCGGGCGTTGGGCGCATCTCGCCCAAGGATTGCCGCAAATCCGGAAACAATTGCACGCGATTGTTTCCGGATTCCCATAAAAAAACCGGATTTCAAAGGGTTGGCCGCAAGACCGCTCCGCCACAATTGCCCCGGTCTTTGCCACGAATTTTCCGACAATGCTGGCGACAAGGCCAAATCCTTGCCGCAAATCACAGGGAAACTCCGTCAAGGTCACAAGGACCAAGCAAGCGCAGCCCGGAAGGATGAACACCATGAAGAAAGACCGCCGCTGGATGAAAGCCATCATCGCCGCCTCGACTGAGGTGCAGGTCTCGCTTCCCTGGGCGCGTGGCACCCGCCGGCGTCCGGCCGCAATGAAGGCCGCCCCGAAGGCGGGAACCCGCGCGGTGGCGGCCAGCTGACCACGACCAAAGCATTTCACCGGGGGCCGGGGCGCAAGCTCCGGCCCTTTTTCATGGCCTGCCCGGCAACGACACCAAAGGTTGATTCGGTCAGGCGGCGCACCCGCGCCCGGGGATTGTTCTGTGGCCTGCAAACAATCCCGGCCCCTTGGCCGTGATCGCAGCGCATCCCGGACCTATCGCCCGGAAATTTTGACAGCGCCTCAGCCTTGGGCCAGTTTCCCGCTCAGCAGATGTCCCTCTGTGCAACAGGCGGTGACGGGAAATGTAAGACCTGCATGGCAGCCCGTGATTGCCCCGGTCCGGCCGGAAACGGCCGCCTCGGGATTTTAAATGGTCAAGGCCGCCCCGATGCTCCTCTGGCATCGACAAGGGGCGGCCTTCTGCATGTCAGGGTCAGGTTGCACCCGCGTCAGGCATTCCTTGCCAGCCGCGCCTCCAGCACGTCAAAGGGCAGACCCGGTTCATCCTTGGCGCAGCGGATCACCAGACTGGTTTTCACATTGGCCACGTTCTCGGCCTTCAGCAGCTCTTCGGTCAGGAAGTTCTGGAAGGAGGACAGGTCGGGCGAGACACATTTCAGGATGAAGTCGATCTCGCCGTTCAGCATGTGGCATTCGCGGACCAAGGGCCAGGCGCGGCAGCGGGCCTCGAAGGTGGACAGGTCTGCCTCGGCCTGGCTCGACAGGCGCACCATGGCAAAGACCGCCACCTCGAATCCCAGTTCGCGGGCGTTCACCTCGGCATGGTAGCCCTTGATGTAGCCCTCCTCCTCCAGCGTGCGCACCCGGCGCAGGCAGGGTGGGGCCGAGATGCCGACGCGGCTTGCCAGCTCGACGTTCGTCATCCGACCATCGGCCTGCAATTCCGCAAGGATATGGCGGTCGATCGGATCGAGCTTGGAGGTGGCCATTCTTGTCTCCCATTTTGACCGCTTATTAGGCTCATGGCCGGGCGGGCGCAATAATATTTCGCGGACGCGCAATTTTTCGTAATGAGCCGGCCCGCACCGGGGGTTTCCCGCCCCAAATCCCTTGCCTATATGAGAGGCGACGCCGAATCCGGCGCAGATTCTGGGGGACGACATGGGCGAGACGCGCCACACCAAGGTTCTGATCATCGGCTCCGGCCCGGCGGGCTATACCGCGGCGGTCTATTCGGCCCGCGCCATGCTGAACCCCATTCTGGTGCAGGGCCTGCAACCCGGCGGGCAGTTGACGATCACCACCGAGGTGGAAAACTGGCCGGGCGAAAAGCACATCCAGGGTCCCGACCTGATGGTCAACATGCAGGCCCATGCCGAGGCGATGGGGGCCGAGGTAATCTCGGATTACATCACCTCGCTTGACCTGCAAAACCGCCCCTTCACCGCGCAGGCGGATAGCGGCACCACCTACACCGCCGATGCGGTGATCCTTGCCACCGGCGCGCAGGCGAAATGGCTGGGCCTGCCGTCCGAGGAAAAGTTCAAGGGCTTTGGGGTTTCGGCCTGCGCCACCTGCGACGGCTTCTTCTATCGCGGCAAGGAAGTGGTGGTGATCGGCGGCGGCAATACGGCCGTGGAAGAGGCGCTGTTCCTGACCAATTTCGCCTCGAAGGTGACCTTGATCCACCGCCGCGACAGCTTCCGCGCCGAGAAGATCCTGCAGGACCGGCTGTTCAAGCATCCCAAGATCGAAGTGGTCTGGAATTCCGAAGTGACCGAGGTTCTGGGCACCGAGGCGCCGCTTGGCGTAACCGCCGTCCGGGCGCGCAACCTGCAGACCGGCGCCACCACCGACATTCCTTGCGCCGGCTTCTTCGTGGCCATCGGCCATGCGCCGGCGTCCGAGCTGGTGAAGGACCAGCTGGAACTGCACTCGGGCGGCTATGTGAAGGTGGAAGCCGGTTCCACCCGCACCGCCATTCCCGGCGTCTTTGCCGCGGGCGATCTGACCGACCATATCTATCGCCAGGCGGTCACCTCGGCCGGCATGGGCTGCATGGCGGCGCTCGACGCCGAGCGTTGGCTGGCCGGACATTGAAGAACCTTGTCATTCCCTCCGGGCCTTCGGGGGAATGACATTCCCGCCGCGTCGCATTGCGCGGCATTTCCGCCCTATTTCCGAAGAAAACCCCAGTCCCGCTTGAATTCAGCCCCCGTCCGGGGCTAAAGCCGCGCCGAACGGCGGCCTTGCCAGACGGCGCCTCCGCCCTTGGCCAAACAACGCGAGCATTTCCATGACCCTGTCGAACCACGCTCCGATCCCGGAGCTTTATGTTTCCCACGAATCCGCCCTGAAGCTGAAGCACGAAGCCGGCGCGCTGCCGTCGTGGGATCTGACTCCGCGTCAGGTTTGCGACCTTGAACTGCTGATGAACGGCGGCTTCTTCCCGCTGAAGGGCTTCAACACCGAAGCCGACTACGACAACGTCGTCGAAAACATGCGTCTGGCTGACGGCACGCTCTGGCCGATGCCGATCACGCTCGACGTGAACGAGGCTTTCGCCGACAAGGTCGCCCCCGGTCAGGACATCGCGCTGCGCGATGCCGAAGGCGTCATTCTGGCGATCATGTCGGTCAGCGACAAATGGCTGCCGAACAAGGCCCGCGAAGCCGAAAAGGTGTTCGGCGCCGACGATCTTGCCCACCCGGCGGTGAACTACCTGCACAACGTGGCCGGCAAGGTCTATCTCGGTGGCCCGATCACCGGCATCCAGCAGCCGGTGCATTACGATTTCAAGGCCCGCCGCGACACCCCGAACGAGTTGCGGACGCTGTTCCGCAAGCTGGGCTGGCACAAGGTCGTGGCCTTCCAGACCCGCAACCCGCTGCACCGCGCGCATCAGGAACTGACCTTCCGCGCCGCCAAGGAAGCGCAGGCCAACCTGCTGATTCACCCGGTCGTCGGCATGACCAAGCCGGGCGACGTCGACCACTTCACCCGCGTGCGCTGCTATGAGGCGGTGATCGACAAGTATCCGGCCTCGACCACCTCCATGTCGCTTCTGAACCTTGCGATGCGCATGGCCGGCCCGCGCGAGGCGGTCTGGCACGGGCTCATCCGCCGCAACCACGGCATGACCCATTTCATCGTCGGCCGCGACCACGCCGGCCCCGGCAAGAACTCGGCCGGCAAGGATTTCTACGGCCCCTATGACGCGCAGGATCTGTTCCAGAAGCACCAGGACGAGATCGGCGTGACCATGGTCGATTTCAAGCACATGGTCTATGTGCAGGAAAAGGCGCAATATTATCCGGCGAACGAAGTGCCGGAAGGCACGACGGTTCTGGACATTTCCGGCACCGAACTGCGCCGCCGCCTGCGCGAAGGGCTCGACATTCCGGAATGGTTCTCCTTCCCCGAGGTTGTCACCCAGCTGCGCAAGACCTCGCCGGCGCGCGACAAGCAAGGCTTTACCGTGTTCTTCACCGGGCTTTCCGGCTCGGGCAAGTCGACCATCGCCAACGCGCTGATGGTCAAGCTGATGGAACAGGGCGGCCGGCCGGTAACGCTTCTGGACGGTGACGTGGTGCGCAAGCATCTGTCGTCGGAACTTGGCTTCTCCAAGGAACACCGCGACATCAACATCCGCCGCATCGGCTATGTCGCCTCGGAAATCACCAAGAACGGCGGCATCGCCATCTGCGCCCCGATCGCGCCCTATACCGCGACCCGCCGCGCCGTGCGCGAGATGATCGAACAGTATGGCGCCTTCATGGAAGTGCATGTCGCCACCTCGGTCGAGGAATGCGAACGCCGCGACCGCAAGGGCCTGTACAAGCTGGCGCGTGAAGGCAAGATCAAGGAATTCACCGGGATCTCCGACCCCTATGAAGCCCCGACCCAAGCCGAGCTGGTGATCGACACCGAGGGCACCGACGTCGACGCCTGCGCCCACGAGGTGATCCTGAAGCTGGAATCGATGGGCCTCATCAAGGCCTGATCGCAAGCCACATCGCGCAAGCCTTTCGGGTCGCCGCGCGATGCCCGACCCGAGACGGCCCCCCGGTCTTGCCATCAGGGGGCCGTTTTGCTTTGCTGTTCCGGCAAAACCGGGGCGGGACCGTGATCGAAGACCTGGCAAGAAACTCGGCCGTCAACCTTCTTGTCGCCACCAAGGCGCTGGTCCTGCCGGCGCTGTTCTTCCTGTGCCTTGGGCTTGCGACCAAAGGCAGCGCCCTTCTGGGCGACATCCGCCGCACGGCGCGCGAAACCGCGCTGAACCTGCAGGTGATGCTGGCCAACGTCCTTCTGGTCGTGCCGCTGTTCGCGTTGGCCAATCAGGCGATGAGCGGCTTCTTCGCCCAGCCCGGACGCCAGCTGGTCGACACCGCGACCTGGAGTCAGCTGCCGGCCTGGCTGGTGATCCTGCTCGCGGTCATCTGGGGCGATTTCGTCGGCTACTGGCGCCACCGGCTTGAACATTCGGCGGTCCTGTGGCCGTCGCATGCCATCCATCATTCCGACACCCAGATGACCTGGCTGGCGCTGGAGCGGTTTCACCCGATCAACCGGGCCACGACCTTCCTGATCGACGGGGCTGCCGTCATGGCCCTGGGGTTTCCGCCCGAGGCGGCGCTGGCCAACCATCTGGTGCGGCATTACTATGGCTTCTTCATCCACGCCGATCTGCCCTGGACCTATGGCAGGCTGGGGCTGATCTTTGTCTCGCCGGCGATGCACCGCTGGCATCATGCGGCCGACCCGCAGGCGTTCGACACGAATTACGCGACGGTGTTTTCGGTCTTTGACCGCGCCTTCGGAACCTTTCGCGTGCCCGGCCCCTGCACGGTGCCGCTCGGGGTGACGGACCGGATCCCCCAGACGCTGCTGGGCCAGTTGCGCCACCCGTTCCGACGCACCGTCTATCGCGGACTGTTCCGCCGGAAGTAGCCCGCGCGGCTCAATGCACGCTGACCGGCACCATTTCGTGCTGGCGGGCCAGCGAAAAGGCCAGTTTGCGGTCCGCAACCAGCGCCACCCGCTCTCCGTCCGGGCGGTTCACCGAATAGACCGTGACCAGATCGCCGACCTGTTCCTGCACCTCGGCGGGCAGTTCCGACACCGGCACCGGGCGCACATAGACGATGGCGCGTTCGGCTTCCGGCAGGGCGTTGTATTTCACATCCATGACCTTTCTCCTTACTTGCGGCCGATGCGGATGGTCTGCACCACGGTTTCGGGCACCTGGCGGCGCAGATCAATGTTCAGCAGGCCGTGGTCCAACCCGGCCCCCGCCACCTCGACCCCGTCGGCCAGCACGAAGCTGCGCTGGAAGGCCCGTGCCGCGATGCCACGATGCAGGAACACCCGGTCGGTCCCGTCCTCACCCTGCCGCCCGCGGATCACCAGTTGCCGGTCCTCGACGGTGATCGCCAGATCATCGTCACGGAACCCCGCGACAGCGAGCGTGATGCGGTAGGTGTTCTCCGACGTCGCCTCGATGTTGAAGGGCGGATAGCCTTCGGAGGCGGTCTTGGCGGTGCGTTCGACCAGCCGCTCCAATTGTTCGAAGCCCAGCAGGAAAGGGTGCGCGCCAAACGTAAGTTTCGTCATATCCCGGTGTCCTTGATCCAAGCGACATCTCTGCCCCGGCCCCATGATGGCAGCCGGTTCGCCTCAATATGGGTCGGCGGGCGCGGGGGTGCAAGGGTTTGGCCAAGTACAAAACAGGCGCAAAAAGTGGTCATATCGGCCCAGATTCTTCCCCATTTCGAAACCGAATCGCTGTATCCTCGGCCAAAGCCAAGAAGACTGGACCCAGATCCTGCCATGAACATTTCCAGCGAGATGAACTTTGAGGACATGCTTCGGGTGAGGCTGGAAGTCCTGCGTCGCGAACATCGCGATCTGGACGAGGCGATTGCCGCGCTGGAAAGCGCCGGGCGGCCCGATCAGCTCACGCTCAGGCGGCTGAAGAAGCAGAAGCTGGCGCTGAAAGACCAGATCGTGAAGTTCGAAGACCAGTTGATCCCCGACATCATCGCGTGATGCGTTTTGACCATGGTTCGGGCTGAACCCCGACCAACGGGTTGCCCCCTGCCCTGCCCCGGTATATTGCCGCCCTATTACCGAACGGGGGCACCGATAGGGGGCGCGCATGGCCGTTGACGTTGGGATCATCATGGGAAGCCAGTCCGACTGGCCGACGATGAAGGAGGCCGCGCTGATCCTCGATCAGCTGGGCATCCCCTACGAGACGAAGATCGTTTCGGCCCACCGCACGCCCGACCGGCTCTGGACCTATGGCAAGGAGGCCGCCGGGCGGCTGAAAGTCATCATCGCGGGCGCGGGCGGGGCGGCGCATCTGCCCGGCATGATGGCCTCGAAGACCCGCGTGCCCGTCATTGGCGTGCCGGTGCAGACCAAGGCGCTGTCGGGCGTCGACAGCCTTTATTCCATCCTGCAGATGCCCAAGGGTTATCCGGTGGCCACCATGGCGATCGGCGCGGCCGGGGCGGCCAATGCCGGGCTGATGGCGGCGGGCATTCTGGCGATTTCCGATCCGGCGCTGGCCGTGCGGCTGGACGCCTGGCGCGCGGCGCTGTCGGCCTCGATCCCCGATGCTCCAAAGGACGAGTGACATGCTGAAACCGGGCTCCACCATCGGCATTCTGGGCGGCGGACAACTGGGGCGGATGCTCTCGGTCGCGGCCAGCCGGCTGGGCTACAAGACCCATATCTACGAGCCGGGCGCGAACCCGCCCGCCGCCGATGTGGCGCATGCCTGCACCACCGCCAGCTATGACGACCATGCCGCGCTGGCGGCCTTTGCGGCCTCGGTCGATGTCATCACCTATGAATTCGAGAACGTCCCCACCGCCGCGCTGGACCTGCTGGAGGCCGCAAGGCCCATTCGCCCGAACCGCCGGGCGCTGGCGATTTCGCAGGACCGGATGCTGGAAAAGGACTTCCTGACCGGGCTTGGCCTGACCTGCGCCCCCTATGCGGCGGTGAACACGCTGGCCGATCTGGAGGCCGCGATTGCCCGCATCGGAACGCCCGCGATCCTCAAGACCACGCGGCTTGGCTATGATGGCAAGGGACAGGTGCGGATCATGGCGCTCGCCGAGGCCCCCGCCGCCCTGGCCGCGATGAATGGCGCTCCGGCAGTGCTGGAGGGGTTCGTCTCCTTCAGCCATGAAGTCTCGGTCATTGCGGCGCGCGGCCTTGATGGCTCGGTCGCGGCCTATGATCCGGGTGAGAACGTCCACAAGGACGGCATCCTGTCCACCACCACCATCCCGGCCCGGCTGACGCCGGCCCAGCGCTCGGACGCCGTGCTGCTGGCGGCGCGCATCCTGAATGCGCTCGACTATGTCGGCGTCATGGGGGTGGAGCTGTTCGTCACGCCACAGGGCCTCTTGGTCAATGAAATCGCGCCGCGCGTGCACAACTCGGGCCACTGGACGCAGAACGGCTGCGCAGTGGACCAGTTCGAGCAGCATGTCCGCGCCGTGGTGGGCCTGCCCTTGGGCGACGGCGCGCGGCATTCCGACGTGGTGATGGAAAACCTGATCGGCGATGATGTCGACCGCATTCCGGCCATCCTGAAGGAACGCCATGCCGCCCT
The DNA here is from genome assembly GCF_011008935.1 of Tabrizicola oligotrophica. Taxonomy (GTDB): domain Bacteria; phylum Pseudomonadota; class Alphaproteobacteria; order Rhodobacterales; family Rhodobacteraceae; genus Tabrizicola_A; species Tabrizicola_A oligotrophica. Next base: position 177,415 of record NZ_JAAIVJ010000005.1, on the reverse strand, counting down.
GCATCTTTACGGCAAGGCCGAGGCGCGGCCCGGTCGCAAGATGGGCCATGTCAACCGGGTGCGGCCCAAGGTCTGACGCGGCGATTTCCGCCCGGAAATCGCAGGCGAAAATCGGGAGATTTTCGCGCCCCTAGCGTTTCAGCGCCGTCACCAGCCGCATGACGGCGGCGGGCAGGGTCAGGTCATCCTCGAACGCTCCCTCGCGCAGGAAAGCCAGCACCTGTGCAATCACCATCGGGTTGTTCATCAGGAACGTGTGGCTGACCGGCAGGGTGATATGCTGCGCGCCCTCGAGCCTTGTGCTGGCGACCGAAACCTTGCCATCGTTCGGGCCGGGAATGATCTTGCCCATCAAGGGGTTCAGCGGCACCGTGCCCGCGATCACCCCCACCTCGTATTCCGGCAAGGCCAGGCGATTTGGAAAGGACTCCGGGCCGGTGCCCAGCTCCACCCCGGCCGGCCCCATCAGCCAGTGAAACGCGCCGAGGTCGCCGAAACGGTCCACCAGCTCCGATCCGCCATTCGGCGGCGCGAGCATCACCACCCGGCCCATCAGCGGCGGGCGGTTCTCGGCCAGCCAGGCCCGCGCCAGGATACCGCCAAGCGAATGGGTGACGAAATGCACGCGCCTTGCGCCGCAGGCCGCCACCCGGCGCCCGACCCGCTCCACCAGCTGCGCGATCGGCTCTTTTGTCGAGGGGTAGCCATGGTTCATCACCCCATAGCCCGCCTGCACCAGCGCCTCTTGCAAGAGCCGCAGCGAGCGCGGCGTGCGGCTGAGGCCATGCAGCAGGATCACCACCTCGTCACCCGCGCCGGGCCGTGCCACGATCTTCATTGCCATCCCCCGTTTGCCCACACCTAACCGCTTGCCGGGCAAGGTGCAAAGGGTGGACATCACGGCAAAGCCCCGTAAAGTCGGGTCATGGCCAATCGCTCCCCCCGCCTTGCCGCCCGCGCGCTGATCCTGCATGAGGACCGGCTCTTGCTGGTCAACGCCTATCCGGGCCGGCGGTCTGATCTGTGGTGCGCGCCCGGGGGCGGGGCGGAAAGCGGGGCTTCCCTGCCCGACAATCTGGCACGCGAGGTGCATGAGGAATGCGGGCTGACGATCAGCGTGGGCGAGCCTGCGCTGGTCAACGAATTCCACGACCCGCGCAGCGGCTTTCATCAGGTCGACCTGTTCTTCCGCTGTGCGATCACCGCGGGGGAAATCGACCCCGAGTGGCGCGATCCCGCGGGCGTGGTGACGGATCGGCGGTTCTTTTCCCGTGCCGAGCTGGACTCCGGGGCGATCCGGTTCAAGCCGGACAGCCTGCCCCGGGCCGCCTGGGGGGCGGGGTGCCTTTATGACCCGCTGGAGCCGATCATCCGATGAGCCGCGCCTTCGTGAAAGAGGGCACGGGTGAGCTGGAGCCCTTGCCCGACCTGCCGGTCTCGCCGCATCCGAACTATGTCACCCCGCGCGGACTGGCGACGCTGAAAGCCCGGCTTCTGGCGCGGCAGGGCGAGCTTGCGGCGCTGAAGGCGCGGGCCGAGCGGCTTGACCGCTTGCCCGAGGCGGCGGCGGAGCGCGACATCCGCTATCTGGAGGCGCGGCTGCGCACCGCGATCCTTGTCGAACCCGTCGCTCAGCCCGCCGCGGAAGTGCAGTTCGGCACCCGTGTCGTGGTGGAGATGGAAGGGGTGGAGCGGGCTTTCGAGATCGTCGGCGAGGATGAGGCCGATGCCGATCTGGGCCGGATCGCACCGCATTCGCCACTTGCCCGGGCGCTGATCGGGGCAGAGGTTGGCGATCTGGTGGTCTGGCGACGGCCGGCGGGCGCAGTCGAGCTGGAGGTTGTGGCCATTGCCCCGCTTGATCCGGGCGCTTGACCCCCTGGCCGATCTGGCCCTTGTCGCCGCGCTTTACCGCGAGGCGGCGGATTTCTGGATCCTGAGCGACCGCAAGCCTCCCGATCTGGCCAAGGCGCAGGCCTTCTTTACCGATGGCCCGCCGGGTTGCGATTCGGCCGCCGCGCACCGGCTCGGGCTGTTCGACGCCACCGAACTGGTCGGCGTGGCAGAGCTGTCCTTCGGGTTTCCAGAGCCTGCGGACGGGTATCTGGGCCTGATGTTGTTCGCCCCGCGCGCCCGCGGGCGGGGCCACGGCCCGGTGTTCCTGGCCGAGATCGAGCGTCTGGCCCGCACCCGCGATTGCCCCCGGCTTTGCCTTGCAGTCTTGCAGGAAAACGCCCGGGCGCGGGCCTTCTGGGAAGGACAGGGCTTTCGCGGGACCGGCGTGTCGCGGTTTGACGATGAAACCGGGCATTGGGTGCACCGGCTGGCGAAAGACCTGTAACGGCAGCGGGCCTGGCAATCCGGGGCGTCCGGCGGGAGCATTCTTGCCAAGAGGAGCGGGGCAGGGCAGATCAGGGTTCGGGCGTGTCCGTGTCGGCCTCGCCACGCTGCAAGCGACCGCGGGCGTCCGAGGCGAGGAGTTCATAGCGGGCGCGGAACTGGTCCAACGCCGCCTCGTCCAGTTCCTCCAGATCCAGCAGCGCATTATGGGCGCCCTTGGTGGCGCGGATCAGCTCGTCGAGTTTCAGCTGGATGGCAGCAGTGTCGCGGTTCTGAGTGTTCTGGATCAGGAACACCATCAGGAAGGTGACGATGGTGGTGCCGGTGTTGATGACCAGTTGCCAGGTGTCGGAAAAGCCGAACAGCGGGCCGGTGACGATCCAGAGCGCAATGATGGCGATGGCCAAAAGGAAGGTGGTCTGCCGCCCGCACCAGCGCGAGACCCGTTTGGCGATGTCGCCGTAGCTGTCGGTGCGTTTCACATCCCGCCCCCCCTGCTGCATGGCCACCATCTTGCCGTCTCGACCGGGCGGACCGCAAGGGTCTGTCACAGCCCGGCGAATGCGGCCGGATAGCGCAGGATTGCGGCGGGCGCATCGTCTCCCGGTCCGGCGATCAGGGTGTGGCTGAGCGGATAGTGCGACGTGAGGCGGCCGGCGCGGGGCTGGGAAAAGCCGCAGCCGGAGTAGAAAGCGGGGTCGCCGAGGACGACGACAGTCTGCCCCTTGATAGCGGCAAGTTTCAGCGCGGCGGCGGTCAACCTGCGGCCAAGCCTCCTGCCCTGCCAGACGGGCGCAATCGCCAGCGGCGCCAGCGCCAACCAGCCCGCCGGCTCCACCATCCGGCTGAGGGCGAGATATCCGGCAAGGCCGCCGTCGTCGGGCAGCACCAGTTCCAGATCCATCTCGCCGCTCTGGCGCAGATCCTGCACCAGCCGGGCTTCGGCCGCAGTCGGAAAGGCGGCGCGCAAGAGGGCGTCTATGGCCGCATGATCGGACGCGCGGGCCGCGCGCATATGGTCGGGGAGCGGGGGTGTTTTCATGCCATCAGCCCTTGAAGCAGGTGTCGCGGTGCCATTTGAGATAGGCCGGATGCGGGGCCTTGCCGGCATCGGCGGGCAGAATCAGCCTGCGGTCCGGCACGAAGAGCCGCGCGGCGATGTCGCTGGCCACGCTGTCCTTGGCGATGAGCAGCGTCATGTCGTCATCCACCGAGACCAGCCCGCGGTCGAACATCCAATGCACGGTCCCCGAAAGCGCCAGCCCGTTGCGCACCGTGTCGGGGCCGCGGGCTTCGACCGGGACGATATGGGCGGCTTCCACTTCGGGCCGCCCGCCGCCGTTGCGCAACATCAGCCCCGACATGGCACAGCGCGCGCCATAGGCCGACTTGACCTGCCGGGCAAAGGCGCGGTCGCGGAAAGCGCGCGAGGCGAGGATCTGCACCCGATCGGCATTGCCAAGCGGCACAAAGCCCGTCTGGGCTTCGGCAAAGCCGGGTTGGAGCGGCTGCGGCAGCGGGCCTTCGCGCGGCAGGGTGTCAGGGGTGATGTCTTCCCGAAGGCCCTCGTCGATGATGGCGGCGAAATCGGCATCGGAGATCAGCCGCACAGAAGAGGTATTCTTGCCGCGAGCCTTGGGCAGACCCCTTTCATATGGTGTATTGTTGGCGCGAAAGCGCGGAACCGGGCGTTCAAAGCTCAGGAGCGACGCGCGGTCCAAAATGGCGTAACTATGTGACGGATCAGTCGGGTCTGGGACAATCCGCTCAACACGCTGGACAGCGTAGTATCCAGAGATACCTCCTCGCCGCCCTTGGTAGAAGATCACCCAATCTCCCACCGTCTTTGCAGCAACGGAAAGGTAGTTCCTGTTCGGGAAGTGATACAGCTCGCCCGGGCGATCGTCATAGGCGGAATGGCTGGAGGCGATGAAGACGGCTTTCATGGCGCCCAGGCTAGCGCGGCGGGGAGCGCGTGCAACCGGAAAGGTAGGGGGAGAGAGCCAAGTGAACCTCGGCATATGGAAAAGGGCGGCCCTTTCGGAGCCGCCCTTTCCTTATCAGCCTTTCGGGCAGATTACATCATGCCGTCCATGCCGCCCATGCCGCCCATGCCACCGCCGGCCGGAGCCGACTTGTCAGCCGGCTTGTCGGCGATCATGGCTTCGGTGGTGATGAGGAGCGAGGCGACCGAAGCGGCATCTTCCAGCGCGGTGCGGGTCACTTTGGCCGGGTCAATGACGCCGAACTTGAACATGTCGCCATATTCTTCGGTCTGCGCATTGAAGCCAAAGTTCTTGTCGTTCGACTCGCGCACCTTGCCCGCAACCACGGCCCCGTCAACGCCCGCATTCTGGGCGATCTGACGCAGGGGAGCCTCCAGCGCGCGACGCACGATGTTGATGCCGTTGGTCTGGTCGGGGTTGGCGCCCGTCATGCCTTCCAGCACCTTGCCAGCCTGGATCAGAGCCACGCCGCCGCCGACGACGATGCCTTCCTGAACCGCTGCACGGGTGGCGTTCAGCGCGTCATCCACGCGGTCCTTGCGCTCTTTCACTTCGACTTCGGTCATGCCGCCAACCTTGATCACGGCCACACCGCCAGCCAGTTTGGCCACGCGCTCTTGCAGCTTTTCGCGGTCGTAGTCCGAGGTGGTTTCCTCGATCTGGGCGCGGATCTGGGCCACGCGGGCTTCGATCTCTGCCTTGACGCCAGCGCCATCAACGATGGTGGTGTTGTCCTTGTTGATCGAGATTTTCTTGGAACGGCCCAGCATGTCGATGGTGACCGATTCCAGCTTCATGCCCAGATCGTCCGAGATCACCTGGCCGCCGGTCAGGATCGCGATGTCCTGCAGCATGGCCTTGCGGCGGTCGCCGAAGCCCGGAGCCTTGACGGCAGCGATTTTCAGGCCGCCGCGCAGTTTGTTCACGACGAGGGTCGCCAGTGCTTCGCCTTCCACGTCCTCGGCCACGATGACCAGCGGGCGCTGCGACTGGATCACGGCTTCCAGCAAGGGGACCATCGGCTGCAGCGACGACAGTTTCTTTTCGTGCAGCAGGATGTAGGCGTCTTCCATTTCCGCAATCATCTTGTCGGCATTGGTGACGAAATAGGGCGACAGGTAGCCACGGTCGAACTGCATGCCTTCGACAACGGTGGTTTCGGTCTCAAGACCCTTGTTTTCTTCGACGGTGATGACACCCTCGTTGCCGACCTTCTGCATCGCATCGGCGATCTGGCGGCCGATTTCGGCCTCACCGTTGGCCGAGATGGTGCCGACCTGCGCGACTTCAGCCGAATCCTTGACCGGACGCGAAGCGGCCTTGATCGCCTCGACGACCTTGGCGGTGGCCAGATCGATGCCGCGCTTGAGGTCCATCGGGTTCATGCCGGCGGCAACCGCCTTCATGCCTTCCTTGACGATGGCTTGCGCCAGAACGGTGGCGGTGGTGGTGCCGTCGCCCGCTTCGTCATTGGTGCGGGAAGCGACTTCCTTCACCATCTGGGCGCCCATGTTCTCGAACTTGTCGGCCAGTTCGATTTCCTTGGCAACCGTCACACCGTCCTTGGTGATGCGCGGGGCGCCGAAGGATTTGTCGATCACCACGTTGCGGCCTTTCGGGCCGAGGGTGACTTTCACGGCATCGGCGAGGATGTTCACGCCGCGCAGCATGCGGTCGCGGGCATCGGTATCAAAACGAACGTCTTTCGCACCCATGGTGCTACTCCTTCATATCTGGTTGGATGGACAAGCAAACATCGCAGGGCGGGTTTTCAACCCGGCCCGCGCGGGATCAGGAGATGATCCCCATGATGTCGCTTTCCTTCATGATCAGCAGCTCTTCGCCGTTCAGGGTGACTTCGGTGCCCGACCACTTGCCGAACAGAACGCGGTCGCCCGCCTTGACCGACATCGCGATCAGTTCGCCCGAATCCTTGCGCGCGCCTTCGCCGACAGCGACGACTTCGCCCTCAGCGGGCTTTTCCTTGGCGGTATCGGGGATGATCAGCCCGCCCTTGGTCTTTTCCTCGGACTGGACGCGGCGCACGACAACGCGGTCGTGAAGCGGTTTGAAAGCCATCTGGTAACACTCCCTTGGGTTTCCAGGTTTGAATGGGATTAGCACTCAGGTTTGACGAGTGCTAACGGCGCATGAATTAGGCATATGCGCACGATGAGTCAACGCCAGATCAGCGAAAATTCTCGCGGCCCGGGCCGGGCTTTCCCCTTGGCCTTCGCCCCGGCCCATGCGACGCTGCCACCGCAGGAGCGCCATGCAGCGGCCCCTGCCCTCTTTAGCCGCCGAGCCCTCCATGTTCCGCAGTCTTTTTCCACTTCTCCTTTGTTTTCTGGGCCTTGCCCTGCCCGCCGGCGCCGAATGCGTCGGGGAAAACCTGATCGAAACTCTGGCCGAGGCTGACCGCGCGGCGCTGATGCAGCGCAGCCATGCCGTGCCTTTCGCCCAAGGCAACTTCTGGCGGGCAACGCGGCAGGGGCAGGAGATCACCCTGATCGGCACCTATCACATGGACGACCCGCGCCATGCCGGGACGCTGGAGCGGCTGGCCCCGGCCTTTGCAACGGCCAGGACCGTGCTGGTCGAAGCCGGGCCTGAGGAACTGTCGGCGCTGAAGGCCCGGTTGGCACGGGAACCGGGCCTCATGGTCATCACCGACGGCCCCACCCTGCCCGAACTCCTGCCGCCGCAGGTCTGGGGCAAGCTTTCCGCCGCCATGCAGGCCCGTGGCGTGCCGGGGTTCATGGCGGCCAAGATGCAGCCCTGGTATCTGTCGATGCTCCTGTCCATCCCGCCCTGCGCGCTGGACGCCATGGGCGCGGATCGCGGCCTTGATGCCATGGTGATCGAGACGGCAAAGGCGCGCGGCCTGCCGGTCAAGGCGCTGGAGCCTTATGACACGATCTTCGGCATCTTCGATGCGCTCGACCGGACGGACCAGCTGTCGATGATCACCGCTGCGCTGGCGCTGGAGGAGCGCTCCGAGGATCTGTCGGTCACCATGGCCGAGGCCTATTTCGCCGAAGAACCCCGGCTGATCTGGGAATTCAGCCGCGACATGGCGCTGACGGTCGAAGGCTATACGCCAGAGCAGGTGGCGCATGAATTCGCGATGATGGAAGCGGCGATGATGATCAACCGGAACCGCGGCTGGGTGCCGGTTCTGACGGCTGCGGTGGCGGAGGGGCCGGTGCTGGCGGCCTTTGGCGCGCTGCATCTGTCGGGGCCAGAAGGGGTGCTGGCCCTGCTGGAAGCCGAAGGCTTCACGGTGGAAAGACTGTCGTTCAAATGACCCGGCCTGCGATCTTGCCGGGCCACCAACTCTCGCGGCTGTTCGTGCTGGATTTCGGCCTGTTCGATGTCGGCCCGGGCCAGCGGATCATCGGTATCCCGGGGTTCCTGCTGGAAACCGATCTGGGCGCGCGGGTGTTGTTCGACACCGGCTTTCCGCCCGATTACGTCACTGCACCAGAGGCGACGGCGGCGCGCGACGGCTTGCAACGCTTTGGCGCCTTTGTGGAATTTGGCGCAGCGAACACTGCCGAGGGCCAGCTTGCCCTGCTGGGCCTGCAAGCCGGGGACATTTCGCATGTCATCCTCAGCCATGGCCATATCGACCATGTCGGCAGCCTGCCCCGGTTCTCTCATGCCATGATCGTGCTGACCGGGGTGGAGCGCGCCGAAGAAAAGCCCTGCTATTTCTTCGATGTGCGGCCGCTGGACTGGCCCGAGGCGCGCTATCACACCATTTCCGACGACACCCCGCTTTGCGAGGGCGTCACGCTGCTGCCCACCCCCGGCCACACGCCAGGGCACCTCTCGGCCCATCTGGCGCTGCCCGACGGCCGGCAGGTGATCCTTGCCGCCGACGCCATCAACCGCATCTCGGAACCGGACGAAGGCTTTGCAGATGCCAAGGATCCCGTCCGCGCGATGCAAAGCTTTCATCGGCTGGAGGCACTGGCCCGCGCCACCGGGGCCGAGATCATCTACGGCCACGAGCCGAGCCAATGGGCCGGCCTGCCCAAAGCGCCGCGGCCCTACTGATGGACCGCAAGGCGCTTCTTCTGTTGTTCGGCGCGACGCTGGCCTGGTCCACCTCGGGTCTGTTCGCCCGGGCGATCCCGCTCGACACCCCCACCGTCATCCTCTGGCGCGGGCTGTTTGGCGCAGCGGGGCTGCTGGTGACACTTCTCCTGATGAAGGGCCGGGACGGGCTGGGCGACTTTGCCCGCCTTGGCCGGGCGGGCTGGTTCTATGCGCTTTGCTCCGGTCTCGGGATGCTGCTGTTCGTCGGTTCGCTCAAGGCCACCACCATTGCCCATGTCGCGATCATCTACGCCACCGTCCCCTTTGCCGCAGCCGCCCTTGGCTGGCTGGTGCTGCACGAGCGCCCAAGCCGGGTGGCGATGGCGGCCTCGGCGCTGGCGCTGGCAGGTTCGGCGGTGATGGTGGGCATCGGCGGCGACGGGCGGCTGATCGGCGATCTGATGGCGCTTGGCATGGCCGCCGCCATGGCCACGATCATCGTCATCGCCCGCGCCCGCCCCGAAATGCCGGCGCTTGCCGCCGGGATCGTTTCGGCCGTCTGGGCGCCGCTGGCCTGCCTGCCCTTTGCCTCGCTGGCCGGCGTCACCCCCGGAAATGTCGCCCTGATGGCAGGTTTCGGACTGGCGAACTCCACCCTCGGCTTTGCGCTGTTCATCTACGGCTCGCGCCGGGCCGCCCCGGTGGTGACGGGGCTGATGGGCGCGCTGGAGACGCCCCTGACGCCGCTCTGGGTCTGGCTGGTCTATGCCGAAACCCCCTCGGCGGCCACGCTGGCGGGCGGAGCGCTGGTCATGGCCGCCGTCGGCTGGTTCATCCTGACCGAAAGCAGGACGCCGCAGCCCTGACTGCCTGTTGCTGCAACGCAGCAATTCGTCGCCGGCATTCCTCGCCCCCGTGACAAACCGCGCCCCCGCCCCTATAAGCCCCGCGAAACCGCCATCCCTGAGGTATTGCCATGACCACGCTCGTTTTCGGCCACAAATCCCCCGACACCGATTCCACCGGCTCGCCCATCGCCTGGGCCTGGTATCTGTCCGAGGTGAAGAACACCCCCGCCAAGGCCGTGCTGTTGGGCGAGCCGAACACCGAAGCCGCCTTCATGCTGAAGCACTGGGGTCTGGAAAAGCCCGCGATCATTGCGGACGTGACCGCCGACGACAAGGTTGTCATCGTCGACACCAACAACCCCGCCGAACTGCCGCCCTCGATCAACGAGGCCAAGCTTCAGGCCATCATCGACCACCACATGCTGGTCGGCGGCATCAAGACCAAGACCCCGATCGACATCACCATCCGCCCGCTCGCCTGCACCGCCACCATCATGCACGACCTGATGGGCGCCGACGTGGCCAAGGCGCCGAAGGCGATCAAGGGCGCGATGCTGACCTGCATCCTGTCGGACACGCTGGAGTTCCGCTCGCCCACCACGACTCCGCATGACCGCGCCGTGGCCGAAAAACTGGCCGCCGATCTGGGCGTGAACATCCCGGAATTCGCCGCCGCCATGTTCGCCGCCAAGTCGGACGTGTCGTCCTTCTCGGATGCGGAACTGCTGCGCATGGACAGCAAGGAATACAGCGTCGCCGGCAAGGAACTGCGCGTCTCGGTGCTGGAAACCACCGCGCCGAAGGTGGTGCTGGACCGCAAGGCCAGCCTGATGGCCTCGATGGTCGATGTGGCGAAAGAGGACGGCGCCGATCAGGTGCTGTTGTTCGTCGTCGACATCCTGAAGGAAGAAGCCACCCTTCTGGTGCCGAACGATCTGGTCAAGCAGATGGCCGAAGCCTCGTTCGGGGCCAAGGTTTCGGGGGATACCGTCGTGCTGCCGGGCATCATGAGCCGCAAGAAGCAGATCATCCCGGCGCTGAAGCTGTAATCACGGCTGGCGGAAAGACTGCCGAAGGCCGGGCTCCTGCCCGGCCTTCTTCATTGCGGCTGAACGGTCCGATAGCCCGCGTCGATCAGGCGGGCCATGCCGCCCTCGACCGAGATGATGCGGTTCGGGATCATCGTCTGCAGCGCCTCGGCCGCAGCGGCGGACCGCCGGCCCGAGCGGCACACAAGGATCAGGTCGCGCCCATCGGCCAGATCTGGCCCGACCGCCGCGATGAACCCCTGCGCGCCCTCAAAGGTGACGAGCCTTGCCCCGGCGATCACCCCGGTCTCGGCCCATTCTTCGGGCGTGCGGATGTCGACGATCAGCCCGCCGCCCGCCTGCATCTCGGCCACCGACAGGGGCTGGGCCTCATAGGCACCGGCCTGCGCTGTGGCGGCAAGCGGCAGCAGGGCAAGGCTGGAGATCAGGAAACGACGGGTCAGCATGCGGCACCTCATTCATATTCCATAAATGATATCTGACACCGAGGCCCGCCGCAACGCGCCATTTGCAGCGGCCCGCCAGCCATGCCAAAAGCGGCGAAACACCGGAGGCCCCATGACCCAGCTCATCTCCTCGCTTGCCGAGATTGCCGACCGCTATGACGCGCTGTTCTGCGACCTCTGGGGCTGCCTGCACAATGGCAAGACCCCCTTCCCCGAGGCTGTTTCCGCCCTGAAGGGTTTTCGCGCCGGCGGCAGCATGGTGGCCCTGGTGACCAATGCCCCACGCCCGAACGCCACCGTGATCGCCCAGCTTGACCGCATGGGCGTGCCACGCGACGCCTGGGATCTGGTAGTGTCGTCAGGCGATGCGGCGCAATCGGCAATGCTTGAAGGCGCGGTGGGGCGCCGGGTGTTCCACATCGGCGCGGCGAAGGACGAGGACTTCTTCACCGTCCTGCCGCCCGGCACGGTGGCGCCCGAACGGGTGACAATGCAGGAGGCCGAGGGCATCGTCTGCACCGGGCTGGTCGATGACCTGACCGAGACGCCCGACGACTATCGCGCGCAGTTGCTTTTGGGCAAGACCCGCGGTCTGCCGTTACTTTGCGCCAACCCCGACATCATCGTCGATCTGGGCGACAAGCGGCTTTACTGCGCCGGCGCGCTGGCGCAGGCCTATGAGACGATGGGCGGCACGGCGCTGTATTTCGGCAAGCCGCATCCGCCGATCTATGACCTCGCCCGCCGCCAGCTTGGCCTTGAATACCCGCGCATCCTCTGCGTCGGCGATGGCATCGCCACCGACATTCAAGGCGGCATGGCCGAGGGGCTGGACACGCTGTTCATCACCGGGGGCATTGCGGCGGCGGCCTTCGGGCCGGATGCCGCGCGGCCCGACAAGGCCTTGCTGGAGGCATGGATCGCCGGGCAGCAGATCTATCCGACCTGGGCGATGCCGCATCTGGGCTGAAATCCGCATTGTAACAAAATTGCGCCTTTCGTCGCATTTCAGCACGAATGCTTCGCGTCTATATTGTTCTGCGTTGCAGCATCGGCTATGCTGCAACACATCATGAACGGGAATCACCCCATGCTGGACAATATGCCCCGCGGCACGATCTGCATCGAAGATCTTGAAATCGGCATGACGCGCAATCTGCGCAAGGTCGTGACCGATCGCGACATCGAGCTGTTTGCCGAAGTGTCGACCGACCGCAACCCGGTGCATCTGGATGACGCCTATGCCCAGGACACCATCTTTCAGGGCCGCATCGCCCACGGCATGCTGACCGCGGGGCTGATTTCGGCGGTGATCGGCGAGCAGCTTCCGGGCCATGGCACGGTCTATCTCGGCCAGTCACTGAAATTCATGGCCCCCGTCCGCCCCGGCGATATGGTCGAAGCCGTGGTCAAAGTGACCGCGATTGACCATTCCCGCCGCCGCGTGACCCTTGAAACCCATTGCGCAGTGGGCAATACGGTTGTTCTGAAGGGCGAGGCGCTGGTTCTGGCGCCCAGCCGCAAGTTCGACTGACGGGGCGGCCCGTCGCACCAGTCAAGGCGCACGGGGCAAGATGCAGATCATCAAGACTTGGGCTGACATTCCGGCGAGCGCGCGCGGCGCTTCGGTCGCCATGGGCAATTTCGACGGCGTGCATCTGGGCCATCAGGCGGTGATTGACCTGGCGCGCGGCACCGCGCCCCTTGGCGTCGTCACCTTCGAACCCCACCCGCGCGAGTTCTTCTCGCCCTCGGCGCCGCCCTTCCGGCTGATGAACGCCGAGGCGCGGGCCAATCGGCTGGCCAAGCTTGGCGTGCAGTCGCTGTTTGAATTGCCCTTCGATCAGGCGATGGCCAACCTCGACCCCGAAGCCTTTGCCCGCGACGTGCTGGCCGGCGGGCTTGGTGTCTCGCATGTCGTCGTCGGCGCCGATTTCTGCTTTGGCGCCGGCCGCAAGGGCAAGGCCGCCGACCTGCAAGCCATGGGGCGCGCGTTCGGCTTTGCCGTCACCATCTCGGATCTGGTCCAGCACGGCAGCCGGGAAATCTCGTCAACCGCGATCCGGCAGGCACTGGCCGTCGGCACCCCGCGCGAGGCCGCCGCCATGCTCGGCCACTGGCACCGCATTGATGGCGAGGTGATCCACGGCGAAAAGCGTGGCCGCGAGCTGAATTTCCCCACCGCGAACATGAGCGTTCAGGGCCTGCACCTGCCGCGTTTCGGCGTCTATGCCGTCAAGGTCGACGTGCTGACCGGCCCGCAGGCGGGCAGCTATCTCGGGGCCTCCTCGCTCGGGGTCCGGCCGCATTTCGGCGGCGCGATCCCCAACCTTGAAACCTTCCTTTTCGATTTCAAGGGCGATCTCTACGGCCATCACCTTTCGGTGGCGCTGGTCGAATACCTGCGCCCCGAAATGAAGTTCGACGGGCTGCAAGGCCTGATCGACCAGATCGCCGCCGACTGCGCCCGGGCGCGGGACATCCTTTCTGCCGTCTGATGGCGGAATTCATACGAATTCCGGCTGCGATTTCCGGCCGGAAATCGCCCTTTCCTTTTCGCCCGCCAAAGGCCAGTCTGCCGCCATGACCGATCTCCGCCCCCGCTTCTGGGAAACCGTCCCGCTCTCCAAGATGACCGCCCCCGAATGGGAGGCGCTGTGCGACGGCTGCGGCAAGTGCTGCCTGAACAAGATCGAATACGAAGACACCGGCGAGGTGGAATATACCCGCGTCGCCTGTCGGCTGCTCGACAACGAAACCTGCCGGTGCAGCGATTATCCCAACCGCTTCTCCCATGTGCCGGAATGCATCCGGCTGAACCCCAAGACCCTGAAGCGCATCAGCTATTGGCTGCCAGCCTCCTGCGCCTACAAACTGTTGCAGCAGGGCCAGGCGCTGCCAGACTGGCACCCGCTGGTGACGGGCGATCCCGACAGCACCCACAAGGCGGGCCAGTCGATGCGCGGCCGCACAGTGTCCGAGGCGATCGTGCCCGAGGATGACTGGGACGATTACGTCTTTCACGAAGACCTTTGAAGGGGATCTTTGCCGATGTGGTTCACCTCCGACAACGCGAGCGGGGCCGCCCCCGAAATCATGGCCGCCCTGACCCGCGCCAATGAGGGCAACGCCCGCAGCTACGGCGCCGAGGCGCAGATGGACCAGGTACGAGATCTTGTGCGCCGGATTTTCGAAGCACCAGAGGCGGCGGTCCATCTTGTCACGACCGGAACGGCGGCCAATGCGCTGTCGCTATCCCTGCTGACTCCGCCCTGGGGCGCGGTCTACTGCCACAGCCACGCCCATATCGCCGAGGACGAATGCGGCGCGCCGGAATTCTACAGCGGCGGCGCCAAGCTGGTGCCGGTCGGCGGGGCTCATGGCCGGATGGCGGCGGAGGGGCTGGAAGCGGCGATCCTGCGCGCCAAGGGCGCGGGCGTGCATGGCGTGCAGCCCGGCGCGGTGTCGATCACCAATGTGACCGAAGCAGGCACGGTGCATTCGGCCTCCGAAATCGCCGCGCTGGCCGGGGTCGCCCGCGCCCATGGCGTGCCGGTGCAGCTGGACGGCGCGCGGTTTGCCAATGCGCTGGTCGCCACCGGCGCGACGGCGGCTGAAATGACCTGGCGGGCCGGGGTGGACGTGGTGTCGTTCGGCGGCACCAAGAACGGCTGTCTCGGGGTCGAGGCAGTGGTGATCTTTGACCCGGCCAAGGCCTGGGAGTTCGAGTTGCGGCGCAAGCGTGCCGGCCATCTGATGTCGAAACACCGCTACCTCTCGGCGCAGATGGCGGCCTATCTGCAAGAGGGCCTCTGGCTGCGTCTGGCTGGTCATGCCAATGCCATGGCCGCCCGACTGGCGCGGGGGCTGGCGGAGATGCCGGAGGTGGACCTGCTGCATCCGGTCGAGGCCAATATGCTCTTTCCCGAATGGCCCGAAGGCCGGCACGCCAGCCTTGAGGCGGCGGGCGCCAGCTATTATCCCATGCCCTCCCCGATGGGGCGCGAGCGGGCGCGGCTGGTGACAAGCTGGTCGACGACCGAGGCAGAGGTGGACCAGTTCCTCGCGGCGCTGCGCGGCTGACTGCCCGACGTCTGTCGCCGAAGTCTTGCGGGGGCGCTCAGCTCGCAGCCAGATGCGCCGTGACCAGCGCCCCGAGCTGCACCGGATGGCTGATCGGCAGCATGTGGCCCGCCTCGGGCACGGTCATGCAATGGGCATGCGGCAGGCGCCGCGCCAGCGCCCGGTTCACCGCCGCGACGATGGGTGGCGACAGGTTGCCTTCGACCAAAAGCACCGGCACCCGGATTGCCTCCAGCCGGCCCGGTGCCAGCAACCCCGGCCCGTCCTCCAGCACCATGGGCCAAGGCGCGGGGATCAGATGGATGCGTGCCGCCAGATAGGTTTGCATCCGGTCCGGCAGGCTGTCGAACGGCGTTCCATCGCTCCAGATCGCGTGGAACTGCCGCGCCGCCTCGACGCGCCTTCCACTGGCCACCAGGGCGCCAAAGGCGCGGTGATCGGCGACGAAGGCCGGCCATTCCGGATCGTTGGCCACCTTGGCGGCGGCAAAGAACACCGGCTCGACCAGCACCAGCGACCGCACCAGATCGGGCCGCGTCGCCGCGATGCGCAGGGCCACCGTGCCGCCGAAGGAATGGCCGAAAAGGTCGATCGGCTGGCCCTGCGACAGGGTTTCCGCCAGCGCGATGGCCTCCGCGGTCGCGGCCAGATGGTAGTCTTCGACCCCATCCCAATCGCGCGCCTTGCCATGGCCGATGAAATCCAGCGCCGTCAGCGTCACCCCATGCAGCGCGGCAGCAAGGCCGGACCACGCCCCGGCATGGGCAAGGCTGCAATGCAGCGCCAGCACGGGTCGGGCGCCGCCACGGTCCCAGTGGCGGTTCGGAGGCAGGGGGCCGGTCATTCAGAGCTTTCCGGCCAGATGCAGATCAAGATCGTCCAGCCGGTCCTGGCCCCAGAACTTCCGGTCGCCCACGACGAAGAACGGCACGCCAAAGACGCCGCGCGACACCGCCTCTTCCAGATTGGCCGCATAGGTCTCGGCCGCCATCAGCATGCCGCGGTCGGCGACATTGGCGTCAAAGCCATGCGCCACCAGAAGCGGGCGCAGCGTCTCGTCATCGGAAATGTCGCGACCCTCGGCCCACATCGCGCGACCGATCGCGGCGACAAGGCCAGGCAGATCGCCGCCGCCCGCCGCCTGCGCCGCAATCACGGCATAGGCAGCGGGGGCAGGATTGACCGCGCCGAACAGTGGCGGATCGTCGAACTTCAGCCCCAGCTTGCGGGCCTGCCGGGCGCGGTCCTGCGCGGCATAGTCATTGCGCGAGGGGTGACGTTCCGCCCGCACCTTGCCGCCCGTGCGCGGGAAAAGCTGCACGACGTCGAGCGGTTTGTAAACCAGCGTCGCGCCATGGCGGGCGGCGATTTCAGCCGGACGGGTGCCCGCGAGGTAGACATAGGGCGATTGCACCGCAAGATAGTAGTCAATCTGCGCCATTTGCGCTTTCCCTTTCGCCCCTGAACTTTCCCAAAGCCTAGCCGGGTGATAAGCGGTGTCAACGTCCCGAATCCCCCATCCGAAGGTGCCCCCCATGCCGCCGATCAACGAACCGAAGCTCATCTCGGGCAACGCCAACCTGTCCTTGGCCAAGGGCATCGCGCGGCGGATGTCGATGCACCGCGGGATGAGCGTCAATCTGGTGGATGCGCGGGTTGAACGGTTCAACGATGGCGAAGTGTTCGTCGAAGTGTTCGAGAACGTCCGCGGCGAGGACATGTATATCATCCAGCCGACCTCGCGGCCGGCCAATGACAACCTGATGGAACTCTTGATCATGTGCGATGCGCTGCGCCGGTCGTCGGCCGATCGCATCACCGCCGTGATCCCCTATTTCGGCTATGCCCGGCAGGACCGCCGCGCCAAGGCCCGCACGCCGATTTCGGCCAAGCTGGTGGCAAACCTTCTGACCGAGGCCGGGGTGGACCGGGTGCTGACGCTTGATCTGCACGCCGCCCAGATTCAGGGTTTCTTCGATATTCCGGTGGACAACCTCTACGCCTCGCCGGTCTTTGCGCTGGACATCGAGCATCACTTCAAGGGCCAGATGCAGGACCTGATGGTGGTCTCGCCCGACGTCGGCGGCGTGGCCCGCGCGCGGGAACTGGCCAAGCGGATCAACGCGCCCCTGGCCATCGTCGACAAGCGCCGCGAGAAGGCGGGCGAAGTCGCCGGCATGACGGTGATCGGCGACGTGAGCGGCAAGAAATGCATCATCGTCGATGACATCTGCGACACCGCCGGCACGCTCTGCAAGGCTGCCGAGGTTCTTCTGGAGAACGGCGCGACCGAGGTGCATTCCTATATCACCCATGGCGTCCTTTCCGGCCCGGCAGTGGAGCGGGTGACGAACTCGGTGATGAAATCGCTGGTCATCACCGACAGCATCGAACCGACCGACGCAGTCAAGGCCTGCCCCAACATCCGCATCGTGCCAACCGCACCGATGTTCGGCCAGGCGATCTTGAACATCTGGGGCGGCATGTCGGTGTCGTCGCTGTTCGAGACCGATACCCTGGTGCCGATCTATGAAGGGTTCTACCCGCGGGGGTGAGGCTGTGGTGGGTGACCCCGCGCCGGGGGCGCGGAACCACCCACCCTACCTGCCGCCTGCGGTTTGTCCGTAGGGTGGGTGGTTCGCTACCTGCCGCCTTCGGTTTTCCGTAGGGTGGGTGGTTCGCGCGCTTTGCCCTGTTGCAAAGCGCGGGGTTCACCCACCGCGACAGTCACGCCACATCCCAGTCATCCTCGCCCCGCACGCCGCCAATCGCCATCCAGTCGGCGCGGATGCGGGCGACGCGGGTGTCGGACCAGGTGCGGAACACCAGATGAAAGCCCTTGGCGGTGATCTTTTCCGCCGTCAGGTCGGCGCGGGCGTTGTGGGCGTGGTCGGTGTCCCACATCGAGATCGACACCATCACCGAGGGCGGGGCGCTGAAGTGTTCCTTGAAGGAAATCACATGACGGCTTTCGCGGTCGCCCTGCCCGGTCCACATCACCCCGCCATCGGCGTAATCGGAAAACAGCACGCGGCTGCCCTGTTCGATGCCGATGGAACCCGCGGAGAGGCGCTTCATGGAAAATCCTGTGCTCAACGCCAGACAATAGACAACCCAAACGGGAATGGGTCAACATAGGAAAAGGCCCCGGAAATCCGGGGCCTTTCCAGGTCTGTCAGGCAGATCAGCCGTGGACGGCGGCGCGCAGCGCCACCAGATCGGCCATCGCCTTGTCGGCGGCGTCCTTGTCCGAGGCCACCGCGGTCGCCTCGGAGGCATCGGCGATCAGCTGGTCCATCAGCGCAGGCGTCATCTCGTCCAGCGGAACGGCGCGTTCGGCCAGAACCGACACGCCGGTCGCCGAAATCTCGGCAAAGCCCCCGGTCACGACATAGGACCTGGTGCCCTCGGCCGAGACCGATTTCAGGATGCCGGGGCGCAGCGTGGTGATGGTGGGGGCATGCCCCTCCATCGCCGTCATGTCGCCATCGGCCCCGGGGATCTGCACCTCGGTCGCCTGAACGGAAGCAAGCTTCCGCTCGGGCGAGACGAGGTCGAATTGCAGGGTGGCTGCCATGATGCCCCCTTACGCCGCTGCCGCAGCGAGCTTCTGGGCCTTGGCGATCACTTCGTCGATGCCGCCGACCATGTAGAAGGCCGCTTCCGGCAGGTGGTCGTATTCGCCAGCCACAACCGCCTTGAACGAGGCAATGGTGACATCCAGCGGAACCTGCACGCCGTCCGACCCGGTGAAGACCTTGGCCACGTCGAAGGGCTGGCTGAGGAAGCGCTGGATTTTCCGGGCGCGGGCCACAGTCAGTTTGTCTTCTTCGCTCAGTTCGTCCATCCCGAGGATGGCGATGATGTCCTGCAGCGACTTGTAGCGCTGCAGCACGCCCTGCACCGAACGGGCAACGTCATAGTGGTCCTGACCGATAACCGCCGGGTCCAGAAGACGCGAGGTCGAGTCGAGCGGGTCCACAGCCGGGTAGATGCCGAGTTCCGAGATGGCGCGCGACAGAACGGTGGTGGCGTCAAGGTGGGCGAACGAGGTGGCCGGCGCGGGGTCGGTCAGGTCGTCGGCCGGAACGTAGATCGCCTGAACCGAGGTGATCGAGCCCGCTTTGGTCGAGGTGATGCGTTCCTGCAGCGCGCCCATGTCGGTCGCCAGCGTCGGCTGGTAGCCCACGGCCGACGGGATACGGCCCAGAAGCGCCGACACTTCGGAACCCGCCTGGGTGAAGCGGAAGATGTTGTCGACGAAGAACAGAACGTCGGTGCCGGACTGGTCGCGGAACTGTTCGGCCAAGGTCAGGCCGGTCAGTGCCACACGCGCACGGGCGCCCGGCGGTTCGTTCATCTGGCCGTAGACAAGGGCCACTTTCGAGGCGGTCAGGTCATCAATCTTGATAACGCCGGATTCGATCATCTCGTGGTAAAGGTCGTTGCCTTCACGGGTCCGTTCACCAACGCCTGCGAACACCGAGTAACCCGAGTGCACCTTGGCGATGTTGTTGATGAGTTCCATGATGAGAACGGTCTTGCCCACGCCGGCGCCGCCGAACAGGCCGATCTTGCCGCCCTTGGCGTAAGGCGCCAGAAGGTCGATCACCTTGATGCCGGTCACGAGGACCTGCGACTCAGTGGCCTGTTCCGAGAAGGACGGAGCGGGCTGGTGGATGGCGCGGGTTTCCTTGGCTTCAACCGGGCCCTTTTCGTCCACCGGCTCGCCGATGACGTTCAGGATGCGGCCGAGGGTCGCGTCGCCCACCGGAACCGAGATCGGCGCGCCGGTGTCGGTGACGCCCGCGCCGCGCACGAGACCTTCGGTCGCGTCCATGGCGATGGTGCGGACGGTGTTCTCGCCCAGGTGCTGGGCCACTTCGAGGACCAGCTTCTTGCCGTTGTTTTCGGTGTTCAGCGCGTTCAGAATCGCGGGAAGCGCGCCTTCGAACTGCACGTCGACCACGGCGCCGATGACCTGGGTCACGCGGCCAGCCGTGGCAGCTGCTTTCGGTGCTTTTGCCATAGTGTTTCTCCGGTTCGTCAGAGCGCTTCAGCGCCCGAAATGATTTCGATAAGCTCTTTGGTGATCGCAGCCTGACGCGAGCGGTTGTAGATCGTCGTGTACTTGGTGATCATCTCGCCTGCGTTGCGGGTGGCGTTGTCCATGGCGGACATGCGCGCGCCCTGCTCGGAGGCACCGTTTTCCAGAAGAGCCGTGAAGACCTGCGTGGCCACGCCCCGCGGCAGAAGGTCGGCCAGAATGGCCTCTTCGCTGGGTTCATAGTCATACTGGGCCGAAGCGCCCGCTTCTTCGAACACCGCAGGAATGACCTGCTGTGCGGTCGGGATCTGGCTGATCACCGACTGGAAGCGGTTGAAGAACAGCGTCACCACGTCACATTCGCCAGCTTCAAAGCGGGCGAGGATGTCGCGGGCGATCGACTGGGCATTGCCATAGCCGATCCGCTTGACTTCGCTCAGGTCGACATGGCCGACGAAATGCGCGCCAAGGTCGCGGCGCAGCTGCTCGCGGCCTTTCTTGCCGACCGTCAGGATCTTGACGGTCTTGCCGGCGGCCATGAGCTCGCTTGCCTTGGCCCGGGCCAGCCGCACGATGGTCGAGTTGAAACCACCGCAAAGGCCACGCTCGGCGGTCATGACCACCAGAAGATGCACCTGATCCTTGCCGTTGCCGACGAGGAGTTTCGGGGCGCTGGCAGACTGGCCAACCCCCGAGGCAAGGCTGCCCATGACGGCGGCCATGCGTTCGGCATAGGGGCGGGCAGCCTCGGCGGCATCCTGCGCCCGGCGCAGTTTTGCCGCAGAAACCATCTGCATCGCTTTGGTGATCTTGCGAGTGTTCTTCACACTCGCGATCTTGTTTTTAAGGTCCTTAAGGCTGGGCATGTGCCTTCTCCTTCAGGGCCGGTTACGCGAAGTCTTTGGCGAAGGCAGCGATCTCGGCTTTGATGGCTTTCTCCAGATCGCCCGCAACCTTGCGGTCGTTCTTGGTGATGTCTTCCAGAAGTGCCTTGCCGGTGGTGCGCAGGTGCTTCAGAAGGCCAGCCTCGAAGCGGCCGATGTCCTTGACCGCGACCTTGTCCAGCGCTCCGCTCGTGCCGGCGTAGATCACGCAGACGATTTCGGCGTTGGTCATCGGCGAGTACTGGTTCTGCTTCATCAGCTCGGTCAGACGCGCGCCGCGGTTCAGCAAAGCCTGGGTCGAAGCGTCAAGGTCGGAACCGAACTGCGCAAAGGCCGCCATTTCGCGGTACTGGGCGAGTTCCAGCTTCACCTTGCCAGCCACCGACTTCATGGCGTTGGTCTGAGCGGACGAACCCACGCGGGACACCGACAGACCGGTGTTCACAGCCGGGCGGATGCCTTGGTAGAACAGTTCGGTTTCCAGGAAGATCTGGCCGTCGGTGATCGAGATCACGTTGGTCGGGATGAAGGCCGACACGTCGCCGCCCTGGGTTTCGATGATCGGCAGCGCGGTCAGCGAGCCGGCGCCGAAATCTTCGTTCAGCTTCGACGAACGCTCCAGCAGGCGCGAGTGCAGGTAGAACACGTCGCCCGGATAGGCTTCACGTCCCGGCGGACGGCGCAGCAAGAGCGACATCTGACGGTAGGCAACGGCTTGCTTCGACAGGTCATCATAGATGATCAGGGCATGGCGGCCATTGTCTCGGAAGAATTCTGCCATGGCGGTCGCGGCGTAGGGCGCGAGGAACTGCATCGGAGCCGGGTCCGAGGCGGTAGCGGCCACGACGATGGTGTAGTCGATGGCGCCGGTTTCCTCGAGCTTCTTCACCAGCTGCGCCACGGTCGAGCGCTTTTGCCCGATGGCGACGTAGATGCAGTAGAGCTTCTTCGACTCATCCGCGCCAGCGGCGTCGTTATAGGACTTTTGGTTCAGGATGGTGTCGAGCGCCACAGCGGTCTTGCCGGTCTGGCGGTCGCCGATGATCAGTTCGCGCTGGCCACGGCCAACCGGGATCATGGCGTCAACGGCCTTGAGGCCGGTGGCCATCGGTTCGTGAACCGATTTGCGGGGAATGATGCCCGGGGCTTTCTGGTCGGCAATCCGACGCTCGGTCGCCGCGATCGGGCCTTTGCCGTCGATCGGGTTGCCAAGGCCGTCCACGACGCGGCCCAGAAGGCCATTGCCGGCAGGCACGTCCACGATGGACTTGGTGCGCTTGACGGTGTCGCCTTCCTTGATGTCCTGGTCGGAACCGAAGATCACGACGCCGACGTTGTCGACTTCGAGGTTCAGCGCCATGCCGCGGATCCCGCCGGGGAATTCCACCATTTCGCCGGCCTGGACATTGTCCAGCCCGTGAACGCGGGCGATACCGTCGCCGACCGACAGCACGCGGCCGACTTCGGCCACTTGTGCGTCTTTGCCAAAGTTCTTGATCTGGTCCTTAAGGATCGCAGAGATCTCAGCAGCCTGAATTCCCATCACCCAACCTCTTTCATTGCATTCTGGAGAGCCGCGAGCTTCGATTTGACCGAGGTGTCGATCATGGTCGAGCCGAGCTTGACGATAAGACCGCCGATGAGGCTTTCATCGACAGTGGTGTTCAGTTTCACGGTCTTGCCGACCTTGGCCTTCAGCGTTTCGGCCAGCTTCTTGGCCTGCGCGGCAGAGAGCTTGCTGGCCGAGGTGACGTCAGCGGTCACTTCGCCCTTTTCGGTCGCGATGCGCGCCTTGAGATCGGCCACCAGTTGCGGCAGCACGAACAGGCGGCGATTGCCACCCATCAGCGCCAGCGTGTTGGCGGTCAGGGCCGAAAGGCCCATCTTCGCCGCCACCGCCGCCATGGCTGCGCCCTGCTCGGCACGCGGGACCACCGGCGAGGCGATCATCGCGGCCAGCTCGGGGCTGGCAGCCAGAGCCGCACCCAGCGCATCGGCATCCGCCTCAAGCGCCTTCAGGTCTTTTGCTTCCTTGGCAAGTTCGAACAAGGCCTGCGCATAACGCCCGGCGATGCCCTGAGAGATCGAAGCTGGTTCGGACACGTCATCCCTTCCGCTGTCTTTGACCCGTCCCTTGCCTTGGGCGGCACATGCCGACCAGGGCGCAAGCGGGTGCATGCGTCTTTCGATTTGGCGCGTCTCTAGCAGAGCCTTCCCCACCCCGCAACCGGGCAGAGGCGCTTTTCGAGGGGAAAAGCATGCGGCAAACGGGCCTTTTCGGGTGGGGTCAAGGCCGGGCCTGCGGGCATGGCGCGAAACCGCCGGATGGCTAGCGCTATCACCCCGGAATGGTCCGCCGAACCGGCGCGCAGGCCCGGATGGCGTCGCCGCGGCAAATCCGGGCTTGATTCGATCTGCCCCGCGCAGCGTTGCGATTTTCAGGCCCTGTCGTGGGCATGCTGCGCCGGGCGAAAGCCCTTTCACGACGCGCCCTGCAAGGCCCTGGAACCGGCGCCGACAATGACACCGGATCCCTTGCAGGCCGAGGCCCTTTGGCGTCCGCTGCGGCGGGCGGGCGATGCGCCGCCGCGCTACCGCGACGCTTGTCCCTGTTTCGGGCTGCCGACCGGCTGGGCCGCGCCTTCCCAGATCCGCACCGGCTTTCTGACCCGCTCGGCCAGCCCGCCGCGCGTCGGGGCATAGACCTGCTTTGACGCCTCCACCATCAGCACCCCGCCCGACAGCCACGGCAGGCCGCGGCCCACCCGCTCCCAGACCTGTGCGGTGCGCAGCCAGAACGGCGCCTGACTGGGCGGCGCGTGCAGCACGGTCAGGTTGCGCTCGGGGGTGAAGCCGTGCCGCTTCAGCTGGGCCTCAAGCTGGCTGGCCGAATAGGGCCGGCCAAAGCCGAAGGGCGTGGCATCGCGGCGCGACCACAGGCCCGCCCGGTTCGGCACGATGAACAAGGCCCGGCCGCCGGGACCAAGGACGCGGTGCGCCTCGTCCAGCACCGCCGCCGGATCGTCGGAAACTTCCAGTCCGTGCATGATCGCCAGCCGGTCCACCAGCCCGGTCGACAGCGGCCAGAGATGCTCCTCGCACAGCACCGAGACATTCTGCATGCCCGCAGGCCAGGGCATCACCCCTTGCGGCCCCGGCATCAGCCCGATCACCCGCCGCGCCTCGGCCAGGTAGGGGCGCAAGAGCGGCACGGCAAAGCCGAAGCCGGCCACCGTCTGCCCCGCCAAGGGCGGCCACATCGCCACCACCTGATCGCGGATCGCCTTTTGCGCGACGCGTCCCAGCTGGGTTCGGTAGTAGAAATTGCGCAGGTCCAGCACATCAAGGTGCATTGCAGCGGGCCGTCCTTCGGATCATCCTGCGGCCAAGATACCCGGAACCGTGGGAAATGCCATGCCGCTTGAACTTGCCGTCGTGCCCTGCCTCAAGGACAATTACGCCTATCTGATCCACGACCCGGTTTCCGGCGCAACCGGCGTGGTGGACGCCCCCGAAGCCGGGCCGATCCTTGCCGAACTGGCGCGGCGCGAATGGCGGTTGACGGATGTTTTCCTGACCCACCACCATGACGACCACATTGCCGGGGTTGCCGCACTGCGGGCGGCAAGCGGCGGCACGCTCGGGGCAAGGGTCTGGGGCGCCGAGGCCGACCGCCACCGCCTGCCCCGCCTCGACTGGTCGCTCTGGGATGGCGATCAGGTGTCGCTTGGCCGCGAAGAGGGTGTGGTGATCGACGTGCCCGGCCATACCGTCGGCCATATCGCCTTTCACTTCGCCCGGTCGGGCCTGTGCTTCACCGGCGACAGCCTGATGGCCGGCGGCTGCGGGCGGCTTTTCGAAGGGCAGCCGGCGCAGATGTGGGCCTCGCTGCAAAAGCTTGCCGCCCTGCCCCCGGATACCCTGATCTGTTCGGGCCACGAATATTCCGCCTCGAACCTCAGCTTCGCCGCCACGATCGAGCCCGCCAACCCCCGCCTTGCCATGCGCCAGCACGAGGTGGCGCGGGCAAGGGGTGAAGGCCTGCCCTCGGTTCCCGTGGCGCTGGAAGAGGAGCTTGCCACCAACCCGTTTCTGCGCGCGGGCCTGGCCGAAGTGAAGATGGCGGTGGGCATGCCGGACGCGCCCGATGCCGAGGTTTTCGCCGAGATCCGGGCGCGCAAGGACCGGTTCTGAGCCAGGGCGCAGCCCGCCGCCGCGCGGCCCTCTGGCGCCGTGCCGCCCCCCGGCGCGGGGCGAAAACTGCCCGCAAAGGACCGGGTCAGCTTCACAATCTGAGTCGCATCTGCAACCCACGATCAATTTTGCAGCCCCACGCAAAAAGAAGCGCAATTAGGGCTTGAAACCCGGCCTAGAAAACCGATCCTTTACCTTATGAGGCCACGGTCGGTTCGGGCTGCCGCCCTCCCCGGCCCTGAAAACAGGAGCACATCAAGGTGCCGTCATTTTCGACCACGCTGGAACAGGCTATCCATTCCGCGCTGGCTTTGGCCAATGCGCGCCGACATGAACTCGCCACGCTGGAACACCTCCTGCTGGCGCTGATCGACGAACCCGACGCGGCCCGCGTGATGAAGGCCTGCTCCGTCGATCTTGAAGAACTGAAAAAGACACTGGTGGATTTCATCGACGACGATCTGTCGACACTTGTCACCAATGTCGAAGGCTCCGAAGCCGTGCCGACCGCCGCCTTTCAGCGCGTGATCCAGCGCGCGGCGATCCATGTGCAATCCTCGGGCCGCAACGAGGTGACGGGCGCCAATGTGCTGGTCGCCATCTTTGCCGAACGCGAGTCGAACGCCGCCTATTTCCTGCAGGAACAGGACATGACCCGCTATGACGCGGTGAATTTCATCGCGCATGGCGTGGCGAAAGATCCCTCCTATGGCGAGGCCCGCCCGGTGACTGGCGCGGAAGAACATGAGACGCCCAAGGGCGAAGCCGGCGAGGCCAAGGAAAGCGCCCTGTCGAAATATTGCGTCGACCTGAACGTCAAGGCGTTGAAGGGCGACGTTGACCCGCTGATCGGCCGCGAGGCCGAGGTGGAGCGCGCCATTCAGGTGCTGTGCCGCCGCCGCAAGAACAACCCGCTGCTGGTCGGCGATCCCGGCGTCGGCAAGACCGCGATTGCCGAAGGTCTGGCCAAGAAGATCGTCGACAAGCAGACCCCGGACATCCTGTCGGGTGCCACGATCTTTTCGCTCGACATGGGCGCGCTTCTCGCCGGCACCCGTTATCGCGGCGATTTCGAAGAGCGGCTGAAGCAGGTGGTCAAGGAGTTGGAGGATCACCCCGACGCCATCCTGTTCATCGACGAGATCCACACTGTGATCGGCGCCGGCGCCACTTCGGGCGGGGCGATGGATGCCTCGAACCTGCTGAAGCCGGCGTTGCAGGGCGGCAAGCTGCGCTGCATGGGCTCCACCACCTACAAGGAGTTCCGCCAGCACTTCGAAAAAGACCGCGCCCTGTCGCGCCGGTTCCAGAAGATCGACGTGAACGAGCCTTCGGTGCCCGACACCATCAAGATCCTGATGGGGTTGAAGCCGCATTTCGAAGACCACCACGACCTGCGCTATACCAATGACGCGATCAAGTCGGCGGTGGAACTGGCGGCGCGCTACATCCACGACCGCAAATTGCCCGACTCTGCCATCGACGTGATCGACGAGGCCGGGGCGGCCCAGCACCTGTTCCCCGAAGGCAAGCGCCGCAAGACCCTTGGCATCAAGGAGATCGAGGCGGTGGTGGCCAAGATTGCCCGCATCCCGCCGAAATCGGTGTCGAAGGACGACGCCGAAACCCTGCGCGATCTGGAGCGCACGCTGAAGCGCGTGGTCTTTGGCCAGGACAAGGCGGTGGAGGCGCTGTGCTCGGCGATCAAGCTTGCCCGCGCCGGCCTGCGCGAGCCGGAAAAGCCGATCGGCAACTATCTGTTCGCCGGCCCGACCGGGGTCGGCAAGACCGAGGTCGCCAAGCAACTGGCCTCCAGCCTTGGCGTGGAACTGCTGCGCTTCGACATGTCGGAATACATGGAGAAACACGCGGTCTCGCGGCTGATCGGGGCGCCTCCGGGCTATGTCGGCTTCGATCAGGGCGGCATGCTGACCGACGGTGTCGACCAGCATCCGCATTGCGTGCTGCTCTTGGACGAGATGGAAAAGGCGCACCCGGATGTCTACAACATCCTTCTGCAGGTGATGGACCACGGCAAGCTGACCGACCACAACGGCCGGACGGTGGATTTCCGCAACGTGATCCTGATCATGACCTCGAACGCGGGTGCCTCGGAAATGGCCAAGGCCGCCATCGGCTTTGGGCGCGAGCGCCGCGAGGGCGAAGACACCGCCGCCATCGAACGGATCTTCACGCCCGAGTTCCGCAACCGTCTGGATGCCGTCATCGCCTTCTCGCCCCTGGGCCGCGACATCATCCAGCAGGTCGTGACGAAGTTCGTCCTGCAACTTGAAGCGCAACTGATCGACCGCAACGTCCACATCGACCTGACGCCCGAAGCCGCCGACTGGCTGGGTGAAAAGGGCTATGACGACAAGATGGGCGCGCGTCCCTTGGGCCGGGTCATTCAGGAATACATCAAGAAGCCGCTGGCCGAGGAACTTCTGTTCGGCAAGCTGACCAAGGGCGGCACCGTTCATGTCGGCGTCAGGGATGGCGCGCTGCTGCTGAGCTATGAGGAACCGCAAAAGCCGCGGCTGACGGGCCAGAAGCCGCCGCTGTTGACGGCGGAATAAGGGGTCCGACCCAAAGCAAACCCCCGCCAGACCGGCGGGGGTTTTTCGTTGGCGGGCGGGCCTGCGCCTGATGGGCCGGCCTTGCCGTCGGCCCAGCCGATGAAGCCCGGCCCCAGCGGCGGCCGGTGGGGCGCGTCACACCACCGCGGCCCGGTAGAGGTGCCAGGTGGCATGGCCGAGCACCGGCAGCACGAGGATCAGCCCGACCAGCATCGGCAGCATCCCCAGCGCCAGCCCCAGCGCCACGATCAGGCCCCAGGCCCCGATCACCACGGGATTGTCCCGCGCCACCTTGACCGAGGTCGTCACCGCGACTGGCAAGCTGACATCACGGTCCAGAAGCAGCGGAAAGGACACCACCGACACCGCCAGCACGGCGATGGCCAGCACCAGACCGACCGCGCCGCCGATCCCCAGCAGCGCCCAGCCCGCGGGCGTTGAAACCACCGCGCGCACCAGCGCCGCCAGACTGGCCGGAGGCTCCGGTCCCAGCGTCACGTCATAGATCGTGTTCGCCAACAGCATCCAGGCGATGAAGATCACCCCGTTGAAGCAACTCAGCATCAGGATGCGCGGAAAGCGCGGCGAATACAGCACGTCGAACAGCGCCAGCCAGGTGACAGGCACCCCGGCCTCGCGCCGCCGGCTGATCTCGTACAGCCCCAGCGCCGCGACCGGCCCGATCAGGGCAAAGCCCGACAGCGCCGGAAAGATCAGATGCGCCTGATCGTCCTGCGCGGCCAGACCGAGAAGCGCGGCCCCCATCACCGGGTAGATCAGGCAAACGAACATGATGTCCGAGCGCATCGCGCCCAGATCGGCCCAGCCCTTGCGCAGGACAAGGCCAAGGTCCGAAAGCGTCAGCCTGCGGGTCTGCGGCCGGGCATCCGGATCGGCGGCCGGGGCAACGATCACCCCGACATAATCTGCCGCCGATCCCAGGATATGCATGGTCCAGGATAGCGGATTTCCAATGGTTCTCTGCATTTGCGTCCTCCGGTTTCGCGGAAGGCCGGGGCCAGCAGTCACCCCGGTCGTCCTAGGTGGCAGCAACTACCTGCCAGCCTAGCACAGAACCGGCCCGGACCCAATCACGGCGTTGCGAGTTCAGCGTTCTGTCAGCTTCAGCTCGATCCGCCGGTTCTGGGCGCGGGCCTCGGCGCTGTCGCCGGTTGCGACCGGCTGGAATTCGCCAAAGCCGGTGGCCGCCAGCCGGGCGGGCGGAAAGCCCAGATCGGCCACCATGTAGCGCACCACCGACAGCGCGCGGGCTTGACTGAGTTCCCAGTTGTCGGCAAAGGCGCCCGCGCCCGACAACGGCACGTTGTCGGTGTGGCCGTCGACCCGGATGATCCAGTCGATGCCGGGCGGGATCTGGCCAGCCACTTCGGTCAGCGTCGCCACCACCCCGGCAATCTGCGCCCGCCCTTCGGCGGCAAGATCGGCGGCGCCGGGGGTGAACAGCACTTCGGAGGAAAAGACAAAGCGATCGCCCACCACGCGCACCCCTTCACGCCCGGCCAGAACCTGCGACAATTGCCCGAAGAACTCGCTGCGGAAGCGGGCGAGATCGGCGTTCTCGGCTTCCAGCCGCTTGCGCTCGGCTTCCTCCAGCTCCGCCCGTCGCTTCTGTTCGGCGGCGACCTGTGCCAGCGCCGCGTTAAGCTGGCTGCCAAGGTTTTCCAGCTGCACCTGCGCGGCGGCATCGCGGGCCGAGGAGGCTTCCAGGAGGCCCTGCAACTGGCCAAGCTGGGTCCGCAGGGCGGCGATCTGTTCGTTCAAGAGCGCCAGCTTGCGTTCGGCGGCGATGGCCTTTTCCTGCTCTTCGCTCAGCGTGGCCTTCGCGACATCCAGAAGCGTGCCCTTTTCCGCCCCCTCCGGCGGTTTGGCGCGGGCGGCGGCCAGCAGGGTCAGCACCTCCTCGGCCTCCTTGCGTCTGGCTTCAAGCGCAAGGGTCAGGGCGGCAAGCTCATCGTCCGAGGCCTTCAGCTTGTCCCGCAGCGCGGCGAGGGCCGCGGCGTCGACCAGACGCGCCGCCTCGGCCTCGGAAATCTTTGCCTCAGCCGCGACCAGCGCGGCGGCATCGGCCTTGCCCTTGGCCTGCAGGTCGGCCACCAGCGCCTCCAGCGCCTCGCGGCGGGCGGCGGCCAGACGGGCGGCCTCGGCGGCAGCGTCAATCTCGCTGCGGGCACCGGCCAGCGCCGCTTCCAGCGCCGATTTCTCATCGCCAAGCCGGGCGACATCGCCCAATGCAGCATCCCGTTCGTCCAGAAGGCCCCGGACCTGTATCTCGAAATCGCCGATCCGGTCCTCGGCATTGGTCAGGCTGGCCTGCAGGCTGTCGGCGCGGGCGCGTTCCAGCCCCAGCGCATCGGCCAGTTGCGCGACCTGCGCGTTCAGTTCGGCCAGTTCGTTGCCTTGGGTGGTGATGGTGTCGCGCAGCACCGCCTGCATGACAGTGAAGATGGTCAGGACGAACATCATCACCATCAGCAGCGTGGTCACGGCATCGACGAAGCCGGGCCAGATCATCGAACTGTCACGGCGGCGCGACAGACCCATCTAGTGCCCCCGGCCCAACTGCCGCACGGCGGCGGTCAGCGCGGTGAGATCGGCGCGCAAGTCGGCGGTGGATTCCGCCCGCCCCGCCGTCATTTCCTCAAGGATGCGCAGAAGCTGCACGTCGATCGAGCGCAGCCGCATCCGGCTTTCGGCATCGGAATGCGCCCCGCCTTCGGCGCCGGCCAGCGCGGCGATCAGGCGATCCTGCCCCGCGGCGATGCGGGTCAATGCGGCAGTCTGGGCCGCCATTGTCTCGCCCTGCGCCGCGATGCGTTCAAGCGCCTCGCCGAACGAGGCCAGCCGGTCATCCAGCGCGCGGCGGTCCTGTTCGCCTTGGGCGGCGATGGTCTGCAAGACCTCGACCTGCGCGCCAAGATGGTCGATCAGCCCGGCCAGCGGCGGCGCGTCACCCTCGCCTTCGCCCGAGGTGAAGCCGACGCGGGTGATGGAGGACAGCCAATCCTCAAGCTCGCGGTAAAAGCGGTTCTGCCCGTGGCCGGCGAACAGCTCCAGCAGCCCGACAACCAAAGACCCGGCCAGGCCGAGCAGCGAGGAGGAAAACGCCGTGCCCATGCCGCCCAGCTGGCTTTCCAGCCCCGCCATCAGCTTGGAAAACACATCCAGCCCGCTTTCGCCCTCTTGCGGCGCAAGGCTGCGGATGGTGTCGACAACGGCGGGAACCGTGGTGGCCAGCCCGTAGAAGGTACCAAGAAGGCCAAGGAAAATCAGAAGGTTGATCAGGTAGCGCGTGATGTCGCGGGCTTCGTCGATCCGCGTCGCCACCGATTCAAGGATGGAGCGCGTGGAGGAAGCCGACAGGTTCGACCGCGCCCCCCGACTGCGCAGCAGTTGCGCCAGGGGCGCTAGCAGCAAGGGCGCCGGCGCATCGGCAGAGCCGGGGTCATGGCGGGCAAAGGCCTCGATCCAGCTGACCGATTGCACCAGGATGAACACCTGCCAGAAGCAGGTGGCGACGGCCAGCAGGAACACCCCGGCGATGAACCCGTTCAGCCAGGGGTTGGTGCCGATGATGCCAAAAACCGTCTCATGGATCAGCCAGGCCCCCGCCATCACCAGCCCCGACACCACAAGCATGGTGACGATCTGCCGAATGGGTTGGCTGAACCTCAAACTCGCTTCGGGGGCGGCTTTGCGCATTTTTCCTGCCCGATTGTTCTGCTCTGAGGCGACAATAGCAGGCAGGCGGGGGTTGCCAAGAAAAACTAAAGCGACAGCACCCGGGCGGCGAGCCATTCCAGATCATTATCGCCGATGCCCAGCTCGGCCAGATGGCGGGCGGTGGAGAACAGGTAATCGCGGTTCGGCCCGCGCCCGCCCACCGCCTCGGCGATGATCCGGGCCTGTTCTTCCAGCGGCAAGCCGCCGCAATACTGCACATGGTGCGGGTCGATGACGAACACCAGCGCCTCCACCTGCCGCCCGTCCGCCAGATCGACCGGCAGCCAGCGCTCGAGATAGGCGGACGAAATCAGCTCCCGCTCGCGCAACCCGTGCAGCGTGGCGTCCTCGGCCCCCGGCGCCACGCGAAAGGCGACGCCGTCGCAATGCGCCCCCGGATCGGCGTCGAGCGCCAGCACGAGGCCGGGGTTTTCCTCGGTGCCGCGGTGGTGGATCGAGCGCATGCAGAAACTGCGGTGCCAGCCCGTCGCGCGCGCGATCACCTGCTCGGCCACCGGAAACTCCGGGTTCCAGATCAGGCTGCCATAGCCAAACACCCACATGTCATGCGCCATCGCTGGCCCCCCTGTCAGGCGATGGTGTAGAAAGGCGGCGCGAAAATGGGAAGGGCTGTCGATGCGGGGGTTGATCTGGGTGACGGTGGTGCTGGCCGGGCTTTGGGGCGGCTGGTGGCTGGTCGGCTCGCGCGGGGTCAAGGCGGCGGCAGAGGAGTGGTTTGCCGCTCAGGCCGCCCGCGGCATCGAGGCGGGCTATGCGGATATGACTGTCGCGGGCTTTCCCAATCGCTTTGACCTGACGGTCAGCGAACCAGAGCTTGGCGATCCGGCCACGGGTCTCGGCTGGCGCGCGCCGTTCGCGCAGGTCTTTGCGATGACCTGGAAACCCTGGCATCTGATCGCGGCCCTGCCCGGCGGGCAGGTGTTCCGCCTGCCGGGGGGCGAGGTGACTTTGGACGGCACCCGGATGATGGGGTCGCTGCTGCTGGTGCCGGGGAGCGATCTGGCGCTTGCCGAGGCGGTGGCCGAAGGCGAGGCGCTGGCGCTGGCGCCGGGGCTTGGCGGGATGCGGGGGGCGGAGCGGGTGGTGGTGTCGATCCGTGCCGACCAGACCCGCGAACATGGCTACCGGATCGGGGCAAAGCTAAGTGGTCTCGGGCTGGATGCGGTCTGGGCGGCAGGGGCCGGCCTGCCGGCAGAGATCGCCGAAGGCTACCTCGACGCCACAGCCGACCTTTCAGCCGCCATCGACCGCCACGCCGCCGAAACCCGGCCTGCGCTGCAGCAGCTTGACCTGACCGCCTCCCGCCTTGTCTGGGGAGAGCTGAACCTCTCGGCCACCGGACAGCTTGCCGCCGATGCTGCGGGGTTCGCCGCCGGCCAGATCGACATTCGCGTCGAGAACTGGCGGCTTCTGCCACCGCTTCTGGTTGCCACTGGCACGATCACCGCTGATTTCGCCCCGACCCTGACCCGCGGGCTGGAGGTGATGGCCGAACAGGGCGGCGAGCCCGAGGTGCTGACCCTGCCGCTGGTCGCCCGCGACGGCACCATGAGCCTTGGCCCCTTGCCGCTTGGCGCGGCGCCTTATTGGGGGGTGCGGTCGGACGGGTGATTGACCCCGTCAACCCAAGGCACCTCGCCCAGATCGCGCGGATTGACACCCGCCAGGATCGCCACATTGACGCCGAATTCCTGCGGGTTCGAGCGGCGCTGGTGATGGGTGTAGATACCGCAGGTCTTGCAGAACCAGTGCTTCGCGGTGCGGGTGCCGAACTGGTAAAGCGTCAGGTTTTCAACGCCTTGCAGCACGGTGACACCGGCAAGCGGGGCGGAAACCGCAATCGCGCCACGCCGGCGGCAATAGCTGCAATCGCAGCGTCGGGCGGTGGCGAGGCCGTCAGACAGCGCCACCTCCAGCACGACCGCGCCGCAATGGCAGCTTCCCCTCATCGCCGCGGGACGCGCGGGATGTTGGAGCGCGACAGCGGATAGGCGGCCTGCGGGTGCGGCGGATGCCCCGCGGTCCGGGCCCAATAGCTCCGCCCCCCGCGGCGCAGGAAAGCCGGAAGGCCAAGGATCAGCCCGCCGGCAAAGCCGCCGGCATGCGCCCAATAGGCCACCCCGCCCATATCGCCCGGCACCGAAAGGCCGGAGAACAGTTGCAGCGCGAACCAGACGCCCAGCACGATCCAGGCCGGAATGGCGAAAATGCGAAAGAAGATGATGAAGATGAACAGCACGTCGACGCGCGCCTTGGGAAACAAAAGCAGATAGCCCCCCATCACCCCGGCAATCGCGCCCGAAGCCCCGACCATGGGAATGGTGGAGAGCGGGTCCATCGCCACCTGGGCCAGGGCGGCGGCAAGACCCGCCAGCAGGTAGAACAGCAAAAAGCCGCCATGGCCCATCTCGTCTTCCAGATTGTCGCCGAAGATCCACAGGAACAGCATGTTGCCAAGGATATGCATCCAGCCCGCATGCAGGAACATCGAGGTGACGATGCTGGCCAGCCCCTCGCCCCGCATCAGGCTTTGCGGCACCAGCCCCCAGGTCATGAACAGGCGGTCGATCTGGAAATCGCTGAGCGAGGTCCAGTAGCCGAGGAAGACCACGGCGTTGAGCGCGATCAGGGCGAAGGTCACATAGGGCGTGCGGCCCGAGGGGTTGTGGTCGCGGATCGGGAACATGGCGGCAGAGTTTCTGATCCCGCCCCGGGCGTCAAGCGAAGAAGGGGGGCTTTCAGCCCCCCTCGCGCGTGCCGCGCTCACCCCCCGAGGATATTTTCGAACAGATGAAGGATCAGCTGCCCGAGACCTCGGCCAGGAGCTGGGCATTGCCGCCCGAGGCCGTGGTGTCGATGCAGACATGGCGTTCCAGCATGGCGTGGCCGGCATCGGGCAGCGCGCCGATCAGGGGCAGGATCGGGCCCTTGCGGGCGGCAAGCGCGCGGGCGCGGGCGCGGGCGCCCTCGCTGTCGCCCCACCAGAGCGCGCCGGAGAACCCGTCCAGCCGGGTCAGGGCCAGCGGCGAAAGGCCGGGGGCCTCGACCGCATGGCCACCGAGGGCGCGGACGGCTTCGGCCTGGGCCAGCGCCGTTGCCGCCGAGGGACCAAGGCACAGCACGGGCGCGCGGGGCACCAGGCTGAGCTTGTTCGACTCGCCCGTCGGGCCGGGCAGCACCAGCGCGCGCTCGGGATGCGCCGTGGCGCGATCCAGCCGCAGGGCGGCGGCAGTGTCGGCTTCGGGAGTCTCGCGGTCGTCCTGACCGGCGGCGGGCGTCGCGGGTCTGGTGAAGCGGGCAAGGTATTCCGGGCCGCCCGCCTTGGGGCCGGTGCCGGACAGACCTTCGCCGCCGAAGGGCTGGCTGCCGACGACGGCGCCGATCTGGTTGCGGTTGACATAGGTGTTGCCGACCTGCAGCGCATCCACGACGGCCTGCACCCGGTCGTCGATGCGGGTATGCAGGCCGAAGGTCAGCCCGTAGCCGGTGGCATTGACCGCCTGCACCACGCGGTCGATCTCGCCCGCCCGGAAGGTGGCGACATGCAGCACCGGGCCGAAGATTTCGCGGCCCATATCCGCGATGCCTTTGACGCGGATCACGGTGGGGGCGATGAAGGTGCCCGCGGTGGGGGCGGTCATTTCCTTCAGCACCCGGCCTTCGGCACGCGCCGCGGCGACGTAATCGGCGATGCCCTTGCGGGCCTCCTCGTCGATCACCGGGCCAACGTCGGTGAACAGGTTGGCCGGATCACCCAAAGCCAGCTCATCCATCGCGCCGTAGAGCATTTCAAGGGTGTGGTCCGCCACATCCTCTTGCAGATAGAGGCAGCGCAGCGCCGAGCAGCGCTGGCCCGCCGACTGGAAGGACGAGGCCAGCACGTCGCGCACCGCCTGTTCGGGCAGCGCGGTCGAATCGACCATCATCGCGTTCAGGCCGCCGGTTTCGGCGATCAGGGGTGCAGTCGGGTCGGCGTTTTCCGCCATCGCCTTGCGGATCAGCAGCGCCACTTCGGTCGAGCCGGTGAAGGCCACGCCCGCAACACGCGGGTCGCGGGTGATTGCCGCGCCGATGCGCCCGTCGCCGGGCAGAAGTTGCAGCGCGCTGGCCGGCACGCCCGCCTGATGCAGGAGCCCGACTGCCACATGCGCGATGAGCGGGGTCTGTTCGGCCGGTTTAGCGACAACGGCATTGCCGGCGGCCAGTGCCGCGCCGATCTGGCCCGAGAAGATCGCCAGCGGGAAGTTCCAGGGCGAGATACAAGCGAAGGTGCCGCGTGCGGGGTTCACAAGGCCCGCAGCACCATCGGCATAATAGCGCAGGAAATCAACGGCTTCGCGCAGTTCGGCCACGGCGTCT
Organism: Tabrizicola oligotrophica; assembly: GCF_011008935.1. Classification (GTDB taxonomy): domain Bacteria; phylum Pseudomonadota; class Alphaproteobacteria; order Rhodobacterales; family Rhodobacteraceae; genus Tabrizicola_A; species Tabrizicola_A oligotrophica. Next base: position 141,777 of record NZ_JAAIVJ010000005.1, on the reverse strand, counting down.
GCGGCAGTCTTGCCGGCCTCGCGCGCCAGAACCGCGAAGATCGGGCCGAAGTTTTCCTCATAAAGGTCGGCAGCGCGGCGCAGGACGGCGGCGCGTTCGGGGGCCGCTGCAGCCCAGGGCTCGGCCAGTCGCAGGGCGGTGTCGACATCCGGCTCGCCCGCCGTCAGCACATGGCCAACCAAGGCGCCGGTGGCGGGGTTCCTCACCTCCAGCCGCTCCGCCCCGGCCATGGCACCGGCGATTCGCGGTGCCGCTTCGAAAAGCCGCTCCATGTGGGGGGCGCGGGCGGCCTCGATGGCGTCCAGATCGCCGGAGTCGGTCAGGTCGAAGCCCTTGGAGTTGGCGCGGGCGCCGAACAGCGACGGCCCGGTGGCAATGGCCGGATTGGCCAGCGCCGCCACCGTCTCCATAGCGGTCAGCGGGCAGGCGGCGACGGTTTCGGGGCTGACGTCCTCGTTGACGATCTGGTTGACGAAGGATGAGTTCGCGCCGTTTTCCAGCAGGCGGCGGACGAGATAGGCCAAGAGGTCACGATGCGCGCCGACGGGCGCGTAGATCCGGCAGCGGGTCTGGTTGTCGGTCAGCACGATGTCATGCAGACGTTCGCCCATGCCATGCAGGCGCTGGAATTCGAAGGCGCGCTTGTCCGTGGCCATGTCCAGAATGGCGGCAACGGTATGGGCGTTGTGGGTGGCGAATTGCGGATAGATCCGGTCGGTCAGGCCCAGAAGTTTCTTCGCGTTGGCAATGTAGCTGACATCGGTGGCCTGCTTGCGGGTGAAGACCGGGAAGCTGTCCAGCCCCATCACCTGCGCCCGCTTCACCTCGGCGTCCCAATAGGCGCCCTTCACCAGACGGACCATGATCTTGCGATCCAGCTTTTCGGCCAGCGCGTAAAGCCAGTCGATCGTCGCGCCGGCGCGGCGGCCATAGGCCTGCACCACAACGCCGAACCCGTCCCAGCCCTTCAGCGCCGGATCCGACAGCACGGCCTCGATCACCTCCAGCGACAGCGCCAGACGGTCGGCCTCTTCGGCGTCGATGTTGAAGCCAAGACCGGCCGCCTTGGCCAGCCCGGCCAGCGCGCGGACGCGGGGGACGAGTTCCTCCATCACCCGGGCGCGCTTGGCGACCTCGTAACGCGGATGCAGTGCCGAGAGCTTCACCGAAATGCCGGGATTGCTGCGGATGTCGCCGGTGGTCGCGGCGGCGGCGATGGCGGTGATCGCCTTGGAATAGCTCAGGTGATAGCGCCGCGCGTCGGCCTCGGTGCGCGCCGCCTCGCCCAGCATGTCGTAGCTGTAGGTATAGCCCTTTGACTCCAGCTCGCGGGCGCGCTTCATGGCCAGCTCAATGGTTTCGCCCAGAACGAAGTTGCGGCCCATCTCCTTCATGGCGCGCGAAACGGCGGTGCGGATCACCGGCTCGCCCAGCCGCTTCACGGCGGCGCGCAGATGGCCGACGACGCCCGGTTCGCGATCGTCCAGCACCTTGCCGGTCAGCATCAGCGCCCAGGTCGAGGCGTTCACCAGCGACGAAGCCGACTGCCCCAGATGCTTGCCCCAGTTCGACGGCGCGATCTTGTCTTCGATCAGCGCATCCATGGTTTCGGCGTCCGGCACCCGCAGAAGCGCCTCCGCCAGGCACATCAGCGCGATGCCTTCGTCGGTCGACAGGCCGTATTCGGCAAGGAAAACCTCCATCAGACCGGGCTTCACGCTGGCGCGGATGCGGCGTACAAGGTCGGCCCCGGCGGCAGTGATGCGGGCGCGTTGCGCCGCATCCAGCCCCGCTTCCACAATGAGCGATTTGACCAGCGCCGCCTCGTCGCGCAGGGAGTGCCGGTCGATGATCTGCCAAGGGGTCTGCGCGGGGGTTGCGGTCATGATGAGCTCCATTTGATTGCGCCCATGATAGCGCAGGTTTGACAGGCGGTTCGCCTTAAGTTAGGGCAAACGGCAGGCCATTTCTGCGAAACGAAGGGAAAGCGCCATGTCAATCGCCCTGTCATCTGCCCGCATTGATCTCGACCGATTTGACGAGGCCATCCTGAGGGTTCTGGCGGTCGAGGGGCGGATCAGCGCCACCGAGCTTGCCCGCCGCATCGGGTTGTCGAAATCGCCGACGCAGGCGCGGATGAAACGGCTGGAGGATGCCGGCGTCATCACCGGGTATCGCGCCAATCTTGACCCGATCCGCATGGGTCAGGCGCATGTCGCCTTTGTCGAGGTGCGGCTTTCGGACACCCGCGAGGCGGCACTTCAGGCCTTCAACAAGGCGGTGCTGGCGATCCCCGAGGTGGAACAATGCCACATGATCGCCTCGCGCTTTGACTATTTGCTGAAGGTCAGGACCAGCGACATTCAGGATTACCGCCGCGTTCTGGCCGAACGGATCTCGGCCCTGCCCCATGTCGCCGGCACCTCGACCTATGTGGCGATGGAGGCGGTGAAAGAGGTGTTCTGACCGGGTCTTCGGCGCGCATCAGGTCAAAGCGGGATCGGCCGCTGCTCCTCAATCGCTTCCATGGCGAAGAACGAGGTGACGGTTTCCAGTTCGACCTTTTCGATCAGGCGCTGATAGACCGCGTCATAGCCGGCCATGTCCTGCGTCACCACCTTCAAGAGATAGTCGTATTCGCCGCCGATCCGGTAGAAGTCGATAACCTCCGGAATGGTGCGGACATGGCTGCGAAAGGCGCGCAGCCAGTCGGCGGAATGGTGGCGGGTTTTCACCATGGCAAAGACCACCAGCCCCGCCCCCAGCAACTGCCGGTCGAGGACCACCGTGCTGCCCTTGATCGCCCCCGACGCCTCCAGCCGCTGCAAGCGCCGCCAGAGCGCGTTCTGCGACAGGCCCACCGTCTCGGCCAGCGCCCGCTGCGAGGCGGTGGCGTCGCGCTGCAGTGCTTCAAGGATGCGGCGATCAATCTGATCGAGTTTCAGCGTCATTTGCAGATCATATGACACATAAAACAGAAAAGATACGCATAATCTGAGCGGTTATTCTCACCAAAGCTGCGCGATACTCCCCGTACAGGAGGAGACCCGCTCATGACCATCGCCGCCCCGCATCCCGCACTTGCCGCCTTCAAGGCCGAACTTGGCCAGCCCGACCTGCCCGCCCGCCTGCGCGCCGGGCTGATCGGCGAGACTGCGCGGATCACCGGACCGCGCGGGCGCCTGCCGCTGCTTTATGCCGATTACGTCGCCTCGGGCCGCGCCTTGCGGCAGGTGGAGGAGTTCGTGATGGAGCATGTCCTGCCCTATTACGCCAACACCCACACCGAAACCTCGTTCTGCGGTGCCTACTCGACCGGCCTGCGTGAGGCGGCGCGGGCCGAGATCGCCCGCATTCTGGGCGCGGGGCCGGATTGCCATGTGGTGTTTTCCGGCGCGGGGGCGACCGCGGGGCTGAACCGGGTGGTGGGGCTTTTGAACATTCCCGCCGTGCTGGCCAAGGGCGGCCGCGCCGTGGTGCTGCACGGGCCCTATGAGCATCATTCCAACATCCTGCCCTGGCGCGAAAGCGGGGCGGAAGTGGTGGAGATCGCCGAAAGCCCGGCGGGCGGACCGGACATGGCAGCGCTTGCGGCGGCCCTGCAGGCCCATGCCGGGGCGGACCTGCTGGTCGGCACCTTCTCGGCGATGTCGAATGTCACCGGCATCGTGACCGACAGCGACGCGGTGACGCGGCTTTTGAAGGCGCATGGCGCGCTGGCGATCTGGGACTATGCCGGCGGCGCGCCCTATCTGCCGATGCAGATGCAGACCGCGCCCGATGCGGCCAAGGATGCGATCATCTTCTCGGCGCACAAGTTTCCCGGCGGGCCGCAGGCCTCGGGTGTGCTGGTGTTCCGGAACGGCGTGGTGCGGCGCGACACGCCGACCCTGCCGGGGGGCGGCACGGTGGCCTTCGTCTCGCCCGAGACCCAGCTTTACAGCCCCGACGTAGTGGCCCGCGAAGAGGCCGGCACGCCGAATGTGGTGGGCGACATCCGCGCCGGGCTGGTGCTGCTGGTGAAAGAGGCGCTGGGGCAGGACTGGATCACGGCGCGCAATGCCCGGCTTGGCGCATTGGCGCGCAGGGCGTGGACGGGCCTGCCGGGGCTGGAGATCCTCGGCAATCCCTCTGCCGCGGCCCTGCCAATCTTTTCCTTCCGCATCCACGATGCACAAGGTGCCCCGGTCGACCATATCGCATTCACCCGCAGCCTGTCGGAGAATTACGGCATTCAGGCGCGCGGCGGCTGTTCCTGCGCCGGGCCCTATGGCCACCGGCTCTTGCACATCGACCCCAACACCTCGGCCCATATGGCGCAGGAGATCCGTGCAGGGCATGCGGTGGACAAGCCCGGCTGGGTGCGGGTGAACCTGTCTTACCTGCTGACCGATGCCAAGGCGGTACAGATCATCGACGGCATCGCGCAGGCGGTGGCCGAAGTTCAGACAATCAGGGCCGCGTGACCGCCGCTACTGGTGGCGCAGCGCCTCGATCGGGTCCATCCGGGCGGCGCGGCGGGCGGGGAAGAAGCCGAACACCACCCCGACCACCGCCGAAAAGCCGAAGGCCAGCGCGATGACAAGGGCCGAGGGCGTGAACGGGATCGCAAGGTAGACCGATCCGCCCCAGGCCAGTGCCAGACCCACGGCGATGCCCAGCACGCCGCCCAGCACCGACAGCACGACGGCCTCGATCAGGAACTGCATCAGCACCTGCCCGCCGCTGGCCCCCACCGCCAGCCGGATGCCGATCTCGCGGGTGCGTTCTGTCACCGAGACCAGCATGATGTTCATGATGCCGATGCCGCCGACCAAAAGGCTGACCGCCGCCACCGCCGACAGAAGCCCGGTCATCACCGAATTGACCCCGGTGAGCAGGGTGTTGAAATCCTTCATGTCGGTCACCGAGAAATCATCGGCCTCGCCGATGTCGATTTCGCGCCGCTCGCGCATCAGGACCTGCACTGTGCGGATACCGTCCGCCGAAGCGACCGATTTCAACAGCGCCACCGTGATCGAGCCGACATCGGTATCGCCCTGCAAACGCCGGTGCATGGTCTTGACCGGGATCAGCACCACCTCGTCCTGATCCTGCCCGAAACTGCCCGCGCCGCGCGCCGACAGAACGCCGATCACCTCGCAAGCCAGCCCGCGCACCCGCAGGGTCTCGCCCAGCGGATCGGCGCTGCCGAACAGCTTGTCGCGCACCGTCTGGCCCAGCAGGCAGACCGCCGCCCCCGAGGCCTCCTCGCCCGGCTCGAAGGCGCGACCCAAGGCCAGCGGCCAGTTCTGCACCATGAGATAATCCGCGGTGGTGCCCGAGACCTGCGCGCTGGTGTTGGCATTGCCGGCCACCAGCGGATAGGTGGCGGCCGCCTGCGGTGCGACATGGGCGACGATGGACAGTTCCGACAGCGCCGCCGCGTCCTTCAGCGTAAATCGTGGCGCGGGTTCACCGCTGGGCGGCCCCATCCGCACCCGCCCCGGCCGCAAGACCAGCACATTGGTTCCCAGCCGTTCGACCGAGGCCTTGACCTGCGCCGAAGAGCCCTCGCCCACAGTCAGCATGGCGATGACGGCGGCAACGCCGATGACCACGCCCAGCACAGTCAGGAACGACCGCAGCTTGTTGCGGATGATCGCCGTGAAGGCCAGCCGGACCGCTTCCCACAGCATCTCAGGCCCTTTCCTTCACCGGCTCATCGCGCGTCAGGTGGCCATCGGTGAACACCATCAGCCGCCCGGCGTAATGGGCGATGTCGTCCTCATGAGTGACCATGACAATGGTGATGCCCTCCTCGCGGTTCAGCGCCTGCAACAGCCGCATGATTTCGTGCCCCCGCGCGGAATCAAGGTTGCCGGTCGGCTCGTCGGCCAGGATCACCTCCGGCCCGCCCGCCAGCGCCCGGGCAATCGCCACGCGCTGCTGCTGCCCGCCTGACAGTTGCGAGGGATCATGGCTCTCGCGGCCCTCCAACCCGACCTTGCGCAGCGCCTCGCGCGCCAGCGCCCGGCGTTCGGCCGCGGGCAGGCCCTTGTAGATCAAGGGCAGTTCCACATTCTCCAGCGCCGATTGCCGCGCCAGAAGGTTGAAGCCCTGAAACACGAAGCCAAGGGCGTGGCGGCGCAGGAGCGCCCGGCGGTCCTGATCCAGACCCTGCGCCGGAATGCCCTTGAACAGGTATTCCCCCGAGGTCGGCCGGTCGAGACAGCCGATGATGTTCATCGCGGTGGATTTGCCCGACCCCGAAGGCCCCATGATCGACACGAACTCGCCCGGCCGGATGTCGAAACTGACGCCGTCCAGCGCCCGCACTTCGGCCTCGCCCGCACCGTAGCTGCGCGCGACATTGCGAAAGGAGATCAGCGGGGCGGACATCTCAATTGGCCTGCGTGACCTGATCGGTGATGACGGCATCCCCTTCGGCCAGCTCCGCGCCCGAGACGATGGTATTGCGCCCGTCGGTCGCGCCGATCGCCACCGCGACCTCCACCGGCACGCCGCCCCGCAGCACCCAGAGCGAGCGGCCCGAGGCCACCGCCTGCGGCGGGTTGCGGCTGGCCGGCGAGGGCAGGATCAGCCCGGCCAGCCCCGCGGCGCCCTGCCCGCTGGCGCTGCGCGGCGGCGCCCAGCGCAGGGCGGCGTTCGGCACCAGAAGCGCGCCGGTTTCCTCGGCCACGGTGATCGTCGCGGTCGCGGTCATGCCGGGACGCAGGCGCAGATCGGGATTGTCCACCGCCAGCACCGCCTTGTAGGTCACCACGTCATCGGTCACTTCCGAGGCATAGCGCACCTGGGTAATGGTGGCGACAAATTCGCGGTTGTCAAAGGCATCGACGGTAAAGACCGCGCTCTGCCCCACCGCGACCTGCCCGATGTCGGCCTCATCGACATTGGCCAGAAGCTCCATCCGCGTCAGGTTCTCGGCCAGCACGAACAGCACCGGATCGTTCAGGCCCGGCCCGACGATCTGGCCGCCCTCCGCCTTGCGGTTCAAGACCACCCCGTCGATCGGCGAGCGGATCACCGCCTTGTCCAGATCGGCCCGGGCAAGGGCCAGATTGGCCTCGGCCAGCGTCAGATCGGCGCGGGCCATGTCGACGGCGGCGCGGGCGCGGGCATCGTTGGCCTCGACCGTCACCATGTTCGACCGGCTGGCAAGGCCCTTGTCCGCCAGTTCCTGCTGGGTGGCCAGCGTCGCGGCCACCTCGCGCGCCGTCGCCTCGGCCTGTACCAGACGGGCGCGGGCCGAGGCCTCTTGCGCCTCGGCATTGGCAACCTGCGCGGCAATCTTCGAGACATCGAGCCGCGCCAGAACCTGACCGACGGCAATGCTGTCGTTGTAATCCACCTCGACCGCGGCCAAGGTGCCGGCCAGTTCAGAGGACACATCGACCCGTGTGGTCGGCTGCAAGGTGCCCGTGGCGGTGACAGTCACGGTCAGATCACCCCGGGCAACCGGCGCGGTTGCATAGGTGGCTTCCTCGGTCCCCGAGGTGCCCGCCTGCGCGAGCCAATAGCCGGCAAAGGCCAGAGCCGCGACCAGGGCCACCGCCCCGGACCAAAGCCACCCGCGGCTGCGGCGCGGCGGCTTTTGCAACAGCGTCGCCAGATCGTCCTTGCGCTCAGCCATCCCGTATTCCTTGCATCCACTCCGGCCTTGAACGGCGGCCTGCGAAAGTTCCGCCGCTGCGCCGTCAAAATGGCCGCAAAGCGCAGCATCGGACAAGGGGCAGGCTTTCACATCTTCGCGGTTCATTGCCACAATTGGCCGCCGAAAACCGCAAAACCTGTCCTTTTAGACAGGTCCGGATCGGCAGGTCGCGCCGAAAATCATCGCATTTTTGCCACGACTTTGCCGCAAGATCGCAGCGCAATTGCGGCACGCCGCCACAACACATTGATTTAAAGGCAGGTTTTTTATCGGCGATTGCCGGCCGAAACAGTTACGAACTTCTTAATTTCCTCTTTCGTGCCCTTTTTGGGCCGCTTTTCCCGCATGTTCTTGGCACCAAGAAAGTACAACCCGGAGGTCTGCCATGCCGAAGGAACAAGTAAGCCGTGTTGCCGAAATGCTTTTCCACGACGAGCCGCTGTGCGATTTCGCCCGCACGGTCGCCGAAATGGAAACCGGGCTGGCCCGCATCTGCGGTCAGCGGCCCAAGCTCACCTGGGACTGCGATGACGTTGCAAGCTTTGATATGCCGGGCGTCCGCATCCTGCTGAGCCAGTCGGAAAGCCCCTATCCCGGCTTTGCCTCCCGGCTGGTGGTTTCGGTCGGCCCCTCCCCCATCGCGGCGCTGCTCGATCAAGGGTCGATGGTGCATGCCTCGATCTGTGTCCGGCTGGTGAACCGGCTCAAGGAACGCTGCCCGCCGGCCGAATTGCGCTGGAATGACATCAAGGGCGTCGTCACGGCGGAAGATGTCGATCTTCTGGCCGAAGGCATGGCGACCCGCGAGCGCAAGTTCGAGCAGAAGAAGAAGCGTCCGGGCATCTTTACCCCGCATATCGGCAGGGCGCCGGACAACCAGTCCGCCCTGCGCGATCTCCGCGCCGCGCTGCGTCGCGACATCCCCGAGACCGACATGCATGCCGGCTGGAACCGGGTTGCCGACAGCGCCTATGAGCTGGCCGCGACCATGGCCATCCTGCCCGCCTCCGCGATGCATTTCGCGGCAAGCTGGTATCGCATGGCGGTTCGCTGAGCCGCCAGCCGCGGCTCAACTGCCGCGATAGGTCGAATAGGCAAAAGGGCTGATGAGCAGCGGCACATGGTAATGCTGGCTGACGTCCGGAATGCCGAAGCGGATCGGGATCTGGTCGAGGAAAAGCGTGCCCTCCCCCGCCTGCCCACTGGCGCGCAGGTAGTCCCCCGCAAAGAACACCAGCTCATAGCTGCCTGCGGTCAACTCCTCTCCCAGAAGCATCGGCTGGTCGGTGCGCCCGTCGTGGTTCGTCACCACCTCCTTCAGCTTGTCGCGCCGGTCCCCCGACAGCCGGTAAAGCGCGATCCGCACTCCCGCCGCAGGCTTGCCGCGTGCCGTATCCAGAACATGGGTCGAAAGCCGTCCGGCCATGGGAGCCTCCCTTTTCCTGCATTCCGTTCTACTCCGGACCGGCAAAAATGCTTTGCCCAAGGCCGGCATAGGTGCTTCATGGATTATTTGATAAATCCTGACCGCATGCGCGCCTAGTCTGCATCAACTGCAGGAGAGACAGATGAACCGATACCCTCGCGATTTCCGGGGTCATGGGCCCGATGCCCCCGACGCACAATGGCCGGGAGGCGCGAAGATCGCCGTTTCCATCGTGCTGAACTATGAGGAAGGCGGCGAGAACAACCTGCTGCACGGCGACGCGCAGTCCGAGGCCTTCCTGTCCGACATCGCCGGCGCCGCGCCCTGGCCGGGGATGCGGCACTGGAACATGGAATCGATCTACGACTACGGCGCGCGGGCCGGGTTCTGGCGGCTGCACCGGCTGTTTGCCGAACGGAACATTCCGGTGACGATCTACGGCGTCACCTCGGCCCTCGCGCGCAACCCCGAACAGGTGGCGGCGATGAAGGCCGCGGGCTGGGAAATTGCCAGCCACGGGCTGAAATGGGTCGATCACCGCGACATGGCGCCCGAAGAAGAAGCCCGCCAGATCGCCGAAAGCTTCCGCCTGCACGAAGAGGTGGTGGGCGAGGCCCCGCAGGGCTGGTACACCGGGCGCTGTTCGATGAACACGGTGCGGCTGACCGCCGAAACCCGCCGCCTGGCCTGGATTTCCGACACATATGACGACGACCTGCCCTATTGGCTGGAGGCCGGCGACCATGACCAGCTGGTCATCCCCTACACGCTTGAAGCCAACGACATGCGCTTTGCCACAGCGCCGGGCTACATCACCGGCGAGCAGTTCTACCAGTATCTCAAGGACAGCTTCGACACGCTTTATGCCGAAGGGCTGGACGGCCGGGCCAAGATGTTCTCGATCGGGCTGCACAACCGGTTGATCGGCCGGCCCGGCAAGTTCGCCGGCCTGAAGAAATTCCTCGACTATGCCCGCACCCATGACGGCGTCTGGTTCCCGCGCCGCATCGACATCGCCCGGCACTGGGCCAGCACTCATCCGCACCGGCGCATCGAGCGCCCCTCGCAGATGACGCGCGAGCGCTTTGTCGCCCGTTTCGGCTCGATCTTCGAACATTCGCCCTGGATCGCCGAACGCGCCTTTGATCTGGAGCTTGGCCCGGCGCATGACTGCGCCACCGGCCTGCTGAACGCCCTTGCCCGCATGTTCCGCTCGGCCAGCGCCGACGAACGGCGGGGCGTACTGACTGCCCACCCCGACCTTGCGGGCAAGCTGGCGGCCGCCAGGCGCCTGACACCGGAAAGCACCCATGAACAGGCCAGTGCCGCGCTCGATGCGCTGACCGACACCGAGCGCGCCACCTTCCAGCGCCTGAATGCCGACTATGTCGCCAAACATGGCTTTCCCTTCATCATCGCCGTGCGCGACAACACCAAGGACAGCATCCTTGCCGCCTTCCACGCCCGCATCGGCAATGACACCGCCACCGAGTTTTCCACCGCCTGCACCCAGGTCGAGCGCATCGCCGAGCTGCGCCTGAAGGATATCCTGCCATGACCCAATATTACGCCCCGCCCGGCGGCCTGCCGCCGCAAACCGCGCTGATGACCCAGCGCGCGGTGTTCACCAATGCCTATGCCTTCATCCCGCGCGGCTGCTTTTCCGACATCGTCACCAGCTTCCTGCCGGGCTGGACGCACACCCGGCTCTGGCTGATCGCGCGCCCGATGTCGGGCTTTTCCGAGACCTTCTCGCAATATGTGATGGAGGTGCAGCCCGGCGGCGGCTCGGACGCGCCCGATGCCGAGGACGGCGCCGAACACTGGCTGTTTTTCACCGACGGTCTGGCGACACTGACCATCGACGGCACCGGCTATGAGCTGGACGCCGGCGGCTATGCCTATATCCCCGCCGGCAGCCGCTGGACCCTGCTGGCCGAGGGCAAGACGCCCGCCCGCTTCCATTGGCTGCGCAAGCTTTACGAACCCGCCCCCGGCACCCCGCGCCCGGAACCCATCGTCACCAATGAACGCGACGTGCCGATCCGTTTCATGCCCGACACGCAGGACCGCTGGGGCACCACGCGCTTCGTCGAGCCCGACGATCTGCGCCATGACGCCCATGTCAACATCGTCACCTTCCAGCCCGGCGGGGTGATCCCCTTCGAGGAAACCCATGTCATGGAGCACGGGCTTTACGTGCTGGAGGGCAAGGCGGTCTACAAGCTCAACCAGGACTGGGTCGAGGTCGAGGCCGGCGATTTCATGTGGCTGCGCGCCTACTGCCCGCAGGCCTGCTATGCCGCCGGGCCGGGCCGCTTCCGCTATCTGCTTTACAAGGACGTCAACCGCCACGCCACGCTGCGCGGACCGGGAGCCTACCGCCCCGCCCGCTGAAGCCTTCAATGTGGCCAAAATATCCTCGGGGGGTCCGGGGGGCGACGCGCCCCCGGGGGCTGACCGGGGCGAGAGGTCTGCCATGCCAGAGATCCTACCCCTTCCCCTGACCGCCGCCGCCTTCGCCGCCTTCGGCGATGTGCTGGAGGCCGCTGGCGATTTCCGGCTCATCAACGACGGCATGTGCCAGCGCCACCATGACCGGGCGAGGCTTGACTTCGGGCCAGATGGCCGCGCGGGAATTTCGGTGTTCAACGCCACCCCCCGCGCCCTGCCTTATGTCTTCGATCTGGTCGAACGCCATCCCGAGGGCAGCCAGGCCTTCCTGCCGCTGTCGCAGCACCCTTTCCTCGTCATCGTCGCGCCCGACGCGGACGGCCGCCCCGGCACGCCGCAGACCTTCCTGACCAATGGCGCGCAGGGCATCAACCTGCACCGCGGCACCTGGCATGGCGTGCTGACCCCGCTGCAGGCCCCGGGCCTTTTCGCCGTCGTTGACCGCATCGGCACCACCGCCAACCTTGAAGAATACCGCTACGCCCAAAGCTGGCGGGTTGTCGCGGGCTGATGCCCGCCTTTGATTCCCGCCCGTGACACCTTGCCCCTTCGCTTTCCCGGCGCGGCAACCTACAGTGCGCCGGGCGAAAAGGGGGCCGCGGATGGACCGTATCAAGACCGATATCCTTGTCTCGGGCGGCGGTGTCGCCGGGCTGACGGCGGCGGCGGCCTTTGGTGCAGCCGGGTTCTCGGTGATCTGCACCGACCCCAGCCCCCCCGTCACCGAACGCGACGCCGAAGGGGCCGACCACCGCTCGACAGCCTTCCTGCACCCGTCAATCCCGGTCCTGCAGGCGGCGGGCCTCTGGTCCCGGCTTGCCCCCCATGCCGCGCCCCTGCAGATCATGCGGATCATCGACGCCGGCGGCCCGGTGTCCGAGCCGCGCGTCATCAAGGATTTCGACGCCGCCGAGCTTTCCGACCAGCCCTTCGGCTGGAACCTGCCGAACTGGCTCCTGCGCCGCGAGATGGTGGCGCGGCTGGCGGAGTTGCCGAATGTCACCTTCCTGCCCGGTACGGCCACAGCCAAGGTCCTCTTGCGCGAAGCCGAGGCGCTGGCCACCCTGTCGGATGGCCGCCGGGTTTCGGCCCGGCTGATCGTGGCCGCCGACGGCCGCAACTCCACTGTGCGCGAGCAAGCCGGGATTGCCGTGAAAACCACGCGCTACGGGCAAAAGGCGCTGGCCTTTACCGTCAGTCACCCTGTCCCGCACGGCAATGTCTCGACCGAGATCCACCGCTCCGGCGGGCCGTTCACGCTGGTGCCGCTGCCCGACCGCAATGGCAAACCGGCCTCGGCGATCGTCTGGATGGAGACCGGACCCGAGGTCGCCCGGCTTGCCGCCCTGCCAGTGGCCGAGTTCGAGGCCGCGCTCAACGACCGCTCCTGCGGCATCCTTGGCCCGCTGACGCTCGATTCGGCGCGTACCGTCTGGCCGATCATCACCCAGATCGCCGAGCGCATGGTGGCGCCCCGTGTGGCGCTGATCGCCGAGGCCGCCCATGTCATGCCGCCCATCGGCGCGCAGGGGTTGAACATGTCGCTGGCCGATCTGTCGGCGCTGCTGGACCTGGCCATCGCCGCGCCGGGCGATCTGGGCAGTGCGCAAATGCTGGCAGCGTTTGAAAGGAAGCGCCATCCGGAGGTCAAGGCCCGGCTTGCCGGCATCGACCTTCTGAACCGCACCTCGATGCTGGGCGAGCCCTTCCTGCGCGATCTGCGCGCCGGCGCCCTGAACGCGCTTTACTCGCTTGGCCCGGTGCGCAAGACGCTGATGAAAGCCGGGCTTGGCGTGCGGTGATCTCTTCGGGCGCCTTCGGCTTCTCATCGTCACGACGAGCGCCGAAGGCGACGAGGAGTTGGCTCACAGCACCTGATCGACCGCCGCCTTCAACCGCGCGACGGTGGCGTCGACGTCCGTGAGCTTGTCCAGCCCGAACAGCCCCAACCGGAAGGTGCGGAACTCGGCCCCTTCGCCCACCTGCAACGGCACGCCTGCAGCAATCTGATAGCCCAGCGCCCTGAACTTCGCGCCGCTCTGCACCTCGGGATCGGCGGTGAAGCTGACCACCACCCCCGGCGCCTGAAAGCCGGTTGCCGCGACCGATGGCACACCCTTGGCCGCAAGCATCGCCCGCACCGCCCGCCCCAGCGCCCATTGCGCCGCTTTGGCCTCGGCAAAGCCCATGGCCTGCGTCTCCTTCATCGCGGCGTGGAAACCGACGATGGCATCGGTCGGCATGGTGGCGTGATAGGCATGGCCGCCTTTCTCATAGGCCTCCATGATCGACCGCCACTTCTTCAGGTCGATGGCAAAACTGTTCGATGTGGTCTCGGCCAGCCGCGCCTCAGCGCGTGGGCCCATCACCACCACCCCCACTGCCGGCGAGGCCGACCAGCCCTTTTGCGGCGCCGAGATCAGCACATCGACGCCAAGTGCCGCCATGTCCACCCAGATGCAGCCCGAGGCGATGCAATCCAGCACCATCAGCGCGCCCACCTCATGCGCGGCCGCGGCCATGGCGGCGATATAGTCGTCGGGCAGGATGATGCCGGACGACGTCTCGACATGCGGGGCAAAGACCGCATCGGGCTTGCCCTCGCGGATCTTTGCCACCACATCCTCGATCGGCGGCGGGGCAAAGGGCGACTGCGCAGCATTGCCGCTGGCCCGCGCCATTACCACCGTGGTTTCCCTGGCAAAGCCCCCGGCTTCGAAGATCTGGGTCCAGCGATACGAGAACCAGCCGTTGCGCACAATCAGCGCCCGGCCCTGCCCGAACTGCCGCGCCACCGCCTCCATGGCATAGGTGCCGCCCCCCGGCACCAGCGCCACGGCGCTGCCATTGTAGACCTCGCGCAAAAGGCTTGAGACTTCGCGCATTACCCCCTGAAACCGCGCCGACATGTGGTTCAGGCTGCGGTCGGTGAACACCACCGAAAACTCTTGCAGGCCGCCCGCGTCGATATGGTCATGCGGCAGTTTCATCTTTGGTCTCCCTTGCAAATCCAGCCCCGACACTAGCGGCTTTCACGGCCAAGACTGCACAAAAAGCGACGCCGATTTTCGCGCTATGGCGAAACCTGTTTCCTGAAGCGGCGGAAAACCCGGCATTTCATGGGAAATCCGCCGGTTTCATCGCCATCGTAACGCTTGCGTGACGGGCGTTCGGGTGTATCCTGCGCCCGCAAAGGAAAGGTCGCCGCAGTGCAGAAAAATCCGCCTCTCGACTATTGCGAAGTCACGCCGTCGGCGGCGATCACGCCCTCGGCGCATGGCTGGCGGGCGAAATGCCTGCAGCGGCTGGTGCGGCTGGATCTGCCGGTGCCGCAGACCGTGGCCCTGCCGGCGCAGACCGTGCGTGCAATCGCGGCGGGGCACACGCTGGATACCCGCGCCATTCTGGCGCATTTCGGCGCGACGCCGCTGGTTTCCGTGCGTCCCTCGCCTGAGAATCCCGATTGGGGCGGGCCGGGGACAGTGCTGAATGTCGGCATGAATGCCGGTCGGCACATGGCGCTGGTGCAGCGCCATGGCGCCGAAGCGGCGGATGCGCTCTACCTTCGATTTGTGCAATCCTATGCTACGCATGTCGCCCGACTTGACCCCGATATGTTCGATGACATCAAGCCCGGCCCGAAGGCCCTGGATGAGGCGCTGCGCCAGTACGAGCGCGAGATGGACGAGCCCTTCCCCGAAGATCCTGCCCAGCAGCTTTCCGAAGTGCTGCGCTCGATGGCGCGGGCGTGGGAAGGCACCTCGGCCCGGCTCTTGCGGCAGGCCAAGGGCGCCCCGGTCGAGGCGGCGCTTGGGCTGGTGGTGCAGGCCATGGCGCAGGGCATCGGTCAGGGGCTTTCGGGCTCCGGCGTGATCCAGTTCGTCGATCCGGTCACCGGGCTGCCGCAGGTCACGGGGCGGTATCTGGGCAATTCCCAGGGCCGCGACGCGCTGAAGAAAACCGAGGCAATGTATCTGACGCGCGATCCGCGCGGGCCATCGCTGGAAGACCTCTCGCCCGAGATCTTCGGGCAGCTGGCCCATCACGGCGCAGCCTGCCGCACCCGCCTGCGCGAGGAGATGCAGATCGAGTTCACCATCGAGGACGGCCAGCTGTCGGTCCTGGATGCAGTCAAGGTGCAGCGTTCGGCCCGGGCCGGGCTGAAGATCGCCGTGGCGCTGGCGCAGGACGGGATCATTTCCCCCGAGGAGGCGGTGCTGCGGGTCGAACCCCGGGCGCTGTCGGAACTGCTCCATCCGCAGGTTGATCCGCGCGGCGCGCGCGATGTGTTCGCCAAAGGCATCGCCGCCAGCCCCGGCGGCGCGGTCGGGCGGCTGGTGTTCTCCTCGCCCGCCGCACAGGCCAGCGCGGCGCGGGGCGAGCCTTGCATCCTTGTCCGCCGCGAAACCGCGCCCGAGGACATTCGCGGCATGCATTCGGCAGTCGGCGTGCTGACCGAACGCGGCGGCGTGACCTCCCATGCCGCCGTCATCGCGCGCGGGCTGGGCCTGCCCTGCGTCGTGGGGGCCTCGGGCCTGCGGCTGGAGACCAAGGACAAGAAGCTGACTGCCGCCGATGGCCGGGTGTTCCGCGAGGGCGATCTGGTGACGCTCGACGGCACCACGGGTGAGGTGCTGGCCGGGGCGGCGGACATGCTGGCACCGGCGCTGGATGACAGCTTCCGCACGCTTCTGGGTTGGGCCGACGCGGTGCGCGACATCGGCATCCGGGCCAATGCCGACACCCCCGCCGACGCCGCTCAGGCCCGCCAGTTCGAGGCGCAGGGCATCGGCCTGTGCCGCACCGAACACATGTTCTTCGACGAAGACCGTCTGGTGGTGATGCGCGAGATGATCTTCGCCGACACCTCGCAGGACCGCGCCGCCGCGCTGGCCCGGCTGTTGCCGATGCAGCGCGAAGATTTCGTGCAGCTGTTCGAGATCATGGCCGGGCTGCCGGTCTGCATCCGCCTGTTCGACCCGCCGCTGCACGAATTCCTGCCGCATTCCCGCGAGGGCCTGCGCGAACTGGCCGAGGCGCTGGACAAGCCCTTGTCCGATGTCACCCGCCGGGCCGAAGCGCTGGCCGAGTTCAACCCGATGCTGGGCATGCGCGGCGTGCGGCTGGGGGTGGTGCTGCCGGAAATCTACGCCATGCAGGCGCAGGCGATTTTCGAGGCGACAGTCGAGATCGCCAAGAAGGGCGCGCCGGTGGTGCCGGAAATCATGATCCCGCTGGTTTCGGCCCGGCGCGAGGTGGAACTGGTCAAGACCCATATCGACGCGGTGGCCGCCGCGGTGCGGGTCAAGACCGGGGTGCAGTTCGATTACAAGCTGGGCGTCATGGTGGAAACGCCGCGCGCGGCGCTGCGCGCCGGCGAGATTGCCCAGCACGCCGCCTTCCTGTCGTTCGGCACCAACGACCTGACGCAGATGACCTATGGCCTGTCGCGCGACGATGCCGGGCGCTTCATGAACACCTATGTGCAGCAGGGCGTTTTCCCCGAAGACCCGTTCCATATCCTTGACGTTGACGGCGTCGGAGAGCTTTTGCACATCGGTGCAGAGCGCGGGCGCCATACCCGCAAGGACCTGACTCTGAGCATTTGCGGCGAGCATGGCGGCAATCCCGAATCAATCGCCTTCTGCCGCCGTCAGGGATTCGATTACGTCTCTTGCAGCCCGTTCCGGGTGCCTTTGGCGCGTCTGGCGGCCGCTCATCTGGCCTTGGCCGATCGTGTGGATAACCGGAAATTTGGCACAAAATCATGATTTTGCACCACGAAGCTAAAATGGCACGTGAGGAATTTCGGCGGGTTTCCGCCGAAACCCTGCAAATTTTCGTTGTAATTTTGCCACAGCGGTAGACGGCAGGGATTTCGGTCTTTAGGCACAGCGCCCGTCAAGCGGGAAACTCCGGTTGGCAGCCTTTTCGCCTTTGACTGAAACAACCGGGATCCCACAAGACAATGCGCTTGCACCAAATCTGGACTGCCGCGATTCTCGCGCTTGGCGTCCACAGCGGAGCGGCCTTCGCCGAAGTGACGGTGAGCCAGTCCAACGATCCGACACTCAAGATCGGCCAGCAATTCGCCAGCCTGCTTGATGCCGAACATAAGGCCCTGGGCGCGCTGCCCGAGGCACGCCGCACCGCCATCGCCATGGGGGCGATGCCGAAGCCTGCCGCCGACAAGGCCGCCCGCAAGACCAAGGCCAAAGGCAAGGCCGACGCGCCGGTCGAGATTTCCTACAGCCACGCCTTCCTGGCCGGGCTTGGCGCACCGGCGGGCGACGAGCAATGGCAGTGCCTGACCAAGGCGCTGTACTTCGAAGCCCGCGGCGAAAGCCTGAAGGGCCAGTTCGCGGTGGCCGAGGTCATCCTGAACCGGGTGGACAGCCCGAAATACCCAGCGACCGTTTGCGGTGTCGTCGAACAGGGCGGCCAGGGCGGGTGCCAGTTCTCCTACACCTGCGACGGCGCGCGGGATGTCATGGCCGACCGTCAGGCCGCCGACATCGCTGGCCGGATTGCGCGGGTGATGCTGGATGGCGCGCCGCGGACGCTGACCTATGGCGCGACGCATTTCCACACCCGCGCCGTCACCCCTGCGTGGTCGCGGCGCTTCGAGCGCACGGCCTCGATCGGCGCGCATATGTTCTACAAGCCGTAAGATCCCGAAGTCGTTTGGGTTGATCTTCATGCCGCCTTCGGGCTAGGCGAGAGGCGGGGCAGGCGTTAGCCTGCCCTTGTGATATCCGCGCCCGCCAGCGCCTGCCCATCGGAGCGCCAGATGACCAGCGACATCAGCCTCGCTTTCGCCCATCCCGAGGAACGCTCGGTCGCCTCTGCCGGGGCCGATCCGCGCGACCGGATTTCGCTGCGCGACCATGTGGTCGAGGTCGAGATCGGCGCCTTCCAGAAAGAGCGCGGCCATACCCAGCGCGTGATGTTCAACGTGGTGGTCGAGGTGCGCCCGGCCTCTGGCCCGCTGGATGACGACGTCGACAAGATCCTGTCCTATGACCGGATCACCGAGGCGATTGCCGACGAACTGGCGGCGGAGCGGCTGAACCTTTTGGAAACGCTGGCCGAACGGGTGGCGGAACGCATTCTGGCGGCGCCGCAGGCGATGCGGATCTTCGTGCGGATCGAGAAGCTCGACATCGGCCCCTACAAGCTGGGGGTCGAGATCGTACGCTCGCGCGCCGAGGCCGCGCTGCAGGTGATGGGACAGGACGGCACCGAGGCCGCGCTGCACCCGCTGGTGGTCTATCTCGACAATGCCGCGATTGCCGCCCCCGATTTGCCGGCGCGGCTTGATGCCTTGCAGGCGCAAGGCCTGCCAGTGATCCTGACTGTCGGCCTGCCCGACATGGTGCGCCCCCAGACCGGCCACAAGCCGACCCAGCGCCGGGTCGACATGCTGGCGATCGAACAGAACGCCTGGGTGCTGGCGGCGCGCGATCCGCGCTGCGTGGTGATGGCGACGCGGACCGAGATCGACTGGGCGGTCAAGCGCGGGCAGATGATGGTCTGGGCGCCGTCAAAGCTGGTGCTGGATGCCGTCGACGGCCCGCACTCGCGCGAGCCGGTGGCGCTGGCGCTGTGGCTGGCCGAGACCATGGCCGCCGAGCGGCTGGTCGTTCACGGCGATGTTGCACTGCCGGCGGGAAGCCGCGTGCAGGTGGAGCGGGCCTGAGGCTTCCCCCTTGCCGGGTTGAGACCTTGGGCTTAATCCCATGAGCTGAGCGCGGGCGGCAGCCCCCGGTGGGCCTTGCGCCCCCCGGACCCCCCGCAGGATATTTGCGCCAGTATGAAAGACCGGGGTTTGAGCCAGTATCTGCGTCCGATTGCCATGACCGATCCCGCCCGCCCCTCCGGCGCGCTGTCCCTTGCCGGCGGCTGGTGCTGGTTCGACCGGGTGGAGATCCTGTCGCGGCAGGCGCCGCCGCGGATCGTCGGGCTGGGCGATCTGACCGAGGCAGAGCGCGCCGGTCTGTCGACGTCGCGGCCGGCCTTCGGCGGCATGGCGATGGATGCGCCGCGGATCATGGGCATTCTGAACATCACGCCGGACAGCTTTTCCGATGGCGGGCTGTTCCTGCGCCCCGAGGCGGCCTTGATGCAGGCCCGGCGCATGGCCGCCGAGGCCGATATTCTGGATATTGGCGGCGAAAGCACCCGGCCCGGCGCGGCGGAGGTTTCGCCGACCGAGGAAACCGCCCGCACCGCGCCGGTGATTGCTGCGCTGCGGACGGGTGGGCTGGCCCTGCCGATCTCGATCGACACCCGCAAGGCCGCTGTGGCTGAGGCGGCCTTTGCCGCCGGGGCGTCGATCCTGAACGACGTGACCGCGCTGCGCTTTGATGCGGGCATGGCGGGGGCAGCGGCGCGGGCCGAGGTGCCGGTGATCCTGATGCATTCCATCGAGACGCCGGCGACGATGCAGGACGATCCGCGCTATGACGATGTGCTCCTGGACGTCTATGACGCGCTGGCCGAACGGCTGACAGTGGCGCGGGCAGCCGGAATCCCGGACGACCGGCTGGCGATCGACCCCGGCATCGGCTTTGGCAAGACGCTGGAGCACAATCTGGCGCTGCTCGCCCGGCTGAGCCTGTTTCACGGCCTTGGCGTGCCGGTCCTGCTGGGCGCCAGCCGCAAGCGGTTCATCGGCACCATCGGCGCCGAGGCCGAGGCGGCGCGGCGGATGCCCGGCTCGCTCGCCGTGGCGCTGGCCGGGGTGGCGCAGGGCATGCAGATGATCCGGGTGCATGATGTCGCCGAAACGCGGCAGGCCTTGCGGCTCTGGCAGGCGGCAACGAGAGGATATTCGACATGACGCGCAAGCTTTTCGGCACCGACGGGGTGCGGGGCCGGGCCAACAGCTATCCGATGACCGCCGATATGGCCCTGAAGCTGGGACAGGCCGCCGGGCGGTTCTTCCGCCGCGATGGCAGCACCGCGCATCGGGTGGTCATCGGCAAGGACACCCGGCTGTCGGGCTACATGCTGGAAAACGCGCTGACGGCGGGGTTGACCTCGACGGGCATGAACGTGCTGCTTCTGGGTCCGGTGCCGACGCCGGCGGTGGGGTTCCTGACCCGCAGCATGCGGGCCGATCTGGGGGTGATGATTTCGGCCAGCCACAACCCGCACCATGACAACGGCATCAAGTTCTTTGGCCCTGACGGCTTCAAGCTGTCGGACGAGGCCGAGCTGGAGATCGAGGCGCTGGTCGAGGGCGACATCCCGCCGGCCCAGCCGCAGAACATCGGCCGGGCCAAGCGGATCGATGACGCGCTGGGGCGCTATGTCGAATATGCCAAGACCACCTTCCCGGCGGGCCTGCGGCTGGATGGGCTGAAAGTGGTGATCGACTGTGCCAATGGCGCGGCCTACAAGGCGGCCCCTCTGGTGCTGTGGGAATTGGGGGCCGAGGTCATTCCGGTGGGCGTGGCGCCGAACGGCACCAACATCAATGAAAAATGCGGCTCGACCTATACCCAGACCGCCGCCGAGGCGGTGGTGGCGCATGGCGCCCATGTCGGGATCAGCCTCGATGGCGATGCCGACCGGGTGATGATCCTTGACGAGAATGGCCGGGTGGCCGATGGCGATCAGATCATGGCGCTGTTTGCCGCCCGCTGGGCCGAGGAGGGGCGGCTGCGCGGCGATACGCTGGTGGCGACCGTGATGTCGAACCTTGGGCTGGAGAAGTTTCTGGATGCGCGCGGCCTGCGGCTGGAGCGCACCAATGTCGGCGACCGCTATGTCGTCGAGGCGATGCGGCGCGGCGGCTGGAATCTGGGTGGCGAGCAGTCGGGCCATATCGTGATGACCGACTATGCCACCACCGGCGACGGGCTTCTGGCGGGATTGCAGTTTCTGGCCGAGATCGCCCGCACCGGCCTGCCGGCCAGCGCGCTGATCCAGCAATTCGCTTCGGTGCCGCAGATGCTGAAGAACGTGCGCTTCGAGGCTGGCAAGACGCCGCTGGAGGCCGAGAGGGTGCAGGCGGTCATCAAGGCCAATGAGGCGCGGATTGCCGGCAAGGGCCGCATCCTGATCCGCAAGTCGGGCACCGAACCGCTGATCCGGGTCATGGCGGAATGCGAGGATGAGGCGATGCTTGCCGAGGTGGTCGGCGAGATTGTCGGCGCGGTGGAACGGGCCGTCTGAGGGCCAAGCCTGCCGCGCGCGATCAGCCCATGAGGAAATCGGCCGCAGACAGGGCCGTTCCCGCGACAAGTCGGGCGAAAAGCACCTGATCAAGCGCCCCGGCCCCGTCGGCGTCAAAGAACAGCCGGCCCGTCGCGCGATCATAGATCAGCCGGTCATTGGCCTCTGCCGCCGCCGTGCCAAGGTGCAGATCGGTGGCCTGCACCGCGGCGCCAAGCACGGAAAACGCGGGCGCCACCAGCAGGATACGGTCACTCAGATGCTGAAAGTCGCCAAGCCGGTCGACATTGGTCGCAGCGTCAAGGCTGGTCGAGAAGGCAAAGCTGTCGGCACCAAGGCCACCGAACAGCGTGTCGTTGCCTTGCCGCCCGTCCAGCACATTGGCAAGATCGTCGCCCGTGATCGCATCGCTCCCCTGCCCGCCTTCGGCATGTTCGATGCCCCGCACCACATCGTGTCGGGCCTGCGGCCCGGTGACAGTGCCGGCGGCCAGATCAAGCGTCAGGCCGCCAGTGATGCCGCGATAGGACAGCGTGTCGCTGCCCGCCCCCCCGCGATAGGTGTTGGCGCTGCCAGCACCGCTGGCGAAGATGACATCGTCGCCGCCATCGGCAAAAAGGATGTCGACGCCGGCGCCGTCTGAAATCCGGTCGCCACCGGCGCCGCCAAAGATCGTGTCGCTGCCCAGACCGCCAAAAATCTGGTCGCGGCCCTGCCCGCCCCGCACGGCATCATCGCCCCCCGCCGCCAGAATGGTGTCGGCAAAGGCGCCGCCGTAGAAATCCTCATGGAAGAACTGGCCCTGCACCGTGCCGCTGGCCGAACGGTCCGAGACCAGAACATTGCGGGCAAACGCGTCTGCCGAATGAAATGACGCCAGACTGGCCCCCAGCGCGGCGTAGATCACCGACATCGGGGCGATGAGCCCGTCCTCGGGGCCGAAACTGGCCGAGGCGAGTCCCAGCAGGTAGGTGCCGGAACCGCCCTCGAAGGCCAAGGAGGCAAAGACCGGGCCGCCGCTGAAGCCGCCTTCCAGCGAAAGCGCCGCGCTGTAGAACACCAATGTCTCGCCCGAACCGATGATGTCGACATCGCCATTGCCGGTAATCTCGCCATCCGCCCGGCACAACGTTGCCCCGTCGCGGCTCGCGGCGGGATAGCCAAGCAGCGTGATGTCCGTGCCATCCGCATCGTCGAGATTGGCGAACAGCACCATCGGCGTTGCCTGCACCGAATTGAGATAGCCGGCATCGCCCGCGTCGATCGGGCCACCCGGCGCCAGGTCGATCATGGCGATATCGGCGCCGATGACCGGAGCGGAAAAGCTCTGGAACCGGTCCCGCCCCTCGACAAGCCGCTGCGCGGGGTCGTTGGTGGCAATGGACATCGTGACATCAGCGATGCTGGGCAAACCGCTGCCGAAGGTAAGGTCGAAGCGGCTGTCAGGCCGCACCCCGCCGCCGACAGTGCTGTCAAGCTCATAGAAGACATGGGCGGCGGTCAGGATGATGCCGCCGCCGATATGAATGCCGCTGCTTTCTTCGGCGGGGGACGCTTCGGGATCGCTGGCATCCAGCCGGTCAATGTTGACAAGACAGCGCGGGTCGATGCCGGGCGGGAGCTGCGAAAGGGAGGTCACGTCGGAAAAAGGGCTGACAGGCATGGCGAAATTCCTTGTGCGGCAAATGCCCGATCCTTGTCCGCCCTTGGCCAGCCGTCAAGCGCCGCAACGGCAAAAGGCCGGAGGTTTCCCCCCGGCCCCGTGATGCAGGTCGGGGTTCCCCCCGGCTCTGGTTCAGTTCCGCGACTTGTCGACCATCTTGCCCTTGGAGATCCACGGCATCATGTCGCGCAGCTTCTTGCCCACCAGCTCGATCTGATGCTCGTCATTCGAGCGGCGCGAGGCCTTGATCGTCGGCTGGCCCACGGCGTTTTCCAGCATGAAATCGCGCACGAACTTGCCGGTCTGGATGTCCGAGAGAACTGCCTTCATGCGGGCCTTGGTCTCGTCATAGGGCAGGATGCGCGGACCGGAGACGTACTGGCCATATTCGGCGGTGTTCGAGATCGAGTAGTCCATGTTGGCGATGCCGCCTTCATAGATCAGGTCGACGATCAGCTTCACCTCGTGCAGGCATTCGAAATAGGCCATTTCCGGCTCGTAGCCAGCCTCGACCAGGGTTTCAAAGCCCATGCGGATCAGTTCGACCAGACCGCCGCAGAGAACGGCCTGTTCGCCGAAGAGGTCGGTTTCGCATTCCTGACGGAAGTTGGTCTCGATGATGCCCGAACGGCCGCCGCCGATGGCCGAGCAATAGGACAGACCGATTTCCATTGCCTTGCCGGTCGCGTCCTGATGCACGGCCACGAGGCAGGGCACGCCGCCGCCCTTGGTGTATTCGCCGCGCACGGTGTGGCCGGGACCCTTCGGCGCCATCATGATGACGTCAACGCCGGGCTTCGGCTCGATCAGGCCGAAATGGACGTTCAGGCCGTGGGCGAAGGCAATGGCGGAGCCTTCCTTCAGGTTGTCATGGACGTATTTCTTGTAGGTCGCAGCCTGCAGTTCGTCGGGCATGGTGAACATGATGACGTCGCACCAGGCGGCTGCCTCGGCGATGCCCATGACCTTCAGGCCTTCCTTTTCGCATTTCGCGGCCGAGGGCGAGCCTTCGCGCAGCGCGATCACGACGTTCTTGGCGCCCGAATCGCGCAGGTTCAGCGCGTGGGCGTGGCCTTGGGAGCCATAGCCGAGGATGGCGACTTTCTTGTCCTTGATGAGGTTGATGTCGCAGTCGCGGTCATAATAAACGCGCATGGGCGTGTCTCCTTGAGTTGATGGGGGCACAATAGGGGGATTTGCGCGCCATCGCGTGCATAGTTTGACGCAGGCGCGAATTTCTGCGAATTGTCATTCGCCAAAATTCAGGTTGATGCAGATTTCATGCAAGTTGACGATACCGACCGCCGCATCCTGCGCCAAGTGCTGGCCGAACCTTCGGCCGCCCGCGCCGATCTGGCCGACCGCGCCGGGGTGACGGCGGCCACCTTTGGCCGCCGGATGGAGCGCTTGCGCGAGGCGGGCGTAGTGCGCGCCGTGCAGGCGGTGGTGGACTGGCGGGCGCTTGGCTTTGCGGTCGAGGTCTCCTTGCGCTTCACGCTCGACAAGACCAACCCGCGCGCCTTTGACGAGTTCATCGCCGCCGCCCGGGAGGTGCCTGAGGTGGTGGCGATTGAAACCTTCCTTGGCCGGGTCGACGTGCGGCTGAACGTCATCGCCCGCGACATGGCGCATTATCAGGAGGTCTACCGGGCGCGGATCCTGAGCTTGCCGCATATCGCCGAGGTGGACGCGCTGATGCTGATTGCCACCATCAAGGACAGCGAGGGATTGCCGCTGTGATTGATCTTGACGATCTGGACCGGGGGATGTTGCGGGCCTTGGCGCTGGAGGGCGATCTGTCGGCGGGGGAGCTCGGACGCCGCTTTGGCCTGAGCCAGCCCGCGGCCTGGCGCCGGGTGAAGCGGATGGAGGAGGCCGGGATTCTGGCCGGCCTGCGGGTGGAGGTGGACCGCGCCGCACTGGGGTTTGGAGTGACGGTGTTTCTGGGGGTGAAGCTGGCGACGAAGGGCCGGGTTTCTCTGGAGGATTTCGAACGCGCGGTGCAGGCGATCCCCGAGGTGCAGGTGGTGCAGCATGTGCTGGGGCTGTTCGACTACCGCCTGAGGGTGGTGGCCCGCGACATCGCCGATTTCGAGCGGGTCTTGCGGCGGCGGATCATGACGCTGCCGGGCCTTGGTCAGGTGGAGGCCAATGTGCTTCTGACCGAGGAGCGGCGACCGGGACCTTTGGGGTGAGGCGCGGCCCCGGCGCTTGCCGGGGAGAAAACAGTCCAGTGGACTGTTTTCAGCGCCGAACGGGCGCGCACACCTGCGCGCCCCGGGCTATCCAGGGCGGGAATATTTTCACCCAGGGCGCCCCTCCCCGCAGAGGGGGGAGGCGCAGGATAGGGGAAGGTTGGCGCCTTGGCCCGGCCGGTGAAGCGGGGCCAGCCCCGCACCCCGGGATATTTGCGCCAGTATGAAAGGCCTCAGCCTTCGATCCGGGTCAGGTCGGCCACGCCCGAGCAGATCGCCCGGATGCGGTGCAGAAGGTTCAGGCGGTTGCGCCGCACGATCTGGTTGTCGGAATTGACTTGAACCGCGGTGAAGAAGGCGTCGATCGGCGCGCGCAGGGCGGCCATGGCGGCCATCGCGGCGGGGAAATCTTCGGCGGCCATGGCGGGGGTGATGGCGGCTTCGGCCTTGTCCAGGGCGGCGAACAGGGCGCGTTCCTCATCGGTTTCGGCGAATTTCGGATCGGCGCCGAAGGAGTATTCAACGCCGTCCTTCTGTTCGGCCTGCGTCAGGAGGGTGTTGGCGCGTTTGTAGCCTTGCAGCAGGTTCGGGCCGTCTTCGGTTTTCAGGAAGGCCGCGAGGGCCTCGGCGCGTTTCACCAGCAGCGTCAGGTCGTCATTGCCCGGCATGGCAAGGCAGGCGTCGATGACGTCATGGCGGATGCCCTGGTCTTTCAGGAAGACTTTCAGGCGGTCGTGGAAGAAGGCGAGGAGGTCCGAGGTCCGACTGTCGGGGTTCTCCACCGTCGCGCTGATGGTCGCGCGAATGTCATCGCGGAAGTACTGGTAGTGTTCGGCAATCGCCGCGAAGATCGCCCCGGCCCGCGCGGCCACCGATCCGGTCAGGTCCTTGATGGAGCTTTGCCAGAAGCCGGCCGGCGCGCCATGGCCTTCGCCGACAGCGATGATGTTGCGCGACAGGGCAAGAAGCATCGTCGAGGCGAGATCGAAGCGCACCCCATTCCCCAACACCAACCGGATCACCCCCAGCGCGGCGCGGCGCAGGGCGAAGGGGTCTTTGCTGCCCGTCGGCTTCTCGTCGATCGCCCAGAACCCGGTCAGCGTGTCGATCTTGTCGGCCAGCGCCACGGCGACCGAGACCGGATCGGTGGGCACGGCGTCCGAGGGGCCGAGCGGCGAATAGTGGTCGCGGGCGGCGAGAGCCACGGCGTCGGGCAGGCCGGCGGCGCGGGCGTAATACATGCCCATCAGGCCCTGAAGTTCGGGAAACTCGCCGACCATCGACGAGCGCAGGTCGGCTTTGGCGAGGTTGGCGGCCTGTTCGGCGAGGTCCGCGTCGGCGCCGACCAGGGGCGCGATTTCACGGGCCAGCGCGGCGATGCGGGCGATGCGGTCGGCCTGGGAGCCGAGTTTGTTGTGGAAGGTCACGGATTTCAGCCCGTCCAGCCATTCGCCCATAGGTTCGGAAGGATTGGCTTTCGCCACCCGAAGGTCGTTTTCATAAAAGAACCGGGCATCCGACAGCCGGGCGGCCAGCACCTTCTGGTTGCCCTTCAGGATGGTCGCGCCATGGTCGGCGGGCTGGGTGTTGGCCACCGTCACAAAACCCTCGATCCGGCCGGTCTTGGGGTTCTTCACCGAAAAGAACTTCTGGTGTTCCTTCATCGAGGTTTGCAGCACTTCGGGCGGCAGGTGCAGGAAATCCTCGGCGATGCGGCCCATCAGCGGCACCGGCCATTCGACAAGGCCCGCGACTTCGGCCAGAAGACCCTTGTCCTCGACCACGTCCATGCCGGCGGCGAAGGCGAGGTTCTGCGCGCCCTGCCAGATCGCGGCCTCGCGCTCGGCCGAATCCAGCACGACATGGGCGCGTTTCAGCTTCATCGCATAATCGTCAAAGCCCGTGACGGCAAAGCGACCGGGCGACAGGAACCGGTGGCCCTCGGTGGTGTTGCCCGAGGCAATGCCGTCAACCGACATCGGCACCACGGCGCTGCCGGACTCGTCACTCAGCAGGCAGAGGATGGAATGCAGCGGGCGCACCCAGCGCAGGGCGCCCGCGCCCCAGCGCATCGACTTCGGCCAGGGGAAATTGCGGATCGCGGCTTCCAGCACCTCGGCGATGATCGCGGGGGCGGCGCGGCCGGGCTTTTCGATCACCGCATAAAGCGTTTCGCCCTTCTTGTCGGCGCGGCGTTCGAGCTGGTCCAGCGTCAACCCTGTGGAGCGCAGGAAGCCCTCGATGGCCGCGGCGGGCGCAGTGGCGGACGGCCCCTTGCGTTCTTCGCGCACCGGGCGGGACTCGGCGGTCAGGCCCTCGATGGTCAGGGTCAGGCGGCGCGGGGTGGAGAAGGCGCCGGCGGAGGCATAGGTGAGGCCAGCCTCGACCAGCCCGTTCGTCACCAGCGACTTCAGGTCCTCGCGGGCGCGGGCCTGCATGCGGGCGGGGATTTCTTCGGAGAAGAGTTCGATCAGCAGGTCGGGCATGGGCTCAGATCCAGTCGAGATTGACTTTGGTGATCGGGTATTTCGCCCCGACCGAGGCGCGCAGGGCGGCAAAGCGCGGGCGCAGGTGCTTGAATTTCTTTTCGTGGGTTTCGGCGACGGTCAGGGTGATCGGGTCGAACAGGCCCTGCCCGTCCATCGCCTCCAGCAGGTCAAGCTCCGCCCCTTCGATGTCCATCTTCAGGAAGGCGATCTTGCCGTGCCGGGCGATCAGGTCCTTGAGGAAGGCCGGAAAGTCGATGACCTCGACCGCAATTCCGCTGCCCGCGTCGATGTTGCGGCCCCCCGCGATCAGGGTGGAGCGCACTGAGGCGCCGTCCGGGTCTTTCTCCCAGTCGGCGTCGCGCATCAGGTGCAAGGTGCCCGCCGCGGCCCCGACGGCGGCATTGTGCAGCACCACATTCGGGCGGCCCGCCAGCGTTTCGGACAGGCGGCCGAAGGTGTAGGGGTCGGGCTCGAAGGCATGCACCGTGGCCCCGGTCTCGGCCAGCGGGCCGGAGATGGCACCAAGGTTCGCGCCGCAGTCGATCACCACATCACCGGGTTCCAGCATCGACAGAATGCCTTGCATCAGCCCCCGGGCATGGCTTTCGCGGGCGTCCCATTCCTGCGCCTTGCGGGCGCGGCGGGCGCGCTTTTCCTCGGGGCTGTGGTGTTTGGCCATCAGTTGCCCTCCAGCGCACCGGGGCGGAACTGGTGCCAGGCATAGGCCCGGCCATCGGCAAAGACCGCAACCACGCGGTCGACATCCGGGGCGATGCCCGCCTGCGACAGGAAGGCCAGCGCCTCGCCGTTTTCCAGCGCGGCGCCGATTTCGGCAGCGTCGAAGCAATCGAACCACGAGGGCGCGTTCAGGGGCTCGGCGCCTTCATAAGCGCGGTAGGTTTCGGTCAGCATGCCTTGGGTCAGGGGCGTCTTGAAACAGGCGCGGAACCGCAGCGGACTGGAGTCCGCGTCGATGCCCTGAACATCCTCGGCCAGAATGGCCTCCGGCTGGTCGCTCTCGATCGGCGTCAGCACGATCTCGGCGCCGGGGGGGAAGGCGGCTTCGGAATAATAGGCGTATTCCTGCAGGTAATAGACGGCCGCGCCGGTCAAGAGAGCAAACATCACGATCACCACAGCGAGTATCTTGCCTGCCATGTCAGTGCCAATCCCAGTTGATGACGGGTTTGGCCCGCCCCGCGGCCAGACGCTTGAGAGCGGCGGTACGCGAGGCAAGCTGAGGCAGCATGCGTTCATGGGTTTCAACGAAGATCTGGCCGATGCGGTCGGCAACCGGATCGGCCAGCAGCCGTTCGAGAAGCGCCACTTCGGCGCCTTCGATGTCGATCTTCAGGACCGCGACATCGCGGTCAAGGTCGCGCAGGAAGGCGACAAAATCCACCACCTCGACCGTGACGGCATGCGCGGCAGAGACGTTGCGCTTGTCGGCGATCAGCGTGGAGGAGGTCGTGCGCCGGTCGGGCGAGGCAGCGAAATCACGGTGGCGATAAAGCTGAAAACTGCCCGCCTTGTCGCCTGCGGCCGCAGCCACCAGGCGGGCATTCGGCCAGGGCGCGAGCCGCACGGAAAGAAGCCCGAAGGCATGGGGGTCAGGTTCGAAGGCGATGACGTCGGCACCGCTGCGGGCCATTGCCTCGGTAAAGACCCCGACATTTGCCCCAAGATCAATGACCAGATCACCCGGGCGCAGCCCGGCAACGGCCGCATCAAAGGCTGCAAAGGCCGCCCTGCGGGCGCGGGCCTTTTCGCCTGTGAGCTTGCGCATCAGATGCGCCGCCTCGCGCCTGATCCGGGCCAAGACCATCATGCGTCGGCCCCGGCCTCGGTCAGCCGGAAGGCGTCGGCGCATTTCTTGGCCAGCGCGCGGACGCGGCCGATATAGGCCTGGCGTTCGGTGACGGAAAT
Organism: Tabrizicola oligotrophica; assembly: GCF_011008935.1. Taxonomy (GTDB): domain Bacteria; phylum Pseudomonadota; class Alphaproteobacteria; order Rhodobacterales; family Rhodobacteraceae; genus Tabrizicola_A; species Tabrizicola_A oligotrophica. The sequence continues at coordinate 111,785 of NZ_JAAIVJ010000005.1, read as the reverse complement.
CACGCCGCGGGCGTCGAGCAGGTTGAAGAGGTGGCTCGCCTTGATGGTCTGGTCATAGGCGGGATGCGCCATGATGATGCGCTTGCCGGATTTCGGGTCCTCGGGCGCGAAGGCCAAAAGGCGTTCGCATTCGGCCTCGGCATCCTTGAAGTGCTGGAACAGCATCTCGGTGGTCGCGCCGTCGAAGTTGTGGCGCGAATATTCCTCTTCGGTCTGGCGGAAGATGTCGCCATAGCTCAGCGGAATCGGGCTGGCCGGATCGTTGAACGGCATGTCCATGACGTGATCGACGCCCAGCACATACATCGCCAGCCGCTCCAGCCCGTAGGTCAGCTCGCCCGAGACCGGCTTGCAGTCATGGCCGCCGACCTGCTGGAAATAGGTGAACTGGCTGACTTCCATCCCGTCGCACCAGACCTCCCAGCCTAGGCCCCAGGCGCCCAGCGTCGGGCTTTCCCAGTCATCCTCGACAAAGCGGATGTCATGCAGCGAGGCGTCGATGCCGATCTCGCGCAGGGAGCCAAGGTAAAGCTCCTGCAGGTTGGCGGGCGAGGGTTTGATGATGACCTGATACTGGTAATAGTGCTGCAGGCGGTTGGGGTTTTCGCCATAGCGCCCGTCGGTCGGGCGGCGCGAGGGCTGGACATAGGCCGCCGCCCAGGGCTTTGACCCCAGCGAGCGCAGCGTGGTGGCCGGGTGGAAGGTGCCGGCGCCAACCTCCATGTCATAGGGTTGCAGCACGGCGCAGCCCTGCGCGCCCCAGTAGTTCTGCAGCCTCAGGATGATTTCCTGAAAGGATCGCGGGGCTTTGATCGCGTCAGACATGGCCAGCCTCTTGAAATGTTGCTTCTCCATAGGCAAGAGGCGGCAAAGGGTCAATGCGCCGGGGTGGTTTTCCGCGGGCATTGGGCCTTGCATTCGGGCTTGGCTCTGCGAAAGTCAGCCGGATTTGTCGAGGGCAAGGCGCGGGTGCCGCATGCTGGGGGAATGATGGTTTTCTTTCGTTTGGTGACGGTGCGGGCGCTGACCCTGACTACGGCTCTTGTCAGCGCGACCCTTGCAGCGGCGCAGGAGCAGGCCTGGGTGCAGATCGAAAGCTACCCGTCCGAAGAAACCGCCCGCTCGCGCGCCGCGGCCTATGCCGGCGAATTCCCGAATGTGCAGGTGTTTTCCGGCGGTGCCTGGCATGCCATCGTGCTTGGCCCCTATGCCCCGGAGGAGGCCGCAGGTGCGCTGACCGAGTTGCGCCGCGCCGGTCGAGTGCCGGGCGATGCCTTCGTGACCGATGGGGCAAAGTTCGAGGCCCCGGATCTCATGGCCGCCCCTGTCGCCCCCGAGGCCACGGCAGAACCGGAGGTGGTCGTCGCCCCGACTGAGGTGGCCGACGAGACTGTGCCAGAGGCCCGCGCCTCGGAAGCCGCGCTGTCCCGGGACGACCGCATGGCACTGCAACAGGCGCTGCAGTGGTATGGCTTTTACGACAGCGCCATTGACGGCGCCTTCGGGTCCGGCACCCGCAATTCGATGGCGGCCTGGCAGGAGGCCAGCGGGTTCGAGCCGACCGGCATCCTGACCAGCCACCAGCGCGCGACGCTGGTGGCCAACCATGCCGCCGATCTGGCCGAGTTCGGCTTTGAAACCGTGACCGAGCCAGAGGCCGGCATCGAGATCACCCTGCCGCTGGCTTTGGTGGCATTTGACCATTACGAACCTCCCTTCGTGCATTTCGGCGAAAAAGATGGCTCTGGCCTGCGGGTGATGTTGATTTCCGAACCTGGCGGAGTCGAAGCGCTGGCCGGGCTTTACGACGTCCTGCAGACGCTGGAAGCGGTGCCCGAAACCGGCCCGCGCGAGCGCAAGGAAAAGTCTTTCCGCATCGAGGGTGTCTCGGACAAGGTGCAGAGCCTCGCCTTTGCCGAAACCCGCGACGGCATGGTGAAGGGTTATCTTGCGGTCTGGACTCCGGCCGATGCGGCGCAGATGGAGCGCATCCTGCCGGTGTTGCAGGCCTCGTTCCGCGCCGTGGGTGACAAGGCGCTTGATCCAGGTCTCGTACCGATGGACGAGGCCACGCGGGCCGGGATGCTGTCGGGGCTGGAGTTGCGCCAGCCCAGATCCGTCGCCTCGGGCTTTTTCGTCGATGACATGGGCCATGTGGCCACCAGCCTCGCCAATGTGGCGGGCTGCGCGCGGGTGACGCTGGGACTGGAGACCGAGGCCGAAGTTGCCGCGACGGATGACGCCGCCGGGCTTGCCCTGCTGGCCGCCAGATCGCCGATGGCGCCGCAGGCCGTGGCGCATCTGGCCAGCGCCAGCCCGGTGGCCGGCGTCGAAGTGGCGGTGGCGGGCTATTCCTATGGCGAACGCCTGCCCGCCCCGGTCCTGACTTTTGGCAGCCTTGAGGCCGCCGAGGGTCTGACGGGCGAGCCCGGTTTCCTGCGCATTGTCGCACCCCTGATGGCAGGCGACATGGGCGGGCCGGTGCTGGACGGGGCGGGCAAGGTGCTGGGGATCGCCGTTCCCGTGCCCGAAGGCAGCGCCAGATTGCTGCCGCAGGGCATGGCGCTGGCCGCAGACGGCGGACGCCTTGCCACCCTCTTGCAGGGCGCCGGGATCGTGGCGGCAACGCCGGTCGCCGAAACCGCCGCGCTGTCGCCCGACGCGCTCAACGCCGCCGCCCTTGGCATGACAGTGCAGGTCGCCTGCTGGGAAAACTGATCTAGTCGCGCCAGAATCGGAGCAGGACCAGAAGCAGGATCGTCAGGAGGCCAAGGCGTCCCATGATCATGGTGACGATCATCACCCATTTCGACGCATCGTTGAAATCGACAAAGGTTCCGGTCCGGGCGACCATTGCGCCATAGCCGTAGCCGATATTGCCGATCGAGGTCCAGATCGCAAACAGCGCCGAAACCGGATCGGAGCCGAGCAGCGAAAGCGCCACCGTCATCACCCCGATGATGAGGATATAGCTCGTGACATAGAGGATCAGCGCCCCCGTCACGTCCTGCTCGATCGCCCGTCCGTCATAGCGCACGGTCAGCACCCGGCTGGGCGTGCCGATCAGTTTGATTTGCGTCAGCAGCGTCGCCATCAGGACCTGGACGCGAAACACCGTCAGCGCGCCCGAGCTTGACCCCGAACAGCCGCCGATCACCCCCAGAACCAGCGCGACCGCCATCGAAAAGCCGCCCCAGCCCCCGAAACTGCCCGAGAAGAAGCCGGTGCCCGAGATGATCGAGGCCAGGTTGAAATAGCTTTCGCGAAACGCCGCCTCAAGCGGCATGTCCGATCGCAGGACCTGCCAGACCGTCACCATGCCGACCGAGACCGCGATGATCTTGACATAGCCCCTGACCTGCCGGTCGATCAGCGGCGCCGACAGCGAGCCGTTCAGCATCTGGACAAAGCGAATGTAGGGGAAGCTGGCGAGAACCATGAAAGTTCCCCCGATGTATTCCGGCAGGCCCTGATATTTGGTGAAGGAGATGTCGGTCGGCGAGAACCCACCCGTCGCGATGGTCGCCATGGCGTTGACCGCGGCGTCAAGCGGCTCCATGCCCACCATGCGATAGGCCGCCATGCAGACCAGCGTCAGCCCGAAATAGACGATCACCAGCTGCCGCGCGATGTCGGTGGCGCGCGGCAGGGCCTTCCCGAACGTGTCAAAGCCTTCGGTGCGGAAGTATTGCATGCCGCCAACCCGCAGCACCGGCAGGAAGATCATGGCGACAAAGGCAATGCCCAGCCCGCCAAGCGAGTTCAGCATGCCGCGCCAGAGGTTCATGCCGGGGGGCAGCGTGTCGAGCCCGACGATCACGGTCGATCCGGTGGTGGTGATGCCCGAGACCGCCTCGAAATAGGCGTCGGTGAACGAAAGATGCGGCTCGCCCAGCATGAAGGGCAGCGCGCCGAACAGCGGCACAAAGCCCCAGATCGCCGCGGTCATCAGATAGGCCTGCCGCGCGCTCAACCCAAGGCCAAGCGCGTTCGAGGTCGCCACCGACAACATCAGCCCCACCGCTCCGGTGATGATCGCCGATTGCAGGAAATCCGCGCCATTGTGCAGCCCCGCACGGGCGTCGATGACAGCCGGGGCCAGCATGAGGATGGCCAGCACCACAAGCACACGCCCGACAACGTAGAAGATTGGTCGCAGGTCAATCATGGGCAAGGCATATTGGGTTTGCGCCCGCCCGTCAAAGGGGCGGCGCGTCGAGCCCGTTGCGGGCACTCCTTGCGCGAAGGAACAACCAGCGCCCGCAACCGCCCCCCCAGCGAGGGGGCCGACAGCCCGTCACGGTAACCCGACACCACGCCCAAGCGTGGGGGCACCGCCCGCCGGCAATCGCCGGTTTCAGCCGATGTGGAACAGGCTGGCAAACAGCCGCGGGTCGAGCGAGGTCGTCGCAAAGGTCGGCCCCTCGGTCAGCACCGACACCGCGTCATGGCTGTGCAGGCTTTCCTGATGGCTGGCGACAATGCGGAAATCGCCGATCCGGTCGTCCTTCAGCAGCGTCGCGCAGAAGCTGCGGGCGGCATCCTCGACGAAGATCGGGTTGGCGGCGTTCAGCTCGGCAAAGGCCTGTTCATCCTCGCGCTTCACCATCACCTGCGTTTCGGTCGGCACCGCGTGGCGGGCGATCTCGATCAGGTCTTCGAACCACAGGCATTTCGCGCCGACCAGCTCCACCGAAATCCGCGCCACTGAACGTTGCGAATGCGGCGTGGCCAGCTGGCCGCGCGTCATCCGGGCGTGTTCGGAAAGTTCCAGCGAGCAGGGGCAAGTCGAGGAATAGACAAAATCCAGATGCATCAGATGCTTGCGCTCGCCCGCCACGTCGACGAGTTCCAGCGCGATATCGTAGTACTGCCAGCCCGACAGGCCTGAGCGCAGGCTTTCCACCCGCATCGGGAAGGAAAACCGCATCTGGATGCGGGCATCGAACGAGTCCAGATCGCGTTTGTAATCCTCCAGCGCGTGTTCGATCACGCCAAAGGAAAAATCCTTCTCCGAATGGGCATAGAAGGACCGCATGATGCGGCTCATGTTGATGCCCTTCTTCTCCGCCTCAAGGCTGACGGTGCCGGTCACGCTGGTCTCCAGCACCACCGGATCGCCGTTGCGGGTCTTGAACCGGATCGGCAGGCGGAAATTCGAGATGCCGACATGCTGGATGGTCTGGCGCGCGCCGCGGATCAGGCTTGCCGGCCCGTTCTGCAGATCGGGCAGCGTCTCCTTGTAGCCCGCGTCGGCCTCAAAGTCCTGCGGGTAGTCGCGCGACAGGACCGGATAGCCCTGCCCCACCAGAGCGCCTGCCTGCGGATCAAGCGCCACGATTTCAGCCTCTGATGCCTTGGCCGCCCAAAGCCGCAGGGTCGCAAGGGCCGCCTCGGCATCGGCGCGGCGGGGATGCGTGTCTTTGTCGGACAGATGCAGGTTCATCAGGTTGTCCTTTCGGTTCGGGCGCTGCCGCGCCGTCAATGTCAACAGGAATACGGGCGCGGGGGCGGCCCGGATCAGTCCTCTGCGGGCAGGTCCCCGCAAGACCTGTAATGTAGGGCCCCTGCCCCCCGCAAAGAAGGGGGAAAGGGACAGCTTTCGCAGCGTTTGCGACAGCTCACACCTTGTCGAGCGCCTGTTTCAGGTCGGCGATCAGGTCGCCCGCGTCCTCCAGCCCCACCGACAGCCGGATCAGGCCCGGCGTGATGCCAAGCTTGTCCTTCATCTCCGGCGCAAGGCGCTGGTGGGTCGTGGTCGCCGGATGGGTGGCGATGGTTTTCGCGTCACCCAGGTTGTTGGAGATCGTGGCGATCTGCAAAGCGTTCATGAAGCGGAAGGCCGCGTCTTTGCCGCCCTTGATGTCAAAGGCAATCAGCGTGCCGCCCGACCCCATCTGGTCCATGGCGAGCCTGTGCTGGGGGTGGCTTTCCAGCCCCGGAAAGACCACGCGCGACAGCCGCGCATCGCCTTCCAGCGCGCGGGCCACCGTCAGCGCGCTGTCGGCCATCGCCCGGCAGCGCAGGTCCAGCGTCGCCATGCCGTTCAGGTGCATCCAGGCGGTGAACGGGCTCATGGAGCCGCCGGTATGCTTCATGTAGGTTTCCACCGTCTTGCGGATGAACTCCTCTCGCCCGCAAATCACCCCACCCAGCGCCCGGCCCTGACCGTCGATGTGCTTCGTCGTGGAATAGACCACCACATCGGCGCCCTGATCGACGGCACGGGAAAAGATCGGCGTGGCAAAGACGTTGTCGACGATCACCATGGCCCCGACTGCATGGGCGATGTCGGAGACGCTGCGGATGTCCACCAGCTCCAGCGTCGGGTTCGACATGGATTCGAAGAACACCGCCTTGGTGTCCGGCGTGATGGCTTTGCGCCATTGGTCAAGGTCGGCCCCGTCGACGAAGCTGACCTTGACGCCAAAGCGGGTCAGCACGTCTTCGAGGATGTAAAGGCACGACCCGAACAGCGCCCGGCTGGAGACCACATGATCCCCGGCCTTCAGCATTGACGTGAGCGCACCATTCACCGCCGCCATGCCCGAGGCGCAGGCGAAGGCGGCCTCGGTGCCTTCCAGCGCGGCGATGCGGTCCTCGAACATCCGCACGGTCGGGTTGCCGTAGCGGGCATAGATGAACTCATCCTCCCCGGCCTTGATGAAACGCTGCTCGGCCGCCTCGGCCGACGGGTAGGCAAAGCCCTGCGTCAGGAAGATCGCCTCGGCCATCTCGCCATATTGGCTGCGGCGGATGCCGTCATGCACCAGTTTCGTGCGCGTCTTCCACTCGTTCGTCATCGCAGGCCCCCTTGGCCAAAGAAAAACCCCGAAACCAAGGGGTCCGGGGCTGCGCGCATCCGTTTCCCTTTTAGCGGTTTGTTTAACGTGGCCCGCAATCCGGTTTCAAAGCGCCACGGGGAAGGGATACGCCTGTGGCGGGGAAAGGTCAACCGGGGGGGTGGAGAGGGTGTCAACGGGTTTGCGACTGGCCGCAAGGGGCGGGAAGCGGTCGCTCGCTGCGGGCTGATTGAACGCCTTGATCGACTGCCCCGAGTTCCCCGTCTACACCCCCAAGGCCCGTTTTCTGCCTTCGGACCAACGCGTAATAAGGTGGTCGGTCATCAAACCCATGAAGGCGATGGCAAAACCCAGAACCATCCCCTTGCCAACGTCGGTCGAGGACAGGGCGCGCTGCATCTCCTGACCCAGGTCCTGCGTGCCGATGAATGCGGCGATGATTACCATGAACAGCGAAAACATCACCGACTGGTTCGCGCCAACCAGCATGGTCGGCAGCGCCATTGGCAGGCGCACATTCCAAAGGGTTTGCCGCCGGGTGGCGCCGCTCATCTCGGCGGCTTCGACCAGTTCGGATGGCACGTTGCACAGGCCCTCTATGGTATAGCGCACGATGGGAACGGCGGCGAAAACCACCACGGCGGCCACAACGGCGACGTCATTCACCCCAAAGAGCATGATGACAGGGATCAGGTAGATGAAGCTGGGGAAGGTCTGGGCGGTGTCGCAGATCAGCAGGGTTCGTTCAGCGCGGGCCGGGCTGCGCGCGGCCCAGATGCCAAGCGGCAGGCCGATCGCGGCGGCAATCAGAACTGAAATGCTGACCATGTAGACCGTGACCATCGCGCGGTCCCACCAGCCGGACAGGGCAATGAGCGCGAAATAGCTGACGCATATCAGGGCCGAGCGCAGCCCCCCGACGGCCCAGCCAAGCGCGGCCAGCAGGGTGAGAACGGCGGTGAACGGCAGCCACAGATAGGCATCACGCATCGGGATCAGCACCCATGTGATCAGGAACCAGCGCAGCCATGCGGTCAGCGGAGCGATCAGGCGGATGAGCTGATCCATCGCGGCATCGATCGGGCCTGCGACGGAAAGCGCCTGATTGCGCTCAACTTCGTGGAAGTAGGGCGCAAACCGGGCCAGCATGAAACCGACGGCGCAAAGCCCGATCCAGATGACCAGAAGGCGATTGCGCCGCAGCCACATGGCACTTGGCTCGCCATGTTCAGGCAGGCGGAAAGCCCATGCCTTGGACAACCTGTCCAGTGTGATGGCCAGAAGAACGATGGTCACGCCGATTTCCACCGACAACCCGATCTTCAGCGCCTGCAACAGTTGCAGCAGTTTTTGCCCCAGCCCCGGCATGCCGATGAAGCTGGCCAGCACCACCATTGCCAGACATTGCATGATGACCTGATTGACCCCGATCAGGATCTCGGCGCGCGCAGTGGGAATCCGCACCCGGGACAAGAGCTGCCAGCGCGTCGTGCCGGCCATTTTGCCCGCCTCGATCACCTCCTCGGGCACCTTTTTCAGGCCCAGCAGGGTCATCCGGATCATCGGCGGGACCGAGAAGATGATGGTCACGATGGCCCCGGCCTTGGGACCAACTCCGATGAAAACCACGACCGGGACCATATAGGCAAAATGCGGCAGCGATTGCGCGACGTTCAGAATGGGGTTCAAGATCCGTTCAAACCGGGGCGAGCGCCAGGCCAAAACGCCCAAGGCCAGCCCCAGAAACACCGAGAAAGGGGTCGCCACCACGATCACGGATAGCGTCTCCATTGCCCATTTCCATTGCCCCATCAGCGCAATCCAGACAAAGGTGCCACCCGACAGGGCTGCCAGCCGCCAGCCCTTCAGCGCATAGCCCGCCATGAACGCCGTGGCTGCGATCACCACCCATGGGATCGGGCCGATGTTCGGCCAGCGGCTTTTGCCGTAAAGCAGGTTCGCGGTGACATCCAGAAGCCACTCGACCACGCCGGAAAACGCGCGGGTCAGGGCCATGAGCCCGAGATCGTTCTGCAGGAAATAGAAGGCGGCGTTGATCCAGTCGGCAAAGGGTTGCACAAGCCATTCGGGCGGGCGGATCAGACCTAAAGGCAGGACGGGCTTGCCAAGGGCAAGACCCAGCGCAATGGCGAGCAGGAGCCCGGCCAGACCTATGCCACGGGCCGCGCGGGCCGTCATTTCTCGTCTCCAAGCAACACGTCCAGCGCCTCTTGACGGTTCATCCCGCCAATGACCTTGCCATCCGCGTCGGCCACCGGGATCACCTCGCGGCGCTCGGCCACAAGGCAGCGCGCCAGATCGCGAATGGTTCGGTTCGAGGCAAAGGCCTCACCCTCGGGCGCGGGTATCAGAGAGTGCACCAGCGCACCCGCGCGCACCACGCGCGCGCGGTCAATCTCGGCGGTAAACTTGGCCACATAATCGGTCGCCGGATGCAACACGATCTGGTCGGGCGTGTCGCATTGTTCGATCCGGCCATCCTTCATGATGGCAATCCGGTCGGCCAGGCGCAGGGCCTCATCGAAATCATGGGTGATGAAGATGATGGTCTTGTTCAACAGCCCCTTCAGCCGCAGAAATTCATCCTGCATCTCGCGGCGGATCAGGGGGTCAAGCGCCGAGAAGGGCTCGTCCAGAAACCAGATGTCAGGTTCAATCGCCAGAGAGCGGGCGATACCGACGCGCTGCTGCTGACCGCCCGAAAGCTCGCGCGGGAAATAGGCCTCGCGGCCCTCCAGCCCCACCAGATCCAGCACCTCGCGCGCCCGGGCATAGCGGGCGCGGCGGTCCTGGCCGCGCATTTCCAGCGGAAAGGCCACGTTGTCCAGAACGGTGCGATGCGGCAAAAGGCCAAAGCTCTGAAACACCATCCCCATCTTGCGACGGCGCAGGTCGATCAGTTCGGTTTCGGACAGGCTGGCGATGTCCTGCCCTTCAATCGACACGCTGCCCCCCGTGATCTCGATCAGGCGCGACAGGCAACGCACCAGCGTCGACTTGCCCGAGCCGGACAGGCCCATCACCACCAGCATCTCGCCGCGCCGGATATCAAGATTGACATCCCGCACCGCCTGCACATAGCCCACGGACGAGGTATTCGGATCTGCCTTCAGCCGTGCCAGGTGCCCTGCAGGGTCCGGCCCAAAGATCTTGCTGACGTCGCGGCAGGAGATGGCGGTTTCGGTCACGTCTGGCCCCGTTCTTTCGATGTGTCGACCCACCCGGTCTGAAGCCGGACAGGTCGCAGGTTGCGCCGGTGTGCGATCAGTTCAGCCAGGCTTTCCAGACGTCGGGATTGGCATCCATCCAGGACTTGGCCGCGTCCTCAGGTTCCATACCGTCGATGTCCACCAGCTTGGCCATCTCGGCGATCTGGGCGTTGGTCAGAGTGACCTTGGTCAGCGTGGCGTAGGCGGCGGGCCACTTGTCCTTCATGCCATCCCAGGCCGCGATCTTCAGATAGCCGGTAGCGGGGTTGCCACAGTCATAGGTCTTTTCGGGGAACATGCCGACCTTGGGATCTTCGTTGCAACCGGGCTCCCATTTCGGGAATTCGACGAATTCACCGGGCCAGACCGCCTCGGCAAAGTTCGGGGTCCAGTTGAACACCACGATCGGAGTCTTGGTCTTTTCGGCAGCACCCAGTTCAGCCCAGATGGCGGCCGCCGAGCCTGCGTTGACCACGGCAAAGTTCATGCCCAGGGCGTCAACCTTTTCGGCGTCATGCTTCAGCCAGTCCACCGGACCGCCAAGGAAGCGGCCCTTGTCGCCGGTTTCAGGGGTTGCAAACAGCGCCGCGCAGTCGTTCAGCGCCTTCCAGTCGGGCAGACCGGGGCAGGCTTCCTTGGTCCACATCGGATACCACCAGTCTTCGCGCGTCACGGCGTTATGCGCGCCGGCAGCGTGGATGCCGCCCTTGGCAACGGCCGCGTCGAACGAGGCGCCGAAAGCCCCTTCCCAGACTTCCAGTTCCAGCGACACGTCGCCAAGGCGGACGGCTTCATAGACTGCCTGGCTGTCGGTCGTTACATATTCCACCGCATTGCCCATTGACGCAAAGACATCGCCCACGACATGGCTCATCACGATCTGGCTGGACCAGTTGTGCAAGGGGATGATGATCGGGTCGGTCGAATCTTCGGCAAGGGCCATGGGCGCGAGCAGCGCCAGCACCGCAGTGCCGGCAAGAATTGAACTGACAGATTTCATAGTGCGTTCCCTGTTGTTGAATGGCGCCGAAGCGCAGAGCCTTGCGGAAAGTTGAAATCTTCCCTGCGACTCAAGCCTAGCCACAGGTTATGAATGCGTCAGACCTCGGCGATGAACGGACTGGCATTAATTGTAAAAAATTGTTAACAAGAGGAAACAGTCCGGATGGGGGCCGAATGTCACCAAGACCTGCGCATATCGTGATCGTCGAGGACGAACCGGTGACGCGCAGCGCGCTGGCCAGCTACCTTGAATCCTTTGGCTACAGGGTTTCGGAATGCGACAGCGCGGAAAAGGCCGAGAAGATCCTGTCGCAGGGCAACGCAGATCTTCTGATTGCCGACATCAATCTGGAGGGCAAGGACGGGCTGGAAATCACCCGCGAACAGCGGGCGCGCTCGGAGATCGGCATCATCCTGTTGACGGGCCGCACCGACGACGTTGACCGCATTGTGGGGCTCGAACTCGGGGCGGATGACTATGTCTGCAAACCGTTCAATCGGCGCGAATTGCTGGCGCGGGTCAAGAACCTGTTGCGCCGGACCTCCGCGATGCGCGCCCTGACGCGACGGGTCCTGCATTTCAACGGCTTCACCTTTGATGTCGGCTCGCGGCAAGTGTCCAATCCCGCCGGTGAGCCGATTTCCCTCACTCGGGCGGAATATGAGCTGTTGCGGGTCTTCGTGCTGAACCCCGGCACCGTGATGGACCGCGACCGCCTGATCGCGGCAATTACCCACCGTCAGGACGGCACCAACACCCGCACGATCGACGTGCTGGTGCAGCGGTTGCGCTCAAAGCTGGGTGACGACCCCAAGGCACCACGCATCTTCACGACCTCGCATGGCGAGGGCTATGTCTTCACGGCGCAGCTTGAGTAGGGCGGCGGGTCAGCAACTCCAGTGCGGCGTTGATGTCCCGCGCGGCCAGGTCCAGCGCATCCGGGAGTTCCGAAAGGCTGGCCGCAAGTTCGGTGGACGAGCCTTGTCTGGTCAGCGTCTCGATACGGGCAAGACGAGTGGTCAGGGTCTGCAACTCGAAATTCTCGGCAGCGCCTTTCAATTGGTGGGCGGCGCGCGACAGAGCGAGAGGGTCCTTTGACCGGGCCGCGGCGTCAATGGCGGCAAGGCTTTTGGGCAGGCCCTTCAGGAAAACCCGCGCCAATCCTGCAGCGCGCTCCTCCCCGATATCCTCGGCAAGCGCCTTCAAGGCGTGTTTTTGGGGAACATGCGCGCGCAGGGCGGCGTGCAGGGCTTCGGGCGACAGGGGTTTGGCCAGCACGGCCGACATTCCGGCGGAAAGGTTGTCCTTGATGTCGGCCTCTTGCACATGGGCCGAGATGCCGATGATCGGCAGCGTGGCGATGCGGGAACTCGGGTGCGCCCTGATCTGGCGCGTGGCGGCGGTTCCCGAAAGGCCGGGCAGGTTGACGTCCATCAATATCACATCAAAGCGGCCGTCCTTCAGGACGGGCATGGCCGCTTCGGCCGAGGCCACGACCGTAGCCGCGTGGCCCATGTCTTCCAGATAGGTCTGGATGACCATCTGGTTGATGTCATTGTCCTCGACCACCAACGCGCGCAGTTTTTGCGCCGCAGGTTGAACGGCAGACACAAGCGGAACGGCCGCCAGGTCGGCCAGATCGCCGCGCGCAAACTCTGCCTCCAGCGTGAAGGTGCTTCCCGCTCCGGCCCTGCTTTGCACGGCCAGCTTTGCACCCATCGCATCGGCAAAGCGCTTGCAGATCGCAAGGCCCAGCCCGGTGCCGCCGTATTGCCGCGCGGTCTGGCTGTCTTCCTGCTCGAAGGCGCCGAACACCCGGTCCTGCGCGCCCTCGGCAATGCCTTTGCCCGTGTCGCTGATGGTAAAGGTCAAACGAGGCCGGTCCTTCGGCCCATCAGCAGCAACCGTCAGCCGGATTTCGCCCTGGTCGGTGAACTTGACGGCATTGGACACAAGATTGAACAGGATCTGCCGCAGCTTGCCCATATCGCCTCTGACGGCGTCCGGGATGTCGTCAGCCACGTCCAGATGCATCACCACTCCCTTTTCCTGCGCGCTTGGCGCCATCAGCACGGCAATATCATGCAACAGATCGCCCGGGGAAAAGGTGACCTCTCGCTGCAGGTCTGCCCCGGCTTCGACCTTTGAATAATCCAGAATGTCGTTCAGAATGGTCATCAGCCCCTCGCCCGAAGCATGGGCGGCCTGCAGCTGCCGCTGCTGGCGCGCAGACAGCCCATCCCGGCCCAAAGAGCGCAACAGGCCAAGGACGCCGTTCATCGGGGTGCGGATTTCGTGGCTCATCATCGCCAGAAACTCCGACTTGGCGCGGTCGGCGGCCTCGGCTCTCTTTCGGGCCTCGGCGTGAGCGCTGACCTCGCCGCGCAATTGCTTGGTCTGTTCGGCGACCAGCAACTGCAACTCCCGTCGGTGGCGCTGCAATTCGGCAAGGTTCTGGTCACGCTCGGCGGCAAGGGCACGGTTTTCGATGCCCTGTAGGCGAAAAACCTCGACTGCCGCTTCCATGTCGGCAATCTCGTCGATCCCTTGCGGCACAATTCGGTCAACCGGCTCGCCATGCGCAAGCCGCGCCATGGTGCCCGACAGCACCCCCAGCCGCCGGGTGATATTCCCGCGCACGTAGAACCAGACTACGGCGAGCGAGATCAGCAAGGCGGCGACCGACCCCCAAGCGTATAGCCTCTGGGTCGCGCGGATCGCTCCTGTCGCCTCGTCGCCTGCCTTGACGGCGCGCGCGATGATGACATCGGCCAAGGCCTGTGCCTGCGTGTCAAGCCCCGCCGCCGCAGCACTGACTTCGCCTTGTGCCTCTGCAATCAGGCTGTCCAGATCAAGGATGCCTTTGGTCAGGTTGAACAGATCCTCGGCATTGGGCGGGGGGGCCGAACTGGGTCGGATCGCCTGCAACAGCGAAAGCGCGCGTTCGGCCCGGGTCGGATCGTTTACCGACAGAATGCGCCGGGTGACAATCTCGATGCGCCCCTCCAGAGCCGCCTGCAACTGTCCAAGCTCGGCATGGTTTTGCGCGGTCACGATCCGGTTGAGCAACAGGCCAACCTCCCCGATGTGCGAGCGCATTTCCGACATCAGCCCCTGACGGAAAAGATCCACCTCAATCAGCTTGTCCAGGGTGTTCAGGCGAGTTTCCGTGTCCAGGCCGCTGGCTTCAAGATCATAGAGGTTGGAAATGGCCGCCGCTGTGCCCATCTGGGCATTGGCTACCAGCGTGTCGGCAATCTCCAGAAGCTCGGTCGTGGCCAGCAAACCCGCCCGTAGACGGGCCGCTTGTGCATCGGTCGCGGTGATGCGGTTCTGCACCAGCCGGTCCAGCTGCTCGATGCTGCCGCGCACCTCGGCCTCTGCCCGCGCCAGGCTGCCAAGGGCCGGATTTCCCGTGACGGCATAGCGCGCGACCCGCCCTGTCAGGGCGTCAACCTGGGCAAAGAGATAGGCCGCCCGCTCGCGCCGCGCGGCTTCGGTGGTGACAGCAGCCAGTTCCGGGGCCACCGCAATGATGCGGCTGCTTTCCTCGGTAAAGCCGCGCACCTCCGAGATTGCCGGGATGGCCTCGGTGACGACCGTTGCCTGGTTGCGCGCGACTTCCTGCAACTCGAACCAGCCAAGGACACCGGAAACAGCTGGCAGTCCGGCGATGACCAGAAAGGCCATCAGCAACATGCGCCCAAGGCTTGCACGCGACAGGCTGGACTTGCGAGGCATCTTTCGTGCACCCTGACAGAGTTCTTGCGGCAGAATAGGGGGCAGTGCGGACAAAGGCATGAAGTTTCTGCAATCGCTCTTTCTGGCCGGGCTGGTGACGCTGCCTGGCGCAGTGGCCACGGCGGAAACCTGGGATCTGCAAGTGCCGTCCGTTGCCTTCGACGATGACAGCCCGACTGAAGCCCAGACTTACCAAGCTCTTGATCGTGCTGCGAAACCCTGGCGCCTTTGCGTGATCTATCCACATCTGAAAGATGCGTACTGGCTTAGCGTCAACTACGGCATGGTGGAAGAAGCGCGGCGGCTGGGCGTAACTTTTGACCTTTACGAAGCCGGGGGCTACCCGAATCTGAAGCGCCAGATCGAACAGGTTGAAACCTGTGGCAAGCGCAAGATGGACGCCCTGATCCTTGGCCCGGTGTCCTACGAGGGGCTGACCCCAAGCGTGGTCAGGATTGCCAGACAGATGCCGGTCATCGCGGCTGTGAACGACATGGACGATGCGGGCGTAACGGCGAAATCCAGTGTCTCTTGGCGCGAAATGGGCGCTGCGGCCGGGCGCGAAATTGCCAGGCGGCATCCCAAAGGCAGCGCACCGGTCAGGCTGGCCTGGTTCCCCGGCCCCAAGGGCGCCGGTTGGGTGCAGTTCGTCGATCGCGGATTTATGGAAGCCCTTGCCGAAAGTTCGGCCGAAATTGTCGCCACCCGTTTTGGCGACACCGGGCTGGAGCAACAGGTGCTTCTGGTCGAAGACGTGCTGGATCGGGTGCCCGACATTGACTACCTGGTGGGCAGCGGGCCGATGGCAGAAGCCGCCGTTTCGGTGCTGCGCGCCCGCAGGCTTGGCGGCAGGATCGGGATCGTGTCGACCTATGTCAGCCACGGCGTGTATCGCGGCATCAAACGCGGGCGCATCCTGGCAGCCCCAACCGATTTCGCCGTGCTGCAAGGCCGTCTGGCGGTTGAATTCGCCGTCCGCGCCATCGAGGGCAAACTCACGATCCGCCATGCCGGGCCGAGGATTGTCACACTGACACCCGAGAACATCGACAGCATCGGCACGGCTGAGTCGCTCGCGCCCGCTTCATTCGTGCCGGTGTTCAAGGTTGGATACTGATAGGCGAAGCCCTGCGTCAGGAAGATTGCTTCGGCCATCTCGCCAGACTGGCTGCGGCGGATGCCGTCATGCACCAGCTTGGTGCGCGTTTTCCAGTCATTCGTCATGGCCACCTCCGGCCAAAGAAAAACCCCGAAACCAAGGGGTCCGGGGCGCATCCGTCCGTGTCCCTTTTAGCGGTTTGTTTAACGTGGCCCACAATCCGGTCTCAAAGCGTCACGGGGGAGGGATACGCCTGTGGCGGGGAAAGGTCGACGGGGGGGGCATCAAGTATCCGACTGGCCGCAAGGGGCGAAAGGCGGTCGTTTGCCGCGCCTTGAACGAATGACAGAGATGTGCAGGTACTAGAAATTGCACATCAAAAGGAAATCGGGATGACCGAGCCGATGAACGAGGACCTACGGCGGGTTGTTGAAAGCAACATGGCAAAGTGGGTGCGGGAGAGGATCGAGATCCTGCCGGAAAAGGCGCGCTACCGGGCACACAACGCTGTGCGGTGTCTTTATTGGGCGGGCGGCATCGCGACACTTGAAGACACGAAGTACCGCGAAGGCGAGCGCGGGTACCGCGTGCCCGCGACCTTTATGCTGACACACGCGTTAGAGGAAGCAGTCGCTGCACTTGTGGTGAGCGCGCGAGAGAGTGGATACCGCGAGGTGGCCAGGAAAGTGCGTATCGAGGACCACTACCACAAGACCACGCTTTCTTGGCTCTGTGCCGAGGCCGTCGCAATGGTGAAGGAAAGCGGACCGGCGCTCGCATTCGATTCTGAAAACGACCAGATATTGCTGCGGGTGGAACAGGACGGAGAAACTATCGTCCAGATCGCCACGCTCGGGCTCCTAGAATGGCGCGCTCCGGATGGAACGCAACTTGGATCACTTGCCGACAAAATCATCGAGCGCCATGGGGGCGAGGGAGAGGTGGCAAAGATCGTAAAGGATAATGGGACCGGACGGAACAAACTTATGTACGCCACCGATACCGGGTTCCTTACCGGCCCCCTCGACCTTGAAAATGAGCTGCGCGAACTGGCCAAGACCACTATGGGTGTACTCTGGGCGGCGGTGGACATCGCGGAGCACAAGGGCGAACGTGCACAGATTATTGAAGTAATCCTGAGAACGACTGTCGAACTGAAGAAGGTAGCTTTTCCGCCAGCAGAGAAATGCCCCGCTGAAGCGGGATAAGTCGAGAGGTGGACGAGCAGTTAAGGCGGCAGGCAAGCCTTGCCTGAAAGACAGCAGCATTGTCCCGCAGAGCTGTCGGGCGGCCGGGAGCGGATGCCGCGCACTGGAACGACCGGCCGCTTTGGGCCGAGGCTGTGTGGAAACGCGCTGACGATGGGGGGTAAGCGAGTGGAACATGACAATTCAGACGGCAACCCGCATCGGGGTGTAAAAAGTGCTTACGACCATGCCTCTGGGTGATCTCTGACGGCTACGGTTCGGCCCGACGGCTATCCCCGTCCGTGATCAGCCCTGCATGGCCCGCATCAGCCCCCTGACGCCGAGCAGGGCGACCATTCGTTTGATGTTGTAAGCCAGAACGTTCAGCGCCATCTCGCTGCGGACGTTCTTCAGCCTGCGCGTCAGGAAATGGGTGCCGCCCATCCACGCCTTGATCGTGCCGAACGGGTGCTCGACGGTGCAGCGGCGGAGGGTCATGTAGTCCGGGTCCCGCCCAAGGCGGCCATCCATGTCATCGACCAGATCCTCGCGCTCCCAGCGTGAAATCCGCCGCTCGTTGCCGGTCGTGCAGTGGGTCCGAAGGGGGCAGGTCTTGCATCCGTTGATCCAATATCGCCGTATCGGGATGCTGCGTTCCTCGGTCGTGTAGCGGTAGGTCAGGTCTTCGCCTGCTGGGCAGACATAGACGTCCCGTTCGGCGTCATAGACGAAGTCCGCCTTCACATACATGCCCTTGGCCGCATTACCCGAGGTCGCGGGCCGCGGCACTGTCGTCGTGATCCCTGCCTCATGGCAGGCCAGGATCTCTGGCCCGCTGAAATAACCCTTGTCGGCGATGGCATGCAGGTCGTCCCGTCCAAGGGCGGTCTTGGCCGCGATGGCCATCGGGCTGAGCTGTTCGCGGTCGAAGCCCTGATTGGTGACCTCATGCGCGACGATGAGATGCGTCTCGGTATCGACGGCGCTCTGCACATTGTAGCCGACCAAGCCGCTGTTCCGCGCGCTGGTCGCCATCGCGCGGGCGTCGGGGTCCGTCAGGGAAATCTGGCCGTCCGGCGCGTCGGCCAAAGCCTTGTCCATCTCCTTGAGCCGCGCGATCTCCTGCCGGATGCCGCCATAGCGGCGGGACAGATGTTCCACTTTCTCCGCCCGCGCCGCACCTTCCTCCTGCCGGTCGATGCGAACCATCTCGGTGATGTAGCGTTCGACATCGGCTTCGAGATGGGCAATGCGGCTGGCGATCTTGCCCTTGGTGAAGTTCCTGTCTCGGTTGTTCACCGCCTTGAACTTGCTTCCGTCGATGGCGACGCAATCGCCCTTCAGCGCGCCGATCCGGCGGCAAAGCTCGACGAACTGCGCGCAGACCTTGCGGATACCAACGCCATTATCGCGCCGGAAATCCGCGATGGTCTTGTGATCCGGCACCAGCTTGCCGGTCAGCCACATGAGCTCGACATTGCGCCCCGCCTCGCGCTCCAGCCTGCGGCTCGACGGGATGCGGTTCAGGTAACCGTAGATGAACAGCTTGAGCATCACCGCAGGATGATAGCCGGGCCGTCCAGTCCTCGCGGGGGCCGAACGGGAGAAGCCAAGACGCTGCAGATCGAGCTCTTCGACGAAGAAATCAACAACGCGGACCACGCTATCTTCGCCGATCCAGTCGTCCAGCCGATCAGGAAAAAGCACCGACTGGCCGCGATCAACGCCCTCGATGAAACCCGACATGCCCGCCTCCGCCTGACCTGCCGAAGTCTATCACGGAGAGCAGTTTCCACACAGCCTCGGCCGAAAGCCCATTTCGACCCCCCGCCCCATTTTTGGCCTGCCCCCCGAACAAACCGGGGAAGGTTCCCCGTCATGGCGGCAGCAGGGGGCCCTTGCTTTGCGGTTGCGCCGCGAGCCAGTCCATCAGCCTTGGCCGCGCCGACATCTCGCCGGCCGCGCGGGCCTCTTCGATCACGGCGCGCGCCTCGGCCAGCTTCACCCGGCGCAGGAGCGCCTTGACCGGGCCGATGGAGGCCGGGCGCATCGACAGGCCGCGCAGGCCCATGGCGGCGAAGGCCAGCGCCTCGACCGGGCGGCCGGCGTCCTCGCCGCAGAACGACAGGCGCGTGCCCGAGGCGTTGCAGCGGCTCACCACCTGTTCAAGGAAGGACAGGAACGACAGGTTCAGGCTGTCATAGCGCTTGCGCACCCGTTCATTCTCGCGATCGGCCGCGAAGAAGAACTGCTTCAGGTCATTGCCGCCGATCGAGACGAAATCGGCCAGATCGAAAAACGCTTGCGGCGCATAGGCGAGGCTGGGGGTTTCCAGCATTGCGCCGATTTCCAGCTTTTCCGGCACCGGATGGCCCAACGACCGCTCGCGGTGGATTTCGCGCAGGACATGGGAGCGCGCCTCCTGAAACTCGCCATGTTCGGTGATGAAAGGGAACATGATGGTGAGCGGTCGCCCTTTCGAGGCGCGGATCAGCGCCTGCACCTGCATCCGCAAGACGCCCGGCTTGTCCAGACCCACCCGGATCGCGCGCCAGCCCATCGCCGGGTTGGGCTCATCCTGCGGCTTCATGTAGGGCAGCACCTTGTCCGAGCCGATGTCGAGGGTGCGGAACGCCACCGAGCGGCCCTTAGCGGCATCCATCACCCGGGCGTAAAGCTGCGCGAGTTCGGCGCGCTGCGGCATCTTGTTGCGGATCAGGAATTGCAGCTCGGTGCGGAACAGGCCCACCGCCTCGGCGCCCGAACCTTCAAGGCTGGGCAGATCGGCCATCAGGCCCGCGTTCATGTGCAGCGCTACCGTCACCCCGTCGCGCGTTGTGGCCGGCAGGTCGCGCAAGCTGGCATAGCGCTTCTGCGCCTCGGCCTGCATGGCGATCTTGTCACGGAAACTGCGCGAGACAGTGTCTTCGGGCCGCAGATGCACGATGCCCTGATCGCCGTCGACCAGAATGGCATCGCCGTTCAGCGCCTCGGCAGTGATGTTGCGGGCGTGAATGACCATCGGAATCGCGAGTGCGCGGGCGACGATGGCGGCGTGGCTGCCAACCGAGCCTTCCTCCAGCACCACGCCCTTCAGCTTGCGGCCATAGTCCAGCATCTCCGCCGGACCGATGTTGCGCGCCACCAGAACCGGGTTTTCCGGCATCTGTGCGCCGGTGTCCCTGCCCTGCCCGGTCAGGATGCGCAAGAGCCGGTTCGACAGGTCGTCCAGATCATGCAGGCGTTCGCGCAGATAGGCGTCTTCCACCTGCTCCAGCCGGTTGCGGGCGGCAGATTGTTCCTTTTCCACCGCGGCCTCGGCCGAGAGCCCGCGCTGGATGTCCTCTTCCATCCGGCGCAGCCAGCCGCGCGAATGGGCGAACATCCGGTAAGCCTCCAGCACCGCCTTCTGGTCTTTGTCGAGGCTTTCCGCCGCCAGCAGGTCATCGACCGAGACGCGCAGCACGCTCACCGCGTCGCGGATGCGGTCGATCTCGGTCAGGGGATCGTCGGCCACCGGATTGGTGACGACAACGCGGGGTTCGTGCAGCCAGACCCGGCCTTCGGCGGTGCCTTCCTGCCCGGTGCTGCCGCGAAACATCAGCGGCTGCTTGTGCAGCGCTTGCACGTCGTCACCGGCAAAGGCGCCAAGCTCGGTCATCTCGGCCAGCACCATGGCCACGACATCCAGCGCGTCGATCTCGTCCTCGGCATAGGTCCGCGCGGTTTTCGACTGCACCACCAGCACGCCCAGCTTTTCGCCGACCCGCTGGATCGGCACGCCAAGGAAGCTGGAGTAAATCTCTTCCCCGGTTTCCGGCATGAAGCGGAAACCCTTTTCCGATGGCGCATCCGCCGTGTTCACCGGCTGTCCGGTGCGGGCAACGCGGCCCACCAGCCCCTCGCCCAGCTTCATCCGGGTCTGGTGGACCGATTCGGGGCGCAGCCCTTCGGTGGCGCACAGCTCCAGCGTCTCGGCATCGCGGAAAAGATAGATCGAGCAGACCTCGGTCTTCATGCTGTCGGCAATCAGATGGGTGATGCGGTCCAGCCGCTCCTGCCCCTTGGCGGGGGTGGCCAGCACATCGCGCAGGCGCCGCAAAAGCTTGCGGCTGTCACTTTCGCTGCGTTCGGGCATCCCGGCCCCTCCCGTTCGAGTGGTCTTTTTTCCCTGTATAGGGGCAGGTTGCGCGAAAGGGGAAGTGGGGAAAGCCGCGTCACCCCACCGCAGAGCCCGCCAGATCCTCGCGCCGGGCTTCCTGATAGTGGTCAAAGCTGCTGGTGAACCACGCGGTGCCGCGGGTGGCGGCGGCAAGCGCGGTGAAAAGCGCATCTTCGGCGGCCATCGGCAGCATGATCTGGAACAGATCCCAGCCGGCAGCGCTGTCATGGCCCTCAAAGCCCAGGACCTGCCCTTTCAGCCCCGACACCAGAGGCACCAGCGCCCCGGAGAACACCGAAGGCACATGGATGTCGACTTTCATGATCGGCTGCAACATCACCGTGCCCACTTCTGCCAAGGCCTCGCGCACCGCGTTCTTGCCGGCGGTGCGGAAGGCGTGGTCGGAACTGTCCACCGAATGCGACTTGCCGTCCTTCAGCTCGACCGCGACATCGACGACCGGATAGCCCATCGGCCCCACCACCAGCGCCTCGCGGGCGCCCTCCTCGACCGAAGGGATATAGTTGCGCGGCACCGCCCCGCCCTTGACGGTTTCGACAAAGGCAAAGCCGGCACCGCGGGCCTGCGGGCCGACGGCTATCACCACATCGGCGAATTGCCCGGCGCCGCCCGATTGCTTGCGGTGGCGGTGATGAATTTCGGTGCCGCGCTGGATGGTCTCGCGCAGCGCGGGCGGGATGGGCGATTCGCTGACCGGCACGCCAAAATCGCTGGCCAGCCGGCCAAGGATGCGGCGCAGGTGCAGCGGGCCTTGGGTGCCCAGCACCGGGCGGCCGCTGCCCTCGTCGGAACTCACCACCAGAGCCGGATCGGTCTCGGCCAGACGGTCCAGGGCCGTCAGCAGGCGGGTGTCGTCCTTTTCATGTTCGGGCGTCAGGATGCGGCGATAGGGCGCGGCGTGCCCCTGCCCCCGCAGCGGCCCGGCGGCCTCGGGGGTAAAGACCTGCCCCGCAGCAAGCTGGTCGGATTTCACCGCAAGCCCGATCTGGCCGGGGGCAAGGCTGCCCAGCACGGTCTTGGCATCAAGATCGGTGATCGAGCCGACATCGGCCCCACCAAGCCGCGCGCCCCCCGCGACCGGTCCGCCGATCGCCCGCACCAGCACCACCTTTCCGAGATGCTTGATGACATCGGCAAGCGCCCCCACCGCCTTCGGCCCGCCCAGACGCGCGCCGGTCTCGGCAACCCCCGGCGCGTCATGGCGCAGCGATTTCATCAGCCGGGTGATGCCATGGTGCTTCAGACTGGAGCCAAAGAAGCAGGACACCAGATCATGGTGCTGCGTGGTGCGCGCGGCAATGTCGTAGACCTCGGCCAGCGGCGGCTTGCGGTCCTCGATCAGCTCTTCCATCAGGGTTTCGTCAAAATCGGCATAGCTTTCCAGAAGCTCGGCGCGGGCCTGTTCCTCGCGGTCCTTCACGCTGTCGGGCATGTCGATCAGCACTGAATGCCGCCCGTCCTGAAACTTCCACGCGCGTTCCGACACCAGATCGACAAAGCCGGTGATGGTGCTGCCCTGCCGGATCGGCACCTCGCGCAGCACCAGATGCGCCCGCGACCAGGTTTGCAGGGCCGACACCACCTCGGCGATGCGGCTTTGCGGGTTGTCGATGCGGTTGATGAACAGAAGGCAGGGCAGACCCGCCTCTTCGACCACCCGCAGGAAGGGCGCGGCCAGCACCGCGCTCTCGGCATCGGGCGGCACCGAGATCACCGCGATGTCCGAGGCCGCCAGCGCCGCCGCGGCGGCCCCGAGGTTTTCGGCCCCGCCTGCCATGTCGATCGCGGCCCAGTCCTCACCCATGAAGGCAAAGGACGTGACCGTGGCCACCCCCGGAATGTTCAGCGATTTGCCGCGTTTGTCATCCAGCCCGGCCAGGGCCTGAACGAGGGTCGTCTTGCCGGAATTCGATGGCCCCAGAACGGTGAAGACGCGCACGATAGCTCTCCTTCGCAAGTGACTGCGGAAAGTCTAGCGCGGAACCGCGCGCCGGTCTTGTGCCAAATCAAGCGCCGCTGCGGCTGCGCGCCGCAGGACCGGAAAACGAAAAAGCCCGGCGCGGGGCCGGGCTTTTGCAAAGGGTGGCGGTCAGGCCTCAGGCCTTTTCCAGCTCGAACGTGTCGTGCAGCGCCTGCACCGCGAGTTCCATGTACTTGCGGTCGATCAGCACTGAGATCTTGATTTCCGAGGTGGTGATGACCTTGATGTTCACATTCTCGGCGGCCAGTGCGGCAAACATCTTGGCCGCGACGCCAACCTGAGATCGCATGCCGATGCCCACGACCGAGATCTTGGCCACATCGGTATCGGTCACCAACTTGGCATAGGCGAACTTGCCGGCGGCGGTGGCCTCCTCGATGGCCTTCTTGGCGCGCTCCACCTGATTGGTGGGCAAGCTGAAGGTCATGTCGGTATAGGCGCGCTTGTCGGCCGGATCGTCGAGTTCCGAGATGTTCTGGACGATCATGTCCACGTTCACCCCCGCCTCGGCCAGAGGGCCGAAGATCGCGGCGGCGATGCCGGGGCGGTCCTCAACCTTGACCAGCGTCATCTTCGCTTCGTCGCGGCTGTAGGCGACGCCAGAAACAACTTTCGATTCCATGATTTCGTCCTCGTCGCAGACCAGAGTTCCGGAAGTTTCGTCGGTGTCCTCGAACGAGGACAGCACCCGCAGCCGCACCTTGTAGCGCATGGCGAGTTCGACCGAGCGGGTTTGCAGGACCTTGGCCCCCAGCGAGGCCAGCTCCAGCATTTCCTCGAAGGCGATCTTGTCCAGCTTGCGGGCTTTCGACGTGATGCGCGGGTCGGTGGTATAGACCCCGTCAACATCGGTGTAGATATCGCAGCGTTCCGCGCCAAAGGCGGCGGCAAAGGCGACGGCCGTGGTGTCCGACCCGCCGCGGCCCAGCGTGGTGATGCGGCCCTCGGCGGAAAGGCCCTGGAAGCCCGCAACCACCGCGACCTTGAAGCCCTCGGCGAACTTGGCGTCCATGTTGGCGCGCGGAATGTCGATGAAGCGGGCCGAGCCATGCGCCGAGGTGGTGTTTATCGGCACCTGCCAGCCCTGCCAGCTGCGCGCCGGTACGCCCATTTCCTGCAGGCGCAGCGCCATCAGCCCGGCGGTGACATTCTCTCCGCTCGACACCACGGCGTCATATTCGCGGGCGTCATACAGCGGCGAGGTCTTTTCCACCCAGCCGACCAGCTCGTTGGTCTTGCCCGACATGGCGCTGACGATGACGATGACGTCATAGCCGCGCTCGACTTCGCGTTGCACCTTCTGGGCGGCATTGGCGATGCGGTCGAGATCCGCCACCGACGTGCCGCCGAATTTCATCACCAGAAGCGGCATGGACATCTCCCCAGCCATAAATCCGGCGTTTCTTTAGGGCGGCAGCCCCGCGTGCGCAAGGGCGAATAAAAGGCCCGCCCCGTTGTGCGGGTTCCTTCCGCCAGCGCCGCCGAAAGCTCAATCCAGCCGGAAATCCACCGGCAAAAGCGGCGGCGGCACCGGCTCGCCCAAGGCCTCGGCCAGCGCGATGTCGCAGGTGCGGCAGATCGCGGTCAGCGGCAGCGCGTTGGCGGTGGCGCCGAAGGGATGGGCCAGTTCTTCGGTCACTTCGGCCAGGCCGAAGAACACATAGGCGACGATGGTGACAAAGACCGGCGCCATCCAGCCCGGCCCGTCCAGCAGCGCCAGCGGCAGCAAGAGGCAGTAAAGCCAGGAGGTGCGGAAGATCAGCAGCGAATAGACGTAAGGCAAGGGCGTGGCGCGGATGCGCTCGCAGCCCGCCTGCGCCAGCGTGATCGAGGCCAGCCGCCCCGACAGCGTGCGGGCGCCAAAGCCGTCAAGCCGCCCTTCCGCCCGCGCCGTGGCCAGCACCCGGTTCATCGCCTGCAACGCGGCTTCGGGCGTCGGCCCTTCGCCGGCCTCGCCGCGCAAAGCCCGCCGCAGGCCGTGCAGAAACTGCCGCTGGCCCGCCAGCAGCGCCCGGCGCTCCGCTTCGGCCTCCACAAACACCTCCGCCTCGCGGATCAGCGCCCGGGTGTCGGCCACCAGCCCGCCCCAAAGCCGCCGCGCCTCCCACCAGCGGTCATAGGCGGCGTTGTTGCGAAAGCCGAGAAACAGCGACAGCGCCACGCCGAAAACCGTGAAGGGCACCGCCGAGACATGCGGCATCGCCGTCACCCAACGGTCCAGCGCCACCAACCCCGCCGCCACCAGCGCCACCACGGCCAGAGACGGCGCAATGACCGGCAGCACCGAACCGCGCAGCGCGAACAGTAGTTCCCGAAGTCCCGGCTTGTCACGGATGATCATGCCCGCTGTCCTTGCCCAAAGGCCAAGGGCGGGTCAGGCTACCCTGTTTCCCGTTCCACCCGGCCCGCGCCCGATAGGCCGATCTCGTGCGACCTTCGTCAAGCGGAATCGCGACCCCGAAACATCTCGGTGATGACCGTTGCAGGCGAAGTGGCGCGGCTGGAAGCCGCCGGAACATCCGGAAGCGAGCCGTCCCCGATCTCGAACCGGGGATCCCGGAGGGTCGCTCCAACGCCAAGGCCCGCCGTGATCGGAGTGCGGGTCCCGCCCAGGCAGGCGTCCGTCCGCAAGCGTAAGCAGCCGCAAATCAGGCCCTCGCGGATGGCCAGCATCCCCGCGATGGGCAGCGCATGGGCGAAGACGGACAAGCCGAACCGCCGTCTCCTCCAGCTACGAGTCCCGCCTTATCGACCTCAACACGCCCAGAAGCTGGCGCTATACCCATGAAAGCCAGCAGGCGCTCCACCCCGGCGATCTCGGGTTTGAATATGTCCCGGCCATCCAGGACCGGGAGATCACCTGGGGGCGGGGATGAGGGGGCGGGCATCACCGGCTTTCTGGTGTCAGCGTCACGACATCGGTCACCGTCCGGCAGGAATTGGCGATGCCGTCCACGCATCCTGTTGTTGTCTGCTCGAGGCGCACCGTTCCGTCAGGCTGTGGCGTCGCCGTGTAGCTGCCCGTCCCGGTTCCCGTGACGCCGCTCCCCGAGAACGTGTAGGACACCCTGCCCGACGCCGTGTCGGTCGGGCTGTAGCTGAAGAGGACTGTGCCGCCCTGGAACGTGCCGGAGAGTTCGAACGGCACCTCGAGCGCGGCGACAGATCCGGTGATGTCGACGCCGGGACCTCCCCCGACGGTGCCGCCCTTGGCGGTCCAGCCCTTAGGGCAGAGTGTGTCGAGCAACTGTCGGGCGATCTCGGGCCCGAGATCGCGGATGGCGGCTTCGGCCGTAGTGCCCGTGAAGCTTTTGATCACCTGGCCGTCGGGATGAGAGCGCATCTCGACAACATAGCTTGCCAGTCCGCCCTCGATACTGGTTGCACCGGTGATCATGACCGAAGGGGCGATCAACTGTCCGGGGGTGACCCGCGTGGCCGGATCGAAGGCCTCGCCCTGCTGCAGATCGATCTCGGCCTGAACGTCCCTGCGCCGCTTCCATTCCACGACGATCGCCGGGCAATCTGCGAAAGCACCGTTGGTGTCCAGCATCTGCACGGCATCGACGAGAAGGATCTCTCCGAGACTCGCGCCGAGCACATCGCTTCCCGGATCGCCCGTGCCGGTGAATTCCCCAATGGCAATCGCGGTGGTGCCCTCGGGGGCGGGAACCTGCGCGAGCACCGGCGCCGAAACCGAAACCGACAGGGCGAGCACGGACAGTCTGACCAAGGCAGCCTCCCGGCAGAAAGATGGATCACGGTCAAGCCTAGCTTGGGCGGGCCGGAACGCAAAGCGGATACTCTGCAGCTCGACTGTCCTGCAATCCGATGGAGTACAGCAAATGTCGCACCGTAGTCCCGGCTGGGAACGGCACCTGACCGAGGCCATCGTGGCCGCGCGCGACCGTCCCTTTCGCTGGGGCCGCCACGATTGCGCGACCTTCGCCTTCGACCTGCGCCGCGCCATTGCCGGCAGCCACGACGTCGCGGCGCTCTGGCGAGGGCGCTACACGACGGGACGCAGGGCGGCGTGGGTGATGCGGCGGCTTGGCTGGTCCTCGCTTGAGGCGGCAGGCCGCGATCTTTCTGGGCGAGCCGCTCGCATCCGTCCATCTCGCCCAGCGGGGCGATCTGGTGCTGGCGGGTACCGGCCTCGGCTTCGGTGTCTGCCTCGGCACCCGGGCCGCAGGGATCGCACTCTGTGGCCTTGTCCTTGTGCCGATCACTGCCTGCGCACTGATCCGATCCCCGAGTTTGGACCGCCCGAAGGCAGAGTTTTCCGGCTTCGCTCAGGGTGACGGGCTGGTGACGCCCCCCGATTTCGTCAGCCTGATCGGGACCTTGTTGCCGATCGCGCCGTGTGGCCGTTCCTCGTTGTAGTATCTACGCCAAGCCTCCAGATTTTCTGCCGCATCCGCAAGGGTCAGGAACCAGTGCTGGTTCAGGCACTCCGCGCAGAAGCGGCCATTGAATGCCTCGATGAAGGCGTTGTCGGTGGGCTTGCCCGGTCTCGAGAAGTCGAGCACGGCGCCGCGCTGGTAGGCCCAGAGGTCCATGTCGCGCGAGACGAACTCGCTGCCTTGGTCGACGCGGATCGTCTTGGGATAGCCCGCAGTGCGGCACACCCGGTCGAGGGTCGCGACAACATCTTCCCCACGGTAGCTGTAAACCACATCCGAATTCTCCCGCTGTCCATGGCAGACGTACTCAATCGCCCAATGGCAGGGAACTTCGCGCCCGACGAAATCCTGACGCAACCTGACGCAAAGACGGCTCGTTCAGGGGCCGGAAAGCAAGATCAAGGGACAATAGAGGAAGGCGGCCACCAGCGACCGACAGGGACTCCGTCAAGACAGAACCCGCATCAAAGTTTTGAGAATACGCCGGGCTTTTGCCCGTCTACCTGCTGCGTGGACGCAGAACTGATCAGCCTTGCACCGCCCCTCCGGCAGCAAGGGCCGCGGCCATGCCGATCAACACCCGTTCCGCCTCCTCCGGGTCGAAATCCATCTGGTAACGTTTCCTGACGCCATGATCGGACAGAAGATGATAGTCCGACGGCTCGACACCGTGGCGGGCAAGGCAGTTGCGAACACAGGCCAGGGCACAGCCATCAATGCCGATGATGCGACGCCCGGATTGGGCAAGGCGGACCAGCTTGGGGACATCGCCACCGATACCGGCGATGCAGGACATTTCGGCCAGACCGCGCCGGTCCAGCGCAATCGCCAGATGGTTGGCCATTTGCGCGGCGCTGGAACAGCCAGAGCAGGAATAGACCAGGGGCAGATGATCGCGTGAGGGCATGGCGGGGCTCGGACGGGGTTTGTCCGATCCGAACACGGGTCAGGCACGTTGTCGAATGACATGACGTCGCAGCCGCCTCCCCGGCCGCGCGTCAGGCGGGCCGGCACCTCATGCGATCACTCCCAGAAGCTTGCCTCGCCAAGGGGGTGAACGTGGTGATAATAATCTGTCAGCGTCAGGTCCGATGCGGCCTCCGCATCCAGCACGGCAGTCATGGCGGGGTGCAGTTGCAGCGCGCTCGCCGGGCAGCCCGCCGATACCGGCCCCTCGATCATCGAGGCGACTGCGGCGGCCTTGGACTGTCCGGTTGCCAGCAGGATGCACTGGCGGGCATCAAGGATGGTTCCGATCCCCATGGTCAGCGCATGGCGCGGCATGGCGTCGATCACGCCGAAATGCCCGGCATTGGCCAGCCGGGTGCTGTGCGACAGGGTCTTGATCCGAGTCCGCGACCCAAGGCTCGAGGTCGGCTCATTGAATCCGATATGCCCATTCTGGCCGATGCCCAGAAGCTGCAGGTCGATCCCGCCGCTGGCCGCGATAAGGGCTTCGTAGCGCTGGCATTCGCTTGCAGGATCGGCACAGTCGCCGCGCGGCAAGTGGGTTCTGCCCAGGTCGATGTCGGTCTGGTCGAAGAATATCTCGCGCATGTAGCTGTGGTAGGAACCGGGGTGATCGGGCGCCAGACCGACATATTCGTCAAGATTGAAGGTGGTCGACTGCGCGAAACTGACAGCGCCCTGCCGGCAGGCCTCGCAGAGCTTCCGGTAAAGCGGAAGCATCGTGCCGCCGGTCGCAAGGCCAAGAACCGCATCGGGCTTTTTGCGCACCTGCGCGATGACAAGCTCGGCGGCGCGCGCAACGGCCTTTTCCGCCGTCTCACAGATCAGGACCTTCATGGGATCTCCTTTGCGTCCGCAAGCCCGTCAGATCGGCGGGAAGAAATTGATCCGGCGCTTCGCCGGAAACAGGCCCGGCGGGCAGCCTCGCGCGGCGCTGTGCGGCCGGCCTCCCCGTTGCAGGCTAGTTCACAAGCCGCCGGACCGCCAGATGGGCCGGCGGTGTTGCCCCCGGAACCGGGGACAGGGGTCGGGCTGGAATCGGCATGGCCAAGGTTCGGCGCGCACCGTAAGCTGCGCAGGCCGTTGCGGGGGATGAAAACGTGCGTCCGGACGAAGTCTTGCAGATCGAGGACCGGCGCTTTGCCGCGCTGACGATCGGCTCGGCCCGCCTTGAAGAGCTGTTCCGGGGCTGCCGGTGGGCCGAAGGCCCCGTCTGGTTCGATGATCTCAACTGCCTGCTGTGGAGCGATATTCCCAACAACCGCATCCTGCGCTGGACACCTGACCCGCTGACGGGCGGTGGCGTCTCGGTCTTTCGCCAGCTCTCGAATTTCGCCAATGGCCATAGCCGCGACTTGCAGGGGCGGCTCGTCAGTTGCGAACATGGCACCCGCCGCGTGACCCGCACCGAGGCCGACGGCCGCATCACCGTGCTGGCCGACAGGTTCGAGGGGCGGCGGCTGAATTCGCCCAATGACGTGGTGGTGGCGGGCGATGGCAGCATCTGGTTCACCGATCCGACCTATGGCATCCAGTCCGATTATGAGGGCTTTCGCGCCGATCCCGAACAACCGGTGCGCGGGGTCTACCGGATCGACGGGCATAGCGGCGCGATCCGGCGGGTGGCCGAGGATTTCTTCCAGCCGAACGGACTGGCCTTTTCGCCCGATGGCACGCGGCTTTATGTGGCCGACAGCGGCACGGGGCCGGATGGCAGCCAACCGCGCCACATTCGCGGCTTCGAGGTGCAGGGAGATGGGCTGCGCGGCGGCGGCGTGGTGGCGGTGATCGACCGCGGCGTGCCGGACGGGTTCCGTGTCGACCGGGAGGGCAACCTGTGGTCCAGCGCCGCCGACGGGGTGCAGTGCTTTGCGCCCGACGGCACGCGGCTGGGGCGCATCCTCGTGCCGCAGACGGTTTCGAACCTGACCTTCGGCGGGCCGCGGCGCAACCGGCTGTTCCTGACCGCGACCACCTCGGTCTATGCGATCTATGTACGGACCAACGGCGCACAACGGCCCTGACCGCGATCAGTCCAACCCGTTGGCGCGGGCCACGAAGTCGGACAGGTGCGGAACGAAATCGGTCGGGCCATCGCCGCCTGTCGCCATGGCAAGCGCGAAGGAATTCTTGATCGCGCTGGCCAAGGGAGTTGCCACCGTTGCCGCGTTGGCCATGGCTTCGACATAGCGCATATCCTTGTAGGCGTTGCCGATTGTGAATTTATGCGCCTCGCGGTTGCCCTCCAGCGCATAGCCCATGAAGGTCTGGTAAAAGCCGCAATCCATCCGGCCACCGCGGATCACCTTGTCGAATTCTGCCACCGGGATGCCCACCTTGCGCGACAGCGCCAGCGCCTCGGAATAAAGCGCGGCATAGCCGAGCGAAAGGAAGTTGTTCAGCAGCTTCATCTTGTGACCGTCGCCAACACCGCCGATATGCACGATCTTGGCCGCCCAGGTTGCAATCACCGGGCGAACGCGAGCAAAGATATCGGCCGTTGCGCCAACCATGCAGTCGAGCGTACCTTCCCAGGCTTCCTTTGGCGTGCGGCTGAGCGGCGCATCGACGAAATCGACACCGATTTCGGCCAGTTCGGCCGCCAGCCTCAGCGTCACCGTCGGGTCGGAGGTCGAGCAGTCAACCAGCACCGATCCCTTCGCCAGACCCGGCTTCAGCGCCGAAACGGCCGCGGCCACCTCGGGCGATCCGGTCAGGCACAGGAAGACGATGGAGCTGCCGCGCGCGAGCGCCTCCAGCGAGGCCGCTTCCGTGGCGCCGCGCGCCACCAGATCTTCGACAGGCGCGCGGTTGCGATGCGCGACAACCGCCAGGGGATACCCTTTTTCGACGATGTTCCTGGCCATCCCGTGCCCCATCAGGCCGATTCCGACGAAGCCGATCGTCTCTTTCGCAGCGGTCATGTTCTTTCTCCGGTGGGCTGTTCAGGTCAGGTTGAAGCGGCGGCGCAGGTCGGACACCTGTTCGGGCGTCAGCGTGCGCAGCGCGTGGTTTTGCAGCATGAGGAAGAGCTTGGCGGTTTCCTCCAGCTCCTCCGTGGCGAATTGGGCATTGGCCAGCGAAGTGCCGGCAACCACCGGCCCATGATTGGCCAGCAGGACCGCATGGTGCCGGCTGGCCAGCGCCCTGACCGCATGGGCCAGATCGGGATCGCCGGGCGCGAAATAGGGTACCAGCGGCAGACGCCCCACCCGCATGACGTAATAGGCGGTCAGCGCAGGCAACACATCCTGCGGGTCCACGTCGCGCAGGATGCTGACCGCAGTGGCGTGGCTGGAGTGCAGATGCACCACCGCCGCTGCATCCTTGCGCTCGCCATACATCGAGAAATGCAGGAACGCCTCCTTGGTCGGCGCGTCGCCCGAGACAAGCCGCCCCGTCGCATCGAACCGCGACAGCCGCGCGGGGTCCAGCGCGCCCATCGAGACATTGGTGGGCGTCATCAGCCAGCCGCCATCCGCCAGCCGCACCGAGATGTTGCCGCTGGCCCCCGCGGTCAGGCCCCGGTCGAACAGCGAGGCGCCGACGCGGCAGATCTCGTCCCTTGCGCGGGTTTCCTCAGACATCGACCGGCTCCGGCTCCAGCAGATCCCAGGCCTTCAGGAAGAAATCCGGCGCCCCGAAATTGCCGGACTTCAGCGCAAGGGCAAGGTCCGCGCCGCCTTCGCTGCGCGTCCACGGCACACCCGGCGCGATTTCCGGCCCGATATGCAGGGTGGTGACGCCAAGCGCCGCCACGACCGCACCCGAGGTCTCCCCGCCCGCAATCAGGAAACGGGCAAAGCCTGCGTCGCGCAGGCGGCGGGCAACCTCGGCGAGCGTGGCCTCAATCATCTGGCCTGCCTCGTGCTGACCAAGACGGTGCTGGATGCCGCGCAGCGTGTCGGGCGGGGCGCTGGAATAAATCAGCGGCGTGCTTGCGGCCGGTTGCGCGATGGCCCAGGAGGCAAGCTCTGCCGCCGTGGCACGACCGGCCGCCAGACCTTCGGCATCCACCGCCAGAAGCGGCAGGCCAGCGGCCCGCGCCTGCTCGATCTGGCCCAGTGTCGCCGCCGAGCATGACCCGGCCAGCACCACCGAGCGCCCGGCCGGCGCGGCCATCCGGCGCGGCGCCTGCCACGGCGTCACCTTGCCGGCCGCCACGAAGTTGGCCGCCAGCCCGAGCGCAATTCCCGATCCGCCCGTGACCAGAGCCATCCCCTCGCAAGCCGCGCCGATGGTGCGCAGGTCGGCCTCCGTCAGGGTGTCCACGATCAGGATGCGCTGGCCGATGGCCTGCCGGGCCGCAAACTCCTGTCGCAGCACTTCGGCACCCTGCCAGATCGTGCCGATCTGCACCAGACCGACTGACAGCGCTGTCTGTCTTTGCAGCACCCGAACCAGATTGGAATCCCGCATCGGGTTCAGCGGATGGTCCTTCAGCGGGCTGTCGGACAGCAGTTGATCCCCCACGAAAAGGTGCCCCTTGTAGGTGGTGCGCCCCGCCTCCGGGAAGGAGGGGCAGGCAATGGCAAGCGGGGCTCCGACCACATCCATCAGCGCCGCCGTGACTGGCCCGATGTTGCCCTCATCGGTAGAATCGAAGGTCGAGCAATATTTGAACAGCAGTTGCTCCGCCCCGGCATCCAGCAGAGACCGGGCCGCCGCGCAGGACATGTCGACAGCCATTTCAGCATTAATTGATCTTGATTTCAATGCTATAACGATAGCGTCCGCATCCGGCAACCTTTGGTCCGGCTCCGGCACGCCCATCACCTGCACCGTGCGGAATCCGGCGCGGGTCAGCATCAGGCACAGGTCGGTCGCGCCGGTAATGTCATCTGCAATTGCCCCGATCCGCACCCGGCATTCCTTCCGTCCGATTGAAGACCTGCCAGCCCATGGCGGCACTGTCCCGTCATTTCCTGTCCTGACCGCGCGAACGGCCTCTTGCCTTGGCCGTGGACTCTGCGGTAACGATATTAATGACAACGCTATCATTTGGATGTCGCCCTGGCAAGGCCGCGCCCCGCCAAATGCGCTGGCACAGGCAAAACACTGAAATAGCTAGGAAAAGTGATGGACGACACAATTGACATGCGCGTTTGCGTCCTTGGGTTGGGGTCGATGGGCCTTGGCATGGCGGCGTCGCTTCTGCGCCGCGGATTCACTGTGACGGGGTTTGACCCGAATCCCGACACTCTGAAACGCTTCGCCGAAATCGGCGGAGCCGGCGCGCACAGCCCGTCGGAGGCAGCGCAAGGCGCCGATGTGCTGCTCTGTGTTGTCGTCAACGCAGCCCAGACCGAAGCGGCGCTGTTCGGGCCTGATGGCGCGGTGCCCGCGATGGCAGCGGGGGGCGTCGTGGTGTCCAGCGCCACCATGGCGCCCGACGCGGCGCGCGCTCTGGCGGCGCGCTGTGGCGAACACGGGCTGGCCTATCTTGATGCTCCGATCAGCGGCGGCGCCGTGCGGGCTGCGGCGGGCGAGTTGACCATCATGGCCTCGGGCGCGCCAGAGGTGTTCCGCCGGCTGCAACCCGTGCTGGCGGCTATCGCTGCCAAGGTCTACCAACTGGGCAGCGACGCCGGCACCGGGGCAGCGTTCAAGGTTGTCAATCAGTTGCTGGCGGGCGTTCACATTGCCGCCGCCTGCGAGGCAATCACCTTCGCCAAGGCGATGAATCTCGATATTGCAAAGGTTTACGAGGTCATCACCGCCTCTGCCGGCAATTCCTGGATGTTCGAGAACCGGGTGCCGCACATTCTGGACGGCGATTATGCGCCGCGCAGCGCGATAGACATCTTTACCAAGGATCTCGGCATCGTCTCGGACATCGGCCGTGGCCTGAAGT
This sequence comes from Tabrizicola oligotrophica, assembly GCF_011008935.1. Taxonomy (GTDB): domain Bacteria; phylum Pseudomonadota; class Alphaproteobacteria; order Rhodobacterales; family Rhodobacteraceae; genus Tabrizicola_A; species Tabrizicola_A oligotrophica. The sequence goes on along the minus strand of NZ_JAAIVJ010000005.1, from coordinate 77,332 downwards.
TTCCGACGCCGATCGCGGCGACTGCGCTCCAGATGTTCGTGATGACGGCGGCGGCCGGCATGGGGCGCGACGATGACGCCTCGGTGGCCCGGATGCTTGCTGGTCTGGCTGGTCTGGACTTGCCGGGGATGAAGCGCTGACCATGCCCCGCTTTGCAGCCAACCTGACCATGATGTTCAACGAACACGGCTTCATGGATCGCTTTGCCGCGGCGGCGCGGGCCGGGTTCGAGGCGGTGGAATACCTGTTCCCCTATGAGTTTGACCCGAACACCATCGCTGCGGCCCTGCAAGCCAACCATCTGACGCAGGCGCTGTTCAATTTGCCGCCGGGCGACTGGTCGCGCGGCGATCGCGGGCTGGCCGCCCTTCCCGACCGCAAGGCAGAGTTCCGCGCCTCGGTCGGCACGGCGCTGCGCTATGCGCGCGCGACCGGGGTGCGGCGGCTTCATGTCATGAGCGGGCTGGCCGACCGGGCGGACCTGCGGGCCATGGCGGCCTATCGCGCCTCGCTCGCCTATCTGTGCGAGGCGGCGGGCGCCGAGGGCCTGCAGGTCTTGATAGAGCCGATCAACGGGCGCGACATGCCTGGGTATTTCCTGAATGATTTCAATGCGGCAGCCGATCTTGTCGGCGATCTCGGCCTGCCGAACCTACGCTTGCAATTTGACATCTATCACCGGCAGATCCTGCATGGCGACGTGTTGACCGGGCTGCGCCAGATGATGCCGATCATCGGCCATGTGCAGATTGCGGCGGTGCCGCTGCGCCATGAGCCCGGCACCGGCGAATTGGCGGATGCGGTGATCCTGGCCGAGCTGGATCGTCTTGGATATAATGGGTTTGTCGGTTGCGAATATCGCCCGGCGGGTGACACCCTGGTCGGTCTTGGCTGGATGGACGCCTGTCGCAAGGGGTGACGCGCCCCGTCCCGGGGCGCGTGCAGGTGCCGTCAGTCGGCGGTATAGTCGCCATGCAGCGCCCAGTCGGCCGGGCTGAAGCGGTCGGCGGCGAAATTGCGCTGGTGCCAATAGGGATAGATCAGCGGCACGCGGCTGATGGCGTTCAGGCTGGCCATCTCGTCAGCGGTCAGCCGCAGCGAGACCGCGCCGAAATTGTCGAGGAATTGAGCCTCACTGCGGCCGCCAACCACCAGCGAGGACACACCGGGACGCGCGAGCAGCCAGGCCAGCGCCACCTGGGCCGCGGAAACGCCCCGGGCAGCACCGATCTCGACCAGGACATCAACGATGGACCACAGCTTTTCCTCGTCGCGGATCGGCGGCTCGGTCCAGCCGGCGAACTGGCGCGAACCTTCGGGGGTGGGCTGGCCGCGGCGGTGCTTGCCGGTCAGCAATCCGGCGGCAAGCGGGCTCCAGACCAGCACGCCAAGGCCTTGATCGACCGAGATCGGCAACAGTTCGTATTCGGCTTCGCGCGCCTCAAGCGTGTAGTGGATCTGCTGCGTCACGAAGCGCGGCCGCCGGTCCCGTTCGGCGGCCATCAGGGATTTCATGACGTGCCAGCCGGAATAATTCGAGCAACCGACGTAGCGAACCTTGCCCTGCTGCACCAGCGTATCCAGCGCCGCCATCTTTTCTTCCACCGGGGTCGTGCCGTCCCATTCGTGCATGTAGTAGATGTCGATGTGCTCGGTGCGCAGGCGCTTCAGGCTGCGCTCGCATTCACGGATCAGGTGGTGGCGGCTGACCCCTTCGTCGTTGGGGCCGTCACCGATGCGCATGCGCGCCTTTGAGGTGACAAGAACCCTGTCGCGGCGCCCCTCCAGCACCTCGCCCAGAGTCTCTTCGGACAGGCCGGTCGAGTACATGTTGGCGGTGTCAAAGACGTTCACGCCATGGTCGATGCACAGGTCGACCAGCCGGCGCGCTTCGGGAACGCCTTGTTGACCGACCATTCCGAAGGCCCCCCTGCCCCCGAAGGTGAAGGTGCCCATCGTGATGACCGATACTTTCAGGCCAGATCGGCCCAGTGTTCTGTATTCCATGACTTTCTCCGTTATATCATATTGTTATTGCGCAAGCGCCTTGGCGATATGGGCCATGCCCAGCGCAGGGCTGGTCAGCACCGGCAAGGAACCGAGATGGTCCTGAACAGAGGTCAAAGCCCGTGCCATCGACGCCTGGGCGAGGACAATCACCTCCGCTTCGCTGGCCAATGCGATCAACTCTTGCGCAACGAGCCGATCATGGCCGTCCGTGTCGCCAGCCCCCAGCCGGGCAAAGGCGCCCTCAGCCAGACGCCGGATCTGGGTGAGGGGGCGCCCCTGATTGGCTGCCGTGCGGGCGATCAGGGCCGAGGTCGGATCGAGCGTCGTGGCCAGCGTGGCCAAGACACCGATGCGCCCCCCGAGGCGCACGGCTTCCTGCGCCATGCCTTCGTCGATGCGGAACAGCGGCACCGGACAGAGTGGGCGGGCGGCTTCGACCGCCGGACCAAGCGACGAGCAGGTGACGACAACCGCCTGCGCGCCGCCATCGACCGCCGAACAGACCATCGCCGCCAACCGGCGGGTCGTTTGCGTGGTCAGGCGGCCATCCCGGATCGTGTCGCCCAGCAGGCTTTCGTCCAGCATGTTCACGGCACTCCAGCCAGGAAGATGCTGCCGGGCAAGGGACTTGAAGGGGTCGATCAGCCCGGCGACGGTGTGGATCATGGCCAGGTTGCGGGGATCGGTGGTCATTGGCGGAGTTCCCGTAGGTCCGGGATTTCGGTTCTGGTCGAAGAACCGGGCCCGAAGCGGTAAAGAGATAACGGCCTGTCGATATGACAGCGCTGCCAAACTGTGTCGAACCTAGGGCGGACCGCAAGCCCGCGCACGCGCTTTTCTTCATGAAATCCGCAGTTTTCGGGCATATTTTCGTGCGTTATGCAAATTTCAGCATGACGCAATTCTGAAATTGCCATGGACAGTTGTGGCGGCAACGCAGAGTAATGACAGCGTTGTCATTTGACCCCGCCAGCGCCGGACGCGACATGCCGCGCCTTTTTTAGGGGCCACGATGAACTGGTGCTTCGGCGGTCGGGACGATTGCCATTTGCCACGCAAGATCGGGAGAGGAGCCTGAATGTCCATGTCTGGCCAGAAATCCGCCACTGCGGAACAGACCCCACAGCGCCTGTGGCACGGGCTGGCGCAGTTGCGTCATGTCCGCGAAGTCAACGTGCTGTTGGCGATGCTGATCGTCGGCGCACTGATCAGCCTCTACACGCCCTATTTCCTGACCACCAACAACCTGATGGGGGTTTTCCGGGCGTTTTCGCTGACCGCGATCATGAGCATCGGCATGGTGATGGTCATCATCACCGGCGGCATAGACCTGTCGGTCGGCTCGGCCATGGGGCTTGCCTCGCTGGTCACGGCTCTGTGCTTTGACGCAGGGTTTGGCACCTCGACCAGCATTGCGGCGGGTGTCGGGGTTGGTGTGACCTTCGGGCTGGCCAACGGGCTTCTCATCACGGCAGTCGGTCTGCCGCCCTTCATCGCCACACTCGGCACGCTGAGCATCGGGCGCGGCATGATGTACATGATTACCCACGGCGTCCCGGTCACGCCGGACACGCCCGAGGCATTCTCGGTGCTGGGTCAGGGCTATGTCGGCCCGGTTCCGGTTCCGGTTGTCATCATGCTGGCGCTGATGGTGGTCTTCGCCCTCGTGATGCGCCGTACCCGGTTCGGCCGCCACGTCTATGCCACGGGCGGCAACGAGCACGCGGCGCGGCTGAGCGGGGTCAAGACCGACCGGGTGAAGCTTGCGGTCTATGTGCTGTCCTCGACCATCGCCTCTCTGGCCGGCATCATCGGCTTTTCGCGCTACCTTTCGGCCGAGCCGGCCTCGGGGTTCGGATCTGAACTCGACGTGATTGCGGCGGCGGCGATCGGCGGCGCAAGCCTTGCCGGCGGCGTGGGCAGTGTCACCGGCGCGGTGATCGGGGCGGCTCTGGTCGGCGTGATCGCCAACGGCGTCGTGCTTTTGAACATCAACACCTATGCGCAACAGGCCATCACCGGCGGCGTGATCCTGATCGCGGTCAGCCTTGATGTGCTGCGCAGCAAACTGACGGGAGGAAACGGCTGAGGCCCGGCAAGCATCAGATCCAACGACGACTGAGACATCACAGGGAGCCCGGCCCCTCAGCCGGGAGTGGAGGAGAAACCATGAATACCCTTTTCAACACCGCGCGCGCCGCCATCGTGACTCTTGCTGCACTGGCTGGCAGCTCGGCTTTCGCACAGGACGTCACCATCGCGGTGGTGCCCAAGGTTGCAGTACCGTTCTTTGACGACTGCAACACCGGCGCCCAAGAGGCTGCCGACCGTCTGGGCGTCAGCTATCAGTGGGTAGTGCCGCAGAACACCCAGGGCGCGACCCAGGTGAAGATCATGGAAGACCTGATTGCGCGCAATGTCACCGGCATCGCGATCTCGGTCAACGAGCCGAAATCAGTCGAAGGCGTCATCCAGCAGGCCATCGACGCCGGCATCAAGGTTGTGACCTTCGACAGTGACAGCGCCGAAAGCGCCCGCAGCCTCTACATCGGCACGATCAACACCGAAGCCGGCGTAACCATGGGCAATTCCATGGCCGAGGCGCTGGGCGGCAAGGGCAAGGTGGCCATCGTGACCGGCCAACTCGGCGCATCGAACCTGAACGAGCGCATCGACGGCGTGAAGAAGGCGCTGGAAGCCTATCCCGAGATCGAGATCGTGGCCATCGAGGGAACCGAGGACGACCTGGCCAAGGCCGTTTCCGTGACCGAAGCGCTCTTGCGCGCCAATCCCGATCTGTCCGGCATCTTCGGCATGAGCCAGGTGGGCGGCCCGGCGGTCGCCAAGGTTCTGGCCCAGAAGGAATTCGCCGATCGCAAGGGCGCGCTGCAGGTCTTTGCCTTCGATGACCTGCCGGACACCGTGCAAGGCGTGAAGGACGGCTTCATCAACGGCATCATGGTGCAGCGTCCGGTGACAATGGGCCGTCTGGCGGTGGAAAGCCTCGTTGCCCAGATCAAGGGCGAGGCCGGCGAGATCAAGGACATCGACACCGGGGTGACGGTCGTCAATGCCGACAATCTGGACAGCTACACCAAGTGATCCCAGGGGTGAGGGGCGCGCGCTGTCGCGCCCCCCATTCCTTTGCGCAGCGCGAGGCCAGAAATGACGCTCTTTCTCGAAATGCACGGCATCTCGAAAACCTTTCCGGGGGTGAAGGCCCTCAACCGGGTCGATCTGCACCTGCGCCTTGGCGAGGTGCATGTTCTCGCCGGCGAAAACGGCGCGGGCAAAAGCACGCTTATGAAGATCATGACCGGGGTCTACCGGGCCGATCCCGGTGGCGCGATCCGGATCGACGGGCAGGACACCGTCATCAAGGATCCCGTCCATGCCCGCGCCTTGGGGATCAGCATCATTTATCAGGAGCTGGCGGTGGTCAACAACATGACCGTTGCCGAGAACATCTACCTGGCGCGCGAGCCGCTTGGGCGGACAGGTCTGATCGACCGGCGCAAGATGAACGCGGATGCCCGCGCGGTGCTGGCCGAACTGGATATCTCGATCGCCCCCGACACCCGGGTCGGCAACCTCAGCATCGGTCAGAAGCAGATGGTCGAGATCGCCCGCGCGATTTCCTATCGCTCGAAACTCATCATCATGGACGAGCCGACCGCCTCGCTCAGCCACCACGAGGCGACGACGCTGACCCGCATGGTCCGCAAGCTGGCGGCGCAGAACATCGGGATCGTCTACATCTCGCACCGGATGGACGAGATCTTCGAGATCGCGGACCGGATCACCGTGCTGCGCGATGGCGAAACGGTAGACAGCCGCCCGGCCGCCGACATGACGCGCGAACTGCTGGTGCGTAAGATGGTGGACCGCGAACTGTCGCAGCTGTTCGGCGCGCATCTCTCGCATGCGACGCACCAAGTGCTGATGTCGGTCCGCGGGCTTGGCCTCAAGCGGCCGACAGCACAGGGCGCACGCGTCAGCGACGTGTCCTTCGATCTGCATCGCGGCGAAATCCTCGGGTTCTTCGGTCTGGTCGGGGCGGGGCGGACCGAAGTGATGGAGATGATCTTCGGCAGCCGCTCGCACGTCGGCACGATTGCCATCGACGGAAAAGAGGTGCGGATTGAAAGCCCCTCGGACGCGATCGGCCACGGCATCGGCTTTGTCACCGAGGACCGCAAGGAACAGGGTCTGGTGCTGGGCATGTCGGTGCGCGAGAATTTCAGCCTGACCCATCTTGCGGAGTACTGCCGGCTGGATGTCGTCAACCGCCGGCGCGAAACCGAAGCCTGCCACGGCTTCGTGCGCAGCCTTGGCATCAAGACGCCGTCGACCGAACAGAAGGTGCTGAACCTTTCGGGCGGCAACCAGCAGAAGGTGGTCATCGCCAAATGGGTGGCGCGGCGGCCGCGCATCCTGATCGTCGACGAGCCCACCCGCGGCATCGACATCGGTGCCAAGGCCGAAGTGCATGCGCTTCTCAACCGGCTTACCTCCGAGGGCATGTCGATCATCGTCGTGTCCTCGGACCTGCCCGAGATTCTGGCGATCAGCGACCGTGTGATCGTCTTGAAGGAAGGCCGGATAAGCGGCATCCTCGGCCGCGATGATGCGACACAGGAACAGGTCATGCTGGCCGCGACGGGCTGACCCCACGGCGCCCTGACCACGAATATCAGACGGAGAACGACAATGACCAAGCGCATCATCTTTACTGGCGGAACGGGCAAGGCCGGGCGGCACATGCTGCCCTATCTGCTGGCCAAGGGCTATTCGATCCTGAACCTTGACCTGAAGCCCTTTGACCATCCCGGCATCAACACGCTGATTACCGACATCACCGACAGCGGGCAGGTGTTCAATGCCCTGACCACGCATTTCGGCTTTGGCGGCTATGACGAGGGCGCCCCGCCCAAGGCCCCCGATGCCATCGTGCATTTCGCCGCCGTGCCACGGGTGATGATCCAGCCCGACAACACGACCTTTGCCGCCAACGCTGTCGGCACCTATAACGTGATCGAAGCCGCGATGAAGCTGGGCGTGCGCAAGGTGATCGTCGCCAGTTCCGAAACCACCTACGGCGTCTGCTTTGCCGAAGGGGACAAGGATTATCACTCCTTCCCGCTGGAGGAGGATTACGACAGCGACCCGATGGACAGCTATGGCCTGTCCAAGGTGGTCAACGAAAAGACCGCCCGCGCCTTTGCGATGCGCTATGGCGCAGACGTCTACGCCCTGCGCATCGGCAATGTGATCGAGCCGCATGAATATGCCGCCAATTTCCCCGGCTATCTCGACAATCCGATGTCGCGCAAGCGCAATGCCTGGAGCTATATCGACGCGCGCGATCTGGGCGAGATCGTGCATCTGTGCATCCAGAAGGACGGGCTGGGCTTTCAGGTGTTCAACGCGGTTAATGACACGATCACGGCCGATCTGCCGACCGAGGAATTCCTGAAGACATACGCGCCGAACACGCCCGTCACCCGTCCGATGGGCCCGCGCGAGGCGCCGCTGTCGAACCGCAAGATCCGCGAGGTTCTGGGGTTCAAGGAAGCGCATGACTGGCGCAACTATGTGAAGCGCTGATCGCAGCGCCAGTGGGCGCGGCCGATCCGGTCGCGCCTTTGAAAAGGGGATGTCGAGTGACCAAGACCAAGCTGCGGCTGCCGGACCGGAAGATAAAGGTCACTCTGCGCGATGTGGCGCTGCGTGCGGATGTGAGCGAATCGACCGTGTCGCGCATCATGCGCGACGAAGGGCTGGTGGCCGAGGCAACGCGTGCCAAGGTCATGGAAAGCGTGCGGGCTCTGGGCTATGTGCCCAACCGGATCGCCGGCTCCCTCGCCTCGCTGGACTCGCATCTTCTGGGCGTCGTGGTGCCATCGCTGTCGAACATCGTTTTCCCGGAGGTGCTGCAAGGCATCAATGCCGCCCTGCGCGACAGCCGGTATCAGGCGGTCATCAGCGTCAGCGACTATGACATGGACCGCGAGGAAACCCTGGTCCGCGGCATTTTGGCCTGGCAACCCAAGGCCATCCTCATCACCGGCTTTGACCATACGCTCACCACACGGCGGATGCTGGACCAAAGCGGCGTCCGAGTGGTCGAGATGATGGAGATCGACAGCGCCCCCATCGACGTGGCGGTGGGCATGTCGCACCGCAAGGCGGGGTATGCCGCGGGCCGCCATCTGGTCGAGCGCGGATATCGCCGCTTCGGCTATGTTGGCCACGACTGGACTTCGGACCGCCGTGCCCGGCACCGCTATGACGGCCTGTCCGAGGCGCTGTCCGAGGCGGGGCTGTCGATCGTGGCCCATGCCATCGCCGACGGCTCCAGTTCGGTCGGCGCGGGCAAACAGCAGACCGCCCAGTTGCGGGCCATGGCCGATGTCGACGTGGCGGTGTTTTCCAACGATGACATGGCGGTTGGCGGCGTGTTTCACTGTCTGGAGGCCGGCCTATCGGTGCCCGGACAGCTGGCGATCTTCGGCTTCAACGGGCTGGAGATGGGGCGGGAACTGCCGCAACCCCTCTCGACCATCCGCTCGAACCGCTTCCTGATCGGGCAGAAGGCGATCGAGGCCATTCTCGGGGTGCCGGAGCGCCCGGCGACCAAGACCACCATCGACACCGGTTTCGAGATATTCCCGGGCGCGACCGCCTGAGGCACGACGACAGCGAAGGAGACTTGCCTTGCATCCGGCACTTGCAAAAGGCGGCGTGGCCGTCATCACCGGCGGGGCCTCCGGCATCGGTCTGGCCGCCGCCCGGCATCTGGCACGGCAGGGAATGCGTGTCTGTCTGGCCGATCTCGGGGCCGAGCGGCTGGAGGCCGCCAAGGCGGCGCTCGTGGCGCAGGGTGCTGCGCGCGACGCGGTGATGACGGTGCCGACCGACATCGGAGACCGGGCGCAGATCGTGGCGCTGGCCGACCGGGTCGGGGCGGATTGGGGGGCGGTCAACCTCGTGATGAACAATGCCGGCATGCAGCCGGGCAGCTCGATCTTCGATGCCGAGGGCAACTGGGAGCGCATCCTCAATGTGAATATGCTGGGCATCATCCGCGGCTCGCAGATCTTTGCGCCGCGGATGATCGCCAGCGGGCAGCCGGGGCTGATCGTCAACACCGGCTCCAAGCAGGGCATCACCACGCCGCCGGGCGATCCGGCCTACAATCTGTCCAAGGCGGGCGTGAAGGTCTTTACCGAGGCTCTGCAACATGCGCTGCGCAATATGCCGGATTGCGACGTCGAGGCGCGGCTGTTCATCCCGGGTTTTGTCTACACACCGCTGACCGCCGCCGGGCGCAACGAAAAGCCCGCCGAAGCATGGACGGCCGATCAGGTGGTGGATTTCCTGTTCGCCTCGGTCGGGCGCGGCGATTTCTACATCCTGTGTCCCGACAACGAGGTCGACCGCAGGACCGACGAAAAGCGCATCCTCTGGTCGGCGGGCGACATTGCCGAAAATCGTCCGCCCCTGTCGCGCTGGCACCCGGAATATGGCGAGTTGTTCAAGGAATGGCTCAAGGCCTGACCGCACCCGCCCGGAGGGAATGACATGACGAAAACCTACCGCATCGCCGCCATTCCGGGCGACGGCATCGGCGTCGAGGTGATTGGGGCCGGTCTTGCGGTGCTAGAGGTGCTGACCGGCAACAGCGGCGGGTTCCGGCTGGAGGTCACGCGGTTCGACTGGGGGTCGGAGCGCTACAGGCGGATCGGTAGCCTGATGCCCGCCGATGGCGCTGCGCAGTTGCTGGCCTTCGATGCCATTCTGTTCGGCGCGGTGGGGGCGCCCGATCTGCCCGATCACCTGACGCTCTGGGGGTTGCGACTGGCGATCTGCCAGCCGCTTGACCAGTATGCCAATGTTCGCCCGACGCGGATCCTGCCGGGCATCCGCAGCCCGCTGGCGCGCGTCGGGCCGGGCGATCTGGATTGGGTGATCGTGCGCGAGAACTCCGAGGGTGAATATGCTGGGCATGGCGGGCGCAGCCATCGCGGCAAACCGCAGGAAGTGGCGACCGAAGTGGCTATCTTCACCCGCGCCGGCGTCACCCGGATCATGCGCTTCGCCTTCGAACTGGCCCGCTCCCGCCCGCGCAAGCGGCTGACCGTGGTCACGAAGTCGAACGCGCAACGCCATGGCCTGCTGTTGTGGGACGAGATCGCCGCCGAGGTGGCACAGGGCTTTCCCGACGTGAGCTGGGACAAGATGCTGGTCGATGCCATGACAGTGCGCATGACCCTGCATCCGCAATCGCTCGATACCATCGTGGCGACGAACCTGCACGCTGACATCCTGTCGGATCTTGCCGCAGCGCTGGCGGGCTCCATCGGCATCGCCCCCACCGCCAACCTCAACCCCGACGGCAGCACGCCCTCGATGTTCGAGCCGATTCACGGCTCGGCCCATGACATTGCTGGCAAGGGCATCGCCAATCCGGTCGCCACCTTCTGGACAGCCGCGATGATGCTGGAGCATCTGGGAGAGCCCGCCGCCGCCGCGCGGCTGATGCGGGCGATCGAGCGTGTGACGGCCGATCCGACGCTGCACACCCCCGATCTCGGCGGCGCCGCCAGCACCCGGCGGGTGAAAGAAGCGGTCATTGCCGCCCTGACCTTGGCCGATCCCGAACCGCCGCCCGGCCAGATCGGCACGCCCCCCGCCCCCGGCCCGCTACCAACCGAATGAGACGCGCCATGTCCGCCCCCCTCGACAGTATCGAAACGCCGGCCTTCGTCGTGGACGAGGCCATCGCCCTGCGCAACATCCGCGCCTTTCAGGATCATTGCGACAAGGTCGGCCTGAAACTGCGCCCGCATATCAAGACCCACAAGCTGATCCGCTTCGCCAAGGCCCAGATCCGCGCCGGCGCCAACGGCATCACCTGCCAGAAGATCGGCGAGGCCGAAGTCATGGCCGACGGCGGTCTGGACGATATCCTGATTACCTACAACATCGTCGGACCGCTCAAGCTGGCGCGGTTGCGCGCCTTGGCAGGGCGCGTGTCCGCCCTTGCCGTGACGGCCGACAGCGAGGCCGTCGTGGCCGGGCTTTCGCAGGCTTTTGCCTTGGCGGCGCGCCCACTGCGCGTTCTGGTGGAATGCGACACCGGCGGCAAGCGCTGTGGCGTCCAGACCCCGGCCGAGGCGCTCGCGCTGGCCCTGCGCATCTCGACGGCACCGGGGCTGCGGTTTGGCGGGTTGATGACCTATCCGGCGGCGGGTCTGGCCGGCACGGCAACCGCCTTCCTGACGGCGGCACGCGAAGCGCTGGTGCGGGCGGGGCTGGACTGCCCGGAGGTCACCTCGGGCGGATCGCCGGACATGTGGACGTCGAACACGGGCCGCGTCCTGACGGAATACCGCGCCGGGACCTACATCTACAACGACCGCTCGCTGGTGCAGCGGGGTGTCTGCACTTGGGATGACTGCGCAGGGCAGGTTCTTGCCACTGTGGTCAGTACCCCTGCCCCGGACCGCGCCGTGATCGACGCCGGATCCAAGGTGCTGAGTTCGGACCTGCTCGGTCTGGCCGATCATGGCCATGTTCTCGGACACCCGGAACTCCGCATCACCGCGCTGAGCGAGGAACATGGCGTCCTCGCGGTCGATCCCGCCCGCCCGCTGGCGATCGGTCAGCGCCTCCGGATCGTTCCGAACCATGTCTGCGTCGTGTCGAACCTGTTCGACCGGATCTGGCTTGCGACCGAGGACGGCGGCCTTGAGCAGGTGGCCGTCGACGCGCGCGGGCGCGTCACCTGACAGGACTTGCGCCGGGATCGGACCCCGGACAACTGGGAAAGGCACGAAAATGACCATCACACGATACGGCTCGGGCGCCGCCGGCGCCGGAAAGCAACCCCTGCCCTTCGCCCGCGCCGTCGAAGCCGATGGCTGGCTTTATGTGTCGGGTCAGGTGGCGATGGAGAACGGCGAGCTTGTCGGCGGCGGCATCGTCGTCCAGTCCCGGCGGGCCATCGAAAACATGATCGCCATCCTGCACGAGGCCGGCTATGGCGTCGACGATGTCGTGAGAATTGGAGTCTGGCTGGATGATCCGCGCGACTTCTGGAGCTTCAACGGCGTCTACGTCGAGTATTTCGGCGACAACCCGCCCGCCCGCGCGGCCGTGCAGGCGCGCATGATGGTGGACTGCAAGATCGAGATCGACTGCATCGCCTTCCGCGCCGACCGCAAGGTCGCAGCACGATAGACAACCGGCCGCCACCTTGATCTACTGCCGTCGGGAGACGCGCGCGAAACCATGGAGTTATCGGGATGGAAAGCCGCTGGCTTGAAGATTTCCTGAGCCTTGTCGACACGCGAAACTTCTCGCGGTCCGCTCAGGTGCGTTACACGACGCAACCCGCCTTCAGCCGGCGGATCAAGAGCCTTGAGGAATGGGTGGGCGCGCAGCTGTTCAACCGGACGACCCAGCCCATCACCTTGACCCTGTCGGGTGAGAGGTTCCGGCCGGTTGCCGAGGATGTGCTGCGCCGGCTGTATCAGGGGCGCGAGGAGGCCCGCCGCATCGGGGACGTGTCCTCGCAGACCATCCGCTTTGCGGCGACGCACAGCCTGTCGCTGAACTTCTTTCCCGGCTGGCTGCGCACATTGGAGCTGCGCAGCCATACGTTCAACACCCGGCTCGACACCAGCCAGTTCAATGACTGCGTCCATCTGCTGCAACGGGGCGAGTGCCACTTCCTGATCACCTACACCCATCCCGTGATCTCGATGCACCTGCCGCCAGAGCATTTCACCTCGAAGATCGTGATGCTGGACAAGCTGGTGCCGGTGACATTGCCTGACACCGAGGGGCAGCCTGTGGATCGCCTGCCCGGCACCGAGGACGACCCGGTGCATTATCTCGCCTATACCGAGGCCTCGGCCATCGGCCGGGTCGTGGAGCACATGATCGCCGGATGCGAGGAACCGCTGCATCTGAACCGGGTCTTCGTCTCGCATATGGCGGCGGTGCTGAAGGCCATGAGTTCGGAAGGCCGCGGCACGGCCTGGCTGCCGGAAAGCCACCTGACGCGGGAATTTGCCGATGGTACACTGGTGCGGGCCGGTGACGAACGCTGGGACATTCCGGTCGCCGTGCGGATGATCCGGTCGCGCGACCCGCTGCCCGACACCGCCGAGGAACTCTGGTCCCTGTTGCTGGGCGAAGAGGATACCGACTGGGGCTGATGCATCAGGGGCATGACGTCTGCCGCAGCTTGCATTGGCCAGCGCGGCGATGGGCGGGCTAGCATCCGGGGAACAGCCCGCAGCTCTCGCGGGGTCATTCCTCGCCGGAGCCCGCGATGACCACTCTTGCCAGCCTTGAAACCCCGAGCCTGATCCTCGATCGGGAAAAGCTGGAGCAGAACGCAGCCCGGATGACCGCAAGGTTTGCCGCCAGCGGGCTTCGGCTTCGGCCGCACATGAAGTCGGCGAAATCCATTGACGTGGCCCGCATTGCGCTGGCCGGGAACTTTGGCGGGATCACGGTCTCTACTCTGAAGGAGGCGGAGTATTTCGCCGACCACGGCATTGACGACATCACCTATGCCGTCAGTCTGGTGCCGGAAAAGCTGCCCCGCGTCGCCCGGCTGATGCGGCGCGGCGTGCGGATCGGCGGCATTACCGACAGCCTGACCATGGCCGAGGCCATTAGCCGCCGCGCCGTTGCCGAGGGCGTCGTAGTCGATCTGATGATCGAGCTTGACTCGGGCGAGCGCCGCGGCGGCCTGACGGCGGGCAGCGCTTCCGTCGTCGATCTGGGTCGGGCGCTGCACGATCTGCCCGGCACAAGGCTGGCGGGCGTTCTGACCCATGCCGGCAATTCCTATCTCTGCCGCAGCCTCGAAGCCCTGCGCGAGGTGGCGGAGCAGGAGCGCCGTGCCGCCGTCACCGCCGCCGCGCAGTTGCGCGCGGCCGGCCTGCCCTGCGAGGTGGTCAGCGTCGGCTCCACCCCGACGGCGACACATGGCCTTTCACATGCGGACCTGACCGAAATGCGCTGTGGCGTCTACATGTTCGGCGATGTGTTCCAGCACGAGATCGGCTCGCATGGGCTTGAGGACATCGCGGTCTCGGTGCTGGCCACCGTGATCGGCCACCGCCCCGACCTTGACGCGGCCCTGATCGACGCCGGTGGGCTTGCCCTGTCGAAAGACCGCAGCACCGGCGCGCCCGGCCTGGCCGAAGACATCGGATTTGGCATGGTCATGGATGAAAGCGGCGCGCGGCGCATCGGGCGGGTGCGGGTCGGCCATGTCTATCAGGAACACGGGATGCTGGTCAGCGACGGTGCGTTCCCCTTCGATCAGTTGCCGGTGGGGGCTCGGGTGCGGGTGCTGCCCAACCACGTCTGCATGACGGCAGCGATGTATGACGGCTACCGCGTGCTTGATCCCGCCGATCCGCGGCGCGTGGGCGATTTCTGGCCGCGCGTCAACGGCTGGTAAGTCGCCCCAACCCCACTAGCAGGAGAGTCAGACATGGGCGTATTCGATCGCCTTCGCCTTGAAGGAAAGACCGCATTCATAACCGGAGGCAGCCGGGGGCTGGGGCGCGAGATCGCCCTGGCGCTGGCCGAAGCCGGGGCCGACATAACCATGGCGGCGCGCAGCGCCGAAAGCCTGGAACAGACCGCCGCCGACATCCGGACGCTGGGTCGCCGGGTGACGACCCTTGTGGCCGACATGGCCGACCCGGCCACCTGCGAGGCCGCCTGCACGCGCGCGCTGGAGGAGACCGGATGTTTCGACATTCTGGTCAACAACATCGGCGGCCGACGGGTGAACCTCGGGCTCGAGGAGATGCCGCTGGATCAGTGGCATCAGCTTCTGGATCTGAACCTGACCTCGACCTTCCTGTGCTGCAAGCACATGGGCGGCGCGATGATCCAGCGCGCAACGGGCGGCCGGATCATCAATCTCGCCTCGATCAACGCGCTGGTGGCCGGGCGCAACATCCAGGGGCGGCATTACGAAGCCGCCAAGGCGGGCGTGCTGATGCTGACCCGGTCTCTGGCCGTCGACTGGGCGAAACACGGCATCACCGTGAATGCGCTCTGCCCCGGCATCTTTGCCACCGAACCGAACCGGATCTGGGCCGAAAAGAACCCCGCGATCATCGAGGCCTATGTCCAGACCATTCCCTTGGGCAAGCTGGGCGACCCCGGCGATCTGGGGCCGTTGGCGGTCTATCTGGCCAGTGACGCCGCCCGCTACATGACTGGAGCAGGGCTGGTGATCGACGGCGGCTATACCTGCCTGTGACCGCCCCGGCGGCGGGGGAATCAACCCTCGCCGCCCTCGGACCACCATTTGCCGCGCAGCACCATGCCGCGGCTGACAAGGCCGGTTTCGGCCACGATCACCTCGCCCGACACATCCACATGTTCGAACCGACCCTCGGCCAGTTCCAGCACGGTCGCATCGCCGGGGGTGCCGGGCTTCAGGCTACCAAGCTCGGGCCGGCGCAGGGCGCGCGCGGGGTTCTGGGTGGTGGCGCGGATCACTTCGGTCAACGACATGCCCAGCGCCATGAATTTCGACATCACCGCCAGCACGTCATGTGCCGGGCCGTCGCAGCACAGCACATGCACATCGGACGAGATCACATCGGGCAGAATGCCCTCGGCCAGCATCGGGCGGGCGGACTTGAAGGCAAATCCGCCAAAGCCGTGGCCAATGTCAAAGATGATGCCGCGGCGGTGCGCCTCAAGGATGTCCTCGCGGATGCGGTTGCCACGGGTGACGGGGGCGTTGGGGAAAGGGCGGAAGCAATGGGTCAGCACATCGCCGGGGCGCAGCGCGTCCAGCACCTCTTTCCGGCCGGGCGGCGGAAAGTCGATATGGGCCATGACCGGCAGGTCCAGCTCTTCGGCCACCTCGATGGCCAGCAGGAGCGGCGCAAGGCCGGAGCTTCCTCCTGCCCGTGCGCCGACCCGGGCCTTGATCCCGACGATCAGGTCAAGATGCTGTTCCGCCAAGGCCAGACATTCGCGGCTGTCCAAGAGCCGCAGATCCTCGCATTCGCCCATCATGACGTTCTTCGAAAAGGCGAAGATGCCGGGGAACGAGATGTTCAGATAGGCGAGGATCCGCGGCGCGGCCGGCTCGACGATGAACTTGCGCAGACCGGCGAAATTGCCAGCCCCGGCGCTACCGGCATCGACAAAGGTGGTGGTGCCACTGCGTTTGGCGATGGTTTCGGCATCAACCCCCAGCGAGGTGCCGCCCCAGTAGACATGGCTGTGCATGTCGATCAGGCCAGGTGTCACGATGCGCCCGGCGACATGGCGCAGCTCGCGCGCTGCCTGTCCCAGATCGGCGCCAAGCGCCGCAACCTTGCCCCCGGCAAAGGCCACATCCATCGTTGCATCAAGGCCCTGATCCGGGTCGATCACCCGGCCGCCCTTCAGTAGCAGGTCATACATGCCATTCTCCTGTCGTCCGGTGGTGGCGTCTCAATAGCGGATGGCGACGTTCTTGGTCTGGACATAGCCCAGCAACGCCTCCTGCCCTTTCTCGCGGCCATAGCCTGACCGTTTCATGCCGCCGAACGGGGTTTCCACCCCGCCGGCCCACCATTCATTGACATAGACCTGCCCCGCCACCAGACGGTCCGCCGTCCAGTGCGCCAATCGCAGGTCGCGCGTGTAGACGCCGGCCGCCAGCCCGTAATCGGTGCCGTTGGCGATGGCGATGGCTTCCTCCGGCGTGTCAAAGGGCAGCACGACCAGCACCGGGCCAAAGAACTCGTCCTGCGCGATGCGCATGTCGGGGCGCACGTCGGCAAAGACCGTAGGCGCCATGAAATGCCCCTTCAGGCCCGGCAGCCGCGCCCCCCCCATGACCAGCGCAGCGCCTTCCGCCACGCCGACTCGGCACAGCGTCTCCACCCGGTCAAGCTGGCGGGCGTTGATGAGCGGACCCATGTCGCAACCCTCGATCCCCGGTCCGACGCTGCGCTTGGCGGCCAATTCGGTAATGCGGCCGACCAGATCATCGTGAATCGAGCGATGCACGATCAGCCGCGCCCCGGCCGAGCAGATCTGGCCGGCATGGTGGAAGATCCCGCGCGTGGCCGAGGCGGCGGTGCGCTCCAGATCGGCATCGGCATAGACGATGGCGCCGGACTTGCCGCCCAGTTCCATCACGCACGGAATCACTCGTTCGGCGGCGGCACGCAGCACGCTCTTTCCGGTTTCGACCGACCCGGTAAAGACGATGTGGTCGATGTCGCGGTGCGAAACCAGCGCGGCCCCGGCTTCGGCTCCGTAGCCGCAGACGATGCTGACCGCGCCTGCCGGCACGCCCGCGCGGTGGCAGGCCTCGGCCAGCAGGAACAGGCTGAGCGGGGAATCCTCGGGCGATTTCAGCACCACCGTGTTGCCGGTGATGATCGCGCAGGCGATCGAGCGCGCCCCGACCGGCAGCGGCCCGTTCCACGGCACGATCTGGGCCGAGACGCCATAGGGTTCGTGCAGCGTGTAATCCAGATAGTCGGCCCCGAGCGGAATCTGCCGGCCTTCCAGCTTGTCGGCAAGGCCCGAGTAATACTGAAGATACCGCTGCGTCAGCGCCACCTCGGCCCGACCGGCGGCCAAAGTCTTGCCGTTATCGCGGCATTCCACCAGCGCGATTTCGTCGGCCAGATCACCCAGATGGCGCGCGACCTCGACCATCAGGTCGCCGCGGCGATGGGGACGCAGGTCGCGCAGCACCCGGCTGTCAAAGCAGCGCCGGGCGGCAGCGACGGCCCGGTCGATGTCGGCAGCGGTGCCGCGCGCCACCTCGGCGATTGGTTCGCCCGTAGCAGGGTCGGTGACGGTGATCCGGGTGCCGTCGCTGCCGTCGGCCCAAGCCCCGCCAATGTAGTTCTGCCAGTAGGGCCGCACCTTATCCGCCATTGGACTTGCTCCTCTCCAGGCGGGAACCGCCTCCTGACCCGAGTAATACCCTGCGGCGCGGCGGTGGCGAATGCCGAAAGCCGATCATGCCATGCCGCAAACGCATGTGCGCCCCCCTTCATGCCCGCGGCGCATCGGTCTAGACCGAGCTTGCATTGGCCGGCCGGAGGGGACGCGGACTATTGTTGCTGCGAAACCAGTTGGACCGGGAATGATTGAATGCCAGAGAACGCCCCCCGCCGTGTAGCGATCCTCGGACTGATGCTGGAGAGCAACCGCTTTGCCCCCGTGATCGGCGAGGAGGATTACCTCAAACGGGTGTATCTTGCCGGGGACGAGATTCTCGAAGACCTCTACAGCCCGGACCCGAAACTGCCGACGGAAATTCGCGGTTTCCGGGCCGAGATGGACAGCCGCGGCGACTGGACGCCGGTGCCGATCCTTGTCGGGCTGGTCGAGGCGGGCGGGCCAATGGACCATGCATTCTTTGAGGCGTCGATGGAGGAAATCCGCAGCCGCCTGACCGCCGCCCTGCCGCTGGATGCCGTCTATATCTCGAACCACGGGGCGATGATCACCACGGCGAACACCGACCCGGACGGCGAAATCTTTGCGCTGGTGCGCCAGATCGTCGGGCCGGATGTCCCGGTGGTGGCGACGCTGGACCTGCATGGCAATGTCTCCGACCGGATGGTGCAAAGCGCCGACGCCATCGTGGCCTATCAGACCAACCCGCATGTCGACATGCTGGAGCGCGGGCGCGACGCGGCGGCGATCCTGCACGAGCTGTTTGCCGGCATGAAACCCGACGTGGTCTTCCTGCGCCTGCCTCTGGTGCCACCCACGGTCACGCTGCTGACTGAGGCGGGGCCCTATGCCGACATCATGAACTTCGGCCAGTCGCTTCTGGATGACAGGATCGTCAATGTCTCGATCCTTGGCGGCTTCGCCTACAGCGACACGCCGAAGAACGGGCTGGCAATCATCGTCACCTCGCGCCAGTGCGACGGCAGCGCGCGGCGGGCGGCCAATGCCATCGCCCGCTATGCCTGGAGCCAGCACGAGCGCTTCGTGCCGCGGCTGACCTCGCTGGACGAAACAGTGCGGCGGGTGCTGGAGGCGGGCGCCGATCCCGCGCGGCCCGCGGTCATACTGGCGGATGTGTCCGACAACCCGGGCGGCGGCGGCAATGGCAACACGATGTGGATACTCGAGGCGCTGCACAAGGCGGGGGCCAAGGGGGTCATCGCAGGGGTCATCACCGATCCGGCCCTTGCGCGCGAGGCGGCGACGCTGGGCCTGGGCGCGCGGTTCCGGGCGGTGTTCAACCGGGTGGAGCCTGACGAATTCTCGCGCCGGTTCGAAGCCGATGCGCGGGTGCTGGCGATCCGCGATGGCGATTGCGTCGGCCGGCGCGGCTTTTATGCCGGCCGCCGGATGAACCTTGGTCAATCGGTTCTGCTGGACCTCGGCGGCATTCAGGTGGTGGTCATTTCGATCCGCACCCAATGCGCGGACCCGATCTTCCTTGAGATGATGGGGCTGGACATCGGCGCGGCGCGGGCGGTGGTCGTCAAGTCGCGCGGGCATTTCCGCGCTGGTTTCGACGAATTCTTCGCGCCCTCGCAGGTGATCGAAGTGGATGTCCCGGGCCTGACCTCGCCAGTGCTGACGCGGTTCGATTTCCGCTCGATGCCGCGCCCGATGTTTCCGATCGACAGCCCGGTGAACTGGACCCCGCCGCAAGACTGAACCTTTCGCGCGCCGATCCGCGCCAGATCCGGCATTGAAAAGCCCCGCCTCCTTTCGGAAGCGGGGCTTTCGCCTTGGCGCCTGGGAGGAATGCGCCGTGGCCGGGCGCGGTCGGGGTCAGTAGTCGACCACGATGCCGCGCCCTGTTGCACGGGCGCGTTGCACCGCGAGATCGGCCACTGCCAGATCCTGCAACGCCACGCCGGTACCGTCGAAGAGCGTGATATCCTCCGGCGAACGCCGGCCGCCGGCCGCGCCGGTCAGCACCTGCCCAAGGGGCGTGAGCTCCGCCTCGCGGATAAGCCCGGCGGCATGGGCGTGCTGGCATTCGCCGATGCTGATGGCCTGCGCCGCCTCGTCCACGAAAATGCGCGCCGCGGCGACAAGGGCCGGATCAAGCTCCTGCTTGCCCTTGGTGTCCGCCCCCATGGCGCTGATATGCGTGCCTGGGCGCACCCAGTCACGCATCAGGATCGGCGCTTGCGACGGCGTCACCGTCACGATGATCTCGGCGGCCCGTGCCACCGCTTCGGGAGTGCTTTCGGCCACACAGTCCAACCCCATGGCGCGAACGGCATCCGCAAACCGCGCGGTGCTTGCGGGCTGCATGTCCCAGGCATGAACCCGCTTGATGCACCTGACCGCCGCCGTGGCGCGCAACTGATGCAGCGATTGCCCGCCGGTGCCGATGATGCCCAGCACCGCGGCGTTTTCCCGCGCCAGACAGCGTGTCGCCAGAGCCGAGGCCGCGCCGGTGCGGATGCCGGTCAGGTGGTTCGCGCTGACAAGCGCCGCGGCACGACCGGTCCCGGGATCGAACAGCAGGGTGGAGGACTGGTGGTTGGACAACCCCCGGCCCAGATTGTGCGGCCAGTATCCCCCGGCCTTGAGACCGAGAAACGGGGCGGAAACATCGCCGCCGGCCTTCACGCCATAGACGGCGTCGGCATGGCCCACCACTTCGCGCACCACCGGATAGTTGCGCGCCTCGCCGCGGGCCATCGCAACAAAGACGCCGGAAACGGCCTCGATCGCGTCTTCGACGCTGACCAGCGTCTGGGCGAGGGTTTCGGAAATTATCAGCATGCCGTGCAGTCCTTATTGCGATTCCAGAATAAACTCGCCGATCATGACGTTCATCCCCGCCAGCAACCCACCATCCACCGGCAGCGCGACCCCAGTGATGTAACCCGCCTCGTCCGAGCCGAGGAACGACACCGCCTTTGCGATGTCCTCCGGTTCGGCGACGCGCCCCATCGGATACCAGCGCGCAAGTTTCTGGAACACCTGCGGGTCTTTCTGCTGGCGGATCGTCCAGGTGATGTTGTCGGTGCGCACGGACCCCGGCAGCACGGCGTTGCAGCGAATGCCGTGGCGGCCGTATTCGGAAGCCACCGATTGCGTGAGGTTGATCAGCCCCGCCTTCGCAGCGCTGTAGGCCGGATTGCCGAAGTAGCGCACCCCGTTGACCGACGCGATATTGACAACCACCCCGGCACCGCGCGCCTGCATCCGCGGCAGCAGCGCGCGCAGGCAGTGATAGGTGCCATTGAGGTTGACGTCGATTTCGCGGTGCCAGGCCTCCAGGCCGATTCCCGCCAGATCTCCGGCATCGGTGAACGCGGCATTGTTGACCAGAAGCGTGATCGGGCCAAGCGCCGCTTCGCATGCGTCGATCGCCACGGCCAGCGCCTGCATGTCGGTGATGTCGGCGCGGGCGGCAAGGGCCTTGCCGCCCGCCGCTTCGATCAGGCGGGCCGTTTCGGCGACCCCGGCGGCATCAAGGTCGATCACGGCGACGGTGGCGCCCTCGCGCGCCAGATGCCGGGCGATGGCGCGGCCGATGCCATGGGCGGCGCCGGTCACAAGGGCAGCGGTGCAGTCATGTCTGGGCAAACTGTTCTCCGATCGGGCTGTCAAAGGGCCGCGGCAATCCAGTCGAGCGACCGGAGGCGCATATGGCCATAGTTGTAGAAGGAAATCCGGTCCGCCCCGGCGGATCGGGCGGAGGCGACGCAGGCTGCCAGCTCCTCCGCCCCGGCCACATGCGGCCAGGTCGGGCGCAGGATGAAGCCAAGCCGCGCGTCGGGGCCGGCCATGGCGCGCACCCCGGCAATATCGGCGGCGATGGGCTTGGGGCCGCGTTGATAAGCGGTCACGTCCAGCCGGCCGGCCGCGCGGGCAAGGGCCGCAAGATCGCTACCCTCGCGCCAGGCCAGCGCGTTGGGCGTCTGGACCGAGGGGATCACCGACACGCCGACATCGGGCGGCAAGGCGGCGCGGATCTCGGCGATCAGGCTGGTGACAGTCTCGGCGCGACAGGCCTGCAAGGCGGCCCAGTCGGCCTCGCGCTGCAGGTCGGGCAAGGTGGCGGTTTCGTCAGCCAGAAAGGCGTCAAGGCTGCGGCGGGCCTGGGCGGCCAGCGCCGCCCCGCCAAGTCCCGCCTGCCGGGCCCGGTCAAGGCAGGCGCGGCAGAAACATGTGCCAAGCAGCGTCTCGGCCGCGGCACGCAGGTCGATCAGTTCGAATTCGTGATGATGGCCGTGGCGGTAGGTCTGGAAACCGGGCGTCTCGACCGTCACCTCGCGCACGCCCGGCTGGGCGGCGGTATCAAGGCACAGCGCGATCAGGTAGCGGCGCACCTCGGGCTGCGAGGGGCAAAGCGCGTTCACAAGCACATCGCCGAACGGGGTCTGGCAGGCGAGGTCGGGATGCGCGGCCCCAAGGCGCGAATTGTGCAGCCCGACAGTCCATGCCGTCACATGCAGGCTGGCGGCGTTGCGCGCCAGACCGGCCAGCGCATCGTATTCCGCGACCATCCCCGCGGCCTTGGGTTGCAGCCGGCCATAGCGCGCAGGGTCGGGGCGGAAATAGACAGTGCCATCCTCGGGGAAGATCACGCGGCCGTTCGGCGCGTGCGGGCGCAGAAACTTGCCGGCATGATAGGCGGTGGCCAGCGCCACCGCGTTCAGCCCGGCGTCGGCCAGACGTGCCGCGACCTCGGCGGTGCCTTCGTCCTGAAGGTCCCAAGGGTAGACGAACATCGCGCGCAACATCGGTTGCCTCCCTTGCCTGAGGTTGCGCGCAATCGGTTTGCGCAGGGCGCAAGCCCCGTTTCCAGCCCCGAAGCTAAGGCGGGCGCGCGGCCGCGGCCAATGCCATGCGGGCATGGCGGCATTCGGGAAACGCATTCGCCCACCGCCCCGGCGCGCGGCTAGGGTGAGGCGTCCACGAGGCGCCCCCTGCGATGGGCAAGCCAGCAAAGGAGAGCCGCAGCATGAAGAACATTGTCGTGACCGGGGGCAGCGGCAAGGGGGGCCGGGCGGTGTGCCGGCATCTGGTCGAGCGCGGCTATACGGTGCTGAATGTCGACATGGCCGCCTCGCCCGATCCGGTCTGCCCGCTTCTGAAGGTGGATCTGACCGATTTCGGGCAGGTGATGGACGCGATGCAGTGGACCGGAGGCAAGGACCATCCGTTCCGCCAGTTTCGCACGCCCGACGCCGTGGTGCATTTTGCCGCGATCCCCGTGCCGGATACCACACCCGAGGAACTGACGTTTCGCAGCAATATCGTGTCGACCTACAATGTCTTTGACGCAGCCCTTCGCGCCGGCGTGACGCGTATCGTCTGGGCCTCGTCGGAAACCACGCTGGGCCTGCCCTTCAGCCCGGCGAACCCGCCCGCCTATGCTCCGGTAGACGAGGATCACCCGATGCGCCCCGAAAGCGCCTATTCGCTGTCCAAGGATCTGGCCGAGGAAATGGCGCGGCAGATGGCGCGCTGGAACCCGGGGACCACCTTCATCGGCCTGCGCCTGTCGAACGTGATGGAGCCGCAAGACTATGCGCGTTTCGCCGGCTGGCAGGACAGCCCGCGTTTCCGCGAATGGAACCTGTGGAGTTATATAGACGCGCGGGACGCCGCGCAGGCAGTGCGCCGGTCCTTGCATGTCGATCTGGAGGGGGCAGAGCATTTCATCATCGCCAACTCCAACACCGTGATGACGCGCGACAGCGCCGATCTTCTGGCCGAGGTTTATCCCGGCCTGCCTATGCGCAGCCCGCTTGCCGGGCGGGCCACGATGCTGAGCATCGACAAGGCCCGGCGGGTGCTTGGCTTTGCCCCCGAGCATGACTGGCCCGGGCCGAACGGCTGAGTGCAAGTCCCCCGCTTCAAGGCGCCCGGCTGCAAGGCCGGGCGCCTCCCATTTTTCGACATTCATATGAAATTTCATTCAATTACAATGCTATGCAGGGGTCACATACCCCCATGCGTTTATTCAATTTCCTTTTGCCCGCTGCCCGGCATCAGAGTGAACCCACCAAGACCGGCCGCAAGAAGCTGGCTTCGAACCCTCACCATACCACTCGCAAACCCAACAGGAGACATCTCCCAATGACCCATCCGTTCCGGACGTCCACGGCGATCCTGGCTCTGAGCCTTGGCATGTTCGGCTTCGTGCCGGCGGCGATGGCCGAGACCATCGTCGATTTCACCGTCGCCGAATACAGCTCGAAGACCGGGCCGTTCTTCCAGGAAGTCGCCGACGCCTTCCAGGCCGAAAACCCCGACATCAAGATCAACATCGAAGTCGTGCCGTGGGACACGCTGTTGCAGCGCCTGACCACCGACGTCGCCGGTGGCAGCGCGCCCGACATCTCGATCATCGGCACCCGCTGGCTCTTGGACTTCGCCTCGCAGGGCGTGGCCGAGCCGGTGGACAGCTACCTGACCCCCGAGTTCAAGAGCACCTTCATCGACACGTTCATGGCGCCGGGCGTAATCGACGGGAAGACCATGGGCCTGCCCGTCGCGGCCTCGGCCCGTGCAATGCTGGTCAACAAGGATCTCTATGACAAGGCCGGGGCCACGCCGCCCAAGACCTGGGACGAATTCTATGAAGCGTCCAAGAAACTTGCCGCCCTGCCCGACACCTTTGCCTTCGGCCTGCAAGGCAAGGAAATCGAGACGGATGCCTATTTCTACTATTCGCTCTGGACGCATGGCGGCGACATCCTGAAAGCCGATGGCACCAGCGGGCTGGACAGCCCGGAGGCGCTGGAGGCGGCAACGCTCTACAAGCGGATGATCGACGAAGGCCTGACCCAGCCCTCACCGACCAACTACACCCGCGAGGACATCTTCAACCTGTTCAAGCAGGGCAAGGTCGGCACGGTGTTCACCTTCCCGATGCTGATCCCGCAGATCAAGGCCGAAGCCCCCGACCTGCACTATGAGGTTCTGCCCTTCCCCGAAGGCAAGGCCAAGGCGACCTATGGTGTGACCGACACGATGATGATGTTCGCCGATTCCGACGCGAAAGCGGAAGCGTGGAAGTTCATCGAATTCGCCTACAAGGACGAATGGCGCGAAAAGTTCGACATGGGCGAAGGCTTCCTGCCTGTCACCAGGAACGTGGCTGCGCTGGATCACTTCACCAAGGACCCGGACGTGGCCGGCTTCGCAGCGGGTCTGCCCTATGCCAAGTTCGCCCCGATCATTGCCAACTGGGAAGAGATCGCCGACGTGACGGTGCGCACCATGCAGCAGATCTATCTGGGCGAGGTTTCGGCGGACGAAGGGCTGAAGGCCGCCGCGGCCGAGATCAACAAGATCCGCGGGCTCTGATCCTGCAGTCAGGGGAGAGCGGCTCCATGCCGCTCTCCCGTTTCCGAATGCGAATGGGTGCCCTGCCCAGGCAGGGTGTGGAGAACGATGGCGAACCGCATCCAGAAATCCGTACCGATGATGATGATCCTGCCCGGCCTTGCGCTGGCGATCGCGATCATCGGCTATCCGATCTTCGATCTGGGCTGGACCTCGATGCACGACGTCAGCCGCTTTGGCAAGCTGACCGGCTTCAACGGCGGGGAGAACTTCGCCGAGGTCTTTGTCGATCCGCTGTTCTGGGAATCGCTGTGGCGCACCGGGATCTGGACCGTCGCGGTCGTCGGCGGAACTCTGGCAATCTCGATGCCGGTGGCGATGATCCTGAACGATGATTTCCATGGCCGGGGTGTGGCGCGCGTCATCATCATGCTGCCCTGGGCCATCTCGCTGACCATGACGGCGGTGGTCTGGCGCTGGGCGCTGAACGGGCGGGCGGGGCTGCTCAATGCCACGCTGATGAATGCCGGCATCATCGACCAGCCGATCGAATGGCTGGCCACCGCCTCGACCGCCTTCGTCGTCGAAATTCTGGTCGGCATTCTGGTGTCGATCCCCTTCACCACGACCATCCTGCTTGGCGGGCTGTCGTCCATGCCGCAGGACGCCTATGAGGCGGCGGTGGTGGACGGGGCCTCGGGCTGGCACCAGTTCCGCTATATCACGCTGCCCCTGATGAAGCCCTTCATCAACATCGCCATCGTGCTGAACGTGATCTACGTCTTCAACTCGCTGCCGATCATCTGGGTGATGACCGAGGGCGGCCCGGCCAATGGCACCGACATCCTCGTGACCTATCTTTACAAGCTCGCGTTCCGCTTTGGCCAGCTGGGCAAGGCGGCGGCGATTTCGCTGGTGATGTTCTTCGTCCTGCTGGCCTTCACCATGCTTTATGTCGCGCTGGTCAGCCGCAACGACCGCGACGATGCCGCACCGGAAGAGGAGGTCAAGGAATGACCACCAAGCTGACCCGCAGCCTGATCTACTGGGCGCTCCTGTCGCCGCTGATGGTGGTGATCCTGTTCCCCTTCGGCGTGATGTTCGTCACCGCTGTGCGCCCGCGCGAAGAGCTGTTCGTCTACCCGCCCACCTGGGGCTTCAGCGAATTCCGCTGGGAGAACTTTTCCGAAATGTGGGTCAAGACCAATTTCGGCGGGGCGCTCTTGAACAGCCTTTATGTCAGCGTCGCGGCCACGGTCGTCGCGCTGGTCCTGTCGATCCCGGCCGCCTATGCCATGTCGCGCTACCGCTTTGCCGGCAAGGGCGCCTACCGCACCTTCCTGCTGATGACGCAGATGATGTCGCCCATCGTTCTGGTCCTAGGGCTGTTCCGGCTGATGATGAGCCTCGGTCTGGTCAACGACCTGAATTCGCTGGTGCTGACCTATGCCGCCTTCAACATGGCCTTCACCATCTGGATGCTGCAAAGCTACTTCAACTCCATCCCACGCGATCTGGAAGAAGCCGCCTGGATGGATGGCGCCAGCCACCTGACCAGCCTTGTGCGCATCTTCCTGCCGCTGGCGGTGCCGGCCATGGTGGTGACGGCGATCTTCACCTTCATCAACAGCTGGAACGAATTCGTGCTGGCGCTGACCATGATGCGCTCGTCCGAGGATTTCACGCTGCCGGTGCAAATCTATGCTCAGGTTGCCGGGCGCTATCAGGTGGAATGGCATCACGTGATGGCCGCCACCGTGCTAGCGACCGTTCCGGTCGCCATCATGTTCTCGTGGCTCCAGCGCTACCTCATCCGGGGCATGGCGTTGGGCGCCGTCAAATGACCAGACTGCTTTACAAGGATTGAACGATGTCCTCTGTCACCATCCGCGGGGTCAAGAAGAAATACGGCGCCATGGCCGTGCTGCACGGGATCGACCTCGAAATCCGCGACCGGGAATTCGTTGTTCTGGTCGGGCCTTCGGGCTGCGGAAAGTCGACCCTGCTGCGCATGATTGCCGGGCTCGAGTCGATTTCCTCGGGCGATATCCTGATCGGCGACCGCGTGGTCAATGACGTGCCGGCCAAGGCGCGCGACATTGCCATGGTGTTCCAGAACTACGCGCTTTACCCGCACATGTCGGTTTATGAAAACATGAGCTTCAGCCTACGCCTGAAGCGGATGGCCAAAGAGATGATCGACCGCAAGGTGCGCGAGGCGGCCGAGATCCTGAACCTGTCGACATA
Source organism: Tabrizicola oligotrophica (assembly GCF_011008935.1). GTDB lineage: Bacteria > Pseudomonadota > Alphaproteobacteria > Rhodobacterales > Rhodobacteraceae > Tabrizicola_A > Tabrizicola_A oligotrophica. The sequence goes on along the minus strand of NZ_JAAIVJ010000005.1, from coordinate 49,768 downwards.
CCTCGAGCGCTCGCCGCGGCAGTTGTCAGGCGGACAGCGGCAGCGCGTGGCCATGGGCCGCGCCCTGGTGCGCGACGCCCAGGTGTTCCTGTTCGACGAACCCCTGTCGAACCTCGACGCCAAGCTGCGCGTGGTGATGCGAACCGAGATCAAGGCGCTGCACCAGCGGCTGCAGACCACCTCCGTCTATGTGACGCACGACCAGATCGAAGCCATGACCATGGCCGATCGCATCGTGGTGATGAACGCCGGCAAGATCGAGCAGATCGGCACGCCGCTGGAACTTTACGACACGCCGGCCAACCTGTTCGTGGCCGATTTCATCGGGTCGCCCTCAATGAACTTCCTGCGCGGCACGCTGGAGCCGGGCGCGGTTGTGCTGGCCGACGGCAGCCGCGTGCCGGTGGAGACGACGGGGCGCGGCGCGGCAGGGCAGAAGGTGGTCTTCGGCATCCGCCCCGAGCATCTGTCCCTCTCCTCCGACGGCACCGGCCTTGCCGCCGAAGTCGAAGTGGTGGAACCAACCGGCGCCAATATTCAGGTCTATGCCCGCGTCGCCGGCATGCCGCTCTGCGCGGTCTTCACCGAGCGCCACGATTTCCGCCCGGGCCAGACCATCCATCTGGCATGGCCCGGCCGGAACGCCCATCTGTTCGATGCGGCGTCGGGGCAGCGGCTTTAGCCCGGCCACGCGGGCGAGGCGACCGGAAAGGTCTCTTTGGCAAACCCGGGCGATGGTTCTGGCCACCTCACCCGCGCAGGGGCCACGACATCGGACGGTAGAGCACTGGCCGGCCGCCGCCTTTTTGCCCGATCCGGTCGCCGCGTCCCGTAAGGCCGGATGCGGGACATCCCCTCAAGCACCCGGCACGCCTGTCCTGCCAACGGCGTCACAGCCCGCCGCAAACGCACGGATCGCCGCGACAACCCGGCTTGCCGCCTGTTGTCCCGGACTCGGACCAAAGCGAACCTCATCTTCCCCTTGGGACAAATACTCTCGGGGGTGAGCGCGTCAGCCCGGGGGAGGGGCAGAAGGCCCCCCTTCTTTCCGAGAAGGCTGGCCGCAGGCCAGAGGCGAGACAAGAGCCTTGCCCCGGATCGGCACGATCCGGGGCGCTGTCTGCTCAAAGCGCCCGCCAGCCGATGTCCGAGCGGCAAAAGCCCTCGGGCCAGCGCAGGTGGTCGATCATGGCATAGGCCCGGTTGCGGGCATCGGCCAGCGTGTCGCCGCGGGCGGTGATGTTCAGCACCCTGCCGCCATTGGCAATGATCGCCCCATCCTTTTCCGCCGTACCCGCGTGGAAACACATGTGGCGGCTGTCCTCGGGCAGGCGTCGCAGGCCATGGATCACGCTGCCCTTCTCGTAGGCGCCCGGATAGCCCTTGGCCGCCATCACCACAGTCAGCGCATGGTCATCGGCCCAGTTCACCCGCGCGCCCGCCAGCCGCTCCTCGGCGCAGGCGAGCATCAGATCCAGCGCCTGCGCGCCAAGCCGCATCATCAGAACCTGGGTTTCCGGGTCACCGAAGCGGGCGTTGTATTCCACCAGCCGCGCCCGGCCGTCTTCGATCATCAGGCCGGCATAAAGCACGCCCTGGTAGGGCGTGCCGCGCCGCGCCATCTCGCGGATAGTCGGCAGGACGATCTCGTCCAGCGCCTGTTGCTGGATCGCGTCGGTCAGTACCGGTGCCGGCGAATAGGCTCCCATGCCGCCGGTGTTCGGACCGGTGTCGCCTTCGCCCACCCGCTTGTGGTCCTGCGCCGTGCCGATGGGCAGGGCATGCGCCCCGTCGGTCAGCACGAAGAACGACGCCTCTTCGCCGGTCATGAACTCCTCGATCACAACCTCGGCCCCGGCCGCGCCGAACTCGCCGCCGAACATGTCGTCGATGGCCGCCAGCGCCTCGGCCTCGGTCATGGCCACGATCACGCCCTTGCCGGCGGCAAGGCCATCGGCCTTGACGACAATCGGGGCGCCTTGCGTGCGCACATGGGCCTTGGCGGCGGCGGCGGCACTGAAGCGGGCATAGCCCGCGGTCGGCGCCCCGCAGGCGTCGCAGATTTCCTTGGTGAAGCCCTTCGAGGCCTCCAGCCGCGCCGCCGCGGCACTTGGCCCGAAGGTCACGATGCCCGCCGCCCGCGTCGCATCGGCCACGCCGGCGGCCAGAGGCGCTTCGGGGCCGACGATCACGAAATCAATGGCGTTTTCCTCGCAGAAACCCACCACTGCCGCGCTGTCGAGGATGTCGAACGCCGCCACCTCGGCCAGCTGGGCAATTCCGGCATTGCCGGGCGCCACGATGAGCCGGTCGCATTTGGGGTTCTGCTTGACCGCCCAGGCCAGCGCATGTTCGCGCCCACCGCTTCCAAGGATAAGGATATTCATGGGACGACTCCGCTTGGCCTGGCTCTGGCGCTGTCATACTGTCCGGGGTCCGGACTGACAACCAAGGCCTACACGATGGCACAGGGCAAAGGCAATTTCCTCGACCGCATTCTGGAAGGGATCGTGATGGTCTGCGCAGTCTTGTTCGTCATGGGCGGCCCCGCCCGCTGATTCCGCTGTGGGAAGGGTCGGGCGCATGTTAGCCTTCGCGCAGGTTCCGTGCCCACGAGCATCGCCCCATGCCTGTCAGTGACCCTGCCCTCTGGACTCTCATCGCCGATTGGCCGCTGCCCTTTCGCAAGGACCATGACCCAAAGGCATCGCCGCCCCGCGTTTGCCAGAGGTTCGAGCACAATCTTCGCGCCGCCGGCGACTGGTCCGATGCCGCCAGCGACCGGATCACCGAGGGCTATCGGCGCTTCCTCTATCTCAAGGCCCTGTCGGACGAGCCGCTGACTCCGCCGCACTGGCTCGATGAGGCCTGGCATCTGCATCTGGGGTTTCGGGACGACTATACCGCGCTGGAACGGGCCGTTGGCCGGCCCCTCCCCCACCGCCGCACGATCCTGAAGAAAGAGGCCAACCGCGCCTATGCGCGGGGCCGCGCGCTTTGGCGGCGCGAGTTCGACGCGGACCCGCCGCCCGATCTCTGGCCCGCGCTGGGGCTGGTGGCCGCGGGAAACGCCATCAGCACGATCGGCGTGGGGCTCTGGATCATCGGTTTTGTCGCCCCGTTCACGCCATGGTCGGTTTCTCCCTGGTTGTTCGGGCTGGGGATCGTCCTGGTTCTGGCAGGCAATTTCCTGACGGGCAAATACGGCCCGCAGGTCGTATCCCGCTGCGCCTGAGCCGTTGCCCTCAGGCCCGATTGACCCCCGCGCGCCGACGTGTCAGGCAAGGCGGATGGACATGTTCGAAGACAGCCCCGCCCCGCCGGGAAACCAGCCGGAATACACCGTGTCCGAGCTTTCGGGCGCGGTGAAACGGGTGATCGAGGGCGAATTCGGCCTTGTGCGCGTGCGCGGCGAGGTGGGGCGGGTCAGCCGCCCGGCTTCGGGGCATCTTTACTTCGACCTCAAGGATGACCGCAGCGTCATTGCCGCGATTTCGTGGAAGGGTCAGGCGGCAAAGATGCAGGTCCGCCCCGAGGAGGGCATGGAGGTCGTGGCGACCGGCCGGATGACCACCTTCCCCGGCCAGTCGAAATACCAGCTCATCGTTGACGATGTCGCCCCCGCCGGCGCCGGCGCGCTGATGGCGATGCTCGAAAAGCGCCGCGCCGCGCTGCAGGCCGAGGGGCTGTTCGACCCCGCCCGCAAGCAGCCGATTCCCTATCTGCCGCAGGTGATCGGCGTCATCACCTCGCCCTCGGGTGCCGTGATCCGCGACATCCTGCACCGCCTGCGCGACCGCTTTCCGCGCCACGTGCTGATCTGGCCGGTCGCCGTGCAGGGCCAGTCCTGCGCCGCCGAAGTGGCCGCCGCCATCCGCGGCTTCAACGCGCTCGCCCCCGGCGGGCCGATCCCGCGGCCCGACCTGCTGATCGTGGCACGCGGCGGCGGCAGCCTTGAGGACCTCTGGGGCTTCAACGAGGAAATCGTGGTGCGGGCGGCGGCGGCCAGCCGCATCCCGCTGATTTCCGCCGTAGGGCACGAGACCGACACCACGCTCATCGACCACGCCGCCGACCTGCGCGCGCCCACCCCGACCGCCGCCGCCGAACTGGCAGTGCCGGTGCGGATGGAGCTTCTGGCCACATTGGACGCGCTCTCGGCCCGGCTCAGCCGCGCCATTGCGCAAGGTGCCGCCAATCGCGGCCAGCGCCTGCGCGACCTTGGCCGCGCCCTGCCCCGGCTCGACAGCCTGCTGGCGCAGCCGAGCCAGCGGCTCGACCTGTGGTCGGGCCGTCTTGGCGGCGCTCTGGGCATGGCGGCGGCGCGCAAGCGGGCCGCCTTCGAACGCGCCGCCCGGCTGCGCCCGGAAACGCTTCTGGCGCTGATCGCCGGCAAGCGCGGCGAGTTGCAGGCTCGCGCCCAGCGGCTTTCGGACCGGGCCGCGGTGGCGCTGGAGCGCAAGCACAGCCAGATGGACAAATGGGCCTCGCGGCTTGACCCGGCGCTGACGCGGCTTCTGACGACGGCCGCCCGCGACATTGCCCGCGACCGGGACCGGCTGACAGCACTCGACAGCCGCCTGCAGGCCGCGCCCGCCCGCCGGCTGGCCGATCTGGCGGCGCGGCTGGAGCAGATCGACCGCACCCGCCAGACGCTCGGCTACCGCGAGACGCTGAAACGCGGCTTTGCGGTGATGCGGGGCGACGGGCATGTGGTTACCTCGAAAGCCGCCGCCGAACGCAGCGCCACGCTGGAAGTGGAATTTGCCGATGGCCGGCTTGCACTCGGGGGGCGGCCAGCGAAAAAGGGCAGGAGCGAAGGTGGCCGGGATCAGGGCAGCCTGTTCTGACGCGACGCCTCGGGCATGCTTACGTCCCGAGCCAGTCGCAGGCCAGCACCGCATCCCCCGGCACCAGCCGCACCGCCAGACTGTCGGGGCGGCCCTGATACCAGCCCCAAAGCTCGCCCTCGACAACGTTGTAAACCCAGCAGACCGGCGCTTCGGGGGCGTCCTCGTAGCGAAAGCAGATCTGGTCGCCGACCTGTTCCCAGGTCGCCCGCGTGCAGCCCGAGGCGTCCTTCCAGATCGACCGCTGGCCAGGAAGGAATTCCTCCACCCCGTAGACCTGCGCCGGATCGTAGGTGTCCATCCGACGGCCAAGCGTGATTGCATCAAAGCCGCGCGCATCAAGCGGCGGGCCGCCGGGCAACACGCCCTCGGCAGCCGCAGAGGTGGCGGCACAGAGCGCAACCAGAAGGCCGATCCACCTCATGCGCCAAGTCCGCCGCAGACCATGCCCTTGGGCGTTTCCTCGACGACGGCGAGCATCCCGGCTTCGGGTGCAGCTTCGGACTGGGCGAAAAGCTTGCCCGACCGGTCGAAGAACCGCCAGCACGACGGATCCTGCGGCGCGTCGTCATAGGCAAAGCAGATCAGGCCCGGCTGCGGCTCCTGCCATGCGCCATATTTGCACGCCTCGCCCTCGAAGGCCCAGATCACCCGGCGGTCAGCCAGATATTGCTCGCGCCCCCAGACCGCCCCGTCCCGGGCATAGGTCATGGTGCGCCCGGTGCTGCGCGCCTCGAATTCGGCGGCCGAAAGCGGCGTCTCGGCCAGTGCCGATCCGGGCAGAAGCGCCAGGGCGACCAGCGCCCTCATGCCAGCCGCCATCTGGCCAGATGCGGCCGGATCGCGCGTTTCCACAGGGGCGGGACCAACGCCAGCGTGCAGGCCACCGGCAAGGGCCAGGGCAGATGCGGCGCCTCCTCCGGCCCCGGCAGGCGCAGCGCCGGATAGGGCCGCGTCGGGTGGGCGTGATGGTCGGAATGGCGCGGCGCGTTCAGCATCAGGCTTGACGAGAACCAATGCGGCGCATTCCAGGAATGGCGCGCGGCCACCGGCTCCAGCCGGCCATCGTCCCGCCGGGCGCGGGTCAGGCCGTAATGCTGGACATAGTCCGACAGCATCAGCTGCATCTGCGCATGCAGGGCCAGCCCGCCCCAGGCCACAACGCCCCAGCCGCCCGCAATCCAGAAAGCCACCATCAGCGCCGCCGCGGCCCCGCCAAAGTAGACCGCATAGGGATGCAGCCCGCGCCCCCCCTGCGCCCGCGCCCGCAGGGCGTTTTCCTCTTGCCAGCCCTTCACGAAACTGCCGCCCCAGGCCCGCAGGAAAAAGCGATAGAACCCCTCACCCGCCCGCGCCGAATTCGGGTCCTCGGCACTGGCAGCGTGGCGGTGATGCACCAGCCTGTGCGCGCTGGCATGGTGGCCGAAAAGCAGGCTGGCATAGACCGCCACCCCCAGGCCATAAAGACCCCGGCTTCCGCGGTGGATCAGCTCATGTGCCATCGGGTTCGACACCTGCCCGAACCACAGCCCCGCGCCCAGAAACAGCGCCACGCGGCCCCAAAGGCCAAGACCGCCGCCCCCCGCCATGCCCCAGACCACAAGGGGCAGCGCGACAAGATGGCCCAAAGCCAGACCGACAAGCAGCCCGTCGGCGGCGGGAAACTCCGCCCCCTCCGGCGCATCGCCCGGAAACAGCCCGGAGATCTGGTCCAGACAGGCCGCCAGCACCGTCATGTACAAGAGTCCGGCAAAAGCCCAGCCGCCCCCGGCCCAAAGGCCGAGCGCGAACAGCACCAGCGGACTGGCCGAGGCCAGCGCAAAGAGCACCATCGGAAGCGGGCGTGAGGTCATCTCCTGCATGGCCCAAGGCTAGCATGCGCGCGCCGCCTGAACAGCCGGGATTTTGCCGCACCGCCCCTCCGCCCCGCTATTCGGGGTCAGCCAGGGCCTGACACCTTCCCAAGCCCGCCCGAATTGACTAGGTGGTAGGAAACCGCAAGAGGCGTGGCCATGTCCTTTTTCAAGAAACTCAAGGAACGCATGTTCCGCTCTTCCGACAAGATCGGCGAGGGGCTGGACGCGCTTGTGGCCGAGGATGCAGCGCCGCGCGCCGCGACGCCCGCGGCAGAAGCCGAGACCCCGCTGCCCCTCCCCGATGCCGCCGCCGCCAATGCCGCCGCGCCCGAAAGCAAGCCCGGCCTGCTGGGCCGCCTGTTCGGCAAATCCGAAGAGCCCCGGCGCATCCTTGATGACGCGATGCTGGAAGATCTCGAAGACCTGCTCATTCAGGCCGACATGGGGGTCGATACCGCCACCCGCGTTACGGCGAACATCGCCGAAGGCCGCTTTGGCAAGAAGATCGGCGCGACCGAGCTGCGCCAGGCCCTTGCCGACGAGGTCGCCCGCATCATGGAGCCGGTCGCCCGCCCGCTGCCGATTTACCCGCAGAAACCGCAGGTGGTGCTGGTGGTCGGCGTCAACGGCTCGGGCAAGACCACGACCATCGGCAAGCTGGCCTCGCAGTTCCGCGCCGCCGGCAAGACGGTGGTGATCGCCGCCGGCGACACCTTCCGGGCCGCCGCGGTCGAACAGCTGCAGGTCTGGGGCCAGCGCGCCGGGGTGCCGGTGCTGACCGCGCCCGAAGGCTCGGACCCGGCCTCGCTGGCCTTCGACGCCCTGACCAGAGCCCAGGCCGAGGGCGCCGATCTCCTGATGATCGACACCGCGGGCCGGCTGCAAAACCGCGCCGACCTGATGGAGGAGCTGGCCAAGATCGTTCGCGTCATCCGCAAGGTCGACGCCACCGCGCCGCACAACACCTTGTTGGTCCTGGATGCCACCACCGGCCAGAACGCGGTCACGCAGGTCGAGATCTTCCGCAAGATCGCCGATGTCTCGGGCCTTGTCATGACCAAACTCGACGGCACGGCCAAGGGCGGCGTCCTCGTCAGCCTCGCCGACAAGTTCGGCCTGCCGATCCATGCCATCGGCCTTGGCGAACAGATCGACGACCTCTCGCCCTTCGATCCGCAGGATTTTGCCCGTGCGCTGGTGGGGCTGGAGCGGTGATCCTGCCTTCAATGTGGCACAAATATCCCGGGGGTCCGGGGGCTGGCCCCCGGACGAGTTGACATAAAGCGCCCCCATGTCCGACTGGCTCCTTTCCATCGAAGGCACAGAAGCCGGCCGCCATGCGGCACTGGCGCTGGCGCTCATGGCCGCGATCCTGCATGCGCTGTTCGGCGCCTTGCAGAAGGGCCGGCACGACCCCTGGCTTGCCCGCGCCGGGATCGACCTGTCCTATGGCCTGATCGCCGCCCCCTTCGCGCTTTTCGTCGTGCCCTGGCCCGAACCCCACATGTGGCCGATCTTTGCGGGCGCCTTCGCGATCCACGCTGTCTACAAGGTCCTGCAGGCCATGACCTATACGCGGGGCGCCTATACGGTCGTCTATCCCGTGGTGCGCGGCACCGGCCCGCTGTTCACCGTCGCCGCAGCCGGTCTGGTCTTTGGCGAGCGGTACGCGCCCCTGCAATGGGCCGGCGTTGCCATGCTGACGGCCGGCATCCTTGGGCTTTCCGCCCATAACCTCGCGCATCTGAGCCACGGCCGCGCCACCCTGAAACCGGCGCTTGCGCTGGCGGTCGCCACCGGGGCCATGGTCGCGGGCTATACCACCTATGACGCCTGGGGTATCCGCGCCACTGCCGATCCCTTCACCTTCCTCGCCTGGTTCTTCCTGATCGACGGCATCTTCATCCCGGCGCTGATGGCCCGCCGTCTGGTCACATTGCCGCGAACCGAAGTGCTGCCCTTGCTGAAACGGGGTGTGCTGGGCGCCTTTGTCGCCTATTTCTCTTTCGGGGCGATCATGCTGGCCACGCGGCTTGACCGGGTGGGCGAGGCGGCTGTCCTGCGCGAGACCTCGACCGTATTTGCCGCCTTGATCGGCTGGGCGGTTCTCGGCGAAAAGGTCGGGCGCGTGGCGGCGGCGCTGATGGCACTGATCGCCGCCGGCGCGGTGGTGATGGAATGGGGAGGCTGAGGCCGATGGCGGAAACGAAAAAGATCAATCCGGTTCTGAAGATGGCGCTCGAACTGGGACCGATCATCCTGTTCTTCGCGGGCTTCTCGCGGATGAAGGACCAGACCTTCCACATCGCGGGCAATGAGTATTCCGGCTTCATCGTCATGACCGGGGTGTTCATCGCGCTCATCATCGCCACCACCGGCCTTTTGTGGGCGCTGACCGGCAAACTGTCGCGGATGCAGCTGATGACGCTGATCCTTGTCGTCGTCATGGGCGGGCTGTCGGTCTGGCTGAACGACGAGCGCTTCATCAAGATGAAGCCGACGCTGCTCTATCTGGCCTTCGGCGGCATCCTCGGGGCCGGGCTCTTGCAGGGCAAGTCCTACCTGTCGTCGGTGATGGAAGAGGCCCTTCCGATGCAGCCCGAGGGCTGGATGATCCTCACCCGCCGCCTGACCGCCTTCTTCTTCGCGCTGGCGGTCGCCAATGAGGCTGTCTGGCGGCTGATGTCGACCGAGGCCTGGGTGAACTTCAAGACCTTCGGCCTGACCGCCGCGCTTTTCGGGTTCTTCATGGCGCAGAGCCGGCTTTTCGAACGCTATGGCATCAAGGACGACAGGCCCGGCACCTGAACTGGCCCGCGTCTCGGGCGGAAACCGATTGTTTCCGGATTTCCGCGGTTGAACAAAGACCCGTCACGATCTTGCCCTCGGGCGGTCGGGCTTCGCTGCCAGTTTGACTCAAATGATCGATAATCTGGGGGCATGTCATGATGGATCCGAAGTCTGGCCCGGTGGGCGGCGTGGTTGCAAGGCTTGGCCGCTTTCCGGTGATCGCACCGGAAATCCTGATGCCGGGGCTGGTATTGACGGCGCTCTGGCCCCTGTTGCGGGTGATGCTCGACAGCGAAGTCGACGCCTTCCTGCTGGCCTTTGTGGTGACGATCGCCCTCAGGCTGGCGATCAAGGCTGAAATGCTGATCCTGGCGGCCAGCTCGCGCATCGGGCGCCGGGCGACAGTTGTGGCCACGCTGGCCTTTGGTCCGGGGCTTCTGGCCTTCCTGATCCTCAACGGCGACCCGACCTGGTGCCAGCGCTTCCTGTCGGCCTATTTTCTGGTGATGGCCGCGATGTTCCTGCTGGACGTGATCGACGGCAAGGGCCACCTCGCGCGCCGGAAATGGCCCGAGATCGACCAGCCCGGCACGCAGCGGATCTTGAGCCAGCTGATGGTGATCTACCATCTTGGCATGCTTCTGGCCAACGAGGTGCTGATCAGCACCTCCGGTTTTGGCAACTGGCTGGTCTTCCTTGGCTATGCGCCGCTCATCTCGCATCTTGTCGTGCAGTCGATGCTCGCCGTGCTGCGCGACCTCGAAGCGCGGGGAGGCGGTGCGGCCTGATCCTCAGCTCTCGGTAATCTGTGGCGGCGCGCTGGCCTTGGCAAAGCGCGCCGTGACCGTTTCCGCCCCGTGCTGCACCGACAGCCGCATCAGCTGGAACCGGATGCGCGCCATTTCCCGGTAGTAGCGCAGGAAGGCCGTGTTCAGTGCCGCCCCCGAAACCGCGCCCAGAACCGGCACCGCCTGCGCGGCAAGCTTCTGGCCCAGCGTGGCAGCCAGCCGTGGCGCAACAGTGGCGATCAGCTTGTGCAGCGCCGGGCCGCTGACGGTCAGCCGCGCCGACAGGAACGAGGTGTTCACCCCGTCGTCGCCGGCCATGGGGCTGCCGGCGGCAAAAACCTCAAGGCAGGCCGCGCGGATGCCGGCTTCGGACGGGTCGAACCCCGCCCGCTTCGCCTCGGCCCGGATGGCGCGCAGGATGACGGTGATTGTCACCGGCAATTCGGCAACCGAGGTCAGCAGCCCGCCCGCCCCGCCCGCAGCGCCGGTGACCATCGCGGCCGCCAAGGTGCCGCGCCCCCCGGCCTCGCCCCCAAATCCCGCGATCCCATGGGCCGCCATCAGCGCCTGCGCCGTGACCCGCTCAAGCTCGGCCCGGACTGTGGGCGGCAGCGCCGCCATCTGCCGTTCCACCCCGCCGCCGATCCGGTTCACCAGCGCCATCACCGGGCCATTCGCCCGGCGTGCCGCCCGGGCAAGCGCGTCGATCTCGCGGTCAAGGTCGGGGGCGGCAAGGGCCGGCAGGTTTTGCGTCATCCGTCCAATGTGGCCCTGCCCTGCCTTGCGTGCAAGACCCGCCATGAGAGCAGTTCAAACCCCGGAGGCCTTGGTCACATGTCCCGCCACGCCAGCCCAGGCCCCATCCTTCAAGGCCAGCCCCAGAACCCGGTCGGGGTTCGTCGGCGGCGGCATCACCACGCCGTCCAGCTTTTCGAACCCGAAGCGGCTGTAATAAGGCGCATCGCCGACCAGAAGCACGCGCTCCCAGCCCAGACGCCGCGCCTCGGCAAGGCTTTCGGTGATGAGAAGCCCGCCCAGGCCTTCGCCCTGCCGGGTCGGGTGAACGGCCACCGGGCCAAGCAGCAAGATGTCCTCGCCCCCGACCTCGGCCGGCCAGTAGCGGATCGCGGCCGCCAGCGTGCCGTCGTCATCGCGCAGGATCAGGCACAGCGCCGCCACTGTCGGCACCCCGTCGCGCAGCCGGTAACTGGAAAGCGCCGTGCGACCGGGGGCAAAGCAGAGGTCATAAAGCGCCTCCACTTCCCACCAGTCGGCCTCGGTCTCTTCTTCCAGCTTGTACACGGGCGCGTGCTTTCCCCTGTGGAATCAATCGGGCACGGGGCTAGCATGGGGGGGCCGGGGGATCAAACGGCGATTTGGGGTCCAGCCCGGGTTTGGCAGCGGAATGAAGGCCACCGGGCAAGGCCACCCCGCGCCGCGCGGCACCGCCTCAGCCCGGCGGCCGCCCCGCACTGTCACGGCAGGTCTCGACGATGGTGGTCACCAGAAGCTCGGCTGCGCGGGTGAGACGGTTGCGCGGGTGGATCAGCAGAAAGAGATCGTCGAAGGTCACGCGCCCCGGCGCCAGCGCACGCAGGCGGCCGGCGGCGACCTCGGGGGCGGCGAAATGGTCGGGCAGAAAGCCTGTGTAGGCGCCCGACTGCAACAGGATCAGCGTGCCCTCCATATGCGCGGCCACCGCCCGGCGGTCAAAGGCGATGCCGCAGCGCGCGGCTTCGGCCATGTAGCTGCGCCCGGCAAAGGGGTGGGCGGCCAGAACATCATCGGTCAGATCGGCCTCGCGGGCGGCAAACAGCGGATGGCGCTGGCCGCAGTAAAGGTTCTGTCTTTCGCGGAACAACTCCACTGCTTCGGTATTGGCCGGGGGCTGTTCGGCGGGCAGCAGGGCCAGCTGATAGCGCCCGGTCAGCACACCGCGCGCCAGATCCTGCGGCGCGGCAATGTCGATGTAAAGCCGCACCCGCGGCGCGCGGGCCTGAAAGGCGGCGATGGCCTGACCAAGCTTCAGCACGCCGTTCGTCGCCATGGCATCCACTGTGCCAAAGTTCAGATCGCCGGTCAGCTCGCCGCGCGCATCGGCCACCGCGCCGTGAAAGCGCTGCAGCGACCCGAAAAGGTCCAGCATCGCCGAATGCACCTGACGCCCGGCCTCGGTCAGATAGAACCCGCCCCGCCCCCGTTCGCACAGCCGCAGGCCAAGCCGGTCTTCAAGGTTGCGCATGTGAACCGAGATCGTGGCCTGCGACATGCCCAGCGGCTCTTCGGCGGCGGAAAAGCCGTTGGCCTGCACGATCGCATTGAACACGCGCAAAAGCCGCAGATCGACATCGGCAAGGGATTGGGGATGGAAGCTGTTCATACATAGATCATTGCATATGTAAACATTGAAACATAGCAATTTTGCAAAGAAGGCATCCGTGTTTCCCTGATCGGGTCACCCAGAAGCGGAGCTTTCCCAATGTCGCAAAACGCCTATGACCAGGGCCGTCTGAACCTGCCCTTCGTCGGCATTTCCACCTTCGGCAAGGCGCCCTATGTCGCCGACTGGGACGCGATTTCCGCCGATGTCGCCATTCTGGGCGCGCCGTTCGACTTTGGCACCCAGTTCCGCGCCGGCGCCCGCTTTGGCCCGCGCGGCATCCGCGAGGCCTCGACCCTGTTCTCCTTCGGCCATGGCGGCGCCTATGACCACGAGGATGACGTAACCTACCTGCCCGCCGACAAGGTGCGCATGGTCGATATCGGCGACGCCGACATCGTTCACACCGACACCGTGCAAAGCCATGCCAACATTGCCTTTGGCGTGCGCAAGATTCTGGCGGCGGGCGCGATGCCGGTGGTGCTGGGGGGCGACCATTCGATCAATATTCCCTGCATCGACGCCTTCGAGGAAGATTGCGCGGCGAACGGTCCGATCCACATCGTGCAGTTCGACGCGCATCTCGATTTCGTCGACGTGCGCCACGGTGTCCGCCATGGCCATGGCAATCCGATGCGGCGCGCTTCGGAAAAGCCCTGGGTCACGGGGTTGACGCAGCTTGGCATCCGCAACGTCTCCTCGACCTCGCGCGAGGGGTATGAGGCGGCGCGTGAAGCGGGCTCTGACATCCTGTCGGTGCGCCAGATCCGCGCCCTCGGGACCGAGGGGGTGCTGGCGCGCATCCCGGCAGGCGGGCGCTATTACGTGACCATCGACATCGACGGTTTCGATCCCTCGATCGCACCGGGCACCGGCACGCCGAGCCACGGCGGCTTCAGCTATTACGAGGTGCTGGAGCTTCTGGCGGGCCTGTGCCAGCGCGGCCGGATCGTCGGCGTCGATCTGGTTGAGGTGGCGCCGGATTACGACCATTCCGGCACCACCACGATCCTTGCTGCACAGGTGCTGCTGAACCTGATCGGCCGGATCATGCACGCGCGGCAGGGCTGAGCTATGGCGCGCGTGAGCTATGATTTCACCGGCGATGCGGTGCTGGTCACAGGCGCGAGCCGCGGCATCGGCCGCGCCGTGGCCCGTGCCTTTGCCGCGGCGGGGGCGAAGGTGACGATCCTGTCCTCGGGCGCCGGCATCCACGCGGCGGCGCGCGAGATTGCCGCCGAGACTGGCCGGCCGGTTGAGGCGCTGGAATGCGACGTGACCGACAGTGCCGGGCTGGCGCGCGCCCTCGCATCGCTGGAACGGATCGACGTGCTGGTCAACAACGCCGGGCTGGAGCGGATCACGCCGCTTTGCGATCCCGACCCCGCAGTCGAGGACATCTTCCGCCGCATCACCGACATCAACGTCAATGGCACCTTTCTGGTGACGCGCCACGCCGCCCCCAAGATGGCGGCAGGCGGGCGGATCATCGTCACCGCCTCGATCTGGAGCCGGGTCGCGGTGCCGGAATTCGCCGCCTATGTCGGCTCGAAGCACGCCAATCTGGGCTTTACCCGTGTGATGGCGCAGGAACTCGGCCCGCGCGGCATCCGGGTCAACGCCGTCTGCCCCGGCTGGGTGCGGACCGAGGCCGCCATGCTCTCTCTGGCCAACATGTCGCGCCGCACCGGGCGCAGCGAGGCGGACCTGCTGGAGGAAATCGTCGGCGCGCAGGTCCTGCCCGGCCTGTTGGAGCCCGAAGATCTGGCGGCACCCTATCTGTTTCTCGCCTCGGACGGGGCGCGCGACATGACGGGACAGGCCCTGATGCTTGACCGGGGCGAGGTGATGGCATGAGCGCCCGCGTTCTGGTTACCGGGGCGGCGCGCGGCATCGGCGCCGCCTGCGCGCAGGCCTTTGCCGCCAGCGGCGCGCGGGTGGCGCGGGCCGACCTCTCCGCCCCCGCGGGCAAGGACCCGGCCTTTGCCTGTGACGTCTCGGACGCGGCCGCCGTGGCGCGGCTGGCCGGGGATCTGCGCGGGCTCTGGGGCGGGCTGGATGTGCTGGTGCATTGCGCCGGCATCATCCACGAGGCCCCGCTGCTGCAAACCCCGATTGCCGATTTCGACCGGGTGATCGCCGTCAACCTGCGTGGCAGCTTCCTTGTCGGTCAGGCGGCCCTTGGCCTCATGACCCCAGATGCCGACCGGCCGCCCCGCGTGCTGATGATCGCCTCGGACATGGCACATTACGGCCGCGAGACCTTTTCGCCCTATGTCGCCTCAAAACACGGGGTTCTGGGGCTGGTGCGCAGCTGGGCGCGGGAATTCGCTCCCGGAATTCTGGTCAATGCCATCTGCCCCGGCCCGATCGACACCGACATGCTCGGCGCCGCCAACATGAGCGCGGAATGGCGGGCCAGAGAACTGGCCATTCCGCTCGCCCGGTTCGGTCAGCCTGCCGAGATTGCCGCCACCGCGCTGTTTCTGGCCGGTGACGGCGGCCGCTATTTCACCGGACAGGCCATCGGCCCCAATGGCGGGAGTGTCATGCCATGATCGCCAATCCCATCCCCTGGCCCAACGGCGCGCGTTGTGCCGCCTCGATCACCTTCGACATGGATGCCGACAGCCTGATCCATATCGCCCATCCGCAGGACGGCCACAGCCGGGTGGCGGCGATTTCCATGCTGCAATATGGCCCGCGCGTCGCCATTCCGCGCATCGTGGAAAGCTATCGCCAACTGGGAATCCGGCAGACCTTCTTCATCCCGGCCTGGTGCATCGAGGCCTATCCCGAAGCGATCGAGGCCATCCTGAAGGGCGGGCATGAAATCGCCCATCACGGCTTCCTGCACGAACACCCGCGCGAATTGTCCGACGCGGAGGAGGCGCATTGGCTGGACCGCGGCATCGAGGTGATCCAGCGCGTCACCGGCCAGCGCCCGCGCGGCTGGCGCGCGCCGCTTTACAACTTCTCGCACCGTTCGGCCGATCTGCTGGCCGAACGCGGTTTTGCCTATGACGCCTCGCTGATGGGCGATGACCAGCCCTACCTGCTGCAAAGCGCGGCGGGCCGGCTGGTGGAGCTGCCCTCGCACTGGGGGCTGGATGACTGGCCGCAATATGTGCAGTCGATGGACCTCGACTACATGATGCCGATCCGCGCCCCCGGCGACGGCTTTCGCGCCTTTGCCGAAGAATTCGAGGCCGCCTATGCGCATGGCGGGCTCTGGGTGCCGGTGGTGCATCCCTTCGCCACGGGCCGGCTGGCGCGCTGGCAGATCGTGCATCGCTTCATCGAACAGGCGCTGGCGCGCGGCGGGGTCTGGTTCGCCCCGATGGAGGAGATCGCCGCCCATGTGCAGGCCGTCGTGGCCAGCGGTGCCTGGGTGCCGCGGGTGGACCGGCTGCCCTATTACACCGGCCCGGTCCGGGTGGCGTGAAGAAAGGCCGGCTGGACCGGCGACAACAGGAGGGAGAGGACGACATGAGTGAGACAGACAAGACCTGGGCGCAGGAATTGCGCCGCCGTATCGACGTCTATGACACGATCGAGGCAAAGGACGGCTGGCGCGGGAGCATGGGCGCCGTGGATTACTGGGGGCTTCTGGCGCTGACCGTGGCGCTGGTTGCCGGTTTCTGGCTCTGGGGGGTCTGAGATGGCAAATGCTGAAACACAAGGCGCTGGCAGCTACAGCGACGCCGCCGAGCGCGGCGACCTGCCGCTCTTGCCGACCGAGCGGCTCTGGGGTTTTTGGGAATTCACCTATGCCAATTCGGCACTGGCTATCGCCACCTGGGCCTTCCTGATCGGCGGCGCTGTCGGTCTTTTCGTCGGTCCGCGCGAGGGCATTGCGGCCATCGTGATCGGCAATATCATCGGTGTCGTGCTGGCAGCACTGCCGACCTGCGTTCCGGCCGGCAAATATGGGGTCGAGCAATTCACCATGCTGCGCAGCCAGTTCGGGGCGAACGGCAGCCGTCTGGTTTATTTTCTGGCGGTGGTGTTTCTGACGATGGGTTGGCTGGCCGTGCTGGGCATGATGTTCGGCCGGTCCATCGACGGGCTGACCTCGCTGATTTCCGGCAGCGAGGCGGCCCCGCTGGGCTCCAAGGTCACGGTGGCGGCGATCGGGGCGATCCTCTTGACCTGGTTCGTGGTGGCCAAGGGGCCGACCTCGATCAAGTTCTTCAACATGGTGATCTCGCCGGCGCTGGTTCTGTTGATGGGCTGGATGATGTATCTGATCTTCAGCCAGCATTCCTTCGACGAGCTTCTGGCGATGAACGCACTGGCGCCGCCGTTTGAAGACAAGGCGCTGAACTTCATCATCGCGGTCGAGGTCAACCTTGCAGCCGGCATTTCGTGGTGGCCCTATGTCGGCAATCTCGGCCGTTTGACGAAGAACGAGCGCACCGCCTTCTGGCCGAACATCGTCGGCATCTTCGGCGCGGCAGCAATGGGCGAGGTTGTAGGGCTTCTGGGTTCGGTGGCCCTTGGCAACAGCGACCCGACGATCTGGATGGCGCAGGTGGGCGGCCTGACGGTAGGGGTCATCGCGCTTGGTTTCGTGGCCTTCGCCAATGTTACCTCGATGGCGAATATCCTTTACACCTCGGTCGTGGGCCTGCGTCAGATCGGCACCGGGGCAATCCGGGCCATCCGCTGGGAAGTGCTTCTACTCATGTTCTGCGTCGTGCCGTTGATCCTGGTGATCTTCTATCCCACGATGTATGACGGCTTCTTCATCTTCCTGGTCTGGACTGCGGCGCTTTATGCGGCGCTGGCGGGCATCGGCATTGCCGACTACTTCCTGCTTCGCCGCCAGACGCTTGACCTGCACGCGCTGCACGGCAACCAGTTGAAGGGGCCATATCGCTATGTCGCTGGCTTCAACCCAATCGCCATCACCGCGCTGGTGGTGGGAGCGGTGGTCTATATCGCGGTCTTCAACCCCCAGACGCTGGAAAGCGCGCCGGTGTTCAAGTACCTGACCGCCTCTTTGCCGTCCTGCCTTGCAGCAGGGTTTGTCCACTATGTCCTGACCCGAATTTTCGCCAAGGGCGAGGGCTGGGGCGACTATCCGCGCCGCTAACCCTTCCGGCGGTTCACTTTTGGCGGGGGTCGCGTGGTCCCCGCCACCTTTCCCCAAACACAACCCGGGCGCTGCCGTCTCAGGGAGGATCCCCCATGTCTCAGGATTTCGACTACATCATCATCGGCGCGGGTTCCGCCGGCTGCGTGCTGGCCAACCGGCTGAGCGCCGACCCCTCCCTGCGCGTGCTGGTGCTGGAATATGGCGGGTCGGACAACTCCATCTTCATCCAGATGCCGACGGCGCTGTCGATCCCGATGAATGGCACGAAATACAACTGGCGCTACTTCACCGAGCCCGAACCGGGGCTGGATGGCCGCCGGGTGCATTGCCCGCGCGGCAAGGTCCTGGGCGGGTCGTCCTCGATCAACGGGCTGGTCTACATGCGCGGCCATGCCCGCGATTTCGACGAATGGCAGGAGCTGGGCGCGCGCGGCTGGGGATATGCCGACGTGCTGCCCTATTTCCAGCGCGCCGAGGCCTGGCAGGACGGCGCCGACCAGTGGCGCGGCGGCGAGGGGCCCTTGGCCACCAATGCCGGCAACCGCATGAAGAACCCGCTCTACCGCGCCTTTGTCGAGGCCGGGCGCGACGCGGGCTATACCACCACCGATGACCCGAACGGCCATCTGCAGGAAGGCTTTGGCCCGATGCACATGACGGTCAAGGACGGGCGGCGCTGGTCGACGGCCAATGCCTATCTGAAACCGGCGATGGGCCGGGCGAACCTGACTGTCCTGACCCATGCCCTGACGCGCCGGGTCATCCTGACCGGCAAGCGCGCGACGGGCGTGGAATACGAGCATGGCGGCGCGCGCCACACCGCCACCGCCCGGCGCGAAGTGCTGGTGGCCTGCGGCCCGATCGGGGCGCCGCATCTTCTGCAACGCTCGGGCATCGGCCCCGGTGCAGTCTTGCGCGCGGCCGGGGTCGAGGTGCTGCACGACCTGCCCGGCGTGGGCGAGAACCTGCAAGACCATTCCGAGGTCTACATCCAGTATGCCTGCAAGGAGCCCATCACGCTGAACGGCAAGATGGACCTGTTCAGCCGCTTCCTGATCGGGGCGGAATGGCTGCTGTTCAAGCGCGGGCTGTCGGTGACAAACCACTTTGAAAGCGGCGGCTTCATCCGGTCGGACGCGAGCCTGAAATGGCCCGACATCCAGTTCCATTTCCTGCCCGCCGCCATGCGCTACGACGGCAAGAAGCCGCTGAAGGGTCATGGCTTCATGGTGCTGACCGGGCCGAACAAGCCGAAAAGCCGCGGCCATGTCCGGCTGCGCAGCGCTGATCCGGCCGAGCAACCCGCGATCCTGTTCAACTATCTCGACCGCGAGGAGGATCGCGAAGGCTTCCGCCGCTGCCTGCGCCTGACGCGGGAAATCGTGGCGCAACCGGCCTTTGACCGCTTTCGCGGCGTCGAGATCGCACCGGGGCCAGAAGTGCAGCGCGACGACGAAATCGACGCCTGGGTGCGCGAGACGATGGAAAGCACCTATCACCCCTGCGGCACCTGCCGCATGGGCGAGGACGAGATGGCCGTGGTCGACAGTTCGTTGCGGGTGCGCGGACTGGATGGACTGCGGGTGATCGACAGCTCGGTCTTTCCGTCGGAACCCAACGCCAACCTGAATGCGCCGACGATCATGCTGGCCGAACGCGGCGCCGATCTGGTGCTGGGCCGCCCGCTTCTGCCGCCGTCGAACGCGCCGGTGGGAGAGGCCCCCGGTCTGGGCGTGACGCAGCGCAGCGGCACACCGAAGCGCACACTCGCGCAGCCCGCCGACTGATCCCGGCATTGGGGGCGCAGGGGGCGGCGTAGGCGCTGGGGGACGGCAGGCGCTATCCCTGCCCCATCACTGCCCGTGCCCGCCCGGCAAACTCAGGTTTGCCGGGCTCCAGCAGGTTCTGACCCAGGAACCAGTAGAGAAACCGGTCATAGCCAAAGCCGCGCATCCGGGCCGGGGCCTCGGCAATGGCGCGGGCCAGCGCCTGCGGGTCGCGGGCCTCGCAGGTGGCCTGGTGATAGTCCGACCGCGCACATGTGATGACGGGCTTCTTCTGCAACAGGGCCTCGAACCCCGCGGCCGAGTTCTGCGTCACCACCACTTCGGCGGCCGCAGCAAGATCGTGGATCGAGGCGGTGGACAGCGTGATCTGCGGCATCTGATCGGCCAGCGCGCGGACAGCGGCGGTCGTCTCGGGGCTTTGGGCGGGGTGCAGTTTCACATAGGTCGGCCCCTGACGGGCAGCGGTGCGCAGCAGGGTCAGGCTGTCGATCCAGTGTACGGGGCGTGAAAAGCGTTCGATCTCTTGCAGAAACACCGCGCAGCGTGCCGGGGGCAGGCCACCCGCTTGCCGCGCCTCTTGCGGAAACTTCGACAGGTTGCGCTTCAGGTGCCAGCCGGTGACACCGTTCCAGAACCAGCGCGCCTTGGCCGGATCCACGCCTGCGGGATCGAACCGCGCTTTCACCAGCGAGGAGTGCATGTTGACGCCCATGGGATCAAGATACCAGAAGCCGCGCAGATAGCCGGGGTGGGCGTGCCAGATGCCGGGACCAACCGGCAAACGCGGCCCGATCACCACGTTCAGATGCCGCCCCATGCCAAGCAGCCGCCCCGAGGCCCCCCGCTCGGCGCGCAGGACATAGGCGGGCAAGCCGATGGCATCGGCCAGCTTGGGAAAGAAATCGAAACGTCCGGCGACAATGGCGTCATACCAGCTTTCACCGGCATGAACGACCAGCGCCCGGCCCGACTTCAACTGGGGCGTCATCCGGTCGAACGGAGTCAGGACTGACGGGATCCGGGAGGGAGGGATCTGGGCGGGGGCGGACATGCCCCATGTTAACCCGCGCCAACGGGGCCGCAAGCTGCTTGCAAAAGTACTTCACTTGTGAAGCAATATGCCAAAGGGAGGGACTCATGCGCTATTCCGAAACCATTACCATCGAAGATCTCGATACCGATCCGTTCCCGCATTACGCCCGTCTGCGCGCCGAAGACCCGATTGCGCCGGTGCCTGCCGCGAATTGCTGGTTCGCGACCCGCTGGAAGGACATCGAGCAGATCGCCCGGCACCCGGATTTCACCGCTGTATCGGACGAGGCTCCGGTCAACGCGGCCTTCGGGCGTCCGAATGTCCTGACTTCGGAAGGGCCGACCCATGCTGCGCTGCGCGGCGGGATCGAGCCGCATTACAAGCCCCGCCGGGTAGCCGACTACATCGACGCCCTCGTGCGGCCCATCGCCGAGGCGCAGCTGGCGGCCTTCCGGGCCAGCGGATCGAATGACCTGCTGACCGAATATTTCGAGCCGATCTCCGCGCTGGCGCTGGCGCGGTCCTTCGGCTTCATGGACGTCGACACCCCGACGCTGCGCCGCTGGTTCCACGGTCTGAGTCAGGGCGCGATCAACTTTGAACGCGACCCGGCTCGCGCCGCGATCTGCGCCGCCGCGGTGCAGGAAATCGAGGCCGTCACCCTGCCGCTGCTGGAGCGGCTGGCAAAGACCCCCGACAATTCGCCACTGTCGCACATGCTGCATTCCGGCATGGAGCCGGGCCAGACCCGCCCGGTCGAGATGATCCTGCCCTCGGTCAAGGTCTCGCTCTTGGGCGGCATGCAGGAACCGGGCCACGGCGCGGCGAACCTGATGGTCGGCCTGCTGCAGAACCCCGACCAGTTCGCCGCCCTGCGCGCCGATCTTGAGACCCGCCTCGGCCCGGCCATCGACGAAGCCCTGCGCTGGATCGCGCCGATCGGCACGATGATGCGCACCGCGACGCGGGACACCGAAGTCAACGGCTTCGCCGTGCCGGAAGGCACCGCCGTTTCCTGCATCTTCGCCAGCGCCAACCGCGACGAGACGCGCTGGGACAATGCCGACGCCTTCGATATCCTCAGGCCGCAAAAGGCGCATATGGCCTTCGGTCAGGGCGTGCATTTCTGCGCCGGCAAGTGGTTTGCCAAGGCCCAGATCGAAGTCGCCATGCGGGTGCTCCTGGACGCCTTCCCGCGCCTTGCCTTTGCCGACGGCCCGCCCGAGTTCCGCGGCTGGGAATTCCGCGCGCCCAGGCATTGCCGCATCGCGCTGTAAGGCGCGGGCTTGCCGTTGCCGGGCGGACCGGGCTATCTGGGGCCGGTTCCCATGGAAGGCCAGCCCTGATGCCGATTGCCTATGTCAGCCTTGCCGGTCGCGGCGTGACCGATGCCCTGATCGCCGATGCGGTGGCTCAGGTGAAGGGCGCGCGGCTTGCCGGGACGGTGCAGCGCGATGTGATCCGCCCGGACCGGACGCTGTGCGACATGGAGCTTGTCGTCCTGCCCGACGGCCCGGTGTTCCGCATCAATCAGGACCGGGGCGAAGCGGCGCGCGGCTGCCGGCTGGACGGCGGCGCGCTGGAAGAGGCCGTGGTCGAAGTGGCGGCGCGACTTGCCGGGGCCGAGGCGCTGGTCGTCAACAAGTTCGGCAAGCTCGAGGCGCAGGGCCGCGGCTATGTCCCGCTGATCGCCGAGGCGCTCGGCCGCGACCTGCCGGTGCTGGTCGGGGTCAACCGGCTGAACCTGCATGACCTTTTGGCCTTTTGTGACGGGATGGCCACGGCGTTGCCGGCGGATGCAGGAACGGTGGCGGGCTGGCTTTCTGCCGAAATTTCCGCCCGCCGTTAACCTGCTGTTCAGGATCTTGCCTTAAGGCTGGTCTTGTCCGGCTACCCACCGGGCAGGGTGCTGCTTGCAAAGACGTACCCAAACACACCCCAAGGCCCCGTCGGCACCACCGGCGGGGCCGATCTGCGGCGCTCAGCGCAGGACCGCACCGGGATTCATGATGCCATGCGGGTCAAGCGCTGCCTTGATCGCCCGCATCGCGGCCAGCTTGGCGGGATCGCCGTAGCGCTCCAGATCGCCGACCTTGAGCCGCCCAAGCCCGTGTTCGGCAGAGACCGATCCCCCCATGTCATGCACCGTGTCATGCACCAGCGCCTTGACCGCTTCGCGCAGGGGCAGGTAATCGGCCTTGGTCCTGCCCGCCGCCGGAAAGACATTGTAATGCAGGTTGCCATCGCCAAGGTGGCCAAAGCAGTTGATGCGGAAATCGCCAAGCGCAGCCAGCGCCGCGTCGGCGCGGGGAATGAAGGCCGGCACCTCTGACAGTGGCAGCGAGATGTCATGGCTCGACACCGCGCCAACCTTGCGATTGGCCAGCGGGATCGATTCGCGCACCCGCCACAATCCGGCGCGCTGCGCCTGCGAGGCGGCGATGACGCCATCGGCAACCAGCCCCGCCTCCATCGCGGCCTCCAGAATACCGGCCATGACCGGCTCGGCCGCTTCGAAGCCGGCAGGCAGCGCCAGTTCCACCAGCACCATCCAGTCCGGCAGCGGGGACAGCGGCAGCGGCACTTCCGGCATGTGTTCGGCCAGAAACTCGGGCCCGGCGCGATTGATGAGTTCGAAGGCTGAAATCATCCCCGCCGCCCGGCCCTCGGCAAGCTCCAGCAGGGCAAGCGCCGCCGCCGGGTCCGGAACCGCCAGCAACGCCGTCGCGGTGGAGGCCGGCGCCGGGTAAAGCCGCAGCGCGGCGGCGGTGATGATGCCCAGCGTGCCTTCGGCCCCGATCAGCAGGTGGCGCAGGTCATAGCCGGTGTTGTCTTTCCTGAGCCGTTTCAGCCCGTTGAAGATGCTGCCGTCGGGCAGCACCGCCTCGATCCCCAGACAGAGATCGCGCGCATTGCCATAGCGCAGCACGTTCACCCCGCCCGCGTTGGTAGACAGAACTCCGCCAATCCGCGCCGTGCCTTCCGAAGCCAGCGACAGCGGGAAGATGCGGCCCAGCTTGGCGGCCTCGTCCTGCGCGGTGGCAAGGATCATGCCCGCTTCGACAACGGCCACGTTTTCCGCCGGATAGATCGCCCGCAGGCCCGCCATCCGCTCCAGCGAGACAATGATCGGCGCGGGACCATCGGACATTATCTGGCCGCCGACAAGCCCGGTGCCGCCGCCATAGGGCAGAACGCCGACACGCGCCGCGTGGCACTGCCGGACGATCTCGGCCACCTCCGCCGTCGATCGCGGCAGGGCCACCGCTCCGGCCTGCCCCTGCCAGCGCCCGCGCGGCTCCTCGAGATAGCGCGGCTCGGCCTCGCGCAGCGTGCCGGCGGGCAGGCTGTCGGCAAGGCGGGCAACAAAAGCGGAGTCGGCGGGGTTCAGCATGGCGCACCTTGGCAAGTCTTGCGCCCGGAGTATCGCTGCAAAACCGGGCAGACAAACAAGTTTCTCTTGTCGGTCGATCGGGGTTCAGGGGATCGGCGCAGGGCTGAGGACAAGGATGGTGGGCCGATCCGGCAAGGTTTTCCAGGAAATCTCGACTTCGGAGGCGTCGGACAGCTCGACCGCGAAACCGGGGTCCATGCGGGCAAGGAAGGCCCGCAGCCCCTCGCCGGTGAACCAGTGCATCGGCAGGACAAGGCGGGCCTTGAGGCGCGTCACCACCTCGGCCATGGCAGCCGGGTCCATGGTATAGCCGCCGTCGACCGGCACCATCAGCACATCCACCCGGCCGATGGCGGCATATTGCGCCTCCGACAGGATCTGATGCAGATGGCCAAGATGGCCGATGCACAGGCCGGTGGTCTCGAACAGGAAGATCGAATTGCCGTCCCGGCGCCCGCCCTCGCCAAAAGGGCCGCGCAGGTCAGAGGTGACGTTGCGGATGCGCAGATCGCCGGTCTCTTCGTCGATCCGGGCGGGAAGACCCAGAGGGCCCCAGCCCCGCAGCACCAGCGGAATCCGCGGGTCGGGGCTATCAGTGAAATGGGTGTCATGGGCGATGTTCATGGTGACGACATTAGGCACCACGTCGGGATTGCCGATGACCCCGGTGTAATCGGTGACGGCCAACTGCCCACCCGGCGTTTCCAGCGCGAACGAGGCGTGACCGAGGAAGCGGATGCGCAGGGTGCCCTTGTCCAGGGGCGCGCCGAACGCGGCAGGCAGGAAGCGGGCTTCGCCTGTGGCGAAGGCAAGACAGCCGCTGTCGAGTGGCCCTTCGGCAAGGGCTTGCAGCGGCAGAAGGGCAAGGATCAGGGCGGCGCGCATGAGATCACGATAGCGCGTTTCGCGGGCGTCGTCGCGCCACCTCCTCGTCGGCGGTGGCGGCCGACGATCAGCCGACGTCAGTGCGCCCGCGCCGGTCGCCGCGCAGGTTGGCGTAAAGCACATGGTTGCGCCAGCGCCCGTTGATTTGCAGATAGCTTTGCGCCACGCCTTCATATTTGAAGCCGCATTTCTCCAGCACCCCGCGCGAGGGCGTGTTTTCGGGCAGGCAGGCGGCCTCGATCCGGCTCAGGTCCATCACGGCAAAGGCGTGATGCACCGTCGCAAGGATCGCCTCGCGCATGTAACCCTGCCGGGCAAAGGGCGCGCCGATCCAGTAGCCCAGCGTCCCCGCCTGCACCGGACCGCGGCGGATGTTGTCCAGCGTGATCGCGCCCAGCAGCTGATTGTCGGCCCGGCGCACCAGCATCAACGGCAGCGCCGTGCCCTGCGTCTCGGCCCGTTGCGCCCAGTAGACCCGGTTGGTAAAGGCGCGGCGCGACAGGTGGTCATGCGCCCAGACCGGCTCCCACGGAGTCAGGTGGGCGGCCGACGCCTCGCGCAGATTGCCCCAGGCCCGCCAGTCGCCATGTTCGGGCAGACGCAGCGTCATGCGCTCGGATTCGATCCGGGGGCGGCGCCGGAACATCAGGCTGCCAGCCTTTGCCGGATCGCCTCCAGCGAAGGTGCGGCCTCGACCGGACCGTAAAGCGCCAGCGCGTTGTCCACCCCGCAGAGGCCCTCGGCATAGCGGCGGACATCGGCGGTAGTGACGGCGTCGATCTTGGCCACGGCTTCGGCCACCTCGGGCACCCGGCCGTGGATCGCCAGCAGCCGCGCGATGCGTTCGGCGCGCGACGAGGGGCTTTCCAGCCCCATCAGCATGCCGGCCTTGATCTGGGTGCGGGCGCGGGCGACCTCGGCTTCGGACATATCGTCAGCTGCTCGCTTCATCTCATCAATGGTGATGAGGCAGAGGTCGTTGATTTCCTCGGCCGAGGTGCCGGCATAGACGGTGATCTGGCCCGCATCCTCATAAGCGCCGGACTGGGCGAAGATCGAATAGCACAGGCCACGCTCCTCGCGGATCTTCTGGAACAGCCGCGAGGACATGCCGCCGCCCATCACCATCGAATAGATCTGCGCGGTGTAGACGTCGGGGTGGCGATAGCCGGGCGCATCGAAGGCCATGGCAAAATGGACCTGCTCCAGCTCCTTGACTTCGCGCCGCTCGGCCCCCTTGAAGCTCGCGGCCTGAAACGGCTGTTGCGGGCGGGACTTCAGGCCGCCGAACATCGCCTCGGCCTGACGCACGATGGCGTCATGGTCCACCCCTCCGGCGGCGGCAAGGATCATCTGGGCAGGCCCGTAGTTTTCCTTGACGAAGGATTTCAGATCGGCGCGCGAGAACTTCGCCACCTTCTCGGAAGGGCCAAGGATGGTGCGGCCAAAGCTCTGGTCGGGATAGGACACCTCTTGCAGCCAGTCGAAGATGATGTCGTCGGGCGTATCCAGCGCCTGCCCGATCTCCTGCAGGATCACATGGCGCTCGACCTCGATTTCCTTGGGGTCAAAGGCGGGGTTCAGCACGATGTCGCCGATCACGTCCAGCGCGAGCGCCACATCGCCTTGCAGGACGCGAGCGTAATAGGCGGTCATCTCGCGCGAGGTATAGGCGTTGATATAGCCGCCGACATCCTCGATCTCCTCGGCGATCTGCAGGGCCGTGCGGCGCTTGGTGCCCTTGAAGGCCATGTGTTCCAGAAAATGCGCGATGCCGTTCTGCGCCTCGGCCTCATGCCGGCCGCCGGCCATCACCCAGATCCCGGCGCTGGCCGATTGCAGCCCCGGCATGTGTTCGGTGACGATGCGCAGGCCGTTCGGCAGGGTGGTGAGGCGGGTGGTCAAGGAAACACCTGTGCTGGAAGCGGGAACCCCGTGTTCTTACATCGCGGGGCATTGTGGCGAAAGGGGTGGAAGTCGGGCGGAAAAGGAAAAGCATGGCTTTTCCCCGCCCGTGCGCGCCGGTGCCGTGGAGACCAGTCAGCCTGCGCACCGCAAGGTCAGCGCCTGCCCCGGCGGGCGAGAAGCGCCCGCCGATGGCGGGGCGGGCGCTGGCCGGGACTGAGGGTCCCGGCGGTGCAGTTTGCATCCGGATCGCGTGGCTTCGGCGATGGCCTCAGCCAGATCAGATCAGCGCCTCAACCGCTCCCGGATCAGCGCCTGAATGGCGGGCAGGTCATTTGACACCCGCGTCACCCGCTCGGGCCGCTCGAACAGATCGGCCATGCGCGGCGGCAGGCCGGGGCGGAGGCCGGTGGCGGTCTCGACCGCGTCGGGGAACTTGGCCGGATGGGCAGTGGCAAGCGTGATCATCGGCGTCTGGCCCAGATGGTCATTCGCCACTTTCACACCCACGGCGGAATGTGGGCAAAGCAGTTCACCCGTGGCTTTCAGCGTCGCGGAGATGGTCGCCGACGTTTCCGCTTCCGAGCAGCGCCCCGAGGTGAAAATGCCCTGCAACATCTGCAGCGCGCCCTGGCTGATGGTGAAGCCGCCCGATTTCATCTCGTCCATCAGGCTGGCCACCGCCTTGCCGTCGCGGCCATAGGCATCGAACAGCGCGCGTTCGAAGTTCGACGACACCTGAATGTCCATCGAGGGGCTGATGGAGGGCTTCACCCCGTTGGTGCGGTGGTCCCCGGTCGACAGCGCCCGGTGCAAGATGTCGTTCTGGTTGGTGGCGACGACCAGCTGGTCGATCGGCAAGCCCATCTTCCGGGCGATGTAGCCGGCGAAGATGTCGCCGAAATTGCCGGTCGGCACGGTGAAGCTGACCGCCCGGTGCGGCGCCCCGAGCGACACGGCCGAGGAGAAGTAATAGACCACCTGCGCCAGCACCCGCGCCCAGTTGATCGAGTTGACGCCCGCCAGCCGCACGCCGTCGCGGAAGTCGAAGTCGTTGAACATCGCCTTCACATTGGCCTGACAGTCGTCAAAGTCGCCATCGACGGCAAGCGCGTGGACATTGGACTCCGAGGGCGTCGTCATCTGCCGGCGCTGAACCTCGCTCACCCGGCCATGCGGATACATGATGAACACGTCGACATTCGCAAGGCCCTTGAAGGCCTCCATCGCCGCCGAGCCAGTGTCGCCCGAGGTCGCCCCGACAATGGTGATCCGCTCGCCGGTCTTGGCCAGCGCCGCCTGCATCATCTGGCCGATGAGCTGCATGGCGAAATCCTTGAAGGCCAAGGTCGGGCCGTGGAACAGCTCCAGCAGGAAATGGTTCGGCCCCAGCTGCACCAAGGGCGCGCGGGCAGCATGGCCGAAGCCCGTGTAGGCCTTGGCAATCAGGCCCTTCACCTCGTCATCGGCGAAAAAGCCGCCGATGAAGGGCTTCATCACCCGGAAGGCGATTTCCTCATAGGGCAGGCCGGCCAGCGCGGCGATTTCGGCCTTGTCCATGACCGGGACGGTCTCGGGGACATAAAGCCCGCCGTCACGGGCCAGACCCGTCATCATCGCCTCACCGAAGGTCAGAACCGGGGCCGCGCCCCGCGTCGAGATATAGCGCATGTCGTTCCCTTATGCCGTCCGCTGCCTGATACGCCACAGAAGGAAACCTGTCATCACCGCCCAGACGAGGGCCAGCGAAAACCAGGTGATGGCGTATCCCCAATGGTCATTGGGTATAGTCGATGTGTCGACCGGAACCGGCGTGATCCCGTCACCGGTTGGCTCACGCGCGACAATAAATGTCGCCTCCGTGTTCAGCTTGGCCGCCATGGCCGGAACATCGCGGGCAAACCACAGGCCGGTCTTGGCGTCGGGCGGCGGGGTGGAGGCGGTCGCGTCCTGCGGCCAATGCAGATTACCGGTCACGCTGGGCAGGCCCCGCACCCGCGGCAGGGGGCGCATCTCCTCGGCCACAAAACCGCGGTCCACCAGAATCCGGCGGCCATCCGTGGTTTCAAACACTTCGATGATGCGCACGCCGGGGCTGCCGCCCTTGATGCCATGCAGAACCTCGACAAACTCGCGCGTGAAGCGGCCCGTGACGATGACGGGCAGGTATTTGTCGGCCTCGGGGTCGGGCGTGGCGGGCAAGACGACCGGGGCGTCATGAATACGCGCCTCGATCTCGGCCAGAACGCCGGCCTTCCAGTGCATCCGGTTGACCTGCCAGATGCCAAGGCTGACCAGCACGGCACAGCCGACCACGCCCATCAGGATCGGAAAGAACATGCGCCGCAGCATGGGGCCCCCGCAAATGCACAACGCGGGCCAGATGGCCCGCGCTGCTGGAAGTTTCAAGAGGACTTATTGGCCCCAGACATAGACGGCGGCAAAGAGGAACAGCCAGACCACGTCGACGAAGTGCCAGTACCAGGCGGCGGCCTCAAAGCCGACGTGCTGTTCGGGCGTGAAGTGGCCCTTGTAGGCGCGGATCAGGCAGACGGTCAGGAAGATCGTGCCGATCATGACGTGGAAGCCATGGAAGCCGGTCGCCATGAAGAACGAGGCGCCATAGATGTTGCCGGCGAAGCCGAAGGCGGCGTGGCTGTATTCATAGGCCTGGAAGAAGGTGAACAGCGCGCCCAATGCAATGGCGACGATCAGCCCATGCTTCAGGTCGCGGCGGTTGTTTTCGTGGACGAGCGCATGGTGCGCCCAGGTCGCGGCGCAGCCGGACAGGAGAAGGATCAACGTGTTGATCAGCGGCAGGTGCCAAGGGTCGAAGGTCGAGATGCCTTCCGGCGGCCAGACGCCATCGGCGATCGGCGACATCGGCCCCATCGGGTAAAGCGCGTGCTTGAAGAAGGTCCAGAACCAGGCCGAGAAGAACATCACTTCCGACATGATGAACAGGATGAAGCCATAGCGCAGGCCAAGGCGGACAACCGGGGTGTGGTCGCCGGTCTGGCCTTCGTGGACGACTTCCGACCACCAGGCGAACATGACGTAAAGCACGCCCGCAAAGCCGATCAGGCCCATCCAGGGGCTGCCGCCCTTCATCCACAGCGTCGCGCCGAACAGCATGATGAAGGCCGAAACCGCGCCCATCAGGGGCCAGATCGACGGCGGCAGAATGTGGTAGTCGTGGTTCTTGGCGTGGGCCATGGTTGGTTCCCTCGTGTTTTCTTCTTGTCAGTTTTCCGCTGTGGCAGTGGGGGCGATGAGGCCCGCCTGTTGTTCCGGCAGCGGTGTTTCGTGGAAAGTATAGGACAGGGTGATTTCGGCGATCTTGCCCGCCTCGGCGTCCGCGACGATGGACGGATCGACATAGAACGACACCGGCATGACGACGCGCTCACCGGGTTGCAGCACCTGTTCGGTGAAGCAGAAGCACTCGATCTTGGTGAAATAGCCACCGGCGAGGTCGGGGGCGACGTTGTAGCTGGCGGTGCCGGCGATCGGGCGGTCGGTGGGGTTGAACGCCTCGTAGAAGGCCAGCGCGGTTTCGCCGATCTTCAGCGTCATTTCCGCCTGTTGCGGCTTGAACTCCCACGGCATGCCGGCCTCAAGCGAAGCGTCGAAACGCACGATCACGGTCTGGTCCAGCACCGTATCCGATGCGGTTTCCGAAACCGAGGTGGTGCCGGCAAAGCCGGTCATCCGGCAAAACAGATCGTAAAACGGCACGGCGGCGAAAGAGAGACCGAGCATGGTCGCCGCGATCCCCGCCAGCCACGCGCCGGTTTTGGCTTGCGGCGTCATGGCTGACTGCCCCCGCTGGCGGGCTGAACCACAGTGCCGGTGTTGGCCTTGCCGTCATCGGCATGCATGCGGTCGCCGTTCGTCACCTTGACCACCGTCAGGGCAAAGACCAGCGCGACGAAGGCGGCCAGCACAAGACCAAGCCCGACGTTGCGGCTGAAACGGCGCTGGTGCATCTCATGTTCGACCCGCAAAGCCATCTCAGAAGCCCCCCCAGGCGCGCAGGCCGGCATCGGCAAGCAGGGCGGTGAAATGCAGGAACAGATACAGCAGCGAGAAGCGGAACACCGATTTCTCGACCTTGTAGCCATCGGCCTCGGCCGCGACCTCATCGCGCTTCCAGATCGTCCAGGCCCCACGCAGGAAGCCCGCGTTCAAGACCAGCGAAGCGGCCAGATAGACATTGCCGCCGATCGGCGTAAAGCCCAGGGCCAGCGAGAACGGCACCAGCGCGACCGTATACCACCAGACATGGGCGCGGGTGACGCGGCGGCCATGGGTTTCGGTCAGCATCGGCACCTTGGCATCGCCGTAGTCGGATTTCATGAACAGCGCCAGCGCCCAGAAATGCGGCGGCGTCCACATGAAGATCAGCATGAACATCA
Organism: Tabrizicola oligotrophica; assembly: GCF_011008935.1. Classification (GTDB taxonomy): domain Bacteria; phylum Pseudomonadota; class Alphaproteobacteria; order Rhodobacterales; family Rhodobacteraceae; genus Tabrizicola_A; species Tabrizicola_A oligotrophica. The sequence continues at coordinate 18,581 of NZ_JAAIVJ010000005.1, read as the reverse complement.
GGAAGGCCTCGACCGAGACCGACCCGGTCGCCGCCACCCAGCCGATCATCGGCGGGAAGGCCCCGGCCGCGCCGCCAATCACGATGTTCTGCGGGGTAGAGCGCTTCAGCCACATCGAATAGACGACGACATAGAAGAAGATGGTGAAGGCCAGAAGCGCGCCCGCCATGACATTGGTGGCCAGCGCCAGCATGACGACGGAAATGCCCGAAAGCGCCAGCCCGATGGCCAGCGCCTCGCCGGGCTGCACGCGGCCCGAGGGGATCGGGCGGCCCTTGGTGCGGCGCATGATGGCGTCGATGTCGGCATCCCACCACATGTTCAGCGCCCCCGAGGCCCCGCCACCCAGCGCGATGAACAAGACGGCGGTGAAGGCCTCGACCGGGTGCAGCGACACTGGCGCCACCAGCAGGCCGACGAGCGCGGTAAAGACCACAAGCGACATCACGCGCGGCTTGAGAAGCTGCACGTAATCGCCGAACCCTGCGTCGCGGCTGTCTTCATAAGACCGGATGTCGGTCATGGCCCGTCCTGTTTTCTTGCCTTGGTCGGAAAGGGGCCGCGGCCCCCTTCCCTGCCTGAGATCAGCTGGATCAGTTCGACGCCAGCTGCACGTTGCCGGCCTTGGCGCCGACCAGCCACTTGGCATAGGCCTCCTCCGAAACGACCTTCACCGTGATCGGCATATAGGCATGGTCCTTGCCGCAGATCTCCGAGCACTGGCCAAAGTAGATGCCTTCCTTGTCGGCCTTGAACCAGGTCTGCGCCAGACGGCCCGGCACGGCATCCTGCATCACGCCGAAGGCCGGAACTTTCCACGAATGGATCACGTCGGCGCCGGTGACCTGCACCAGAACGGTCTTGCCGACCGGCACGACAACGGCCGTGTCGGTGGCCAGAAGATAGAGGCTGTCGTCATAGCCATGCGCGGCCAGCTCTTCCTTCGGCAGCAGGAAGCTGTCGAAAGCCACGCCTTCATCGGGATATTCATAGGACCAGAACCACTGGTTGCCGGTAACCTTGATGGTCAGGTCAGCCTCGACCGCGGTGAAATCCTGCTGCTTGAACAGCTGCGGCAGCGAGAAGGAGCCGATGAACACCAGCACCAGCACCGGAATCAGCGTCCATGCCACTTCCAGCGGCGTGTTGTGGGTGAAGCGCGCCGGCGTCGGGTTGGCGCGGCGGTTGTAGCGCAGGATGACGATCAGCAACAGGCCGACGACGAAAACGGTGATGACGCTGATGATGACCAGAACCATGTGATCCAGGCTTTGCAAGCCGCTCGCCACCTCGGTCGCGGGGGGCTGGAAGCCGATGCCCTCGGGCTTCGGCGCCCCGATGACTTCCAGCGACTGCGCGCTGGCCGCCGTGGACAGAAGAACACCAAGCCCCGCCAAAGCAAGACCAGCGCGAGAGATGAGCTGACGCATATTCGTTTCCCGTTTCGTCTGGCGACATTGCGCCCTATTGTTCAGGCATGCCCAAGGTTCGGGCAGAATCCCGTTGATTATGCCGATGGTGAAACCACATAAGGCGCATGATCTCAAGTGAAACCGTGCGACAAAGCGGCGCTATTTGACACAGATCAATGCTGCAGCCGCGAAAGGCCCCGATGACCGACGCCCCCTTCCGTCCCTTCGACACCAAACTCGATGAACAGGCCGCGCTTGGCGTGCTGCGACACGCCCTTTCGGGGGCCGAGGATGGCGAACTTTATCTGGAGAGGAAGCGCTCCGAGGCGATCGTGCTGGACGATGGCCGGATCAAGACCGCAAGCTATGACGCTTCCGAAGGCTTTGGCCTGCGCGCGGTCAAGGGCGAGGTGGCAGGCTATGCCCATTCCACGGAAATCAGTGAAAAAGCCTTGAAACGGGCGGCGGAGACTGCCCGCCTGGCGGTGGGCGATGGCGGCGGCGTGCTGGCCCCGGCGCCGAAAGGCACCAATGCCCGGCTTTACACCGATGCCGACCCGATGGCGGACGCGAGCTTTGCCGCCAAGATCGACGTGCTGAAAGAGCTTGACGCCTACGCCCGCGCCATGGACCGCCGGGTGGTGCAGGTCTCGGCCACCATCTCGGCGGGGTTGCAAGAGGTGGAGATTCTCCGCCCCGAAGGGCTGCGGCTGGCCGACATCCGCCCGATGGCGCGGCTGAATGTCGCAGTCATCGTCGAGGAGAACGGCCGGCGCGAACAGGGCGGCATGGGCGGCGGCGGGCGCTATGGGCTGGCACGCCTGCTGGAGCCCGGCCACTGGAAGCCCCTGCTGCACGAGGCGCTGCGGATCGCCCTTGTGAACCTTGGCGCGCAGCCGGCGCCGGCGGGCGGGCTGGACGTGGTGCTTGGCCCCGGCTGGCCGGGGATCCTGTTGCACGAGGCCATTGGTCACGGGCTGGAGGGCGATTTCAACCGCAAGAAGACCTCGGCTTTCGCCGGGCTGATGGGACAGATGATCGCCGCGCCCGGCGTCACCGTGCTGGACGACGGCACCCTGCCCGACCGGCGCGGCTCGATCTCGATTGACGACGAGGGCACGCCTTCGGCCCGCAACGTGCTGATCGAGGATGGCCGGCTGGTCGGCTACATGCAGGACCGCCAGAACGCCCGGTTGATGGGCGTTGCCCCCACCGGCAACGGCCGGCGCGAAAGCTTTGCCCACATCCCGATGCCGCGGATGACCAACACCTACATGCTGGGTGGCACGGACGACCCGGCGGGCATCGTGGCCAGCCTGAAAGACGGCATCTGGGCAGTGGGCTTCGGCGGCGGGCAGGTCGACATCACCAACGGCAAGTTCGTGTTTTCCTGCACCGAAGCCTATCGGGTTCGCAACGGCAAGGTCGGCGAGGCGGTCAAAGGCGCCACCCTGATCGGCGACGGTGCGACCGCACTGAAAGGCATCCGCGCCATCGGCAATGACATGGCGCTTGATCCCGGCATCGGCAATTGCGGCAAGGCCGGGCAATGGGTGCCAGTCGGCGTCGGCCAGCCGACGCTGCTGATCGGCGGGCTGACCGTGGGGGGACAGGGCGGCTGAGGGTTCGCCGGGCCGGACGGCAGGCTTGAATTCAAGAATGGATATTTGGGCCAGTGCGAAAGGATTTGGGCCTTTCGAAATACGCCGCAGGGGGTGAGGTCCGAATGAACCGAGGGGGGCGCGAAGCCCCCCTTTTGCGTCACCGCCCGAACTTGCCTTTCAGCGCGTCGGCAAAGGCATTGCCGCCCGCGCCAGACGGTCCGGCGCTGGTCGGCAGCGGTTTGCCCTTGTGCGGTTGCGGCTTGCCGCCCTGCACCTGCCGCTCGCGGGCATTTTCCCGCGCCTCGCCGGTGTCGCGCTTCATCGACAGGCCGATGCGCTTGCGGGCCACGTCGACCTCGACCACCCGCACCTTCACCACATCGCCGGCCTTCACCACTTCGTGCGGGTCCTTGACGAAGCTGTCGGAGAGCTGGCTGACATGCACGAGGCCGTCCTGATGCACGCCGATGTCGACAAACGCACCGAAGGCGGCGACGTTCGTCACCGTGCCTTCCAGCATCATGCCGGGGCGCAGGTCCTTGATGTCCTCGATCCCGTCGGCAAAGGTCGCGGTCTTGAAGCTGGGGCGCGGGTCGCGGCCGGGCTTTTCCAGTTCGGCCAGAATGTCGCGCACCGTGGGCAGGCCGAATTTCTCGTCGACAAAGGCGGCCGGGTTCAGCTTTTTCAGCGCCGCGCCATCGCCCATCAGGCTGCGGATGTCGCGGCCACAGGCGGCGACGATCTTGCGGGCGACCTCATAGGCCTCGGGGTGGACCGAGGAGGCATCCAAGGGCTCCTTCCCGCCGGTGATGCGCAGGAAACCCGCCGCCTGTTCAAAGGCCTTCGGCCCAAGCCGGGCGACTTTCAAGAGGTCGCGGCGCGTGGCGAAGGGGCCGTTTTCATCGCGGTGCGCGACGATGCTTTCGGCCAGCGTCGGACCAACGCCGGACACCCGGGCCAGAAGCGGGGCGGAGGCGGTGTTGAGATCGACCCCGACTGCGTTCACCGCATCTTCGACCACGGCATCAAGGCTGCGGGCAAGGCGGTGCTGGTCGACGTCATGCTGATACTGGCCGACGCCAATGGCCTTGGGCTCGATCTTGACCAGTTCGGCCAGCGGGTCTTGCAGGCGCCGCGCGATGGACACCGCCCCGCGCAGCGAGACGTCAAGCTGCGGGAATTCCTTGGCCGCAAGTTCGCTGGCCGAATAGACCGAGGCCCCGGCTTCGGAGACGATCACCTTGACCGGTTTTTCCTGCCCCGGGAAATGCGCCAGAAGGTCCGCCACCAGCTTTTCCGTCTCGCGCGAGGCGGTGCCGTTGCCGATGGCAATCAGCCGGATACCATGCTTGCCGATGAGTTGTGCCAGGGCCACCTGCGCGCCGCGCAGGTCGTTCTTGGGCTGGAAAGGATAGACGGTGTCGGTGGCCAGCACCTTGCCGGTCGCATCGACCACCGCGACCTTGACCCCGGTGCGGATGCCCGGATCAAGGCCCATCGTCGCCTTGCCGCCCGCAGGCGCGGCCAGGAGCAGGTCTTTCAGGTTGCGGGCAAAGACGTTGATCGCCTCGGCCTCGGCGCGCTCGCGCAGGTCGGACATCAGGTCCAGCGTCAGCGAGGTTTTCAGCTTCACCCGCCAGGCCCAGGCGGCTGCCTCGCGCAGCCACTGGTCGCCGGGGCCTTTGCCCATGGCGTTCAGATGCGCCGCCGCCGCGCGCTCCGCCGGGCTTTCCCCGCGCGGGGCGTCCGGGTCGATGGCGAGATCGAGGGTCAGGAAGCCTTCGTTCTGACCGCGCAGCATGGCCAGAACCCGGTGGCTCGGTGCCGAGGACCAGGGTTCGTCATGGGCGAAATAGTCGGAGAACTTGGCGCCTTCCGCCTCCTTGCCCTCGACACCTTTGGCTTGCAGCCGGCCCACCTGTTTCATGTGGCCGCGCAGCCGGCCCAACAGATCGGCGCTTTCCGAAAGCCCCTCGGCCAGAATGTCGCGCGCACCTTCCAGCGCGGATTTGGCATCCGGCACGGCTTCGGTGAGGTAGCCCGCCGCCAGCGCCGCCGGGTCAGCCATGCGCTCGGCCAGAATCGCGTCGTAAAGCGGCTGAAGCCCGTTCTCGCGGGCAATCATCGCCCGGGTGCGGCGCTTGGGCTTGTAGGGCAGGTAGATGTCTTCCAGCTCGGCCTTGGTCGCCGCCTTGACCAGCGCAACCGCCAAGGCGTCGGTCATCTTGCCCTGCTCGGTGATCGAGGCCACGATGGCGGCCCGCCGCGCCTCCATCTCGCGCAGGTAGGTCAGGCGCTCTGCCAGCGTGCGCAACTGGGTATCGTCCAGCCCGCCCGTCACCTCCTTGCGATAGCGCGCGATGAAGGGAACGGTGGCGCCTTCGTCCAGAAGGGCGATGGCGGCCGTGACCTGTGCGGGCTGGGCGCCGATCTCGGCGGCGATCACAGCGGGGATTCTTGCAGTCTGGGTCATGGGCTGGCTCCGTGCGGGAGGCGCGACCATAGGCGGGCAGCCGCGGAATGCAAGAGCCCGGACGGCGGCGTGGCGAGGTGCCGCGACAGACCCGGAAAACCGAAAAGGCGCCGCGGTGACGCAGCGCCTTTTGGGATGGTACCGACTCCCCGGCTCGAACGGGGGACCCCTAGATCCACAATCTAGTGCTCTAACCAACTGAGCTAAGTCGGCACTTGAGGGGCATTTAGCTCTCCGTCCGCCCGAGTGCAAGAGGGGAATCGGGCGGGCCGCACCAGAACCGCCGTACCGCCGCCCGGCCAGCGTCTGGCGCTGGCCGAAAGGGCCGAAGGCGCTTGCGTGACAGGGTTCAAACGCGCTAGTCCGGCACAAGAACAGCGGAGCATCCCATGGGCATCGACAAGCAAAGCGACATCGCCGCCGACATCCAGATCGGGCCGACCGATCAGGGCATGGTGCGGATCTATGTGGCGGCGGCAGGGGGCATCGAACTGCCGCTGGACTTCGATCCCGACGAGGCCGAGGAAATCGCCGAGGAATTGCGCGCCGCCGCGCAGGTGGCGCGCGAGATGGGCGACCAGCCGAAACCGAAAAAGCGCTGAGCGGCCGCTCCTCGGGCGCGGGTCGCGCTTCCCGTCGGAGGACATCCCGACGGAGAGTTACACGATCAGCCCGGCCACACCCGGATCGCGGAAGGCCTGCAACCGACTGGCGGCATGGCGGGCGAACTTCTGCACCAGGGCCTTGCGCCGCGCCGGCGCCAGCGGGGTTTCGGCCCCCATGCGGAGGATCTCGGCGTCATAGGCGTCGGCCAGTATCAACCCCTGGCCTTCGGGCAACAGCTCCACCGGGAACTCGCCGCCCACCGCCCAGAAGAAGCGGTCGCACCAGTCCAGATAACCCTGCCATTTCTGGTCGGCCCGGAAATCGGCCCGGCTGGATTTGCATTCGACGATCCAGACCTCGCCCCTTGGCCCGAGCGCCATGACATCGACGCGCAGGCCGGGCGTGGGCACAAGTTCCTCGACACAGACAAAGTCGAACTGCCGCAGCGCCCGGGACACGCCGCGCTGCAGGCGCTGACCGGGAAGCAGGCGCGACAGATCATCAAGGGGCTGGGCCGGCGTGTCCATCGCGCCAGCATGAACCAAACGGGAACACTTCGCAAGACGACACCGGTCGGTTGCCGCCGAAGGTCGGGCGCGCTACCTTTTGCCCACCCTTCCTGCGACGGGTTTCGGAGGACATCATGGGCAAGCGCATCCTTCACCACGCGGCAGGTCTGGTGGAGGTGAGCTATCGGCCGGACCTCGCCGCCGTCTATCTGAAGTGGTTCAGCGAGTATGGCGAAGGCACGCGCGTGAAAGACGCCGTTCTGGCCGCCCTTGACTGGGTGCGCGCCCACGATGTCGCCCATTGGGTCGCGGATGTCTCCACCTCGCCGCGCGCGCTTTCCGAGCGGGACTATCGCTGGGTCAGCGGCGAGGAATTCCGCGCCGCTATTCTCGATTCTCCCTTGCGGAAGTTCGTGCTTATCCCGCCGCTGCCGAACTCGGGTCAGGATGCTGGCTGGGTAGCCGACTGGGAGCAGAACACGCTGACAAGGTTTGGCGACCGGGTGCAGGCCAAGGTCTGCGACAGTATCGAGGACGCGCGGGCGTTCCTTGCCGGCTGAGGCCGGACCGGCGCGGCTACCGCGCCGCTGTCGCAGCGCCCCCGGACGCACCCCGCGCCGCCATCGCCCCTTGCCGCACCGCTTCCCCGCGCAAGCCTTGCGCCGCCGCGCTCGTGGCCCTATCTTGCAAGGTGGCGGGTGCTGCTCTTCGCGTGTGGGTCAACTTTTCCAGTGGCCGATAAGCAAGCGAACGGGGGCTGGCTCTGGCAGGATCCTGGTCCTGCTACCTGGCGCCCACCTGAGACCTCTGGCTCTCGGGAAAAACCCAGACCTCACGGCCGCTGCGGGCCCGCCACCCTAGCGCTTTTGCACGACCTTGACCGGGACGGGGATCGGACTGCCAAGGTCTGGCATCAGCCGATCGCGCAGGCCGCCCGTCGGCGGCGCGTCGGGGTCGGCCAGCATCATCACGGCAATGCCGAACTGGACGCCGGCAAAGATGATGCCCTGAAACATGAACACCATGGCGGCCGCGACAAGGCCCATGTCCGACCCGAAGATCAGATGGCGCAGGCCCGCCACGTCCTGCCACAGCATCAGCGCCAGAAACACCGCCGACAGGCCAAAGCCGATGGCGACGGAACGGATGTAAAGCGCGATGAGTTTCGGCATGGCGGCCCCCCTGGACGGAGAGGATGCTAGCACTCTGCCGCGCCGGCGAAAGGCCCAAGATGCCGCAGGTCAGTCGATCGGCTGAACAAGGCGCATCTCATGACCGCCGCCGGTCAGAATCAGCAGGCCCGGCAGCTGCTCGGCCGTTTCGATGCCCTGCAGCAGCGCAAGGAACTCGGCCTCGCCCTGCATGTGCAGGCAGGCCATTTTCGTTGCGGCGAGATTGCCCACGGTGAAGCTGTTGCCTGTCCAGACCAGCGATCCGGAATAGCGGTTGCAGGGGGCCTGGCCCGACACCTTGCCCGGTTCAACCAGATCGAGCGTGGCAGTCCAGCCCGGAGCGACGCCGTCAACTTCGGTCACCTGCCAGTCCAGCGCCGAAAGCTCGGGGGCCAGCCCGGTTTCATCGGCCCGGGCAGCGGGCGGAGCAAGGCAAGGCATGGCGACAAGTGCAAGCGCGGCGGCGAGGGTGGTCTGGTGCATCGGAAAACTCCTTTTCCGGTGTAACGCCTGCCCTCCCCTGATCCTTGGCGGGACGGGGAAAATTCCTCTGCGCGCTCCAGAACGCCGGACGGTCAGAAAGCCTCCGGCCGCGCCTCGCGCGCCATGTGGTCAAGGACGGCGTTGACGAACTTGGATTCCTTGCCATCGGGGAAGAAAGCCTTGGCGACATCGACATATTCGGTGATCGCCACTTTCGGCGGTGTCACCATGTCCACCAGTTCCGCCCCGGCGGCGCGAAAGAGCGCCCGGATTACCGGGTCGATGCGGTCGATCGGCCAGGCCGCCACCAGCGCGCGGTCGGTCATCTGGTCGATCTTGCCCTGCCAGTTGACGGCCTTTTCCACCACGGCGCGGAAGTGGTCGGCGTCGCCCTCGACGAATTCACCCTCGTCATAGGTGGCGCCGAAGCGATGGGTCTCGAACTCGCGGCAGATGGTCTGCACAGTCTGGCCCGAGCTTTCCATCTGGAAAAGCGCCTGCACGGCATAAAGCCGGGCTGCCGATCTCATCTGCTTCTTGTCAGGCCGACCTGACTCATTCTTGCCCGTCATGCGCGGAAACCGATTCCCTTGGTGTCACCGGCGGCCCAGCTACGGGCAAGCGCGACCAGATGCAAGGCGGCAGCGGCAGCACCGCCCCCCTTGTTCTGCCCCGCCACCTCGGCCCGTGCCAGCGCCTGGCCGCGGTTTTCGACCGTCAGGATGCCATTGCCGATGCAGGCGCCTTGCAGGCCCAGCAGCGTGATCGCGCGCGACGAGTCGTTGCAGACTGTCTCGTAATGCGTGGTCTCGCCGCGGATGACGCAGCCAAGGGCGACATAGCCGTCATATTTCGCCATGCGCTCGGCAAGGCCGATGGCGGTCGGAACCTCCAGCGCGCCGGGAACCTCCACAAGGTCTGCCTCGGCGCCGCAGGCGGCGGCCACGCCGCGGGCCCCGGCCACCAGCTGGTCGGTGATGTCCTTGTAATAGGGCGCCACGACGATCAGCAGCCGCACCGGCTTGGAAAAGCCCGGCAGCGGCAGGGTATAATGTTGCTCGGACGCAGCCATGGGTCAGCCCTCGATCTTGCGGGTGCCGGCGATGGTCAGGCCATAGGCCTCAAGCCCCACCACCTTGGGCGCAGCGGAGTTCGTCACCAGCGTGATGTTGTGCAGGCCAAGCGCCGACAGGATCTGCGCGCCAAGCCCGTATTGCCGCAGGGTCTGCGGGCTGGCCTCGCCGTCGGACACCATCTTCATCGAGGTGTCGCGCAGCAGCACGACGGCACCGCGCCCCTCGGCGGCGATGACCCGCATCGCGCCCTGCAAATCGCCGACATGCGCGTCGCCGATGCCCAGCACGTCCTCCATCGGATTCAGCTGATGCACGCGGGCCAGAATCGGCCCGTCGCCCGAAAGATCGCCCTTGGTCAGCACGATATGTTCCGCGCCCTGGGTCTCATCGGCAAAGACCCGCATCAGCCAGTCGCCGCCATGCACCGAATGCACCCGCTTGACCGCCTTTTCCCGCACCAGGTTGTCGTGGCGGCGGCGATAGGCGATCAGGTCCGAGATGGTGCCGATCTTCAGGTTGTGGCGCTGCGCAAAGGTGATGAGGTCAGGCAGCCGGGCCATGGTGCCGTCGTCGTTCATGATCTCGCAGATCACACCCGAGGCGTTCAGCCCCGCCAGACGGCTGACATCCACCGCCGCCTCGGTATGGCCGGCGCGCACCAGCACGCCGCCATCGCGGGCGCGCAGCGGGAAGATGTGGCCCGGCGTCGCGATGTCGGCCGCGCCCTTGGTCGGGTCGATCGCGACCGAAACGGTGCGCGCCCGGTCGGCCGCCGAAATCCCGGTGGTCACGCCTTCGCGCGCCTCGATCGACAGGGTGAAGGCGGTTTCATGGCGGCTGGAGTTCTTGGGGCTCATCAGGGGCAGGCCCAAAGCCTCGATCCGGTTGGCCGGCATGGCAAGGCAGATCAGCCCCCGGCCATGGGTCGCCATGAAGTTTATGGCCTGCGGCGTACACATCTGCGCCGGGATCACCAGATCGCCTTCGTTCTCGCGGTCCTCATGGTCGACGAGAATGAACATGCGGCCGTTGCGGGCATCTTCGATGATATCCTCGATCGAGGAAATCGCGTCCGAGTAATCGGTCTTGGTCATGGCAGGGCTCCGGCAGCTTGGGCGAGGGCAGCATTGATCCGAAGCCATAGCGCGCTCGGACCCGGAAGGCCAGAGAGAGCCGCTTGGGGTTTCATGCGGAAAAGTAATGGTCCGCCGGAACGAAGGCCGCCAGACGCCCGGCCGCACACCAGTCGCGCTCCAGCGCGCCCATGCCGACGAGAACCACGCGGTCGGCGGGGAGAGTGCCGATGGCCGCGCGCAGGCCGCGGGCGATTTCCGGGAACCGGCCCAGCGCATAGGGCGCCGGGTGGGTTTCATCCAGCTCGGGGTTCAGGCCCAGCGCGCGCGCGGAAAGCGGCGCCACGGCCAGCCCGATCCGGTTGACCGCGGCCAAGGCCGCCAGCCGCGCCGCCTCGGGCGCGGGGATGATCGGCGCCTGCGGGCTGCTGTGCAGCGCGTTCGAGGAAAACAGGAAGGCCACCACGTCATGCCCGGTCTGGGCGCGGATGCCGGCGTAGGTCTTGTAGGGCAGGCCAAGTTCCTTGGCGCGTTTCACCCGCAGGCGGACGACCTCGACCGGCAGATTGGGCAGCAAGGCCGCGCGCGCCCTGCGCCAGCAGTGGGTTTTCCACCCACCCCCGCGTTCTGGCGACGGCCCCTTGTTGTGGCCGATGCCGGTCATCCGTGTCTCCGTGTGCAGGTTACGCCCATTCCCTCAGCCGCGCGACATAGCGGGCCATGGTGTCCACTTCGAGATTGACCTTCTGGCCCACCGCCACCTCGCCCCATGTCGTGACCTTCTGGGTATGGGGGATGAAGTTGATGCCGAAATCGCGGCCTTCAACCTCGTTCACCGTCAGCGAGGTACCGTTCAGCGCAACCGACCCCTTGGGCGCGATGAACTTTGCCAGATCCACCGGGGCGCGGAAGGTGACGCGCAGGCTGTCGCCCTCGGGACGCACCGCCACCACCTCGGCCACACCATCGACATGGCCCGAGACGATATGGCCGCCCAGTTCGTCGCCCACCTTCAGCGCACGCTCGAGGTTCAGCCGCTTGCCGACCTTCCAGGCCGCGAGATTGGTTTTCGACACGGTTTCGGCGCTGATCTCGACATCGAACCAGTTGCGCGGGCTGCTGCCCAGCGCCACCACCGTCAGACAGACCCCTTCACAGGCGATGGAGGCGCCGATGTCGATGCCTGCCACATCATAGGCCGTGCCGATCCGGGCGCGCAGGTCGCCCTTTTGCTCCAGCTCCAGAACTTCGCCCATATCGGTGACAATGCCAGTGAACATGTGGTCTCTCCTTTGCCCCATGGGTAGCCCCGCCTGCCCCGCCCCGCAAGACGGCAGATTTGCCCAATATTTGTCGCGCTTCGGGGGTAACGGTTAACGGTTTGAGGAAATTTCCCCTTTACGCTGACCTCCGTTCGGCGCGATGCAGGGGAAAAAGGGCGGTTCATGCGGGTTTCGGGTCAAGATCGGCGGTTTTTGTTCCTGCAGGGTCCGCACGGCCCGTTCTTCCACCGGCTGGGGGCCATGCTGGAACGCGCGGGCGCGACCGTCTGGCGCGTCGGGTTCAACCGCGGCGACCGCGCCTTCTGGCCCGGCGCCAGCTTCATCCCCTTCCGCGGCCGGCAAGACGACTGGCCCGCGACGATCCGCACCATCCTTCAGGCCAAATCCATCACCGATGTCGTGCTTTACGGCGACACGCGGTTCATCCATGCCGAAGCGGTGCGCGCCGCCCGCGCCGCCGGGATCATGGTGCATGTCTTTGAAGAAGGCTACCTGCGCCCCTACTGGATCACCTATGAACGTGGCGGCTCGAACGGGCATTCGCGGCTGATGGACACCTCGGTGGCGCAAATGCAGGCGGCGCTGGCGCAGATGGACATGGAACTGCCCGACGCACCGGCCCGCTGGGGCGACATGCGCCAGCACATGTTCTGGGGCGCGCTTTACCACTGGTTCGTGCTGGCCGGCTTTTGGGATTTCCGCAATTTCCGTCCGCATCGCAAACTGACGGTCGGGCAGGAGTTCCTGCTGTATTGCAAGCGTCTGGCGCTTTTGCCCCTGCACCGGTGGGAGCGGATGCTGGCCACCTTCCGCATCAAGCATGGCGGCTTTCCCTATCATCTTGTGCTCTTGCAACTGGAACATGACTCCAGCTTCCAGATGCATTCGCCTTTCAGGACCATGGCAGAATTCCTGTCCGTGGTGATGGAGGGCTTTGCCAAGGGCGCGGCGCCGCATCATCACATCGTGTTCAAGGCCCATCCGCTGGAGGATGGCCGAGCGCCGGTAGCACGCGAGATCAGGCGTCTGGCGCGCGAACACGGGGTCGAGGGGCGGGTGCATTTCGTGCGCGGCGGCAAGCTGGCGCAGCTTCTGAACCATGCCCGCAGCGCGGTGACGGTGAATTCCACAGCCGGCCAACAGGTGCTGTGGCGCGGCCTGCCGCTGAAAACCTTTGGCGCAGCGGTCTATGGCAAGCCGGAATTCGTCTCGACGCGGCCCCTGCCCGAGTTCTTCAGCCTGCCCACCCGCCCCGACAGCCGCGCCTACCGCGACTACCGGCATTACCTGCTGGAAACCTCGCAGATCGCCGGCGGCTTCTATTCCGCGCGGGGCCGGCGCGAGTTGCTGCGGCAGCTTGTCGACATGATGCTGCAAGCCGAAGACCCCTATGACGCCTTGACCGAAGGCAAAGCGGCACCGCGGCAACAGTTGCGACTGGTGACGTAGGATTGTCGCCGGCCGGACGGAATTCGATTTGGAATTTCTGGCACCTTTCTGTAGGGTTGTCGGCAAAACTTGAGGCAAACTCCAAATAAAGGAGCCCGAGCAGTGAAATTTCTGAGATCAAGGGGGGCGAAAGCCCTGGCCCTTGTCACACTTGTTGGTGCGGTTGGCGCCTGCGGGTTGCCCCGGTCCGGGCCGAACAAGGCCGAAATCTACAAGGGCTCGGTGCTGAAGGATGGCGATGCCTTCATCGTCAGCGTGAACAGCCGCGTCACCCGCGCCACCGCCGTCACCCCGGCCTTCGGCTTTTCCGACAGCTTCCGCAATGCCGGCAAGGTTGGGTCCGACAGCATCTCGCCCGGCGACGTGCTTGGCATCACGGTGTTCGAAAACGTCAAGGATGACCCGCTTCTCGGCAATACCGGGCAGCGCGTTTCTGCGCTTACTGAAATTCAGGTTGATGGGCAGGGCTACATCTTCGTGCCCTACGCCGGCAAGATCAAGGCGGCAGGACAGTCGCCTGACGGGCTGCGCCAGATCATCACCAAAAAGCTCGACACCCAGACGCCCGACCCGCAGGTGCAGGTGCAGCGGCTGGCGGGCGATGGCTCCACCGTCACCGTTTCGGGCTTTGCCGGTGCGCAGGGGGTGTTCCCGATCGAACGCCCGACCCGCACGCTGACCGCGATGCTGGCCAAGGCCGGCGGCGTGTCGATCGAACCGGAGACCGCGATCATCCGGGTGACACGCGGCGGCACGACGGGTCAGGTCTGGGCGATGGATCTTTACGCCAACCCCGCGCTCGACATCGCGCTGCGCCCCGGGGACATCATCACCGTCGAACGCGACACCCGCGCCTTTACCGCGCTTGGCGCCACCGGCAACCAAAGCCGCGTGCCGTTCGAAACCGAGAACCTTTCGGCGATCGAGGCAATTGCCATTGTCGGCGGGCTGAACACCTCGACCGCCGATCCGACCGGGGTTTTCGTCTTCCGCAACGAACCCGCCGAAATCGCCAATACCGTACTGGGCCGGAACGACCTGATAGGCGATCAGCGCATGATCTATGTGCTGGACCTGACCCAGCCCACCGGCATGTTCGAGGCGCGCGATTTCCTCGTGCGCGACGGCGACACCGTCTATGTCACCGAAGCGCCCTTCGTGCAGTGGTCCAAGACGCTGTCGGCGATCACCGGCACCAGTGGCGCGGCAGATTCCCTGGCATCCGCCACAAGCGGCAATTGATTCCCGCTGTGGCGGGCCTGGACCTTTCCGGCAAAGCCGCCGGGGGCGCAATCCCCCGGCGGCTTTGCTATTACAACGCCGGCTTCCTGCGCCAGTCCCGGCTGCGGCGCATCCTGACGCTGGCAGGCCATGATCTGCGACTGGGCCGACCGGGACCCGAGGACGGGATCGTGGTCTGGGGTCGCTCGCCCTATGCCGCGCGCGGCGAGGCGGTGGCGGCGCGCACCGGTCTGCCGCTTGTCAGGGTCGAGGATGCCTTCCTGCGCTCCCTGCGTCCGGGCCGGCTGGGCGATGCGCCTTTGGGTCTGATGATCGACGGGCTTGGCGTGCATTTCGACAGCAGCTGCCCCTCGGCGCTGGAGCGCATCTTGCTGCGCCACCCCTTTGACGATTCGAACCTCATGACCCGCGCGCGCGACGGAATAGCCCGGTTGCAGGCGCTAGACTTGTCAAAATACAACCTTCATCAGGCGGATGCCCCCCTGCCGAAACCCGGCTATGTGCTGGTGGTGGACCAGACGCGCGGCGATGCCTCCATTGCCCATGCCGCGGCCGGCCCCCAGACCTTTGCCGAGATGCTGATCGCGGCGCTGGACGAAAATCCGGGCGCGCGCATTGTCGTGAAGATCCACCCCGAAACCGCCCTGGGCCTGAGGGCCGGGCATTTCGGACCGGAGACCCTGTCGGACCGTATCAGCCTGTGCAGCGATCCGGTTTCGCCCTGGGCTTTGCTGGATGGCGCGGTGGCCGTCTACACCGTGTCCTCGCAACTCGGGTTCGAGGCAATCCTTGCCGGACACCGCCCCAAGGTCTTTGGCCAACCCTTCTACATTGGCTGGGGCCTGACCGAAGACCGCAACCCGGTGGGGCGCCGCGGTCGCGTCCTGTCGCGCGCCCAGCTGTTTGCCGGCGCGATGATCGAGGCTCCGACATGGTACGATCCCTGCCGCGACCGCCTTTGTACATTTGAACAGGTGGTCGACCAACTGGCGGCCGAAACCTGGCAATGGCGTGAAGATCGCGCGGGCCATGTGGCGTTTGGCATGCGGCTCTGGAAGCGCGGGCGGCTGCAAGAGGTGTTCGGCCGCACAAAACCCCTTGTGTTCAGCAACCACCCCGCCGCCGCACAGGCGCGGGCACAGAAAACCGGACGGGGCCTTCTGGTCTGGGCCGGCAGGGAGCCCGCAGAACTGGCCGCCCCCGGACTTTGCCGTCGGGTGGAGGACGGCTTCCTGCGCTCGCGCGGGCTTGGCGCCGAGCTGGTGCCGCCCCTGTCGCTGGTGACGGATGATCTGGGTATCTACTACGACCCCGGCCGCGAAAGCCGGCTGGAGCGGCTGATCCTGTCACCCTTGCCGCCCGGCGGCCGGGCGCGGGCCGAGCGGCTTCTGGCGCGGCTGTTGGCGACCGGGGTGACAAAATACAACCTGCTCGGCGCGGCGCTGCCCGATCTTGGCCCGGGGCGGCGGGTGCTGGTGGTGGGGCAGGTCGAGGATGATGCCTCGATCCGGCTTGGGGCGGGGGCCGTGCAGACCAACCTCGGCCTTCTGACGGCGGCGGCATCGGCCAATCCCGGCGCGCGGCTGATCTACAAGCCGCACCCCGATGTCGAAGCGGGCCTGCGCCCCGGCGCCATCGCCGCCGCGGAACTGACCGGGCTTGCCGATCACGTGGCCACCGGGGCGGACCCGCTCGCCCTGATCGCCGCGTGCGATGAGGTCTGGACCATGACCTCGCTCCTGGGGTTCGAAGCGCTGCTCAGGGCCAAACCCGTCACCTGCCTTGGGGTGCCCTTCTATGCCGGCTGGGGCCTGACCCGCGACCTTGGCCCCGTGCCCGAGCGTCGCCGCCGCGCGCCCGATGGCCACCCCCTGCCGTGGCCCGACCTTGTGCACCTCGTCCATGCCGCGCTGATCGGCTATCCGCGCTATTACGACCCCGTCAGCCGCCGCCCCTGCCCGCCCGAAGTGGCCATAGACCGGCTGGCCGCCGGCGATCTGCCGCACCCCGGCCCTGGCCTGCGCCTCATGTCCAAGCTGCAGGGGCGCCTGGCGAGCCACGCCCATCTCTGGCGCTAGATATCGTCGCCCTGCAGGGACCGGCCAAAGCCGCGTCCCAGATCGCGCGACACCGCATTCAGCATCACGTCAAAGGCCTTGAACATCGCCGCATTCAGCCGCCGCCCCGCAGGGCTTTCGGAGAAGACGACATAGGTTGTCAGGTCGGCATCGCTCATCGGCTGGTAGGCCATGGCGAGAAAGGGAAAGAGCCAGCCCACGGTCTCGGCCCTTGTCTCGGCCTCGGTGCCCCAGACCTGCGCCAGCATGTCGGCCTCGCTTGGCGCAAAGCCGTCCCCGCCCGCATCTGCAAGGCCGCGCAGGAAGGCGAGATTGGCATTCATCGCCCCCATGACATTCGAATCCACCAGATCATTGGCCCGCACGAACCGGTCGATCAGTGCCTGTCGGGCAGGGTCCTCGCTGGCCAGGCGGCCATAGGCCAGCCCCGCCGCCGCCTCGACTGTCTTGTCCAGCAGCGCCCGGCGGGCGGAGAGCTCCAGCAACAGCGCCCGCCGACCCGGCTCCGTGCCAAAGAAGGCGGTCGCGGCGGCAACGGTTTCGCCATCCTCGGCCAGCGCCACGGCGAAGGCCTGATCGAACAGCGACAGCATGCGGGCCGGGTCATAGACCCGGTCCAGCGCCTCGCCCCACAGCGAGCCCCGACGACCGGGCGGCATCTCACCGCCAAGCTCGCGGCCATTGGCAAGCCCCTCCGCGCGCAGGATTTCCATCGTCTCGGGGATCATGAGCGCCCGGCTCAACGCCATCACATCGGCCGAAACCTGCGTCGGGGTCTCGGCACGGGCCGGGACCGCCACCACGGGCAAAAGCGACAAGACCACAGCCAAGACCCACCGCGCCACGCACCTGCCTCCCCGGGTTTTCCGCAAGGCTAGGCCAGCCTCCTGCCCTTGCCAACCGCCCCGACGCCCCGGTCGCGAATTTTCCGCCGAATGGGCTTGCAAGCGCCGAAAGACCCCGCTAAATCCCCGCCACGATCCCTACCGCGGAGAGGTGGCAGAGTGGTCGAATGCGGCGGTCTCGAAAACCGTTGTCGGTTTGCGCCGACCCAGGGTTCGAATCCCTGTCTCTCCGCCACTTGCACCCGCGAAAGCGTTCTCCCGATCCGGCTGCGGCTGGATTTTTCCGTTGTTTTCGAGGGTTATGCGGGAAGGGCTGAGCACTGGCCCCTGCGCCAGGAGGCCCGGAAGCGGTCTCTCAGGGCCGAAATTCTCTGGACCTGATGACTGCGCGGTTATGGTGAATTTCTTGCAAGTAACTGAAAGCGGATAACTTTTTGAGAGCGTCCGCTACGCGGTTCGACGTGGGTGGCGTTAGCGAGATGGAACAGAAATCCAACTTGCTACCGCCTTTTGAGCGGCCTCACTCGGAGGCGCGGTCTGACATGCCTTGAGAGGCTTCCCAGTCGGCGTAATTGCGTCCGTCTGGGAGCTTCCAAAGGATCCGGCCATTGGCGCTCGCACCAATGACGGCCGCAGCTGCGGCAGAGGCAGACGTGAAGCTGTAGGCGCTTGCAAAGACAAGAAAATCGCCTTCCTCGCGGAGGACGCCTTTCTCGACAAGGGTGTTCCGGAGCGTGACCGTCCCTCTCGGTATCGTCCCCGTCGTCCGGACCCTTGCCTTCGAACCTGGTGTGACGACGAAATCCCCGGAGGGCCCAATCTCCATCTCTGCCGCGAAGCCCTCGCCTCGGAAGAAGAACCGAGGGCTTTCATGGATTTCAGCCGCTGGCAGTTCTCGCCCTGCGATCTGCTCAGCCGCTCGACCGCGGACTTCTCGGAAGAGATCCCAGCCGAGGGCTCCGACCAGCGTTTTCGTCTGATCCACGAACTCGTCCATGGCCGCGCGGTCGGGGAGCGGTAGCTTGCCCGCGTCGTCGGAGGGCGTGCGAGTGTTGGGCAGGGTCCAGCGGGGATTGCTAACGACGCCCCGGATTAGGCAGGCCTCCACATAACGCGCGTGGCTCTTGGTCAGGTTCTCGTCCTTGCTGATGACCTGCCCCCCGGTCGTCCCTCGTTCATAACGAGAGTCCTTGGGGTTGATAGGCATCGGTTTCAGGTCTGGCAAGCGCGCCGGGCGCGTTGCCATCAAGTAGCTCAAGCGTCCGGCGCGCTTCTG